>NZ_JAMQOJ010000003.1:0-710908 GCF_031626495.1 Natrinema sp. 1APR25-10V2
CATGGGTGGGCAGTCGAGCGAGCGCCAGAGAATGGATTGAACAATTCGTACACTACTATAACACGCAGCGACCACACCAATCATTCAACGGACAGACACCAGCGGAGGTTCTAAACTAGACAGTACCTGACGAAGTATTTCGTTGGTTTTCTGGCTGATCGTTTGGGGAAGTACGGTATTACGTCCGATATCTTGAAGGTAACAGAATATTTATGACGGCTTCAGCCAACTGGTAATCGTGCTCTGCTGAAGTCGATCCGCGCCGATGCGTCGCTGGCCGTCGCGTAAGCCGAGTACAGAGCACCAATGAAGACAGACATCTCAGACGTCAACACCGTCGAAACCGATGCCACGCTCCCGACGAACACGGTATTCGAGCTCTTGCTCGAGGAGCAGCGTCGGTACGCGCTGTATTACCTGTCACGGAAAGTGGGAGCAGTGAGCGTCGAGGACCTCGTCGATCGGATCGCCGACCGCGAGGGAGAGCGAACTCGCGAGCGCATCGAACAGCTCACCGTCGAGTTCCACCACAATCACCTCCGAAAGCTCGTCGACTCGAAGGTGCTGCGGTACGACGCGGACGCGGGAACCGTCGAGCGCCGGGCCGCGGCTCGCTCGCTCGATCCCTACCTCGAGCTCGCGTTCGTCACCGACCTGTAGGCGAACCCGGTCGCTCGAGTCGGCTGCTACGCTCGACTCCCGGCCGCTTCGCACTTTTTGACGCGGATCGCTAGCGCGAGAAACAGTGCCAGGAGGACGAAAGTGACTTCGCCCGCGGCGATTACGCCCAGCGCGTCGGCCTCGAGGAACATCGCCGTGCTTCGGTCGACGGGGATGATCGTGTGATGTGGTTCCCCGACGATCGGAACGAAGTAGTCGACGATCAGGTTGCTCCAGTACCAGACGGCGGCGACCGCCACCGCCCAGACCGGGAAGTCGGAGATCCGATGGAGGACGAACGCCTGGACGACCATCGCGAGGTGGCTCCAGAAGAGGAAGTGGTACATCCAGACGGGGAGGTACGCGTAGGCGTCGGCGAAGGCGAGCAGCGTGTACGGCGTCCACAGCCCCAGCACGACGTTGCCGAAAAACGCCAGCGCGGTCAGCCACGGCTGTTCGCGACCCAGCTTCCAGGCGCCGATCGCCAGCGCGACGAACAGCGTCGCGAGCGGGCTGTCGGGCACCCAGGGCCACATCGCGGCGGGCGTCAGTGCGAACTGTCCCGAGTAGTACCAGAAGCCGAAGGCCGTCCCGGCGAGGTTGATCGCCACGACGAGCCACGCGAAGCGTAATCCGAGGTTCTCGAGCGTGCGCGGTACGGGCGCGAGATACGCCGGAAGCGACTCGCCGTCCCCGCGTTCGCGGTCCGCCAGCTGAGTCGACGCGGTCATCGTCCGGCGCGACGGCCGGAACCCGCAAAACAGTAGCGGTCTCGACACCTGGGCCGCGAACCCGTATCACTACGTCGATCCCCGTCGTACCGTCGGCTATGACTACCGTCGAACCGACGCGCCGACGGCTCTCGACCGGCCACGAGGTCGAACTGCCGCTCGAACTCGCCTTCGCGATGGGCGGCGTCACCGTCCCTGCCCGTCGCGGTCGCCTCGAAGCGATCCTGCCGGACGGCCTCTCGTCGCTCGCGATCGCACCCGGCGTCGGCTGCGTCGCTCTCGTCGGAATCCAGTATCACCGCGTCGGCGGCGGGTCGACTCGGGCCGGGGCCGCCGACGAGGAGCGTGAGCGCGAACCCGGGCTCGAGCCCTACGACGAGTTCGCCGTCATCGTACCAGCGGTCCACGGGGGCCGAACCGATCTGCCCGTCGCGCAGCTTTCGGACGGCGATATCGGCGGCTACGTCCACTGGCTGCCCGTCACGACCGATCCCTCGGTCGCCCTCGGCCGCGAGCTCTGGGGATATCCCAAGGAACGGGCCGATATCACGGTGACCGACGGACCGAACGGGATCCGCGCCGTCGTCGTCGGCGGTCGCTACGGCGAGCGCGAGGGGGCCCGGCTCGAGGTCGCCCGTCCCCGCTCCGACCCTCGCCGGCGCGACTGGACGATGGCGAGCTACACGACGGTCGACGGCGACCTCCTGCGGACGCCGGTGCGGATCGAGGGCGAAATTGCGCTCGGGCTCGGTGTCGCCGGGACGCGCCTCGAGATCGCGCCGTCCCTGCGACGGGAGCTCGGACTCTGGCAGCGGCCGCTGACCCGGCTGTACGGTTCTCGCGTCCGGGCGCGCCTGTTCGAGGGCGAGCAGATACGCGGGTGATCGACGGTCCAGTCCGGCTGCCGGAGCGGCCGACGAGCGCTGCCGAACGATTCCGGCTCCCGCGGTTGAATCGTCCCCAAAGAACACGCGTAAGTACGGCCGCTCCTAACCGCGGAGTATGACGGAAGACACCGATCTCGAGGAACTGCGACGCGGGACCGATCTCGTCAAGCGCGGGTTCGCCCGGATGCAGAAAGGCGGCGTCATCATGGACGTCGTCGACCCCGAACAGGCCCGCATCGCCGAGGAAGCCGGCGCAGTCGCGGTGATGGCGCTCGAGGCCGTCCCCGCGGACATCCGCAAGCGCGGCGGCGTCGCCCGGATGGCCGACCCCGCCGACGTCGCGGAGATCGTCGAGTCGGTTTCGATCCCCGTGATGGGCAAATCCCGAATCGGCCACACGAAGGAGGCCCAGATCTTAGAGGCCGTCGGCGTCGACATGATCGACGAGTCCGAAGTGCTGACGCCTGCCGACGACGCCTACCACATCGACAAGCGCGACTTCACCGCGCCGTTCGTCTGCGGCGCGCGCGACCTCGGCGAGGCCCTGCGCCGGATCGACGAGGGCGCGGCGATGATCCGGACCAAAGGCGAGGCCGGCACCGGCGACGTCAACCAGGCCGTCCACCACCAGCGCACCATCAAGGGCGCGATCCGCAAGCTCGAGGGCATGAGCCACGAGGAACGAGAGGCCTACGCTCGCGAGATCGAAGCGCCCGCGGATCTCGTCCACGAGACCGCCGAGATGGGCCGTCTTCCGGTCGTCAACTTCGCGGCGGGCGGGATCGCCACCCCCGCAGACGCCGCGCTCATGATGCACCACGAGTGCGACGGCATCTTCGTCGGCAGCGGCATCTTCGGCGCGGAGAACCCGCCCGAGATGGCCGAAGCGATCGTCGAGGCGACGAACAACTGGGACGACCCCGAGACGCTGGCGGAGATCTCGAAGAACCTCGGCAAGAGCATGAAAGGCGACGCGAACGTCGACCTGCCGGAAGAAGAGAAGCTGCAGGGTCGGGGCGTCTGACTGACGTCGAGGCCCGTTTCCGAACACTAGCATTTCTAACGGACGACCGATCGGCAAGCACGCTCGTTATCTCCGGCTACAGCGTACCGATCACATGACTCAGACGACGTCTCAGACCGGCTCCGAGCGGCTCGCCAATGGACTCACGGCGGGAATCGAGCGCTCGCTCGAAGAGCCCGCGGCCGACGGATCGAAGGCGGCAGCGGAACTCATAGATGTCGTCGGGGAGATCGACGACCTCCTCGAGACGATCGATTTCGAGCGGCTGCCGGACGCTATCGACGCGTCGGCCCTGCCGGATCTCATCGAATCGGACCGAATTCCGGACGCGATCCGCGAACGGAATCCGGACCTGGCCCTCGATTTCGGATCGATCCGACGCGTTATCGTTCTCCGAGAGCTCTGGAACGCCGTCGATCTCGTCGGTTTCCAGCGGGAACTGCGCCACCTCAAGCGCGAACTCGAGGACGTCGTCGGCCCTGACGCGTTCGGATCGTCCGGTGACTCCGAGGCGGCAGCCGAAATCAGGAACTTCGTCGCCGAAGTGAAACCGGACGCGACGAACGCTGCGCTTCAGCAGGAGGCCAAAAAAGGCGCTAAAACGGCCCGCAAAGGAGTCATCGACGGTCATTCGAAATTCGAGGAGCTGTACGAGTCGACGCAGCGCGGCTCTGGCTACGCCGGTCGGCGGCCGGTTTCGAAGAACCCGACTGCGGTCTCGTCGGTGCCGTACGGTCCGCTCCCGGCCGGCGTCTCCACGAGGGTCTCGACGGTGCCGGCGAACGTTCGACACGCGAAGGTCGATGCGCTCCCGCGGATCTACGGTCGGCGCTGGCGGAGCGTCGCGGACCGGCCGTAACACTGGGCCGTCAGTCGAGACTCGGCTCGAGGCTCAATCGTCGATCGACAGTTCGTATGCGGTTACGTCGAAGTAGCGGAGATGCAACCCGGACTCTGAAGCGACGTCGGCGGCGGCAATCCGATCGTCGTACGCGATCACGCCGGGCCTGATGTTGCCGACGTCGACGTGATCGGCGACGATGCTTCCCTCGATCGTGGGTGTCCCCTGGACGGAGGCGTTCGAATCCGGCGCGTAGACCAGCGCGGCGAGCGTCGGTTCGCCGGTCGCGGTCGTCACTGTTCCGGTGGCCGAGACGAGCAACTGCGTCTGCCCCGGGTTCGACACGTTCCCGATTACGGCGTCCCCGCGCGCCGAGACGGGACCGTCGACGGCGATCGTCAGGTCGTTCTCGCCCTCGACGCGGAGTTCATCTTCGTAGTTCGGATCGCCGATGGAGTTGCGGACGACGACCTCGATGTCTCCGTCCGACGTGTCGAACGTGTGTGCGTCGTCGATCGTGTCGACGCAGTAGCGACCGGGCTCGGTTATCTCGCGGTCGAGATCGTCGAATCCCACCTCCTCGCATCCCTCGACGAGCGCGTCGACGTACGCGTCGGCCGACGGATAGTCGTAGCCCGTCTCGAATACGCTTCCATCGACCCGCTCCTCGTCGACGGAGTCCGCTCTCACGTCCCCGTCGATCCGCGGCGCGTTCCGATGGATGTCGACCTCGTGGGCGGCGATGGCGCTGTCGACGGTGCCGATCGCGGGTGGAACGAGCAGCTCGAATCGCATGCGATCGGCTCGCCCCGCCGAACATCGTTCGGTGACGCGTCCGGGGACCGTCGCTTCGATCTCTCGCTCCCAGCCGTCGCAGTACGCGCTCTCGATTTCGATTCGAACGACGCCGGCACCACCCCCCACGGACCGATTGCGCCTGCGGAGATCGACGTGGGCCGGCGACCCGGACTGGCGAACGACGCCGTCGACGCCGTCACCTCCGCTTCGCGCGTCGGTCAACCGAACGATGGGAAACGTCAGCGTCTCGTCCCGATACACGAGTGGTGGCGAGGAGACGGAAACGGTTCCGGTTTCATCGGATCGCCACAGTCCGCCGCCCTGCGACGCGATTTCGATGTCCCCGTTTGTGTACCGGAGCGCACCGAGCGATTCGTCGTACAGGACCTCTGACCCCGAGGCGGTTTCGCGGACGATCCGCACGCGGCCGGCGTCCTCCCGCGTCTCGATCGTCCCGTCACCGACCGCGTCGATCGAGACGGGGACTCGATCGCCGCCGGCCACGGTCGCGGTGTGGGTTGCGTGCGTGAACTCGAGCATCGATTGCTCGGCGTGTTCGGTCTCGATCGCCGTCTGCTGAGCGTCGAGACTGTCCGTACCGAAAACGACGATTCCGACGCTCGCAACGGTAACGGCACCGATAAGCAGAACGAATCCGAGTACGTGAGCCTGTCCTCGGATGCCGGACCTCCCCTTCCGCAGCGCCGAATCGATCTCCTGTGAACCGTCGGTTCCCCTCTCCTCGCCTCGACCGCGTCGACGTGTCTCCCCCATTCATGAACTAAATCCTGAAACTCATATATGGTTATAAATCGGATACGGACGGTAGCTGCCGTCTACCGATAGGCTAGGAAAATGGTAACGCGGCTGACTGTCGGAAAACGGACGTGCCGATCAGGGATCGGTCGGCGACCGTTACTCGGACAGCCGCTCCCGACACTCGCGCGCGAACGACCGAATTCGCGGCGTCGCGTCGGCGGTCAGTAGCACGGCGATGCTCCGTCGGTCGGCGCAGAGAAGGTGGACGACCGAGACGTCGTCGTAAGCGCTGACGACCGTTCGCGGCGTCGCATCGATCGACGACGCCTCCTCTCGAGCGGCCGCTCGAACCCGCTGCTTCATCTCTTCGCGGACGATCTCGAACTCGTCGCGTCGCACGTCCGATCGGTGGTAGCGGACGTCCCAGCCGGACTCGCCGTACTCGACGACGCATCGCAGGTCGGCTCCAGCCCGATCTTCGAGACGGTCGACGAGGTCGTCGCCGTCGTCCCCCTCCAATTGCGCTCGAATCTCCCGATCTGTAACTGACATCCCGAGACTAATTCACTGCTTTCGACACGTAGTAACGGCGTTCCTAGAAGCTCCGATCGAGGGAGTAATACGTTGTTTCTTCCGTCACGGTCTGCCTTCGAGCTCCGGCCTCACAGCCGAGACCACTACGAGGACGACGAGATACGCACCCAGCGCACCGATCCCTGCCGAGAGGATACTCGAGGGTGCAACGACGATCCCGACGCCGACGATTCCGAACGCAGCCACGAGCGTTCCCGCCTGGACGGCCGGTCGCTCCCAGTAGTATCGGACGGTCTCGCTGTGGCTGAACGCGACGGCCTCGAAGACGAGCGTTCCGAGGCCGCCGACTGCAACGAACACGCTCGACGGCGATGCGTTCGCAACGGCGAGACCGCCGACGAATGCCGCCAGTGTGACGACTGCGAGGACGCCGTCTGTCGTCCGGCTCATCTGCTAGCGATAGAGCCGCGCGCCTTCGCCGACCGCGGTCTGGTAGGCTCGACTCTCGATGCCGGCGGCGTCGAAGGCGTCGACCATCGCCGAGGCGATCGCCCGTCGGTCGCGGCGGTGACAGACCGCCAGCACGCCGGGGCCGGCACCGCTGACGGTGACGCCGGTCGCGCCCGCCTCGAGTGCGGCCTCGCGAACCCGGTCGTAGCCGTCGATGAGCTTGGTCCGTTCGGGCGTGACGATGGCGTCGTTCATCCCCTTCCCGACGAGATCGGGGTCGTTCCGGGTCATACCGACGGTCAGCGTGGCGGCGTTGCCGACGGTGTCGACGACCTCGTCCATCGCGGCCGATCTGGGGACGACGCCGCGCGCGTCGCGCGTAGAGACGGACGTCTCGGGCAGACAGGCGACGACGGGGACCGAGGCGTCGACCTGCGTGACGCCGTCGTCGGTGACGATGGTGAAGCCGCCGAGCAGCGATGGAGCGACGTTGTCCGCGTGGGCCTCGCCGGAGACGAGCGCCTCGCCCTCGGCGGCGACGGGGACGAGTTCCCTTCGAGTACGACCGCGATCGTAGAGGGCGTTCAGGGCGACGGCCGCTGCGGCCGCGCTGGCGGCCGACGAGCCGAGCCCCGAGGAGGGCCGGACGCCCTTGTCGATTCGGATACGGGCCGGGGCGTCCAGGGCCTCGGCGACCGCACCGACGGTGTTCTTCTCGGGGTCTTCCGGAATGTACTCGCTACCAGCACCGGTGACCGTAATCGTCGTCTCCGGGGCGCGTTCGACGCGAATCACGTCGGCGGGCGTCCCGAGAGCGACGCCGAACACGTCGAAGCCACTCCCGAGGTTCGCACTCGTCGCGGGTGCCCGCACGGTGAGCATGCCGATTCCTTCCGAGACTGCAGGCAAAAAGGTAGCGAACGAAGACGGCGGCCGTTATTCGTCTTCGGTGGTCGTTCCGAAGGTGAACACGTCCTCGCTCTCGGCCGCGCCGTCCGTGTCGTCTCCATCGTCGTCGCTTTCGGAGTCGTCAGTCGCGGCCGCGTTCGCACTCGAGTCGTCGTCGCCGTCGCTGCTCTGGTCGGCCGCGTCAGCCGCCGCTTGTGTGTCAGGTTCAGCGTCGGCGTCACCCGGTTCGCTGTCGCCCGGCCCGAGCGGCTGTGCGGCCGCGTCGTCGGCATCAGCCGTCGGTTCGTCCGTGGATTCGTCGTGCGTCACGTCGTCAGCTTCGGCGTCGTCCACGAGCGAGTCGACCGCAGTGTCGTCGGCGGACGCCGTCGCGTCCGACTCCTCGCCGATCGGATCAGTCGACTCGGTCGGCGCGGCGGAACCCTGATCGCCGTCCTCGAGGCCGAGGATCTCGTCCGCACCGAGCTCGGCGTTCTGGCTGTCGGTTGCGGACGCGTCCGTCGCCTCGCGAGCCGCGTCGTCGGTCGCCGGCCCGGCTTCGAGCGGTTCGTCGCTCGAGCCAGCCTCGACTGCGTCGGTCGCCGGCTGATCGGTGTCGAGTTCGTCGCCGGCCGGTGTCTCCCCGATATCGAGTCCGGCGTCGGTGCCATCGTCGAACGCGGCCGGTGCATCCGCGCCGGTTTCGTCGGTATCGGCGTCGGCATCGAACGTAATCCCGCGGCCCTGATCGGTCGCGTCGTCGCCAGCGTCCGCGTCGACGTGGAACTGCGACTCGGTCGGTAGCTCCTCGTCGGCGTCGAACGACGACGTGAGATCGACATCCTCGCGGTCGACGTCGGTGTCGAACAGGTCGAGCGCTTCGGACAGCTGTGCGGCCTGCTGGGAGAGGCTCGAGGCGGACTTCGTCACTTCGGTCAGTGCGGTGGTCTGCTCTTCGGCTGCAGCGGCGACGTTCTCCGCCTCGGAGGTCGTCTCGTCGGAGATCGTCGCTGCGTCGTCGACCATCGCGACGACTTCCTGGGTGGAGGCCGCCTGCTCTTCGGTCGCTGCGGAGATCTCCTGGACGCCCACGTTGGTTTCCTGGGCGAGTTCGGCGATCTCTTCGAGCGCCTTGACCGCTTCCTCGACCTGCTCGCTGGCGTTTTCGATGTCGTCACTCGTGCCTTCGACCTCGGCAGCGGACTCTTCGGTCCGATCGCGGATCGCCTCGAGCCGGTCTTCTGCCTCGTCGGCCGCCTGCGCGACGTCCTCGGAGAGGGCTTTGACTTCCTTCGCGACGACGGAGAACCCTTCGTCGTCGCTGCTGCCGCCCGCGGAACGGGAGGCCTCGATGTTGGCGTTCAGCGCCAGCATGTTGGTCTGACGGGCGATCTCGGAAATCGTGTTGATCAGTTCGTCGATCTGCTGGACCTCCTCTTCGAGCCGACGGATCTCGGCGACGGCGCTGCCCGCTTCGGTCTCGATCTCCTCCATCGCGGTGATCGCTTCCTGGGCGGCTTCCTGCCCGTCTTGGCCGGTGTTGACGGTTTGCTCGGCGATGTCGGCCACCTCGTTCGAGGAGGCGGCGATCTCTTCGGTCGTCGTCGAGAGGGCGCTCATCTCCTGGTTGACCAACTGTAGCGACTCGTTCTGTCGGTCGGCACCGTCGGAAATCTCCTGGATGGAGCCGGTGACCTGCTGGGAGGCCGAACGGACCTCCTCGCTCGAGGCGGTCACCTGCTCGGAGGCGGTCGCGACGTCGGTCGCGAACCGGTTGAGCTCGGCGATGGTTCGCTCGATCTCGTCGAGCATGTCGTTGAAGTCCTCCCCGATCTGTTCCATCTGCTCGTTGTCGCTCTCGACGTTTGCGCGAGCAGTGAGATCGCCGTCCGCGGCAGCCCCCATGACTGCACAGTACTCGGCGGCTTTCTCCTCGAGGTGGTCGTTGATCTCCTGAACGCGTTCGCGTTCGCGTTCGGCCTCCTCGCGGGCGGCCTCGGCTTCCCGAATCTGTTCGCGCAACGCGTCACGCATCGAGTCGAAGCCGTTGTAGAGCCGGCCGATGTTGTCGATCCGTTTGGTCTCGAGGTCGACGTCGAGGTTCCCCTTCTCCATCTCGGCGGCTTTGCCGGTGAGGCGGTCGATCGAGACGGCCGTGTTGCGTCCGAGAACGGCACCGACCGCACCGATCATGAGGACGCCGAGGATCGTCGCGTAGATACCGTATTGGTTAATCGTGTTGACGAACCCGAGCGCCTGGCCGGCGGGCTCGTGGGTCACGACGACCCAGTCGGTCCCGAACACGCGCGCGGAACTCGTGACGTATTCGTCACTATCGAACTCGTATGCGCCGCCGAAGCTCAGCGACGAGCCGGAGATTCGCGACGTGGTCGCCCCCTCGGTTCGGGCCGCCTCGAGGAAGCTCGTATTGCCGCCGTACGTGGTGCCGAGCGTCGCGTGGCTGTGGTCGCCGCCGTCGCCGTGAGAGTCCCCTTCACCGTGGTGGCTTTCGGCCCCGTATCCGGCGTTGTCGAGCATGATCTCGTTGTCACCGTCGACGACCATCGTCGTGACGCCCTCTTTGTCCTGTAGCTGGTTCGCGTACGCCTCGAGGTCGGCCGTGTAGACGATCGCACGGTTCTCGTTCGCGGCGGAAATCTGGACGTAGGTGATGACGGTAGTGTTCTGTCCGAACTCGCCCTGCGCGACGTAGGCGTCCGAAACCCAGGGGACGTTCGCCGTCGCCTGCGAGTAGGCCTCGCTCGGGACGTTGTTCAGTTCGCTGGTCGGCACGCCGCGGTAGGCTCCGTTGGTGCTGGCGGTCACCGTCTCGTTGGTGAGGTCGACGTAGGAGATATCGAACGTGTCCGTATCGAGGTGTTCCTGCCAGTCGAGGAACCGGTGTTGGATCGCTTGCGGATCGTCACTGGCGACGACGTCCGATCTGACGATCGACCCGACCGTATGTTCGTTCTGCTCGTTCCACATCTGCAGACTCTGTGCTTCCTGACTGGCCGAAGACGCGTGATCGGTCTGGACGCGATCCTCGACTTGGTTAGTGATTCCTGCAGTTGCCCCGTATCCGATCAGGCCGACCGACAGCCCGAGAATAAGCAGCGCGATCCCGAACTTGACCGCGTACCTGCGTCGGATAGCTGTCGGTACCAATCGTCTAGCGATATCCATCGATAGAACACGCGTGATGTTGTCACTACATAAATGATGTTCCGCGGTTATCGGAGTTGATAATCGAGAGACGGGAGGTACTACGAGCCACCGACATGTATTAAGAGATTAATGAAGGTAATTTGGGTATTTGTCGCTGCTCTTCGCTTGGGTCTGCATTCTCGACGAATCTCACCCGTTTTCGCGATTCGTGACGGTGAGCCTTCGGCCCGGATGTCCTTCCCGAGTGCTGCTCTTTCCTCGCTTCCGCTCATCGTCGCGCCAGTACGCGTTCATTCTCACTTATATGTTAATACTATTATCGTCTATTCGTCCAATATATACCAGAATACAGCACCATATGTTCGATATACGTGCCTAACTTCAATTCATTCTATCCACGAATTGTAAACTATCCAAAACTCTTAAACAGTGGTGAGTTTACGTCTGATAGTATGGGGAAACCTACATCTTCGACAGTAAACGAACGTCTCTCTCCGCTAAGTACCCTCTCGCAGGACCCGAATCGGCGTCGTTTCCTCAAATCTACGGCCGGCGGTGCGGCGAGTCTCACGCTCGCCGGCTGCCTAGATACGGCCACTAGTCTCGCCGGCGGTAGCGGCGACGTCGACCCGGTCACGATCGGCGTTCTCGCGCCGAATCCGGACAGCGACTTTATCGGCCAGTCGATGGCGCGCGCAGCACAGGTCGCCGTCGACACCCTCAACGAAAACGGCGGGGTTCTCGGTAGAGACGTCGAACTCGTCGTCGGCGACACGAACTCGAGTCCGCTCGAGGCGCGTCGCCAGTATCAGCGGCTCATTCTCGAAGAGAACGCTGACGTCACGGTTGGCGTCTTCGCCAGCGCGGCACTCGAGAACATCATGGGCGACATCGCCGAACAGCAGACGCTCCACCTCACCTCTGGCTCGGCGACGACGACGCCGAGTCGGCTGATCGCCGAGGACTACGACCGATACAAATATCACTTCCGCGTGGGTCCGGGAAACAACCGCGATCTCGCTCGGACACAGATTAACTTCTTGGACGATATGGGGACCGAGATCGGCTGGAACTCGATCGCGCTCCTCGCGGAGGACTACGAGTGGACCGAGGGGCCGTGGGAGGTGTACCAGAACCGGCTCTCGAGTACCGGCGTCGACGCCGTGATGCAAGAGCGGTATCCGGCGGCGATCGACGACTTCTCGAGTCTCTACAACGAGGCCGAAGCAGCGGGTGCGGATGCGGTGTTTATTTCGACAGCACATACCGGGAACGCCGCGTTGCTCGACTGGTCGTACCCGAACCGTCCCGAACGCCCGCCTCGACCCCGAGGGTTCGCGTTCGGGGGCATCCACGTCCCGATGCAGTTGCCGAATTACTACCGGCAAACGGGTGGAGCATGTCGTTTCGGAGTCGCCTCGACCAGTGCGACAGCACAGAGCGAATTCTCGGGTACACAAGAATTCGTCTCGGCCTACCAGAACGCATACGACGGTGACAAGCCCGTCTATACGGGATACCACACCTACGATGCGGTCTCGCTGTTCGCCCAGATAGCCGAACGAGAAGGAACGCTCGATTCCGAGAAACTAATCCCCGCGCTCGAGAACGTTTCGTACGACGGCGTGGCCGGGACGGTCGAGTTCTACGGTCGCGACCACGAGTACCCGCACGACCTTCGGTACGTCGACGACGAGTGGCTCTACTTCCAGTGGCAGGAGAACGACGAGGGCGGGGGCGTACAGGAGATCATCTGGCCCGAGAAAGAGGCGACCAGCGAGTACATCCCTCCGGTCTGGCTCTGACGGAACGATAGGGTTCGCCGACTCTGTCGGTCGGCGCTCGAATCCGTCGGACCGAACGGTTCAATCCAAGTCGAAATGCCCTATTTCGTTCCTCTTCGCACTGCTCCGTTTAGAGGTCTGTATACCCGTTCTCGAGGAAATATATTCAGTGTGTCATTTCGAGCAATGGTTGTTGAGATATAATGTATGGTGCTCTTCCACAACCATTAAGATATGTAGGGAGAGACGACAGTGCAGTATGCCTGAACGCGCGCGTCGCAGCGGGAACGCGGATACCGGCTCCGTTTCCGATGCACGACTGGGTGCTCCGGATCGGCGAACGCTCCTCAAAACGACGGCAGCCGGCGCTGCGGCGGTCTCAGCTGCGGGCTGTCTCGAGACGGCTGGGTCGATCGTCGGAAGCGACGACGTTGAACCGGTGACGGTCGGGGTTCTCGCACCGAATCCGGACAGCGACTCCATCGGCCGGTCGATCGTTCAGGGTGCACGGATCGCCGTCGACGAACTGGGGAAGATTAACGGCCGCGACGTGGAGATGGTGGTCGGCGACACCAATTCGAGTCCACAGGAGGCTCGCCGTCAGTATCAGCGGCTCGTCCTCGAGGAGGGTGCCGACGTCACGGTCGGCATCTCCACGAGCGAGGCGCTCGTCCCGCTGATGGAAGACATCGCCGAGCAGGGGACGCTCCACCTCACGGCCGGGTCGGCGACGACGACGGCCAGTCAAAAGGTAAACGAGGAGTACGAGAAGTACAAGTACCACTTCCGCGTCGGCCCGGTCAACGGTTCGAACCTCGCGCAGGCCCAGATCGAGTTTCTGACCGAGAAGGGGGACGATATCGGCTGGGACTCCATCGCCGTGCTCGCCGAAGACTACGACTGGACCGAGGGGCTGTGGGCGTTCTATCAGAGCCGCTTCAGTGACCTCGACATCGACGTGACGATGTGGGACCGGTATCCGCCGGCGACCGACGATTTCTCCTCGATCTACGACGATGTCGAGGCGTCAGGTGCTGATGCGGCGTTCATCTCGACGGCTCACACCGGTACCAACGCCATACTCGACTGGGGACCGGCGGAGCGGGAGTTCGCCTTCGGCGGCATTCACGTTCCGATGCAGCTCCCATCGTACTACCGGATGACTGACGGCGCGTGCCGGTTCGCCGTCGGCTACGCCAGCGCCACGGCGACGAGCGAACTCACCGACAAGACGCAGCCGTTCGTCGAGTCGTACCAGAACAGGTACGGTGGGCAGAGCCCCGTCTACACCGGCTTCATCGCGTACGACGCGATCAAACTGTTTGCAGACGCCGCCGGGCGGGCCGGGACGGTCGACTCCGAGACGCTGGTCGGCACGCTCGAGGATACCAGCTTCACCGGAACGACTGGTACGATCGCGTTCCACGAGCCGGACCACCAATTCGCTCACGACGTCATCTACGGGGAGGAGAACGTCCACCCCATCTACTTCCAGTGGCAGGAGACCGACGAGGGCGAGGGGGTCCAGGAGGTCATCTGGCCCGATCAGCATTCGTCCGCCGAGTACGTCGATCCGAACTGGTTCTAGGGGCTGTTCCAGGGGCACTCGTGGGGGAGCGACGGTTCCGCGACGGCTCTCGCCGAGAACTGCGTTGATTTCGTTAGGCGTGGTCACTCCAGTAGCGATGTGTCCGGTTCTGATCGGCTTTCCAACTGGTCTGCAGCCATTTCTAGCATGTTGATTGCTACCACCCACTCTTTGGTAAGTTGCCACAAATGTTAAGATATCGAAGGCAAAATGACTGGTCGAGATGCATGAATGTGGTGGGGCTGATGACGAACCAAGCCTCGCGACCGACCAACGGACTCGACGAAGCGGTCTCCAGCGACGACACGTCCTCGCGACGGCCGGCAGCGCGGCCAGCCTCTCGACCGCCGGGTGTTTAGGGACGCTCGGCTCGATCGCCGGGGGATCCGGGAGCGAGGACCCGATCACGATCGGGGTTCTCGCGCCGAACCCGGACAGCGACTTCATCGGTCGATCGATGGTACGCGGTGCACAGGTCGCCGTCAACGAACTGCAGAATTCGGGAGGAATCAACGGTCGAGATGTCGAGATGGTCGTCGGCGACACGAACTCGAGTCCGCTCGAGGCGCGTCGCCAGTATCAGCGGCTCATCCTCGAAGAAGATGCGGACGTTACGGTCGGTGTCTTCGCCAGTGAATCGCTGATGGCTCTCATGGACGACATCGCAGAGCAGGAGACGATTCATCTCACGTCCGGTGCGGCGACGGCGGAGGCGAGTCGACTGGTCAGCGAGCAGTACGACAAGTACAAGTATCACTTCCGTGCGGGGCCGACGAACAACTACGACCTCGGCAGGACGCAGGTCGACTTCGTGGACGCGATGGGTCCCGAAATCGGCTGGAACTCCGTCGCCGTGCTGGTCGAGGATTACCAGTGGACCTCCGAGCCGTGGACGGTCTACCAGGACCGACTCGCGGACACGGGCGTCGACGTCGTGATGGAAGAACGGTATCCGCCGGCGACCGACGACTTTTCGGGAATATACGACGAGGTTCAGGCGGCAGGGGCAGACGTGGCATTCACCACGATGGCCCACACCGGGACCGCCGCGCTGCTCGACTGGGTGACGCCCAGGCCGCGTCCGTTCGCGTTCGGCGGGATCCACGTCCCGATGCAGTTGCCGGGCTACTACGACATGGTCCGCGGTGCCTGCCGCTTCGGCGTCGGGCAGTCCAGCGCGACGGCGGAGAGCACGATCACCGAGAAGACACAGCCGTTCGTGCAAGCGTATCGGAACCAGTTCAGCGGAAACAATCCCGTCTACACGGGCTATCACGCGTACGACGCGATCGATCTGTTCGCGAACAAAGTCGAGAAGACCGGCTCGCTCGACTCGGACGCCCTGATTCCGGAGCTGGAGGCCGCGTCGTTTACCGGGACCACCGGCACGATCGAGTTCTACGACAAGGATCACGAGTTCGCCCACGACCTCAAGTACATAGAAGACGAGACCGTCTACTTCCAGTGGCAGGAGAACGACGAGGGCGAGGGTGTACAGGAGATCATCTATCCCGAGAAACACGCGACCTCGGAGTACATCGCGCCGCCCTGGCTCTGACTCCCGCAGCAGAGCGCCTTTTTTCAGCCGTCCTTCGACGCCGTCAGTCGTCCGCGTTCGCCTCGAGCGTGTCTCCGACTGTCGTGAACCGACCACCGCCGACTACCAACGCGCTCGCGAGGAGCCCGCCTACAACCGCGAAGCTACCGATCACCGCGAAGAACAGCGTTTGCGAGAGTTCGCCCAGGACGAACCCGCCGACGGCGATGCTCGCCGAGCCGAATCCGAACTCGGCGAGATAGGTGTAGCCGTAGGAGAGGCTGCGGGCGTCCGGCGGCGTGTAGACCGCGACGGCGTTCTGGTAGAACGGCTGGATGGCAAAGAGGAAGAAGCCGAGGAGCGCACAGAGTGTGACGATCGCGCGGCAGCGTCGCGGCCGCTGCGAGAGACGTTCGTCGACGCATTACCGACGGAAACCATCTGATCGTATTATCGGTACGAGCGAGTTACTGTATCCACGCCATGAAGAATGTCGACCGTTCGCGGCGGTAACCGGTTCGTATCGTTCGAATCGAGGTGGGCCAGTGACGGGTCCGCATGCGCGGCCTCCCTCGAGTCAGTCGTCTTCGTTCTCGACGACCTGCGAAACGTCTACGTCTTCGGGCTCCTCCTGACCACCGACGATCAGCTCCCCGTCGTCGGTCTCGACGTAGACGTCGTCGGCGAAGCCACCCTCCGCGTGGGGATGCTCGGGTTCCGCGAGCTTCTCGGGCGTCGAGGGGGCCTCGGGGAGTCCGTCCGGCGGCGCGAACTGGCCCAGTGGCTCGTCGATCGTCACGTCCCAGCGCTCGAAGAACTCGCGGTAGCGATCGTAGTGGGTCTCGAGTTCGTCGGCGGGGAACTCCATCATCTCGGTCCAGCCGTGGTTGTAGAAGTCGAAGTTGGCCTGAATGTGGGTGATCTCGCGGGCCTCGGCTTCGGAGTAGCCCTCCTGGAGCGCCCGCAGGTAGCTGTCCATCGTCGCGTCGAAGAGGCCGTCGAGGTGGGGTTTTCGCTCCGCTGCGTGGGCGGGATCGGCCTTGCCGGCGAAGATTTTGGTGTGGAGTTTAACCAGCCCCGAGTTGGCGACCGAGCGGATACCCGGCGTCTCGAGGGCCTTTCGATAGGCGAAGTGTTTCGCGTTCTGGCGGAGTTTCATGCTACCGTGTTAGAAGCAGCCACTAAAGAACGGTTCGGACAACAATGTTAAATCACCCATCGGCCGAATCCCTCACTCGTTCGTGGCGGCCGATCGGCCACAATATGGCGAATCGCGTCCGAGATGGCAGCAAGCCTTGCTCTCTCGAGGCTGCCGTCGAAACGTTCGTCTCCGAATACAGTTCAGTAAACGTATTCGCCTCACAGTTTACGATCGTTGTGTCGTGACACCACGTCCGGCAAAATGGACGAGATAGCAACCCACTTTAACCCGCATTACGAACGTTCGGGATATGACTCAGTACGTCATCATCGGTGACGGGATCTCGGGCAGTTCGGCCGCCGAGACCCTCCGGGAGGAAGACCCGGACGCGAAGATTACCGTCATCACCGATGAGGGGGAGCCACTGTATAACCGGATTCTGATCAAGGAACACGCGAAAGGAAAACTCCCCGAAGCCCCCATCTCGATTCACGACGAAGAGTGGTACGAGGACCGCGATATCGACCTCTCGTTGAACACCCACGTGACGAGCGTCGATACGGACGAGAAGGTCGTCTACACGCATTCGAGCGGCGACATCTCGTACGACAAACTGCTGGTCGCCACCGGCGGAACGCCGACGCAGTTGCCGGTCGACAACAGCGACGCCGACGGCATCCACCACTTCTGGACGTTCCAGGACGCCCGCGGTATCCGCGAGCACGCCGAGCGCGCCGACCGCGGCGTCATCGTCGGTGCCGGCCTGCTCGGCATCGACTTCGCGGCCGTCTGCGGCGCGCAGGGCATCGAGGCCGACTACCTGATGCGCGGCGACCGCTGGTGGCGATACGCACTCTCCGGCGACGGCGCGGAGATCATGCACGAAGGCATGCGCGAGGTTGGCGTCGAACCCGTCTTCGACAGCGGCGTCGATCACTTCGAGACCGACGACGAGGGCCACGTTACCGCCGCCGTCGACCCCAACGGCGACCGTTACGACTGCGACTTCGCCGGCGTCGCCATCGGCCTGACGTTCAACACCGAGTACCTCCGCGGGGCCGGCCTCGAGGAGGACAACGGCATCGTCGTCGACGAGTACATGCAGACGAACGTCGACGACGTCTACGCCGCGGGCGACATCACTCGGTTCTACGACGTGCTCCTCGGCGAGCAGGCCCAGAACGGTTCGTGGGGCTCGGCCAAGGAACAGGGTCGGGTCGCCGCGATCAACATGGCCGCCGACGACGAGGCCGAGGAGTTCCAGTGGGTCTCCTCGTACTCCATCACACACTTCGACTTCCCGTTCCTCTCCTTTGGCCACCCGACGCTGGGCGACGAGCACGCCGAACGGAAGTACAGCGACACCGAGTGGCGACGGATCGCGTTCAAGGACGGCAAGATCGTCGGCGGGGTGCTCATCGGCGACCTCTCCCCGCAGAGCAAGTACAAGCAGTTGATGCGCGAACAGCGCCCGGTCGCCGATCAGGCCGAGGTCCTCCTCGAGAAGCAGGTCGACCTCGACGAACTCGCCCCGGCCCAGGAACAGTAAGTCGGTGTCGCCGGTCGGACGGCGCTCCGTTTTCGCGGTGGTTCGGTCCGGATTTCGCTCGCCGCAGTCTCCAATCTCCGACCCGTCTCGGCCGAGAGCGGCGGGGCTCGCACCGAACGTGACGAGAGACGGATAACGAACGAGAGACGATAGGCTCAACTCCCGCGGGCCGCCGGGGCCGAGCACGTCCACCGGACGAACATGCCGCCGTATCTCATCCACAGCACGATGGCTATGGGGCGAGTCGTCGACGAGGGCGGCGAGGCCTACGACGTCGACCGGCTGTTCGTCGGCGACCACAGCGCGATCCCCAACGCTTTGGGCGGGCAGAACCCGACCCACACCGGGCAGGCGCTGGCGCTTCGCACTGCCGAGGCGGTCTACGACCGGTACTTCGGCCGGTAACGAGACCGGTCGCGCGCTCGTTTTTCTCGATCCGATCTCGAGCGAGCGCGACAGTCGGACGATATTGCTGGTGTCCGGAACGGCGGCTCCGGCCGCCGATCGCGACGGTTCGGACGTTGCTGTGGAAGATATCGGATTTATAGCCGATGGAGTGGACGACCGTGGCGTACAGGGGGGCGGCAACCGGCGCTCGGTGCACGAATATTAAGTCCGTGCGGCACGTGTGCCTCGATATACCATGTCTACAAGTAACACGGCCATGCCGCGGCTACGAGTACGCGAGGTCGAGACGGTCGGCGCCGCCGACGCGGTCACCCACGTCGACGAACTGAGCGAGGAGACGTTGCAGCGCTTCTACGAGGTCGTCGAGTCGGGACCGGTGACGGGTCTGGAGGACGCCTCGCTCGAGCCGGGTGAGGTGATCGTCTTCACGGAGTACTACCGCGTCGAACGCGCCTGAGTTGTTCGCCGCGGTCTCGGCTGTGCCCGTATCGAAGTCGTTTTCCCGGCCGCACGCGTTCGATGACGCATGAACGGCGACAGCGACATGACCCTGGCGTTCGAACTCGAGGCGCTCAAAGAGCTCGCCTCGCCCGAGCGCGTGTTCGAAGACGCCAGAGGCTGGACCGAGTACATCGGGGTCGTCTCCGAGAAGCCGACCTACGTCGTAACGAACTTCACGCGGAAGAACCGCATCCGACAGGACTTCTTCTCCGGCCCCCGCGGGAAAGCGGAGAGCCTCGAGGGCGTCAAAGATCAGTTCGACACCGATCGCTACGTCTACATCGGTGCCAGCGACGAGGACGAGCAGTTGGCCGACGAGGTCGACTGGGAGTACCTCGCCGTCGAGGACGCCGCCGAGGCGGCCGACTGGATTCTGGCGACCCACGCCGACGACGACGAAGAGGACGCGGAGCCGGTCCGGGACGACTGGCCCTGACCGGCCGTCCTACCCGCCAGCGACGATCGCTCTTTCTATCCTCTCTGGGGTGTGAATACACGATTATGTGGACGACCGACGAGTGGAGGCACGACCGATGAACCCGCCGGACGACGTTCGGATCGATCAGGAAACCGTCGACGCACTCGGCGCGCTCGGCAACCGGACCCGCCTCGAGATCCTGCTCGCGCTCGTCGAGGCCGAGCGGGAGCAGCGAGAGCAGCCCCTTCCGATGCCGTTTACGGCGCTGTACGACGCTGTCGACGTCGACAGCACGTCCCAGTTCTCGTATCACCTCGACCGCCTCGTCGGCCGGTTCGTCGCCGAGACGCCCGACGGCTACCGGCTGACGTACGGCGGCACCAAGATCGTCCGGACGATCCGTTCCGGACTGTACGAGAGCACGCACAGCTTCGACGACGTGGCGGTCGGCGGTGCCTGCGTGTTCTGCGGTGGGAACTCGCTCGTCGCGACGGTCGACGACGAGCGCTTCGTGGTCCGCTGTGAGCCGTGCGAGGCGGCCCTAGTGACCGACCTCCTGCCCAGAAGTCAGACGCGAAACCGGTCGGCCGAGGAGATCGTCGACAGCGTCGGTCATCGGATCTGGAGCACGTACGCGCTGGTTCGGGGCTCGGTCTGTCCGGAGTGTTACGGTCCGGTCGACACCACCGCCGTCGAACACGACCACGACGGCCGGACGCTACACACGCTCGAGAGCACGTGCCGCGAGTGTCGGTTCACGGTACACATGCCGATCGAGGTCTCGGCGGCGTTCCATCCCGTCGCGCTCGAGTTCTTCTGGAACCACGGCATCTCCCTGCCGGATACCCCGATCTGGGAGTTCTTCGAGTACGTCGTCACGGACGCGATAACGACCGACATCGCCGCTCTCGACCCGCTCGAGGCGACGTTCGAGATCACGTTCGGCAGCGAGACGCTTCGCCTCGAGATGGACGACTCGCTCGCGGTCGTCCCGGTGGCGGCCGCCACCGAAGCGATCGGCGACGACTGACGAGTCGGCCCCACCTCCTCGCCACGTTCGTCCGGTCGGCTCAAACATATTTGAGTAGTATCGCTGTCGTTATGTTGGCATAACGACAATACTTATCGTAGTCGATGCGTATGAGCGCGTATGCAGCACGGCTCACCGACACTGCGGGGTACGACGGCGTACCGGGGGCTCGAGTATGGCAGCAATTGAACTCGAGGGGCTGACGAAGCGCTTCGGCGACGTCGTCGCGGTCGACGGGCTCGATCTCACCGTCGAGGAGGGCGAAATCTTCGGCTTTCTGGGGCCAAACGGCGCGGGGAAGTCGACGACGATAGACATCCTATTGGACTTCATTCGCCCGACCGGCGGGACCGCGACCGTGCTGGGCTACGACGCCCAATCCGAGGGGCTGGCCGTCCGAAGTCGGACCGGCGTCCTACCGGACGCCTACCACGTCTACGACCGGCTCACCGGCCGCCAGCACGTCGAGTTCGCCATCGAGATGAAAGGCGTCGACGACGACCCCGCGGCGCTTCTCGAGCGGGTCCGAATCGCCGACGCGGCCGATCGGAAGGCCGGCGGCTACTCGAAGGGGATGCGCCAGCGGCTGGCGCTGGCGATGGCGCTGGTCGGCGATCCCGATCTGCTCGTCTTAGACGAGCCGTCGACCGGCCTCGACCCGAACGGCGCTCGAGAGATGCGCGAGATCATCCGCGAGGAGAACGAACGCGGGACGACCGTCTTCTTCTCGAGTCACGTCATGGAGCAGGTCGAGGCGGTCTGCGACCGCGTGGCGATCATCGACCGCGGTCGGCTCGTCGCCGTCGACACGATCGACGGGCTCCGCGACGCGACCGAGACCGGCGAGATGCTGTACGTCTACGTGTCGGAACTCGACGAGGGCGTCCTCGAGCGGGTCCAGCGGCTCGAGGGCGTCAGTAGCGCGTCGATCGACGACGGCCGGCTGCGGGTGAGCGTCGACGGCGTCTCGAAGTTCGCCGCGCTGGACGCCATCGACGAGGTGGCCCCGGTGCAGGACTTCTCGGTCGTCGAGTCCTCGCTCGAGGACCTGTTCGTCCGCTACACGAACGAGGGTCAGGAGGTGGAGGCATGACCTGGGCCGTCGTCGCGAAGAAGGACTTTCGGGACGCCGTCCAGTCGCGGGCGCTGTGGGCGCTCGTGACCGTCTTCGTGCTCCTCTCGATCATCGCCACGTACGCCTACGTCGAGGTACCCCAACTGTTCGGCTCGCCCGCCGGCGCGACGTTCGGCGGGCTGCTCTTCTTTACGGTCGGACTCGTCGGGCTGTTCGTCCCGCTCGCGGCCATCGTCGTCTGTTACAAGTCCCTCGCCGGCGAGCGCGAACTCGGGAGCATCAAGCTGTTGCTCTCCTTGCCGACCACGCGCGGACAAGTCTTCGCCGGCAAGGTCGTCGGCCGGGCCGCCGTCCTCGTCTTCGGCCTCGGCGTCGGTCTCCTCGTCGGCCTCGGGGTCGGTGCCGCCTTGCTCGGCGAGATCGATGCCCTGGCGGCCGTGACGTTCGTCCTGGTCACGCTGGCCTTCGCGGCCGTCTACGCGACGATCGTCGTCGGCCTCTCGGCGACGACGGGGTCGACGTCGCGCGCGACGACGCTGGCGCTCGGCTTCTTCGTCGTCTTCGAACTGCTCTGGGATGCGATTCCGATGGGGATCCTCTACGTCGTCAACGGATTCGCGCTCCCGACGACGATGCCCGATTGGCTGTACCCGCTGATGCAGGTCTCGCCGTCCGCGGCGTACTTCTCCGCTATCGTCGCGCTGTTGCCCGATATCGCCGCGACGGTCGGTGCCGACCCCGCCCAGTCGGGCGCCGGCGTGCAGGCGTCCGCCGACGCGGCCGAGCCGTTCTACTCGAGCCCCGAGATCGGCCTCGTCGTGCTCGCCCTGTGGCTCGTCGTCCCGCTGGCCGTCGGTTACTCTCGGTTCGGCGGCTCCGATCTTTGATCGCTCTCGTCGCTCGTTCGGCAGCCGTCCATCTCACGGGCCGTCACCCGCGGTAGTCAGACCGTGTCGTCGGGCGCGTGTTCGTCCGCCATCCGCGCCGCTTCGTCGGCGTATCGGTCTCGGACGGCCGCCTCCTCGACCGTCTCGAGATCGCTGGGCGAGACGTCCTTGGCGGCGGTCACCGTCGCCCCCTCGAGGGCCTGTGGTGCGAGTTCCCGCCGGTAGACTCCCTCCCCGTCGGGCGTCGCGTACTGGAGGATCACGAGGTCGCGGTTGGTGTAGCCGCGCTCGACGAGCCACACGCGAACGGTGTCCGTCTCCGATGGCATGGCCGAACACACCAGCACCGCGCGGTTAGTCTTTGGCCTCGATGGCCGTGCGCGAGACCGCTCGCCGCTCGAGCGATGGCCCGAGTCGTCGGCCTTATGGCCGTCCCGCCCGAATTTCGCCCAATGACAGCCCCCAGCGCGCCGGGTGCAAGCGGTGGCGATCGGCTCGAGCTCCCCTGCGGGGAGACCGTCGATCCCCACGAGATCGATCTGGGGATGCGCGAGTACCGGTGTCCCTGCGGCGAGACTCACGCCGTCGTGACCGACGTGCATCCGCCCTCCCGGTTCTTCCCGGAATCGCTCGTGGCCGTGCTCGAGGAGACGATCGACACCGACGACGAGTTCGAGTCGTTCGGCACGCCCCACCTGCTGGGGATCGTCTTGGAGGAGTTTCCCGAGAAAGTCGCCGTCCACGACGCGAGCGACGACGGGGCCGTCGGCTACACTCTGTTGTGGATGACCGACTTCGACGCCCGGCGGCTTCACGAGGTCGTCGTGGAACTCGTCGTGGAACTCATGGAACACGCGGTCAGCCACGCCGAGGACGACGCCGCGATCACCGAGTTCGAGTCCCAGATGCTCGAGTTCGACGTGAGCGAGTTCGTCGACCAGTACCGGCGACAGCGGAATTTCGAGAGCGAACACGATCGGCCGCTGTAGTCACGATCGCGAGTCGACTGACCGCGAAACGAGCCGGCCGTGAGGCCGGTGATCCGATCCCGTTTGAAACCGTTTTGCAGAGTGAAACGGATACGCCGATCTCGCGGGACCCGTCACGGTCCGCGTTCCGCCGCTCGCGTCGTTTTTCGGCCGACGAACGGCGTTCCACGTAGCAGATCGCACTTTAAACGCTGTACGGCCGGTTTCTTCGCTCGTCCCAGCGTGTCGGACCGGAATAGCCGCCACTCGCCACGTTTCGAACAATCGAACAAATACGCTCCATTATTTCTGCCTTTGTTGTCTTATATGCTGGAAAACACAACATTCATAACCAAGTGGTCTGTTGGCACACGTGGACGAATGCTCGAAGTGTACCTCTGGATCGGCCTCGGTTTATTCATGACCGTGGTCGCCGGACTGGCGTATCTCGGATGGACGAGGACGCAAAGCATGTCGGACTTCGCGATCGCGAGCGCGACGCTCGGTCCGTACGCCCTCGGGGCGGCGTTCGCCGCGACGTTCTTCAGCGCGGCGACGTTCGTCGGCTACGTCGGCTGGTCGTACAACTACGGCCTGTCGAACCTCTGGATGTATCTGGCGTTGATCGGCGCGTCGCCGATCGCGCTGATCCTGTTCGCGAAGCGAGTCCGCGAGATCAACGTGACCCAGAAGGCCCTCTCGCTTCCCGACTGGCTCGGCTCGTTCTACGGGAGTCAGTTCGTCCGCGTGTGGGGCGCGCTGGCGGTCATGTTCAACGTGTTCTACATCGCGGCCCAGCTCGATGCCGGTGCGCTGTTCTTCACCGTGCTGCTAGGATTCGAACAGGGAATCGCGCTCACCATCATCACGGTCATCGTGGTGCTCTACGTCATCGCCGGCGCGACCTACGCCGACATCTACACCGACGCCGTTCAGGCCGTCCTGATGGCGATTATGGGCGTGGTCATTTTCGTTTCGGCGTTCTGGATATTCGGGGGCGGCCCGATCGAGACGTTCTCGCACATCGAGGCCGAGATGGCTGCGTCCGATCCGTCGCTGCTCAATCCGATCAACCCCGAGTCGGCGATCTACTACAGCGGGTTCGCGATTCTCTCGATCTTCATCCTCGAGTTCGCGTTCTCCGCTCAGCCACAGCTGTTTAACAAGGTCCTGGCGCTCGACGATCCGCGGAACCTCCGCAAGATGATCGTCACTTACGTCGGCCTGACGATGTGTTTTCTTTTGACGATTCTCGGCGGATTCTACCTCCTCGCGCTCGACTCGGGGCTCACGACTGCCGATGAAGCCATCTTCGTGTACGCGATGGACTACCTACCCGCGATCGTCGCGGCCTTCCTCGGACTGGTCATCCTCGCGGCCGCGTTGTCGACGACCGACGGCCTGTTCATCGTGCTCTCGACGGCGGTCGCCAACGACATCTTCCTGAAGTACCTCGTCGAGGACGGCTACGTCGACATGGAAGCCGGGCGCGCCGACACCGTCTCCCGGTACCTCGCGCAGGGCGTCGTGCTCGCCGTCGGAGTCATCGCGTACGCCATTGCGTTGACCTCGCCGTTCAACATTGGGGAGCTGATCTGGATCGGTATTTCGGGGGTCGCGGCCGCGACGGTTCCGCCGATCATGTTCGGGATCTATTTCCCGAACTTCGTCACCAGAAAGGCGGCGATCGCCTCGATGATCGTCGGCGTCGTCGGCTACACCGTCATCACGTTCGTCTCGAACGCGCCGAGCGTGTTCGTTCGCGGCACCTACGGCCTGTTGTTGTCCTCGGCCGTGATGGTCGTTATCAGCGCTGCCACCGAACAGGAGGAGGGCGTCGCCGAAATAGCTGATACGACCGACGCGCCGATGGGGGGTGATTGAAATGGCAGCGATCATGTGGACGGTCTGGCTCGTCGGCGTAGCGCTCTCACTGGTCACGATCTACGCCCTGTTGCGCATCCTCTATGACGAGGAAAAAGCCGACCGAGCGCCGGGGCCGAACGCCGAGACCACCGGAACCAAACTGGAGGCAGACAACTGATGGACCGGCCGGATCTCGAATCGGTCGCTACTGACCTCGGGTTCGACCTTCCCAGCGACGCCATCGCGAACTGCCTCGCGGCCGCGGACGAACTCCGCGAGCGATCGACGTCGGTAGCGACCGCGACGTCGAGCGAGGGTTCGGTCGAGCGCCACGGTTCGCGGATCGACGACGACCACGGCGCCCTGCTCGACGGCTACGACGACCCCCGAGAGCGAGCGCCGGACCCGGATACTGATCGGCTGCTCGCGGGGACCACCGTCGTCGTGAAGGACAACATCGCGGCCGCCGGCCTCGAGCTGACCTGTGGCTCCGACGGGTTTTCCCACGTTCCCGACTTCGACGCCGCGGTCGTCGACGCGCTCCTCGAGAGCGGTGCCGGCCTGCTGGGCAAGGCGAACATGGACGCGTTCGCGTTCGGTCCCAGCGGTGAGTTCAGCCGCATCGAGGAGGTACGGAACCCCCTCGACGCGGCGCGGATCCCCGGCGGCTCCTCGAGCGGGAGCGGGGCGGCCGTCGCCGCGGGGACCGTCGACGCGGCTCTCGGAACCGACACCGGCGGAAGCGTTCGGATTCCTGCTGCTTGCTGTGGGATCGTCGGTATCAAACCGACTTACGGGACCGTCCCGACTCACGGCGTCGTCCCGTTCGCGCCGTCGCTGGACACCGTCGGTCCGCTCGCGCGGGACCTCGAGACCGCCGACGCAGTTCGGCGCAGTATCCAGGCCGCCGACCGGCGGGATCTGAAGACTGGTCCGTCCGAGTCCGCCGAATCGGCAGTCGATGTCGACGGCGGCGAGACGATCTCATTCGGCGTTCCCACCCAGTTCCTCGAGCGGTGTTCGGCCGCCGTGATCGAGCGATTCGACGCGCTTAGGGCCGAAATCGAGGCCGAGACCGACGCGACCGTCGAGTCGGTGTCGCTCCCGCTCGGTGTGATCGAGGAGGCCTACTTCCTGATCGGTTCGACGGAGTTCGCCTGGTACATCAGACAGCGGGGCACCGTCCGCGGCGTCGGGTCGACGTATTCGGAGCGCTGGTCGCGGGCGTTCGGCGAGTTCGTCGACGAACACGGGTTCAGCGATCACGTCGCCGAGCGCGTGCTTCCCGCGGCGGCGCTCGACTCCACCGAAGCCGGCGCGCCGTACGTCGCCGGCCGTCGCGAAGCGATGGCGTTCGACCGACGGCTACGGGAGTCGTTCGCGGCCGTCGACTGTCTCCTGTTGCCGACGATCCGTTCGCTGCCCCCCCGTCGGGGCGAAGTGACCGCACACGAGGGGGTCAACGACCTGCTCGGCAACACCGCGCCGTTCAATCTGACGGGGAACCCGGCCGTCTCCGTACCCGTCGATGCGGTCAACGGCCTTCCGGTTAGCGCACAGATCGTCGCGCCCCGCTACGGGGACGACTGCGCGGTCGCCGGCGCGGCACTCGTTAAGCGGGCTATCGGGCGTTCGACCGACCTCAAGCCGCCCGAGATCGACGTCAACGACTGATTCTGGCCCTTGCTGGCGGTCTGGTGGGCCGTCTACGGCGTCGAATCGACCGAGTGGGCGATGTTCAACTCCAGTTCGTTGGTCGTGCCGAGCAACAACGTCGCGATCTCGCGTTCCTTCTCTGGATCGGTAAAGCGGTTCGTCGGCCCGGAGATACTAAACGCGCCCACGACGGATCCGTCACGGCGTCTGACCGGCGCGCCGAACGCGGTCAGACCGGCGATGTGTTCCTCTCGGTTGACCGCGTACCCTTGTTCGCGGATCGTCGCCAGTTCCTCGTATAGCGTCGCCTCGTCGGTAATCGACTCAGACGTCACGGGGTCGAGCCTGCGCTCCTCGAGGATCTGCTTGACCCGCTCCTCGGACTCGAACGCGAGGATGGCCTTCCCAGCGGCTGTCGCATGCATGGGCATACGAGATCCGAGTTGCGGGGCTGTCTCAACGGCGTGGTCTCCCGTTGCTCGCGAGACACAGACGCCGTAGCCGTGCTCTTCGACGACGAACTGTGCCCGTTCATTCGTTTCGGCGGCCAGTTCCGTCGTCTTTTCGCGGGCCAACTGGACCGCGTCGCCACGGCTGCGGGCCGCCTCGGCCAGACCCAGAAACCGGAGTCCAACGGCGAACTCGTCGGCGTCACCGACGATGTACTCGAGCTGTTCCAGCGTTTTGAGGTGTCTGTGAACCGTGCTCTTGGCGATGTCAAGTTCGTCGGCGATCGTCGAGAGCGACGAGTAGCCGCGCTGTTGGAGATACTCGAGTATTTCGAACGACGTCGCCGTGGCGCGGACTGCGCCGACGTCGTCGGTACCGTTGGACATAGATCTGCTATTCGATCACGCTTCGAGCAGCATGAACGTTCTCCCCGCAGCCCTGCGGAGCGGCGCCGACTGGATTAACTTTCCTCGACCGAGACGACCAATCGAAGTCCGCCGGCTTCGCTCTCCTCGACCGCGATCGACCAGCCGTGTGCGTCGACGACCTCGTCGACGATCGCCAGACCGAAACCGGTGCCCTCCGCGGCGGTGCTGTACCCCGATTCGAGAATGTCGTCGCGCTCGTCCGGTGGGACGCCGGGACCGTCGTCGGCGATCGCGAATCCGCCGTCGATGGCCTCGATCGTCAGCGTTGCGTCGGTGCCAGCGTGCTCGCGGGCGTTACGGAAGACGTTCTCGAAGAGGACGAGCAGCCGATCCGCGTCGGCCTCGATCGTCGGTAACGACTCGTCGCGGACGAGCTCGATCTCCGGATCGACGGTGCGGTGGGCTTGGTCGATGACCGCGTCGAGAGCGACCGGTTCCGTCTCGGTCAACTGCTGCCCGCTGCGGGCGAGCGCGAGGACGCTCTCGATGAGGTCGTTCATCCGACCGAGCGCCCACGCGATCTCCTCGTGGTAGCGCTCGCCGTCGTCGTCGACGTGCGGTTCGAGGTTCTCGAGGTGGCCCGCGGCGAGGGTCAACGGGTTCCGGAGGTCGTGAGAGACGGTGCTGGCGAAGGCGTCGAGGCGGTCGTTCTGGCGCTCGAGTTCGCGTTCCCGTCGCTTCCGTTCGCTGACGTCGGTGTAGATCGCGTACTCGTAGACCTCGTCGTCGATCTCGGTCGCAAAGCCCACGAGGCGGAACGCGCCGCGACCCTCGGCCGTCAGTCGGTCCACGTCGGCCGTGACGACCTCCTCGAGTCCCACGGCGTCGGCGATAGCCACCGGATCGCCGTCGTCCGGAACGAGCACGTCGTCGATCGCGCTGCCGGTGATGGCCGATTTCGCGTAGCCGAAGGTCCCCTCGAACGCCGGATTGGCGTCGACGATCTGTTTCGTGCCGTCGTCACGCAGCACGATGATCGGATCGGGACTGTGCTCGAACACCGCGGCGAACCGATCGCGTTCGGTCCGGGGAGCCCACCGTTCTCGCTCCGGTCGGGGTCGGCCATCGGTAACAGGTTCGTCGCCGTCGGGAGTCGCGTCGCCGACCGTCTCGAGCTGGGCGAGCAGCCGCTCGATCGAATTCTCGCGATCTTTCGGGACGTATCCCGACAGGCCCGCCGTGATGGCGTCGCTGGCGAGCGTCTCGTCGCCGTCGGCGGTGTAGAGGACGAACGGGGCGTCCGCGAGGCCGTCAGCACGGATGCGTTCGTACAGCGACAGCGCGTCCGTCTCCTCGAGTCGGTACTCGGTGACGACGCACGGCCGTCCGTCGGCACCGACGAGTGCGTCTCGGAGGGCGGTCGCCGTTGCGACGGGTTCGACCGCGAGGTCGGCTGTCGTCTCGAGCTCGTCGGCGAGTCGCCGGCGGGCCTCGGGGTCCGGATCGGCGTAGATAACGGGTGGGAAGCGCTGAAAACCTGTGGTGCCGAACGCAGCCATCTAGTCGACTCGAAGGAGGGAACGAGCTATGATAAGCGATATGGCCAACGAGGGCGGTTATAGCCGTCAGAAACCGCGATCAGACGACGACTGAATGGTGGGAGAGGGTCACACTCACTCCGGAGAGATCGGCCGCGCGTGCTGGAAACCGGCGGTCCCTGAAATCCCCGCCCGCGGGTTCGAATTTCGAAAAGGCATTTCGAGATTCGTACTGTATCGTGGGGCTTATTACGATGTGCGAACTCCAATTCGACAAGACAAATGAGCACGGACACCGCCGCAGACAGCGAGACGGGGGACGGACGTACGATCCTCTTGATCGGGAGCGGCCCGATCCAGATCGGACAGGCCGCCGAATTCGACTACTCGGGCGCGCAGGCCTGCCGAGCGCTTCAGGAGGAAGGGGCCCGCGTCGTCCTCGTGAATTCGAATCCGGCGACGATCATGACCGATCCCGAGATGGCCGACCGGGTCTACATCGAGCCGATCACGACCGACGCCATCGCCGAGATCATCCGCAAGGAGAACCCCGACGGCGTCATCGCCGGCCTCGGCGGTCAGACCGGCCTGAACGTCACCGCCGAACTCGCCGAGGAAGGTGTGCTCGAGGAGTACGACGTCGAGATCATGGGGACGCCGCTGGACACCATCTACGCGACCGAGGACCGCGACCTCTTCCGCCAGCGCATGGAGAAGATCGGTCAGCCGGTTCCCGCCTCGACCACGATCTCGCTCGACGAGGGCGAGGAGGTCTCGGAACTGACCGAGGACGACCTGAAAGAGCGCGTTCAGGCCGCCGTCGACGAGGTCGGCGGGCTCCCGGTCATCGCCCGGACGACCTACACGCTGGGCGGATCGGGATCGGGCGTCGTCCACGAGATGGGCGAACTCCTCCGCCGCGTCCGCAAGGGCCTGCGCCTCTCTCGTAACAGCGAGGTTCTCATCACCGAGTCCATCGCCGGCTGGGTCGAGTACGAGTACGAGGTGATGCGCGACGCCGACGACTCGTGTATCATCATCTGCAACATGGAGAACATCGACCCGATGGGGATCCACACGGGCGAGTCGACCGTCGTCACGCCCTCGCAGATCGTTCCCGACGAGGGCCACCAGGAGATGCGCACTGCTGCGCTCGACGTTATCCGGGAACTCGGCATTCAGGGCGGCTGTAACATCCAGTTCGCGTGGCACGACGACGGCACGCCCGGCGGCGAGTACCGCGTCGTCGAGGTCAACCCCCGTGTCTCCCGCTCCTCCGCACTCGCTTCGAAGGCGACCGGCTACCCGATCGCTCGCGTGACCGCGAAGGTCGCGCTCGGCAAGCGCCTCCACGAGATCGAGAACGAAATCACCGGCCAGACCACGGCCGCGTTCGAGCCCGCGATCGACTACGTCGTCACCAAGGTTCCGCGCTGGCCCAAAGACAAGTTCGACGACGTCGACTTCGAGCTGACGACGGCGATGAAGTCGACCGGCGAGGCGATGGCCATCGGCCGCACCTTCGAGGAGTCGCTGCTCAAAGCGCTTCGCTCGAGCGAGTACGAGCCCGACGTCGACTGGGCCGAAGTCGACGACCAGGAACTCGAGGAACGCTACCTCTCCCGCCCGTCACCGGACCGCCCCTATGCGATGTTCGAGGCCTTCGACCGCGGCTACACCGTCGACGACATCGTGGAGCTGACGGGCATCTTCGAGTGGTACACCGAGCGCTACAAGAACATCGCCGACTCGACGCTCGCGGCCCAGGAGGGCGACTTCACCGAGGCCGCGATCACCGGCCACACCAACGCGACGATCGCCGCGGCCGCCGGCGCGGACGTCGACACCGTCGAGACCGAGGTGCCGGGTCGCACCTACAAGCAGGTCGACACCTGCGCGGGGGAATTCAAAGCCGAGACGCCGTACTACTACTCCTCGCGCAAAAACGAGTTCGAGAAGGGGCCGCTCATCGGCGACGCCGCCTCGGGCGAGCTCGAGGTCGACCGCGATCTCGAGAGCGTGATCGTCGTCGGCGGCGGCCCGATCCGCATCGGGCAGGGCGTCGAGTTCGACTACTGTTCGGTCCACGCGGTCCGCGCGCTGCGCGACCTCGGGATCGACGCCTACGTCGTCAACAACAACCCCGAGACGGTCTCGACGGACTACGACACCTCCGACGGGCTGTTCTTCGAGCCCATCACCGCCGAGGAAGTCGCCGACGTGGCCGAGGCCACCGGCGCCGACGGCGTGATGGTCCAGTTCGGGGGTCAGACCTCCGTCAACATCGGCGAACCGCTTGAGGACGAACTCGAGCGCCGCGGCCTCGACTGCGAGGTCATGGGAACGAGCGTCGAAGCGATGGATCTGGCGGAGGACCGCGACCGTTTCAACGCTCTGATGGACGAACTCGGCATCGCGCAGCCGGAGGGCGGCACCGCCTTCTCGAAGGAGGAGGCCCTCGAGCTCGCCCACGATATCGGCTATCCCGTCCTCGTCCGCCCCTCCTACGTGCTGGGCGGCCGCGCGATGGACGTCGTCTACAACGACGAGGAACTCGAGACCTACATCGAGGAAGCGGTCCGCGTCAGCCCCGAGAAACCGATCCTCGTCGACGACTTCCTCGCCGACGCGATCGAACTCGACGTCGACGCGGTCTCCGACGGCCGCAACACCATCATCGGCGGCATCATGGAACACGTCGAGAGCGCCGGCGTCCACTCCGGCGACTCCGCCTGTATGATCCCGCCGCGCTCGCTGGACGAGGAGACCCTGGAGCGCGTCCGCGAAGTCACCGAGGATATCGCCGCGGCGCTCAAAACGAAGGGGCTGCTGAACGTCCAGCTGGCCGTTCGCGACGGTGAAGTGTACGTGCTGGAAGCGAACCCGCGTTCCTCGCGTACCGTCCCGTTCGTCTCGAAGGCGACGGGCGTCCCGATCGCCAAACTCGCCGCGCAGGTCATGGCCGGCGAGACGCTCGAGAGCCTCGATGCCCAGGAGCAGATCCCCGACCACACCTCGATCAAGGAGGTCGTCCTGCCGTTCGACCGCCTGCCGGGCTCCGACCCGCGTCTCGGCCCGGAGATGAAGTCCACGGGCGAGGTCATGGGCACGGCCAGCGACTTCGGCACGGCCTACTGGAAGGCCCAGCAGGCCGCCGGCAACGCCGTCAGCGAGGGCACCGCCGTGGTCGACCTCGACGTCGACGGCTTCGACGAGCACTTCGACGTGACCGAGTTCGACGACGTGCCACAGGCCGTCCGCGAGGGCAAGGTCGACTTCGTCGTCAGCCGCGACCGCGACTCGCTGGAGATGGCCGTCGAAGAGGAGATCCCCTACCTCTCGACGGTCGCCAGCGCCGAGGCCTACGTCGAAGCCCTCGATAGCTTCGACGGTGAACTCGAGGTCGCCGCCGTCACCGACCGCCCGAAGCGGGCGGCCGAGTGGGGCACGTCGGAGTAACGCGGTCACGTCGGTTCGCGCCGGTTTTCGGTTTTCGTTCGTCGCGAGTCGCGGATAGTACCTCTACGTGATGATTCTCCACGTCGATCGGAGCACGAGGAGCACGAGTATTCCGATCGCCGCCACTCGCAACGCGCCTGCCAGGTGCCGTCTGTCCTTTGGTAAGAACTCCGCGATCCCGGAAAGCCCGACTGCGGTCCCGATGACGAGCATGCTGGCGAGACCGCTGTTGGTGACGACGATTCCGTCGAGACCGACGGCACAGGCTCGCCGGACCAGGTCTGCGGGCGGCGTCACGCCGTCGTAGGACGCGCTGGTGTGGACGTGAGGATCGATTCGGAGCGTTCGCGGCCGGCCGCCGCTCGCGGCGCGCCCCGTCATAGGTAGCCGAACTCGAGGGCGAGTGCGAGTCCGGCGGCGGCCACCGCGGCGAGACCGGCCAGTACGTGGCTGGTGTCGGTCTTGTAGGCCTTGTAATCGGAACCCATCAGCGGGCAGGCGATACAGATGGCGAGTCCGGCCAGCCAGCCGTTCCAGGCCCCGACGAAAGCGGCGAGGAAGTAGTTCGCGACGACGACGAGGTTCGTGTGGACGACGGTGGTGCCGTGATAGAAGCTGGCTCCGTCGTCGGAGCCGAACCCTTCACTGTTGTGTCGAACCAGTCGAAGCCCGCCGAACGCGAGGACGAGGAAGCCGACGACGAGGCTGGCGAACATACCCGGCGCGAGAACGAAGTGATACAAGAGCACTGCCGGCACCAGATACGCGAAGATGTCGATGAACGAGTCGACTTGCCGTCCGAACGGCGAGGACGTACCCGTCCGGCGGGCGTACCAGCCGTCGGCCTTGTCGAGACAGAACGCGCCGAACATGGCCAGCAGCGCCCAGTTCGGCTCCCCGCCGACGAACAGGAGCGCGCTCGCCCAGCCGACGAACAGCGCGCCGAGGCTGATGTAGTCCGCGCCGGTGAGCTGTTCGAACACGTTCGTCCTGTCGGCCGCCTTCGTGACCCGCCGGTCGGCGGGATCGAACCGGTTCCAGGCCCCTCGGATCGCCTCTCGCAGTTCTCCCGTCATTCGCTCGAGTGGAGCCACTGCAGCGATCAGTATAAACCTACTCCGAGAACTATTTACTTATGACTCGACTATATATCTGCTGTCGTCTACGTTCCACTCGATAACGATAGCCAGTCCCTGCGATTCGCGACGACCGACGCTAGAGCGCCTTTCGCTGTTCCACTGACCGCCCGCTACAGCGCTCGCGTCGCTCGATGCGTGAGAGGCCCCGCTCTAACGTACCGTCGACGACGACGGGGTTCGAAGCCGTGGCGCTCGAACAGTCGCCGGGACGGGCTGTTGTCGAGCGCGACGAGCGCGGTGGCTCGCCGGACCCCGCGTTCGCGCGCCTGCCGGCAGGCCTCGGCGACGATCGCCGTCGCGATCCCCCGGTTTCGGTGGTCGCGATCGACGAAGACGCGCCTGATGTAGGCTCCGTCGAACGCGAGCGTTCGCTCGAGCGGGTGAATCTCGTGAGCAGCGTCGACCGAGCAGAAACAGTAGCCTCGGAGCCGTCCGTCCTCGAGCGCGGCGATCACTCGTTCGTCGGGACGGAGTTCGTCGACGGGTGCGTCGAGCGGCGCTACCTGTCCGGGCTCGCAGACCTCGACCGAGAACGCCCCCGCGTCAGCGGTATCGAAGGTGGCTTGCTCGAGCGTCGCGACGTACTCGGTCATCACTGTCGCGGTGAGTCCCATTCGCGCGAGTGCGTCGTAGGCGGTACGACCGTACCGGTTTCGGGTCAGCCGCCAGAGTTCGGGCATCAGTCGTCTTTCACCGACGCTGGAATAAATAGTTAGTGCTGCAGGCGAGTCGGCACTCGTATTTACCGTTCGAATTTACGGCATCTCGTTATAGCTATATAGAATGCTGTATGGTCTTATAGGTGCTCGAGCGCTACCCCGGACCGCGACTCATGTCCGAACAGACCAGACGCGACGTGCTTCGGCTCGCGACCGCATCGACTGCCGCCGGCGCGCTCACGATCGGCTCGGCAGTGTCCGCACAATCGAACGACGGCGGCTGGGAGCAGGCCAAATCGCCGACCGGGAAGGCGCTCAACGACGCCGTCGACACCGCCGCGGGACCGTTCGCGGCCGGGGTAGACGGAAACGTCGTCGCGCGGCGGGACGACGGCTGGCAGAAAGTCGTCGCTTACGGTCCGCAGGCCCGGAGCCGTCGGCTGACCGGGATCGACGCCACAGACGATGGGAAAGCGGTCTGGTTCGTCGGCGGCAGCGGCGTTATCGGCGAGTACAACGTCGAGACGAAGACGCTGACGAACTACTCCGCACCGAAAGGGAAGACGAGCACCTGGGAGGACTGCGCCGTGCGCGGAACGGCCGGCGAGAACGAACGCCTCTACTTCGTCAACGGCTCCGGCGAATTGCTCGTCGGCGTCCGGCAGGACAGCGGCGCGATGAAGTACGAGGACGTGATCAAGCCCGGCGGCGGCTCGACGATTCCCGGTATCGATTTCCACTCGCGGAAGGCCGGTCACGTCTGTTCGACGAGCCAGTTCGTCGCGGAGTCGACCGACGGCGGGAGCACGTGGGAACAGATCGGCATCGACTTCGCTGGCGGCGCGTTCTTCGACATCGCGAGCCGCGGCCCGAAAGACGTCAACGTCGCCGCCGGCTCCGGGATCATCTACCGCTACGATGGCTTCCGCTGGACGCCCCACGTCGTCGACGACCAGCGTCGCGCCGTCCGCGCCGTCGATCGTGACGGGGCCGCCGGACTGGCTGCCGGCGACGGCGGCACGCTGTTCGAGCGCCAGTCCGCGGGGCAGTGGCGCCAGTACCAGCCCATCGTCACATCGAAACTCCGCGGCGTTTCGACGGGCACGTCGTACGACGTCGCGGTCGGCGATGGCGGCACCATCGTCGAACGGCCAGTCGGCGGAACTGACGCCGAAACCGGCGGCGGGAACACGACCGAGAACGACACGAATTCGACGACGAACGCGACGGCGCTCTCGATGGACGCACCCACCGCGGAGCCGCTCTCCGTGGAAAACTACGTCGAGGGGACGTGGATCGACGATCGGCAGCGCTGACGTCCCTGACCGCGGTGGAAACCCGGCACTGGCTCACTCGAGGGCGTACCAGTCGAACCGCTCGACCGCGTAACGGTAGGAGACGACCGGCGCGACCAGTCCGCCGAGCAGGACGGTCCAGGCACCGATCGTGATCGCGCGAGCGGGGACTGTCACCGCGGGCAGCGGCGTCCACGCCGACAGCGACGACAGCAGGCCCGCGATCAGTTCGGGGGCCTCGAGGTAGAGGACGACCGCGGCGACGGCGGGGAGCACGATCGCGAGCGTGTAGACGACGAAGGACGTCTTGCTCGGCATCACCGCCTCGCGGTTGTTCGTGACGTTGACGCTGCCAAAGCGGGGGAACGCCGTGCCGACGCCGGTCGCCAGCGCCGGCGTGACGACGGCCCCGACGGTCGTGCCGGCGACCAGCGCGGCGGTTCGCTCGAGCGAGAGCGGGCTCACGATGCCGAACGCCAGCGAGACGACGAGCGCGAGCGGGACGCCGACGAGCGCACCGGCGAGAACGCGGCCGCGGATCGCCTGCCGCCCGGTGAGCGTCGAGGTCAGCACGGCCGGCAGGGCCGGCCCGAGATCGCCAAGCGGGTTGAGCGTGAACAGTACGCCGGCTGCCCAGATGGCGTACAGGCAGAACAACACGGCCATGAACGACGGCACCGTCCCGGTCTCGATGATCTGTTGGGCGAAGCCGATCGCGCCGAACAGCGGATAGGCGGCGTAGGCGAGCCGGATCGGTGCGCGCTTCGTGCGACGGATCGCGGTCACCGTCACGGTCCGAACCGGCCGCGAGACCGCACCGGAGAGCAGTCCGGCGAGCCGATCCGACGGCGTTTCCTCCTCGATGACTTCGTCCTCGGTGCGCGCCGGGTCCGAGAACCAGTGGAGCCGCGCGGAGGGAATCGCGACTGCGACTGCGAGACCCGCTGCGAGCGCCGAGCCGACGAGCGCACCGACGAGGCCGGTCACCGACGGCTCGAGGCCGGGGAGTCCGAGGAGCAGCACGTGGCCGGGCCAGCCGAGCGGGCTCGATTGTAACGCGGTAAACAGCGTCCCCAGGACCGTCTCGAACTCGCCAGTCACGAACACGCCGAAGTAGACGATCCAGAACGCGACGAACAGCAGGGTCCGGTACTGCGCGATCGGTTCGTAGACGGTGAGCAGATGCCGGATCCAGACGCCGAGGACGAAGCCGACGGGAACGGCCGAGACCAGAACGAGCCCGATCAGCGCCGGAGCGGCGATCGCCGGGAGCACCGTTCCGGCGCCGTAGGCGAACGCGGCCGCGAAGACGATCGACACCGGAAGCAGCCAGATCGCGAAGAGGACGATCTCCGTCGCGATAACGCCGACGACAGTGTTTCGGACCGTCGTCGACAGGAGGAGAAACGCCGGCTCGTCGACGTCGGCGACCGCCGTCACCGTCCGCATGACCGTCATGAGGATCAGAAAGAGCCAGATGACGGCAGTCCCGCCGGTCACGTAGTCGGACACTATCTCGGCGTTGGCTGCGGTGATGCCTCCGGCCGCCTCCGCTCCCAGTTCCGGGAGGATAAGCAGACCGACGGCCGTGATCGGCCCGAACACGAATAGGCCGACCGCGATCATCGTGAGCAGTTTCGTCCGATCGCCTGCCACCGCTCGGATCGTTCGTCTGAGTTCCGTGCTGGCGATCGCCGCGGACGCGTATCCCATCAGCGATCACCTCGAGTCGACTGGAGTGTACGTCTCTGTGCGGGGTCCATAGTCGGAGTCGCGTCGTGTGGTCAGTAAACTGTTTGGTTTTCTGTCACCAGTGTCGCGGCCCGATAGCGTCCGAGCCGGCCGATATCTCCCCGGATCGTCGTCTCCCGCTCGTCGGGCGCTCAAATGGGTGAACTGCTCGGTCCAGTAAATGACATACCTTTAACTACATCGGATCGAAAGGAACCGTATGAGCCCCGCAGACGCCCCTGCCATCGAAACCGACGGGCTGACGAAACGCTACGGCGAGACGACCGCCGTAGCGGACCTGACGATGGACGTCGAGCGCGGGACGGTCTACGGCTTCCTCGGGCCGAACGGCGCGGGGAAGACGACCACGATGCAGATGCTGACGACGCTGACGAGGCCGACCGCCGGAACGGCCCGCGTCGCCGGGCACTCGATCACCGAGCGCGAGTCAGTGACTCCCCACATCGGCTATCTCCCCGAGGATCCGCCGGTCTACGACGAACTCACCGGCCGAGAACAGCTCGAGTACGCCGCCGGACTGCGTAACATCCCCGAGTCAGAGGCAGCCGAGCGCATCGAATCGCTGCTCAGGCGGTTCGATCTACTCGACGACGCCAACAAGCGAATCGAGGACTACTCGAAGGGGATGCGCCAGAAGGTCGGCGTCATCCAGGCGGTCCTGCACGAGCCGGACGTGGCCTTCCTCGACGAGCCCACGAGCGGGCTCGACCCACGGGCAGCGCGGACGATGCGCGACACCATCGCCGATCTGGCCGACCGCGAGATGACGATCTTCCTCTCGACGCACATCCTCCCGGTCGTCGACGAACTGGCCGACGAGATCGGCGTCCTCCACGACGGGAAACTCGTCGCCGAGGACGACCCCGCACGACTCAAGTCCCGCGCCGAAACCGGCGAGGCCCGCAGTCTCGAGGAGGCGTTCCTCGATATCACCCGCGAACCCGGCGAAGAAGGGCTTCAGGAACGACCCGCGGAATAAGCCGCGTCTCGTGTGGGTTCGATCGACTCGAGTGCGGCGGCTCGGTGGTATCCCCGGGGAGGTTCGCATCGACGTCTGGCTTCGCGAGACTCACTTAGATCGCTTTACGCCCCCTCAAGCGCCATCTGTGGCGGTCTGTTCCCATATGTTTTAAGTGAGTGGCTCCCATAACAGCACGCTGGAGGTGAGAATCGATGGGACGGAGAGACATCGCCGATATCGACAGCGGTTCTCGATTCGCCGAACAGTTCTCGACGATCGACCGGTACGATCTCTTGCTCGGATCGATTCCCGCCGCGTTCGTCCTCGCGGCCCTGATCGGTCGGCTGTTGGGGGTTCCCTTCGAGGGGACCGTTCTCGGTGGTGTCGCCATCGCGACCCTCGCCATGCTCGACGGCCTGTTCTTCCGGCCACCGTCCGGGCTTCAGGGCGCGTAACGCCCGCTCTCGGACCCGAACTCGAGCCGACTGCGGTAGCGAGCCTCTCGCTCCCCAGCGGTAGCGGCAGCCGGCCGCCAGTCGAGAGGGATCGATGATCTGATACGACGTCGCTCCCCATCGGTGGATAGAACGCTCCGATGGCCCTGTCCGAGTTCGTCGAAGACTACCTCCTGCTGTGGGTGCTCTGTGCGGCGGGGCTCGGCGTCCTCGTTCCCCGGCTGGCGGTGATCACGCGGGCCTCGACGGCTATCCTCGCGGTGATGATCGGGAGCATATCGCTGACGCTCTCACTCGACCAGTTTCGGCGGATCGACGGTCGAACGCTCGGTCTGGTGCTGGTCGGTCACGTCACGATGCCGTTTCTGGCGTTCGGTATCGCTCGCGCTCTCGAGCTTTCGCCGGCGGTGACCGCCGGGTTCGTCGTCCTCGGGGCCGTCACTCCGGAACTCGTGACGCCGGTGATGACCGAGCTCGCGGGCGGCGACACCGCGCTCTCGACGACCGCGATCGTCGTCACCGGCGTCGGGAGCGTCGCGTTCGTCCCCGCCGTCGTCTCGGTGCTCGTCGGCGGGATCGACGTGGCGACGGGGCCGATCGTCGAACAGTTGGCCGCCGCCGTCGTCGTGCCGATGACCGTCGCGGTCGGGGCCCGGAGCCGGTACCCCGACCGCGTCGGCCGGTACGATGACTACTACCCCGCGATCTCGGCGGTGATGGTGATCCTCATCATCTGCGGCGTCACCGCGGCCAACGCCGGGGTCGTCCGGTCGAACGCGTCCCTGCTCTCCGGCATCGGCCTCGGCGTCGTCCTCCTGAACGGGATCGGGTACGGGATCGGCTATCTCCTCGGCAGCCGAGCGCCGCGACCGACGCGGATCGCCGCGGTCCTCTCGGTCGGCATGCGCGACTTCGCCGTCGCCGCGGCGCTCGTCCTCGCGGCCGGGCTTCCGACGATCGCCTCGTTACCCGCGGTCGCCTTCGGTGTCGTCGAGATGATCTCCAGCGCCGGGCTCGCGATGTGGTTCTCCCGGTCGGCGTAATCACGGATCGAAGACGCCGCGCCGGAGCCCCTCTCGAACGGGATCGTGTTCGGCGTCTGTCGGCGGCGGGCTCGTGACGAGCAGCGCCTCGAGCCGGCCGCCTTCGTCGGCGCGGACGCCGCGGTCGACGCCGGCTTCGACGACGACCACGTCGTCGGGGCCGACGGTGTGCTCGGTCTCGCCCTCGCGGACGACGCCCGTTCCCGACCGGACGCAGATCGCCACGTCGCTACCCGGCGCGTGGACCGGGATGAACTGGCCCGGTTCGAAGTAGCCGCAGACGACCTTCATCCGGTCGCTCCTGAAGAGAGACTGTGCGCTGAATCGGTCCTCGTCGTACCGCCGTTCGGCGTCGAAATCGGTTGCTGGCATGGATGACTCCCTCGCGATTTAGGCCGTCCTAAACCGTGCCAGAAACGAGGCCGTCCGATAGGGTTTGCCTTCCCCCGAACATCTTCCGTTCCCGCCGCGGTGAGTTGGCCCACGTGGGCGAGCGGGGCCGGCGCGGAGCGACGACCGCCGACCGAGGAGACGACTGCGAACGGAATACTCTAAAACGAGCGGGCACTCTTGATAGCGTATGGAGTATCACGAGGCGGCGGACTTTTTATTCGATCTCCGGCGGTTCCGCCCGAAGCCGGGCACCGAGTCGACGGCCCGGCTGCTGGCCCACCTCGAGAACCCACACGCTGCCGTCGATTTCGTCCAGATCGCCGGCTCCAACGGGAAGGGGAGTACGGCGCGCATGCTCGAGCGGACCCTGCGGGAGGCCGGCTACTCCGTCGGCCTCTACACCTCGCCCCACCTCGAAGACCTCCGCGAGCGGGTTCGGGTCGACGGCCGGAAGATTCCCCGCGGGGCCGTCTGTGAGTACGTCGACGCCGTTCGCGACTACATCACCGAACGAGCCGCCGACGGCGAGTCTCCCACCTTCTTCGAGACGATGACCGCGATGGCGCTGTGGCAGTTCGGCCGCGAGGACGTCGACATCGCCGTCCTCGAGGTCGGCATCGGCGGCAAGTACGACGCCACGAGCGTCGTCGATCCGGTCGCCAGCGCGGTGACGAGCGTCACGCTGGAGCACACGGGCATCCTCGGCGACACCGTCGAGGAAATCGCCCACGATAAGGCCCACGTCGCCCCCGACGGCGCACCGCTGGTGACCGGCGTGGTCGGTGATCCGCTCGAGGCGGTTCGCGACGTGGCCGGCGACGTAGTGACGGTCGGTACGGCGACGGACGCGGCCGACGACAGCGAGACGAACGGCACCGGAGACTCACGGCCGCAACCGAACGTGCGCGTCGCCTACGGCGGTCGGACGAACCACACCGAAGCCGCCGTCTCGATCGCGACCGACGACTGGGACCTCGAGACGCGGATTCCCTTACTGGGCGAACACCAGGCCAAAAACGCCGGTATCGCCGCCGCTCTCGCCCGGCAGGTCGGCGACATCTCGGACGCCGACCTCGAGCGAGGACTGCGAAGCGCTCACTGGCCGGGCCGATTCGAGGTGATGGACACCGAGCCGCTGGTCGTTCTGGACGGCGCGCACAACCCGGGGGCGTGTGAGGGGCTCGCCGAGACGCTCGCGACCTACGCGTACGACGACCTCCACCTCGTCTTCGGCGCGATGCACGACAAGGACCACCGCGCGATGGCCGCCGCCTTGCCGACGCCCGCGACCGTCGTGACCACCGAACCGACGCTCGACCGCGCCGAAGATCGGGCCGTCCTCGCCGAGGCGTTCGGCGACGCTGGAGCGGGAACGGTCCGGACCGAGGCCGCAGTCCAGGACGCACTCGCGACGGCGCTCGAGGCCGCCGGGAGCGACGACTGCGTGCTCGTCACCGGTTCGCTGTTCGCGGTCGCGGAGGCGCGCTCGCGGTGGACCCGCACCGACGTCCCGAAGCGCGTCCGCGATCTCGCCGACGCCCGCGACGCGCTCGCGGAGGCGAACGTCACCCCGGGCGACGTGGAGCGACTCGACGGCGACGCCGTCCATCGGGTCGTCAGGACTGCCCTGCGCGACCGGCAGGCGAGCGTCCTGAAGGAGGAACTGCTACGACTCGGCGGCGAGTGTGCCCTCTCCGGTCTCGAGCGCGACGACGAGGCCGTCGACGCCGTCCTGATGGGGACCCTGACGCAGTTCGAGGCTCTCGTCGAGGCCCTCGAGCACCGGTCGAGACCCCACGGACTGGCCGACGTGGCCCGCGAGTTGCGCGACACCCTCGACCTCGAGGCCGACGCTGACGAAACGGGGGCCGACGACGGAGCCAGCGGGACGGATCGCCGCCCCACCGATCGCGGCGGGGGTCCGGGCCGATCGGCCGACGACTCGAGCGGTTCGGCGCCCCCCTGGACCGACGGAACGGCCGTGATGGGGATCCTGAACGTTACGCCGGACAGCTTCCACGACGGCGGCCGGTACGACGCCCTCGAGGACGCCGTCGACCGCGCCGAGGAGATGGTGGCCGCCGACGCGGATATCATCGACGTCGGCGGGGAATCCACCCGTCCGGGTGCAGACCCCGTCTCGGTCGAGGCGGAACTCGAGCGGGTCGTCCCCGTGATCGAGCGGATCGCCGAGTTGGATGCACGAGTTTCGGTCGATACCCGCCGGGCCGCCGTCGCCGACGCGGCGCTCGATGCCGGTGCCGACATCATCAACGACGTGTCAGGGCTCGAGGACCCGGAGATGCGGTTCGTCGCCGCCGATCACGACGCCGAACTGGTCGTGATGCACAGCATCGACGCGCCGGTGGTGCCCGATCGAGACGTCGAGTACGACGACGTCGTCGCGGACGTGATCGACCAGCTCTCCGAACGCGTGCTGCTGGCCGAGAAGGCCGGACTCGACCGCGAGCAGGTCATCGTCGACCCCGGCATTGGGTTCGGCAAATCCGCGAGCGAGAGCTTCGAACTCCTCGACCGGATCGACGAATTCCACGCGCTCGGCTGTCCGGTCCTCTTCGGCCACTCCCACAAGTCCATGTTCGCCAAAATCGATCGCGAGGCCGGGGAGCGCCTCGAGGCGACCGTCGCGGCCACCGCGCTGGCAGCCGACCGCGGGGCCGACATCGTCCGCGTCCACGACGTGGCCGAAAACGTCGCCGCGGTCCGGACGGCGCTTGCGGCGCGCGATCCGGAACGGTTCGACTGGGAGTCGTAACCTGGAGTGTCGCTCCGCCGTAATCTTCTTGCCAGAACGAGTCTCGATATCGGTATGGGGTTTCACTCTGGCGTACTAAACGGTCTCGCGGCGCTGACTGTCATCGTCTTCGTCGGCCGTGCAGTCGTGAAACTCCTACAAAATCCCGAGAAGCCGCACCGAGAACTGGTGTCGGCGCGGGAACGGCGGGCAACGACGGCCGTCGGAATCCCGCTCGCGCTCGTCGGCCTCTCGACGATGGCCGGCGGCCCGCTCGCGGTTCCGGTTGCGCCGTTTGCGCTGCTCGCGCCGGGCATCGTCCTCCTCGTGTATCCCGAGTTCGCTCCCAGCTCGGTCTGACCTCAGTCGTCGACCGACGTGTCCGTTGCTGGCGCGTACTCGTCCGGCCCACAACCCAGCGATCGGTGCGGACAGTGCCGGCAGTGCTCGCCCGGCGTAGTCGCCGCGAACGACGGTTCGTCGACCGCCTCGAGCGTCTCGAGGACGGACTCCCACGACGGCAGTTCGGCGGGATCGAACAGGTCGACGCGCTGCTCGTCGCCATCGACATCGCCGACGTAGACGTAGCCGACGGCGGCGACCGGTTCGTCGAACCGGTCCTCGCAGGCCCGCAGATACAGCGACAACTGAACCGCGTCGTCGGGATCGATCCGCCCGGCGGTCGCCTTGTAGTCGAGGACGGCGAGCCCGCCGTCGGGGAGCCGCCGGACCGAGTCGACGTAGCCGACTACGTCCCCCGTCACGCCGGTGACATCCTCGAGCGCGAACGGTAACTCCGCGGCCAGGGGCTCCCAGTCGGCGACCGGCCGATCGAAGCCGGCCGCCGTGGCCTCGAAGAAACGGTCGACGCAGGCGAGGACGGGGTCGCGGTGTGCGAGCAGATCTCGCGCGGTGAGCTGTCGGACGGCGGCCTCGCGCCACGCCTCGCGAGTGCCGTATTCGCGGTGGAACGCCTCCTCGGCGACGTCGTGGAAGACGGTGCCGACGAGCCGGGACGACGGCTCGTCGGACTCGCCGTCAACCGACCTCGAGTCGCTGTTCGCCTCGGGCAGTCCGCCGTTCGCCGCGCTAGTCGGCGGCGCGTCATCGCTCGACTCTGCCGCCGATATCGCGGCGCTGTTCGCGTTCTCGCCCGCCGTCTCGAGCGGATCGTCGAGCGCCCGGACGACGTGATCGAGGTAGTGTTTCCGCGGACAGGTCTCGTGGGTGTCCATCGCGGAGTAGCTGTGGCGCATCGCGACCGGGAGCTCGGTCGCGTCCGCGAGCGTCTCGACCGGGAAGCGAACGGTGTCCGTCGTCAGTGCTGACAGCTGGCGGCCACCGGGAACGCGAATCGGCGGTTCGTCATCCGTGCCGTTCTCGCCGATCTCCCCGCCGTGACTCGCCGCGTCGGCCGCCGGCAGCACCGTCCCGTTACGGAGCAGTCGGCCCAGTCGGTGGACGGTCTCGATCGCCTCGCGGGTCTCGAGGGGCTCGACCGCCCGATCCTCGTAACCGGCGTAGTAGGTAATCGTCCCCGGCCGCTCGCCGGCCGAGGCGGCGATCTCGTCGGTCCGATCGACGACCGTTTCGGGATAGGTCTCTCGCACCCGCTCGAAGCTCTCGGTCAGCGACGACCAGAGGTCCATCCGCCGGCCCGCGACGGACCACTCGATCTCGCTCGCCAGGCAGGCGTCGGCGGTCGACGTCGCGAGTTCGTCGTCGGCGTCGTACGCGTAGTCCGAGCCGAACAGGAACAGGTGGTTCTCGGCGCGCGTAAGCGCGACGTGGAGCACCCGCCACTCCTCGGCGACCGTCTCGGCGGCCAGATCGGACAGCAGCGGCGACTCTACGTCGTCGTCGAGCGTCGCGGCGAGCAGCCGGTAGCGCGCCCGCTCGGCGTAGTCGCCGTCGACGCACCACTCTTCGTCCGAGAGGAAGGGAACGAGGACGGTATCGAACTCGAGACCCTTCGCCTGATGGACCGTCATCACGTCGACGCTGTCGTCCGAACGGGTTCCGCGCGTTCGGTCGCTCCCGCCGCTTCGCAGCGTTCGTGAGAGCGCGTCGACGAAATCGGTCGACAGCGCCCGGACGACTTCGTCGGCGTCGTAGGCCTCGACGAACCGCTCGAGCCGGTCGAACTCGGCGCGTTCCTCGCCCGTACAGAACCACTCGATCCGGGTCAGCTCACGGAACCGGCGGACGAACCCCGAGAGCGGGTAGACGTCGCGGAACCGCTCGAGTTTCGCGAGGTGATCCCGGGCCTGCTCGAGCCGGTCGGGCCGCTCGAGGGTCGCGGGATCGACGGTCGCGATCGCGTCGCGCAGTGACCCGTCTCGGCGCTGGAGCGTCGCCAGATCGCTCTCGGTGAGTCGGTAGCGGTAGAGCAGTACGCGTCGGAGGTGAGCATCCGCGTCCGAGTCGACGAGGACGCGCAGATACGACAGGACTGTCTGCATCCCGGGCGAGAGCTCGCCGCGGGGCGAGCCCGAGATCTCGTAGGGGATCTGCAACTCCTGTAGTTCGCCCGCGATCGCCTGTGCGTGGCGGTTGGTCCGGACGATGACCGCGACGTCGCCGAGCGAGCGCTGGGGGACGTTCTCGGCCGCGCCGTTCAACAGCCGGGAGACCGTCGTCGCGACCTGCTCGGGCGTCGACTGGGCCACCTCGTCGCTCTCGATTTTGACGACGCGATCCGGCGGCTCGGGGTCGTCGTAGGTGCCTGTGTTCCGGCCGTCCTCTCGCAGCGTCTTCGAGGACTGGGGCCCGTAGTCACAGGCGTTGGTCAGATCCAGAATCTCCTGTCGCGACCGGAAGTTCAGCTCGAGCTCGATCGCCTCGTGGTCGTCGTAGGCGTCGGCCAGCCGGTCGAGTCCCTCTCGGTCGGTCCCGCGCCAGCCGTAGATCGCCTGATCCTTGTCGCCGATCGCGAGCAGGTCCGGCCGGTCGGGGCCGTCCGTGAGTTCGGTCAGCAGTTCGAACTGGGTTCCGTCGGTGTCCTGAAATTCGTCACAGTAGACCTGCGACCACTGGCCGACGATCTCGTCGGCGACCGTCCCACGGGCCGTTGTCCCGTTCGACTCGTCCGCGGAACGACGTTCCGCGCTCTCCTCGTTCAGGAGCCCGGTCGCCGTCCGCACCAGCTCGTCGAAGTCGAGGGCCCGCTCGGCCTCGAGCGTTTCGTGATAGTCCGCGTACACGTCGGCGTAGTGGCGGGCAATCCGGAGGAACTCGACGTAGTGTTTGAGCCGCCCGAACGGCGTCTGCTCGATGCGATCCGTCGCACGGCCCCAGATCTCGTTGCCAAACAGCGCTCGCGGCAGGTGTTTCGTGGTCGCGTCGTCCAGGGAGAGCGTTTCGATCGCGTTCGTCACGCAGCCCTGAAGCGCCCGCAGATAGCGGTCGACGTCGCGGACCACGTCGTCCTCGCGGAAGGCCGCCGGTGCCTCCGCGATCTTCTCCCGACAGTACTCGAGGAGCTTGCCGTAGTCGACCAGCGACTCGCGTGCTGCCTCGAGGTGTTCGTCCCGGTTGAAGTAGCGTAGCGCCTCGTTATCGAAGGAGAGCTCCTCGCCGGCGGTTCGCTCGAGCCAGAGGACGAACTCGCTGCAGAGCTCGAGGGTCCGGACGGGCGGCAGGCCGGACTGCAGTTCGTCGGGCGTGACGTTCTCCTGACTCATCGCCTGAATGAACCGGTCGACCGACGCGGTGAGATCGGTCGACGAGCCGTCGAGACGAGCTGACGCGTCGGCGAAATCGTAATCGCGGTCGGCGAGCAGGCGGCCGACGATCCGTCGTCGGGTGCGCTCGGTGACGACGTCGAACTCCGGCGAGTAGCCCAGATAGTAGGCGTACTCGCGGACGAGCCGATAGCAAAACGAGTGGTAGGTGTAGACGTCGATCGCCGCCGCGTCGTCCGGGTCGAGCCGCTCGGCGACCGCCGTTCGAATGCTCGCGGCAGCTTCGTTCGCGAAGGTCAACACGAGCACGTCGTCGGGGTCGACCGCGCCCCGCTCGATGGCGCGCTCGAGTCGGACGAGCATCGTCGTCGTCTTTCCGGTGCCGGCACCGGCGTCGACGGAGGTACAGGCCGCACTGCTGTCGATGACGGCGTGCTGGTTCCCTTTGGGCTCCTCGTCGACCGCCGAGGCGAGGCCGTCGTCGCCGCGTCGGTTCTCAGCCATCGAACCGCACCTCCCGAGCGATGTACTCCTGACAGCAAACGGTGTAGCCGCAGTCCGGACACGAGTTCGCCTCGATCTGTGGCCACCGCTCGGCGGGATCGTACGACCCCGAAGCGAGATCGGTGGCGACCGCCGCCAGCCGGTCGTCGACTGTCTCGTTTCGGTGATCGTGTGTCATCCCGAAGGTGTGGTGATCGACGTAGACGTCGGTCAGATCGACGACCTCGAGGCTCGTCTCGACCGCATCCCGGACCCAGTTGACCGATAGCGTCGACCGATCGGCCAGCGGGATCTGGACGTACCGACAGGTCCGGTCGCCGAGTCCGAGTCGATCGCGCAGGTCGCGGAGCCCGTCGAGGACGACGGCGGTCTCGAACAGTGCCCCGATCGGCTCCGGCTCGAACGCGTCCGAGTCGTCGGCGAAGTGATCGGTAAAGAGGTCGGCGACGTCACCCTCCCAGTCGGACCGATAGCGCAGTCGACCGAGCGATGCGAGCGTCGGGACGAACCGGACGCCGACGAGCGACGAGCCGTCGCCGGTGACGTAGTCGACCGTCGCATCGATCGTCACCGCGTCCGTCTCGAGCGCGTCGGTTTCCGTCTCTGATTCGTCTCTCGGCTCCGTCTCGGGACGTTCGACCGTACTCGAGAGCGGTAGTTCCGGCCCGACCAGTTCGCCGCGGGCCGCCTCGGCGTCCAACCGCACGACTCCCGCGGCGTGGTCGGTCCCGACGCGCTCGACGTACGCCGACAGCGTCGCCTCGAGCACCCGCCGTTCGTGACGACGCTGGGCGACGGAGTGAAAGCCCTCGTCGTGGTCGCGCCATAGCCCCTCGAATCGATTCCGGGCAGCGGTCTCGAGCGCTTCGGGATCGGTCTCGCCGCTCCGGAGTGCGTCGCAGATCGCGGTCCGCAACAGGTCGATGCGGTCCGCGAGCGTACCGTCGTCTTCGTCTCCCTCGAGGCCGTCGACGTGAGCGAACTCGTAGCGGCGGGGGCAGTGCAGCGCGGTCTTGATGCCGTCGACGGAGAGCGATACGGGGCTCGAGCCGGCGTCGCGTCCGTCACTCATCCCGGACCACCTCTCCCGCGGCGAACTCGAACTGCGAGCGGACCGCGTCGGCGAGGTCGGCGTCGATATCGCCCTCCTCGAGGACGACCGCGATCTCTTCGAACAGCGCCTCCGTCTCGCCGAGATCGGCGTCGCCGCCGGTGCTCGCCTCTCGGAGCACGCGCTCGAGTTCGCCGCGGGGCTGGTCGAGCAGGGCCTCGACGGCGTTCGTCTCGCCGTGGATCGCCGCGTCCGCGTGGGCGTCGACGTCCTCGAGTGCGAGTCCCGGCGTCGATTCGATCAACTGCAGGTAGCGCGACTCGTCGTGGGTCCGGCGCAGGCCGCCCGCGCCGCGTTCGTACGAACAACAGTAGAGGGCGCGCTCGGCCGCGCGGGCACCGAGCGCGAACCGCCGGCGGGACCGCTGGGCGTGGTAGGTTTCGAAGGGGTCACCGACGTCGCCGTCGGCCGTCGCGAACGTGTCGACGATCGTCTCGCGCGAGGGATCGGTGACGGCGGGATAGGCCGACATCTCCCGGAGCCACGCGGTCGGAAACAGCTGTGTGAGGAACTGCTCGCCCGGATAGGTCCCGTCGATCAGATCGAGTAAGAACACCGCCGTCCGCGACTCGTATTTCAGTTCGTCGATCGCGCAGACGGTGACGCCGCCGGTCGGCGGCTGCGTCTCGACCGCGTGGACGTAGGGCGCATCGTACCGGATGGTCCGCCGGAGCATCCGGCGCAGCCCCTGCCAGTCCGGGCCGACCAGATCCGTCTCCTCGACGAAGGCGGCGATCTCGAGCACCCGACGGATCCCCGCGTACTGTTCGCGGGCGTCGACCCACTCCTCCTCGCGGGCGATTCGCCCCTTCAGGTCCGTGCGCCGGATCCAGCGCTCGAGCGAGTGCTCGACGCTCGCGCCGGCGGTTTCCGCGAGCAGGGCCGGCGAAAACTCGGGGACGCGCGCCCGAAGCCGGTCTAGTGAGACATTGCGCGGATCGTTCGAGTCGCGCTGGCCGGTCGGACCGGTAGCGCCGTCGAGTCGCTCGAGTTCGCCGCCGTCGCGCTCCCGCTCGCACTGACACGCGACGACGGCGTAGAGTTCGTTCACTGCGGGGTCTTCCGCCAGCGAGGGCGTGCCGATCGTCGCGGTCGGGACGCCGGCGTCGCGGAGCCGCCGTCTGGTCTCGGGGACTCGTTCGATCCGCGGGACGGCGACGGCGAACTCGTCGTATGACCAGCCGTGGCGGTCGCGAAGCGACTGGATCTCCGTGGCGACCGCCCGGGCCTGTTCGCGGGCGGTGCCGGTCCGAATGCGTCGAGCGCGTCCTACCGGGTCGCCGGCTGGCGAGTCCGTCCTCGGTTCGTCGCCCGTCGCGAGGAACCGCGTGATCGGGCGATGCGGTGGCTTTTCGTCTGCTTCGGTCTCGGACGCTGTCTCGAGCGGTTCGACCGTCAGACCTGCCTCCCGTGCGATGTCTGCGACGCAGCCCGGTTCGACGCGCGTCCGCTCGACGCTGGCGTGGCGCTCGCCGAGGCAGAGGAGGTCGGCGTCGCCGGAAAGCGCCGCGAGGTAGCGACGGTCAAGCCGCCGGTACTCCTCGAACTCGACGGCGAGAACGGCGTCGAAGGAGGCGGTGACGCGAGTTCGCAGCCTGTCCGCGTCGGCCTCGAGGAGGTCGACGGCCCGCGGGATCACGTCGGCCCGTTCGACGTAGCCCCTGTCTTCGAGTTCCGCGTGGAACCGGTCGTTCATCGCGTACAGGAAGGCCAGACAGTCGTGGGGATCCTCGAGGCCGTCGAGCCGGAGTCGCTGGCGGGTCGCCTCGAGGAGCAGTTGCCCCACGTCGCGGGTGAAGCTCTCGTGGGCGGCGGCGCGCTCGAGGTAGTCCGGCACCGCCCGACTGGCTCCGTCGATCACCAGCGAGATGAGCTCGATCCGCTCCTCGTACTCGAGGCGGTCGAGCGTCGGGTCGTACTCCTCGACGGTCTTCGAGGCGTGTTCCGGCAGCGACTCGACGCGCGGCGAGCGGGGACCGGCGTCGGATCGCTCGCGGTCGGCGTCCGAAAGCGCCGCCGTCAGTGACTCGAGACCCGCTGGATGGCGTTTCAGCACGAGGACGTTCCGCGGCCCGTGCTCGGCGGCGAGATCGGCGTAGGTGTCGGCCACGGCCGCGAACAGGTCGCTGCTCGGGACAGGGCCCGGAAGGAGCGAACAGGTGCCCTCGAGCGCAGGTGGCCGTGACGACATCGGTTGATACGTCACCGAGTATTGCGGAGTTGGTATTTAAATGTGCGCACGACGGCCGGCTCCGTTTCCGTTCCGACCGAGATGCGCCGCCGATCCCGTTGCGTCGCCGGGGCCGTACGCAACTCGCACGCGGCGGACGCTGTTCCGCGGCGTGTCGACAGACATATTTCTATTGTCACCACATAGAATATGATACATACGCACAGTGTCAGGCGGCGTTCTTTCCGTTCTTGAAGCTACTTTTGGTGACTCTGAGTTCGATTTCGCTCCTGTTCCCGTTTCAGATCTGTTGATGGCTGTTGGGAGAGGAAAGACGGGCCGGAACGAGCGAAAAGATCCTGAGAGTGTCTTTATTCGATGCTACTGTGAATTCCTATCGAGCCGTAACGATACTACCTAGAATAGTATACTTACGGTATTAGATTCGAATTATTATCTTTTGAGTGCGCTCATGCTGGGCTGGAGAGCGCGACTGCTCCCGGACGAATTCCGTCGACCGAGACGACCGACGGCGGTCACACGACCGTGACCGGCCGGTCGGTCTCGAGGATCACTTCCTGCGTGACGCTGCCGAACACCGCTTTCCCGACGGGCGAGCGTTTGCGGGTGGGGAGGACGAGCACGTCAGCGTCCACCGAGTCGGCGTAGGCGATGATTTCGTCTGCCGGGTCGCCGTGGCGGCGCACGACCTCGATATCGATCCCGATGTCCTCGAGTTCGTCGCGGACGGTCGTGACGGCTTCCGGGACGCTGTCTGGGTCGTACAGTTCGTCGGAGGTCACGCGACTGCCCTCGTCGACGGCCGTGAACTTCTCGAAGACGTTGACTACCGTTACGGCGAGTTCGTCGGGATCGTCGATCGGTCCGTCGGCAGCGACGAGATCCGTCACGTAGTCGACGGCGTGCATCGCCCGCTCTTCGTCCGTGTCGATCGGAATGACTATCTGGTACATACTCGATATACGCGTCGGCCGCTACTTAGTAGTATGTGCCCATGAGACGTCAGCCCTCGAGTGAGTCGGATCGAAACCCATTTTCAGGCGGTACGCGAATCCACTCGCAGTGAACTGGTCGTACAGAAATACGGTTCTCGTTCTGTGCACGTTCGCGTTCTTCGCCACGGTCACCGCCCGGCTGGTCATCAGCCCGGTTGTCCCCGACATCGTCGCGAGCTTTTCGGTCAGTACCGGCGCGGTCGGGCTGGCGCTGTCGGGCATGTGGGCCGCCTACGCGCTCTCACAGTTCCCAAGCGGGCTGCTCGGCGACCGCTTTGGCGAACGGAAGATAATCGTCACCGCGATCGGGGGCACCGCAGCCGCGAGCGCGTTACTGGCGCTGTCGCCGACGTACGGTACGTTCCTGCTCTTTACCGTCGTCCTCGGCGCGGCGGCGGGGCTTCACTACAGCGTCGCGACGACGCTGCTCACCCGCCTGTTCGACCGCACGGGGCGTGCGATCGGGATCCACGTTTCCGGCGCGCCGCTGGCCGGCCTCACCGCGCCGGTGCTCGCGGCGCTGGCCGCCGATCGGTACGGCTGGCGGGCGGCCGTCGCCGTCGGATCGGCCGTCGCGATTCCGATCGTGGTCGTCCTCGCGCTTCGGATCCGGCCGACGGAGCCCCAGTATCCCAACCGACGGATCCGAGACCAGATCGACGGCGGGCTCCTCGCCGAGGTACTGACCCGTCCCACCGTCGCGTACACGACCGTCCTGTGTGCTATGGGTGCGTTCACCTGGCAGGCGACCGCTTCGTTTCTTCCCGCGTTTCTCGAGGTCGGGTATGGACTCTCCGGGACGACGGCCGGCCTCCTGTTCTCGCTGTACTTCCTCGTCAACGGGGGCGTCCAGCCCCTGATCGGGGGGCTATCCGACCGGTACTCGCGCGACGCCGCCGCCGCCGTCACCATGTCGTCGGGCGTGATCGGGTTTGCCGTGCTCGTCACCGGTGACGGCCTGCTGACGGCGGTCGCCGGCGTCGCCTTCGTCGGCGTCGCGATGACCTGGGGTGCCCCGTTGCAGTCGCGGTTCATGGACATTCTCTCGGCGGACGAACGCGGCCTCGGTTTCGGCCTCGTCCGGACCGTCTACATGACCCTCGGCGCGACCGGGAGCGTCGCCGTCGGGACGGCTGCGGACGTCGTCGGTTGGATGGCCGCGTTCGGGCTGCTCGCCGCGGTCATGGCGACCGCGCTGGCGGTACTCGCCGTGAACAACGTCCTCTCGCTCGGATACTGACGAAAACTGGTCTTCCGCTCCGCTCGTTACTCGCTCATCCAGTCGCTCGCTTGCGGCTCGCGCGGATCCGTCGGCACCTCGAGTAACACCGGCTCGTCGGCGTCGATCGCAGACGCGAGCGTCGACTCGAGTTCGGCCGACGTCTCGGCGCGTTCGGCCCGCATGCCGAGGCTCGTCGCGAGGCTCGCGAAGTCGATCGGTGCGTTCGCCCACTCGTACTCGCCCTCCGCGAGATCGTAGTTCCGGCCGGCGTCGTCGCTGATGATCGCGTAGTCTTCGTTGACGAAGACGACGACAGTTAGCGGGAGGTCCTCGGAGACGGCGGTGTGGAGTTCGTGGACGCACATCATGAGCCCGCCGTCGCCGGTCAGGACGACCACGTCGTCGTCGGGGTTCGCGAGTTGTGCGCCGATCCCCGACGGTAGGCCGGTTCCCATGGTCGCCCACGAACCGGGGTTGACGTACGATCGTGGCCCCGCAGCCTCGAAGACGTTCAGCCCCCAGACGCGGAAGCCGCCGGCGTCGACCGCCATGACCGCTTCTTCGGGGATCGCGTCGCGAGCCGTCTCGAGCGCGCTCACCGAGGTCAGCGGCGCCGACGAGACGCGCAGGTCCTCGAGTCGATCGCTGGTGGCTTCCCGAACCGCTGTCGCGCGGTCGACGGCGTCCCCGGCCGCGACCTCGCGGTCTTCGAGCGCGTCCTCGAGCGCCGACAGCGCCGCACCGGCGTCGGCGACGATGCCGACGGTCGGCTCGTAGCCCGTTCCGAGGTCGTCGGGCTCGAGCGTCACGTGGACGAGGGTCTCGGGGACGTCGACGTCCCACGCCCGGGTCGCGACCGCGTCGAAGTCCGTTCCGACGGCCAGCGCCGCGTCCGCGTCCGCGAGCAACTCGAGCAGTTCGGGCGACGCGCTTCCCGACAGGCTTCCGGCGACGTACCCGCCGTCCCCATCGGGCAGGACGCCCTTCCCTTTGTACGTGGTGACGACGGGCGCGCCGAGTCGGTCCGCCACCCGTCGGAGTTCGTCGCTCGCCTCCGCCCAGCGGACGCCGCCGCCGGCGACGATCACCGGCTCGTCGGCCGCGGCCAGCGACTCGGCGGCCGCCTCGACGTCGCGGTCGGCGACGCCCGTCACCGACTCCCGGCTGTACTCGGCCGGCGTTGCGAGCGGGACGTCCATCGCCAGGAAGTTCTTCGGGATGCCGACCCGGACGGGCCCCTTCGGCGGCGTCTCTGCAGTCGCGATCGCCTCCTCGAGGACGGCGATCGTGCTCTCGGGATGGTCGACCAGCAGGTTCTCCTTGACGACGTTGTCGTAGGTGTCCGGTGGCGTCTCGTGGATGCCGTCGCCGCCGCGGATCTCCGGTTCGGTCTCGACGGCGATGTGGACCATCGGCGTACAGTCGTTGAGCGCGTTCTTCAGGCCGTTCATCGCGTTCATATCGCCTGGCCCGGGGATGACGGCCGTGGCCGCGATGCGGCCGCTGGTTTCCGCGTACCCCCACGCCTGGTGCGTGACGGCGGTCTCGTGGCGGGCCACGACGAACCGGATGTCGTCCCGGTTTCCGATCGCCTCGTTCAGCGGCAGCGTCTGCTTGCCGGGGATACCGAACACCGTCTCGATCCCGTTCGCTGTCAGTCGTTCGATGACCGCTCGGCTGACGTCCATACGCAGACCTCGTAAACCAGATACTTATGATCTCCCTTCCGTCTGGTCGCGGGCTTCGGCGACGCCACGTACGTTCTAGCCGATTGGCCGAGCAGCAGCATCTGTTTCGCACTACGAAACGCATTCGCCCGCTCGTCTGACTGTCGTCGCTTTCCAGCGCCGACTCGTGACTCCCGTCGCCGGTGGCAATTTTTGCACACTCGGCCTCTACCGTCGTTCTACGACCGATCATGCTTTGACCGCTCGGCCCCGTTCGTCGGCGTAGTCGATATCGACCGTGCAAACGCATTTAGAGTGACGTTTTCGCCATCCGAAACGCTCCTCATTCGACTCGATTCGACCGGACCGCCCGTACCGATCTCTCCCATCGTGATCCACTCGATTCGTTCTGGATTACAGCCATATGTTTGTAAGTCAGTATCCCCCTGTGGGATCCGACTTCCTCGCCCTGAACCAGTTCTCGACCGCGCCTCGAGCCCTCCCCGTTCAAACTGACAACCGGTGAATCGTTGGTAACAGGTGTTCGTTCGATCCGCCTGGTGACATCAATCGAACTGGACACGGCGTTGGATGCATATTCGTTGGTTGAGAAGAATGCATGGTAAGCGGTGACTCGGACCAGTTCTCGTCGTTAGCCCCCCTAATCGCCCCTCGAGTTTCGGAGTGTGAAACGAGCGAGTATATGGCGTCATACATGGAAACGTATCACATGGGCCCGATCCGTCGGTGGGACCGTCACCGAATTCATGGAGGCGTTTCGTTCGACACGACCGACGGACGGTCGCGTCTGCGAACCGAACTCAGGTCGAAAAACCGTGTCGCCGAACGCGTGGTACGCCACTCGGGAACTGGGGGTTGCGTCCCGCGATCAGATGACGTTCTCGGACTCGAGGGTCGCGATCTCCTCCGGCGAGTAGCCGAGGTCCCCGAGGATCTCCGCCGAGTGTTCGCCGAGGTCCGGCGGTGCGCGCTCGTGGGTCGTCTCGAGCGAGGAGAAGTTGACCGGGTTCGCGGGTGCTTTCACCGTCCCGTGTTCGGGGTGGTCCATCTCGGCGATCATGTCGTGGGCCTCGATGTGTGGGTCGTTTACGACGTCCTCGACGTCGTTGACCGGGGTACAGGGTACGTCGTACTCGCGGAGGTGTTCGACCCACTCCTCGGTCGTCTTCTCGGCGAAGATGGCGTCGAGCCGACTGTCGAGTTCGTCCCGATTCTCGGTCCGATCCGTGAACGTGGCGAACCGATCGTCGTCGATCCACTCCTCGCGGTCGAGGGCGCGACAGAGGTCGGGCCAGATCCCCTCGCTGATCACGCCGACGACGACGTGGGAGTCGGCCGTCTCGATCGCCTGGTACGGTGAGAGGTTGGGGTGTTTCGTTCCCATCCGCCGCGGGACGTCGCCGGAGGCGAAGTAGTTGGTCACGTGGTAGAGCAGCCACTGGAAGCTCGTGTCGAACAGCGAGAGTTCGATGTGCTGTCCCTCGCCGGTCTGCTGGCGGTGATAGAGCGAGGTCAGAATGGCGTAGGTGGCCGTCATCGCTCCGGAGACGTCACAGATGGAGATACCGACGCGGGCCGGCTGATCCTCGGTGCCGGTGATGCTCATCATCCCCGCTTCGCCCTGCAGGATGATGTCGAACGATTTCTTCCCGCTGTACGGGCTGTTGGAGCCGTATCCGGACACGTCGCAGTAGATCAGGTCGTCGTTCAGGTCCGAGAGGGTCTCGTAGTCCGCGTCGAACGCCTCGGCTTTGCCGGGGCTGAAGTTCTGCATGAACACGTCGGCTTCCTCGATCAGGTCGTGAAGGACGGCCTGCCCCTCATCGCTCGTCAGGTCGAGCGTGAGACTCCGTTTGTTCCGATTCAGACTCACGAAGTACGCCGACAGCCCCTCGTATTCGGGGCTGTAGGCACGGGTGAGGTCGCCGTGTCCCGGCCGTTCGATCTTGATCACGTTCGCTCCGAGGTCACCGAACGTCTGGGTAGCCATCGGACCGACGAGCGCCTGTGTCGCGTCGATAACGGTTACGTCCTCTAGAGGCCGCATACCTCGCTGATGGGTACACCTCGATTTATACGTTCCGCTCACTGCGGCACGACGCTCGTCGACCGGTTCCGCCCACCTGCTATCGCCGTTCGGCGTATCGGTAATGCATCCACCGAGAACGTATGTAATTTCTTATACTTCGCCTGGCCCGTTCCCAAAGGTTTAATTAGTATAGATACACCGGATAGGGTGGATGACTTCCAGCAGACGACGGGATATCTTGAAAGTAGCGAGTGGTGTAGGTGCTGCGGCCCTGGCCGGCTGTCTCGGCGGTGGTGGCGGTGGCGGCGCGACGTCGCTGAGCGTCGGCATTCCGAGCGCCAGTACGACGACCGGTGCAGCGAGTAACTCCTTCCAGCGAGTCGTCAAGGAGCAGTCCGGCGACACCGAACCGGCCGGTGAGATCCGCTGGCAGAACCAGGAGACGGGTGGGGACCCGCCGAGCCTGCGGCAGTTCGCCCAGGGAAACGTCCAGGCGCTGACCGCGGGGAACTTCATCGTCGCTTCGGCCCAAGAGGACATGGCGCCGTTCTCGGAACGGCCGCTGGACACGCTGCCCCAGCAGATGTTCTCGATCACGCCGCTGCACATGCACGTCCTCTCGGTCAAGGGATCGGGCATCCAGACGACCGACGACCTCGTCGGCAGCAACTTCTGGCCGCTGCCGCCGTCGTGGGGGCTGCGTCAGCAGGCCGAGACCGTCTTCTCGAACGCCGGACTCTGGAGCGAACTCCAGGACTCCGACTCGATCGTCAACGCCGACACGGGCGACGTCGCCGGCCTCATCGAGGAAGGCAACGTCGACGCCCTCGTCGCCTACGGTGCCGGTTTCGCCAACCTCGCCGGCTGGGCGACCGAGGTCGACGCTCGCGCCGACCTCCAGCTCGTCGAGTTCTCCGACGGCTTCACCGAGGCCGCGAACAACACTCGCGGGACGAGCCACAGCGAGATCGACGCCTACGGCTGGGAACAGCAGAACTTCGAGGCCAGCAAGATGGACGTCTACGGCGCGGACTTCCAGTTCTGGCTCGGCAGCGGCGTCTCCCGCGACGTCGGCTACGAACTCGCGCGGATCAGCAACGAAAACACCGCGTCGATTCAGGAGGGGCAGCCGGCGTATCTCGACCACAGCGACGCGAAGAACATGGCCTCGCTGTATCTCGAGGACATCCCGGTCCATCCGGGGCCGTACGACTACCTCGAGGAGCAGGGCGTCGACATGAGCGCGTACACCCGCGGCGGCGAATAACACCAGCATGAGCGAGACCCAGAGCGAACCGCCCGTCTGGTCACCGCTGGGGCTCCGACGGGAGCACCTGCTGAACAATCTCGTCACGGTCGTGGCCCTGCTCTTCTGGGGGCGCGTCCTGCTGTACGGGCTCAATCAGGAGGTTCCGCGGGCGAAATACGGTGCCGTCTTCCTCGCCGGCGGCGTCCTGATCTACGTTCTCGACGAACTCCGCGACCTCGAGGGAACCGATCGCCTCGAGCGCCTCGGGCTGTGGGTCTGTGCGCTCGTCGGCGTCGCCGTACCGGCCTACGTCTGGCTGCAATACGAGATACTCGAGACCCAGCGGATCGGCTACGCCCTGGGCTACGAGTACGCCATCGGCGGCCTGTTCGGACTCGTCGTCCTCTATCTGACTTACCGGGCGTTCGGGGCGGCCTTCGCAGGCGTCGTAATCGCGTCCGTCCTCTACGCCTACTTCGGGAACCTCATCACCGGACTGTTGAGCCACGGCGGGATCGCGGCCGAACAGATCATCAACGTCCTGACGATGGAGTTCGACGGCTTCTTCGGCTCGATCACGCAAGTCGTCGCCGTCAAGGTCGCGCTGTTCTTACTCTACGCGGGACTGATGCAGGGCTACGGCGCGTTCGACCTGATCATGCGGCTCTCCTTCCGGACGGCGAAGTACCTCCGGTCGGGGGTCGCCCAGTCGGCGGTGATCTCGAGCCTGATCGTGGGGTCGATCAACGGGGCCCAGACGGCTAACGCGGCAATGACGGGCTCGTTCACCATCCCGCTGATGAAGGAAAGCGGGATGAAAGCCGACTCGGCCGGCGGGATCGAAGCCGTCGCCTCGTCTGGCGGGCAGATCATGCCCCCCGTAATGGGCGCGGCCGCGTTCGTGATGGCCTCGCTCATCCCCGGGATCGGCTACGTGGACGTGCTCATCGCCGGGATCATCCCGGCGCTGGTGTTCTACATCTCCGTCGCCATCGGCGTCCACTACATGTCGATCAAACAGCTTCCCGAGGGCGGCGTCGATCTCGATCAGCGTATCGAGGACCTCGATGAGGGGTACCACCCGGTAATCGAGGCGATCCGCTTCGGCGTTCCGTTCGCCGTGTTGCTGTACACGCTGGGGATCGCCCAGTGGACGGTCATCAGTTCCGCGCTGTACACCTGTGCGGCGATGGTCCTGACCGGCACCGGGCTTCCGATCCTCCTGAGCGTCGTCGACGACGACGCGGATCCGATCGGAACGGTCCGTGACGCCGCGAACGACACCGTCTCCGGGTTCAAGTTCGGCGCCGTCGCCATCGCGCCGATCGCGATCATCATCGCGGCGGTCAACGGGATCGTCGATCTGCTGAACGCGACCGGCCTCCCCGGCAAGCTCTCGCTCGCGATCGTCGGCGTCGCCGGCGGCATCCTGCTGTTCACGGCCATCCTCTCGATGGTCGTCTGTCTCATCCTGGGACTGGGGATGCCGACGGTGGCGGCGTACACGATCGTCGCCCTGCTGATCGCGCCGACGCTGACCGGCGAGTTCGCGCTCGAACCGGTCGCCGCGCACTTCTTCGTGTTCTACGCGGCGATCCTCTCGGGGATCACGCCGCCGATCGCCATCGCGGTGGTGGTGACGACCGGCATCGCCGAGTCGAACTTCTGGAAGACCGCCCTCGAGGCGCTAAAGCTCGGCTTGCCGCTGTTCGTGCTGCCGTTCACGTTCATCTACAATCCCGAGATCGTGACCGGCGGCTTCGGACTCACGACCGCCGCCTCCGGCGTGGTCGTCCTGCTAGGCGCGGTCGCGATTACCCACGGCCTCAACTGCGCGCCGCGGCCCTTCGGGGTTCCGTCGCCGCTGAGTTACGGCGTTCGCGCGGCGTACGTCGCGCTCGGCGTCGTCGCGATGGTGTGGCCGTCGCTGACGCCCCGGCTCGGAGCCGTGGCGGCCGCGATTCTGTTCATCGCGCTCCAGACGCAGGTGACGCGCGATACCGGCGTCAGTGCCGTCCCCGGCGGCGACTGACCGGTTCGCGGCGCTTTTTCCGACCGACGCCGGGTCGACCGGCGTTCGTTTCGTTCGTCGACCAACCAGTGGCGACGCTCGAGGTGAGGCCTTTCAGTGCCGGACGAACGTGCCCTCGGTGATTCGACCTCTACTGGCGCGGCTGTTCGATACCGCTGGTGCGGGCGCTGTCGAGCCCTTCGCGAGAAAAAGCGTTACGTACGTCACGTCTCCGCTCGAGTCGGCCCGCTCAGTCGAGATAGACGCCGTCGGGGTCGAGTTCCTCGCGGATCAATCGGAGCTCGTCGTCGGTCGGCTCTCGCGTTCGTTCGATATCGTCGGCGAACTGGATCTCCCAGCCGGTCGCCGCTTGCACGTCGTCTTCGGTGACACCTGGATGGAGCCGCTCGACGATCATCTCGCCGTCGTCGTCGAACCCCATAATCGCCTTGTCGGTAATGACCGCGTCCGGCCCGCCGCGCAGCCCGAGGTCGGCCCGATCGGTCTCGGCGTCGAGGTAGCCCGGGCTCGTGACGAAGTCGACTTCTTCGGGGAACCGCCGCTGCTCGAGCGGCGAGATGATGATCGTCCGGTGGGCGTTACTGGCGATTTCGCAGGCCCCGCCGCTGCCTGGGAGTCGGACTGCCGGGTCGTCGTAGTCGCCGATCACGGTCGAGTTGATGTTGCCGTACTTGTCGACCTGCGCGCCGCCGAGGAAGCCGACGTCGATCCGTCCGCCTTGCAGGTAGTACGAGAAGCCGTTGAACATCGATTCGACGCCGACCGCTCCCGAGGCGAGCACCGGGTCGCCGACCGACAGCGGGAGCGAACTCGGATTCGAGCCGATCGTCCCGGACTCGTAGATCATCTCGAGGTTCGGCGCGTGGTTGCGCTTCGCGAGGTTACAGGCGAGATTCGGGACGCCGATCCCGACCAGCACCGAATCGTCGTCCTCGAGCTGTTCCGCCGCCGCCGTCACCATGAGCTCCGTGTCAGTGTACTCCATCAGTAGTCACCCATATCGATCGCCGTCGCGTACCGCGAGTCGACCTCGAGATCCAGCAGCCGCTTCGCCCCGAGCTTCTCGAGGTATTCGCGTCGATTCTCGACGCCGTAGACCCACTCGTCGAGCCACTCTTGGACGTCCTCGTGGCTCTTCGAGACTTCCTCCCACTCGAGGTAGGCCTCGTTGTCCCGGTCGTAGTAGCCCTGCGCGTACGACGGGTGAGCGCCGTAGGGGACCTCGACGACGTGATCGACCGCGTCGGCGGTGAAAATAGTCCGGTTCGGATCGCTTCGGATCGTCTCGGCCGAACAGAGTTCCTCGACGCAGCAGATAACGGTGTCGGCGGCCAGCGCCGCTTCCTTCTGCTCTCCGGGTATCCCCCAGAGGTGGGCGTTCCCGTCCTCGTCGCTGCGCTGTGCGGAGACGATCGCCACGTCGGGCTCGATCGGCGGGACGACCGGAATCTCGTCGTCGCCGTACGGGCTCGAGACCGTCCGAATCGCGTCGTTGTAGTCGACGAGATCCGAGCCGGCGAACGTCCGCACCGGCATGAACGGCAGGTTCGCCGCGCCGGCGTGCAGCGCCGCGACCATCCCGTAGTGGGTGTACTCCTCGGTCTCGATCGGGTTCGGAACGCCCGCTTCGACCGCCCGCCGGAAGGCTCGGAGGCTGCCGACGCCGGGGTTGCCGGCCCACGAGAACGTCACCTTCGAGACGCAGCCCGCGGCGATCAGCTGGTCGTACACCAGATCGGGGGTCGCGCGAACGAGCTCGAGATCGCCGTAGCCGGCGCGGATGATCTCGTGTCCCGCCGCGAAGGGGATCAGGTGCGTGAACCCCGCGAGATACAGGCTATCACCGTCGTCAACGGCGTCGCTAATCGCGGACGCCATCGTCGTCACGTTTGACATCGGGTATAGCAACGTCCACAGCGGGCACTCGTATAAGGCCATCTTTTCGCCGCCGCTCGCACCGGCCCGACGGCCGAGAATTCGGCATAACCGACGACATCGTCGAATAACGAAACGGGATCGCCGTCACGTTTCCGTGCGTGAACCTTTTTACGAACTGGTCCCTAGACATGGTGGTATGGCCCAAAACGACGTCGGGAACGAAGATCCCGGTCCACGATCGCCCACTATCAAGAGCGTCGAGACCTCGCTCGAGATCGTCGACGAACTGCAGGCCCGGAACGGGGCCAGGGTGTCGGAGCTAGCCGAGGCGATCGGCAAGTCGAAGGGGACGATCCACAAGCACCTCATTACGCTCCTCAAACACGATTACGTGGTCAAAGCGGGCGACGAGTATCGGATCGGGCTTCGATTCCTCGACGTCGGCGGCTACGCGCTCCATCAGGTCGAGGGGTTACAGTATATCGAGCCGAAGATCCGCGAACTGGCAGATCTCACTGGTGAGACCGTCCAGTTCTCCGTCGAACAGCGGGGTCGATGCGTCGTTCTCGAGCGAAAGGCTGGCCAGAAGGGCGTCTTCAGCCGCGCCCGCATCGGCAGACGGTTCTACATGCATCAGGTCGCGGGCGGAAAGGTGATCCTGGCGAACCTGCCCGACGAACGGGTCCGTGAGATCGTCGCCCGCCACGGGCTGCCGGCCGCGACCGACGAGACGATCACTAGCGAAGCCGAACTGTTCGAGGAACTCGAAACGGTCCGCGAGCGAGGGCACGCGTTCAACATCGACGAGAGCACGCAGGGGCTCCACGCCGTCGCCGTCCCGCTCATGGGACCCGACGGCGACATCTTCGGTGCGTTCGCCGTCGCCGGCCCGAGCCACCGGATGCGCGGCGAGCGATTCAAGACGGAGATCCCGGACATGATTCGAAGCGTCGTCAACGAACTCGAGTTGAACCTCGCCCACTCGTGAGAGTACGATCGCCGGCGTCGGGGCGAAGGCGCAGTAGCCGTTTTCGACGATCGGGTGCGATCATCACAGAATCTAATAATACTATTCGATCTGTTATTTATTGGATTGGCGGGAGATGACTTCAACTTGGAGATAGTGAGATTTAGTAGCTGCAAGTTAGATATCCGGCGACTTGCTGTTATAGTTCTCAGTTTAAGTAAAGGGATAAAAACGGGTCTGTCGATCTTCTCGATGTCTAGAGAGTAGCCCCTCAAGGTGCCGAAAACGACCCTGTAGCTCCGTATTAGCGAGCCATCTGTGTTGAGCTATCCCAATCCGCCATTCGACCCGTCATAATTGATATTTTATCTTTAGCGAATGGTGACATAGAGATGGTATTACTTTTCGACCCGAACGAGTACCGAACCGGTATCGGTACTCTCCTCCGGTAGATCCGACTCCGGTGTCGATGCCCACTGATCGGGGACTCGTCGCGACGGCTGTCTGAACCGAGGAACACGGATCGATCGGGTGGCGATCGGAACTGCCGTCGACGGCCGGTTCCGATAATCCTTATAGTGTTTAGCGAATACCGTCCTGTATGGAGGACATTTTCGTCGCTCGAGTCATGTCCACGTCACTGCATACGGTGTCGCCGGACACGCTCGTCGAGGAAGCCGCCCAACTCATGCTCGACAACGGGATCGGATCGGTCATCGTCGTCGACGACGACAACCGGCTCGAGGGGATCCTGACGACGACGGACTTCGTTCGGATCGTCGCCGAACGCCAGCCGAAGGATCAGACCCCGGTGTCGACGTACATGAGCACGGACGTCGTCACGGCCTCGGCACAGGACAGTATCCGCGACGCCGCGGACGTAATGGTCGAACGCGACTTCCACCACATCCCGGTTATCGACGAGGACGAGGGCGTCATCGGCATGGTGACGACCTCGGATCTGGCGGGCTACATCTCGCGTGTGCAGTCACCCAGCCCCGACGAGTAGTCCACGCCAGCCGCCGGGCTGCCGGCAGTCGACCGCCCCGTGATCCGCGTGCAGCCGTCAGTGGTTCTCAGCCTCTTGATCGTCGTCTGCGCTACTGTCGGGGTCGTCCTCAGTCATCCAGCGAACCGTCTCGTCGAGTTGGTCGCGTAACGCGCGTGCCTCCGCCGGCGTCAGCGCCGCGTCGGCGTGGCCCGTCGCGTGGTCGCCCGCCATCGCGTCGACGCTGACGAGTACGCGGTGGCCCTCGTTCGACTCCGGTCGGACCGATAGCTCAGCTCTGTCGGGATAGTCACGCGGTGGCCCTATCTCGAGGCCCGTCTCACCGCGCGTGACGCCGATTTGAACTCGGTCCGGTCGCTCGAGGTCGAACGAGTCCGTCGGATCCTCGTCGATCGGAGCCGGCTCCTCGGGCGCGTTCGGTTCGTCGGGCATACGTGCTAGTTACTCCCACATCTCCTTGGCTGTATGCCCGCTCGGAACCATCGCCTCCTCGAGTCCGGTATACCGCACCGTACCTGGTCGCTGCGGTGCAACCTGATGTACTATAATCCACCTGACACTTATGGCCGTGGGGCCGGTAGTCGAAGCTGCGATGAACCAACACATCACCGCCGAACGAATCGAACGCGAACCGGACGCGGCGACGACGGAGGGGGGAGACTAATGGCGTTCGAAGCGACCGGTGCCGGCGAAGCGCTGCTGGCCGGCCGCATCCTCTTTGCAGCCGTGCTCGGCTTTCTGGCCGTCGGTAACTTACAGGACGTCGACGAGACCGTCGCGTACGCGGCGAGCAAGGGCGCGCCGGTACCCCGCCTGACGGTCCCGCTCGCGAGCCTCGCGCTGGTCGCCGGCGCGGTCTCGATCCTGCTCGGCGCGTTCCCGCTGCTGGGCTCGCTCGCGGTGGTCGGTTTCCTGGTCGGCGTCACACCCGTGATGCACGACTTCTGGAGTCAGGAGGGGATGGACCGACAGAACGAGCAGATCCACTTCCTGAAGAACGTCGGGCTCGCGGGCGGCGCCCTGGTGTTCGCGGCGCTGGCGACGACCACCTGGCCCTACGCGGTCGGGCTCACGATCTGAGCGTCCCGACCGGACCGAGCACAGCTGCCGAGTCATCAGCGATATCGATACGACCTATGGGACGACTCATCGACGGCGAGTGGCGAACCGACATCACGAACGACGATACCGAAGACGTCGACCTCGAGCCGACGGCGTTCCGGGCCGAAATCGGTCCGGACGGCCCGCACCCCCCGGTGCCGGAGCGGTACCATCTCTACGTCTCGAGGGCCTGTCCGTGGGCCCACGGGACGCTCCTCACCCGCAGGTTGCTCGGGCTGGACGACGCGGTTACGATCGACGTCGTCGATCCGCACCGCGCGGACGACGGCTGGGAGTTCTCCCCGGACAAAGCGGGGTGTACGCCCGACACGATCAACGGCAGCGACTACCTCCGGGAGGTGTACACGGCCGCGGAGCCGACCTATACGGGCCGCGTGTCCGTCCCCGTTCTCTGGGATCAGGAACGCGAGACAATCGTCAACGAGGAATCAGACGAGATCATGCGGACGCTCGCCGACGCGTTCGCCGACCACCGCGGCGTCGACCTCTACCCTGAAGACCGGCGCGAGGAGGTCGACGAGGTCATCGAGGCGCTCTACGGCCCGCTCAACCGCGGCGTCTACGCGGCCGGCTTCGCCTCGAGCCAGGCCGAGTACGAGGCCGCCGTCGAGACCGTCTTCGACGCGCTCGATCGCTGGGAGTCCGTGCTGTCGGATCAGCGCTATCTGCTCGGCGACGAGTTGACGCTGGCGGATCTGCGGCTGTTCCCGACCCTCGTCCGCTTCGACGCCGTCTACCACACGCATTTCAAGTGCAACGTCCGCCGGCTCGTCGACTATCCGAACCTCTGGGGGTACACGCGTGACATCTATCAGATGGACGGCGTCGCCGAGACGGTCGATCTGGGCCATATCAAAGAACACTACTACCGCAGCCACGACGACATCGATCCGACCGGATTCGTCCCCGCTGGCCCCGAGATCGACTTCGAGGCACCGCACGATCGGGACGAACTCCCCGGCGAACCGCCGGAGCCGTTGGCGTAACTCCCGCAAAAGACGCCGATTTCTCCCGCTCAGTCGTCGTCCATCGGCGCGCTTACGGGCTCGACGCGCTCACCGCGGGGCCCCTCGAGATCGATCTTCGGCAGCAGATCCCGCAGATAGCGGCCGGTGTGGGACTCCTCGAGGCGAGCCACGTCCTCCGGCGTGCCGGTGGCGACGATTTCGCCGCCGTTCTCGCCGCCTTCGGGGCCGAGATCGATGACGTGGTCGGCGTTTTTGACGAGGTCGAGCTCGTGTTCGATGACGACGACGGTGTTGCCGTTGTCGGTCAGTCGGTGGAGGACGTCGATGAGCTTGCGTTCGTCGGCCGAGTGCAGTCCCGTGGTCGGCTCGTCGAGCAGGTAGAGCGTCTCGCCGGAGTCCTTCTTGCCGAGTTCCTCCGCCAGCTTGATGCGCTGGGCCTCCCCGCCCGAGAGCGTCGTGGAGGGCTGGCCGAGCTTCATGTAGTCGAGCCCGACGTCTTTCAGCAGTTTGAGCCGACGGCGGATCTGGCTCGAGGACTCGAAGAACTCGTACGCTTCTTCGACCGACATCTCGAGGACGTCGGCGATCGTTTTCCCCTTGTAGGTCACGTCGAGCGTGGCGTCGTTGTAGCGGGCACCGTCGCACTCCTCGCAGGGGACGTACACGTCGCTCAGGAAGTTCATCTCGATCTTCACCGTGCCCTGACCGCCACACTCCTCGCAGCGGCCGCCCTTGACGTTGAACGAGAACCGCCCCTTCTCGTAGCCCCGCTGTTTCGAGAGCTTCGTCTGGGCGAACAGCTCCCGGACGTAGTCGAAGACGTTAGTGTACGTCGCGGGGTTCGACCGGGGCGTACGGCCGATCGGCGACTGGTCGATCAGCCGGACCGTCTCGATCTCCTCGAGCCCCTCGAGGGCGTCGTGGTCGCCCGGAATTACGCTCGTGTTGTCGTTCATCTCGCGCGCGAGACCCTTGTAGAGCACCTCGTGCATCAGCGTGGACTTCCCGGAGCCCGAGACGCCCGTGATCGCGGTAAAGCAGCCCAGCGGGAGGTCCACGTCGAGGTCCTTCAGGTTGTGCTGGCGCGCCCCGCGGATCGTCAACGCGCCGTCGGGATCGCGCCGGTCGTCGGGAACCGGTATCTGCTTGCGGCCGGAGAGGTAGTCTCCGGTGATCGACTCCTCGGTCGCCTTGACCTCCTCGACGGGACCGTTGGCGACGACTTCGCCGCCGCGCTTGCCCGGACCCGGACCCATGTCGATGACGTTGTCCGCCCGTCGCATCGTCTCCTCGTCGTGTTCGACGACGAGCAGGGTGTTGCCCAGGTCGCGCAGTTCCTCGAGCGTGTCCAGCAGCCGGTCGTTGTCCCGCTGGTGGAGTCCGATCGAGGGCTCGTCGAGTACGTACAACACGCCGACGAGGCCGGAGCCGATCTGGGTCGCGAGCCGGATACGCTGGCTCTCCCCGCCCGACAGCGTCGAGGCCTCGCGGTCGAGCGTCAGATATTCGAGGCCGACCTCGCACATGAAGCCGAGGCGGGCGCGGATCTCCTTCAGGATCTCCTCGGCGATCACCTTTTCGCGCTCGGTGAGGTCCGCCTCCATCGACTCGAAGTGCTCGAGCGCGTCGCCGATGCTCATCGCGTTGATCTCCGTGATGGCGGTCTCGTCGACCAATACCGCTCTCGAGGCGGGTTTGAGCCGGGTGCCGTCACAGGCCGGACACTCCGTGACCGACATGTAGTCCTCGATGTGTTCGCGGGTCGAGTCGGAGTCGGTCTCGAGATACCGACGCTCTAAGTTCGGAATGACGCCCTCGAAGCGCTTCTTCTTGCGCCGAGTCCCGTTTTTCGTGTTCCGCTTGAACAGCACCTGCTCGTTCGTTCCGTAGAGGAACGCCTGCTGAACGTCCGCGTCGAGGTCCTCGAAGGGAGTCGACAGCGAGACGCCGAAGTGCTCGGCGACCGCGTCGAGCCGAGTCTTGTAGTACGAGCGGTTGTAGCTCCAGGCCTCGAACACGTGTTTGAGCGGCTTGGACTCGTCTTGGATGACGAGGTCCTCGTCGACTTCCTTGGTCTCGCCCAGACCCTCGCACTCGGGGCAGGCACCGTGGGGCGAGTTGAAGGAGAAGGAGCGGGTCTCGATCTCCGGCACGTCGATCCCGCAGTGCGTACACGCGAGATCCTTCGAGAACTCGACGACGAAGCGGTCGTCGTTCTCGGTCTCCTCGCCCAGCGCACCTGTTCGGCGGGCTTCCTCGCCGAGATCCGCGGCCACTTCCTCGGACGCGTCCGGGAGGATGACCTTGAGGACGCCGTCGGCCTCCTCGAGCGCCGTCTCGACGCTGTCGATGATGCGCGGCCGGTCCTCGACGCTGACCTTCACGCGGTCGACGATCACGTCGATCGTGTGGTCGAAGTTCTCGTCCAGATCGGGGTCGTCCATCGTGAGGTCGTGTTCCTCGCCGTCGATCTCGACGCGGGCGTACCCCTCGGAGACGAGTTCCTCGAAGAGGTCCTCGAACGCGCCCTTCTGGTCGCGGACGACGGGTGCCGCGAGTTTGGCCTTGGTCCCTTCGGGGAGCTCGAGGATGCGCTCGACCATATTTTGAGCACTCTGCTCGCCGACCTCGCGGCCGCACTCGGGACAGTGAGGCGTGCCGACGCGGGCGTAGAGCAAGCGCAGGTAGTCGTGGAGCTCCGTGACCGTCCCGACGGTCGAACGGGGGTTGTTCGCGGCGTTCTTCTGGTCGATCGAGATCGCCGGCGAGAGTCCTTCGACGGTCTCGACCTGGGGCTTGTCCATCTGGCCCAGGAAGTTCCGGGCGTACGCCGAGAGGCTCTCGATGTAGCGGCGCTGGCCTTCGGCGTAGACCGTCTCGAAGGCGAGCGAGGACTTGCCCGAGCCCGAGAGGCCGGTGACGACGGTGAAGGCCTCGCGGGGGATCGAGACGTCGAGGTCCTTGAGGTTGTGTTCTTCCGCACCCCGGACTTCGATGGTGTCCTTGCTCATCGTTCGGTCGCAGATACGGACTGTCTCGGTTGTCGACGCGGTGCCAGATTCATTGTATCTGTGTCAGTGGCCGGAAGGACTTAACGAGTCTGAAAAGCCAATGCCGAGAGGCGTGCTAGCACCCAGCGGTATCGGGAGCGGATGCGGCCGGACCGTGCCGTAGTCGCGTACCGGCACGAGGGAGCGACCGACCGCAGTCTCGGTCGAACGCACCGATTCGAACCCAAAGTACCTTCGGCCGGAAGCCCAAGGGAATCGCATGAGCGACGACGCCGCGGACGCGCTCGCGGTCGACGAGTTCGTCGAGTACTGCCGTACCCAGGCCGGTCTGCTCTCCGGACACGTCGAGACGATGGGCGAGGAGGCCGACGAACTCTTGGACGAGATCGACCGAGAGATGGCCGAGATCAGATCGCGCCTCGAGGCGCTCCCGGACGAGGTCGAAGGCACCGAATCGCCGTCGACTACGGACGTGCCGGACGCGAACGAGGTCGACGTCGCGGCGATCGAGGAGCTACAGGCGGAACTCGAGGAGAAGCAACTGCTCGTCGAGGCCAAACAGGCCCGGATGCAGGCCTTTCAGGACCTGGCCGCGGGCTACACCGATCTCGCCGACGAACTGGCCGCGGAAGCCGACGATGGGCAGGACGCCCTGACTCGGGTCGTCGAGTTCGAAGCCGACGCTGACGCGCCGGCGTACTTCGACGAGCGCCAGACGATGGTCGAGGCCGCCGCTGCATCACGAGACGCCGAGGGCGAGTAAGCGAATCGATCGGACTCGTCGAGTGTGACCGTCTTCACGGGAGTCTGTTGACAGCTTTGTTTACCGCCGCTCCGACATGATTCTCAGCCGAACATTGATTTGCACCTTCCTCGTCACGTGTGAGCATGCCAATCGAATACAGCCAGCGCGAGAAGTCCTACGAACTGTATCGGAAAGGAAAGCGAGAGGGGACGTGGGATCCGGACGACTACGACCTCGAGGGGGACCGAGCCGACTGGCAGCAGTTCTCCGAGGACGAACAGCGGCGATTCCTCGCGACGTGTTCGGGGTTCTACGACGGGGAAGAGGACGTTACGCGGACGCTCGCACCCTACATGATGGCGCTGGACGCGCTGCCGAACGAGGAGATGCCGTTCGACACGGTCCAAGAGGAGATGTACCTGGCACAGCAGGTGTACGAAGAGGCCAAGCACACCGACCTGTTCAGCCGTTACTTCGAGGAAGTCTTCGAGACGCAGGAGACGGAACCCTATCGCGAGGGCGGCTATCAAGAGCAGGGGTATAGCACGGACGACCTCTACGACACCGCGGACGACCTGATGGCGGCCGTCGCAAGCGGCGATCGGACCGAACTCGTCTACGCGCTCGGCGAGGCCTACCTGAACTACATGGGCATCGTCGAGGCCCAGCTCGCCCGCGGCGGCTACCTCAGCTTCGACCAGATGATCGAGCTGAAAGCCGAACAGATGGGCCGCGACGTCGTCCTCGAGTCGTTCCAGACGGCCATCGGCAAGGTCCGCCAGGACGAGACGAGACACATCGAGAACGGCCGCTGGATCCTGCAGCAGTTGGCCGAGGCCGAACCCGACATCGTCGCGGACGTCTACGAGCCGCGCATCGAAGAGTACGTCGAGAATCGACTGCTGACGGACCCCCTCTACGACGAACAGCCCTTCGAGGGCTACGACCAGCGCAAGATCGGCAAACAGGTCGTCCAGTACCTCCAGGACACCATCGACTACATCGGTGCCGACCGGTTCGAGCGCTACGACGACGTTCGGGCCGCCATGGAGGAGCGTCAGGCCGCAGATTAACGCACAGCAGAACCGTTCTACAGCGCCTCGAGTAGTACATCCACGTCTTCGCGGCTGTTGTACGCGTGGATCGACGCGCGAATGGCCTCCGGGTACGGGAGGGAGCGGACGACGATTCCCTGCTCGGCGAGTCGCTCGACGGTTTCCTCGGGGTCGTCGACGGCGATCGTCACCAGTCCCGACTCGTACGACCGGGGGCTCACCAGGCGCTCGTCCGGCACGCCGTCTTTGAGCCGATCGGTGAGGGCCTCGATCCGCCGTTGAATCGCGTCGATGCCGATCTCCTCGAGCGTCGCGATCGCTTCCGTCAGCCCGGCGTGGGGGGCGGGGCTGGCGGTGCCGACCTCGAACCGGCCCGCGCCGGCCGCGTAGCGGTAGTCGTCGGCGTTCTCGTCCGCGACGCTCCGGTAGCCGATCGCGGCGGGCGAGCGGTCCCGCTCGGCCCCGTCGCGGACGTAGAGGAAACCGGCGCCGAACGGGCCGACCAGCCACTTGTGACCCGCCGCGACGACGAAATCGGCACCCCACTCCCGAACGTCGACGGGGACCTGACCGGGCGACTGGACGGCGTCGACTAGCACCATCGCTCCGGCGTCGTGGGCGATCTCGACGAGGTCCGCGATCGGCAGCCGCGTCCCGTGGGTCCACGTCAGCGAACTCACGCAGCACAGCGTCGCGTCCTCGAGCGCCGATGTCGCGCCTTCGAGGTCGAGCCGGCCGTTCTCGGTCTCGAGCACCCGCACGTCGACCCCGTGTTCGCGCTCGAGGCGCTGCCACGGCAGGATTCCGGCAGAGTGCTCGAGATCGGTCCGGACGACGACGTCGCCGTCGCCCCAGTCGAACGCGCCCGCGACGCGGTTGATCCCGTCGGTCGTACTCTGTGTCAACGCGATCTCGTCGGGCGTCGCACCGAGCAGGCTGGCGACGGCTGCCCGCGCCTCGTCGTACGCGTCGAACGCCGCGGGGTACATCCCCTCGGCCGCGGGTGCTTCGTACTCGTGGTACTCGAGGGCCGATTCGGCCGCCTCGACGACGCGGCGCGGGCTCGGCCCGCCGGCACCCCAGTTGCAGTAGACGCTCGACTCGAGGGCGGGCATCGTCTCGCGGAGATCGCTCGGCTCCATTACCCGAGCGTTCGGTCGCTATCGTGTTCGTTCTGACGGTCGTCTATTCGTGTCAGCGTTCATTTAGTTCGACGACGATCTCGCTCGGTGCGACGAACTCGTGCTACTCGAGACCACCAAGAAACGGCTGGAAGGTGCCTCGAGCCTGGCGTATTGGCATTCGATCGATATGGGATATATAAACACCCACGATATAGCGGGAAACATCAACTCTGTTACCATAGCTCGGGAATCGTCGATACGACTGAACGTATGTCCCCCCACTATCCGAGTGAGGAGAAGACCAATGACCTCGACCCAACTCAACCGACGGCACATGCTACAGGCGATCGGGGCGACCGGTGCCCTGGCCGTGGCCGGCTGTCTCAGTAGCGACACGGAGGAGAACAGCTCGAACAGTGACAAGCCGGCGGACGAGGAGGGACTGCCGGCGGCGAAGTCGGTCGACGTCGACCAGATCGCACGCGACCCCACCGACATCCCCGCGCCGGTCGACTGGAGCGAACCCCGCACTCACGACGTGACGCTGCAGACCCAGAAGGTGACCGCCGAGATCGAACCCGGCGTCACGTTCGACTACATGACCTTCGGCGGGCAGGTCCCGGGTCCGATGATCCGGGTGCGTCAGGGTGACACGGTCAACCTCACCTTCGACGTCCCCGAAGAGATGAACGCGGCGATGCACAACGTCGACTTCCACGCGGTCTACGGACCCGGCGGCGGCGCAGACGCGACCACCATCGCGCCCGACGCTGACCCGACCCAGATCCAGTTCAGCGCGGAGTATCCCGGCGTGTTCATCTACCACTGTGCGGTCCCCGCGATGGACTACCACATCAGTAGCGGGATGTTCGGCTCGATCCTCGTCGAGCCCGAGGACGGACTGCCCGAGGTCGACCACGAGTTCTACCTCGGCCAGCACGAGATCTACACCACCGGCGAGGTCGGCCAGCAGGGCCACCACGGCTTCGACCACGACGCGATGAAGCGCGAAGAGCCCACCTACGTCGTCTTCAACGGCCAGGCCTACGGCTTCACCGCCGACGCCGCCGGCCCGATGAAAGCCAACACCGGCGAAACCGCTCGGGTCTACTTCGCCAACGGCGGTCCGAACCTGCTGAGCTCGCTCCACCCGATCGGCAACGTCTGGAGCGACCTCTACCGCGACGGCGACCTGCTCAGCGAACCCGCTAACAACATCGAAACCACGCCCGTCTCGCCCGGTACTACTACCGCCGGCGTCATGGAGTTCCCCGTGCCAGGCCCGGTCAAGATCGTCGACCACGCGCTCTCGCGAGTCGTCCACCGCGGCGCGCTCGGGATCGTCGACGTCGAAGGCGAGCCCAAACCCGAGATCTTCAATCCCGATCCGTGAGCCGTGACGGGCCCCACTGGGGTTTGAATCGCTTTTCTGCGTCCCCGTATTCACCTGCCGGGAGCACCGGCTGTCGACGGGGCGTTGGCTGTAACACGTACGATAGCTGTCGGTGACGTGTGCTGTGCGGTCCGCTCGGAACCTCGAGCAACGGCTCCGACGCGACTCGCCTCGCGACGGCGGGTCGGTTTCTCGATACCCGCCTCCGAGCGAACATGTCGGCTTCCCGACCGCCGGTAAGAGAGGTGTATTCTTATGCCGGTTGGGCCGCCAGATACACGCATGACGTTCCCCTCGAGTCCGTCGATTGCCTTCGACGCCGGCGATCCGGCGACGACGGTCGCGATCGGGCGGCTGTTCGCGTACCTCGCGATCGGTATCGCCGCGGTAATTCTCCTGTACTACGCGATCGTCTACGTCCGGGAGGTCCTCGCGGTCGACGCCACGACCGAGCAGTGGTATCTCACGATCGGGATCGGCGCGGCGATCGTCTACGCCGTCGCCGGCGTCGGCTCGATCCTGCTAGAACCCGACTGGATCGGCCGCTTCGTCGACGGCGCGGTCCTGTTTTTCATCCTCTTTCTCGCGCTGGCGATCCGCGCGATGTACCACGATCAGCCCACGGCGCGGGATCGCTCTCGACTGCTGCCAACGTGGGTCGACTACGTCGTCATCGTCGGCTTCATCGCCGCCTGGTGGGGTGCGTTCCTCGTGGAGAGCTCCTCGACGCGGCTGGTCGTCGCGGTTGGCTGGGTCGTCACTTCCGCGTGGGCGGTGTTCTACGGTGTCCGCGCCGTTCAGGTCCACGAGGGGACGACGTTCGCCGCGCTGACGCGCCACCTGCTGCCGGCGATCGTCTGCGTCGCCGCGGTCGTCTTCGTCGATCTGCTCACGAGCTATCTCGACGGCTACGGTGCGCTCGCCGACGCCGCCTGGCTCGTCGGCACGACGCTCGTCGCCGCTTTCCTCTTTAACACCGCCGTCGCGATCCGACAGCAAGGCGGCGAACTCCAGCGGCTCTACGACTGGACGACCTGGCGCGAACAGTCGTTCGACGACCGGTCCGTCGAGTGAGACGCGGTCCGCGTCAGAGTTCCCCGCGCAGAATGACCTCGTTGTCGACCCGCTCGAGCATGTCCTCCGTCACGATGTAGTCCTCGTCGTCCTCGCCCTCCCAGCCGAACGAGGCCATCGCCTGCTCTGCGAGGCTCGGGTTGGGATCGACGGCGGCCCTGCCGTTTTCGACCTTCGCGACGATACCGAGTTCCTTGCCTTCGACGTCGACGACGGTCTTTCCGACGTCGTCGTCGGTCAGTGGGGCTGTCATATCGGCAGTTACGGCGACCGATCGGGTAAGTGGACGGCCGTCCCGTGCCGGCGGACACTCGAGGTAGTCCGAGCGGTATCGGATCGAGTTCGGTTCCGATCGAACCGGTTTCAGATCGGGTGCTTGCAAGTGCCGACAAAGCGAAACGCCGCTCGCCCCCGATTATTTGACCGCGGACGCCGTAGTGCGGCTAACGCGCACCGACCGCGTTGTCATCTACTATGACATACACACTCGAGATCAGCGACGACCTGAAGGAGCGACTCGACAGCCACTGCGAAGAGGGCCAATCGCACGAGGAACTCATCGCGGAACTGGTCTCGATGTACGAGACCGAGGGGACGTTCCTGCAGGAAGGCTACTCCGAATGAGGCATGGAGACCGTCGAGCGGCGACGGTCCACTGACTGTGGTAATGGATGACACTCAAGTAGTCCGTCCACGTACAGGTCAGTATGCACCTGCTAGTCGCCCTCGAAGACTCGGACCCGGGGTGGGCGGCCTTCGAGTTCGCGTGTCGGGAACACGCCGACGACGAGATCACGGTTCTCCACGCCGTCGATCCGACGAACAGCAGCTACGGCGAGGTCGCACACCTCGGCGCGGAGGAACTGCTCGAGCGCCGGCGCGAGGAGGCCCGCGACCTGCTCGCGGAGGCCGAAGACCGCGCAGCCGACTACGGTCGGTCGGTTGAAACGGCGGTCGCCGTCGGCCAGCCCGCCGACGAGATCGTCGAATACGCCGCGGAGAACGACCTGGATCTCATCGTCGTCGGCAGTCACGGCCGAACCGGCTTCTCGAGGGTCCTCCTGGGGAGCGTCGCCGAACGAGTCGCGCGCCAAGCACCCGTTCCGGTGACGATCGTCCGGTAAGCGTTCGTCCGCCTTTCCGCCGGCGCACAGCGGCTTACTCGACGCCGTACCACTGACAGAGATATCGGACGAACTGAGCGATGACGAGCCCGGCGAACGCCCCGACCAGAAACGCGTTCGACGCGTCGATCGCGAGCAGTTCGGTGACGACGTACTGGGCCGAGACCACGGCGATGACGGCAACGAGCACGCTCACGGCAGTCAGCTCCGGATGGTCGCGGAGGCTGCTCGAGCGCTCGAGTCGTCCGGCCGATTCTTCTTGCATGAGCGACCGTGTTCCGCGAGCGGCTTATGGATCTTCTGTTTGTACAGATAGCCGCGGCGGATCGGAGACGAGGCTATCTCCGCGAGTCACGTCTCGAGAGTGGACATACTTGTAGCCCTATTCGGTTCCGTACACCTCCACCCGAAGATACCCGACCCCGAGTGCGGCGTAAAACACGCCCAGGGCGGTCGGGAACCAGTCACCTCGACTGGCATAGAGTCCGGCCTGAACGAGCCCGACGGCCACCATTGCCACACCGATCCCCATCTTCGTCCGCCTCGCAGCCATGTGTTGGCGATACAACTAAACAGTGTAAACCGTTGCGCTCTCCGCTCCCGCTCGCGGTCGGCCGTCAGATCGGCCGTGGCTCTCGGTCGCACGCTTTCAGGCCGCGACCTTCGATTCACAAATCACGCAGCGATCTTTTCCGCGTTCCCCGGCTACGGGCGAGCATGGTTCGACTCTCCACCATTATCATACTCGTCGGAATCGTGCGATTCACGCCGCTCCCGCCACCGCTGGGAATCGTTCTCGGCGCGCTCCTGATCCTCGGCGGCGGTGCGCTCAGAGTGTTCACTGAGAAGTGATTCCTGAGAGAGACTGGTCTATGCGTTGGTTCCGTGTCTGCGATCGAGATACGTGTGTTCTCTCGCGAAAACGCCGACGTGGTCGGCGTTGACCTCCCCTCCCGGTGGTGTGTCAACCGAGGCGGAGTCCGAGCATGAACAATGTGGCTATTGGCTTCACGGTGGAGCGATCTCGGGAGCGGCGAGGTATGTCTCGGAGCGATCGGTCAGTTGGGGCTTCGGCCGGATCCCTCCCCTCGCCGAGTGAATGGTCGTTTCACACTATAATAGCGCTACTTCCCAACTATGTCGGTCCAAACACCGGTCGCTATCGCTATCACTGTTCATTTCTTCCCATATCGATAACACAACCCACCTCGCCGTTTCGAGATCGGCGGAGACGCGTTGTCCACGACCGAACCGGTCGATCCACGTCGTCGCCGGCTACGACTCGGTGGCGATCACGTCCTCGAGCGCCTCTCGATCCAGTTTTCCCATGTCCGTTACCGGGAGCTGGTCGAGGACGACGACGTCGCGGGGCCGCTTGTACGCGGCGAGTTGCGTTTCGGCCCACTCGAGGAATTCGCCTTCGGCGAGCGAGCCGTTTGCGAGCGTGACGGCGGCCACGACCTCCGAGCCCTTGGTCTCGTGGTCGCGGCCGACGACGGCGGCGTTGGCGATGTCGGCGTGGGTCTTCAGCACTTCTTCGACCTCGGCGGGGGCGATCGAGTAGCCGCTGGATTTGATCATGTACTTGCGCCGGCCGAGGAAGTAGAGGGCCCCGTCCTCAGTCATGCGACCGATGTCGCCGGTGAGCACGTACCCGTCGTGAAACGCCGCTTCGGTCTCCTCGGGCTTACCGAGATACCCCTCGAAGAGCGACGGCGAGTCGACGGTGATCTCGCCCGTCTCGCCGCGGGGGACCGCCTCGTGGGTCTCCCAGTCGCGGATCACGATGTCGGTGTCGTAGACGGGTTTGCCGACGAACCCTTCCTCGACCACGCCGAGTCCTTGCGTGAACGTATCCCGCGTGTGGGTCTCGGTCAGTCCGTACGCCGCCTCGTACATCGTCGAGTCGGTTACGCCCGCCCACCGCTCGCAGAGGTCCTCAGTCAGCGCCTGCCCGAAACTCGTCACCGGCATCGACTCGAGCGAGTCGATCTCGCGGACGTCGTTCTCGAGCAGCGGAAGCAGTTCGCGAACCATCGGAGTGGTAATCCAGCCGTTGGTCGGCTCGTGGGCCGCCAGCGCGTCGACGTAGGCCTCGGGTTCGTACCGGGTCAGGAGGACGGTGGTCCCGCCCTGAACCATCGGCGAGTCGACGGCGTTCAACTTCCCGGCGACGTGGAAGACGGGCATCACCGCGAGGTGGCGGGTGGTCTCGTCCCGGTCGGTCAGCGCCGAGGACGTGGCCGCGGCGAAGAGGACGTTTTCGTAACTGTGCATGCAGCCCTTCGGCAGGCCGGTCGTCCCCGAGGTGTACTGCAGCAGGCAGATGTCGTCCATCGCGACGTCGACGGCCGGCGGGTCGGCGGGCGTCTCATCGAGAATCGTCTCGACGTAGCTGACCCCGTCGGACGCCGGCTGGCGCGCCGCCTCGATCGCCTCGGCCATATCGTCGTGGATCGCGGGCACCGGCTCGTCGGGCAGATACGTCTCGAAGCGCGCGTAGACGACTTCCTCGAGCGGCGTCTCGTCGCGGACGGCCTCGAGCAGCGAGGCGTGGGTGTCCCCCGCGACGGCAATCTGCGCGTCGCCGTCGGAGAGCTGGTAGGAGAGGCGGTGTTCCTTCGACATCGGGCTGCAGGGGCTAACCCGCATCCCCAGTTTCTGGGCGGCGTAGTAGGCGACGACGTACTGCGGGCAGTTCTGAAGCAAGAGGAGCAGCGTGTCCCCGCGACCGTATCCCCGCTCGTCGAGGTACGTCGCGAACCGATCGATCGAATCGCCGAGTTCGCCGTACGTGATCTCGGTGCCGTAGTAGTTGATCGCCACCCGATCCGGCTGCTCGTCGGCGTACTGAGCGACGTATTCGTGCAACGGCCGCTGCCCGAACGGAAACGCGGGTTCGCTCGGGACGCCGTCGGGAAACTCGCCGGGGGGCGTGGTAACCATGTGCACGCCATCACAACGGACGTGTAAATCCGTTATGTTCGACCAGCAGCGCTGCCGCGACCGTCGCGTCCCCCCGGTTTTCGGCCGCGATTCCGGCCTGCGCGTGCCGAACCGAAACTCAAGGGACTCGGCCACGTACCGTCGACTCGAACCGGACAAACTAATTACGGTCCACTACAGTCCAGATTACATGAACGACCGCTACGACGTAGTCATCGCCGGTGCCGGTCCCGCCGGCGCACAGTGTGCCCGGGATCTCGCTACGAGAGGGTACGACGTCGTCGTCCTCGAGACCGAAGCCGAGGACGAGTTCCCGCGCCAGAGCAACAAGTCCACCGCGGGGACGTTCCCCTCGATGATGGCCTCCTTCGGCATCCCCGACGACGTGGTGATGCAGTTCACCGACAGCGTCGTCCTCGAGTCGCCGACGGAACACTACGTCCGCGAACAGCCCGGCGCGGTCCTCGAGTTCGCCGATTTCAAGCGCTACCTCGTGAAAGACGGCCGCGACGAGGGCGCGGAGTACCGCTTCGACGCCCGCGTTACCGCACCGATCATGGAGGGCGGCGAGATCGTCGGCGTCACCTACAACGGCGACGAGGAGGTCTACGGCGAGATCGTCGTCGACGCGACGGGGCCGGCCGCGCCGCTCGCGAAGAAACTCGGCGTCGTCGACCTGAAACGCGAGAACCACGCCATCGGTATCGAGTACGAGTTCGAGGGGATCGACATCGACCGGCCCGGCTTCGCCGATCTGCACGACGCCATGATGCTCCGACTGGACCACGAGATCGCGCCCGGCGGCTACTCCTGGATCTTCCACACCGGCGAGGACACCGCCAAGGTCGGCCTCTGTTACATCCAGAACGACCACCACAGCCGGTACGCCAAGGACGGCTACACCATCGACGGCTACCTGGAGCACTGGTTGGAGACGGATCCCCGGTTCCGGGACGCCGAGAAGATCGCGGGCAAACAACACCGCGGGTCGGCCCATATCCAAAAACCCGGCCGGCTCCACACGGATCGGTTCATGGCCATCGGCGACACCGTCCCGACGGTCGACCCGCTCTGGGGCGAGGGGATCAACAAGTGCATGCAGTCCGGCCGGGTGGCCGCCGTCGCCGCCGATGGCTGTCTCAAACACGCCGACCTCGAGCCGACCGCCGAGAACCTCGCCGTCTACGACACCCTCTGGCACCGGGACGTCGCGCCCAACGTCGACAAGCGACTGCTGATGACCCATCTCCTCTATCTCGCGCCCAACGAGCGCTACGACAAGCTCATGCGGGACCTGAAGCGTCTCGGCGACGATACGCTGGCCGACGCGAACAACGGGGACCCGCTCGCGATCGCGCGGCTGCTCGATCTCGAGGACGCGCCGATGCTCGCCCAGTTCGCGAAACAACGGTTGGCCCCCGATTTCCGCTCGCTGCTGTCGTAGCTCGCCTCGGTCGACCGACCATCGTTTTCAGGCGAGAAACTGCACTTCGAACGACTGGACGCTCTCGTCGGTGCCCGCGAGGATCACCTCGTCGTCGCCCTCGACGACGAGTTCCGACGGATCGAACGCCGTGATCGTCTCGCCGTCTCTGACGACCGCGACGACGGTACAGCCCGTTCTCGAGCGAACGGCGGCGTCGACGATCGTTCGGCCCGCCAGCCGGCCCGCGGGGAGCCTGACGACGTTGATCCCCCGGTCGACCGCCAGCACCTCCTCGTCCTCGAAGACGGTCGACGCCATCATTCGACCGCTGACCGTCGCCAGCGACTGGACGTAGTCAGCCCCGGCCCGGTACAGCTTCCGAACGTCCTCGGCGTCGTTCGCCCGGACGACCACGTCGGCGGAGGGGTTCAGATCGCGCGCGACGAGCGCCGCGAACACGGCCGTCGTATCGTCGTCGAGGGTAACGATCACCGCGGCCGCGTCGTCGACGCCGGCCTCGCGGAGCGCCGCCGGATCTCGAGCGTCACCGACGACGTCGACGCCCTCCTTTTCGACGTTGTCGAGGACGGTCACGCGGGCGTTCGTGCCGGCCAACGCCTCTGCGGCCGCTACGCCCGACTCGCCGTAGCCGGCGATCACCACGTCCCGATCGGCGAACGACCGGACCGTCGACGTCGCTTTCGTTCGAAACGCCTCGATCCGCTCGGGCTCTCCCGCGACGAGCAGCCGCGTCCCGGCCTGGAGGGCCCGATCTCGCGGAATCGGACTCTCGAACGTTCCGTCGAACCACGCGCCGATGCCGTCCACGCCGAACCGCTCCCGGAGCCCGACCTCGCCGGCGGGCTTGTCACAGAGGTCGCTCCCTTCGGCGATCGAGACCTCGACCAGCTCCAGATCGCTCCCGATCTCGACCCCCTCGTCGACCGCGGTCGTCACCGCCGTCGGCACCCGCCGCGCGAGGCTCTCGCCGAGCAACTGGCGCGGCGAGAGCACCTCCTCGGCCCCCGCGATCCGGTGGTACTCCCCGAGGCGCCGATCCTCGACCAGCGTCACCACCCGCACGTCCGGGTTCGCCTCCCGAGCCGAGAGGACGATGCTCGCGTTCGTATCGTCCGCCGAATCGGCCACGACCGCCGTCGCCCGCTCGATGCCGGCGCTCTCGAGCACCGCCGTCGACTCCGGATCGCCGTGGACGACCCGGCGATCGGACTCGTGGAGTTCCGTCGCCGTCTCCTCGTCGGACGACACGACGACGTACTCCCGGCCGCGCGACTCGAGTTCCTCGACGAACGCCTCGCCGCGAGGGGTGTACTCGCAGATGACGACGTGGTCCGTGACGTCCGTCACTGCGGTCGGCGGGGTGACCGCGAGCGTGTCCCGCAGCCAGGGGACCGCGAAGATGTCGACCGCGGTGAGGATCAGCCCGATCCCCATGAGCTGCAGGCCGATCGTCAGCGCGTACATCTGCGGCGTCGCCCACCCGGCGTCCTCGCCGTAGCCGGTCGTCGTGAACGACTGAAAGACGATTCCGAGCGATCGGAACAGCGGCTGCGGGTCGTTCTCCCACGTCGCCATCCCGTAATTGTACAGCAACGTCGAGCCGACGGTCGTCACGACCACGAGGGCGAAGTAGTGGCGAGTGCGGCGGGATCTCCACAGTGGCATACGATACCCATCAGACGGGCGGCTGTTGACGGTATCGGTCGATCCGCCCGGCTCGCGCCGATCCCGCTCGGTCCCGCGCCCCCCAACCCGTCATACGACGGCTCTCGCCGCGCGGTACTGGCCGTTGTGCCCGCCTTCGTCGTCCATTTATACCGGTAGTTCGTTCTGTGGGCACATGGCGCTCCTCGAGAACCTCGTGCTCGTGTTCGTCGCCGGGCTGATCACGGCGCTGGCGACCGGGCTCGGTGCGCTGCCGTTTTTCTTCTTCGATGGGATCAGCGATCGCCGGAACGTGGTGTTGTGGGGGCTCGCCTCGGGAATCATGCTCTCGGCGTCGACGTTCGGACTCGTCAATGAAGGGCTGGCCGAGGGAACGCCACTCGAGATCGCGATCGGGCTGCTGGCCGGCGTCGGCCTCGTCGTCGTCGCCCACGACGTCCTACTGGACGCCGACATCGATCCCCAGCAGTACGAGGAGGCGGACTTCAAGAAACTCGTCCTCATTCTCGGCATCCTCACCGTCCACAGCTTTCCCGAGGGCGTCGCCATCGGCGTCTCCTTCGCCGATCTCGGGCTCGAGGGGGGTACCGAACTGCTCGGCTTTACCGTCCCGCTGCTGGCGGTCTTCATGACGGTCGCGATCTCTATCCACAACATCCCCGAGGGAACCGCGATCTCGATCCCGCTGACCTCGATGGGCGTCGCGAAGTGGAAACTCGTCTGGTGGGCGGTCTTCTCGAGTCTCCCGCAGCCGATCGGGGCGGTCATCGCGTTCGGATTCGTCCGATACGCCCGCGAGTTCCTCCCCTACGGCTTCGGCTTCGCAGCCGGCGCGATGATCTACCTCGTCCTCACGGAGTTCGTCCCGGAAGCGCTCGACATCGGCGAGGAGCTACCCCGCGGCGGCAAACCCGAACTCGCGGGCGGCATCCTCGTCGGGGTTCTCGTCATGGTGCCGCTCGCGTTCGTGTGAGCGCGTTCACCGACCCACGGCGGACGAACGCCACCTGTCGTTTCGGCAGGAATTTCACGGTGCCCGCCGTACCGTCGGCCCATGTTCGACACGATCCTCGTCCCGACCGACGGCAGCGACCACGCCGAGGCCGCCGCCGAGACCGCCATCGAACTCGCGACCGTCCACGACGCGGCGGTATACGTCGCCTGCGTCGCCGACACCGGCCCGCTGGCCGACCTTCGTCTGCCGGGCGACGCGGCGAGCGCCGAAGACGCGATGCGCGGGCGCGCTCGGGAGTACGTCGATGCCGTCGTCGACCGGGCCGACGCCGCCGGGCTCGACGTCACCGGCACGGTGCTCGAGGGGCCGCCGGAGGAGGCGCTGCTCGAGTACGCCGGCGAGATCGACGCCGATCTCGTCGTCATGGGAACCCGCGGCCGCGGCGGCGTTCACCGAATGGCGCTGGGTAGCGTCACCGATCACGTCATCCGCTTCGGCGATATTCCGGTGTTCGTCGCGAACTCGGGGTCGCAGTCGGAGTGAGTCGGTTTTGCGGAGATTCCCGTCGCGTCGTTGGAGATCGCACTTACCGAACCATCTCGTTGATCGCCTCGGTCCGGCGGCCGATCGACCAGCCCAGCAGCGCCAGACCGGCGTAGATGCCGGCCGCGGGCAGAGCGTAGATTCCCACGATCCCCTCGAGCGGAACGCCGAGGGCGTCGAACGAGAGCAGGAGCAGCAACGAGACGAGCAGGAGCGCGATACCGACGTCGGCGAATCGCAGGTTCGGAAACGCCTCGCTTTCCGGCTCGGCCCCGACTCGGCCGAGCGCGTAGAACGCGATCGCGTACGTTACCCAGCCGGCCCCGAGCGCCAGCACGGTCAACAGCACGTCGTCGGGCAGGTAGCGCGGGACGAACACCAGATGCAGGACCAGCGTCACGAGCAGCGCGCTGCCCAGCAGAACGAGCAACAGGGGCCGTCGATCACCGTTCATAAGAAAAGCTGACTGTCTCCCCTCGTATTACTATTGCGTCACCGTCGGATCGGGCGCCGTCCGGCCTCGTTCGTCGACCGCCCGCTACTCGAGGACGCGCCCGTGCTCGTCGATCTCCCCGTTGACGATCCGCGTCGAGGAGATCCGCTCGCCGTCGTCAGCGAGGACGTACGGCGCGACGATCCCCGACAGCGGCTCGAACCCCCGTTCGCGGCGCTGCTCGTTGATCCCCTCGAGTTCGGGGGCTGTCTCCGGGGAGACCACCAGCGCGTCGATCGACGGCTCGTCGGTGGCGATCCCGTCTTCGGTCTCGAGCGTCCGGATTTCGATATCGCGGTCCCACTCGTCGAGAGCGCTGAGCGCGTCCGTCACGATCCGGGTCCGCTCCTCGAGCGACGGGATCGGGCGGGGCTCGTGACGCGTCTCGACCGCCAGTTCGTCGCTAGTCAGGGCGACGACGACGCCGTCCTCGCCGAACCGGAGCGCGTGCTCGAACAGGTTCCGGTGGCCGTCGTGAAGCGGCCCGAACGTGCCGGCAACTGCGACTCGCATACGCGTACCCGTAGACGAGGACTCCTATAACTGTGGCGCGACCGCCGTCCGCGCATCGAGTGGGCCGGATGCGGTTCAGGAATCGGCCGCGAGCAGGTCGTCGACGGTGACAACTGTCGCGAACTCGCCTGCGAGGTGGGCCAGCGCGGTGCGGTGGACCGTCTCCGCGTCGAAGGTCTCGCCGTCGAACGCGCGCTCGAAAGTCGCCGTCGCGTCGCTCACGACGATCGGCGCGAAGCCGAGGTTCTCCGCCATCCGCGCGCTCGTCGAGACGCAGTGGTCGGTCGTGAGGCCGGCGACGACGACCGTCTCGAGGCCTCGCTCGCGGAGCCACGCCTCGAGATCCGTCCCGATGAACGCGCTGTTGACCGATTTCTCCATCGTCGGCTCGCCCTCGAGCGGGGCCGTCTCGGGTTTGAACGCGAAACCCGGCTCGTCGCTCCGGAGCGGCGAGTCCGACTCCGTCGAATCGTGGCGGACGTGGACGACCGGTCGTCCCCGCTCGCGCCAGCGTTCGAGCAGTCGCGCCGCGTTCGCCTCGGCGTCGGGGTTGTTCCGGCTCCCCCACGTGGGATCGTCGAATCCGCGCTGGAAGTCGATCAGGACGAGCGCGGCGTCCCCGAGCCGCGTCGGATCGAGGTCTGCATCCCGCGGGTCCGCGTCGGGGTCGGCGCCCGTCATGGAAGCCGCGCCGCCGGTTTCGGGTGCGTCCGGGTGACCGTGATCGGACACGTCGACGGCGCTTGCGTCTCGTCTTCCGAGAGCATGTACTGGGGCCACTCGCGGTCGCCCTCGACGCCCCAGTCGCCGAGATCCGCGTGCGGGCAGGTGCCGTCGTACTCCTCGAGCCGATCCTGAATCACGTCGCGAGCGCGCTGGCCGGCTTCGGTATCGGCCGTCACGTCGAGGTCCTCGAACAGCGCCCGCGGTTGGAACGTGATCTCGAGGCCGACCGGGCAGTAGCGGCTCTTGCGCACCTCGTAAAACGGGGCCCGACAGGTCGGGAACATGGGCTCGCCGCCGAGACAGAACTCCCAGTACGGATCGTCGGGGTCGGTGGGAATGTCAGCCGGCCACGGCTCGGGATCGTGGAGGTGCAGCGTCTGCAAGACGTGCCACAGCGTCTCGTGGTACTCCCGCTCGGACAGCGGCCGTTCCGGCGGCTTGAAGAAGGTAACCAGCGAAGCCCGGTCGGAGTGGTCCTCGTAGACCTCGAGATACTCGAGGATCCGATCCCGCAGCGTCAGCAGCGCGTCGGCGTCGCTCATCGAGGGCACCGCGGTGTAGAGCGGTTCACCCTGCTGGACCGACTCGACGCCGAAGAAACACGGGAACGGCGATCCGTTTCGCTCGCCGAGCAGTCCCTCCCGAAACGACTCCCAGTGGCCGGCGACCCACGCCGGCGCGTCGCCGGCACGAACCCGCCGATCGAGCGTCTCCTGATCCATCAGTGACTGGATCCCCGGCTCGTTCATACGCGACACTTGGCGCTCGCGAAAATGTAGCTTCCGCTCCGCTCGAGGGGGCGGTGCGAGACAGGCGCGCCGACTCGGTGCGGCCTCAGATCGGTGCGATGTCGTCGCCCGGTGTCAGGGTCGCGCCCTCGAGAATCCGCGCCCGGAGCCCGCCGCGGTGGACGAGCGCCTCGCGGATTCCCCGCTCCTCGAGGTGGGACTCGAGGTACGAACACGGCTCGCAGAGTTCCGTCCCCTCGCAGACCGCGTCGCCGATCCGGAACCGCCGGTCGACGAGACGGTTCAGCGCGATTCCGTCGGTCGTCGGGTTCCGTCGGTGGACTCCGGGCTCGAGCGCGATGTCGTAGTCGCGCTCAACTGCCGCCAGCGTCTCGCCCTCGATGAGCGTGAGGTCACTCCCGTCGCGTTCTGCGAACGTGCCGTCGGTGTCGTAGTAGCGGTCGCCCTCGAGTCCTCGGCCTGCGACCGCGTTCGCGCGCTCGACTCGTCGGACCGGTGCTCCCTGCCCGGGCGCGACGTGGATTTCGCGGAGTCGCCCTTCCATATCGACGGCGAGGCGTCGATACGAGGTAACTCTCCCGGTCGGTCGACTATCGATTACAGACGGACGTTTGTATTCCAAGCAACACCTCTGCTGTTGTCTCCGTTGCAACACCTCTCGAGGCGAGACGGTACGGTGGACGTTTTTTGTTTGAAGCGTCCTTCGTTAGACTACCAGTTGGACCTTTCCTTGAGCCCATGAACAGGAATATTTACTATATGTGATGTTGCTTCTTCGTCTCCCGGTTTTACGGCCTTAAGAACTGTTCCAAAACCAGTTTCAGTGTCCCCGCCAAACTTCTCTTCAAAATAATTCTGAAGGGTTCTGTATTCGGCAGACGAGGTAGTTTTCCCAACGATTTCACCCCATTTCAGCCACGTGTCTACCTTTTCGAATTCCACTTCAGTGGAATATGATTGTTCATGTGCTGTACTCGGTTGGGAGAGAACTGCACCTGCTGTCACTGTCACTCCCAGACTCTTCAAGACTTTTCTTCTTTTGAAACTTCTTCGTTCCGTCATGCAAGTAAATTGTGGTGATTAGGAATCAATAAACTTTTCTTGTTATTTTGTCGGGAAATATTATTGTGTGGGAGGTTACAGAGATCAGACTCGTTCCGGTAGCCACCCGCCGTCGACCTCGAGGTTTTCCCCGCTGACGTAGTCGCTCTCGGGATCGAGGAAGAAATACAGCGGTTGGATCAGATCCTCGAAACTCGCGGGCCGGCCGCGAGGCAGGTCCTCGGGGAACTCGTCGGAGTTCTCCACGACGTACGGCGAGATCGCGTTGACCGTGATCCCGTCGTCCTGCGTGTCCGCCGCGAGCATGCGCGTAAACATCAACACGCCCGCTTTCGCGACGAAGTAGGGGAAGTTCTTCGGGCTGACGAGGCCCTTCTCGCTCGAGGCGTAACCGACGTTGACGATCCGGCCGTACTCGTTCTCGCGCATCCCGGGCAGTGCGCGCTTCGAGCAGAGGTAGGTCCCGTTGAGGTTCGTCTCGAGGACGCGGTTCCAGGTCTCGAACTCTAGGTCCGCCCAGTGGGCGGGTGCGAAGTCGCCGACGTTGTTGACCAGCACGTCGACGGTCCCGAGTTCGGCCTCGACGGCCCCGAAGAGGCCGTCGACGCTCTCGGGGTTGGTCACGTCCCCCTGCACCGTCATCGCGTCGGATGCCCCTCGTTCGCGGGCGGTCTCGGCGACCTCGCGAGCGGCGTCGGCGCTCGTGTGGTAGTGTACGGCTGTCTGCGCGCCACACGCTGCCGTCGCCAACAGGAGTTCGCGGCCGACGCCTCTCGCACTGCCCGTGACGAGCACCGTCTGCCCCGCGAGATCGGGTCCGTCCATACGTCTCCTGTCGGCGACGGCGTGGAAAAATCGCCCGGAACCCCCGTCGTCCGCGTTCGTGGGGGTTCCGTGACCCGCGGATTTACGGTGATGTGCGATCAACCCGTCACCCATGCTAGAGACAGTGTTACTCGCAGTCGGCCCGAGCGACGCCGAACGGAGCGGCCAGCTCGCCGAAACCGTCCTCGACATCGCGAAGCCAGCCGGCGCGACGGTCATCCTCGCACACGTCTTCACGAAAAGCGAGTACGACCAGGTCCTCGACCGACTCGAGTTCGACCGGAAGACCGACGACGTCGACCCGGACGCGGTCGCGGGACGTCACTCGACGATCCACGACCTGAAGGACGTCTTCGACGACCACGACGTCGACTACGAAATCCGGGGGGCAGTCGGGGAGCACGGGCCGTCGATCGTCGACCTGTCGACCAGCGTCGGCGCCGATATGGTCGTCGTCGGCGGCCGGCGCCGGTCACCGACCGGGAAGGCCGTCTTCGGCTCGACGGCCCAGGAGGTCCTGCTGTCGGCCCCCTGCCCGGTCACCTTCGTCCGCAGCGACGACGAGTTCGAGGACTAGGTCGCCCCGCACCGGACGACGATTGCCGTCGCGTCGTCGCGCCGTCGTGGTAGCGCGCGCGACGTTTACTGGAATACTGCAACGACGAGAATACTTAAGCGGGTGGCCCGACCACTGTGCCGGTATGGCAATCGATACGGTACTCCTTGCGGTCGGACCGATGGACTCAGTGCGCGCACCGGAACTCGCCGAAACGGTACTCGAGATCGCCGAACCGCTCGGTGCGAAGGTCGTGATCGGCCACGCCTTCACCGCAGACGAGTACGAGGACGTTCACGACGATCTCGGTCTCGACGCGCGCGCCGAGGACGTCGACCCTGACGAAGTCGCGGCGAAACGCGCTCCCGTTCCCGAACTCGCCGAGCGCTTCGAGGAGGCCGGCGTCGAGTACGAGATCAAGGGCGCGCTCGGCGAAGTGAGTACGAAAGTCGTCGACATGGCGATCGACGTCGACGCGGACCGCATGGTCGTCGGCGGCCGCCGCCGCTCGCCGGCCGAGAAGGCCGTCCTCGGCTCCGTCTCCCAGGAGATCATCCTCCAGGCGCCCTGTCCCGTCACCTACTTCCGCGATCTCGACGTGATGGAGTAGCACCGACGCGGTCGCATCGATCCCGCTCTCGAGCCCTCCTGTCTCGCTGACCTGTTCCGGTCCCCGCCCGGGTTTCCGATTCTACTGTTCCCAACTGCCGTCCGTCAGCGCTCGCTTTCGGCGTCGCTCGCCGGTGGTTGCCTCCCACCACGAGGGTCGTCACCGCTCCTCGGCCCGTTGCTTCCACTCGCGTTCTTGCCGGCGCTCGCGGACGTGGCGTTCCCCGTCGGCTAGCTCGCGCCGAACTCGCCGCTCGAGCGATCGGGTCTCGGCGAGCAGCGTCTCCTGGAAGTTCTCGAGGACGTCGTACGACCAGCGGTCCTCGTCGACGACGCCGTGGGGAAGCAGGTCGGCGCGAATCGCGTCCGCGAGGTCGTCGTGGCCGGTGTCTCGGAGCAGTTCCTCGGCCCGGTACAGGTGGTCCATCCCGTGACCCGTCGCGTGGTGGAACTCGAGCAGACTCCCCTGGGCGCGCTGGACCCATTCGAGACCCAGTTCGACCTCGTGGATGGCCTCGCACTCCGTGTCGGACAGCGCCGGTATCGGATCCGACTGCGCGTCGGGATCGGTCGATGAGTCGTCGGTGGCCATAGCTCGATCTATGACACCAAGTGTCATACGTGTATCGTCGGATCGCCCGGCGGGTCGTCGTGACCGCAGTCGTAGTTTTCACGAAACGTATCGAAATCGCTACTCGTCGCCGAGTACAATCTGGGTAGTTAAGTACGGCCGCGGTCGTCCCCTAGAACAGCATGGTCTACTATGCGGGCGTCGATCTCGGCGCGACCAACGTCCGGGCCATCGTCGCCGAGGCCGACGGAACGGCGATCGGCACGAGTCGCCGGTCGACGCCACGCGGGCCGACGGGTATCGACGTGACGGAAGGCGTTTTGCGAACACTTCGCGAGGCGTGTGGCGACGCTGGGATCCGCCCCGAGCGGGTCGTCGCCGCTGGGATCGGCTCGATCGGCCCGTTCGATCTCGCGGAAGGGGCGGTGATCGATCCCGCGAACCTGCCGAATTCGATCGACAGGATCCCCCTGACGGGGCCGATCGCGAAGCTGATCGACAGCGACGAGGTCCACCTCCACAACGACACTACGGCGGGCGTCATCGGCGAACGCTTCCACGCCGCCAGCAACCCCGACGACATGGTCTACATCACGATCTCCTCGGGGATCGGTGCCGGCATTTGCTGCGACGGCGAGATCGTGGGCGGCTGGGACGGCAACGCCGGCGAGGTCGGCCACTACGTCGTCGACCCCCAGGGCCGACTGACCTGCGGCTGCGGGCACGACGGCCACTGGGAAGCCTACTGCTCGGGCAACGCGATTCCCGACTTCGCCCGGCTGCTCGCCGAGGACGACCCGACGATCGTGACCGACCTCCCGCTCGAGGGGCCGGATTTCACGGCGAAAGACGTCTTCGACCTCGCGGGCGAGGACGACCTGGCCGATTACGTCATCGAACAGCTCGCTCACTGGAACGCGATCGGCGTGACGAACGTGATCCACGCGTTCGCGCCGATCGTGGTCTCCTTCGGCGGCGCGGTCGCGCTGCACAACGAGGAACTGGTCGTCGATCCGATCCGCGAACGCGTCTCCGAGATGGTGATGACCAACGTCCCGGAGATCACGGTCACCGACCTCGGCGACGACGTAGTCCTCGAGGGGGCGCTCGCCAGCGCCATGACCGAAGGGACCGGCGACCGGCGGCGACTGCGCAGGTGACCGGGTCGTCACTTCCGGCCGCCCCGTTGTTTGCGAGTCCGGCGGTCGAGTAATCACGTCTATGTGTCTGCGCTCGTTGCATCCACTCATGAAGCGGAGAGCGTTCCTTCGAGCGGGCGGCGCTGCCGGCATCGCAGCCGCTTCCGGTCCGGTCGTTGCCTCTCGATCGCGTGCCACCACTACCGGCCAACAGGGCGGGTACGAACCGCTCGGGCGGCTCCCCGTCACCGGCGCTGCGGAGGCCGTCGTCGGCGACGACGGCAAAACCGCGTACGTCGCCGCCACGACCGGCTTCGCGACCGTCGACGTGAGCGACCCCGCCGAGCCGACGCTCCTCGCCGAGGAACGCAACCTCGAGATCGCCGGCGAGCCCCTGACCCAACTCCTCGATGTGGCCGTCGACGGCGACCGGCTGGCCGTCGTCGGCCCGGCGAATCCGAACTTCGAGATCAAGGGATTTCGCCTATACGACGTGAGCGACCCAGCGAATCCCGTCCCGACCGGTGAGTTCGAAACGAGCTACCACATCCACAACTGCTATCTCGAGGGTGACCTGCTGTTCGTCGTCGCGAACGAACAGGACGCGAACCCGCTCGTGATCTTCGACGTCGGCGGCGACGAGATCACCCAGTTGGGATACTGGTCACTGCTCGATCGCGAGCCCCGCTGGGGCGAGATCGGAATGCTCGCTCGTTACCTCCACGACGTCTACGTGCAGGACGATATCGCCTATCTTCCGCACTGGAATCCCGGCACCTACCTGATCGACGTGAGCGATCCGGCCGATCCGACCTACATCTCCCACGTTCGGAACACCTCGCTCGAGGAACAGCGGTCGATCACCGACTGGCGCGAGGCCGTCTACGGCCTGCCGGGCAACGACCACTACGCGGCGGTCGACGACACGGGCGACCTCATGGCGGTCGGCCGCGAGGCCTGGGCGACCGGCGGGACCGAACCCGATCGGCCGGGCGGCATCGACCTCTACGACGTGAGCGACCCCACCGAACCGGTCCACCGGGGCTCGATCGATGCCCCGCGGACGGTCGACGAGACCTACCGCGGCGGGCTGTGGACGACCTCGCACAATTTCGAACTCCGCGACGGGCGGCTCTACTCGGCGTGGTATCGCGCGGGCGTGAAGATCCACGAAGTCTCCGATCCGGCCGCCCCGAAACAGCTCGCGTGGTGGCGCGACCCCGCCGAGACGGGGTTCTGGACGGCCCGCGTCGCAGCGCCCGGCGAGTGCTTCGTCGCATCCAGTACGGAGGCGATTCCGAACACGTCGCTCGAGGGGGCGCTCTACACCTTCCCGGCCGAGACCGGCGAGCAGGCCGATCCGCCGTCGCTTCGGGATCTCGACTGGCTCCCGGCCGGCAACGAGACGAACGCGACCGGCGGCGATTCCGGAAACGGATCCGGGAACGGAAGCGACGCGGGCGGCGATTCGATCCCCGGCTTCACCGGCGTCGCGGGACTCGCGGGCGGCGCACTCGCGCTCGAGTGGCTGCGCCGCCGCGGCGGAAACGTTCAGGATTAATTCGACGGATTTCGGCCGCGCGACCCAACTTATTCACCGCTCGAGGGTCTATGGGTACCAATGACTGACTCCGACGACGACCCGTCGCTGCGAGAGCGCGTCGAGGCGTGGCTGGCCCGCGAGATGCCGATCATCCAGATGCACGGGGGGACCAGCGCGGTGCGGTCGGCCGATCCCGAGACCGGCGAGGTCGTCATCGAACTCGGCGGCGGCTGCAAGGGCTGTTCGGTCAGCGACGTGACGACGGGAAACATCGAGGCCGAACTCATCACCTGGCCCGAGATCGACGAGGTCACCGTGCGCGTGCCCGACGCGAGAGACAGTCTCGGCGGTCCCGACCAGCCCGAGTCGATCATGGGCGTCGACCGGACCGAGGGCGGCCGCGGCGACTGGGGCTCGTCGAACCCGGGGAAAGACCACCTCTGAACGGCCAGCGACGCGATATAACTGCCGTCGCCGAGGGCGTGCACACCGTTGACACGGGCGGAGAGTTTTGGGAAGTCCTATATCCTTTTACGCACCCATTACGGAACCGTACATCATGACGAGTAGCTGCCCGCAGGCAGGAGGTGTCGGCGATGGGTGACGGACCCGAGCCCGACGACGAGGACGACCCCGACGCCGAGACCGACGGCGGCGTCCGGGCCTACACCGTCCGGCTCGAACTCGTCGACGAACCCGGCGAGTTGCTCCGCGCGCTCGCCCCCATCGCCGACAGCGGCGGCAATCTGCTGAGCATCCATCACGAACGCGGCAACATCACGCCTCGCGGGCACATCCCCGTCGAGGTCGACCTCGAATGTCCCCCAGACCGGTTCGACGACATCGTCCAGGCGCTGCGCGACGCCGGCGTCAACGTCATCCAGGCCGGGGCTGAGCACTACGGCGAGGAGATCAACGTCGTTCTGGTCGGCCACCTCGTCGAGACCGACCTCTCGAACACCCTCTCGCGGATCGAGGACGAAGCCGACGCCGTCGTTCAGGATCTCTCGCTCGCCGCGCCCGACGGAACCGAAGGCGTCGCGAGCGCCCGCGCTCGCCTCGCAATCGACTCCGGGCGCTCGGAGGAGGCGCTCGCGGCCATCCGCTCGATCGGCACCGACAAGGAACTGACCGTCGTCGAACCCCTGCTCGGAGGTGAGGCCTGATGGATCTCGCTATCCTCGGCGCGGGCGACGTCGGTCGATCGGTCGCCGACCTCGCCGGCGAGTACGGTCACGAGGTCGTCGCGCTCGCCGACTCGAGCAGCGCCGTGATCGACTCGGACGGCATCGCAGTCGCCGACGCCCTCGAGCGCAAGGTCGGCGACGGCCTGCTGGGGAGCGCCGATCCCGAGGCCGTCTTCGAGACCGAGTACGACGTACTGGTCGAGGCGACGCCAACGACGCTCGGCGATGCCGAGCCCGGCTTCTCGCACGTCCAGCGCGCGCTCGAGGCCGATCGTCACGTCGTCCTCGCGAACAAGGGACCGGTCGCCGAGCGCTACGAGGAACTCCGCGCGCTCGAGGACGAGAGCGCCGGTTCGATCCGGTTCGAGGCGACCGTCGGCGGCGCGATTCCGATCCTCTCGACGATCGAGGATTCGACGCCGCAGGCCGTCACCGCGGTTCGAGGCGTCCTGAACGGCACTGCGAACTTCATCCTCACGCGGATGGCCGCCGAAGGGCTCGACTACGAGCACGTCCTCGCGGAGGCCCAGGATCTGGGCGTCGCCGAGGCCGATCCGACCTTCGACGTCGACGGCACCGACGCCGCCCTGAAGTTCGTCATCCTCGCGAACGTGCTCGCCGACGGCGGCTTCGCGCTCGAGGACGCGACGGTCGAGGGCATTCGGAACATTCCCGGCAGCGCCCTCGATCTCGCCGCCGAAGACGGCCGGACGATCCGGCTCATCGGCGAGGCGACCCGCGACGGCGTCCGCGTCGGGCCGCGGCTCGTTCCCGAAAACGGCGCGCTCGCGGTGACCGGCACCCGAAACATCGTCCAGATCGAGACGCGCAACGCCGGCTCGCTGCACTCGAGCGGCCGCGGTGCCGGCGGCCCCGAGACGGCGACCGCGGTGCTGTCCGACGTCGGCCGACTGCCGCCGCTGTAGAGCGGGACCTCGGTCCCGAATCGCTGTTTCTCTTCCCGGTTTCGTCGCGATCGCTCGTCGACGGTCCACGGACGGACGCGTCGAGTAATCGGTTCGTACTCGAGCGACGACAGGCGATTCACACCGGTCTTCCGCGATTGGATATCCGTCGACCGAACGTTCCCTGGCGTGTGAATGCTAGCCAAACCGCAAGACGGCGGCGGGTTCGGCTGAATACGCTTTCGAAATGGTTTTAACCGCAACGAGCCAAAGAGACCGATATAAGCGCCTCTGCGCGTGAGCTACAACAATGAGCGACCAACACCAGAACCTGGCCATCATCGGTCACGTTGACCACGGGAAGAGTACGCTCGTGGGACGACTCCTCTACGAGACGGGGAGCGTACCCGAGCACGTCATCGAACAGCACCGCGAGGAAGCCGAGGAGAAAGGCAAAGGCGGCTTCGAGTTCGCCTACGTCATGGACAACCTCGCCGAGGAGCGAGAGCGTGGTGTCACCATCGACATCGCCCACCAGGAGTTCTCGACCGACGAGTACGACTTCACCATCGTCGACTGTCCCGGCCACCGCGACTTCGTGAAGAACATGATCACGGGCGCATCTCAGGCGGACAACGCCGTCCTCGTCGTCGCCGCTGACGACGGTGTCGCGCCCCAGACCCAGGAGCACGTCTTCCTGGCTCGTACCCTCGGTATCGACGAACTCATCGTCGGCATCAACAAGATGGACATCGTCGACTACGAGGAGTCGACGTACAACGAGGTCGTCGAAGAAGTCACGCAGCTGCTCAAGCAGGTCCAGTTCAACACGGACGACGCTTCGTTCATCCCGATCTCGGCGTTCGAGGGCGACAACATCGCCGAGCGCTCGGACAACACGTCGTGGTACGACGGCGAGATCCTGCTCGAGGCCCTCAACGACCTGCCCGAGCCGGAGCCGCCGACGGACGCGCCGCTCCGACTCCCCATCCAGGACGTCTACACGATCTCCGGTATCGGTACCGTCCCCGTCGGACGGATCGAGACCGGTATCATGAACACCGGCGACGACGTCTCCTTCCAGCCCAGCGACGTGGGCGGCGAGGTCAAGACGATCGAGATGCACCACGAAGAGGTGCCCAAGGCCGAACCCGGTGACAACGTCGGATTCAACGTCCGTGGCATCGGTAAGGACGACATCCGCCGCGGTGACGTCTGTGGCCCCGCCGACGACCCGCCGAGCGTCGCCGAGACGTTCCAGGCACAGGTCGTCGTCATGCAGCACCCGTCCGTGATCACGGCCGGCTACACCCCGGTCTTCCACGCCCACACGGCGCAGGTCGCCTGTACGATCGAGTCCATCGACAAGAAGATGGACCCCTCGAGCGGCGAGGTCGCCGAGGAGAACCCCGACTTCATCCAGTCGGGCGACGCTGCTGTGGTCACCATCCGACCGCAAAAGCCCCTCAGCATCGAGCCGTCCAGCGAGATTCCCGAACTCGGGAGCTTCGCCATCCGCGACATGGGTCAGACCATCGCCGCCGGCAAGGTCCTCGAAGTCCACGAGAAATAAATGCAGCAGGCACGCGTTCGACTCGCGGGCACGAGTCCAGACGACTTGGACGACATCTGCGACGACGTCCGCGAGATTGCGAACAACACCGGCGTCAACCTGAGCGGTCCGATCCCGCTGCCGACGAAGACCCTCGAGGTGCCGACCCGGAAGTCGCCTGACGGCGAGGGCACCGCCACGTGGGAGCACTGGGAGATGCGCGTCCACAAGCGCCTGATCGACCTGGACGCCGACGAACGCGCACTCCGACAGCTCATGCGCATTCAGGTGCCGAACGACGTCTCGATCGAGATCGTCCTCGAAGACTGAGGACCGGTCGATCGCGACTCGAGTGCGAGTTTTCCGTTTTTGTGGCCGCATACTCGGTCCGATAGCGGTCGCGCTGTCGTCACGGACACTGATCGACGTCTTCTCCACCTCGCCGGTCCGCACCGGGCTTTTGTCCCTTGCCGCCCAACAGTGTGTATGGCGAGGCGCCCGCGGTCACGATCCCAGTCGGAACTGTACTTGCGGTCCGGCCCCGATCGAGCCGAGGAGTCCGAGCCCGGTTCGATCGGTCCCGTTCTCGAGTTGCTCGTCGTCTTCGTCCTCGTCGCGATCGTACAGTGGCTCACTGCGCTTGTCGGCGTGATGGGCGGATTGTTCGTCCTCGCGCCGCCGCTCGCGGCGAACCCGTGGACGGTCGTTACGAGCGTCTACGCACACAGCGGACTCGGCCACCTCGTTTCGAACAGCCTCGCGCTGGTCGTCTTCGGCTGGCCGGTGGCGCGAGCGACGACACGGGGGCAGTTTCACGCCTTCTTCGCGGTGACCGGTGCGATCGCCGGCGTTTCCCAGATCGTGCTCACCGGACTCCTTGCAGCGATACCGTTCGTTCCCGTCGCACCGACACCCGGCGTTCTCGGTGCCAGCGGTGCCGTCTTCGCGCTCCTTGGCTATCTCGTCGCGTCGAACCGGCTCTCGGCCGGACTCGCGTCGTTCGTCGACGTCCCGCGCTGGCTCTCGGTTCTCGTGTTCGTCGGACTCGCGGTTGCACTCACCCTCGCAACCGCCTCGCCGGGCATCGCGCTGGTCGCCCACTTCACCGGCCTGCTGGTGGGTCTCCTCGCAGGGCGGACTCGAATTCTCGCGGTCGACTCACCGTCGGCTAGCGCTCGAACTACCGACTGACGGGACTCTCCTCGGGGCCGTGTCGGGGCGAGTGGCTCGAGCGTCGACCGTGGTTCGGTGTCTCGTTCCGCTCCCGAAACACAAGCCTCAAATAGAGACCGCGGGTAGGAACGTGCGAGGGCTCGTAGATCAGTGGTAGATCGCTTCCTTCGCAAGGAAGAGGCCTCGGGTTCAAATCCCGACGAGTCCATTCGACTCTTGTCACGTTTCGAATTGTCCGATTAGTCGCCAGTCTCACGGCTGATGCAGAATTATGCACTGATCACGGGTTCGTACAAACCCCCTCCGAGAATCGAGGGACTAACGATGTCGAATCCGGGTCGGCGCTGTCCGGTGATTTTCGCGAAGGAAATCGGGGGTGGTCGGCATGAGTACCTCATTCTTGAGACAGGTATCACAGCCTACCTGTCTCCATTGTGGTACCCACGTCACCGACCAGTTCCGTCGTGTCTTCGGTGACGACGACGATCGGGCCCACCGCTGTGGCGACTGCGATACCTACGCGCGACTGAGCCGCGGCTCCGCTGCCGGCGTTGACGTACCGGTCCCCGATCCGGAAACGTCGCCCGGACGCCATGGCGGTGAGGCCGATGCGTGACGAGTTCGTTCCAGCGAGTCGGCTGTACGATGTCGAGAGTCGGACGCTCATCGCCCATCCGGCCCATCAAGCGACTGACTCGGACGTTCAGCGGGCGCTCGAAAGTAGAGAGGCCCAGCCCAACGGCAACCGCTCCTCAAGCACGCTTGAGGAGTATACGAACGGCCAGAGTGGAGATGACCGTCTGATAGCGGTCTCCTCCACTATACGAACTCAGAGGACGCAATCGGTAGGTGGTGATTGTGGTGCCAAGTTGTGGTCCCCGAAGTCCACTGTCTACTCTACAGCAGGACCAGATAAAGGGGACAATAGCGGCTGTACCCTCCGATATTACTACTCCAGAATAATTCCTCGTGACACGGGTCAGGAAGACGGTGATCCGTAATGAGCCGCCTCGTCGAGTCTGACGAGTGCGAGCGATGCGGTGACCGCGTCGATGCGCTTCGACGGCTTTGTCCGGACTGTACGCGTGCGGTTCGCGACGCGCGGGAGGGGCCGCTATGAGTCCTCGAGTGTCGGAACTCGAAAGTTCGAGGGTTACCGGTCATGCTAATCGAGACGGCCGTGACCTCGAGGCCGAGTTAGCGAGTTCGGCAGCCGGACAATTCGGCGTTTCCGTCGACGCGATCTGCGTGGGCTGTGGGCGGACGCGCGTCAAGCGTGCGAGCCTCGAGGAGATGGATCAGCACCCGCAGGCCGATCCGGCTGACCTCGAGGCGGGCGACTGCACGTCGTTCAAGCACGTCTGCTACGGCTGTCAGAGCGCGACGTGGTGGAACCCCGTCGCCATCCTCACCGGATTGCTCGAGAGCGAGCAGGAACGCGAGCGCGATCGAGGTGAGTAGCGGTGTCGCAGGTCGAGACGACACCGCACGAGATCGAGGGCCGCTGGAAGTGGCCCGATTGGGGCCGCGGACCGTACGACGCGCTGTCGTCGGTGATGCTCGGTCCTCCGTTCGAGGGTTACCTTGAACTGGACATCGAAGTCGACGGCGAGCCCTGGCACCTGGAGGTGCGCTACAGTAAGTCCGGATTCGCCCCGCGACTGTCGGACGGAATCAACGCTGAACGGCTCTACGAGTGGGATATCGTGGGCCGTGGGCGCGGCGAGCGGAAAGCCTCGTTCAATCTCTCACCGCGGTTCCCGAACATGCGTCACTGGGAGAGCGGTGAGCGGTTGCAACTCCCCTGGGAGAATCAGGTCGGCGAAGTCGACGGCGTCGACGTCGAGTTCCACACGAGTAATATCGAGCCCGACCGCGGCCTCGAGCTCATGCCGGAGTTCTTCGCGGCCGTGTTCGACCACGCCGGCGAGCGAGTCCATCCGGAGTACTTCCGGGCCGATCCGCACGAGGCGAGTCGAATGTGGGCGTATGAGCGGTACGTTCGGATCCGACGTGAGTGGGCGGAAAAGCTCTCGTCGGCCGGCGTGTTCCAGAAGGTCGCACACTATCTCTCCGACCTCGAGGGCGTGAAGGCCGAGCTACACATCGATAACCGGGAGATCGTCAACCACCAGAACCGGCTGTTCTTGAATCCGACATCGGCTGGCGAGTTGCTGCCGGGGCACACCTACGGGCGGAAGTTCGAGATCTACCAGCTGAAGGACCCGGACGCGGTGTCGAAGAATCACCCGTCGTACCATCCGAAGGTGGAGGTCTTGGTGAACAAGTCGATGAACGACGGCGAGGCATGGGCGTGGGCCGATCGCCACGAGGTGACCGAGCAGATCGAGGAGACGCTGTTGAACGCGCTCCACTGGGAAGACATTCCGCTCGGACCCGATGGAAACGGCGTCTACATCGCTGACGATCACTTCGACGCCGTCGCCCGTGACGATCAGGTCGAACTCTACGAAGATCCGACGCCGCGCCTCGAGGCGAAGACGGACCACCTCTTGATGACGACGCTGCGGGATATGGGCGAGACTGCCCGCGACGTGACCGAGACGGTCGCGACCGACGGCGGGTCGACTGTTGACGGACTCGCCGACCAGCTGGGGAAACATCCCGCGACGATCTACCGAGCGATCAACGATCTCGGCGAAGTCCTCGAGCTCGACCAGGGCGACGTATCGTTCCGGGCCCGGAAGTACCGCGAGGAACTCCGGGCGCTCGTCGAGTCGGCCGAGTACGCGATCGAGAGCTACGCCGATCGGATGCAGCACCTGATGGGCCTGGCCGATCACGTCGCCGAGTCGTCGCCCTTCCAGGAATGGCTCGCGAAGAACGGCGCCAACCTCTCGTTCGACGACCAGGGCGAGCCCCGGCGGATGCGGATCGACACGATACTCTCACGGCTGAAGTCCGATAGCTTCGAGAACGTCCAGACGATCGCCGCAGAGGCCCTCGAGAAGTGGTCGAAGTCGGGGAACGATCCGACGGTCCTCCGCGGCGTCGAGCTGACCTGGCAGACTCCTGGCGGAGGGACTGAAACCGGATTCGTCGGCGCTGTTGCCGATCGCTGAACCGGCCTGGATAGTGGCAACACTACCCCCCTATTTCGTTTGCGCAACCACACTTTCATCAGCGGCTGATTTTCACAACTGAGGTTGTATTCCAGCAGGGGGTAGCCGCGGCGATCGCCACGACCGCCCCGCGACGCCTTCGGGTCGGATTCGCGCTGCGCGCGAACCGCCCCTTGGCGGGTGTCGCCAAGGCGACAGCGCTAAAAAATTACAGCGCCCCATCCCCACCTCTGTACAGAGATTTCCAGTTGAAGCACATGAAACAGGGGTCTCTGATTCTCATTTCGCGATAAGATGTTGATCTAACTGCCATGACTTAACACGATTTAAGGGGTACCGTAGGAATTGGCGAGTAATGGGACGAAACGGGGCCGAACTATCTACACGTCTAATCATATTCACCATTGCTGTCATCGTTGCATATATGGGGATTCTTGTTCTGAACAGTGTCATCGATGCTAGTTCTTTCCCTGGCCCGTTTCACAATACAGCGCTCAAACTAGCGAATAGGATGACCATCTCGATAATCCTGGGTGTCCCTACTGGAGTAGTAGTGGTCCTGTCTTTTCTCATTTGGTTCTCTAATCGAGGGAGAAGATAGTCGATACGTCCGATCACCGCCACCAATATATGTGTACAATGTATTAGATAAAATATGACCACTACAAATATATCTGACACAGAAGTGAGGGAATTCATATATCTTGATAAAGTCGCCGTGAACAGCCTCTTTGCCTCTATGTATATGGCTGTCCCTCAAGCAATAAGCCAGGTTGCTGAGGAACACGAAGAAAAGGAGGTTTCGAGCAGTGTGGATGGTGGAATAGACCTCCCCTCACTCCTTAAATTCGGTTTATCAGCCACTTCAACGGATCGAAAGGGAGAAAGAGGATTATCGGAGGTAGACAAGAACATCACTGATCAATATAGGTTCAGTATATTAATCGAGGCTCTCGAAAATAGCGAAGACATAGATGTTTATGATATAAACGAAGGCGCTGATGTAAGCGGAATTCAAACTGGCGATTTGGTTAAGATATCTGGCGAATGTCGGACAGATCCGTTGTATCCTTTAGCAAATGCAGTACAGCTTTTCATGACTGCAACAAGTAGCATCCCTACCGGAAATTCATTTTTCACATCCCTTTTAGAGAGCCAGTCTGATAAAGGAGAATTTGAGAATGTGATTGACCTTGTATATAATGGAAGAGTTGGAATGAAAGTTGTTCCTGAGGATACTTCTGATAGATTTGGGTTAGTGATAAATGAAAAAGACACCTGGATTGATCCACAACAAGAATTCAATACTGCGAATCAATATACAATTCTAGGCCGTGTCCAAGAACAAGTGCCGGAAAATGAAGTATGGGACTTATTAGAGATATTTAGAGTTCTTAGTTCTGTTTCTACGAATGAAGAGGTGATGGATCTGAGGATAGAAATAATTGGAAAGCTAATGCAGAAATTAGAAGAAAGTGCCGAAGATAGCGATACAGCGTCAATTATCCCAGAAATAGACCCTGACGATTTCATAATTGACGGCCCGGCGACCATTATAAATCCGATTGCGATATACTGGTGAGTGGCTCTAATTCAGATTCCACATTAGCAGATACCTTCCCCTGGGGTTGCACACCGACAGAATCCAATTCCCGAATATGCACACGAACCGCGACTCGTCGTGTGCAGATCTCGAGTCGGCCCATCACTCGAATCGGTATTCCTCTCCAATTGACCGACATGTTCCGCCGATTTCGGGCCGAAATGGGCCATTCAGTGAGTCGAAAAAACTAGGATTTTGGGGGTCGTGTGTACGAGCATGCGAATCAGAACCGATGGCGACTATGCGTATCGACGAGACGCGATCGAGCGTGCAGCTGACTTCTACGACTGCAACAACACGAAGGCCGTGGTGAATGCCTGCGACGACGTTCCGACATTCGTCCAGGCCGCTCGCCGTGTCCTCGAGCGCGACGATCTTACGCTCGAGCAGCGCCAGGAGATCGCCGAGACGCTCTCGACGCGAGCAGTGACGTTCAACGTGGAGTCCGAGATTACTGTCGACACGGATTAGTTCATTTTCCTATAGAGATTGAGTACGGGACGGAACCATACTGAGAGGGAGTCTGACGATATGCAATAAATTTCTGAGGACTAACGGCTAGGGAGTTATATGGTAACACATCTCGTGAGCGGATCAGTATGGTCACCTACGAACAGTACTCAGGCCTAAGTGACCTCCCTCGACGGTACCGGAAGCGTGTGAAGTCACAGATGTTCGACGATGAAACGTTCGTACAGGCAATCGACATAAAGAGCGGGCGGATTCGCTCGAAACACAATCCAAAACTCGTTCTTACTGACAACCGGATCATACGGCTCAAATCAGGGATGGTGCGCTCCAAGAGCGAAGACTACCAACTAGACGAGATTACAAGTATTCAGTTTGACCGCGGAATACGGAAGAGCAAACTCAAACTGCAAGGCTCAGCCATCGACGACGAGTACACGGTCACGAAGCGACTTGGACAACCATTCGCAAGTGCGGTCCGAGAGCAAATGGCTAATAGTCAACCTTCGCAGACAAGTGGATAGCTAAGATCGTCGACGGGGCTAAGCTGCCTGCAATTCGAGGGTCAAGAAGAGAGAGACTGCTATTAGAAAACCGAGTCAATCGATATCTTCGCCTGCTGGGTTCCCCGGTGATCGCCGCCACCGTGCCAGCGCAACAACGGGAGATCGCATGAACGTACCATTTTGTCATTGAGGATCGTACAACCCGACCGCCCATGCGGGCGGTAGACGACGAAGCAATACCAGCCGTCGTGCCGCCGAAGCGTTTCGTGGTATTCTCGATAGACCTTCCAGTTCCCGGGCTGGCCGTCCGCGTGCTCGTGCATCGTGCTCTTAATCTCAACGGGCGTCCCGTTCCCGAATCTCGCGTCGTGCCAGCTGGCCCGCTCGAGATCGAACCGGCGCTTCTCGGCCATCCGTTTCTCGACGGCTGTCCCGAAATGATTCGCTCGCTTCGAGCGATTCACGCGGACCACGCGCGTCGCGCGCCACTATATATACTCCTCCGCCGGACCCGTACCGCGCGCCCATCGGTCGCGCTGCTCCCGTCAGGGAGAGCGCGCGGTGAGCGGTGGGCTGCAACCGTTCTAAAGGGGGGTAGGTGGAAGTTTGAAGGTTGGAATCCGGCCGCAGTCATGCGATCACCTGCTCGACGCTTTCAACCCATTCGCGCTTCTCGCGGTCGCCCTCGTTGTAATCCTCCAACCAGTTGTAGACCGTCGTGTTGCTGAACGGGACGAACGTCGATGCCTGATTCGGCGTCATGCCCTCGTCGACGCAGGTCTTGATCGTCCACATCGCCACCTGCTTTACGTCGTCTTTCTCGAGGGCGTCCTCGTCGACCTCTTCGCCGTCGGGCGCGGTCCACGACCAATCCGACGCTTCCTCGGTCGCCATCGACCAGTCAGTTGGTGGGATACCCTCGAGCGGACGAGGATCGACGTCGACGAGTTTCCCGCCGGAGACGCGGTCGGCGACGACCGCGCGCTTCTTACTGACTTTCTTGATAATTGTGCCGACGCGCCACAGCATCGGATGGATCGACGATTCGTCGTGTCCAATGTAGATCAGCGCACCGCCGTACTTGCGGATCTTGAATACAAGCGGCCCCATTAGCTTCCGTACGAGGTGGCCGTTCTCGCCGGTCCCGCTGGCCGCGCTCGAGAACTCGTCTCCGACGAACAGCTTTGGGCGTTGGGCGTTCTCGACAGGGTTGCCGTCTTGGGCAACCCATTCCTCGAGCAGGGGATAGTGGGGAATCCAGCCGTCCTCAACGGTGCCGTCGTCACGAACCCAGTCGTCGTTGCGATCGAGCGTGCGGATGTTCGAGCCAACGAGGAGATCGCCGTCGACCCACCGCTCGCGGAGCTGTCCTAGGAGGCCAGCGAAGTCCGACTTCCCGGCACCCATCTCGCCAAGAATGACGATCACGGGCGCGGGACCCGCGACGATCTCCTGTAAGCGCGTTACGGCCTTGATACCCGCAAGGTCGGCCTGCTGGCTCGGGTCACCGATGTAGTGTTTCAGTGTGACCGTGTCGCCATTCTCGAGCGCCTGGCGCGCCGTATGGCCGCCCTCGGCTTTGAGGATGTCTCGGTTCTTTTGCACAGAGAGGTAGTCCGCAGCGGGCTTTGACTCCCAGCGATCGGGATCGTGGTGGATCGCTCGGACGGCGAGCTGACGATCGATCTGTTCGTCGCGAACGAACCCCGAATGCGGGAGCACCTCGTTGGGGTCACGCTCGTGGTTGTCGTCCTGATACTCGCGAAAGCCGCCGACCGTGTAGTTGTCCTGCTCGTCGCTCATCGGTCAGTCCCTCCATCTGTTGCGGCCTGCTCAGCGGTCGCTGGCGGGCCACTGACGGTGTCGATACCGTGACTGTCGGCGTAGTCCTCAACGTGCTCGGTCACGTCTTTGACCACGTCGTCATTGGCGTTCTCAGCATCTTTCTTCGCCGCGTCGAAGCGGTCCTTCACCGCCGTTCGCGGGTTCATCAGCCCACGCTCGTCGGCTTCCGCTTCCTCGTTGATCACGTCTCCCTGGATCTGGAGCCCCATCTTCGAGATGCGGCCACGGAGTCGATTGTACTCCAGGAAGGCGTCGACGAGGTCGCCGTGCACGTCCTCGAGCATGGCCTTCACCGTGACGAGTTTCGAGTCGGCGAGTTGGCTCATGTAACACCCGCGAACCCGCAGTTCGTCGATGTCGCTTAGATACTCGAACTCCCGCACCTCGAACGCCTCTTCATCGTTGCAGCGGTACGGGGACGGTCCCTCGACGGTCTTCTCGCTCCAGATTTCCGGCGCAACGTAGTATTTCTCTCGAGTGTCCGTCACGCCGTTGATGTGGTGAACTTCGACCATATTCCGGGTTCGTAGCTGTTTGACCAGCCAAACGAAGAATCCGAACAGCGCTGGGCCGAACAGCATCGTGGCGGCCATCATGCCGACGACTACTGGCGGCACCTGGGGAATCGACGGTCGGAACACGAACAGCGCCGCGCCGATGCTGAACAGTACACCGAGTACCAGTATCTGAGCTTCTGCGACCACGTACGCGAATCGGTCCTTCCAGTTCCCGAATTTCATGCTTTGATCACTCCTTTGTCTTCCCGCCAGACGACGAACGCGGCCGCTGCACCGGACATAGCGACCGCGAGAATCATCCCCGACAGCAGGCCGCTCGTCCCACCGAAGTACCGAAGCGGGTTCTGTCCGGTCATCATGCCGGTCGAGAGCCGCACCGTCGCGCCGTTGACCGTCACCGCCGCGCCGTATCCCTGCTGTACCTCTTGGACCGGAAGCGTGACGATGTGAACGCCGCTCTCGAGGTCCTGCGTTGTCTTCGGGACGTGAACCGCGCCTTCTTCCTCGAGCCCGGCCAGCGCGTCCGCGACCGTCACCGACGTAGAAACGTCCGTCTGAATCGCCACGCGCACCCGGCCCTCGGAAAACTCCCAGCCCAAGATACGCGCCGAATCGCTGAATCGAATCGTCTCGTTCTTCTCGAGCGTGTCGGCTTTCGCTAGATCGACTTTCGTCGCGTTGCCCAGCTGGCCCTCGCCGTCGCCCCGATTGCCGCCGGACCGCTCGGGTAGCTGCGGCCGCGCCTCCTCGAGCCACGTTCGGACCTTCTCTCGTTGGACCGGCGGGAGTTCCTCGAGCCGGTGATTCTCCACCCACGTCCTGACCGTCTCGACGTAGGAATCCGGCGCGTCTTCCGGTTCGACGTTCTCGATTATCGGCCCGATCGGGGCGGGTAGCCTGTCCGTCTCGTTTGCTGTCACGTTCCCGTCCTGAGCCGCCACCGAGCCCATAAGCCCAAGGCTCAGGACTACCACCGCCAGCAACACAAAAAATCGTTTCATGGTAATTCAGTTCGAGGCCTTCCCAGCGACGAACAGCGCGACGACCGCGCCGACGACTACCAGCCCGATTGCCGGATTGCCGCCGAACAGATCACCGATCGTCACGCCGCCGCTGTCCGATCCATCCGAGAGGAGCGCCGCGCGGACTTCCTCACTCTTGTTCAAGTACGAGATGAAATCACTCGCGTTGTAGCTGTCGTACTTCGGATCGGTGTAGGTAGCGTTCTTTACCTCGTTCCCGCTGGAATCGTAGATCGCCTCGACCGTCAGATTCCCGTCTATCAGCGTCGTCTGAGTCCCGTTCTCATCTATGACGTAGAACGACTTCGAGTCCGTCGCGTTCGTCGTGTACGTCTGGCTCACCGAGACGCTATCCACGCCGTCCGTGAACAGCAGACCCTCTATCGTCTTGTTAACGGGATTCGTCGGAATCGGCTCGCGGGATGCACCGTCGGTCGTGCTTTCGTTCCACGTGATCCCCGTGTATCCGTCGATATGGACCTTCATCGTAGAGGTTTCCGTCAGATTCGGATTTGAGGTATCAAGCGTGTACGCCAGAGCCGTCCGATAGTCTCCCTCAGTCGCGTTACTGTCGCCGGAGAGGTAGCGGACCATACCCTCAGCGCCGCGTAGTTCGTTCGGCTCGAGCCGCCCAGCGTCCATCTCGGTGTACAGATCCGAGGCGATGTTCTGGTAATTCGAGATCATCGTCTGAGACTGGTTAGACCACTCGATTACCGTCTCATTCCACGCCTGAGGGTCGCTCACCTTCTGACCGGGCAGGCCATTCGCCGTGTCGTAACTGGTCCCCTCGTAGCTGTTGCGGACGTTGATCTGATTCGTGACACGGATGTTCTTGCTCGTCGGTCCGTTCAGCGAGAAAGCATAATCGTCGCCGTCCATGTTCAGGCCGATGGGAATGCTGTACCAGTGAATGTGACTCCCGCTGTTCGTAGTCGAACCGTCTGCGAACTGGGTCACGTACACTTCCCACTTGGCAGCCTGATACTGGTGCGTCGTGCCGTTAGCGAGCGTGTAGGTGTGGTTTACCAGGTCGCCGGTTAGGTACGGCGTGTCAGCATCGCCGCCCCAATTCGGGTCTACAGGGTTATACACGAACGATTTGTGAACATCTGGCTCGTTCGTGATGTTCCCGATATGGGCGAGTTGCGCCTGTTGCTTACTGTAGGTCTCGAGCGCGTTCACCTGCTTTTGCGAATAGTAGTCTTGAATCTCCGACCGAGCCATGTCGTCGGCTTCAGTCGTCGTGTTCCCCTGCTCGTAGGCGGTCGCGATCGCGTTGCGGCCCTCGAGCGAGGCGATTGTCGGAGTGTCTTCCGCGTAATTCCGCAGAACAGTCCGAATCGACTGCTCAGACTCCCATTCTGAGACAGCCATCCCGTGCAGCGTCGTCTGTGTCGCTGCCGGGTCGCCGTCATAGCTCGTCGTCTCTATATCGCCAGCAACGCAGGTAGACAGCAGATACGCCGCCTCATCATAGCACGAGTCCGAATCCTGAGCCGCCGCCGGGCTCGAGGCCGCGATCGGAGCGACGACCGAGCCGAGCAGCAGCGCGACGAGTAGGACCGAGAACGCGCGGTGGGCTATGGGCCGATGGGCCGCCATCAGATCACCCCCGCTGTCGAGATCGCCGCGAGAGTCACGGTCAACCCGGACGCCCCGTGGCAGTAGCCGAGAATCCCGTATCTGTACGCCTTACCGCCTGAAGCGCCGAAAAATCTGACATTCATGTCACTTACCTCCGTTAGCTCTCGTACGAGACGTACACCGCCGCGCCCGACACGTACATGAGCAGCGCGAGGCGGAGGATATCCGCCTGCACCAGTGACGCGAACGCCGGGACGAACACGTACAGCAGCGGAGCAGCCAGCGCGAGCCCGATAGCGATTAGCTCATTTTGTTCGTGTTTCGTCTGGTCGTTCAGGACGTTCGTCCCGAGAATCCAGAAGTCCGCGAACAACGTGATGAGCAGTGCCGCGGAGATCGACGCGCCGCCGACCGTCCAGATTGGCGCGGTAAAGTCGTACCCACCGAACACGTTAATTTGCATGGTGAAGATCCCGAAGATCATCGACGCCGTGATCGGCAGCAGCATCAGCGCCGCTACGTCCACGAGATCCACCTCGTTAGTTCCGTTACCGCTTCCGGTTGTGAAGTCTAGTACCGTTGCCATAGTGCAACGCATGGCTGGATGTCCCTACTCGCCGAAAAGGTCAGCAAAACCTAGTTTCAGCAAAGCTTATACCAAGGCGGGTTGCCCGCTTCGGCGTATGGCGCTGAACAAACTCCGGAAGTTAGACCAGAACTCTGCCGGCGTCACTCTCCCGAAAGACGACCTCCGTCTCGAGGGACTGCTCGACGAGGACGGCGAGATCGACGGCGAACACCACATCCACATCCGCCACGTCGACGACGGCCAGTGGTCGCTCGAACTCGTCGAAGAGATCGACGCATGAGCCAGCACCGTGGAACCGGGTTCTCAAATCTCCCGTAGGCGACGGCCGCGCGAGGTGCATAGAATTGGGTATCAATACTTGACATCGGTCGAAAGCCGGTTCCGATAGATAGTCAGAGGACTGTTCCGAGGTTTTCGGTAGCCTCGAGGGAGATGTGAATGTTCTTTTCCGATATCGTGACCGGGCCGTCTGCGACGGATTCGATTAGTTCGGCCAGCGATCTGAGATAGGAGTCTGATCGCTGCTCGCGGAATCCAATTGTGTTTCGGCCGTCGCGCTTGCTCGCCCGATTTTCGAGATAGCAGTAGACGAACGTCTCACGAACGTCTTCTGGAGCGTCGTCTAGATACGTCGGCAGCGACAGGTCTTGCTGCGCCTTTGGTCCGACCGGTGCCCCAAGCGTCACAAGTATTCGGCCGAGCACTGTCGAATTCTCCGTAGGCCGAACCTCATCCGCGCGGTCGCTATCGTCGGTATGAACGAACCGGTAGTCGATACCAGTCAGCTCAAGCGCATCGATGACGTTCGAATCTTCACCGCGGTGATTGAGCGCGAACGACGGCCGGTAGTCCCGCTGGCTAATCGATCCACCAGAAAAGACGTTCGCGACGAGCGCGTTTAAACCCGTGAACTCTGGATCACAGTAACCGGCCTCGAGCCAGCCATACTCTCGAGCCGCTTCGAGCCCACGGACGACATCAGGTGCACCGCCATCGTCGATCCACGTTCGAATTCGGGATCGTGGTGTATCCGTCGCGGTCGCAACGGCTTGAGAGCCTTTCTGGGGGTGCTTCGAGGCGTACCGCATGACATCTTGGTACTCTTCGACCGTATCCCACGGATCTGCGTACGCACCTCCGTCGTAGGTGCGCGCGAAGTCGTGCTCGTCGATAATCGGTTCGTCTCGCTCCATGGAAGAAAGTGAGAGCGAACCGCCAAATCCGTATCGTTTCGTCGACAAACAACCAAATCGCAAGACTGCGCGGCTTCAAGTGGCTGCTGTAATCCCGATAGCAGCTGTTGATTATCAGAGTTGAAAGTCTTATCATTTCAAGCGAATGTCACTGGCCTTTAACTATATATGGTAGCAGTTACGTGCTGATGGTAAGCACCAAAGTAGACGGTAGGAAGGCGCGTTGGGTTGGCAGTGGATTCCAATCCCCTGCGCGCAAAATGCGGTTTCAGACTACGACGCATAACCCTTCCGACCGTTCAGCTTGGTGCTGTGGTAAACATGGACTTAACGCAATACAGATCGAAGCTGATCGGAAGCGAAGACGAACGGGCCGTATCGCCTGTCATTGGTGTCATCCTTATGGTCGCCATCACGGTTATCCTCGCGGCCGTGATTGCGGCATTTGTGCTAGACATGGGACAGAGTCAGAGCGCTAGTGCGTCTGCAGCAGTTCAATTCGAAGAGTCGGGAAGTACTGTTGAGGTTACATTCGTCCAAGCTGACCGGCTTGACGAGCATTCGGGGTCCGGTACATATGCTCTTGAAATCACAGAAGGGTCCGGTACCAACTGTGAATTCCAAGGCGACGGTTCAGCAAATGTTGGTGGCAGTGCTACCTGTGATTCGAGTTCCTCGATCACCGTCGTTGGCACTTATCAAGGCGAACAGACTGTTGTTGCTAACTGGGATCCCTAATAACCCATGAATTCAAAGGATACAATGAATTCGGACGGTAATGAACGGGCTGTTTCGCCAGTTATAGGCGTAATATTAATGGTTGCAATTACCGTGATACTGGCAGCTGTAATTGCAGCATTTGTTCTGGACTTGGGTCAAGGTCAAAGCGCAAGCGCTTCAGCAGGTGTCGAATTTACTGAAGATGGTGACCACGTGAAGACACAGCTTATCCAAGTTGACCGTGCAGATAGCATCTATGTCCGGGTCACCGTTGATGGTAGCACCTATTGGGTTGCTCCAAATGGGGCTCATGACTCAAGTGATCGAACTGCGATCAACTCTTGGGATGTTGGAAGTTCGTTATCTATTAATTCAACCAGCCCTGGAACAAATGACGATCTAAGTAGTCTGACTGGTTCGAATCTCGAATCAATTACTGTCATTGGTGAATATCAAGGAGAGGACACAGTAATCCAGTCGTGGGATGAGTAATTAGCTTTCACTAACTTCTTTTTTTTAATTCATTGGCATCAATCTGGCCGGAGAGATACGCGCGACCTCGGTCAGTGATTTGATAGTAACTGCCGTTGACCTTCTCAATGAGATTAGCATTTTCGAGTTGACTCATTCGGCGGGAAACCCAGTTTCTCGAGTAGTCAAGATTAATTGCCGTAACTGCGGGGGAGAGAATCAAATCAGACTCATCGAGCAATTCAAGAATTCGGTTATCGGTCTGGTTCATCCACTCAACCCGCGGGCGCATACTCACTTCTCATCTTGGCGCATTTAACGGATATCGAATCTTGTTTGACCAAACACTATTCAATATCTAGTAGAACACGGATTAGTGGGTTAGAATTAAGTAGCCTCTGTTCCTGGGTGCGGTCAACGGAAGTCAGACGGACCCGCCGCTGCCCAGTCGGATCCTCAAGAGAAACGCGGACCCGGTGTTAGGGACACCGGCCCGCCTGACTTCCGTAACCAAGCTACGGAAGCATGTATTCGCGCGACGCTTCGGGGGATAAAGCCCTCGATCGACAGCATAGACCGGCCCACGGCCCACAGCCTACGGCCAGATCTAATTCCGATTTCGGAAATATCGGAAATCGGCTGAAACGCCGCTCGACAGTCACGAATGCGTGTCTGTCACGGATGCGGATGTTTTTCGGAAATATCGGAAACCGCCTTCTGACAACTAAGACGGTTGGCTATAGACAGTTCAATCAGCCGACGGACAGCAGCCGCGCGCGCCCCCAGGTACCAACCAACAGCGCACGCGGCTCGTCCGCGGTCCCACAAGAGTGAGACCATGCACAGAGAGAGACGCTACCACGGTAAGAGTACCGGATACTGTAACTGCACTAACCCGCTTGAGGTGGACCGATGAGCGACGGGTTGCAGCCGTTGTCTCCGGAGGAAGGTGTCGATCGGTTCCTCCGCCATCATCGGCCTGGTGTCCGCGAGACATCGTTTCGGAACGCGAAGCACCGCCTGTCGGTCTTCCTCGAGTGGTGCGATGAGCGGGACATCGGGAACCTGAACGATCTCGACGGCCGCGAACTCGCTGATTTCGTCGACTGGCGACGTGTCGATGTCGCTCCGATCACTCTCCAGAAACAGTTGAGTAGTGTTCGGCAGGCGCTCCGATGGTGGGCCGACATCGAGGCCGTCGACGAAGGTCTCGCGGAGAAGCTCCACTCGCCGGACCTCCCCGACGGGGCGCAGTCCAAGGATGTCTTTTTGGAACCCCGGCGAGCGAAGGCGGCGCTCGAATATTTCGACCGGCATCACTACGGCTCGCGAGACCATGCGTTGATCGCACTTCTCTGGCGGACGGGGATGCGCCGAAGTGCCGCCCAGTCGATCGACGTTGACGACCTTGAGCCGGACGACCACGCCGTCCGTGTGGAACACCGGCCCGAGAACGGGACGACGCTGAAGAACGGCGACGACGGCAACCGCTGGGTCTATCTCGGTCCGAAGTGGTTCGCGGTTCTCACCGCGTACCGTGACAATCCGGATCGACCGCGAGTAACCGACGACCACGGCCGTCAGCCGCTGTTCACGACGCAACAGGGGACTCGGCCGACGGGCGATACGATCTACAAGTGGGTGGTTCGAGCGCTGCACCCCTGTACCTACGGGGAGTGCCCGCACGACGAGACGCCGCGCTCGTGTGATGCACGAGGGAGTGACGGGCACCCTGCACAGTGCCCGTCAGCGCGATCTCCCCATGCGATTCGCCGCGGAGCGATCACGCACCATCTCAATCAGGAGACGACGCCCGAGGTCGTCAGCGAGCGCATGGACGTTTCGCTCGAGATCCTGTACGAACACTATGACGCACGCACCGAGCGCGAGAAGATGGAAGTCCGACGCGAGAACCTGCCGTAACTCACCATAATCATGAGAGATATGAGCCAAACCGTACGACTCGAACGGAATTCTACTTCCCGACGAGTCCATTCGTGTTTTCTGCCATCTCCAACTAGTCTCGAAGATCCATCGGTAGCACATCTGCGATCGGCGCCACTCGCTACCGACTGTAACTGCACACGTACTCGAGTAAGGGCTTACTCCGTGGGCTGTTCCTCGGGCGCTTCGAAGACGTCGTCTTCGTCCACGACGCGAAGCGAGGGATCCGCACACGAACAGTCGTTGTGCGGGCTGATCGGCCGAACCGTGCCGTCTCGAGTCACCCAGACGGGGAGCAGTTCCCCACAGTTTTCGCAGACGCCGGGGGCTTTCTCGCTGTCGTCGGAAGCTGTCATCGATTCGAACTCATTTGCGATATGTTACCAATGCTCTCTACACTGAAAGCACCTCGGGTTGGAAATCGACGGCTTCCTCGCCTCGTCGCGATAGTAACAACTGAACCGATGTACACACCGATCGCACAGTCAGCGGGTCTCGCTGCTCGCTGCTCGCTCCGAACCGCGCTTCCCTCGAGCGATCGGGTGTGCAGTGACGTTCAGTGGCTACTATCGTCCAAGATTCGGTATCTGCGCCAACGCGAGGGTGCATCGACTACGAGGCGGAGGAAGTGTCGATCGATCGAAGCGATGTGGACCAGAGACTCTGGCCAAGTTCCAGAATACACCGTACCACAGTGTATTTTGGTTTAAAATTTATGTTATGGCTTTGATCTGGCGATAGAGAGCTGATAAGATACCCTATTAGATGTTTGAGGGATAGAACATCATCTAGCCGATAGATTTTCTATAGTGGAAGAGAGCGCTATATAGAGAGCTAATAGGTACTGGCGCGAGGCAGTTGAAAAGCCAATCAACTCCGCTTGCGGCGGCTTCGACACACGATTCCCATGAGTTACCCAGCACACCCGATCCCCCACCGATCGACGAACCGGTCTCCGGTCGATCGTCCGATCTCGACCGATCGCGACGGTCTCTGTAATGAAGTGGTACGCGGTTTCGAGACCTGGATCGACAGGTACGACACGGGATCGCAGGAGTACGTCCGGTACAGCCTCCGGCGCTTCATCCGCCAGTACCTACGCGACACGTCCTACCAGCCGTTCGCGGAGACCATCTCGGTGCCCAAACGGACGGCGAAATGCGATCTCGTCATCGACGACAGCATCGGCGTCAAGATCATCCACAACCTCAACGCCGGCTCGAAGGAGTGGATTCACAAGCAACTGCGGTCGATCTTCCAGAACTACGATCACCTGATCATCTACGGTCACCAGATCGCGCCGGCGCATCTCGATATCTGGTATCAGATCAAGCGATCGCTCGGTCGCCGCTCGAGCCGTCGGGGATCGATCGCCGTCCTCCAGACGGTTCAGCGGATCGAGTACCGGACTCCGCTTACCAACAGGCGGGTACGGAAGGCCGTCGTTCACAAGACGTTCGTCTACCTGCTCTTTACCGCGTTCGTCCTCGCTGGTGGACAGTTCCTGTCGCTGACCGAGGGGTCGAACGTCATGGCACAGGCGTACGTTGGAGCGCTGATCGTCTTCAACGTCGTCGTCGTCCTCATGGGTGCGTTCCTCGTTCGTTCGCTGTAATCGCTATCGACGTCTGGCTGCGGTGCGAAACTGGTCGGCGGTCGTTACCGTCGTCAGGGCACGTCATAATCGACGGACTACCAAATAGGCGGCCCGTTCTGAAGGGGAACAATGGCACAAAAGACCGGCGGCAGTGCTCGCTCGAGTCTCCAACGGATCGGCTCGCTGTTCGCAAACCAGTACGGGCGATCCATCGGAAACGAAGGGTCGAACCTCGAGGTGCAGGTCGTCGACTCGGTCGACGCGGTCGGCAAGTCCGAGTGGAACGGGATCGTCGAACGATCGAGCCGTGGAAGCGTCTTCCACCGCTACGAGTGGGTCGACGCGATCGAGACGGGACTGGGGTATCCGGCCAGACATCAGGTGGTGAGGAAAGACGGGAACGCGATCGGCCTGCTGCCGAATTTCGTCGTGGGGATCGAGAAGACGCCGTTCAACCGGCTGTCATCGCTGTATCCCGGCTTCGGGGGACCGTTGCTCCCGACGGACACGAAAGCGTCCCTCGAGCGCGTGATCGAAACCGCTCCGGAACTCTGTCGCGGGCGGACGATCGTCCATCAGCTCCGCGGGCTCGATACGAGCTATCTCCGGTACAACGACGAACTGCAACGGCACGGCTATCGTCCGTATCGCCGCGAGTGTCGGTTCCTGCTCGATCTCACCAAGGGTCACGACCGGATCCGCGGGGAGATGAGCCGGAGTCGGCGGCGGGGGATCGAGCGCGGTCGAGAGACCGACTACGAAATCGTCGAGGAGGAACTCACGCGCGAGAACCTGCGTCGTTTCCATCGGACGTACGAGCGCGTGATGGACCGCGTCGGCGGGGACGTGTACCCGTTCTCGTTTTTCGAGGAACTGCAGGCGATGGACGATCGGCTCCTCTTGCTGACGGTCCGGATAGACGGCGAGTACGCGGGTGGCATGCTCGAGCTACTCGACGACGAGCGCGATGCGATCCACGGCTTTTTCGCCGCCGTTCCTCGAGAGTACTTCGACGATCACGCCTCGGAACTTCTCTACGATCACGTCTTTCAGTGGGGAATCGAGAACGGGTATGCGACCTACGACTTCGGGAGCACGAATACGGACTTCGAGGACGGCGTCTTCCGGTTTAAGGAGGGGTTCGGCGGGACGGCCGTTCCGGTCCTCGTGTGGGAGCGTGGTTGTAGCCCGCTCTGGAAACTGGTGAGAGCGGGTCGATCGTTCTATTGGCCCTACTACACGTAAGCCACCGTTCCTCGTCGCTCTGCGCCGGTAGTTCCCCTTCTACCCGACGAACGACGGTCACATGAGTATGCAGGTGATACCGTATCAGACTATATTTAAAACTGATATTCTGATATTCAATTAATTATAAACAGTCACAACTGTTTTCTATTAGCAGAGCATAATTAGGTAGCATGCGATACGTGACGTATGTTATCAAACCACCGCGGGGATACTTCGACCGGGGGGCGGAGCGTCTCCGTGAATCGGGGGTCACGTTCGAGTCTATCCAGAATATCGACCAACTGAGCGATGATACGATTATCACACACAAGGTCGTCCGTGGGGATGAATCGGCGGTCCGGGATACGCTCGAGGAGAGCGGGCCGGACGTCGTCGATTACCAACTCACCGACGCCGGCGAGATGACGATCCTTCAGTTGCACTACCGGCCCAGTGACCTCTCCCACGAGTTGCTGGCGGTCCACCGGCGACACGCGGCAGTCTTGGACTATCCGCTCAAGTACACGGGGCCTGAAAACCGGAGGCTTCGGGTTACGGAGATCGGCCGCGAGGAGTCGCTGCGACACATCATCGAGGAAACCGAGGCGCTCGTCGACGTCGAAATCGAGGCGCTCGGGAACTATGATCCGTCCGACAACCGTCCGTTCGCGGACCTGACGGACCGCCAGCGGGAGGTGCTCCGCGTCGCCGTCGAGGAAGGCTATTACGAGGAGCCGCGGCAGGTGACCTACGAGGACATCGCCGCCCGCCTCGATTGCTCTGCGGGGACCGTTGGACAGCACCTCCGCCGGATCGAGGCGCGTCTCATGTCGACGCTGATCACCGGTGAGGGAGCAGAGCAGTCCACCGAGGCCGAAGAGACTCGAGGGCCGACGCCGCCGAGTCCGTCACAGTAACGACCGGTTCCAGTCGACGGTGAGGTCGGGCGCACAGGGTGGACGCCCGATCCACCGATTCGACGCGACGACTCATCCGGCGGTGACGGCTCCGCAGCCGACAGCAGGACGGTCGTTTCGCTGCGGGTACCTTCTCGAGAGCGAGGTCGCCATCGGTCGCCGGCCCGCTCGGTTCGTCGTCACGTCCCGTCGATCGGGATTCTCGAGGCCGATCAGCGCGACTGTCGACGCCCGAGCGCGATCGGAACCGCGACGTGACTGGTATTCGGCTCGGGCACATAGCCGCTCTATGGCAACGGCCTACGTCGCACTCGACGACCGGTTGCTCGTCTGTACCGGCGACGGCTCCGAATCCGACGACTGGACGACGACAAGCCGTCTCGAGGGGGTCGACCTCGAGTGCGTCGCGACCGGTCCCGATGCGTCGGAACGGGTCTTCGTCGGCACCGTCGAAGACGGTCTGTTTCGAAGCACCGACGGCGGCGAAACGTTCGAGCACCTCGAGACCGAGTTCGCGGCAGCGGCTGGGACCGGCCGAGCGGACACGGACGAGGAACACGACAGCGACGCGGCTCCCCGAAACGACCGCATAACGTCAGTGACCGTCAGCCCGCACGATCCGCAGGTCGTCTACGTCGGCACCGAGCCCAGCCGAATCTATCGGTCGCGCGACGGCGGCGACTCGTGGACCCGCCTCGAGGGGCTGACCGACCTCCCGTCGGCCGACGAGTGGTCGTTTCCGCCCCGTCCCCATACCCACCACGTCCGCTGGCTCGCGGTCGATCCGTTCGATCCCGACCGCCTCTACGTCGGGATCGAGGCCGGCGCGTTCGTCTACACGCCCGACGGCGGCGAGACCTGGCGCGAGCGGCCCGACGGCTCCCGACGGGACAACCACAGCCTCGCGACCCATCCCGATCGGGAGGGCCGGGTCTACGCCGCGGCCGGCGACGGCTACGCCGAGAGCGACGACGGCGGCCGGTCGTGGCGACGACCGCAGGACGGCCTCGAGCACCGATACTGCTGGTCGGTCGTCTCCGATCCCGCTGACCCGGACCGGGTCATGGTCTCGAGCGCACGCGGCGCGTGGTCGGCCCACACCGCGAGTCGAGCGGATTCCCACGTCTATCGGCGCGACGGAGCGGGGAAGTGGGAACGGCTCGACGGCCGCGGGCTGCCGACCGGCGAGGGCGTCGTTCGAGCGACGTTCGCGACGACCGGCGAGTCAGGAGTCGTCTTCGCGGTGACCAACTGCGGACTGTTCGTCACGCGGGACTTCGGCGATTCGTGGGATCGAGTGGGAATCGACTGGGGCGAGGAACTCGAGGGACGGACGCCCCGTGGACTGGTCGTTGTGGACGACTAACGAACCGCATCGCGCATATCCGAGCACGGAGACGCGCAGACAGTGAGGGTGAGCGCTTCGAAATCCTTTTAGGCGCTACACGGGGATAGTAGGGTAACTGAGTGATATCATGGACGTCGACATCATCTCCGAGGAGGAGAACCCAATGTTGCATCGAACCGACGTGACCTTCGAACTGTCCCACGAGGACGCCACCCCCGAGCGACTGCAGGTTCGGGACAGCCTCGCCGCGAAGCTGAACAAGGACGCCGACGAGGTCGTCATCCGCAAACTCGACACCAAGTTCGGGATGCGCAAGACCGTCGGTCAGGCGAAGGTCTACGACACCGCCGACTACGCCCGCGAGGTCGAACAGGACCACATGCTCGAGCGCAACAAGATCGGTGCCGAGGAAGAGGCCGAAGCCGAGCCCGAAGCGGAGGAAGCCTAAATGGCGCACTACGACCTCTACGGCGACGACGGCAGCACCGAGGGCGAACTCTGCCCCCGCTGTGGCGACGCCTTCCTCGCCGACCACGGCGACCGCAAACACTGCGGGAAGTGCAGCTACACCGAGTGGGAGTAAGGCGATGTGCCGAGCGCAAGCGAGGCACATCGGAACAGCGAACGGTGGAAGTGAACCGTAAGCGAGGGGGCGAGCGAAGCGTCCACCCTCGAGAAATGCGAACGGTGACCGAAGTGAACCGTGAGCGAGCGATCGGCAACCGATCCGTTCTGACGCGGGCCGTGACCGTGCGGCCGCGGTAGCAAAAACGTGAGTTCCGACACCCGAATCCTCGGCATCGAAGGCACCGCCTGGGCGGCCAGCGCAGCGGTTTTCGACGCCGGAACCGACGACGTGTTCATCGAGAGCGACGCCTACCAGCCCGAAAGCGGCGGCATCCATCCCCGCGAGGCGTCCGAACACATGCACGACGCGATTCCGCAGGTCGTCGAGAGTGCCTTAGAGTACGCCCGCGAGACCCACGACGGGTCGACGACCGAGCCGCCGGCCGACGTCGACGAGCGGGGCTCGTCGGGCCAACAGACCGCGCCTGTTGACGCCGTCGCCTTCTCCCGCGGTCCCGGACTCGGCCCCTGCCTGCGCGTCGTCGGCACCGCCGCCCGAGCGCTGAGCCAGGCCCTCGAGGTGCCGCTGATCGGCGTCAACCACATGGTGGCCCACCTCGAGATCGGCCGCCACACCTCCGGGTTCGACTCCCCGGTCTGTCTCAACGCGAGCGGGGCGAACGCCCACCTCCTGGCCTATCGTGACGGGCGCTACCGCGTCCTCGGCGAGACGATGGACACCGGCGTCGGTAACGCGATCGACAAGTTCACTCGCCACGTCGGCTGGTCCCATCCCGGCGGCCCGAAGGTCGAGGCGGCCGCGGAGGACGGCGAGTACGTCGACTTGCCGTACGTCGTCAAGGGGATGGACTTCTCGTTTTCGGGCATCATGAGCGCTGCCAAACAGCAGTACGACGACGGCGTCCCGGTCGAGGACGTCTGTTACTCCCTCCAGGAGACGATCTTCGGGATGCTGACCGAGGTTTCGGAGCGCGCCCTCTCGCTGACCGGCAGCGACGAACTCGTCCTCGGCGGGGGCGTCGGACAGAACGCCCGCCTGCGAGAGATGCTCGAGGACATGTGCGACCAGCGCGGCGCCGCGTTCCACGCGCCCGAGCCTCGATTCCTGCGGGACAACGCCGGGATGATCGCCGTGTTGGGTGCGAAGATGTACGACGCCGGCGACACGCTCGCGCTCGAGGAGTCGCGGGTCGACCCCGACTTCCGACCCGACCAGGTTCCGGTAACGTGGCGCGCGAGGTCAGAGCGAAGCGAGGACCTCGGAACGGCGAGCGGTGACGGGAGGAACCGCGAGCAGACGGACGAGCCCGAACTCTCGGCCGGCCGCGGTGCCGGCGGAGACGACGAGAGCCACGTCCGCGGTGCCGAAGCCCTCGTCGACTTAGCGCCCGACGCCGGCCGCGTCACGAAACGCCGGGTGGCGAAACGCTACCGCCACTCCGAACTCGACGACCGACTCCGCCGCGAGCGGACGACCCTCGAGGCCCGCCTCACCAGCCTGGCTCGACGCGAGGGGGTCCCGACACCGGTTCTCGCGGACGTCGATCCGCACGAGGCGCGCCTCGAACTCGAGTACGTCGGCGACCGCGACCTCCGCGCGGGGCTGACCGCCGAGCGGGTCCGCGACGTGGGACGGCACCTCGCGCGGCTTCACCGCGCGGGGTTCGTCCACGGGGATCCGACGACGCGGAACGTCAGGGTGGGGCGTGCGGGACGCGACGACCCACCGGACGAGCGAGCGGCCGACGGCCGCGAGCACGACGACGAACGGACCTATCTCATCGACTTCGGCCTCGGATACCACACCGACCACGTCGAGGACTACGCGATGGATCTGCACGTTTTCGATCAGAGCCTCGTCGGGACCGCCGACGATCCGGAACCGCTCCGAACGGCGGTCCGGGAGGGCTACCGCGAGGTCGGCGAGGAGCGGGTCCTAGAGCGACTGCTCGAGGTCGAGGGGCGCGGCCGGTATCAGTCGGAGGCGTAACGGCTCTCTCCCGTGTCGATGGTCACGCCGCTCTCGGTCCCTCGCAGTCATCGTCACAGCACATAATACTCTTATCAGGGGAGGACGTATCACCTGTCATGGCAGACAAGCCGACTTCCGGTGAGATTCTCGGGGTACCGTACAACTTCGAACGACCGAGCATCGGTCGCATGCTCTCGTCGTACTGGCAGCCCGGCGAGGGGATGCTCGTCGAGAAACCGTTCGGCGTCGGCTACACCCTGAACCTCGCCAACTGGCGCTCGTGGATCGTCGTCCTCGTCGCCGGCGGCCTCCTCTGGCAGCAGGAGCAGGGATCGACCGACGGCGACGAGGACCGCGCCGACGAACCCGTCGAGGTCATCGTCGACGATACGGACGACTGAACGGCGTCCGATTCGATTTCTCGCGGCACCGACACCTCGATCAGCGATCGACTTCGCCCATGATACAGTCGAGACTACCGATCGCGGCGACGAGATCCGGGATGTACTCTCCCTCCGCGAGTTCGGGGAGTACGGAGAGATTCGAGAAACACGGGCTGCGGATCTTGAACCGGGCTGGCGTGTCAGAGCCGTCCGCGCGGATGTAGATCCCGAGTTCACCCTTCGCACCTTCGACGGCGCGATACGTTTCGGCGTCCGAGTCCGGCTTGAGCGTCCGCGGGACGTTGCTTTGCACCGTGCGCTCGTCTTCGGGCCAGTCCTCGAGCAGGTCGAGACACTGCTCGATGATCTTCGCGGACTCCTCGACCTCCTGCATGCGAACGAGCACGCGGCTGTAGTTGTCGCCGTCGGGTTCCGTGACGACGTCCCACTCGAGGTTCTCGTAGTAGCCGTACGGATCGTCGCGCCGGAGGTCGTAATCGATGCCGGAGGCCCGGGCGACCGGCCCGGTGCAGCCGTACGCTTTGGCCGTCTCGGGCTTCAGCACGCCGGTGTCGATACAGCGGCGCTGAAAGATCTCGTTGGTGACCAGCAGGTCGTGGTACTCGTCGATCTTGGCCGGGAGGCCGTCCAGAACGTCCCGCGTTTCCGCGATGAACTCCGCACGGGGTTCGGGCAGATCCCAGGCGACCCCGCCCAGCCGGAAGTAGTTGTACATCATCCGCTGCCCCGTCAGGTCCTCGAGCAGGTCGAGCACGAGTTCGCGGTCGCGGATGGCGTACTGGAAGGTGGCGGTGAACTCGCCGAAGACGTCCAGCGCGTAGGTGCCAAGCGAGATGAAGTGGGAGGCGAGCCGCGAGAGTTCGGCCCCCATCGTCCGGATGACCTGCGCGTACTCGGGGACCTCGAGGTCCGCCAGATCCTCGGCGGCGCGGGCGTAGGCCCACTCGTTGCACAGCCCCGACATCCAGTCCCAGCGGTCGGGGTAGGGCATGATCTGGTGGCGGTAGGTCCCCTGTTGGCACAGCTGCTCCTCGCAGCGGTGGATGTAGCCGATGTCGGGGTCGACGTCGACGACCGTCTCGCCGTCCAACACCGCTTTCACGTGCATGACGCCGTGGGTCGACGGGTGATGCGGGCCGATGTTGAGAAACATCGTGTCCGTGGCGGCGTCGCGTTCGTCGCCCGCGAGCGGGTTCGCGTGCTCGGAGAGGGTCACGATCTGCGATTTCTCCTGATCGTAGGCGGGCGAGAGCGGATGCCCTTGCCACGTTTCGGGCAACAGGATACGCCGGAGGTCCGGATGGTCCTCGTACTCGATACCGACGAGGTCGTAGGCCTCGCGCTCGTGCCACTCCGCGGTCCGGAAGACCGACTCGGCCGACTCGCTGACCGGTTCGTCGACCGGCGTCGGAACGACGACGCTCACCTCTCGCGTCGGATCGTCGTAGGATTTCAGGTGGTAGATCGTCTCGAACCGGTCGGGATACTGCTGGGCGGTGACACAGGAGCAGTGATCGAACCCGGCCTCGTCGCGCAGCGTCGCGAGCACCGCCTGCACTTCGTCCGGCCGGATCACGACGCCCGGCGCGTTCAGGTGGTCGTCGCGACCAAGGACGGCTTCGCCGAGCAACTCCTCGAGGTCCAGCATCCCCGCCGACTCTCCCGCGGCCGGTTCGGACTCGAGCGTCGAACGTGGCGACATACCGAGAGTGTTCGCACGCGGGGGCCGAATCGGTGCTGCGACAGCCGCTAGGCTATTTATATACCGACGCGAGAATTCCCGCTCGTGAAGACCGTTCGGCTCACCCTTCAGTACGACGCGGAGACGATCCATCCGATGCACCGGTTCGTCGCCGACAGCGACGCGTTCGACGCCTACCGGATGGTCCACGGGAACTTCACGGGCGACGACGGCGACAACGCCTTCATCTTTCACGTCGTCGGCGACCCCGACGTTTACGAAACCGCCCTCGAGGAGACAGGCCGGGTGAGCGACTACAAACTCACGCGGACCGGCGACCGGTCGTTCACCGTCTACGTGCGCGACGTCCCCGACGACGTGGACGACCGGCTCCTCGAGATCTTCTCCCGCGGGAGCCTCGTCGCCTTGCCGCCCCTCGAGTACCGCTCCGACTGGACGGTCCGTTTCTCCGTCGTCGGCGAACCGGCCGACCTCCGGCGCGCGCTCGAGGAGATCCCCGAGGGCATCGAGACGAGCGTCGACCGCGTCGGCGAGTACGACGGCAGCGACGCCGCGGTCGGGGCGTTGACCGCGCGCCAGCGCGAGGCCCTGCGGGTCGCTCGCGAACTGGGCTACTTCGACGTCCCGCGGTCGGCGAGCGTCGAAACCGTCGCCGCGGAACTCGACTGCGCGCCGGGGACGGCCGCCGAACACCTGCGGAAGGCGGAGTCGGCGATAATGGACAGTCTCGAGCTGTGAGCGGGCGCACCGATCGGTCTCGGACGCAACCGACGACGCTTTGCCGTCCCCGGTACGTCGCTCGAACATGGCCATCCGATTCGTCACCGGAAACGAGGGCAAGGTCCGCGAGGCGCGTGACTACCTCGAGGGAGTCGAGCCCGTCGAACAGCTCGAGTACGACTACACGGAGGTCCAGAGCGACTCGCTGGCCGAGATCGCGACCCACGGTGCGCGCGAAGCCTTCGAAGAACTGGGGAGTGACGAGCCGGTCCTCGTCGACGATGCGGGGCTGTTCGTCGATGCGCTGGGCGGGTTCCCGGGCCCGTACTCGGCGTACGTCGAGGACACCGTCGGCGTCGAGCGCCTCTGGCGGCTCGCGGAGACGGAGGAGAACCGCCGCGCGCACTTCCGGACCGTGCTCGCGTACGCGGACGCCGAGGGGACCGAGACGTTCGAGGGATCGGTCGCCGGCACGCTCGTCGCGCCCCGCGGCGAGGGCGGGTTCGGCTACGATCCTATCTTCGAGTACAACGGGGCGACGATGGCCGAGATGAGCACCGAAGAGAAGAACGCAATCTCCCACCGCGGACGGGCGCTCGAGCAGTTCGCGGAGTGGTACGCCGAGCGCGACCGGTGAGCGGACGGCCCGATCGAACGCGTCAGTCGCCCCAGCCGGAGGCGTGGCCGAGACAGTAGAGGAACGCCATCCAGCCGGTGAACAGCCCCGCGATGATCACCACGAAGTCGGCCAGTTTCGTCCCGACGACGAAGTCGTAGCCGATTCCGATCGTCAGGAGTACCAGCGCGACGCCGATGAGTACGTGACAGCGCCGTTCGCTCTCCGGTGAATCCATATTCCGACGGAAGACCACATCGAATAAATAATCCTGTCCCGGCGGTCCGTGAACCTACCCCGAGAGATCCCGGCGCTCGAAGTATTCGCTACTGACGACGACGAGAACGACGACGGCGACGAGGAGGACGGAGAGGTCGGCCCACGCGATTTCGCCCTCGACGAGTATCGCGCCGGGATCGAAGTACCGCGAGAGGGCGACGTCGCCGAGCCACTCGTAGTCGGTGTCGAACGTGAACGTGTCGAGGAGAAATAGCCCGAAGACCGCGCCGGCCCCTGCGGTCTGCGCTCGCCGGACGGAGTCGAACGCGACCGAGGCGAGCAGCCCGATCCCGGCACAGGCGAGCAGGTAGGCGATCGAGTACGCGTGGACCGCGAAGAGGTCGATTGTGTCGATCGACTCGTCGACGAGCGCGACGCCGAGGGAAACGCCGAGGAAGGTGATCGCGTTGACGAGGACGGCTCCCGGAACGAGCGAGAGGAACTTGCCGACGACGAACCGCGTCCGCGTCACCGGCAGCGAGAGCGTCAGCCCCACCGTTCCGCGTTCGACCTCCCCTGCAACCGTCGAGGCGGCCGCGTAGGCGTAGTAGATCGCGAGCAGCAACACCCAGCCGAACTGGTAGAGCTGCGAGACGAGATACCCTTCGATCGTCGTCAACGTGGTCACGTTGCCGACGAATGCGCGCGTCGCCTCCGGCGGCAGCGACTCGAGGTACGCGTCGAGGTCGGCGCCCGTCTCCCGAATCGACGGGAAGAGCCCGACGGTGAGGGCGATCAGCGCGAGCAGCGCACCCGAGAGTACCAGCGCGCCCCGCAGCCGACGGCCGGCCTCGAACGACGTGATCTCGAGCATAGCGTCTCGTCGAGGGGAGCGACGAGCGCCCGCGACTTATAGGCGGATCCCGATCCAGCGGGAACGTCCGGAGTAACTACCAGTTGTCCCGGAGACGGCCCGGTAAGCCGGTGATTTGAGCGCGGAACGGGGCCGTTGCTTTATTCCGTTCACCCCCGTCTCGGCGCGAGCATGACGGGACAGGCGGACGGCTCGAGTCGGAATCGGTCGCGTCGCGCCGTCCTCGTCGGCTGCTGCGTGCTCGTTGCGCTGGCGACGATTGGCGGGTCCGTGACAGTCTCAGGCTCCATCAGCACTCCGACAGCGGCGCTGCAGGACGAGCCGTCCGGCAACGAGACCGGCGGGGCGGGACCGACCGCGGCCGAAACCGCCGGTCAGCGCGCACCGTCGAACGAATCGCCTCCCGGAGCCGACGCCGAACCCCAGCCACCGACCGGCGGCGAACCGCCGGGCGGTGTGGGTGCAGACGCGGCCGCGACGGACGGGCCGATCGTGCAGGCGGCCGAGGCGAACGTCACCGTCGCCGTCGCGGACAACCAGTCCGTTCGGGCGGGCGACGCCGCGACCGTCGTCCTCGAGGTGACGAACGACGGCGACCAGCAGGCGACGGATATCGTCGTGACGCTACGAGCGCCGGCCGGCGCGCTGTCGTTCGGATCGGTCCCGCCACGGGCGACCCAGTCGGTCTATCTCGAGGAGGTCTGGCCCGGCGACACTGAGTCCATCGACGTCGATATCGCAGCGGCCGGGGTCGAACCGGGGCGATACCCGCTGTACGCGAGCGTCCAGTACGCGGTCGACGAGGACGCTGCCGACGAAACCGGCGCCGACGTGAACGAAACCGATGCGGACGACGCCGAAAACGACGACGAGGACGACGAGACCGTGGAAACCGGCGGTCCGACCGTGCTCGGGATTCCAGTCGCGGAATCCCGGTCGTTCGACGTCGAACCCGTAAACGGAGCGATTCCGGTCGACGGAACGGGGGTCTACGAGGTACGGATCACGAACGACGACGACGAGGCGGTTACGGGCGTCGTCGCCGCACTGAACGTCAGTCCACCGCTGTCGACCGAGTCGCCGACGGCGTACGTCGGAACGCTCGAGGCCGGCGAGTCGGAAACAGTCCGCTTCCCGCTCGAGTCGTCGACGGACGCGATCGAGACGACCGCCAGCGCCGCGATCACGGTCACCTACGACACCGGCACGGGCCAGCGGACGGGCGCTGATCCGGTTCCGGTCCCGGTCTCGATCGCCGAGACCGACGAGGAAGCCGACGTCGACTCCGTCGCTCCGTTCGCCGCCGTCGCGGTGGCTTTCGCCCTCGCGGCGGGCTGGTGGATCCGCAGGCGTTGATGGGAGTCAGTGGCTCCCTGCGGATCCGGTCAGGGATCGTCTTCGTCCGGCGCGGACGTGCCGTCCTCGGTGTCGGCATCGCCGTAGAAGTGCATGAACACGTCCTCGATGGATGCCTCGCGAACCTCCAGGTCGAGCACCGTGTACTCGTGGAGGTGGTCGATCAGCGCGTCGAACTCCCCCGCGAGGGCGAGCCGGTAGCGCCCGTCTCGGCGCTCGACGCGGGCGGTTCCCGGGAACTCGAGCGCCGACGGCGGCGGCTCCTCGGCCAGCCGCACGGTGACGATCGTCCCGCCCTCCGCGAGGATGTTCTCGACGGTATCGAGCTCGATCAATCGACCGTTCCTGATGATCCCGACGCGGTCGCAGACGCGGCGCACCTCGCTCAGGACGTGTGAGGAGAAGAAGTTCGTCCGTCCCCGCGCTCGCCGCTCCTCGAGCAGTTCGTAGAACTCGTTCTGGACGAGCGGGTCCAGTCCCGAGGTCGGCTCGTCCATGATCGCCAGTTCGGGATCGTGCATGAACGTGGCGACGATGGCCAGCTTCTGCCTGTTTCCGCTCGAGTAGGTCTTCACGTCTCGATCGAGGGGGGCGGGAAACCGTTCGACGAGTTCCGCGCGGCGCTCGTCACCCCGCAGTCGGCCGAAGTAGTCGAGGATCTCCGCGCCCGTGACGCGGTCGTAGAAGGTGACGTCGCTCGGCAGGTAGCCGATGTGTTCTTTCAGTTCGCGCAGTTCCTCCCGGTCGGTGACGTCGCGGCCCAGTAGAGTCGCCTCGCCGTCGGTCGGTTTCAGCAAGCCGAGTAGGACCTGTATCGCGGTCGACTTCCCCGCGCCGTTCGGGCCGAGGAAGCCGAAGATTTCCCCGGGATCGACGGCGAACGTGAGATCTTCGACGCCCCGAACGTCCCCGTAGTACTTCGTCAGGCCGTCGACCGCGATGGGGTGGGTACCGGCACCGCTCACGGCCGAGACGACGACGGCTCGAGGCTTATACCTGTCAGGGGCCGCGGCCGGCGCGGCGGATCGTTCGATCGCGCCCCGTCTCGTCGAGATTCGATCGCACGCCGGGAGAGTTTCGTTCCGGTGAACGTACCCCGCGAGACTTTGACTCTCGGCGTCGTCCGGGACGTATGCGATCGATACGGCGACTGTTGATCGGCGTCGGCGGCCTGCTGGCGGCGTGGATCGGCTGGGGCGTCTACGTCAGCCGGACGACCGAACGGGTGCCCTCGGAGACGCTCGAGCGATTCGACGGCGTCGAAATCCGACGGTATCCCCAACTCGTCCTCGTCGAGACGACGGCCGACGACGAGCGGGCGGCGTTCCAGCGGCTCTTTCGGTATATCTCCGGCTCGAACGCGCAAAGCGAGGACATCGCGATGACCACGCCGGTAGCGACGCGCGGCGAATCGATCTCGATGACCGCGCCCGTGCGGACGGAATCCGACGAGGGCGGCGTGACGATGTCGTTCTATCTCCCGGCGACGTACTCGCCCGCGACGGCGCCGACGCCGACCGATCCTGCGGTACAACTCGTCGTCGAGCCCCCGCGAACGGTCGGGGTGCGGCGCTTCTCGTGGTACGCGACCGACGACCGCGTCGACCGGCAGCGCGACCGCCTGCTCGAGACCCTCTCGAGGGAGGAGCTCGAAACGAGCGGCGAGCCGGTGTTGTTACAGTACAACGATCCGTGGACGCCGCCGTTTCTGCGAACCAACGAGGTGGAAGTCGAGATCGAGGTACCGAACGACCGCCCCTGGGGCGATCGACGACGGCTCGCCGTGGGGGACGAATCCGACCGATCTCCGTTCGGAAACTGACGGCGGTCCCGACGCGCCGGACACGCCGATCCGACCGCGCCGAAACCGCGGTTTCTTTTCACGTCCATCCCAGTACCGTTCAATACGATGGACCGAGATTCGAGGAAGGATATCGATCCGAACGACGCGGATCACCGCGAGATCGGACGCGGTCTCTTGGAGGAGGAGATGGGGCCGAGTTCGAGTCTGGCACACCTCTACCGGGGCGAGATACACCGGATGAAGTTCTGGCGAGAGCGCCTCGACCAGACCACCTACTGGGCGATCGTCATCATGAGCGCGGTCCTGACGTGGACGTTCTCGAGCCGGAACAACCCCCACTACATCCTCCTGTTCGGGACGGCCGCTCTGACCGCGTTTCTGGTCATCGAGGCGCGGCGCTTCCGCGGATACGACATCTGGCGCGGCCGCGTGCGAACGCTCCAGAAGAACGTCTTCGCCTACGGCCTCGACCCCTCGACCGGACTCGAGGATCCGCAGTGGCGCGAGCGGTTGAGTTACGACTACCGACGGCCGGTGATGAAGATCAGCACCGAGGAGTCGATCGCACACCGGCTCCGGCGGATCTATCTGATGTTGTTCACGATCTCGCTCGGCGCGTGGGTCGTCCGCATCGCGGCCTTCTCGACGAGGCCGTGGCCGGAAAGCGCCGCCATCGGCGATATCCCGGGGCTGGCCGTCATCGCGGTGGTCGCGGCGTTTTACCTCCTCGCGGCGTTCGTCGCCTTCCGTCCCCGGACGTGGAACGTCGAGGACGAACTCCGTACGGAATCCATCGGCCGTCACCGCTGAGCCGTTCACCGGTCGAGGTTACCGATCGTCGGCCGGGTTCTCGTCCCGGATGATCGTCACGGAACCGGGCGCTCGTTTCATCACTCGTTCGGCCACGCTGCCGAGCAGGAACCGCGAGAGGCCGCGACGCCCGTGACTCCCGAGGACGATGTGATCGATATCGTGTTCCTCGGCGTAGTCGATGACCGTCTCGGCCACCATCCCCACCTCGGCCGCCGTCGTGACCGCCGCGTCGTACTCCCGGGCGATTCCCTCGGCGTCCTCGAGCAGCGCCTCTGCGGACTCCTGAGACTGTTCGAACGCGTCCTGTGAGTAGAGGAACCCGTCCATTCCGTCCGCGGTGGACCACTCCCGCGGGTCGTTGACGTGGAGGACGTGAATCTCCGCGTCGTCGTAGGTCGAGAGCGCGTGGCGTAACGCGGCGGTTGCCTGTGGTGATTCGTCGAACGCGACGAGGATCTGCTGTGCCATACGGGTCCTATCGCATACCACGGATAAATCGGTACAGGTCGCTCCCACCGCGTGGCAGTCGGTCGTTCGGTCGATATCGCCCCGGAGTCCGTCCGGCGTCGTTCTGGCATTCGGCCCGAAATTCTCAATGTTGTGAAAAGGGCTTAAGCGCCACTCAATGGTACGAACCCCGCCATGACGGCAATAAAAGTCATCAAAGTACTGGGAACGTCCGAGGAATCGTGGGAGGCCGCGGCGGAAGAGGCGGTCAAGAACGCGAGCGAATCCGTAGAGGGAGTCCACGGTATCGAGGTCGAGGACTGGACCGCGGAGGTCGAGAACGGCGAGATCGTCGAATACCGCGCGACGACGGAGATCGCCTTCCCGGTGAAAGACGCCGAGGAGTGATCCAGTCGGTCCACTGGCGCGGCCGTCCTATCGCCATCGGTGAGCGCGGTGCCGACACTGGGCTCCGGGATCGCGAGCAGTCAGAGAGCTGAAACTCGCGGTATCGCCGCGAGAACTAATCGTGAGCGGCGCGTACGACCACCTATGCCGTCCGATTCCACGTCCGACGATCGGCTCCCCGCCGAAGCGATCGTCGAGTCGATCCGCACCGCCCCGATGCCGGTCGTGAACACGCGCTATCTGGCGGACGAGTACGGCGTTCCCCTCGACGAGATGGGCGATCGACTCGCCGAGCTGGCCGCCGACGGCGTCCTGGAAACGCACGAAATCGAGGGTCGCGGTCGCATCTGGTGGCTCTCGCTCGAGGCCGACCTCCGAGAGTGATCTGCTCGGCCCCCGGCCACCGCTAGTCGTCGCTCTCGACGGCGCCGTTCGCGCGGTCCTCGGCGAGGTCCGATTCGGTGACGGTAACGGCTTCGCTGTCCACGCTGACGCCTTCCCAGTCCTGGTCGGCGTGGTAGCCTTCGCGTTCCTTCGCGCTGGGAGCGACGCGGATGAACTCGGCCTCCTCGCGGGCGGCCGGGATCGTGTGGCCGCCGCAGTAGGAGAGGCCGGACTGAATTCCAGCGCAGAACTCCGCGACGACGTCGGCGACCGATCCCTTGTACGGCGTCAGCGCTTCGACGCCCTCGTCGGCGCGCACGTCGGCCTCCTTGTCGTCGCGCTTCTCGGCGGCGGTGGTGGTCGCCATCCCGCGGGAACGCTTGTACCGCGTCCCGTCGACTTCGACTACCGCACCCGGCGCTTCTTCGGTACCGGCGAAGAGGCTTCCGAGCATCACGGTGTCGGCCCCCGCCATCAGCGCCTTCACCGCGTCGCCGGAGGTGCGGATGCCGCCGTCAGCACAGATCGTTACGTCCAGCCCCTCGGCGGCCGTCGCACAGTCGTCGACGGCGGTCAGCTGGGGGACGCCAGCGCCGGCGACCTTTCGGGTCGTACAGTGTGATCCCGGGCCGATGCCGACCTTCACGCAGTCGGCCCCGGCGGCCGCGAGATCCTCGACGCCCGCCGGCGTCGCGACGTTGCCGGCGACGAGATCAGTCTCCGGAAACTCCTCGCCGAGCCGCCCGACGGCCTCGAGCGCGCTCTCGAGGTGACCGTGGGCGACGTCGACCACGAGCGCGTCGACCCCGGCGGCGACCAGCGCGTCGCTGCGAGCGACGTAGTCCTCGTTGATCCCGACGGCGGCGGCGACGCGTTCGTCGGCGGCTTTCACCCGTTCGGTCTGTGCGGCCTGCTCCTCGGGCGTGAGAAATCGGTGGAGGACGCCGATCCCGCCCGCGCGGGAGAGTTCGATCGCCAGCTCGGCCTCCGTGACGGTGTCCATCGCGGCGGAGACGAGCGGCGTCTCGAGGTCGACGCTCGGCGTGAACGCCGTCGAGAGGTCCACGTCGCTGCGGCTGTCGACCGGTGATCGATTCGGCACGAGGAGCACGTCCCCGTAGCTTAGTCCGGTGCGGAGTTGGTTCATTACCCCTCACTAGTCAGTGCTCGCGTCGCATAAGGCTCTCGGGATGCACTCACAGCGTGCGAGCCCACTCGTCCTGGGACAACCGAGAGTCTCGAGCCCAGCCTACGCTCGAGGGTCCCGATCCGGTCCCGGATATTCGCCGCCTTCGACGACTTCATAGAGGCTCTCGGGATCGAACAGCCGCGCGAACGCGTCCGGTGGGCGAATGCTGACGGACACGCGCGGCTGGAGCGTGAGGCCCGCTTTCGCCGATCGCAGCCGCTCGTCGTACGACAGCAGGTGCGCCGCCTCGCCCCGATAGGCCGACGCCAGCGCCGGGTGGTCGCCCTCGGGCTGGTCGACCGCGACGCGCTCGGCCGCGAGGCGTTCGCGGTGCTCGGCGGCGAGTTCGGCGTCTGCCAGTTCCGTCACCAGCCGTTCGGTCTGTGCGAGCAGCGGGTCGCTGGCGACGAGGTCGACCCACGAGTGTCGCCGGACGTGGTCCAGCGCCTCGCGGGCCTCGCCTCCGACGAGCAGATCCGCAGCGAGCACGTCGGCGTCGGCGACGACGCGGGCCGGATTCGGCCCCTCGTCCTCAGCCATTGCTCTCCTCCCGGATCGCCTCGAGTTCGGTTCGAATCGACTCGAGGTTGCCGTCGTACGCCGCCGCGCGGTCGAACAGGTCGCCCCAGCTCGCGGTCATCGGTGGCCGTTGGGTCGCCGGGATCAAAGGTCGTCCGACTCGAGCCGCCGACCGCTCACGCCCGCCGCGAGGCGAGCCAGAACGCGACGGCTCCGAAGACGAACGCGACGCCGACGTTGACCGCCAGCCCGACGACGCCGACGGCGGCGACGAGCGCGAGTGATCGGGCGTCGGAGACGGGGTCGAACGCCGCGCGGGCGAGCTCGAGCGCGACGACGACCAGCAGGACGCCGAGGACGGCCGTCGGAAACGCGGCGAGCAGCGCGCCGGTGGCGACGAGCGCGAGTGCGAGGTAGCCGATCCCGAGCAGGACGTTCGCGCCGCCGGTCCGCGCCCCGAAGGCGTACTTCCCGGCGAGGCCGCCGCTGCCGTGGCACATCGGCACGCCGCCGAACGGGATCGAAGCGAGGCAGGTGACGCCCATGCTCCGCGAGAGCGCGTCCGCCGAGACGTCTCGGCCGTAGAGGTCGCCACAGAGCAGCGCGGTCGCGATCGCCGCGTTCCCGACCGTCATGCCCAGCTGGGCGACGGTCCCCTCGAGCGCGGCTCCGCTGAACGTCGGCGAACCGGCGGGAAAGAGCGTCGGTTCGGGCACTGCCGGCGTCGGCACCCCGGTCGTCGCGACGGCGACGATCCCGCCGAGCCCGAGGACGACCAGCACGCTGGCCCGCCGGTAGCCGACGACCGCGAGCAGGCCGACGACGGCCAGTCCGGCCGCCGCCACGGGCGGGTTCCCGACCGAGAGACCGACCGCGGCCTCGAGCAAGAGCAGCGCGACCGCGAGCTGGACGCCGCGAATGACCGGCTCGCCGACGACCCGCTCGAGCCGACCGACGAGACCGAACTGGCCGACGACCAGCAACACGCCGCCGGCGAGCAGCCCGGCCGCGGCGAGTTCGGCGTACGAAAGCGTACCCACGATCGCCAGCCCGATCAGCGCCTTCATCGGCTCGACGGAGAGCGGCAGGCCGTAGTAGAGCCCCCAGACGATCTGGAAGACGCCGAATCCGACGAGGACGTGGGGAAGCGAGACGCTCGTCGTCGCGGCCAGCGCCACCAGTAGCGGGAGCACCGTAACCGAATCGCCTAGCGCGCCCGTGAGCTCGCTGGCGGAGAACTCGAGGTCGGTGTCGGTCCTCGAACTGACGGAGTACGCCATCTACACCGGCTAAGCGAGCCACATCCTTGACTCTTAGCGGTAACTGTCTTCGGGTTCATCGGGCGTCGAACGATGCCTGTTTCGGTTACGTCGATGGATCGGCGTCCGGCGCGCTCGCCGCTTCGAGCGCGTCCGCGAGGGTCGACTCGAGGTCACGTCGCGCCGCGTCCTCGAGGGGGCGGAGCGGTCGTCGGAGCGAGCCGGCCGGTCGATCCCGCGCCGAGAGAGCGGCCTTGATGCCCGGCACGCCGTAGCGCGTCGTCACCGCGTGGTTGAGGTCGACGAGCGCGGCGTTGCGCGATCGCGCCTCGTCGCTCTCGCCGTCCGCGTGCCGGCGATAGATCCCGTTCGCCCGTTCGGGGACGACGTTCGCCATCGCGAGCACGCCGCCGTCGGCACCCGCCGCGAGACCGGCCGCGTAGACGCTCCCGCTACCGACCAACACCGCGAACGACTCGTCGGCGGTCCGGTCGACGAGCCGTTGCAGCGATTCGAGGCTGCCGCTCGAGTCCTTGATCCCCGCGATGTTCTCGTGGCCCGCGAGCGACGCGACGGTGCGCGGCGAGAGCGCGTGACCGGTGAACTTCGGCACGCTGTAGAGGTAGATCGGGACCGGTGAGTCGTCCGCGAGATCCCGGTAGTAGGCTTCGAGGGCCGCGTCGTCGGACCTGTAGTACGACGGCGTCACCACGAGCGCCGCGTCGGCCCCGACCGCGGCGGCGCGTTCGGTCGTCTCGAGCGTGGGTTCGTACCCCTCGCAGCCGGTGCCCGCGAGCACCGGACGGTCGGTCGCGTCGGCGACCGATTCGACGACTCGGACGCGCTCGTCGGTCGTCAGCAGCGGTGCCTCGCCCGATGAGCCACAGGGAACCAGGAAATCGACGCCGCAATCCGTGACCCAGCGGACGAGTTCCTCGAGCCGGGCGTGATCGACGCGGCCGGACGTATCGAACGGCGTGACGAGTGGAACGCCGGTTCCGTGCATGACCGGACGAACGTTCGGCACGCTCCTAAACGCCGGCGGTTCCGGCGGCGGTCGACTCCCCGACGGCCCGTGCCGACGACCTGTGCCGACCCGACTGCCCGTACCGACGACCTCGTGCCAATCCGACGGCTCACACCGCCGTGACTCGAGCGAGCGCCCCGTTATCGGCTCTCGTTCCCGCCGCCGATCGTCTCCGTCGTCGGTTCGGCGGTCGAGACCGCTTCGGGATCCATGTCGCCCGCGGTCCGCGCCTCGGGGAGGTCGTAGCCGCTCTCGGTGTCGTATCGCTCGAGCTGGGCGTTCAGCTCGCCGGCCTGCTCGGTGAGGTCGGTCGCGCTGCGGGCGACGTGGGAGAGCGCGTCGGCCTGGGCGGACGCCCGCCGGGCCGCTCTGGCGGAGGTCCGGGCCGTCTCGGCGCTCGTCTCGGCGGCGTTTTCGACCAGTACGACGACCTCCTCGGTCGCGGCGGCCTGCTGTTCGGTCGCCGCGGAGATTTCCTGAACCCCGTCGTTGGTCCGCTCGGCGAGGTCGGCGATCCGCTCGAGCGCACCCGCGGCCGCCTCGACGTCGGCGACGCTGTCCTCGATGCGACCGCGACTCGTCCGGACCTCGTCGGCCGCCGCGATCGCCCGGTTCCTGAGCCCCTCGAGGCGCTCTTCGACGGCCTGGACCGACTCGTAGACCTCCTCGGAGAGGTTCTGGATCTCGTCGGCGACCGCGCCGAACCCCCGCTCGCCGCCGTTGCCGGACCGCGTCGCTTCGATGTTGGCGTTGAGCGCCAGCATGTTGGTCTGCTCGGCGATGTCGCTGATCGACTCGACGAGGTCGTCGATCCGCTCGGCCTCCGCCTCGAGCGCTTCGATCTCCTCGAGGGTGTGCTCGGTCTCCGCGTCGATCACGTCCATCCCCTCGATCGCGTCGTCCGCGGCACGGCTCCCTTCCTGGCCGACGCGGGCGGTCTCCTCGGCGGTGTCTGCGACCTCCGAGGCCGTCGCGGCGATCTCCTCGATCGTCGTCGAGAACGACTCCATCTCGGCCGCGACGCTCCGCAACTGCTCGTGTTGCTCCTCGTTGTCCCTGACGACCGCGGTCAGCGACTCGCTGGTCCGCTCGCCCTCCGCGCGGACCGTCTCCATGCTCGTGGTGAGCTCGCGGCTGTACGTGACGACCTCCCCGGAGAACGACTTCAGCGTCCCGAACTCGTCCTCGATCTCGGCGAGCATCGCGTTCGAGTTGTCGGCCAGTTCGCCGATCGCGTCGTGGCCGTCGGCCCCGTCGAACCGCCGGGTGAGATCCCCCTCCGCGACCGCCCGCGTCGTCTCCGCGTGGGCTTCGACCGTCCGCTCGAGGTCGTCGAGCGACCGACCGGTCCGCTCGCTCGCCGCGAGCCGTTTCTGTATCGAGGCGAGGGCCGTCTCGAGCGCCCCGAACTCGTCGTCCCGCTCGGTCGTGAAGGACACGTCCGGCTCGTCCTCGGCGAGTCGCGCCGTCCGGTCGGTCAGTTCCGCGACCCCGTCGCGCAGGTTGTCGCGCTCTCTCGGCGCGACTCGAGCGTCGGAGACCGCCGCGATGGCCCCAGCGCCGGTGCCCGTCGCGACGACGCCGACGAGGCCGACGCCGACGACCGCCGGCGAAACCGCTCCGAGCGCGACCGCGGCGGCGCTGACGGCGACTACGCCCAGACAGACGATCGCTACGGCGAACCCGAAGGGGCGCTGCGACTGGATCGACGCCGGTAGCGGCGACTCGCCGTCGGCGGCCGTCGCGGTCTCAGTCATGCTCGCCTCCGGTGGCACCGTCGACCGCCGATTCGAACTCGAAGCCGACGTCCGTCTCCGGGTCGGACTCCGGGTTCGATCTCGTCGCCACGCTCGCTCCCGCGTCCGCGGGCACGGTCCGCCGGATATCGAACCGGCAGGCGTCGTCCCCCTCGTGCATACACGTCCGCTCCTCGGCGACCAATTCCTCGTCGAACCGCTTTGCCACGCCCTGAATCGCTCCCCGGGCGATATCACAGAGCTTTCGGTCGGAGTCGTAGGTGATCCGAACGCGGTTCTCCTCGAGGCGCTCCGAGCGGATCCGCGGCGTCGTCAGCGTCGTCATATCGCGCGTCCGGAGCGACGTGTGGAACTGCTGGATGTTCGCGATCAGTTCGAGCCCCTGCCACTCGTCGTCGATGTGGAGGTCGTAGGTCTCGAGCAGCGCCGGAACGACCCACTCGCCGTACTGGGTCAGGATCGTTCGGGGACTCTGATCGGTGAGTTCGCCGGCCGTCCGGGCGATCTCGTAGACGTCGCCGTCCGGATAGACGGTGACCGGCACGTAGACTTTCTCCTCGACGTCGGCCTCGCGCTGGATCGACAGCCAGGCGTCCTCGCCGTAGGTGTCGACGACGAACGCCTGCAGCGTCTTCAGGATGATTCCGTGCATTCGACCCCTCTTCGCTCCGTCCCTTCGACGACGATCGGTGCGAAAATATCAGATTTCATTACAAACATGCCATTTTGTAACTCACTCGAGTTAGCCGTTCACCCTGCACTGTTGGGTACGGCACCGCCCGTGTTCCGCTATACCACACTTGTTGAAAGGTCTGGTAGCTTACATTGCTGCCGGAACGGATAGTCGCCGTCGGCTGTCGATTGCAGCGGTGGACCGCTACGGATAAGACGACCGGCCGGAATCGATCAACCGTGACCGACCTCGGAAAGATCGACCCCGCGTTCTTCGATCGCCACGTCGCGTCGAACCTCGGCGCCGACCGGGACGACGTCGCGATCGGCCCCACGCCCGGCGTCGACTTCGGCGTGCTGGACGTCGGCGGCCGGGCGCTCGTCACGGCGACCGATCCGCTCTCGATCCTGCCCGATCTGGGGTTCGAACGGGCCGCTCGGTTCGCCCTCGACCTCGTGCTCGCGGACGTGGCCGTCAGCGGCGTCGCACCGTCGCACCTCTCGCTGTGTTTTACGCTCCCCGAAAGCATCACGAACGACGAGTTCGCGACGATTCAGTCGACGATCCACGCTGAATGCGCCGCTCTCGGCGTCGCGGTCGTGACCGGCCACACGGCGCGCTACGCGGACTCGTCGTATCCGTGGGTCGGCGCGGCGACCGCCATGGGCGTCGGCGAGCACGACGAAATCGTCCGCCCCGACGGAGCCAGCCCCGGCGATCGACTGCTGCTGACGAACGGCCCCGCCGTCGAGGCGGTCGGGCTGTTGAGCACCCTCTTCGGCGAGCGAATCGACTGCCCCGACGACGTGATCGCCGACGCACAGGACCGCCTCGAGGAGGTGTTCGCCGTCCGGGACGCCCTCACCGCGGCCGCGGCGGGGCCGGTGACGGCGATGCACGACGTGACCGAAGGCGGTCTCGCCGGTGCGCTCTCCGAGATGGCCGAGGGCGCGGGCGTCCGGTTCGCTATCGACCGCGCTGCCGTGCCGCTTCGCCCCGGCGTCCGCGAGGTCTGTGATGCCCTCGCGATCGACCCGTGGGCGGCGACCAGTTGCGGCTCGCTCGTCGTCGCCGTCGATCCCGACGGCGTCGACGACGTGCGCGGGGCGCTCGAGGACCGCGACACGCCGGTCGCGGAAATCGGCACCGTCGAAGCCGCCGACGGCGAGGACGGTGCGGTGTTCGTCGACGGCGAAGCGCTCGAGCATCCGCGCGTCGATCCGTCGTGGGCGGCCTACGCGGCGCTGGCGGACGAGACGAATTCGTGACGCCGACCGCTACTGGCTCGCCGCGTCGACCCACGACGGCCGTTCGACCGCGATTTCGCCGAGTTCGGTGACCGTGCCCGACTGCTCGCGCGTGATCGCCGTTCCGTCGACGCTTCCCTCGAACGAGAGCGTCGCCTCGAAAACGACGCCGTCGTCGGTCGCGAGCACCGTGCCGCTCGCGGTCGAACTCGCTGCACCGGACTCCTGAAGCGAGACCGACTCGAGGTCGAACTGTCGGAGTTCCCGACCGTTTCGCGTCGTCGTCCCCGCTGAGACGTAGGTTCCGGCCTCGAGAACGCCACCGAGGCTCCTCCCCCGGGAGAGGTGGTCGGGCGTGTGGATCCGTTCGAACGATTCGTTCAGTTCTCGCGTCGACGACTCCGTTTCCCCGCCCTCCATCGTCTGCTCGTAGTAGGTCCCGCCGTCGACGTACGCCCGGCTCGTCGTCGACGCGGTCTCGAGGACGTATACCTGTCGCTCGTCCGTCAGGCTGCTCCGCGTCCGCTGCGAGCGGTCGGTCGTCTCGATACCCGTCGACGATAGCTCCTCGGCGAGTTCGTACCCCTGTGTCGTCAGCGCGCTCCGGGTCGCCGAGACGAGGGCCGATGCGTCCTCGATGCCGTCGTCGCTGAGGCCGGCCGAGTTACCGTTCGCTTCCGGGTCGTTCGTTCCGTCGCCGTTCCCTGATCTGTCCGCGTCGGTTTGGTCTTGACAGCCGGCCAGCGCGGTCGCACCGACTGCTCCGATGGCGGTCAAATAGTGCCGTCTCGTTCCCGATCGTTCGTTCACACCACTCCGTTCCGTTCTGAGATGATAATTATAATTTTTATAAACATTAAATTAGGTGGGGGCATAGTTTCGCTCGTCTCGCTGAAAACAGGGACCCGACGCGGCTACTCGGACCACCTATTGCCGCACGTGCTGATGTACTGCTCGACTGACCATTATCGCTTAGTACAACCGTGGAATACGATCCCGTATGAGAACACCTGCACCCGAACACCGGCCGGTCGGACTGACGATCGCGGGCAGCGACTCCGGCGGCGGTGCCGGGATTCAGGCCGACCTCGCGACGATGGCCGCCCACGGCGTCTTCGGCACGTCGGCGATCACCGCCGTCACCGCCCAGAACACCCGGGGCGTCGAGTCCTCGCACGTCCTCCCGATCGGGGAGATCGAGGCGCAACTCGAGGCCGTCACCGACGACTTCGCGGTCGGCGCGGCGAAGACGGGAATGCTCGCGACGACCGATGTCATCGAGACCGTCGCCGAGCGCGCCCGCGAGTTCGACTTTCCGCTAGTGGTCGACCCCGTGATGGTCGCGACCACCGGCGACCGCCTGCTCGAGGCCGAGGCCGAACGCGCCTACGAGGACCTCCTGAGCCGGGCGACCGTCGCGACGCCGAATGCCGACGAGGCCGAGGTGCTGACCGACGTCGCCGTCACCGACGAGGAGACGGTCCGCGAGGCCGGCGCGGCGATCCTCGAGACGGGCGTCGACGCGGTCCTCCTCAAGGGCGGCCACGTCCCCGGCGAGCGGGTTCGGGACGTGCTCGTCACCGAGGAGACGGTCCGGACGTTCGAACATCCCCGCGTCGGCACGGACGCCACCCACGGCTCCGGCTGTGCGCTCGCCGCCGCGATCGCGGCCCGCCTCGCGAAGGGCGAGGCGCTCGAGCCCGCGGTGGCGGGCGCGACCGATTTCCTCGCGCGGGCAGTCCGCTACTACTACGACGTGGGCGAGGGCCACGGCGCGGTCAACCACATGGCGCCGCTCCGAAACGAGGCCGCCCGCGAGGTGACCGCCGAGGAAGTGCAGGCGGTCGTCGAGCGGCTCGTCGACGCCGACGTGTCGGCGCTCGTTCCGGAGGTCGGGATGAACGTCGTCGGCGCGACGCCGTACGCCGAGTCCGTCGCCGAGACCGCCGCCGTCGAGGGCCGGATCACCCGCACCCTCTCGGGGATCCACCCGAATCGCGGGGTTCGGTTCGGGGCCTCGAGCCACGTCGCCCGATTCCTCCTTTCGGCGCGGGAGTTCGTCCCCGACCTGCGATTCGCCGTGAATTGCCGGTTCGACGCGGACGTGGAGGCGGCGCTTTCGGCCCTCGAGTGGCCGGTCGCGGAGTACGACCGCACCGACCAGCCGACCGAGGTCGAAGAGACCGAGGGCCGTACGATGGGGTGGGGCGCTCGACAGGCGTTCGCGGATCGTGACGAGCCGCCGGTGGCCGTCGTCGACCGCGGCGAGGTCGGGAAGGAGGCGCTCGTGAAACTGGTCGCCACGGACGCCGAGACCCTCGCCGATCGGACGCTGGCGCTCGACTCGGAGGTACGCGAATGAGCGCGACCGACCTCGACGTCGGGTACATCCTCCCGCAGTACGGGACCGACGCCCCGACGGTCCGAGCGGCCGCACTCGAGGCCGAGTCGATCGGCTACGACGCGGTCTGGCTCGAGGACCACTTCCAGTCGTGGATCGGCGACCCGCGCCGGCCGACTCAGGAGTGCTGGACGACGCTGAGCGCGGTCGCCGAGGCGACCGATCGCGTTCGCGTGGGTACGCTCGTGACGAGTCAGGACTACCGCCATCCGGCACTGCTCGCGAAGATGGCGGCGACGGTCGACGGCGTGAGCGACGGCCGGCTCGAGCTGGGGCTGGGCGGGGGGTGGTACGAGGACGAGTACGATCGCTTCGGCTACGAGTTTCGGGAGCCGCCCGCGAAACGGCTTCGGCGACTGGCGGAGACCGTCGAAATCCTGCGGGGACTCTGGACGAACGACACGTACAGCCACGAGGGCGAACACCTCGAGATCGACCTCGAGGAAGCCTTCTGCGAACCGCAGCCGGTACGGGATCCCCATCCTCCGATCTGGATCGGCGGCGGGGGCGAGGAGTTCACCCTGCGCTACACCGCCGAAATGGCCGACGGCTGGAACTACGGCACGCTCGAGCCCGAGGGCTTCGCGGAGAAGCTCGACGTGCTCCGCGATCACTGCGAGAACGAGGGACGGTACGACGAGATCCGCAAGTCTGCCGAGCTGTTCGCCTTCGTCGGCGAGACGACCGAGGCCGCCGAGGAGAAACGCGCGGCGTTCCGAAACGAGTTCCTGCCTGACGAGCCCAGCGAGCCCCGCGAGTTCTTCCTCTCGGGGTACGTGGAAACCGCTCCCACCGGAACGCCGACCGAGGTCCGCGACCGGCTCGCCGACTACGCCGACGCCGGCATCGAGGAGGTCATGCTCGCGGTTCCGGACGCGGCCGCCGACGGGGACGACAGCCTCGAGCTATTGGCCGGCGAACTGCTCGCGTAGCCGACTCGAGAGCCGGCAGTTGCGCTCGCCGGTGCGATACGTCGGGAGAGACTTCGTTCATCGTCCCGCTCGCGGTCGTCTGTGGGTATCGTGCCTGTGATCGTCGGTAGACATCGTCCCGACCGGCTGTAGTATGTTCCCGACGACGGATGTCCGAACGTAACAGTAGTACTAACACTCTGGCGGGCGTAGTACGACGGTATGGATGGCCCGCCGTCGTCGACCCAGGGTGCCAATATCGAGGGCGAATCGCCGCGGGTCGAGCCGACCATCGAGACAGACGAGGCGACGATCACCGACGACGCCGAACTCGAGCGAACGCTCGGGCTCTCCGGTGGGCTCGCCATCGGCATCGGGACGATGATCGGTGCCGGTATCTTCGTCTTTCCGGGGTTGGCGGCCGGACGGACCGGTCCCGCTGCGTCGGTGTCGTTCGCTATCGGCGCGCTCGTCGCCCTACTGGTCGCGCTGCCGGCGTCAGAACTGGCGACGGCGATGCCGAAAAGCGGCGGCGGGTACTACTACATCTCGCGCGGACTCGGGGCGCTCGCCGGAACCGTCGTCGGGCTGTCGCTGTGGTTCGGACTGGTGTTCGCGACGGCGTTTTACCTCGTCGGCTTCGGCTACTACGCCGTCGATACGCTCGCGGAACTCGGCGTCACGGTCGGCGACGGACTCGTCATCCCGCTGGCCCTGCTGTTCGGTGCGGGCTTTACGGTGCTGAACGTCACCGGAACGGAGAACGCGGCCAAACTCCAGAACGGGATCGTCGCGTTGCTGCTGTCGATCCTGATCGCCTTTCTGGGGTACGGCGGCCTCGACACGGTCGGCCTTTTCGGTGAGCCGACCGCACCCGAGCAGTTCGCGCCCTTCGGGTCGATGCCCGTGCTGACGACCGCGGCGCTCGTGTTCACCTCGTATCTCGGGTTCGCACAGGTTGCGACCGTCGCGGGGGAGATGAAAGCGCCCGGCCGGAACCTGCCCCTGGCGATGGTCGGCTCCGTACTCGTCGTCGGCGTCCTCTACGTGGTGACCATCTTCGTCGCGACGAGCGCGTTCGGGAGCGAGCAACTCTCCGAATTCGGAGAGACGGCGATGGTCGAAGTCGGCCGCCACTATCTCGGGCCGGCCGGCGCGTTCGCGATCGTCTTCGGCGGGCTGCTCGCGACGATGTCGAGTGCCAACGCGTCGGTTCTCAGCACCTCTCGAGCCATCTACGCCGTCTCGAAGGACGCGCTGTTGCCGCGGCGGGCGAGCCGCATCAACCTCCGATACGGCACGCCGCACGTCGCGCTGGGGTTGGCCGGCGGACCGATCCTCGTCCTGGTCGCGACCGGCCGCGTGGAGCTGCTCGCGGAAGTCGCCTCTTTCCTCCACCTCGTCATGTACGGGCTGCTCTGCGTGGCGCTGGTCGCCTTGCGCCGGGACGAACCGGAGTGGTACGATCCCGACTTTCGGGTCCCCGGCTACCCCGTCGTCCCGATACTGGGCGCGCTCGCCAGTTTCGCTCTGATCGGCTTCATGCAGCCCGTCTCGCAGATCGTCGGTGTCGCAATCATGATCGTGACTGCCGGGTGGTATGCCTACTACGCTCGAGACGTGACGCTCAAGGGGGTGCTCTGATGACGCGCGTCCTCGTTCCGCTGGCGATCTTGGAGGGGGAATCGGTGTCGACCGGACTGCCGACGCTGCTCGCGCCGATAGACGTGACCGTCCTCGGCTACCACGTCCTGCCCGAGCAGACGCCGCCGGATCAGGCGCGACTGCAGTACGAGGACCGGGCGACCGCCGCGCTCGACGACCTCGTCGCACAGTTCGAGGCGGCCGGCGCGAACGCCGATCACCGCCTCGTGTTCACTCACGACCGGGAGCAAACGATCGATCGCGTCGCGGCGGAAACGGCGGCTGACGCCGCCGCGATCACGGGCGTGACCGGCCCCGTCGATCGACTCCTCGTGTCGCTGACGGGCGACGTCGCCGTCGACCGGATCACCTCGTTCGTCGCGGAACTGGTCGGCGACCGCGATATCGGCGTCACGCTCTTTCTCGCGACCGACGACGAACCCGGCGGCCGGGAATCGCTCGAGGCGGCCGCTAGAACCCTCTCCGAGCGCGGCATCGACGCGGAGACCGAGCTCGCGGTCGACGGGTCCCCGTTCGAGGTGCTCGTCGACGCCGCGGCCGACCACGACGCCGTCGTCGTCGGCGAGCGGGCCCCGTCGCTGCAATCGTTCCTCTTCGGCGAGGAGCCCGAACGCGTCGCCGCCGAGTCGGTCGGGCCAGTACTCGTCGTCTACGAGGACCGCGGCGACGCGGCGGAACACGGTGATCGACCGTCGGACGTCACCTGAGGGGGTAGCAGTTCGGAACCGGATCCGGGGCCTCGGCGAGCGCCGGTCGACCGCTCGAGACGCGCTTGCCGGCCAACTGCGAACGAACGATCCGCGTTCGCCTCTCCCGCGGCAGTGACCTCCCGCTTTTGTAGCTCGATTGCTTAAAACGGTACTGTGACCGCGCGAGACAACGGTCGGAGCACGAGTGGTGAGGAGACGTCATTGGTCGGTGAGAGGACGGCTGAGGACCGCACCGACAGCGTCGCAGCCTCGGCTATCGATCGTACCGAGGGGACCACAGCCGCCGACACTCGCCCGGACAGCCTCGAGTCGTCGGCGGCGGACGACCGCGATATCGCCGTTTCGGTGACCGGGCTGTCGAAGCGGTTCGGTGACGGAGAAACGGCGGTCACCGCCGTGAACGACGTCAGCGTCGACGTGGAAACCGGATCCATCGTGGGGCTGCTGGGGCCGAACGGTGCCGGGAAGACGACGCTCATCAAATCCATTCTCGGCATGGTCGTCCCGGACGCTGGAACCGTCCGGATCCGCGGCGTCGACCTCTACGAGCGGCCGCGGGAGGCGTACGGCTTCGTCGACGCGATGTTGGAAGGAGCGCGCAACGACTACTGGCGACTGACGGTCCGCGAGAACCTCCGATACTTCGCCACGATCAGCGGCGTCGACCCGAACTCGGTCCGTGGCCGCCACGACCGGCTGCTGACGAAGCTCGATCTCGCGGAGAAGGCGGACGTTCCCGTTCGCGAACTGTCTCGCGGCATGAAACAGAAAGTGTCGCTGGCGAGCGCCCTCGCCGGCGGCGCGTCGGTCGTCTTTCTCGACGAACCCGCGCTGGGGCTGGACGTCGAGAGCTCGCGAACGCTTCAGCGGGAACTGCGGCGTCTCGCCGAGGAGGAAGCCCTCACCGTCGTCCTCAGCAGCCACGATATGGACGTCGTCGAGACGGTCTGTGACCGCGTCCTCATCATGTCCGAGGGGGAGATCATCGCGGACGACACGGTCGAGGCGCTCCTCTCCGGCACGGAGCGACACCGCGTTCGAATCACGAGCGGCGATCTCGACACTGCAGTCGTGTCGGCCCTGCGACGACGGTTCGACGCGATGACCGTCGAATCGGACGGTCCCAGCCCGCTGATCGAGGTCGCGACCGACAGCGACGGACTGTACGAACTGATGGCCCTCCTCCGGCGCAACGATGTGGCGCTCGAGCGCGTCCGGACGGTCGAGCCGGACCTCGAGGACGTCTTCGTCGATCTGACGACGGCCGACCGGGGTGACCGATGACCACGGGCGGGCCCGACGCCGGCGAGACGCCGCGGTCGGCCGGCTACCGGCACCTCGCGCGGGCCGTGCTCTACCGCGAATACCTGATATTCGTCCGCTATCCCGCGAACGCCGTCGGCGGGCTCGTCATCTCGGTGTTCTTCTTCGGGCTGCTCTTCTACGGCGGGCGGATGGTTGCCGGGCAGGCACTGACCGACTCGATCGAGGGGATCATCGTCGGTTACTTCCTGTGGTCGCTGTCCGTGGGCGCGTACTCCTCGATATCGAACGACATCGGGAGCGAAGTGCAGTGGGGGACCCTCGAGCGACACGTGATGTCGCCGTTCGGGTTCGCCCCCGTCGCGCTGTTGAAAGGCCTCGCGAAGATTGTCCGGTCGTTCGTCACATCGACGATACTGCTCGCGGTGATGCTCGTCATCACCGGGACGACCCTCGAGTTGAACCTGGTGACGATCGTCGTCGTCGCGACGCTCAGCATCGTCTCGGTGCTCGGCCTCGGGCTCGCGGCCGGCGGCGTCACCGTCCTCTACAAGCAGATCGGCAACTGGCTCAACCTGCTCCAGTTCGGGTTCATCGTGCTCGTCTCTGCACCCGCGTTCGACCTGGGCTGGCTGCGATGGCTCCCGCTCGCCCAGGGCAGCGCGCTCCTCCAGCGGACGATGATCGACGACGTCCGGCTCTGGGAGTTCCCGCCGGCCGACCTCGCGATTCTGCTCGGGGTCGCCGTCGGCTACTTCGCGTTCGGCTACGCGGTCTTCCAGTACGCGACCCGCCGGGCGAGACGGCTCGGCGTACTCGGGGACTACTGACGGTGCCCGACTGCGCCGAATCGAACCCGCTTCCGCTGACCCGTCACGCTCACCGTCGCGGCGCTCTTCCACTCCCGTATGCCCCACGATAGAATCCACGCACGACGGCCGACTCACGACCTCGAGCGGTGGTCCGTCGGGACTATCGAGGCCATCGACGAGCGGGACGGCCACTGCGTCTTCGAGGTGGCGACCGACGACGGGGACGTGATCGAACTCGTGGTGACGGTCGCGATCCGGGACCTAGTCCTGCGCAGACTGGACCTCGCGGCGGACGAGTCACCGATCGGCGCTCGCGTCTGGTACCGAAAACACGGCGAATGAGGCGGGTTCGGTGACTCGTCAGCCGTCGGTCTCGCCGTTCCCCGTCGCATCGTCACGCTGAGACTCGAGGTACTCGCCGCGGATCACGAGGACCGGATCGATCGTCCGCCGGGCCAGCCGCTCGGCGCGGTCCCGGAAGACGAACCGACGGATCGACGGCCGGCTCTCGCCCGCGACGAGGAGGTCGTGATCGGACGCGGCCTCGAGGATGGCCGCGGTCGGCGAGTCTTCGACGACGACCCTGCTGTCGATCCGATCCGCGTCGACGCCCGCGGTCGCCAGTTCCGATCGCGCCGCATCGAGCAGTTCCTCCCCCTCGTCTCGGCCCGTTTCGTCCGACGCGACGTGAAAGAGGGTCAGCTCGAGGTCCGTGTCGGTGAGGACCGTGGCGAGCAGCCGGGCGATGTGTTCGACGTTGACGTCGCTCCGGAGCGCGACGAGCGCCGTCTCGACGACGGGTGCCGGATTGAGCAACAGCACCGCGTCGCACGACTCGTCGACGGCGACGCGTTCGAACGTCTGCAACCGGTCGTGGGTGAACGCCCGTCGCGTCGTGACGTCGCAGCCGGCGTCTTCGAACACCGTCCGGAGTTCTTCGAGTTCGGCCCGCACACGGTCGCCGTACTGTTCGCGCGCCTGATCCGGGGCGGTCTGGTCGGGAAGCTCGCGATAGCCGAGCAGAACGACCGGAATCGACGCGAACGCGTCGACGATCGCCGCGGGGACGCTCTCCCCCTCGAGGACGTCGATCGGGACCAGCACGCGGTGATCTCGGGGTTCTGCCATGACAAGGGTGGTGTTGTCCTACCACGGTGAGCGTCATATACCCCCGGCGCCCGCGTCACCTCGCGAACCGACAGCTAATTTTCGGTCGCCGAGATATCGCGACGCATGGTCGAGAGTCCGTTCGACGTCGAGATCGAAGTCGGCGAAGTGATCGACGCCGAGCCGTTCCCCGAAGCCGAAAAGCCGAAGATGACGAAACTCCGGATCGACCTCGGCGGCGAAGAGATCCAGTCCGCGGGACAACTGGACCACCACTACGAGGCCGACGACCTCGTCGGTCGGCAGGTGCTGTGCGCGACGAACCTCGGCTCCGTTCGCATCGCGGGATTCAAATCGGAGGCGCTGACCGTCGGCGTTCCGAGCGATGAGGGGTATCCAGTGCTGGTTTCGCCCGACGAGGACGTGCCGCTCGGTGGAACGTTGTACTGACGCGAACGATCGAGCGCCCACGACTCGAGTGACTGCAACACGGTACCGGACGAATTTCTGCCGTTCGGACCGTTTTAACTGCCCAATAAGTTTACTCGCCGGTCCCGAAGGACTGCTTGGCGAGGGCGACTTGGTCGTTGCCTGAGGACCGTCCGACTCTCCGCGAGACCACCGCATCCCTCGCCGCGATCGGAGGCCGTTTCACCGCCAGCGAAACCGACTGGCCGTTCCGGTCCTCCCCCTACCCCTCATTGACACATCGCCGGAAGTCCGTCCACCGTGGCTTCCGGACTTTTCAGAACCGATAGCGTGCCGTCAGCGACCGCACGCCCTCGAGCCGCCAGTCGCCGACCACTTTCACCGCGGATCCCGCAGGGTTTTTGAGGTGGAACGACACTCACCGAGTATGACCGAGGCGACGGGGATCGTCGGCGAGTTCTTCTCGCTCAAAGAGGGGACCGACGCCGAGCTACTGGCGATGCAGTGCGGCGACTTCTACGAATTCTTCGGCGAGGACGCCGAAACCGTCAGCGAGGAACTCGACCTCAAAGTCTCGCAGAAGTCGTCCCACGGCTCGTCCTACCCCATGGCCGGCGTCCCGCTCGACGATCTGACGCCGTATCTCAAGGCCCTCGTCGAACGGGGCTACCGCGTCGCCGTCGCCGACCAGTACGAGACCGACTCCGGCCACGCCCGCGAGATCGTCCGCGTCGTCACGCCCGGCACCCTGCTCGAGACGAGCGACGCCGACGCCCAGTACCTCGCGGCGGTCGTCGACGGCTCGAGTACCGGGTCGACCGACGCGGGCTACGGCCTCGCCTTCGCGGACGTGACGACCGGCCGCTTCCTCGTCGCGGCGGCCGAGGACGCCGACGACGCACTGACCGAACTCTACCGGTTCGACCCGGTCGAGATCCTCCCGGGCCCGAACGTGCGGACCGACGACGACCTCCTGAGTCAGGTGCGCGAGCGCAGCGACGCGACGCTGACGCTCCACGAGACCGAAGCGTTCGCGCCCAAGCGGGCGGATCATCAGGTACGCGACCAGTTCGGGACCGAGACCGTCGAGCGACTGTCGGTCGCCGAACCGGCCATCGCGGCCGCCGGGGCGGTCCTCTCGTACGTCGAGGAGACCGGCGCGGGCGTGCTGGCCTCGATGACCCGCATTCAGGCCCACCACGGCGACGATCACGTCACGCTGGACGCGACCACCCAGCGCAACCTCGAGCTCACGGAGACCATGCAGGGCGAGCGCGACGGCTCGCTGTTCGCGACGATCGACCACACCGAGACCAGCGCTGGCGGCCGGCTCTTGAAGGAGTGGCTCCAACGGCCCAGACGCTCGCTCGAGGACCTCGAGCGGCGTCAGGAGAGCGTCGCCGCGCTCTCGTCGGCCGCGCTGGCACGCGACGAGATTCAGGAGACGCTCGGCGAAGCCTACGATCTGGCGCGGCTCGCGTCGAAGGCGACCCACGGCAGCGCGGACGCCCGCGATCTGGTCGCCGTACGGGAGACGCTGGCCGTGCTCCCCGCGCTGGCCGAGGCGATCGCCGCGAAGCCGGAACTGGCCGAGTCACCGCTCTCGGGGATCGTCGACCGGCCGGACCGGGACGCCGCCCGCGACCTGCGAGAGACGCTCGAGGACGCCGTCGCCGACGACCCGCCGTCGACGGTGACCCAGGGCGAACTCCTCCAGCGGGGGTACGACGACGACCTCGACGAAGTGATCGAACGCCACGAGGCGATCAAGGAGTGGCTCGACACGCTGGCCGACCGCGAGAAGCGCCAGTACGGCCTCTCTCACGTGACCGTCGACCGGAACAAGACCGACGGCTACTACATCCAGGTCGGCAAGTCGGCCGCCGACGGCGTCCCGGACCACTACGAGCAGATCAAGACGCTGAAGAACTCCAAGCGCTTCACGACCGACGAACTCGAGGAGAAAGAACGCGAGATCCTCCGGCTCGAGGAACGGCGCGGCGACCTCGAGTACGAACTCTTCGAGGAACTTCGCGACGAGGTAGCCGCGAACGCCGAACTCCTGCAGGACGTGGGCCGGGCGCTGGCGACGGTCGACGCGCTCGCGAGCCTGGCGACCCACGCGGCCGAAAACCGCTGGGTCCAGCCCGCGTTGCATCGAGGGGATCGCCTCGAGATCGAGCAGGGACGGCACCCGGTCGTCGAGCAGACGACGGAGTTCGTGCCGAACGACGTGCGACTCGACGAGGACCGGGGCTTCCTCGTCGTCACCGGACCCAACATGTCCGGAAAGTCGACCTACATGCGACAGGTCGCCTGTATCGTCCTGCTGGCGCAGGTCGGCAGCTTCGTCCCAGCCAAGCACGCCGAGATCGGGCTGGTCGACGGCATCTTCACCCGTGTCGGCGCGTTAGACGAACTCGCGCAGGGTCGCTCGACGTTCATGGTCGAGATGAGCGAGCTCTCGAACATCCTCCACACCGCGACCGAGGAATCGCTGGTCATCTTGGACGAGGTGGGGCGGGGTACCGCGACCTACGACGGCATCTCGATCGCGTGGGCTGCGACGGAGTACCTGCACAACGAGGTCAAGGCCAAGACGCTCTTCGCGACCCACTACCACGAACTCACCGGCCTCGCGGAGAACCTCCCCCGCGTCGCCAACGTCCACGTCGCCGCGGACGAACGGGACGGTGACGTCACCTTCCTCCGGACGGTACGGGACGGCCCCACGGACCGCTCCTACGGCATCCACGTCGCCGACCTCGCGGGGGTTCCCGACCCCGTCGTCGACCGCTCGAGAGATGTTCTCGAGCGCCTGCGCGAGGAGAAGGCGATCGAGGCCAAGGGCGGCGGCTCGAGCGACCCCGTCCAGGCCGTCTTCGACCTCGGCAGCGGAACGATGCAAACGAGTGGCCAGGAACAATCGCAGGCCGCGTCGACGGACGGCGGGCCGACGGCGGCCGACGACTCCGCGATCGACCCCGAGACCGAGGCCGTCCTCGAGGACCTCGAGTCGATCGACGTCAACACGACGCCGCCGATCGAACTCGTCTCGAAAGTTCAGAAGTTACAGGAGCGACTCGAGGACTGACCGCCCGCCACGGTCGCGTAGTGGGCTCGTTTCGGCCGTTCGGAGCGAGTCAGAAGTCCGGCTCGAGCGCCTCCAGGGTGTCCGTGTACGTTCGAAGCGCCGCCAGCAGCACCGCGACGAGCAGTAGCGGACCGGCGTACAGTAGTTGCGTGAGGGGGTCGGGCGGGGACAGTATCCCCGACAGTACTACTGCCAGCGTGCCGAGGATCCCGACTGTCCGCAGAAACCGGTAGTGCGTAGTTCTCGGCATACATTATTTCGTACAGAAAAAGACATAATCTTTCCTCTCGTTCGGTGGCGAACGTCGCCGACGCGACGCTCGAGTCCGATAGCGACGCCGCCGCTCTCGGTCCGGTCGACGCGCCGTCAGCACATCTCGCCGAGGTCGCGCCACTCGAGGAGGTCGTGGAGGGTGACCTCGAGCTCGTAACCACACCCTTCACAGTGGAAGGCGACCGTCCGATAGCCGGGCTGGAACTCCTCGGATTCGCCGTGTTCGTCGCAAGCGATTCGGATACCGCGCTCTTGCCCGTCGGGGACCTCGACAGTGTAGTTGTGCATCGTGATGAACACCCGTCTGCGCGTCCGCCGGTGGTACCGAAGGCCGGGTCGGACTTAGCCTTTTCACCGACTCGCGGGCCGGGCCGGCGTCGACTCCGGTCAGCGATCGGACGGCGTGACGCGCGCCGGTTCACGTTCGAAGGGACGTGGTCGATTGCTGTTCGTCGCCTGCAGCGGACCCCGCGTCGGGAGTTCGATCGCCGACGACGACGTTGACCGCCGCACCGACCAGGAGGACGAACGCGGTGGCGTAGAGCCAGATGAGGAGGAGAATGATCGCTCCGAAAGTGTCGAACGTCCCGACGGTGTTGACGAGATCCGCGTAGATCCCGAAGACGGCCTCGAGGACGACCCAGCCCGCGGCGGCGATGACGGTTCCCGGCAGGGCTTCGCGCGACGACACGTCCGGTGACGGAAAGACGTAGTAGACGGGAAAGAAGGCGACGGTCAGCCCGACGAAGAGGACGAGCGGCGTTAGCGCCAGGACGACGGGATGGTCGATAGACGCAAGCACCGCAGTCGCGAAGCCGACGCCGACGGTCGCGAGCAGGATAACGACGAAGACGACGCCGCCGTCGACGAGTTTCTCGCGAAGCCTGTTCTCACCCTCGCCGTACAGTTCGTCGAACGCGGTTTTCAGGCCCCGAAAGACGCGAAACATCCCCCACAGCAGCGAGACGAGACCGATGAGCGACGCGCCCGAGCGGTCGGACGCCCTCGTCAGCGCCTCGTACACCAGCCCCTGGCCCGCGGGGCTGACGTACGTCTGCGACAGCGAGACGAGCTGGTCCGTCAGATACTCGTTGCCGACCGCCCCGGCGACGAGCAACAGCACGAGCAAGAGCGGGAGCAGGGAGAGGAACGCGGCGTGCGCGATGCTGCCGGCCATGAACGTCACGTTGCGATCGCGGATCACGGCGACGACGTCTCGAGCGACGGAGCCGGCCCGTCGCAGGTCCATATCCGGTGGACGGCCGTGGAGCCGAAAAGGCCGACGCTGGCAGTCGCCGTCCCGCTGCGGCGGACCGGCAGTGCGGCCGGACTCGACTCGCGGCGCTCCCGTAGCGCACCGCCCTACTACAGGACGGTGATCGGGTCACCGACCGCGATCTCCCCCGAGGAGACGATGCGAACGTTCAGACCGCCTCGGTGGACGAGCGCGCTGAGAACGCCCTCTTCGGTGAGCGACTCGAGGTACGCGCACGGCTCGCAGATCTCGACGCCCTCGCAGACCGCGTCCCCGATCCGGAACCGCTCGTCGAGGAGGTGGTCGACGGCGACGTTCCTCGTGGTGACGTTCCGTCTGTGGTCGGCCGGCTCGAGGTCGATCCCGGCGTCCCGCTCGAGGACGTCGAGCGTCTCCGCCTCGAAGAGCGTTAGCGCCCTGTCCTCCGGCGGGAGGTCGCGTCCCTTCTCGCCGGACCACGATCCCGCCTGGTCGAAGTACCGATCGCCCTCGAGCCCCTTGCCGGCGACGGCTCGCGCCTCCTCGAGCGCTCGCATCTCGGCGCCGGCCTCCGGGGCGACGTGGATCGCGTCGACTGCACCCGCTGTATCCATGCCATTCTATAACACGGGGTCTACCAAAGCGTTTCCCGTGGGTATGCGCCGCTGAAAATCGAGGACGGTCGACCGACGCGACGTGCCTCTCGAGAGAGTCGCGGAACGGAGGCGGTCGCCACGAATCAGTCGCCCGGCGAGGCCCCCTCTGCCACGACGCGCTTCGCGTGGGCGCGCCGGGCGGTTACCACGAAGCCGGTGGTGGCGACGACGATGAAGCCGGCGGCGAGGTAGAAGCCGGCCTCCGTGGAGACGAAATCCATCGTCGTGCCGACGAGGACGGGGCCGGTGACCTGCCCGACCTTCCAGGCCAGCGAGCGCAGCGACATGGCGCTGGCGACGGAGTCATACTCCTCGCCCTCGTCGACGAACAGCGACATGCTGGCGGGCAGGCGGATGGAGTCGGCGACGCCGAGCAGGGAGTAGGCCGCAAAGAGCGCGAAGAAGGCCCCGCCGAGGAGTTGCGTGTCGCCGTGGAACGTCACCGCGACGGGGTCGATCCGCCCCTCGGCGTACGCGGCCAGCGGGATCGCCGCGGTCCCGAGGCCGTACAGGATCGCACCGGTGGCGACGAAGTAGTGGCGCCGGCCGTAGCTATCGGTGAGGTTCCCGACGAACCCCTGGCTCAGCGCCTTGGTGAGCTTGCCCCCGGCCATGATCCAGCCGATGGCGAACGCGGAGATGCCGAAACTCGTCCGCGCGTAGATCGGGAGGAAGAGGATCACCGCCATCTTGCCGAAGCTGAAGAAAAAGCGGAAGCCGACCAGCGCCCGGAGCATCGGGAGGCCGAGTAGCGATCGGAACGTCTCCGCGCCGCCCGCCTCTTCCGGATCTTTCCGGCCGCCGGGGTTGTCCCGGAGGAACGCGAAGACGAGGACGAACGCGCCGAGTGTGATCGCCGAGAGGACGGCGTACGTCGCGGTGAAGCCGTAGGCGTAGAGGAGGTAGCCGCCGATCAGATCGCCGGCCAGCGACGAGACCGACGCGAACTGGTTGTAGGAGCCCAGCCACCGGCCCTGCTCGTCGTCGGGGCTGATCTCGCCGACGATCGTCGCGCCGGTAATCCAGAGGACGCTCGCGCCGAGCCCCTGGACCATCCGAATCAGGATGACGTGGGCCGGGCTACTCGCGAAGACGAACCCGACGAAGACGCCGACGTTGATCAGGAAACCGACGAGCAGGTACCGCTTCGCGTTCCCCGTATCGACGTTTCGACCGAGCGGCAGGACGATGAGCAACTGGACGACCGCGAACATCGCGCCGAACAGCCCCTCGACGAATCCCGACGTGCCGAACAGGTCGGCGTACAGCGCCAGCGCGATCAGGATCGTCGAGTACGCTTGACTCCTGGCGAAGGCGGTCCCGGCCAGTGCCGCGAACTCCCGATCCCGCAGGAGCGCGACCGAAGTAAACCGTGTCACGCGTCCGGCAGTAGACGCTACCAAACGAACGCGGTTCAAAAACCCCTCGAACGGGGAAATCCGGACGGAGTGGCCTGCACACTCCGGGGCGCCCTCGAGTCGCGGACCACGATCGGAATCGCGGCCGCGTTCGAACCGTGACGCGGGCCGCGATCGAAAGACGGCGAGCCCGTCGCCCATCGGTAGAACTTTGATCCGCTAGGGCACTCGGTAGCACGATGCACGAAGCTGACTTCGACGTTGCGGGGAAGACCGCAATCGTCACCGGAGCGAGCCAGGGAATCGGCCAGGCGATCGCGGAGACGCTCGCGGCCGGCGGCGCGAACGTCGCGATCTGCTCGCGGTCGATGGACCGCGTCGGCCCGGTCGCCGAGGGGATCAACGAGGCCGACGATGCGGCCGACGCCCTCGCGGTCGAGTGTAACGTCCGCGAGCGCGATCAGGTCCAGAACCTTGTCGACGAGACGGTCGACGAGTTCGGCGACGTCGACATCCTGGTCAACAACGCCGGCGGCGAGTTCGTCGCGCCGTTCGAGGAGATTTCGGAGAACGGCTGGAAGACGATCGTCGACCTCAACCTCCACAGCACCGTCCACTGCACGCAACTGGCCGGCGAGGTGATGCGCGAGGGCGACGGCGGCGTCATCATCAACCTCTCCTCGGTCAACGGCCAGCACGCCGCGCCCGGCGAGAGCCACTACGGCGCGTCGAAGGCCGCGATCATCCGCCTGACCGAGACGCTGGCCGTCGAGTGGGCCGAACACGGCATCCGCGTCAACTGCATCGCGCCCGGCCTCATCCAGACCCCCGGCGTCGCCGAGACGCTCGGCATCGACAGCGAGGACATGCCGCCCCGCGAGCGGGCCGACCGCCGCATCGGCCACGGCGAGGAGATCGCCGACGTGGCCCAGTTCCTCTCGAGTCCCGCCGCTTCCTTCATGAACGGCGAGACCGTGACGGTCAAGGGCGTTCCGCGCGCCGGCAACTCGATGTCGCAGGATCTCGGGCTCGAGGACTGAGCGCGACTCGAGACGACTCTCGTTTTCCGCCGATCGGGACGTAAGACCTAACCAGCCGCCGTCTGTAGGGATATCCAGTCAATCGAGTGCGTCGGATCCGGTCGCCGGGCCGGCGCCGTATTACCATGAGCGACGAACGTACTCCATCCCAGAACGACACCGACATCCACCGGCTCGACGACGACACCGTCGCCCGCATCGCCGCCGGCGAGGTGGTCGAGCGGCCCGCCAGCGCGGTGAAGGAGCTGGTCGAGAACAGTCTCGACGCCGATGCGGACAGCGTCGACGTCACCGTCGAGTCGGGCGGCACCGACCTGATCCGGGTCGCCGACGACGGCCACGGCATGACCGAGGCGGATCTCCGGGCTGCCGTCCGCGAGCACACGACGAGCAAGATCGACGGGCTCGAGGACCTCGAGTCGGGCGTCGCGACCCTGGGATTCCGGGGCGAAGCCCTGCACACGATCGGCTCGGTGTCGCGGCTGACCATCCGCTCGCGACCGCGCAACGCCGACGGCGCGGGGACGGAACTCGTCTACGAGGGCGGCGACGTAACCAGCGTCGAGCCGACCGGCTGTCCGGCGGGGACGATCGTCGAGGTCGAGGACCTCTTCTACAACACGCCCGCCCGTCGGAAGTTCCTCAAGACGACGGCGACGGAGTTCGCCCACGTCAACCGCGTCGTCACGCGCTACGCGCTGGCAAACCCCGACGTGGCCGTCTCGCTGACCCACGACGGCCGCGAAGTGTTCTCGACGACCGGACAGGGCGACCTGCAGGCCGCTCTGCTGGCCGTCTACGGCCGCGAGGTCGCCTCGACGATGATCCCCGTCGAGGCCGACGGCGACGAGCTCCCACCGGGGCCGCTCGACTCCGTCTCAGGGCTCGTCTCCCATCCCGAGACCAACCGCTCGAGCCGGGACTACCTCGCGACGTACGTCAACGGTCGCGCCGTTACGGCCGACGCCGTCCGCGAGGGGATCATGGGTGCCTACGGTACGCAACTCGGCGGCGACCGCTACCCGTTCGTCACCCTCTTCCTCGAGGTGCCCGGCGACGCGGTCGACGTGAACGTCCACCCGCGAAAGCGCGAGGTGCGCTTCGACGACGACGATGCGGTCCGCCGACAGGTCGATGCCGCCGTCGAGTCGGCGCTGCTCGACCACGGCCTGCTCCGCTCGCGTGCACCCCGCGGCCGGTCGGCACCGGGTGAGGCTCCAGTCGAGCCCGGCGAGGGCCGCGGGGCCGACACCGGCACGCCCGACCACGAGGCGACGACGCTCGAGGGGAGTAGCGAAATCGCCGGATCGCCGTCCGAGGCGTCCGACGGCGATTCCGGGTCCGCGGCCTCGAGATCGGAGACTGAGACGGGCGACGCGGCGTCGGCCGACGGTTCGTCGACCGCGAGCGCCGAGACGGAAGCCGACTCGAGTTCGCCGGTCAACGGGGGTCGATCGTCGCCGACCGACAGGCCGACGGCGACGCCGCGGTCCGAACGGACGACGGAACCGGCGGAGCCGAACGCGGACCCGCTTCCTGACGCGGATCGCGAGAGCGCGTCGGATCCGACGGAAACGGGAGCCGGCTCGAGCGGGTCCGATTCCGCTCACGAGCGGGGGTCGGCGTCGGACCACGGCTCGGACTCCCGCGCTTCCGGTCGCGAGCGCAAATTCGACCCCGCCACCGAACAGCGGACGCTGACCGGCGAGACCGCGACGGGCGGCGAAACCGAGTTCGACTCGCTGCCGTCGCTGCGGGTGCTGGGCCAGCTTCACGACACCTACCTCGTCTGCGAAACGCCCGACGGGCTCGTCCTGATCGACCAGCACGCCGCCGACGAGCGGGTCAACTACGAGCGCCTGCAGGGGGCGTTCGCCGACGACCCGAGCGCGCAGGCGCTCGCCGAGCCGGTCGAACTCGAGCTGACCGCGGCGGAGGCCGAGGCATTCGAGCACTACCGCGAGGCGCTCTCGCGGCTGGGCTTCTACGCAGATCGGACCAACGACCGGACGGTCGCGGTGACGACCGTCCCTGCCGTATTCGCCGAAACCCTCGAGCCGGATCGCCTGCGAGACGTGCTGGCGTCGTTTCTCGAGGGCGACCGCGAGAAGGGTGCGGAGACGGTCGACGCGCTGGCCGACGAGTTCCTCGGTGATTTGGCCTGTTACCCGTCGATCACCGGAAACACGTCGCTGACTGAGGGGTCGGTGGTCGACCTGCTCGAGGCCTTAGACGACTGCGAGAACCCCTACGCCTGCCCGCACGGCCGGCCGGTGATCGTGCAGTTCGACGAGGCGGAGATCGAGGACCGGTTCGAGCGGGACTATCCCGGTCACGACGGGTAGTCGGCTCGAGAAAAGCGTCGCGGCGGAGCGTCGGCTGAGTCGTCACTCGCCGCCGAGACCGTCGGCGGTCGCGTCCGTCGCGTCGGCGCTCGAGCGCGTCGCTCGTTCGTGACGGTAGAGCCAGATCGTACAGCCGAAGGCGATCGCGCCGGCGGCGGTGGCGATGCCGAACGCGATCCGGTAGCCAAGCGGCGTGTAGACGCGGACGCCGCCGACGAGCGTTCCGGTCCAGTAGGCGTCGAGCGCCCAGCCCATCGCCGTCGGCAGGATCGCCGCGCCGACGAACGCGCCGGCGTTGACTGTCCCGGTCGAAATCCCGCTCGCGCTGCTGGGGTGGCGATCCTTGACGACGGCGTAGCCCAGCAGGAACGCGCCCAGCAAGAAACCGGCCAGGAGGAAGACGAGACCGACGACGGGCAGCGGCGGCTTTCCGACGACCGCGATCAGCCCGAGGCAGGCGACGAAACAGCCGCCCCCGGTCACCATCAGCTCCATCCGGCGCTCGAGGCGGTCCGACAGCCAGCCGATCGTCGGGGGGCCGGTCATGATGCCGATCCCCCCGAGCAGGGTGATCGTCGACGCCGTCGTGACCGATACGTCGTAGGTCTGGACGACGTACGGAACGCCCCAGAGCCCGAACAGAGTGAGGTTGACGCCGCTCGAGCAGAACAGCATCAGCGCGACGACCCAGACCAGCGGGTCGCGGAGCACGTCCTCGAGAGACGATCGGAGCCGCGCGTTCGTGAGCGTTACCTGTTCCGGGACGCCCTCGATCGGCTCGAAACCGGCCTTCTCCGGGGTATCGCGGACGAGCGCGAACACGGCCACGGCGACGACGAATCCGACGACACCGAGCGAGCCGATCGCCGCCCGCCAGCCGACGCGGCCGACGACGACCGCGAGCGGCGTCGTCGCGAAGACGCCGCCGAGACCGGAGAGGGTGAACGTGAGGCCGTTCAGCGTCGCGAACTCGTCGGCGCGAAACCAGCTAGCACAGAAGCGGAGGATGCAGACGAAGATCACGCTCCCGCCCAGCCCGATCAGCCCGCGGGCGACCACCGCCACGAGGTAGGTGTTCGCCGCCGCGAAGCCGAGCGTGCCGACGCTCATCACCGCCGCGCCGGTCGCTGCCGTCCGACGGGGGCCGACGCGATCGGCCAGCACGCCCGTCGGAATCTGCATGGCGGCGTACACCCAGAAGAAGAAGGCGTGAAGCGTCCCCAGTTGCGCGCCCGTCGTGTCGAACGCGGCCATGAGGTCCTCTGCGAGGACTGCCGTCGAGAGCCGGTTCGCGTTGACCAGCAGGAAGGCGATACCCATCGTCAGCCAGAGAATCCACCGCCGTTTGAAGGGATCGCGCCAGAGTCGCATTGGCTCCCATCTCTACCCCGGAACACCGAAAAGATTCGTCAATCGGAACCCGATGCTTGGAAGACGCGTAAATACGGCCGGTCCCGTCGCTGCGATCGCACCCCTGTGAGAAGTCGACCGATGTATCGACCGGAGAAGTATACACACACTGTCAGGATCGCTAGGGAGGCGCTGACTGTCACTTCGACGAGAACGAAAGGTCCGAAAAGAGCAGTGTTACGAGCAGAGAGCGGCATCGAGAACCGATGCAAGCGTCTGACCGCTGATGAGAATTTCAAGGGCCAGCAACGGAAAGCCAGTCACTATTCCGCTTCTAGAAGGAATGATTACATATGCGACGCAATCAAACGACCGAGGAAACCGACGACGAATCCGGAAGCTTGTTGGATCGAGTGAGAGGAGGGTCGGAAGACCAACCGACGGACGAATCGGACAGCCTGTTCGAGCGAGCGAGAGGCGGTTCAGCGGACGCGACGACCGATTCCGGCGGCTTGCTGGATCGGGGGAGAGGCGATTCAGCGGACACGACGACGAACGATTCGGGAAGCTGGTTCGACCGAGCGAAAGCCGAATACGGGCTCGGGACGCTGCTCGTCGCCGCGGGTGCCGTCCTCTTTCTCTTCCCCGAGCCGATCACCTCGACCGCAGGTATCGTCCTGATCGGGGTCGGGGTCCTGGTCTGGCTCCTCGGCTGACGGCCGAAGCGGCCCCGCCGATCGAACCGAACCGAGCCGCCTCGAGTTCTTCTCCTCGAACGCACCGGAAAGAGACACCCGAGACAGCGGATACCGGACGCGAATCGGTCCGAGCAACGTCGCCAGCGGTAGGTATCTCGAGCCCGAACCATCGCCCATGACCAGCACGCTCGACGGCTCGAGCGCCGGCGGCCAGTTCCTCCGAACGGCGCTCGCGCTGTCGGTCCTCCGGAACGAGCCGGTCCGCCTCGAGGGCGTCCGCGGCGACCGGCCGACGCCCGGCCTGGCCCACCAGCACCTGGCAGTGCTCGAGACGATGGCCGATCTCTGCGACGCCGACGTCTCGGGAGCCGAACTCGGCGCGGAGACGATCGAATTCGATCCGGGACTCGAGGGAGGTGACGGACGACTCGAGGGCGGCGAATACGCCGTCGACATCGGCACCGCCGGCAGCGTCACGCTGCTGTTCGACGCCGTCTTGCCGCTGGCGACGATCCTCGAGTCGCCGCTGTCGGTGACGGTCACCGGCGGGACGGACGTGGCGTGGTCGCCGCCGCTGGACTATTTCCGGCGCGTCAAATTCCCGCTGATCCGCCGATTCGGCGTCGAAACGACCTGCGAGGTCGACCGTCGCGGGTTCTACCCCGACGGCGGCGGGCGGGCGACGCTCCGGCTCGAGCCCTCGACCCTCGAGTCGATCGCTATTCTCGAGCGTGGCTCGTTCGAGGGCGTCCGGCTCTACTCGACGGAGTCGGAATCGCTGGCGGACCGCGACGTGGCCCACCGGCAGGCAGAAGGGGCGCTCGAGCGGCTGGATCCCGGGGCTGGCGAGGTGCTCGAGCGCCGCGAGACGACCACCGAGAGCCTGTCGCCGGGCTCCGCGCTGGTGATTCGCGTCGATCACGGGACCGGAATCGCCGGCTTCTCGGCGCTGGGCGAGCGCGGCAAGCCCGCCGAGCGCGTCGGCGAGGACGCTGCGGACGCGGCGAACCGCTTCCTCGAGGGCGTGGCGCCCGTCGACCGGCACATGGCGGATCAGTTGCTCGTCTTGCTCGCCGTTGCTGGTGGCCGGGTCCGGGTGCCGGCCGTGACCGACCACCTCCAGGCCGGGTGTGAGTTGCTCGCGGAATTCGGGGTGGACGTGAGACTCGAGCGGGCGGACGAGACGGCGGCGGTTTCGGTCGCGTCGCCGCTGGACGGGGTTCAGTAATACATCCCCTCCCGACAACTTTTCAGCACATTTTCAGCAGATATAAGTTCCTATCAGTCAACAATTCAACCGGAAGCCGGTCTCCGCGACGAGGGCTGTATCGAAACGCCCCGGGTGTAGTGGCACCCGAGACTTGGCTTCCAACCCCCTGGAGGGTTACAAGCCGTGTTTGCGTTAATTCTACCGGGATATAAACGTCCCGCACGACCGCGGAATCGCCCGCCACGAGGAGCATCGAGTCCGACTTCGGCCTCGAGACGGAACAGAGGTTGCGGCGGATGAGTGGTCCCGGCGAGGCGAGCGAAGACGACGAGTCACAGCTTCCCGACTGCCCCCGGTGCGGCGAACGGGTGGTGATCTCGGTCGCGTTCGGCCCCGAGGCGGGGCTGGTCAGCCCCTGTGGCTGTTCCGTGCCGCCGGCGCTCTTTCCGGAGGTTCACGGGGACTAATCGGGGCTCGCACTCGAGTCCCGGCGGACAGCCGGCCGGTCGGCGCGGTGAGCGTCCACACCGCCGAAACCATCCGTCGACAGCGCGTCGGCCGGTCGGCCCGGAAGCGGACTCGAGTGCGTCTCGTTCTCGATTCGGAGTAGATCCACGAGCGTCCTGCTCTCGTGGCAACAGGGGATTTCCACGCCCTCCCCAGCCGATTCGTTCGCGGGCGAGGGAATTCACTCCGTTCATCCCTCCTCGCTCACTCATCCCTCGCACGCGGTCGAATCGCGGTTCGCCAACGGCTCACCGCGATCCAGCGTGCGCCACCGCTGCCGGCTGGCCGCTACGAACCGAACCGTGGTCCCTCGTCGTCGATCGAGCATGATTTCGCGTTGACAGACCGCCATAACTTATAGCACCGCCGTTCGTTGACTGGGGTATGACCGATGGCCACACCGCAGTTCACGGCCGCACGACCTGGAGGGTCGAGCCGTGACCGACATCGTCACCTTCGGAGAAACGATGCTCCGGCTGTCGCCGCCGGGGAACGAACGCCTTGAGAACGCCGGCGAGTTCGAGGTCCGCGCCGCGGGGGCAGAGAGCAACGTCGCCATCGCGGCCAGTCGGCTGGGCGCGTCGGCGACCTGGATGTCGAAGGTCCCAGAGACGGCGCTGGGTCGACGCGTCGTCGGCGAACTCCGGGGTCACGGCATCGAGACCGACGTCGTCTGGAGCCACCGCGGCCGACAGGGGACCTACTACCTCGAGCACGCGGGCAAACCCCGCGGGACGAACGTGATCTACGACCGGGAGAACACCGCGGTCTCGACGGCAGAGACTCGTGAATTCGACCTCGATCGGATCCGAGACGCCAAGGTTTTCTTCACCACCGGTATCACGCCCGCGCTCTCCTCGACGCTCCGGGACACGACGCTGAACCTGCTCAAGGCGGCCCGCAAGGGCGGCACCTCGACGGCGTTCGATTTCAACTACCGGCGCAAGCTCTGGTCGCCGGACGAGGCTCGAGAGACGCTGACCCGACTGTTCCCGGGAATCGACATCCTCGTGATCGCCGCCCGCGACGCGCGGACCGTCCTCGGCTTCGAGGGCGACCCGCGCCAGCTCGCACACAAGCTCGGCTCCCAGTACGACTTCACGACGGTCGTCGTCACCCGCGGCGCCGACGGCGCGGTCGGCTGGCACGACAGCGTCGTCCACGACCACGACGCCTACGAGACCGACACCGTCGATCCGATCGGCACCGGCGACGCCTTCACCGGCGCGTTCATCGCCCGCCGACTCGACGGCGACGACGTCCCCACCGCCCTCGAGTACGCCGCGGCGACGGCGTCGTTGAAGCGCACGATCCCCGGCGACGTCGCGCTCGTCACCGCCGAGGAGGTCGAGACCGTCGTCAAAGAAAAAGGCGAGGACATCTCGCGGTAGCGCGGCCCGAGAATCGACCGGTACGCAGTCGAATCGACGGTCGAGCGGCGGATTGCGGGACGGGGACGCGGCCGGCGGACCCGCGACGTTTGGACGGATTTGCCAGAACGGGTTTTATGGGCGCGATGAAAGTCACGGCGTACAATGAACCGTGGCGCTGCACTACTGGTTGCACTGCTCGTGGCCACGAGCACCGTGACGATGGCCGCGGCCGGTGCAGCCGCGACGACTGCGGACGGATCGAGTACGACCATCGAGACCGACGCCGAGGTCGACGGCGGGACCAGCCTCGAGGCCGACGCCGACGCCAGTACCGAGACCGATGCGACCCTCACGGCGCAATCCAGTTCCGACGCCGGTGCCGATAGCTCGGCCTACGCCGGTGCGAACGTCGCGTTCGACGTGCAGGGCGACGCGATCACCGACTACCGCGTCGGCGGCGAGCGGACCTTCGCGTCTGTCGCCGTCCAGTCCCAGAGCGAGGCCGACTCGAGTTCGAGCGGCGGGCTCGACGGCTCCCTCGGACTCGAGGCGGCGACGAACCTGAACGGCGCGGGCCTGTCGGTGGCGAGCCAGACGCAGGCCAGCGCGCAGATCACGGCCGATAGCGGCGCGACACTGTCGGCTCACGACACCCAACGCGGCACCTTAGTCGTCGAAAGCGGCGGCGAGGCCCAGTACGTCGAGGCCGATCTCGCGGCCGAGGCACAGGCCAGCGAGACGGAGAACCGCGTCCTCGTCGAGACCGGCGACCGGAAGGGCGTCTTCCTCGTGGTCGGAAACGGTGAGGTCGGCGTCACCGACGGCAACGTGACCGCCGACCTCGGCGCGAACGCGACCCTGACGTTCCGTTCCTACGCCGAGGGCGAGCGCGACGAAGGGGCGAAGTACGAGGAATCGCTGATCGCCGAAGGCAACGCGGCCGTCGAAGTGACCGCCGAGCAGCGCAGCGGCGAACTGGTGACCGACGCCGTCACCTACGGTCAGGAGACCTCCGCGAACGTGAGCCAGACGGCGAAAAACCGGGTCGACGTGACCATCGATCGCGCCGTCCACGAGGGGACGGTCGTGATGACGACCGTCTCCGAGGAGGCCGTCGGCAGCTTCGAGAACCTCTCGGTGCGCATCGACGGCGAGGCCGCGGTAAAGGCGTCCTCGCGGAGCGAACTCGAGAGCGCGATCGGAAGCGATCAGTCCCGCTACATGGTGGTCCAGGACGCCCAGGCGGAGGGGCAGGCGACGGTCTACATCGCGGTCAACCACTTCTCGACGCGGACCGCGACGATCGACGGCGGTAACGGTGGCTCCGACGACGGAACGAGCGGCGACGACGGCGGGTCCGGTGACGGTTCGACCGGCAGTAGCGGCGACAGCACGCCCGGATTCGGCGTCGGCGGTGCACTGGTCGCCCTCGTGATCGGCACCGGCGCGCGGATCCGACGATAACGATCGCTCCCCGCCTTCTGTATTGCTGACCGCTGCAGTACGCACGTTCCGAGGGAACCCCTTTTTGCGTCGCGGCCGAACGGCCGCTATGGTACACGTTGCGATCGTCGGTGCCTACGGCAGCGCCGGCGTCGCCGTCGCGGACGAACTACTCGAGCGACGCGACGCGCTGCCCGCCGACCTCGAACTGACGCTGATCGACGACGGCGACCCCGGCGGCGGCCTCTGCATCCTCCGCGGCTGTATGCCCTCGAAGGAACTGCTCTCGGCCGGCGAACACCGGTATCTGGCGCGTCACGACGACCGACTCGAGGGCGCGCCCGACCCCGATCCCGAGCAAATCGTTACCCGGAAGGACGAACACGTCTCGGACTTTGCCGAACACCGCCGCGGTCACGTCCACGACCTCGCCGACCGGGCGGGCGTCGAACTGATCCGCGACACCGCTCGGTTCGTCGATGATCGCGTCCTCGCGGTCGACGGGCGACGGCTCGAGACCGACTACGTCGTCGTCGCGACCGGTTCCGTGCCGAATATTCCGGATCTGCCGGTGATCGACGAGGTGCCCGTTCGAACGAGCGACGATGTCCTCGACGCGACGGCGTTCCCTGATTCCGGGATCGTCATGGGTCACGGCTACATCAGCCTCGAGCTCGGGCCCTACCTGAGCGAGATCGGCGGCGTCGACCTCACCGTGATCGAGCACGACGAGCGGCCGCTCGAGGAAATAGAACCCGAGTACGGCGACGCCCTCCTCGAGCTCTACCGCGACCACTTCGGGATCGAGGTGCTGACGACCACCGACGAGAAACGCCTCGAGCCGACCGACGACGGCGGCGTCCGATTGATCGCCGAACGGACGCGCGACGGCGAGCGAGACGAGGCCAGCGAACGGGGGTGCGGCGAGGAACTGATCGTCGAGGCCGACGCCCTCTACGCGTTCACCGGTCGCCAGCCGAACCTCGACGGGCTCGGGCTCGAGCACACTCGTCTCGAGCCCAGCGAGGGATGGGTCTCCTCGACGATGCAGACGGACAGCGACGACCGCGTCTTCGTCGTCGGCGACGCCAACGGCCGCGAGCCGATCCTCCACGTCGCGAAAGAGCAGGGATTCGCCGCGGGAGAGAACATCGTCCGTCTCGAGCGGGGCGACGATCCCGAACCCTACGCCAACGTCCCCCATCACGTTATCTTCTCGGGACTGGCCGTCTATCCCTTCGTCCGCATCGGGCACACCCCCGCGACCGCCGCGGAGACGCAGATGGACGAAATCGTTGTGACCCGCGAGGCCTCCTCGGACGGCGTCTTCGCGACGAAGGGCCACCCCGAGGGCCGCGCGACGCTGATCGTCAACGCGGCCGACGGGACCGTGCTGGGCTATCAGGGACTGCACCGCCACGCCGACGTGATGGCCAAGACGATGCAACTCGCCGTCGAGATGAAACTCGACGTTCGCGAGGTCCCCAAGCGGGCCTACCACCCGACGACGCCCGAAATCATAGACGGACTCCTCCGAGACGCGTGTTCGCAACTCGCCGAGCGCGAGGACTGCGTCGCGGAGCCCGATTCCGAGGAGACGATTCCGTAGGCGGAGTTCGCCCGACCTGGCCGCGCTCGAGGCCGCGGCGGTATCTGTCGGTCCGATGCCGAACGACGAGCCGAACGAGTTGCCGAAATGAAACGAACAATTCACATTGGATGAATGACTAGTCCGCCGTATGCGAGAGTACCTCTATTTGGGGATCGCGATCGCGGCCGAGGTGACCGGGACGACGGCGCTGAAATACTCGGACGGCTTTACGAACGTCGTCCCCACGATCGTCGTTCTCGCGGGGTATATCGGCTCCTTCTACTTTCTCAGTCTGACGCTGCAGGAGTTTCCGATCGGACTCGTGTACGCGACGTGGTCCGCGCTGGGGATCATCGCCGCCGCCCTCATCGGCATCGCGCTATTCGACGAGTCGGTCGACGTCGCCGGATTCGTCGGCATCGCGCTCATCATCGGCGGCGTCGTCTGTCTCAACGTCTTTTCGGAGACGTACGCCCCTGCGCACTGACGGTACGACGTCGACCATCGCCGGTTCACCGCTCCGTGATGGTACGGATCCGGTAGTTGTCGGGCACTGCTTTTTGGCGGCCGCGCTGGTACGCCCCGCCGTGACGCGAACCGTCCGACGGGCGACGGTCGACGACTGCTGGGCGATCCACGAGGTCGCCCGCGAGAGCTGGCACGCCACCTACGACGACGTTCTCGGAGCCGACAGGGTCGACGACGTCGTCTCCGACTGGTACGCGATCGGCGACCTCGAGGCGGCGATTACGGGAACGAACGGCCGCGAGAACGCCGTCTTCCTCGTCGTCGAGGCGCCCACCGAAGACGCCGGGGACGGCTCTCGGACCGACTCCGAACTCGACGGCTTCGCCCACGCCGTCCCCTGGCCCGAGGATACGTCGGTGGCCTTTCTCGCGCGCCTCTACGTTCGCCCGGATCGCTGGAACGAGGGCCTCGGCACCGCGCTGCTCGAGCGCCTCGAGACGCTGCTCTCGCGGGAGTTCGACCGCCTCCGGCTGGCCGTCCTCGCGAGCAACGATGTCGGCGTTTCGTTCTACGAATCGCACGATTTCGAGCGCCTCGAGACGCGCGAGTCCGATCTGGGACCGGGCCTCGAGGAACACGTTTACGAGAAGCCGCTCCCGGACGGGTGAGTGACGGACGCCGTTTCGGAGCTCCTCGAGATACCGGAAGCCGAACTGTTACGTATCGCCGCATGTTTCTCCCTTTCATGCCAACGGGTGACACATTTAATTCCGGCGGCGTTCGGCTCGCGTACGACGATCTGGTCCCCGAAGACGACGGCTCCGCCGCGCCGATCGTCCTCGTCCACGGCTTCGCCTCGAGCCGACGCGAAAACTGGCGCGATCGCGACTGGGACGACACGCTGCTCGAGGCCGGTCGGCGAGTCATAGCGCTCGACTGTCGGGGCCACGGGGAGAGCGAGAAACCACACGACCCGGCGGCCTACGAGACGGATATCATGGCCGCGGACGTGGTCCGCCTGCTCGACCACCTCGGGATCGATCGGGCCGATTTCCTCGGCTACTCGATGGGGGGCCGCATCGGTACCGAGGCGCTGTACCGCCATCCGGCGCGGTTCAACGCCGGCGTGCTGGCCGGCATCGGCGCGGCGACGCTCGAGCCCAGCGACGCCGGCGACCGGATCGCCGACGGACTGTTGGCAGACGACCCCGACGACGTGACGGACCCGGTCGGCAAGCGGTTCCGCGTCTTCGCGGAGACGACGGACAACGACCTCGAGGCGCTCGCGGCCTGCGCCCGGACGCGAACCGCGCCCGCGGACTGGGACGAGATTGCGCAGGTCGAGCACCCAGTATCGATCGTCGCGGGCGAGCACGACGATATTACGGGCGATCCCGAACCGCTCGCGGACGGTTTTCCCAACAGCGAGGTCGTCGTCGTCGACGACGCCGACCACCTGACGACCGTCCCCGACGAGCGGTTTACGGAGGCGGTGCTGACGTTCCTCGAGCGCGAGGGACTGTAGCGAAAACGAGTGTGATCGCGTCTACAGCGTTTTTTCTGCCTCTTCCTCGTTCTGCTCGCGGCTCGCTACGCTCTCCGCTCGCTGTGCCGAGGTCCTCGAAAATCGGCAATTTTCGGGATCACGAGACGGCTTTGCCGTCTCGGACGACCTCCCTCACAGCGTTCGGTCGGCCTCGCTCTCGTCGACGACTTCGATCCCGCGGTTGTTGACCGCCATCGGGTCGAGGCCGACCTCCTGGAGGAAGGTCTTGTACTCGCGCTCGCACTGCTCGGCGTCTTTCTGTTTGTCGCTGGCGCGATCACAGAGTTCGACGAGGTTCTCGGGCACGTCGTTCTGGTAGACGATCCAGTGGTTGATCAGGTCCGACAGACGGCGGATGGGGCTGGTGAAGTGGCCGTAGATCTCGAAGTTCAGCGCGTGGTGACCGCCGAACGGGTCGTTCATGTATCGCGCCCGGGGCATCACCTTCATCACGGCCCACTGGATCTTGTCCAGTTGACGGCCGGGGGCCTCTTCGAGCGTCGCGTTGACCGCTTTCCGGGGGTCGTCCCACGTACTGCCGGGGATCGAGACGCCGTCCAGATCCTGAATCTCCTGGAGGGCTTCGGACCACTCGTCGGGGCTGGGCTGGGGGTGGACCCGGTACATGGCCTCGACGCCACGGTTCCACATGAGCTCGTGCGTGACGGCCTTGTTGGCCTTCAGCATGCACTCCTCGATGATGGTGTGGGCGCGGTCCCGCGAGGGATTCAAGACGAGCGAGCCGTCCTCCTTGCGCTGCTCGTGCATCCGGTCGGCCAGTTCGTAGACCAGCGTGTTCTCCTCGTGGAGGGGCGCGTCGGGGTCCTCGAGCCGGTTTTCGGCCTGCGAGTAGGTGAGCCGCTCGTCGGACTCGATGACGGACTTGTAGATCTCGATGTTCTCGTAGCTCAGATGCTCCTTGTCGAGGTGCATCTCGACGGTGTGGGCCAGCCGGTCCTCGTTGGGGACCAGCGAGCAGACCGTCTCGGCCAGCACCGGCGGCAGCATGTGGACCGTGTAACCGGGGAGATAGACCGTGTTGCCCCGTTCGACGGCCTCGTCCCACATCGCCGTGTCGGGGTTGACGTAGTGGGTCACGTCGGCGATGTGGACCCAGAGGACGTACTCGTCCTCGCGCTCCTCGATCGAGATGGCGTCGTCGAAGTCCTGGGCGTCGATCGGGTCCGTCGTCCAGGTCGTCAGGTCGCGCAGGTCCGTTCGATCGTCGATCTCGTCCTCGATTTCGGCCGTCACGCCCTCCGTTCGGGCTTCGGCCTCATCGAGGACCTCCGGCGGAAACTCGTCGCGTAGCTCGAACTTCTCGAACAGCTCCTCGCGCTTGTTCTCGAGGTGGCGCGCGAGGTCCTCCGAGATCTCCACGGGACCCTGCCCTTCGGCCGTACCGGCGTCGGCCTGTGCGTCGTCGCTCATAACGTCGCCTACGGACGTAAGGGTGAAAGTCGTGTCGGGACGGGGACGAGGAAGCCCGGACCGCTCGCGGCCCCACGAGGGCGCTATTCGCCGTCCGATCGCCCGTATTGGCGGAGTAACTGTTCTCTGCTTCGGAGCAGCGCGGTCAGATGGCCCGCCCCCTCGAGCACCGTCAGATCGGCGTTCGGCAGGTCGTCTGCGAGCCGCCGAGCGCCCTCGAGGGGCGCGTTCGCATCGCCGTCGCCGTGCCAGAGCCGGACCGGTCGGTCGACCGCAGCGAGCGAAATCTCCCACGGCGTCGCGAACAGGCGAGTTTCGGTTACGAACCCCTCCCGGTGAGTCGCGAGCGCCTCGCAAAAGTCGCGACGAACGCAGGCCGCCGCGTCAGCCGGGATCTCGGCTCGCTCCGCCGCCGTCGTATACTGTGCGAGGACGAACGACGGTGGCAACTGGCCGGCGGCCCACGTCTGCCCCCTGAGCAGCCCCTTCAGAAGCGACGGCGTCTTCGTCGCCAGTAGTCCGAGGAACCGATGGACGGCGGGTTTCTCGGAGACGCGCGACCAGGGCGGCGCGCCGGAGACGACGTCGACCCGCTCGACGAGGTCGCCGTGCGTCGCGGCGACCGCGAGCGCGTGCGGCCCGCCGCCGGAGAAGCCGATCAGGCCGGCGCGGTCGACCCCGGCGTCCGCGAGCACCGCGGCGACGATCGACCCGGTATCGGCGAGGTCCCGGTCGGGCCACGGCGGTGATCGGCCGTAGCCCGGTCGCTCCGGTGCGAGGATTCGAACGCCCTGCTCCTGTGCGCAGTCGTCGAACAACTGTCCGAAGATAAGCGAGCCGGGGGTACCGTGGAGGGCGACGACCGGCGTTCCGTCCGGATCGCCGTACGCCGCGTACGCAACCTCTCCCCGGTCGTCGACCGTGACGGTCGATACCGAATTCCTCTCCCCCGCATCCATCTCCGTCGACTCCGCCTCGAGCGACGATCGATCGCTCGCCCGCTCGGAGAGCCTGTGTGCCATCGGACAGTACTTCTCCCCGAACGACAGTGGGAATTCTCCCGGATAGATGCGGAGCTTTAAGTAGTGGTGCGGAGATCGTCGGACGATGAAGCGAGCGTCGTTTCGCGTCACGTATCCGGATACGATCGCACACCCGTTGCACCGCCGGCTCGCGAGGGTAGACGGCGTATCGATCGCGGAGCTCCTGATGTGGGGGCCGATGGGGACCGTGACGACGCTACTCTGGTTCGACTGCGGGCAGGACACCGCCGCCGAGGTGCTGACCTCCGTCGACAGCGTCGAGACGACCGATTTCGTCGCTGGTGACGACGGAACCTACGTCTTCGTCCACCAGACGACCTACGAGTTCGAGGAGGCAGTGCTGACGCTCGTCTCGGACTCGAGGGTCGTCTTCCTGCCGCCGATCGCGTTCCACGGCGACGGAACGGTGCGGTTCGAAGCCGTCGGCCGGGCCGAGGCGCTGACCGCGTTCTACGACGAACTGACCCGTCTGGCCGACGGCACTCTCGAGCGGGTCGGCGATTTCGACCGTCGCTCGCCGCCGGCGGCGGTGACCGATCGCCAGCGGGAGGCGCTCGAGGCCGCCGCCGCCGTCGGGTACTACGAGGTGCCCCGGACCGGCAGCGTCGCCGACGTCGCCGACGAACTCGGCTGCGCCAGTAGCACGGCCGGCGAACTGCTGCGGAAGGCAGAGTCGGCGCTCGTCGCATCGACGGTGGACGGACGGTAGGGGCGGCCGGGCACGGAACTCGGCCACCTGGAGGTAATTCGGCTCGAATCAGCCGGTTCGGCGGTCAGTACTCCTCCTCGAGCGTGCCGTAGCGCTCCTCGACCGCCGCGAGATAACTCGCGAGAAAGGCCTCCCGACTCCGCTCGCCGGCCTCGAGATCGACGAGTAGCGCCTCGAGTTCGTCGCGCGGGTGGTGACAGAGCTCGCGGTGGCAGGACTTACACAGGTGTTCGAACGTCTTGTCCGCGCGGTCCCAGCGGTCGCCGTACTTGTCGTACTCGCGGGCCTCGTCGCGCGGGCGCTCGGTGCCACAGGCGAGGCAGGTCACCGTCTCCGTGCGGTTCCGGGAGAACCACATATACGCGCTATAGACGTAGGACTACTTAGCGATTGGCACATTTCGTCGTCGCGCTGACGCGGACGATCGATCAGTCGATCCGCCTCGTCCGAGCGAACAGGTGCGCTCCGTCGCGTCCCGGAGTCCGTCGGCGCAATTCACGGTCGGTCGCGCTCGTCGTCCCCACGTTCTCCCGCGCTCGAGCCCGCGGCAGCGTCGGTGTTGCTGGCAGCGACTCGCTGCTCGAGGTCGGCATCGCGACCCGATTCCGCGGCGGGTAGCTCGAGCGGCCCGTCCGGATCGATCACGGTACGCGTCGGAATGGAGGTCGGTTCCGGCGGCCGGCGCGCGACCAGTCGCTGGAAGCGGGTGAGATCGATCGACTGCTCGGCGTCGATCTCCTCGTACTCGACGACGACTCGATCGCCGTCGGCGAAGATCCGAACGTAGTTCAGTCGAAATGAGGGGTAGTACACGCCGGGGAGGCGCGAGAACCACGTTTCGACGTGCCGGAGCTTCTTCAGCCAGGTACCCGTGTTGACGACGACCCGATCGCCCCACTCGGTGACCGACGCGCGATGGGTGTGCCCGTAGACGAAGACCGCGACGTCGGGGTTCGCTTCGAAGACCGCTCTGGCCGCGTTCAGGAAGGGTTCGTCGCCCTGACCGACGCGGACGCCGGAGAGCAAGACGCCGAAGCGCTCGAGGGTGCGCTTCAGATCCCGTCTGAAGAACCACAGCGGGATCGCGAGCAACAGCAGGATCGCGATGATTACGAGGTTGATCGCGACGATGAGCTCGAGGACGTACGCGGCGACCCCGAGCGCGTTGACCACCGGATTGTCGGTGAAAAACTGCGCCGGGAGGATCCCGACCGTCTCGAGGACGGTGCCGAACAGGTAGACGAGCGTGAGGTTGAAAAAGAGCAGCAGCGGGACGACCACCGCGCGCAGATAGGGGCTCATCTCCCGGTAGAAGTAGTTCGAGAGGAGCCAGCGCGGAATCTCCTCCATCGGGGCGACCGACTGGATGTCGCGCAGCCAGTCGCCTCTCGCCCGGCCGGAGTAGCGGCCGGCCGCGGCGACGATCCGCTGGACGACGAAGTAGCCGACCGGGAGCGCGTCGGGGTTCCCCCAGTCGGGCAGCCGATTGTTCGCGTCGTGTTGCTGACCGTGTTCGATCCAGATCCGGGCGTCGCCCACCTCGCGGGTGATCGCGACCTCTTGCTCGAGCGAGACGTTGAACTCCGCGAGGCGATCGACGTGTGCGTCGTAACAGGCGAGATCGTAGTCGTGGTTGCCCGGAATGAGCGTGACGTCGATCTCCGACCCGGTCGCACGGAGCTGCTCGAACACGCGCGGGTGGTCGTCGATCACCCGCTCGAGCTTTGCCGGCCCCGTCACCTCGGCGTACTCCCACAGGCCGAACGCGTCGCCGTTGACAATCAGTTCGACGTCTCCCCCGCGTGCTTCGAGGTCCGCGAGAAAGTCGCAGAGTTCGTCCTCGAAGTCAAGCGCCGTGAGCTGTTCGTCGCCGCCCATGTGGAGGTCGCTGATGAAGACGTACTCGCTGGCCATCGGGCGAAGCCCGTCGTCCTACCAGCCCCGACGGAATAGTGGTTTCCCCGTGATCGCCTGTGGCCGGCATCTCGAGTCAGACCGCAGTGCTCTCTCGCCGATCCGCAACTCGCATCGAATCTAACCTATTAAATGCGTCCGGGCGGTAGCGCGAGTATGCAGGTCAAATCGCGACACCATCTTCGCAGTGACGCCGTCTCCGACCTCGAGACGGCGCTCGAGGACCATCTCGGCGTCTCGCCCGAAGGCGACACGTACGAGCGCGTCGAGTTCGAGGACACCGACTGGGAGGTCGTTCTTATCGACGGCGAACCGCAGGTCGCGTACTTCGACGAGGAGCCGTTTCTCACGGTTCGCGGGGCGAATGCCTACGAACCCGAGAAGCGGCTGGTCACCGTCGACGCGGGAGCTATTTCGTTCGTCAGCGACGGGGCCGACGTGATGCGTCCGGGCATCACGGAGGCGACCGACGACATCTCCCCCGACGATCTGGTCGTGATCGCCGAGGAATCCCACGGAAAGGTGCTCGCGGTCGGCCGCGCCCGCGTCGACGGCGCGGACATGGTCGGCGACGAGGGGAAGGTCGTCGACTCGCTGCACCACGTCGGCGACGAACTCTACGAGTTCACCGGGTAGCTCGCGCCGTCGAGACACCCCTTCCAAAATACGTCCGTTTTGGAAACAGTTACAATTGAATACGAATGTTGCGTAATAGCCTATTACTGGACACAGTATCCTAGCAATACTAGGTCTTGTGTGGCACTTGTCCACTAGCGTTATATGGTATGGTCTGGAATCACGGATCGACCATGATCGAAACCACTGTCGAAACCGTCTCCCTCGAGTCGGCGCGGACGATTTCGCCTGAAACGCCCCTGACCGAGGCAGCCCAACAGCTCCGTCGAACCGAGGTGCCGGCGCTCGTGGTTCTCAGCGACGAGTCGATCGTCGGTATCGTCACCGAGTCCGACATCGTCGCACTGGTCGCGGAAACGGACGAGCAGCCCCCGGTTCGGCAGTTCATGTCGACGCCGGTGACGACGATCACGCCGGACGCGACGCTCTCCGAAGCCGCCGAAACGATGCGCACCGCCGGCGTCAAACACCTCCCCGTCATCGACGACGGCGTCTACCGCGGGCTGTTGTCGGCGGCGACGCTCGCTCCCTACCTCTCGCGACACCGCCTCGAGATCGAGTGGGAAGACGAGCCGATGTCCCTCGAGTCAGTTGAAGGCCGGGAGATCACTGCGGACGACTGATCTCGACCTCGCTCGCGAGACGGACGCTGCCCGCGTTCAGTCCTCGCTGTTTCTACTGTTCTCCGGCTTCGTCCAGCGAATCCGCCTCGAACGCGCCCTCGTACTGGGCGAGCATGTCGCGATAGCCCCGCACTGCGAGGTCGTAGGTCTCCCGGAGGTCCGCGATCGGCGTCTCGGTCGCGTCGATCCGCAGGTCGTTATACGGCGCCGCGACGGCGTGTGACTCCGTCGATGCAACGACCACCGCCGCGCTCTGAACCGGCAGTTCCTCGCGCTTGTCCCCTCCCTCGCGATCGCCGGCCGCCAGCGCGTCGATCAGCCGCTTCGCGAGCGGGTCGGCGTCGACGTCTTCGGTCACGGCGCTCGAGCCGGTCGACGGATCCACCGCGCCGTGGACCGCGCTCGCCTCGTAGGCCTCGGCGGCCGCCTCGAGCACCGCCTCGCCGGTCAGCATGTTTCCCGCGACGGTGTAGTGGTCGCCCTCGCGGCGGCCGTACCAGTCGACGCAGCCCTCGCCGGAGAAGGCGAATGTCGTCTCGCCGTCGACCCCGTGGACCTGGCGCTGGGACGCCCCGTCGTCGGCGTTGAGCAGCGCCTCGAGCGCATCGTCGACGGCGAGCCCGTCGTCGACGTACGCGAGGCCGCGCTCGCCGAGGTCGACGTTGACCAGGCTCTGGGTCGCGATGGCTCCACGCTCGCTGACGAACGGGCAGAGCGTACCCACACCCGGCAGTCGCGTCGTCACTGCGACGCCGAACCGGCAGTGTGATTCCCCGTCGCCGGTCTCGTAATCCTCGCGCACGCAGATGCTGAAGGTCATAAACTACGCTTCGATAATGTCGTAATTAAATGCCTCGGTGTGGACGACCGTCATCTCGAGGAGCCGAATCGAGCGGCTGCCGGCCGTTCGGTGACGAGGGCGACCAACGCCGATTTCGTCGTCTCGACTACCGGATCGCTCGCGAAGTACAGCGATCACGCATCAGCGACCGTGACGGTTCCACCGAGGGGAGTGTGTCTGACGTAAGAACTATACTGGCGGCGGCGGTGGATACCGTCAATGGGACTCATGAGCAAAATTCTCGGCGGCAGTCAGTCGCGGACCGTCGAGGATTACGCCGAACTGGACCTCGAGGACATCTCGACGGAGTCGGCAGCGGCGACGATGCAAGTCCACATCGCGGAGGTCAACAGCAAGGCCGACGCGATCGATATCAAAGACGCCGTCTACGACGGCGACATCGTCATCGCGGACATCACGCGCCTGCGAACCGAGGACAGCACCGTCGAACACATCGTCGACGAACTCCGGCAGGTCGCTCAGGAGGTCGACGGCGACATCGTCCGCAAGGGCGACGACCAGATGATCATCACGCCGACCGGCATCCGCATCAGCCGCGAGAAACTGGGCCAGAAGCTCTAGATCGCCGAACCGCGCTTGTTCTCGTCAGTTTGCCGCTCGAGCGGGACGTTCTCCACTCGAGTACGTATCGACCGCGAGCCGAACCGCTGGCGATCCGCTCGGAGTCAGTCGGCGCTTCTCGTCCAGCGATCGCTCTCTTCGGGCGGGTTCGAGAAAATGAAAGACAGTCCACGTCGCCGTCACCGGCGGTTCGTACTGTGCTTAGACGCGGACGACGTTCGTCGCGCGGGGGCCCTTGGGAGCCTGTTCGATGTCGAATTCGATCTCCTCGCCTTCTTCGAGGTCGGGGCCGCCGACATCTTCCATGTGGAAGAACACGTCGTCGTCCGCGTCGTCAGTCGAGATGAAACCGTAGCCGCCAGTGTCGTTGAAGAAATCAACGTTACCGTTTGCCATTACGACTAAAGGGAGGCCCGAGACCCCGATAACACTTCCGAGAGCCGTGGTACCACGACCGTCGTTGCGTTCGAACGCCACTCGTCTATCGGGCGGTCGGCGGTAACAGCCGGATATTCTTGCCGGGTCCGGCGACGATCGGTTTGGAACCGACTCCGCCGCGACGGGGTCCGAGCGGCGTAGTCCGTCTCGGCCGCCGAATAAAGTCGGGTCGTACGACGGATAACAGAGCTGTCACGAGTGACGACGGCCCGCTGCCGTCGTCCGGGAGCGGCGGTACCGCTTACCCGAACGGGTAGCTGAAAGAGGGCCCCGAAGCTACCGCCAGACACACATGAATGCGACAGTATCGAAGAACCGACATATCTGGCGGTTGCCGGCCGCGCTCGAGCCCGGCGCTCGACGCTCGGACCCGACCGTCCCCCGGACGACCGGCGCTGGACCAGTGGGTGATCGTCCGTGAGCATCGACCTCTCGATCGTCCCGCCGTCGTGGCTCGAGACCAACCTGGAGTCGGACTCGGTCGTCGTCGTGGACGTCCGCGAGCGGCGGGCCTACGAGGAACTGGGCCACGTTCCGGGCGCAGTCAACGTTCCGGCCGATCAGTTCCGGGATCCGAGCAGCGTCGCGGAGGGGAAGCTACCGACAGCGGACGAGTTCGCGGCCCTCCTCTCCGCGGTCGGGATCGACCGTGCGGACACCGTCGTCGCCTACGGTAACGCGGGCCCGCTCGCGGCCCGATTCTTGCTGACCGCCCTCGTCTACGGCCACGAGGGTCCCCTCCGCCTGCTCGACGGCGGACTCGAGGCGTGGCGCGACGGTGAAGACCGGACGCTCGCGACCGAGACGCTCGACCTCGAGCCGACCGAGTACGACGCCACGCGGCGGGGCGACGCGCCGATCGCCGACCGCGAGGACGTGGAAGCCGCGGTGGAGGGCGACGGCGTCGTCGTCGACACCCGCACCGCAGCCGAGTACGACCGGTCCCGAGTTCCGGGTGCCATCCACCTCGGCTGGGAGGAATTTCTCGAGGACGGGCGACTCAAACCTGAGGGCGAACTCGAGGACCTGCTGGCCGACGCGGGGATCGCGCCCGACGATCGGGTCGTCCTCTACTGTAACACGGCCCGGCGGCTGAGCCACACCTACGTCGCGCTCCGCCATCTCGGCTACGAGGACGTCGTGTTCTACGAGGGGAGTCTGACCGACTGGGTGCGTGCGGAAGCGCCCGAGTGGGATCCCGTCGAGCTGCAGGCGCAGGTCCGCCACTACGCCGCGAACGGCGGCTTCGAGGCCATGGTCGACGAGCTGGGGGAGGACGTGCTCAACAGGCTGAAGCTGATTGGCCTCTACCACCAGAAACAGGAAGGGTACTTCATGCTCCGAACGCGGGCCCCCGGCGGCGTGTTGACCGCCGAGCAGGCCCGCGTCGTCGGCGAGGTGGCAGACGAGTTCGCACGGGCTCCCGAGGCCTATGGCGGCCCCGACCAGAATCCCGTCTTCGGCGACGGCTACCTCGACGTCACGACGCGTCAGGACGTCCAGATGCACTGGATCGAGATCGAGGACATCGCGGAGATCTGGGACCGCTACGACGCAGTCGGCCTCTCGACGATGCAGGCCTGCGGCAACTCCGTGCGCAACGTGGTCGGCTGCCCCGCTGCCGGGCTCGATCCCGACGAGACCGTCGATACCCGACCCGTCGTCGAGCGGGTGAGTCAGCGGTTCCTCGGCGACCGCCGCTACGCCAACTTGCCGCGGAAGTTCAAGGTCAGCGTCACGAGCTGTCACGAGGACTGCGCCCGATCGGGCATTCAGGACCTCGGGTTGACGCCTGCCCGCAAGGACGGCCGCGAGGGCTTCGCCGCCCATGTCGGCGGCGGGCTCTCGGACGGGCCCCGCGTCGCCAGCGACATCGATCTGTTCGTCGAACCGGAGCGAGTCGACGACCTCGTCGCCGCGATGGCCGACCTGTTCGCGGAACGGGGCAGCTACCTCGACACCGCGGTCAACCGCTTGCGCTTCCTCGTCGCCGAACTCGGTCCCGAGCGGTTCCGCGAGGAGCTCGAGTCCTACGCCGACTTCGAGTTCGAGGAGCCGGACGAGGTCCTGACGACGGGCTACCGCAGCGATCACGTCGGCGTCCACGAGCAGGCCGACGGCCGCTCGTACGTCGGGCTGAACGTCCCGACGGGCCGGATGGGCGGCGACGAGTTCGCGGCCCTCGCCGAACTGGCCGCCGATCTGGGCGACGGCGAACTCCGACTGACGCCCAACCAGAACGTCCTCGTGCCCCATCTCGACGACGCGGAACTCGAGGCGCTCCTGGCGGATCCCCTGCTCGAGCGGTACAGTCCCGATCCGGGCCCCTTCACGCGCGGGATCGTCACCTGCACCGGCCGGGAGTTCTGCACGTACGGGATCATCGAGACGAAGAACCGGGCGATCAGGTGGGCACGCGAGTTAGACGAGTGGGCCGCGGCGGCCGGTATCGCCGACGAGCACGACGCGATCCGGCTCCACATGTCCGGCTGCTCGGCCTCCTGTGCTCAACCCCAGCTCGGCGATTTCGGGCTGCGCGGCGAGGTCTATCGCGACGACTACGAGTCGGGCCGTGCGGCCGACCTCGGGCTGGGTGGGGACCTCGGGAACGACGAGTTCATCGACTGGCTCGTCGGGAAGATTCCGATCGACGACGTGCCGGCGGTCGTCCGGGCGACGATGCGCGCATACGAGGCCGACCGCCAGCCCGACGAGTCCTTCGCCGAGTGGACCCGCCGAACGCCGGACGCGGCCCTGCGCGAGATTCTCACCGAAACGCCGGCACGCGAGTCGTCCGCCGCCGAACCGGAGGTGAGCTAGATGTCCGGGACGAACCCCTCCAGCGCGGCCGAGAATCGGCCGGGCGTGCCGCGGAAAGGCGTCGGTAACGATCCGCGCGAGCAGCACCGCGACGTGGCCGAGGCACCCGGCAAGATCTGGTTCCGCGATCTGGACGAGGCCGTCATCGAGGCCGACCGCTGCGTGCAGTGTGCCTCCTGCGTCGCCGCCTGTCCGTCCGACTCTATCGGCATCGACGCCGAGGAGGGCCGGCCCACCCTCGTCCGGATGTGTACCGGCTGCTCGCGGTGCTGGGACTTCTGTCCCCGCAGCGGGCTGCGTTACGAGCGCCACCTCGAACTCGCGCGGGAAGAGCGCGCGCTCGAGGAGCCGGCGACCTACGCCGCGCGGGCGGACGACGCGGCCGCCGCGGCCGGGCAGGACGGCGGCGTCGTAACGGCGCTGCTGGCCGAACTGCTCGAGGCCGGCGAGATCGACGGGGCGATCGTCGCGCGAGAGCGCGAGGACGAGCCGCTCCGGGGCGAGGCCGTGCTGGCGACCTCCCGCGAGGAGTTACTCGAGGCCGGCGGCAGCATCTACAATCAGACGATGGGACTGGGGCGGATCGACGAGCTACTGGCCGACGCCGAACTCGGTGACGACCCCGACCTCGCGCTCGTCGGCACGCCCTGTACGATTCAGGGCGCGACCGCACTCGACCGCTACGACCACGCGCCCGCCGATCCGATCGCGCTCACGATCGCGTTGCTGTGCACCCGGAGCTTCGAGCACGACCGACTGGTGTCGCGCCTCGAATCGTTCGGCGTCGACCCCGCAGCGGTCGATCGGCTCGACGTCAGCGACGGCCGGCTCCGCGCGGTCGACGAGAGCGGCGACACGTTGCTCGAGACGCCCGTCGACGAGTTCGACGCGGCGGGACTGCGCGGCTGCGACGAATGTGCGGATTTCGTTGGCGACGCGGCCGATATCAGCGCCGGTAGTGTGGGTAGTGCGGACGGCTACACCACCGTCGTCGTCCGGTCCGATACCGGTGACTCGGCCTGGGAGCAGGCCGCCCCCGCCCTCGAGACGACTGCAATCGATCGGCCGAGCGTGCTCGAGCGCCTGGCCGACTGGAACCGGCGACGAGCCGAATCGACCCTCCCACGGGAGTTCGACCCCGAGGGGAGCGTCGGGATCAGCTACGACCGACACCGCGAGGCGTACGACGGGACCGACCGCGAGCCCGAGGCGCTGAACCCGGCCCGCGTCCACCAGTACGAGGAGTGGTGTTGAGGCGGCTGTCCGATGCAGAACGGCAGTGAAAGCGTCGTTCGATCCGTGGCAAGAATTTCCACGGCGCGGGAATTGCCGGGGCCGGTTATGACGCCTGGGACCGGACTAGCGCATATGACGGGTTTTCGTGCAACGGTCGTCATCCGCGATCCGGACGGCTGCCCGGTCGCCGACGTCTCGGCACACGCCGACGAGCCGGTCGACTCCGTCTCCCGGTCGTCGCAGGTGACGGCCGACGGGACGGTCGTCGAGGAGTTCGGCGTCGCCGCGGACGCCGCGGTCGACGGCGGAGCCGACGTCGAGATAACGCCAGTCCAGGAAAACGAACAGGAAGCGATCTACCGATTCGAGCGCGACGGGGCCGCCGACTGCGCCTGCGAGATCGTCGAGACGACGGGGACGCCGGTCTCGTCGGTCCGGGCTCAAGACGGTGCGCTACTGGTCTCGTTTCGCACCCTCGAGCTCGCCGAGGTCGCCGAGATCGTCGACGAACTCCGGGCGTACTTCGACGGGGTCCTCGTCGAGGAGCTCTCGCAGGACCACGAGGACGTCTCCGCCGATCCGGTCGTCGTCGATCGGGAGGAGCTCACGGCCCGCCAGCGGGAAATTCTGGATACGGCCCACGAGATGGGCTACTTCGACTATCCCAAGGGCGCGAACGCGACCGACGTGGCCGAGGAACTCGGCGTCGCCCGGTCGACCTTCACCGAGCACCTCGCGGCCGCCCAGACGAAGCTCATGGACGCGATCCTCGAGAAGTGAGCCGGAAGCGGTAACGCACGTCCCAGTAACGCTTTCATCGGCGGCGCCCTCCTCGCGGATATGGACGTCATTCACACTGCGCTGTGGGTATCGAACATCGAGCAGACGCGGAACTTCTACGTCGACGCCCTCGGCCTGACTGAGAACTGGTCGTTCACCGGCGACGACGGCGTCGAGAACGTCTACATCGGCGGCGAGAACGCCGAGTTCCAGTTCAAGCACGACCCCGACGACGAACCCGAAATCGATTCCGGGTCGATGGCCCACGTCGCGGTCGGCGTCGACAGCACCGACGAGACGTTCGAGCGGTTGCTCGAGCGCGCGGATCCGTCGGTCGAGATGGAGCCGACGACGATGGACGAGATCGGCGTCCGCGTGGCGTTCGTCGCGGACCCAGACGGCTACGTCGTCGAACTGGTCGAAGAACTCGAGTGACGGCCGGGGATCGGAGCCCGATGAATCCGTGCTCGTCGGCTACGCGTCGGTCGCGGCGGGTTCCGCGACGGCCGGCTGGGTCCGGATGACCTGCACGACGAGGACGGAAGCGACGACCGCAGTGCCGGCGAGAAAGAGCCAGGCGGTCCGGTAGCCGACGGTATCCGCCACGTAGCCGAACGCGGGTGGGGCGACCAGTGCGCCGCAGGTGAGCGCGAGTTGACCGCCGGCGGTGGCACCGCCCATCTCCTCGGCTCGGACGAGCGTCGCCATGGCCGAGTAGTAGACGCCGGTGTAGCCGAGCACGAAGAAACCGAGGAGGGCGAACGAAATCGCAGCGCCGCGCGCGGTGGTCGTCGACGTGACGACGACGAACATAACCGCGCTGCCCAGCGCCTGAACGACGAGGAGTCCGCCGATCCTGACGCGCGGCTCGCCGGGGAGAACGTCGCTTAGCCAGCCCGCCAGCACGCGCCCGACGCTACCGAACAGCTGGACCAGCGCGAGGACGACGCCGCCGACGGCGACGGACGCGCCGATCGCTTCGTCGACGTAGAGAACAGTGTAGCCGGTCGTCGTGAACAGCGCCGCACCGAGGAAGAAGCCGGCGGTCAGCAACACCACGTACGGCCGGTTCGCACGCAGCGCGCCGAAGTCGGGGTAGCCGCCGCTGGCCCCGCCGTCGGCGCTCGAGTAGCGCCACGCGAAGCCGACGGCGACGACTACGCCGAAGGCCGCGGCGACGAGGAAGCCGGCCCGCCAGAACAGCGCGCCCGCGAGGCCGGTGATCAGTAACGCGCTGATGCCGCTGCCGCCGGTGACGCCGACCTGCTTGATCCCCATCGCGAGGTTCTGGCGGCCCGGTTCGATGGCGTCGAAGATCGCCTTGTTCGTGCCCGGCATCGCGGTTCCGTAGGTCGAACCGAGGACGAACACTGCCGCGAGCAACAGCGGGTACGTCGGCGCGCCCGCGACCAGCAACACGCCGCCGGCCAGTCCGATGAGGCCCAGCGTCAGTGCCGTCCGCACGCCGAACCGGTCCGTTAGCGCACCGAGCGGGAGCAGGAAGACCGCGTAGCCGAGCGTGAGCGTGGTGACCACGATGCCGACCCGAAACCGCGAGAGGCCGAACGCGTCCCTGAAGAACGGCGTCGCGGCGAAGATCGTGTAGTAGCAGATGCTCGCCGAAATCTGCCACGTCGTGACGAGCAGGACTGTTCGCCAGTACGACCGATCCATTAGACGGTGGCTCTTCGAAAACCGCTTAAAAAAGAGTGCCGTTATCGATTCTCACGATCAGAATTTTGCCCTATTTATAATACTATTATTATAATCATACACTATACTGGCTGTTCCAAGATATGTCTAGAGAACCCTTCTAGAGACGGTTTCACAAGGTATTGTTAGTGAAAGACAGACATAAACTCCCAGTATATGTCATCTAAAAAACTACACGGACATTTTCGAGGATAACAATAGATTTTTATAGTGATGATCGAAAGTGGAGCGGTAATGTGTGCCAAAAGAGATCACAGTAGGCGAAACGTTCTGAAAGGCGCGGCGACGGCCGGGGTCATCAGCATGGCCGGCTGTCTCAGCGGTGGCGACGACAAGATCACCGTGACGATCGGCGGCACGTCGACCGGCAGTTCGACGCAGGCAGCCGGACAGGCGCTCGCCCGCGCCGCACAGAAGCACAGCGACGTCATCAACGTGTCCGTCCAGGAGACGGAGGGATGGACGGCGAACCTCCGCGAGTTCGACAGCGGCAATATCCCCGCGATGGGCGTCGACAACAACTCGATCTCCAAGGCGATGAACGACGAGGGGCCGTTCGCCGACAATCCCGTCGACTCGCTCCCCCACCAGGGATTCATGTTCACGTCGCTACAGATCCACATCCTCGGTCTCGAGGGCAGCGGCCTCGAGTCGACCGCGGACCTCAAAGAAGGCGGCTATACGATCTACCCGATCCAGCCCGGCTTCGGGACCCGCCTCCTGACCGAGGAGATTCTCAAGGGGGCCGGCGTCTGGGAGCCCAACGAGATCAACAACGCGAGCACCGGCGACATCCCCGGTCAGGTCGAGCAGGGCAGCATCGACGCGATCTGTATGTACGGCGCGAACGGCGTCGAACTCTCCGGCTGGTGTCAGAACGTCGACGTCCGGAGCGGCGACGGACTCTATCTGCTCGAGGTCGACGACGACTTCCGCCAGGTCATCGAGGACCATCCCGGCGCGCTGCTCGAGGAGTTCGAGCCCTACGGCTACGAGCAGGACGTAAACAAGGTCACCGACACCGTCACGTCGTGGTCGCTCGCCGCCCAGTGGGCGTTCGGTCCCGACGTGCCCGCCGAGGCGACCAAGGAGATCGCTCGGCTCTCGAACGAACACCACGACACGCTTCGCGAGGCCGACTCGACGACCCTGGAGTTCACGCCCGAACTGATGACCCAGACTGTCATGGAGGACCTCGAGGTTCACGAGGGCGTCGCCGAATTCTTCGAGGAGAACGACGTCTGGGACGACTCCTGGACGCGCGGCGAAGCCGAATCCAGCGAGTAACGTTATCGAACAGCCGATTTCTTTCAGTAACCCCTGAAAATGGTAGAAAACGACGACAACGACCGCACTGACGGGGCCAGCGCCGTCGACGATGAGCCGGACGTGTCCGCCGTCGACGAAAGCGGTGTCCTCGAGACGGACAACCCGCTGTCCGTCGCCGACGGCCTCCGGGGGAAGTTCGAGTGGGCGGTTATCCTCGGATCGATCCCGTTCTGGCTGCTGGTCTTCTGGTACTCGGGAACGCAGATGATGGACCGAAGTCGGTACGCCGTCCTCTTCCTGGGCGGGGTCCTCCTGCTGTATCTGCTGATCGAACTCCCGGAAACGATCGAAGAGAACAATCACATCGAGACGGTGCTGCTGACCCTTTCGGGAATCGTAGTTCTCGTTGCGACGGTGTATCTGTTCACCGTTTTCAACGACCTGGTCTACGACCGCGCTGGTCAGGCCTACGGGTACGAACTCGCGCTCGGGCTCGCGATCACGCTTACGATGATTTATCTCACGTGGCGATCGTTCGGCGCGACCTTCCTGATCGTCGTCCTCGGCGGCATCGGGTACGGGTTCGCCGGCCCGTACCTCGGGGGCACGCTCAGCCACGGGGGACTCACCGTCGAGCGGACGCTACGGATCCTCGCGATCAGCGGCGACGGGTTCTACGGCTTCCTGACCAAGCTCGTCGCGGCCTGGATCGCCCTGTTCCTGCTGTACGCGGGGCTGTTGAAGGCCTACGGTGCGTTCGATCTCATCCTCCGGATCGCCGTTCGATCCGCGAAGTACATCGACTCCGGGATCGCACAGACCGCCGTCCTCTCGAGCGCCGTCATCGGCTCGGTCAACGGGAGTCAGACCGCGAACGCCGGCATGACCGGCTCCTTCACGATCCCGCTGATGAAAAAGAGCGGGATCAAGTCCGAGACCGCCGGCGGTATCGAGGCGGTCGCGTCGACGTCCGGCCAGGTGTTGCCACCGGTCATGGGCGCCGGCGCCTTCATTATGGCCTCGCTGGTCACCGGAATCACGTACGGGGACGTCATTATCGCGGGCCTCATTCCCGCGGCGATTCTCGTCGTCTCGATCTTCGTCGCCGTCCACTACGTCGCGAAGCCGCAGATCACCGATCCCTCGATGAGCGGCGTCTTCGACGAGAAGCTGAGTCGCCGGGAGGGCTTGCTCGAGTCGATCAAGTACGGCGTGCCGATCTTCATCCTGGTCTACCAGCTCGGCTACGTTCAGGTGACGGTGATGACTGCGGCGCTGCAGACGGCCGCCTCCATGATCTTCCTCGGGATCACGATCCCGCTGATCAATGCGAAACTCGAGGGCGACGACCTCGGATCGACGCTGACCCACACGTTCAAGCAGACGATAGAGGGGTTCCGCGAGGGCGTCATCGTGGTCGCGCCGATCACGATCATCCTGGCGGCGATAAACGGTGTCGTCGACATCCTGATGGCTACCGGCGTACCGACGGCCATCTCGCTGACGCTGATGGATCTCTCGGGCGGCGTTCCGCTCATCGCGTTCTTCCTCGCGATGGTCATCTGCATCCTGCTGGGTCTGGGCATGCCGACGACCGCGTCCTACACCGTGGTCGCCCTGCTGATCGCGCCGACGCTGATCAACCAGTTCCTCGTGCCCGACCTGGCCGCGCACTTCTTCGTGTTCTACGCGGCGATTCTGGCAGGACTGACGCCCCCGATCGCTACGTGCGTCGCGGTCGCGACGGGAATCGCCGGCGGCAACTTCTGGCGAACCTGCGTCGAGGCGATCAAGATCTCCGCGCCGCTGTTCGTCCTCCCCTTCGCGTTCGTCTACCACCCGGAGATCATCACCGGCGGGTTCGGCGCCGACGCGCTGATCACCGGTGGTATCGCCCTGCTGGGCGCCATCGCCATCATTCACGGGATCAATTACCAGTTCCCGTACAACCGCGGCGCGACGACCGGACTCCGCGTCGTGTTCTTCGGGGCCGGTATCGTGGCGATGGTGTACCCCGACCAGATGGTCCAGTTCGCCGCGCTCGGCCTCGTCGTCATCCTCTACGGCATCCAGATGACGCTCGGCCAGTCGAAGCCGGCCGAAACGATCTCCGAAGCCGGCGACTGACGGCCCTGACGGAATCGACTTGATTTCACTGCGGCCTTTCGATCTGTTTTTCCGCGCACCTTGCGCTCGACGGCGCCGTCGAGCGAAGCGTCCCCCGCGATCGAACCGAGACGAAAAATGATTACAGTGTGCTGTCCGCGGTATCGACTGACTGTCTGTTCGTTCGATCACGAAACTAGCTTTCGTCTGTAGTCGTAAAAGCGGCAAAACGAGGACAATCGAGGTGTCGACAGCCGTCACTGGGCAAACGATAATACTTTTCCATTGGGGTCCGAAATCCCTGAGTATGTCTGACGACCTCAAGAAAGGGCTCGAGGGTGTGTTGGTTGCCGAATCGGAACTCAGTTCGATCGACGGCGACGCCGGCCGGCTGATCTACCGCGGCTACACGATCGAGGACCTGGCCCGCGGCGCGAGCTACGAGGAAGTCCTCTATCTCCTCTGGAACGGTCATCTCCCCTCCGAGGACGAACTCGAGCCGTTTACCGACGCGCTGATGGACGAACGTGAGGTCGACGACGACGTTCTCGAGACGATGGAGAAACTCGCTGCCGCCGACGAGCAGCCGATGGCCGCGCTGCGAACTGCCGTCTCGATGTTCTCCGCCTACGAGCCCGAAGACGACGCCGATCCCGAAGACCTCGAGGCGACGCTTCGGAAGGGGCGTCGGATCACGGCCAAGATTCCGACCGCGCTCGCGGCTTTCGAGCGATACCGCCTCGGCGAGGAGCCGGTCGACCCCCACCCTGATCTCGGACTGGCGGCGAATTTCCTCTACATGCTCTCCGGCGAGGTGCCCGACGACATCGCGGCCGAGACGTTCGACCAGGCGTTGATCCTCCACGCCGACCACGGTCTGAACGCCTCGACCTTTACCTCGATGGTCATCGGCTCGACGATGGCCGACATCTACAGTGCCGTCACGGGCGGTATCAGTGCCCTGTCGGGGCCGCTCCACGGCGGCGCGAACCAGGACGTCATGGAGGTCCTCATCGAGATCGACGAGAGCGACCTCGACCACCGCGAGTGGGTCGAGCAGGCGACCGAGGAGGGCCGGCGTATCCCCGGTTTCGGCCACCGCGTCTACAACGTCAAAGACCCGCGCGCGAAGATCCTGCAGGAACGCAGCGAGGAACTCGCCGAGACCGGCGAGAGCAAGTGGTACGACTACACGACAACCATCGAGAAGTACCTCACCGACGAGAAAGGGCTCGGTGACAAAGGCATCGCCCCCAACGTCGACTTCTATTCGGGCTCCGTCTACTACCAGCTCGGCATCCCGATCGACATGTACACCCCCATCTTCGCGATGAGTCGCGTCGGCGGCTGGATCGCCCACGTCCTCGAGTACCAGGAGGACAACCGCCTCATCCGCCCGCGCGCCCGCTACACCGGGCCGCAGGATCAGGAGTTCGTCCCGCTCGCGGAGCGATAACGCCGGGACCGCTCTCGAGACGAACGCGCCCACGTTTTAGGACCGGCAGACAACAGTTAACAATTCTCACACCGACGTCCACGTATGGCCCTCGTCGACTCGCAGCCGCCGGTCCGGCGACGGCTCGAGCGGCACCGCGTGGACGAGCGAACGGCGCTTGCGACGCCGACTGACGCGCCCGAAACGAAGGGTCGAGAGACGGCCGCCGTCTCCGGGGGCGAGCGATGAGCTTCATCGCGGAGTTCACGGTCTCGAATCCGATCATGCAGTCGGCCCGACGAGCGGCCCCCGAGGTCACGGTCGAGGTCGAAGACGAACAGCCGGGGCTAACGGGGAATTCGAAGTTGATCTTCTGGGCATCGGGGACGGAGGACGACCTCGAGCGCTTCTTTCGCGAACTGGCGACCGATCCCACCGTCGCGTCGTTCGAGATCCTCTCGAGGCTCCCCGAGCGACGACTCTTCCGCGTCACGCTGTCCGCCGAGGGCGAACGCGGGCTGACGTACGTCGACGCGATCGACATCGGCGTCACGCTCCTCGATATCGAGGCGAGCGGAGGCGAAACGAGGTACCGCGCGCAGGTTCCGAGCCGCGACGCGCTCTCGCAGTACCGCAAGCGGTGTAACGAACGCGGTCTCTCGTTCGACCTCCGTCGCATCTATCGGAGCGAGGCGGGGGAGACGGAACGATACGGTCTCACCCCTCGCCAGCGGGACGTGTTACGTCGTGCGCTGGAAGCGGGCTACTTCGAAGTCCCGCGCGAGGTATCCACGGCAGAACTGGCCGACGAGTTCGACATCTCGAGTCAGGCGCTCTCCGCACTCCTCCGGCGCGGACACAGAACGATCTTACGGAGCGTATTTCCCGACGACGAGTCCTAACACATCGATCGGTACCACGGACGAACTCCCGTCGACGGACAGTCAGTTCAGTTCGCGGACGACCAGCGACACGCCGATCAGCGACGACAGCAGGACGGCGAGGTTGAACGCGGCGCGGATCGGCGGCTGGTACTTCGGATCGACCCAGAGATCGATCGTGTCCGTCACGCTGCCGTAGAACTGCGTCAGCGCGTAGATGGCCAGCAGCGAACAGACGGCGAGCGCGCCCCAGGCGAGGTAGCGTCGGACCGTCTCGGAGCCGGGGTCGAATCCGGCGGTCGCGCTCGAGTCGGTCTGCGCTCGAGACGCGTTCTCCTGATTCGGCTCGTCGGTTAGCTGGTCTGCGTTGCTGTCGATCGATGGTTCCGTCGTCGGTTGTGTCGGTGTGTCAGTCATTGGTTCCTCCGTGCGAGTGCGATCGTTGCGAGCAGTGCGACGATGGCGATGCCCATCCCGAAGCCGGGCGTTCCGCTGGAACCATCGTCGGTGTGGGTATCCGAGCCGTCCGTTTCGCTGCCGTCTCCCCCGCTGCTGTCGCCCGTTCTGCTGAAGTCGCTGACCTCGAGCCCACCCTCGGCCGTCGTCTCGTCGACCGAGAGGTTGCCCGGCCCGAGGTTCGCGGCCGCGCGGTCCGTGCCGACGATGGTGCCGTCCCGCCAGAGCACCGCGTCGAGGTAGTAGTCGTACCCCTGAGGGACGGTCAGATCGACGGACGGCGACGCGGTCTTGCCGGACTCGATCGCCGAGAGTTCGACGGTCGCCGTGTCGGCGACGACGTTCGAGTCGGCCTGGCGTGCCTTCACCTCGAGTTCGAGGTCGGATTCGGTGCCGTCGCCCGTGTTGGTGAGATAGCTGCGGACCGCCAGGGTCGCGGTGTCGGCGGTCGACGACTCGATCGAGTAGCCGATCGCGGGGACGTCCGCGAGGCTCCCGCCGCCGAAGCGGTGGAACTCGACGTCCGTAGCCGCATACGCGGGGATCAGCGAGCCAACGCCTTCGACGGTGTGGCTTGCCGAATCGATCCGCCGGCCGTCCCGGTAGACGTACGTCTCGATTTCGTAGCCGCTCTTTCTGGGTACGTCGACCGTACTCGAGACGACGACTTCGCCGTCGTCTGTCAGCGTCTCGACGCGTCGTTCGGTGGTGTCCTCGACGAGGCCGGTCTTCGTGTCGATCGCCCGGTGGACGACGGTGACGTTCGAGACTGGATCGCCGCGGTGCTCGAGGTACGTATCGACGGCGAGCGTAGCGGTGCCGCCAGTAACCTCGTCCGTGCTGATCGTGAGTTCGACCAGCGACACCCGACCGGTGTTCTCGACAGCGCCGGCCGTCTTCGACTGGTCGGGATCGGAGACCGCGCCGGCGAGCGCGAGTGTCGTGAGCGCTCCGACCACGACCACGAGCGCCGCAACGGCCAGGAGGGACTCGCGGTTCATATCAACACGCTTAGATCAGTTGTATAAATGCTTTGTGTAGTTGGTTACGAAGAAAACCGGCGCCGCGATCCGGAGCAGTACGCGCAAGAGGGTGGAGCCGGAACCCCCTCTCGTGCTCGTCTTCGTGTATGGTACGCTGACCGAACCGGAGCGAGTCGCGACCGTCCTCGGGCACGGTCCCGCCGACGCAGCGGAGGCGTTCGTCGGCCGCGCGACGCTCGAGGGGCTGCACCGGGTCGAGGGCCGGTATCCGACGCTCGCGCCGGCCGGCAGCGTCGCCGGCCGACTGCTCGCGGTCGACGAGGCGGGACTGTCCACGCTCGACGAGTACGAGGGGGTCGAGGCCGGGCTGTACGCCCGCGTCGAGGTCCCGGTGGAGGGCGTATTCGACGGTTTTGACGAGCGATGCTGGGTGTACGTCGGCGACCCGGATCGGCTTGATGCCGACGTAACGTGGCCCGGAGACGGATCGTTTCGCGATCGCGTTCGACGAGTCGTTTCCGAGCGCGATGCCGTGGTACGAAGTCACGAATGACGCTCGTCTGCTCACCGTCTGACACGGCTCGGAACCCGACGCTGTCGTGCGATTCCACTTTCGCCGCGGGTGCATGAGATTTATATGGTATGGGTCCCCTTCTCCAGTTGCACGTCACACGCCGTGCATTCCCTGTATTCCCTGTCGTGCTGTCTCAGTGTGACAGCACGTTTCTGTGGGGCGACGGTGCGGGCCCGCGACGGCTCCCCCGTCCTCCGACAGTAATCCTTACACCGCACGCCGAGTAGACGGGCGTATGCTCGAACTCTCGGACATTCTCGAGGCGCGCGAGCGGGTGCGCGAGACCTCCCGCCAGACCCCGCTCGAGCGCTCGCACACCTACTGCGCGATGACCGGGGCCGACGTTCGGCTCAAACTGGAGAACTTCCAGCGGACGGGCGCGTTCAAGATCCGCGGGGCGACGAACCGGATCGCGACGCTCTCCGAGTCACAGAAAGAGGCAGGCGTCGTCACGGCGAGCGCGGGGAACCACGCGCAGGGGGTCGCGCTCGCAGCCACGCGCTCGGGCGTTGATTCGAAAATCGTCATGCCCGAGCACGCGCCGATCTCGAAGGTCAAGGCCACGAAAAGCTACGGCGCGGAGGTCGTCCTCGCGGGTCGGGACTACGACGCGGCCGCGGAGCGCGCCCACGAGATCGAACGCGAGGAAGGCCGGACCTACGTCCACGCCTTCGACGACGAGTACGTGATGGCTGGGCAGGGGACGATCGGTCTCGAGATAATCGAGGACTGTCCCGACGTCGAGACGGTCGTGGTTCCCATCGGTGGCGGCGGGCTCATCAGCGGTATCGCGGTCGCGATCAAGGAACAGAACCCCGACGTGCGCGTGATCGGCGTCCAGGCCGAGGGCGCCTCGAGCGCCGCCGAATCCCTCGCGAAGGGCGAGCGCGTCTCGATCGACGAGGTCGACACGATCGCGGACGGCATCGCCACCCGCAGTATCGGCGAACAGACGTTCCCGTACATCGAGGAGTACGTCGACGAGGTCGTCACCGTCTCTGACCCCGAGATCGCCGTCGCACTGGTCTACCTCCTCGAGCGCTCGAAGACCCTCGTCGAGGGCGCGGGCGCGGTGCCGCTGGCCGCGCTCCTCTTCGAGGCGTTCGACTACGCCGAGGACGAGGTCATCGTTCCCACGCTCTGTGGCGGCAACATCGATCTCAACACGCTCACCAACGTCATCATCCGCGGGTTAGTCGAGACCGGCCGTTATCTGAAGATTCGGACCGTCCTCAAAGATCGGCCGGGCGCGCTCGAGGACCTGCTCGAGATCTTCACCGCTCACCGGGCGAACATCTACGCGATCCACCACGATCGGACCTCCCGGGAGGTCGAGATGAGCGACACCGAAGTCGAGATCGAACTCGAGATGCGTGGCCCCGACCACGTCGATGCCTTCCTCTCGGACCTGCGGGACGCGGGCTATGCGGTCGACGTGCTCGCCTAGCGACGAGTGTCGGCGCGGCCCCTAGGGATCGGATGCGCTTCAGGGCGGACCTTGCGTCGCCGCTGGTACCGCTCTCGCCCGACCGTTTCCGGTCGAAACGGTTTATAGACCGGTCGTATCGCCGACCTCGAACGTTCGTGTTCGAGTACCTAGCTATTGTTAATTATCTATCAACAGGGATACCGCGGTCATGGAGCGTCGAAAACTCCTCGGCAGCATCGCAGCCGCGGCAATCGGATCGACGGTATCGACATCGGCAGCGGCGGGCTCGGAAAAAGGCGAAAAGACCTCTCACCCGCCGTCGGACACGGAACCGACGTGGAAGTCGGACATCCTCCCGACCGGGACCGAGCGGATCGCGGAGACGTTCTACGACCAACTCGAGCGGGAACTTCACCACGGCGCACAGCTCGCCGTCTACCACGAGGACGAACTCGTGGTGAATCTCGCCGGTGGCACGACCGGTCCCGACGGGGGCGCGGAGCGGACCGACACCCGCCACATTCTCTTCTCGACGACGAAGCCGTACACGGCGGCCTGCGTCCACCATCTGGTCGACCAGGGACTCGTCGACTACGACGACTACGTCGTCGAGCACTGGCCGGCGTTCGCGAAGGGGGACAAGCGGAAGAAACACGTGACGATTCGGCACGTCCTCTCGCACCAGTCCGGCCTGCACGCGATTCCGGCAATCGACGACAATCCGGCGGTCTGGGGCGACCCCAAAAAGAAAGAAAACCTCGTCGAGGAGGCCGAGCTCCTGTATCCACCGGGGACGCGCACGGACTACCACCTGCTGAGTTACGGGTGGATCATCGACGGGCTCACCCGAAACGTCGTCGGGAAGCAGATCGACGAGATCGCCGAGGACGCGATCTTCGACCCGCTCGGGATAGACGATACGGGCATCGGGCTCGAGGGCGACCACGGCGACGTCGCGACCCTCGTCGGGTTCGAGCCGCACGACCAGATCACCGAGCCCGAGTCACCGGGATACAACGCTTACGTCGCCGATCTGTTCAACAGCGCGAGCGTCCAGCACAGCGTCGTCGGTGCCGCCACCGGGATCGGAACGGCCCGTGATCTGGCGCGGTTCTATAACTGTCTCCTGAACGACGGTGAAGACGTACTTAGCGAGCGGGTGACTCGCGCGTTCACCTCGCTCGAGGTCGAACAGGCGGAGGACGGCGAGTACGTTCGTCGCGGTCTCGGCGTTCGCTTCGGCGGTAAACCCGGCGACGACTTCGGCGTGACCGCCTCTCAGGCCGTCTACGGACACGGCGGTCTCGGTAGCATCATGACGTGGGCCGATCCCCACAACGACATCGCGTTCGCGTACGTCACGAACGGAATCCGGGACGGGTACGAACACAGCCAGCGCGTCGCCCGACTCGGTGACACGGTGCGCCACGAACTCTCGTAACGGCGACTGGCGGCGTCACGTCTTTTAAATCATACCGGTGCGAACCACTGGCTATGAAGCGAATCATCGAGACCGACGACGCACCCGCCGCGGTCGGCGCCTACAGCCAGGCGACCACCGACGGCTCACTGCTGTTCACCGCCGGGCAGATCCCGCTGACGGCCGACGGTGACCTGCTGGACGACGAATCGATCGAAGCACAGACCGAGCAGGCCCTCTACAACCTCGACGCCGTCCTCGACGAGGCTGATGCCACGTCCGCGGACATCCTCAAGGTGACCGTCTTCCTCGACGACATCGACGACTTCGAGGCGATGAACGAGGCTTACGCCGACTACTTCGACGACGAACCGCCGGCCAGAAGCGCCGTCGAGGTCGCGGCGCTGCCGAAGGGCGTCGGCGTCGAGATCGAGGCCGTCGCGAGCCTCGAGTGAGTGCCGTGCCGGTCGTGACGGCGGAGGTTCGCCCGTGAGCGGCTATCCGGCTGGAAAGCGGGGTATCGATCCGCGCCTCAAATCGGCCCTGCTGTGGGGGATCGTCGGCGCCCTCTCGTTTCTGGTGCTCGTCCAGGGGTACGCGCTGGCGGTCGAGCCAATCGTGTCGATCGCCGGTACAGCCGCGCTCGAGTTGCTGATCGGCGTCGGAGCCGGAATCGGCGCGTACCTGCTCGAGCCGCGATTCGCGGCGTGGGCGGCGGATCGCACGACGGAGTGACTGCATCTCGTAAGGGTTAAACGACGGACCCGGCTAAGATCACCTGAGCCAGGATGGCCGAACGGTAAGGCGCACGCCTGGAAAGCGTGTTCCCTTTCGGGATTCAGGGTTCAAATCCCTGTCCTGGCGTTTTTTGTCGCGAGCGACTCGCGAGCGACGAAAACCTAATGAAGGGGTTTGAACACGCGGGTCGCACGCTGTCGAGCGAAACGAGACCGATCGTCTCGCATCTGTTCAAATCCCTGTCCTGGCGTTTTCCGTCGCAACCGAATTCGTGAACGACAAGAACCGAATGTGAACACGCGAGTCGCACGCGGCCACGACGTCGGACTGATGATCTCTCGATTCGGGCGATTTTGCGATGTGATCCCCGCACCGGTTCGAACGTCTCTCTGATTTCGGGGACAGTAACTATTCTCCGCCTCCGTAGACGAGAACTCGGGTCGGCTCTTCGATGCGGATACGATAGCCGTAGATTGTAAACTCGACCACGAGATCGTTAGATACGGTTCCTTTTTGCACGAGCGTGTCGAACCCACTGGGATCGATGCGATCGAACAGTGTTTGACCGTGTTTCGTGGAGAGGGCCGTCGGATCGACTTCCTCGAGGGTAGCGATTGCCCGAATGACGGCGACGCTGGGCGGCGTATCGGCGTCGTAATCGTACTCGAGGAGCGGTCGTCGATCGGAGTCACTGCTCATCGCAGACTACGTAGGTGATTGAATCGAACGCACTTCACAGTTTACCTCGCTGGAACCGACATTTGAATTTCGGCCTCCGTGCCTGGTCATTTGTACTCCTTATGGCGCACGGTTATTTTACGTCCGATCCAGTTCTGCCGTCTTCGCTTCCTCGATCCAGTCCTCTTCCGAGAGGTCGTCCCAGTATCGGATCATCCGGCTCCGGGGATCGTAGTCGACGATACCGTGTTCTTCCAGCCTCGGGAGGTGGTGATGCTGTAACGCGATTTCGACTTCCTCTCGATGATCGTCCGGTGGTTCGTCACCGGGTGGTGTTTCCCAGTTCGCAATCGCCTCTATCAGGTCGCTGTATTCGACGGCGTCTCCGGACGCCTCGTGGAGATAGTAGAGGACGTATCGCCGTCGCCGGTCGGCCATGACCGCGAACAATTTATCGATTTTCGATCCGCTTCCGTCTACTATCGGTCGACAGCCGTCGGAAACGGATAATCTCTTAGACATTCTACCGGTTCCTTTGGCAAGTTTAGCTAAGTAGGTTACACATGTTATCACATGCCGATTGGACGGTGTACTGACGACGGATCTGAATTTGGGGACGTAACGGCGTACTGGCACCGCTAGGGGTCGCGAGCGCGGTGCCCGCTGGAGGGTGTCGAGAGGGAGGACCAACGGGGCGAGCAGCGTCGGTGACTCGAACGAGACGGCCTCTGACGGACGCTCCTGAATTCGTGTGGTGAAGCCCACCCCTTCGGTTTAGCTCGCTCCCGATCCGGGTGTACCACCGACAGTAGTGCCGACGAGCACCACTGCTACTGGCGATCGAACGCGAGCGTCGGGTGAACGGGTACGGAAGGAGGCGCTGGATTAGCGCGTGATCTCTGCGGGAGAATCGGTCGCGATCCAGCAATCGGGATCATCCGGATCTCTGAGCCGCAGACTGCCGCTTTGACACACCACCAGTTCGTATCGAGGGTCCATGATGATCCCGTCGACGACTGCATCGGGATCGGATATCGTAACGTGGCTCGTACCGGGCGATCGGACCGGAGTAGGGACCCCATACTACCCGAATAGCGCCGTCGCGAACCGACCGCCGAAACGTCCGATCGGGGAGGGAGCCACGCAGTGGCGTTGGATGGACCGACCGCCGCCGCTGGTGGCAGAATACCTGCAGTCAAAGGATAGTATAAAGGCCGACGGGTTCATCGTGAGGGACATGACGACGACGCTCGGAACGGCGAGCGCGGGGCCCGGCGAGATGGATACGGGCCGTCTCGAGGTCGGCGAAACGCGGGACGGAAGCCCGTTCGGGCTCCCAGTCGCCGTGATCAACGGCGCATCTCGCGGGAAGACCCTCTACATGCAGGCGGCGAGCGATGGCGACGAACTCAACGGCGTTGGCGTCCTCCAGCGCGTCGTGCCACAGCTCGATCCGGCCGACATCTCGGGGACGATCCTGATCGTGGGGATCGTCAACTACCACGCGTTTCAGGTCGCCGAACACCGAAATCCGATCGACGATACGAAGATGAACCGGGCCTATCCGGGCAACGAGAACGGCACCTCGAGCGAGCGGATCGCGGCCGCCACGTTCGACGCCGCGACCCGGGCCGATCTGGTCCTCGACCTCCATCAGGGGTCGACCAGTCGGATGTTAGACGAGGTCCGCGTGCGCTGTGGCACACGCCATCGGCTCCACGATCAGTGCCTCGAGCTCGCGAAGGCCTTCGGCTGCGGCTACGTCCTCGATCAGAAGGGACCGGACGGTCAGCTGGCTCGCGCGGCTCCCGACGAGGGAGTCCCGACCGTCGACCCCGAACTCGGCGGGGCCGTCGGCTGGGACGAGACGAGCATTCGGAAAGGCGTCGAGGGTGTCTTCAACGTCCTCCGGTACTACGGCTTCCTCGACGGTGAGCAGCGCCTCGAGACGCAGACTCGCGCCAGCGGCTTCGAGCAGTACGGCGCACCCGCGGGCGGGCTCGTCACGCTCCAGAAGGACCTCGGCGACCGGATCCGGCCCGGCGAGCCGCTGTTCGAGGTGACGACGCCCTTCGGCGAGCCGAAAGCCGAAGTGACGGCCGATAGCAACGGGATCCTCTGGCGGGCGCGTCGACTACCACAGGTCGCGACCGGCGAGTACGTCTGCTCGGTCGGCACCGACATCGGGGAGTACTGACATGGCCTCGAATCTCACCTGTCCCGACTGCGGGACCGTCTACGAGGCCGGGCCCGACGAACCGTGGCGCTGTGGCTGCGGTCATGCACTGGAGTTCACCGAACGACCGCATCCGCAGGGCGATCCCCTGCCGCTACACAGTCTCGACACCAGCGAGGGACTGTGGACGTTCTTCGAATTCCTCCCGATCGAACAGCACGTCACGTTCTACGAGGGGTTTACGCCGATGGTCGACGCCCCCGACTGGGATGCCAAGTTCAAACTCGAGTACGTCTTCCCTACGGGCTCGTTCAAGGACCGCGGCGCGACGACGACTCTCTCGCGGGCCGTCGAACTCGGCGTCGAGAAGGTCATCGAGGACTCCTCGGGCAACGCGGGTGCGTCGATCGCGACCTACGCCGCGCGGGCGGGGCTCGAGGCGGACATCTACGTCCCGGCCGACGTCAAGCAGTCGAAGCTGATGACGATCCAGCGGGCGGACGCGCGCCCCGTTCGCATCGAGGGGAGCCGCGGCGACGTGACGGCAGCCTGCCTCGAAGCGGTCGAGGGCGACTCGAGCGGTGACGAGGCGGCGGCCGGCGAGCGCAACGCCCCGTACCAGACGGGCGAGGGCTGGTACGCCAGCCACGCCTGGAATCCGGCCTTTTACGCCGGCACGATGACGTTCGCGTTCGAGTTGGCTGCCCAGCAGGGGTGGTCAGTCCCCGCCGCCGTCGTCCTCCCGATCGGCCACGGCACGCTCTTTCTCGGCGCGTACCGCGGCTTCTCGCTGCTCAACGAGGCCGGCATCGTCGACGGTATGCCCCGACTACTCGGCGCACAGGCCGCCGGCTACGCACCGATCGTCGCCGCGCTCGGCGGCGGTACGACCGACGAGGACGGCGAAGGAACCACTATCGCCGACGGCATTCAGATCAGCGAACCTGCCCGCGGTACCCAGATCCTCGAGGCGATCGAGGAGACCGGCGGCGGCGCGATCGCGGTCGGCGGCGATCCGATCGAAACCGCGCTCGATCGACTCCACCGCAACGGGTTCTACGTCGAGCCCACCTGTGCGGTCGCGCCGGCCGCCCTCGAGCAGTACCGCGAGCGCGGCGTCGTCGACGACGACGAGGACGTCGTCGTGCCGCTGACCGGCAGCGGACTGAAAACGCTTTGAACCGTCGGTCCCAGAACCCGATAGATGGTCAGCCGTCCGCCGACGTTTTGCCCTGATTGTGGAACTCGACTCGAGCCAGCGACGGTCGACGATCGCGAGCGGATGCGCTGTCCGGCCTGCGACGCGGTCGTCTGGCACAACCCGGTCCCCTGCGCCGGCGTCGCGGTAGTCGACCGCGCCGGCCGAGAGCCGGCCGTTCTCTGCGTCGAACGCGGCGTCCCGCCGGGCGTCGGCGAGTGGACGATCCCCGGCGGCCACATCGAGACCGGCGAGGAACCGCCCGAAGCGGCCGCTCGCGAACTCCGCGAGGAGACCGGCGTCGCCGTCGACCCCGCCGACCTCGAGATCCTGGCCGCGTCGGCGATGCCGCCTCGAGGCGGCAAACACGTGGTGACGGTCCACTACGTGGCCGACCGCGCCGACGCCGAGGGCGAGCCGGTCGCGGGCAGCGACGCGACGGACGCCCGGTTCTGGACGCCCGCGGCGTTCGACGCCTCCGGGGAGACGTTTCGGCCGGTCCACGAAGACCGGTTTCGGGAGGCCGCCGCTCTGTTCGAGTGAAATGTGGAAACGCGGAGTCGTCGGTTCTGACCGGGGGCGCTCGAGACGGACGGACAGCCAGAGCGGAAGCGACGCCCGTCAGTAGTAGCCACCGTCGTCGGAGTCGCTTCCGAGCGGGCGTTCGATGGTGGCGTCGCCGATCCCCACCTTCATGCTCATTCCCGAAAGATCGGTATCGCCGTGGACGCGGCAGTACACGTCGTACACCCCGCTCTCTTGGAACGTGTGGGTCGTCTCCTCTCCGCCGTCGACTTCGGCGTCTTCGGTCCAGTTGTCCGAGGCCGACGTGACCGTATGGCGGGTTTCGTCCTCGTTCGTCCAGGTGATCGTCGCTCCCGCGTCGGCGCGGATGTTCCGCGGATCGAACTGCCTATCCACCATGACGACGTCTGTGGTCTCCTCGGCGGTCGGACTGTCGCCGCCCGTACATCCCGTCGCTACCAGCGCCGATGCGCTCCCCGCGGTCGCGAGGAATATTCGACGCTTCATAGCTCCAAATCGGGGCTCGATCGCAATAGCTGTTCGGAGCTATCCCGCTGCCCGACTGTTATCGTCTCTGACCGGACCGATCACGCTTCCGGCGACCGACGCTGTCGAAACGAGTCGCGCGGCTCGTTCCGAACCCCGTCTCGAGACGGAACCCGACATTCCTTTACTCGAGCCCTGAATACGGGCGGGTATGTTCCTCTCCCTACGCGCGGAGGTCGAGGACGCCCTCGAAGGGGCGCTCTCGGCGCAGGACTTTCCGACGGACGACCTCGGGATCGAAGAACCGCCGGACGACGTGGACAGCGTGCTGGCCTCGAGCGTCGCCTTTCGACTCGCGAGCGAGGCGGGCGCGCCGCCGCCGCAGGTCGCCGGACAGGTCGCCGACGAGATCGACGCCGACGATCTGACCTACGTCTCCGAGGTGCAGACCCAGGGGCCGTACCTCAATTTCCTGCCGAGCGACGCCTACTTCGCGGCGACGCTCGAGGACGCGACCGACGAGTCCTACGGTGCCCTGCCGGACCGCGACACCAGCGTCGTCGTCGAGCACACGAGCGCGAACCCGACGGGGCCGGTCCACGTCGGCCGCGCCCGGAACCCAATCATCGGGGACGCCGTCGCGAACGTTCTCGATTTCTCGGGGTACGACGTCGATCGCCACTACTACGTCAACGACGCCGGCAGACAGATGGCCGTCTTCACCTGGGCCTACGAGACCTTCGACGAGGCGGATTTGGAGGAGGAACCGGAGCGAGACCGCATCGAGTACGACCTCGTCCGCTACTACCGCAAGGGGAACGCCTTCCTCGAGAACGCTCCCGAAGACGAGGTCGAGGCGGCCGAGGCTGAGATCGAGTCGATCATGCAGGGCCTCGAGAACGGCGACGACGAGGCCTACGAGCGGGTCAGCGAGGTCGTCGATCAGGTGCTCGGCGGGATGACGGAGTGTCTCGCGCGCCTGCCCGCCGAGTTCGACGAGTTCGTCAAGGAGACGCGGTTCATGCGCAACGGCGACACCGACGACCTCGTCTCGCGGCTACAGGACCTGGACGAGGCCGTCTACGAGGAAGACGCCTGGCAACTCGAGCTCGACGATCACGGGATCGACAAGAACCTCGTCTTTCTGCGCTCGGACGGCACCTCGCTGTACGCCACCCGTGATCTGGCCCACCACGAGTGGAAGTTCGACGAGTACGACCGCGCGGTAACGGTGCTCGGCGAGGACCACAAGCTGCAGGCGAAGCAGGTTCAAACGACCCTCGAACTGCTCGGAAACGACACGGCGGGGCTCGAGCAGGTGCTCTACTCGTACGTTAACCTCCCCGAGGGGAAGATGAGTACGCGCCGGGGGACCGGCGTCGACCTCGACGACCTGCTCGACGAGGCGATCGACCGCGCCCGCGAGGAGGTCGAAGACCGGCTGGACGACCGCATCCGCGACGACGATCTCGACGACGAGGACATCGAGCGCATCGCCCATCAGGTCGGCATCGGCGCGGTCCGCTACGACATCGTCTCCAAACAGCCGACGAAGGCGATCACCTTCGAGTGGGACCGCGCGCTGGACTTCGAGGCCCAGTCGGCGCCCTACGTCCAGTACGTCCACGCGCGCTGTTGTGGTATTCTCGAGGAGGCGGGGATCGACCCCGAAACCGGCATGGAAGACGTCGAGACGGCAGTCGACGCCGACCTGCTCGAGACCGACGCGGAACGGAATCTCCTCGAGACCATCGCGCGGTTCCCGGCGGTCGTCGACGAGGCCGCGGACGACCTCGAGCCCCATCAGGTCGCGACTTACACCCGCGAGTTCGCCGACCGGTTCAACGCCTTCTACCGGGAGTGTCCGGTGCTGGCCGACGACGTCGACCCCGATGTCCGCGAGGCGCGGCTAGCGCTCGTCGCGGCCTCGAAACACGCGGTCGCGAACGCGCTCTCGATTCTGGGCGTGGCCGCGCCGCGCTCGATGTGAGCGGTCGATCGGCTGCTACCCGCACGATCGGCTGCTACCCGCACGATCGGCTGTACTCACCGCTCGTCACGTCCGCCCCGCTAAAAGAACGACTTGAGCCGTCGAACACCGACGCTACTGGGTTTCGTCCGTCGTCTCGAGGACGCGCTCGACGAAGGCGTCCTGACTCATCTCGTCGTTCATGTACTTGATCGCCCACTTCACGTCGACGTAGAACGACATCACCTTCGCGCCGTCTTTCTCGAGGATCCACGTGACGCTGTCGACCGCGGCCGCGAACGCTTCGGGATCGGTGATCGCCGCGCTCATATCGTCGCCCAGCGAGTCCAGTTCCGCGAACAGCGTTTCGGGGTCGCTCGTCGTCGTCGTGGCGACGACGTCGACCGTTTTGCCGTCCTTGTTGACGTCCTCGATGGTCAGCTTCCCGCTGTCGATTTTCAGCTTATCGCGATCGAGCCCGGGGATCTCCGCCTTGTCGTCGGACCCGTCGTTTTCGCCGTTATCGTCACCGTTGAGCGAATCGTCGGAATCGTCGTCGTTCGAATTCGAGTCGTCGCCGGTCTCGTCGCTCGAGCAACCCGCGAGGACGGTTGCGATCGCTGCGCCACTGCCGAGGAGGATCTTTCGTCGCTCCATGGACGAGCCATCGAGAAACGCCATGATTAGTAATCAGTTCGTTACCGTTTCTCTCGGAAACGACGGTGAATTCGGACTGTAAGCAGTCACAACCGACGGTCAGAAATGGCCGGCAAACCCTCCGAGACCGACCGATCGTCGGCGCGTACCGATCTGTACTGCGAACACGACGGTCACGGTCGGATGAACCTTATCGACGGCCGGTAATCACTGCATTCGAACGGTCAGCAAGCGATGAACGATGGTGGGACGGGAGAATGTACCCCTTACCGGCGGCGTAACGGATCAGATCTGCTGCCGTCGACTGGTCGGCCGATCAGCCGTCGGTTTCGGCTTCCGTAATCGCGTTCGAGACGTCGTCGTGTGCCGCCTCGAGTCCGTCGGCGTTCTCGCCGGTCTCGTCGGTTGCCGCGTCGGACGACTGGTTTCGCGTGGCGGTGCGGGCTTCGATCCCACCGCTCGTGCCGCCGTCGCCGGCAGGCGGCGACCCGACCTCGACGCCGGTCAGGTCGGTCGCCAGCCGACGGTACGCGAGGGCGGCCGGCCCTCTGGGTTCGAAAACGACCAGCGGCGTCCCGGCGTAGACGCTCTCCCGGGCCGTGGGATCTTCCGGAATCGTACCGAGCAGGGGTACCTCGAGGCGGTCTGCGATCTCCTCGGGTGAGACATCGCCGTCGGGACGCGTTCGGGTGAGGACGATGCCGGCGACCTCGCCGCCGGCGCGGTCGGTCAACTCGATCGTCTTCCGCGTGTCGTGGACGGCCGCGGGTTCGGGCGTCGAGACGAGGACGACGGCGTCGGCCAGCCCCAGCGGGAGGACGGTCTCGTGGCTGATGCCCGCGCCGACGTCGAGAAAGACGTAGTCGAACTGCGAGCGGAGCTCCGAGACGACCTCGCGGAGCCCTTCGGGGGAGGTTTCGGCGTAATCGTCGAGACTGGTCCCGCTCGGGACCGCCACGATGTTGTCCGCCAGTCGGTAGGTGGCGTCGTCGATCGATGCGTCGCCGGTTAATACGTCGTATAGTGTGGTCGAGTCGGGATTGAGGCTGACGAACCCGGCGAGGTTCGCCATGCCGAGGTCGGTGTCGACGATGGCGACGCGCTCCCCGGCCTCCGCGAGGGCGGTGCCGAGGTTTACCGTCGTCGTCGTCTTTCCGACGCCGCCCTTCCCGCTCGCGATGGCGTAGACCGTCTCGTGAGACATACTCGGATACTGTCCGGACTCTAGAACGGCATCACCTTAAATCGTGACCTCGCTTCCCGGCTCGTGGTTTCTGTCCGACACGTCGGGGTACCGGACGCCGCTCGAGGGGGCGGCGCAGGTCCGCGCCCGCTCTCGGTGCGGACCGCATCGGCAATCGATGCCACGTCGCCGGGTGTGTCAAAGGATTCTTACCCACAGCCCCGCTTTTTACGGCTAATGAGCCAGGAGGGCGAGCAGGAGCAATCCGACCGGAAAAAGTACGAGTTCCGGAAGGTTATCGAGGATCTCAAGGATTACGACGGCTCCGGGACGCAACTCGTGACGATCTACGTCCCCGACGACCGTCAGATCAGTGACGTCGTCCAGCACGTCACCCAGGAACACAGCGAAGCGGCCAACATCAAGTCCAAGCAGACCCGGACGGCCGTCCAGGACGCGCTGACGAGCATCAAAGACCGGCTGCGCTACTACGACACCTTTCCGCCGGAGAACGGCATCGTCCTCTTCTCCGGTGCCGTCGACTCCGGCGGCGGCCGCACCGACATGGTCACCAAAGTCCTCGAGAGTCCGCCACAGCCGATCGAGTCCTTCCGCTATCACTGCGACTCCGACTTCCTGACCGAGCCGCTAGAGGAGATGCTCGCCGACAAGGGTCTCTACGGCCTGATCGTCCTAGACCGGCGCGAGGCCAACGTCGGCTGGCTGAAGGGCAAACGCATCGAACCGGTCAAGTCAGCCTCCTCGCTCGTCCCCGGCAAGCAGCGCAAAGGTGGCCAGTCCGCCCAGCGATTCGCCCGCCTTCGGCTCGAGGCCATCGACAACTTCTATCAGGAGGTCGCGGGGATGGCCAACGACCTGTTCGTCCCGAAGCGCCACGAACTCGACGGTATCCTCGTCGGCGGTCCCTCGCCGACCAAAGACGAGTTCTTGGACGGCGACTACCTCCACCACGAGATTCAGGACAACGTCATCGGGAAGTTCGACGTGGCCTACACCGACGAGTCCGGCCTGAAGGATCTGGTCGACAACGCCGAAGACGCGCTGGCCGACGCCGAGGTGATGAAGGACAAGAAGGTGATGGAGGAGTTCTTCAAGGAACTCAACGCGGGCGACAAGGCCACGTACGGCTTCGAGCAGACCCGCCGCAATCTCATGATGGGCGCGGTCGACCGTCTGCTGATCAGCGAGGACCTCCGGAAGGACGTCATCACCTACGATTGCCCCGAGTGTGGCACCACCGAGCGGGAAGTCATCGACCGGCGCAAGTCGACGCCGACTCACACCTGCACCGAGTGCGACACCGAGGTCGAGGCGACCGAGGAGGACCGCGAGGACGCCATCGACCACCTCATCGAGATCGCCGAACAGCGCGGTACCGAGACGAAGTTCATCTCGACGGACTTCGAGAAGGGCGAACAGCTCCTCAACGCCTTCGGTGGCTTCGCCGGGATTCTGCGGTACTCGACCGGCGTTTAAACCGATACCTCTCTGATGACACCGGGTCGTTTTCGTGCTACTGCCGGAGGGCGGGACGGCCAGCGATCGTAACTGTTCGGTGAGGTATAGCCCCGAACAACTATTGCTAGTGCAGTCCCGTCTAGGCCGTATGAATCGTCCAACGTTCCTCACGACGGCGGAGGCTTCGACGGCGGTGTGGCTACTATTGACGGGGAGCGCTCCTTCTCGAGCGGTGGATGCGACCACGGACGTACCACGCCTGTCCCCCGAATGATGTGGAGAGAGCGAGGGACGAGCCCTAGAACCATACCTTTCGAAGTGGGTCTACTGTGACCCTCCTCATACATTTGTGCCAAGTGAAGAATGATAGCTATATGCCAATTGGTAACGTAGAACATGACACTCTCTACCGATGCGGCGGTTAGATCGGCCATCGGGGAGAGTGTGAGGGGAGCAAAATGACCAGCGGGATCAAGCCAATCGATAACGTATTTCGCCGAACGGTATTGAAAGCTGGCGCGGTCACGATGGGCCTGCTCAGCATGGGTGAAGCGACTGGCAGCGGTGCGGAGGACGAGGCGGCCGCGGAAGAGAGCGATGTCGACGAACCCGAGGGCTTCAGCGCCGAGGTACTCGCGCCGCATGCGACCTTCCCCGACGAGGTAGCCGCGTCGTTTGGTATCGATTTCGAGAGAGACGGTGAAGAGACTGTTAGTCTATCCGACGCGTCGAACGTCGTCGTCGCCAAGTTCACCGTAGAGCCGGGAGGAACGTCCGGCTGGCACGCCCATCCCGGACCGGTCATCGTTAACGTCGCCGAAGGCGAAGCGGAGATCACGTTTTCGGACGACTGCGTCACCCACACCTACACGGCGGGCGAAGCCTTCATCGATTCCGGAAACCACGCCGAAAAGGCAACCAACCCGAGCGAGACCGAACGTGCAGTGCTCTTAGCGACGTTCATCGGCGTACCCGATGGGGAACCACCGACGGAGTGGGTCGAGCCACCGGACTGCTAGGTCCGAGCTCCTGTGGTCTGCTTCCCCGCGGGACGTCCCGCGGGGATTTTGCGGCGCAGGTCGTTCGAGACTTTTCCGCCGTCGACTCCCCTCCCTTCTACGACGAATCCATGACGTCGACGGCACGGGATCCGAGCCCATCGGAACGCACGTCGGGTCTAACTCTCACTCGGTACTCACACGGTCCGCTATGCGAAAGAGCGCAGCGCCGACTGCAGGGAACGAAGTTAAAACGGGCAGACGGGCCTGTTCGGATATCCTAACGCGCGTCCGACGATTCGGAGAGGGTCGGCCGAAACCCAACAGGATTAACACGCCGTCGGTGAACCATCGGGCATGACCCTCTCGAACTCACGCGTTCTCGTGACGGGCGGAGCGGGCTTCATCGGTTCTCATCTCACCGAGCGCCTGCTCGCCGACGGCGCAGATGTCCTCGCTGTCGACGATCTTTCGAACGGTGACCGCGACCGCGTCCCCGACGACGCCGACTTCCTCGAGGCCGATCTCACCGACTCCGACGCCCTCGAGGGGCACCTCGACGACATCGATCTCGTCTTCCACCTCGCGGCGTCGAAACACGTCGATACGGACCGGCCCCACGGCCAGTTCGACGACAACACGCGGATGACCCGTACCATCCTCGAGGCGATGGCAGACGCGGACGTCACCGAGATCGCCTACACGTCGACTTCGACGGTCTACGGCGAGGCCCCGCGACCGACGCCGGAGGACTACGCGCCGCTCGAGCCGATCAGCGCCTACGGGGCGAGTAAACTCGCGGACGAGGGGCTGCTCTCGGCGCGGGCACACAGCCACGATCTGACCGTCTGGAACTTCCGCTTCGCGAACGTGGTCGGCCCGCGGCTGCGCGGCGCGGTGATCCCCGACTTCATCGAGAAGCTCCGGGACGATCCCGAGACGCTGACGATTCTGGGCGACGGCCGTCAGGAGAAGTCCTACCTCCACGTCGAGGACTGTCTCGACGCCATGTTTCACGTCGTCGAGCACGCCGACGACTCGATGAACACGTACAATCTCGGGACGCGCACGACGACCTCGGTCGACCGGATCGCGACGATCGTCGCCGAGGAACTCGGCGTCGATCCCGAGCGCGAGTACACCGGCGGCGAGCGCGGCTGGACCGGCGACGTGCCGAAGATGCGCCTCTCGATCGAGAAGCTCTCGGCGCTGGGCTGGGAGCCCCGACTCTCGAGCGACGAGGCGGTTCGACGTGCGACGCGCGAGATTATAGACGAGCTTCGCTGACCGGGACGACGGCGGCGGTTCGATTCGACTGAAAGACGCTCGAGAGCGACCGTCGGACCCGTTCGACCGTGTTTTAGGTGGGCTTAAATATCTGGCCCCGAGAGAACAGCAATGTGAACGACGAGGGCGAGCGATCGGATTCACGGGACGGCAACGATGGCGGCTCGTCGAGCCGCGGGATCGCTGCCGTCCTGACCCGGCGCCGGCTGACGGTCGCCGGGACGGCCCTCGTGCTACTCGGACTGATCATCGCGCTCCGGGAGATCGACGTTCGGACTGTCGTCGCCGAGGTCTCGAGCGCCGATCCCTGGTTGCTGGGGGCCGCGATCGCCGTCTACACCGTCTCGTGGCCCCTCCGGGGCCGTCGGTACCGCGACGTGCTGGCTGCGATGGACCAGCGCAGTGACACCGCCGTTGCAACGGCGGCCGTCTTCGTCAGTCAGACGGCGAACCTCGCGATTCCGGCGCGTGCCGGTGACGCGGTTCGCGCACACGTGATGCGGACTCGCCGAGACGTTCCCTACGCGGCAGGCTTCGCGTCGCTGGCCGTCGAACGGGTGTTCGATCTGGCGACCATCGCCGTCCTCGCGGGGCTCGCGATCGCGTGGCTCGCGCTAGGGGGCACGGCCGGCGCGCTCGAGACCGCGTTCTCGGGCGACGGTGCGCGAACCGCCGCGCTGGCCGCGGCGGCCGTGAGCGCGACGACCGCGGGCGTCGGTCTCGCGGTCGTTACCTCGGCTCGAGCGGACCACGGACTCGGCGCGCGACTCCGGACGCTGGTCGCGGGACGACCGCGGCTCGCGGGGGCGCTCGAGACCGCGCTTCGCTTCGCGACTGACGTACAGACGGTCGCTCGCCAGCCGCGGGCGCTCGGACGGATCGGTGCCGGAAGCCTCCTCGTCTGGTCGCTCGACGTGCTGACGGCGATTCTCGTCCTCGCGGCGCTCGGAAGCGGTCTCGCGTTCGCGACCCTGTTGACGGTCGGAACGCTGGCGGTCAGTGTCGGGAATCTCGCGAAGGTGTTGCCCCTCTCGCAGGGCGGGGTCGGACTCTACGAGGCCGCCTTTACCGCTCTGGTCGTCGGGCTCACGCCCGTCGGCGCGAGCACGGCGCTGGCGGCCGCTATCGTCGATCACGCGCTCAAAAACGGCGTGACGCTGGCCGGCGGTGCCGGCTCCGTCGCCGCGCTCGGTATCTCACTTTCGGACGGGCCCGAATCGACGCCGGACGCGACGCGGGAAACCGGCAGTCTTTTAGGCCAACCTAAAAAATAGCGAGGCAATGAGTCAGGACATCTGCGTGATCGTGCCGACGATCAGGGAGTACGAGTGCATGCGCTCGTACTTCGGAAACGCGCGCGAGCACGGTTTCGACCTCTCGCGGCTCCACGTCGTACTGGTCACCGAGGACTTCTGTGAGACCGAGGAAATGGAAGCGATGCTCGAAGACGAGGGCGTATCGGGGGAAGTCTTCGACGGCAGTCGCCGTGAAGAGTGGTACGACGCCCACGACGTGGCGGAGTACGGCCACGTCGTCCCGGCGGCGAGCCACGCCGAGACGAGCTTCGGGCTGCTCTACATGTGGGCCCACGACGAGTTCGACTACGGCTTCTTCATCGACGACGACACCCTGCCACATCCCGACGAGGACTTCTTCGGTACGCACATGGACAATCTCGCGTTCGAGGGCGAGATCGAATCGGTCTCCTCCGACGAGCAATGGGTCAACGTCCTCTACCAGAACGCCGACGAGCACGGGCTCTACCCCCGTGGATATCCGTATTCGGCGATGAACGAGACCGTCGAGACCGGCACGACCGAGATCGACGGCGGCGAGGTCGTCGCCTCGCAGGGGCTGTGGACGAACGTTCCCGACCTCGACGCCGTTCGCATCCTGATGGACGGCGACCTCGAGGGGCAGGCCCAGACCCGCACGACCGAGGACGACTTCGGCGACGACTTCGTCGCCGAGCGCGGCAACTACCTCACCGTCTGCTCGATGAACCTCGCCTTCCGGCGCGAGGTGATCCCCGCGTTCTACCAGCTCCCGATGGACGACAACGAGTGGGACGTCGGCCGGTTCGACGACATCTGGTCGGGCGTCTTCCTCAAGCGGGCCTGCGACGTGCTCGGCAAGCGCATCTACAACGGCGCGCCGCTGTGTGAGCACAACAAGGCCCCGCGCAGCACCTTCGACGATCTCAACAACGAGGTGCCCGGCCTCGAGCTCAACGAACACCTCTGGCGCATAATCGACGATGCGGGCTCGGACGCCGACTCCTACGCGGCGGTCTTCGAGGCGATGGCCGACGAACTCGCCGACGGCGACTGGTCGGACTACAACAACGGCGCGTTCTTCAACTACGTCGGCGAGCACATGCGCGACTGGCTCGAGTGCCTGACGGAACTCCGTCCCCAGGCCGGCCTCGAGGTCGAACGCGGTCGCGTCGTCGCCGACGACTGAATCGTCAACTATAAGGATTTAGGTTGGCCTAAACCGACTATGAACGACGACGGCGGACGACGTGCGATTTCGCGCAGGACTGCGTTGGGGGCCGGGACGGCGTTGGGCGTTACCTCGCTCGCGGGCTGTCTCGGGTTCTTCGGCAACGACGAGCAGAACGCCGAGATCCCGTCACTCTCGGAGTTCCGGGGTTCCGGTTCGCTGGTCGAGGGGCGGTCCGCGCCCGGCGGGACTTCCATCGAGGAACTGCCGAACCTGTCGGGCGATCTCGCGCTCTACATCGGCGGCGGCGAAGGGGGCATTTACTACCAGTTCGTCGAGATGCTGGAGCAGATCTATCCCGACTTCGAGGTCCACCCGAGCGACAACAGTTCGGCGTCGCTGGCCCAGACCATCGTCGAGGAGGTCGACGCGGGTGCGGCCCAGGCGGACGTGTTCTGGTCGATCGACGCCAGTTCGCTCGGGTTCGTCGCGGACAACGACGCCTACGAACCGCTGTCGGACGCGGCGGTCGAGCCCGTCGCCAACAGTCAGTACGTCGGCGGCGACAAGGCGTGGGCCGGCGTCGCCGGCCGTGCACGCGCCGTCCCGTACAACACCAACGAACTGAGCGCGTCGGATATCCCGAACACAGTCCAGGAGTTCCCGAACACTGATGCGCTGCAGGGAACGATGGGCTGGGCGCCGACCTACGGCGCGTTCAAATCGTTCGTGACGGCCATGCGGCTGCTCGAGGGCGAGGAGACGACTCGAGACTGGCTGGTCTCCATGCGGGAAGCCGGCACCGAGCGGTACGGCAACGAATACGCCGTCTCGCAGGCGGTCGCCGACGGTGCCCTGACGGCCGGCTTCGCCAACCACTACTACGCGATGCGGGTCAAGAACGGGCGGCCGGACGCGCCGATCGATCTGGCCTTTACGAACGGCGACGCCGGAGCCCTGATCAACGTCGCCGGCGCGCTGAAAGTCAAGGGAACCCAGCGCGGTGAGCTGGTCGACGACTTCGTCCGCCACCTGCTCTCCGCGGAGGCCCAGGAGTTCTTCGCGACGCAGAGTTTCGCCTACCCGATGATCGAGGGCGTCGCCCCGGTCGGCGGCCTGCCGACGATCGACGAACTGAGCCCGCCGGAGATCGACCTCTCGAAGCTCTCGAACATCGAGCCGACCCTCGAGCTGATGGACGAGGCTGGCGTCTCGGGATGAGCCTTCGAGAGCAGGTTGCTCGCACGATCGCGCGAGGGGCGGACGGAGACGACTCCGCCGCCGATGTGGGACTCACCCTGCTCGCCGCGGCCATCGCGGCCGCACTCGTTCTTCCGCTAGTCTGGCTGGTCGTCGACGCCGCCGGGCTCGGCGCGCGGGCGCTCGAACTCTCCGTCGCCTCTCAGACCCTCGAGGTGCTGGTTCGGAGCGTCGCCCTCGTCGCGGTCGTCACCGGCGCGAGCGTCCTGCTCGGCGTCCCGCTCGCGCTATTGACGGTTCAGGGTGGGATTCCGTTTCCCCGGTTCTGGACCGTTCTGGCCGCGTTGCCGCTCGCGGTCCCGAGCTACCTCGGGGCCTTCGCGTTCGTCTCGGCGTTCGGACCGCGCGGCGAACTCGCCGACCTCCTCGCGCCGCTGGGCGTCGAGTCGATCCCGTCCGTCTACGGGTTCGCCGGGGCTGCGTTCGTGCTGACGCTGTACACGTATCCGTACGTCTTTCTGACGACTCGAGCGTCGCTGCTCTCGCTCGACGGTTCGCTGGTGGAGGCGGCGCGGACGCTCAACGCCGGTCGCTGGGAGGCGTTTCGCCGGATTACGCTCCCACAGATCCTCCCCGGAATCACCGCTGGGGCGCTGCTCGTGGCGCTGTACGCGCTGGCGGACTTCGGAACGCCGAACATCATGCGCGTCGAGGTGTTCACGCAGTTCATCTACGCCCGGTACAACGCGTTCGCCCGCGATTACGCCGCGTTGCTGTCGCTGCAGTTGCTGACCGTGACGGCGATTATCCTCGCGATCGAGTCCCGAATCGGCGTCGACGAGTCGGGGGCCTACGAGAGCGGCGGCCATCGCGGCAGCGCCGACCTCGGACTCGGGCGCTGGCGGTATGCGGCTCTGTTACTCCCGACCGTCGTCTCCCTGCTAGCGATCGCACTCCCGATCGGCATTTTCGCGATGTGGCTGACCGCGGGCGGCCCCGGCTACGAGGCCGGCCAGTTGGCGTTCGAGTGGGAGTACGGGTTCAACTCGGCGTACGTCGCGTTACTGGCGGCCGGGGCGTCCGTCCTCGTGGCGCTGCCGATCGCGATCGCGTCGGCGACCTCGAGTTCGCGGCTGGCGGCGCTGGCCGATCGCGCGCCGTACGTCGGGTACGCGACGCCGGGGATCGTCCTCGCGATCGCGTTGCTCAGCTTCACCCTCGACGTGCTGCCGGCGGTCTACAAGACGATCCCGCTGCTGGTGTTCGCCTACGTCGTCCGGTTCATGCCCCAGGCGATCGGTTCGATCCGGACCTCGACGCTGCAGGTGGATCGGGAACTCGTCGAAGCCTCTCGCACGCTCGGCCGGTCTCGGCTGGCTACCTTCCGAAAAGTGACCCTGCCGCTGATCCTGCCGGGCGTGGCGGCCGGCGCCGCGCTCGTCTTCCTCACGACCATGAAGGAGCTACCCGCGACGCTGATGCTTCGCCCGCTCGGATTCGAGACGCTGGTGACCTACATCTGGAGCGTCGAGGAAGCCGGGATGTACGGACAGGCGGCGGTACCGGCGCTCGTACTGATCGGGATTTCCGGGCTGTCGATGGCCGTGATACTCGTACAGGAGGGACGGTGAGCCGACCGTGACTGGCAGCGGTTCCACAACGCTGATCGACCGATGAAACGCCGAACGTGGCGGGCGGCGGTCGCCGTCGTGGCCCTCACTGGTGCCGTCGTCGTCTGGCTACTCGCGACGCGGGCCTTTCCGTTCCTCTCGCTCAACCACGACGAGGGCGTCTACCTCCAGCAGGCGGCGATGCTGCTCGACGGGCAACTGTTCGTTCGGCCGCCCGTCGAGGACGCCTTCCGCCCGTGGTTCTTCGTCGAGGACGGCGACCGGCTCTACCCGAAGTACGCCCCCGTCCCCGCGGCGATCTTCGCCCTCGGCGAACTCGCCGGCGGGTATCGACTCGCGCTGCCGGGCATCGCCGCCGCGATACTCGCGCTCGTGGCGCTGGTCGTCCGCGAGACCTTCGACCGACGGACCGGCCTCGTCGCCGCCGTAATCGTGCTCTGTTCGCCGCTGTTCCTCATCGAGTCGGCCGTCTTCCTCCCCTACGCGCCGACGACGATGCTCAACCTGGCCTTCGCCTACGGCTATCTACGCGCCGACCGGACGGACGATCGACGCTGGGCCGCGGTAGCCGGCGCGGCGATCGGTCTGGCGTTCTTCTCCCGGCCCTACACCGCGGTGCTGTTCGCCGCGCCGTTCATCGTTCACGCGTGCTGGACGCTCTACCGGGACCCGCGGCGGACGCTTCCCAGACAGACCGCGACGGCGACGTTCGGGCTCGCCGGCGTCGCGCTCGCGCTGGCCTACAACGCCACCGTGACCGGCTCGGCGCTGGTGTTTCCCTACGAAGCGTTCGCCCCGCTGGACGGGCTCGGCTTCGGCCACCGGCGGCTCCTCGCCCACGACGTCGAGTACACCGTCGGGCTGGCGCTGCGATCGAACGCGCTGGTGCTGTCCACGTTCATCACGGACTGGATCGCGGGCGGACTCGTCGGCGCGGCGGTGGCTGCGGTCGGATTCGCCGTCGCCGTCCGGCGCGGACTCTCGCCCCGGCAGGGCATCCTCGCCGGACAGTTCGCCACCATCGCCGTCGGTAACGTCTACTTCTGGGGGAACTACAACCTCCTCGGCGACCTCGAGCGCGCCGGCGACGGCCTGATCGCCACCCACGGCCCCTACTACCACTTCGATCTCCTGGTGCCGTTCGCGGTCTTCGCCGCAGTCGGGGCGCTCGCGCTGGCCGACGCCGCTCGGCGGACCGCCGACCGGAAGCTCTCGCCTGGGGCCGCACGCGCGACGCTCGTCGCGGCGCTGCTCGTGAGCGCGCTCGCGGTGGGCGGCGTGACGGCGACGAATTTCGACGAGAAACTCGACCGGAACATGGCGGCGACCGACACCTACGAGCGGGTCTACGAGCCGCTCGAGGACCGCCCCGCCGAGCCGGCAGTCGTCTTCCTCCCGACGCCGTACGGCGACTGGCTCGCGCATCCGTTTCAGGCGTTTCGTAACGGCCCCGACTTCGACGATCGGACGGTGTACGCGCTCGACGAGCGCCCGTTCGCCGTCGTCGACGCGTATCCCGACCGCGCTCTCTACCGGTTCGCGTACCGGGGCGCGTGGGCGCCCCACGCCGGTTCGCCGCAGGCGTCTCGACTCCAGCGGGTCGAGCACGTCGCCGGTTCCGCGGTCGAACTGAACGCCACCGTCGGCGTTCCGGCGGCGGCCGACGGCGTCGCCGCGACCGTCACGACCGACGAGGCCAGCGCGACGTACGTCGCGCGAAACGCCTCGAGCGAGACGCCCGTTCGGTTGACCGTCACCGACGGCGTCGCGCGATTACACGGCGCGAACTGGGCCGCCAACGAATCGCTCCCCGTCGACGACCGGGACGAGGTAGTCGTGACGGTGTTCGTCGACCGCGGACCCGGCGGGAGCTTCAGCTATCGGCTCGAGCTCCCCACCCGAACCGAGGACGGGACCGTCCGTGCACTGACACCTCGCGTCGAACGCTGCAGCGGGATCCGCGACTGTGGTGGCGCAGCGGCGTACGTCCCCGACCGCGCACCCAGCGGCGTCTCCATCCGGACCGAGCTCGCTACGGTAAACGGGACGGAGCGGTCCTGAGAACTGATACTGACGCTGAACCGCGGCCGGCGGCTATCGGGAGTGCCTCGAGTGCGAGCCGACGCCCGTTCGATCGCCCGGTTCCGGCATCCCCCTCTTACTGCGTCGGTTCGTGTGGCAGTTCCCGGAGTCGTTCCTCGAGACAGACCTTCACGATCGATTTCGCGATCTCGGCCCCGCCCTGGATCGGATCGAGCTTCGTCTCGCCGGCGCGCTCGCGATAGGCGATCGGGTGTTCGCGAACGTCGTAGTTCCGCAACAGCGGCCGAATCAGGAGTTCGGCCGAGAGGCCGGTGTTCTCCGTCCACTCGATCGACTCGACGACCTCCCGTCGGTAGGCGCGCATCCCGGTCGTCGTGTCGTGGACGCGAGTCCCCATCAGGACGCTCGCGAGTGCGGCGAAAGCGTGGTTGCCGAAGCGATTGAACGCCGGCATCGCGTCCGCGCCGTGGTAGAGCCGATCGCCGCTGACCACGTCGTAGCCGGCGTTGATCAGCTCGAGGAACTCCGGCAGCTGCTCCATCGGATACGTATCGTCGCAGTCGGTGGTGACGACGATCGGGCGGTCGGGCGCGAGGATCGCTGCGCGGACGGCGACGCCGTACCCCTGCGGTTCCTGTTCGATCACCGTCGCGCCGTGCTCGCGGGCGATCTCGGGCGTGCGGTCCGACGAGCCGTCGACGCAGACGACCTCGGCCTTCCCGTCGGTCACGTCTTCGATGTCCGAGACGACTTTTCCGATTGCTTCTTCCTCGTTGTAAGTCCCCATGACGACGCTGACGTCGTCGAACGTGTACTCGTCGGCGTCGTCCGTCCTCGTCTGTTGCTCCCCGGTGGTCATTGGCGGTACTCGCCGCCCGTCGCACTTATTCTTTTAGGTTTGCCTAAAAAGCGGACAGGGTCGTTACAGCGCCTCGCGCACGTGATCGGCCGCCTTCAGCGCGAGCGCCGCAATCGTCAGCGTCGGATTCATCGCGCCGCCGGTCGGGAAGACGCTGCTCGAGGCGATCCAGCAGTTCTCGAGGTCGTGGGTCTGCAGGTCGGGGCCGACGACGCTCTCGCCTGGGTCGTCGCCCATCCGGGTCGTCCCCATGTGGTGGTAGGCGGGCCCGGTGGTGTCCGGGCCGACCTGCCAGGTTATCTCCGCGCCGAGTTCCGCGAGGATTCGCTCCTGAATCTCGTTGACGCGCTCGATGGTGCGAAGCGCCCGATCGCCGACAGTCCAGTGGACGTCGGGCACGGGATTACCCTGATCGTCGGTCCGCTCGGGATCGAGCCCGACGTAGCTGTCCTCGCGCGGGAGCTGTTCGACCAGCCCGCCCATGCCGATGTGGTTGCCGTACGACGAGCGCAGCCGCTCGAGCAGGTCGTCGCCCCAGTCGTTGCCGGTCAAGGCCATCCTCACGGGCGAGGGGCCGTCGTAGTTGAAGAACTCGAGTTTGAACGGCGCGTACTCGTCGTCGGCGTCGTCGTAGAACTGGTGGGACTCGCTCGTGAGGAAGCCGACGTGGTTCTGCCGCGTCGGCACGTCTACGACGCCGCCCGTGCCCGCGAAGAGGTGATCCATGAAGAACGTCCCGACGAGACCGCTCGAGTTGGCCAGCCCGTCGGGGTATCGGCTCGAGTCGGAGAGCAACAGGAGGCGCGGCGTCTCGACGCCGCCGCAGGCGATGACGAAGGCGTCCGCTTCCTGTCGGTGCTCCTCGCCGTCGGGGGTGGCGTAGACGGCCGCCGTGATCTCGTCGGCGGTGTGCTCGAGCCGTTGGACCGGTACGCGATCGATCACCGTCGCGCCCTGCTGTTCGGCTCGCTCGACGTGGACCGTCGCGTCGTACTTCGCGCCGGAGGGACAGACCGGCTGACAGGTGCCGTAGCCGACGCAGGCGCTCCGGCCGTCGTACCCCTCCGAGTTGCGCGCGTTCGGCACTGAGTGCATCGCGATCTCCAAATCGTCGCAGGCCTCGGCGAACAGCGAGTCGCTGTAGGAGGGCGGAAACGCCGGCATCGGATGGGGTTCCTCGCGGGGCGGCGCGAAGGGGTTGTCCTGAGCGCCGGCGACACCGAGTTCCCGCTCCGCGGCGGCGTAGTACGGCCGGAGGTCGTCGTAGTCGATCGGCCAGTCAGCGCCGACGCCGCGGACACTTCGGGAGTCGAAATCGGCCTCGTGAAGCCGCATCACCATCCCCTGCCAGTGTAGCGTCGAGCCGCCGACGCCCCTCGCGCGAGCGTGATTCAGCGGATAGAACCGCTCTCCCGTCGACGAGTAGGCGTCGCGCTCGGGGTCGCCGTCCCAGACGGCCGGTCGGTCGTAATACGGGCGAATCGCCCGCTCCTGTCTGGCGAGCCTGTCGGCCGGTTCGAACCGCGGTCCCGCCTCGAGGATCACGACCTCGCGGCCGGCCGCGGCGAGTCGATCGGCGACGATCCCGCCCGCGGGACCCGCGCCGATCACGCAGACGTCGGCGTCCGCGACCGGCGTGCGATCGTCGGCGAGGTCGGTCGCGGGTCCGGCAGACTCGGCCGGCGACCGACTCCCGCTCACGCGTCGGGCCCCCGCTGGTAGCTCCCGATCCCGCCGGGATGGCCCTGCGGGTTCTCGATCCCGACCAGCTCCCCGCCGGTCGGCGAGGCGTACAGCGCGAGCAGGAGTTCGTTCACCACGTAGTACCGCACCCGCTCGGACATCGTTCCCTCGGGGTTTTCGTCGGCAGTGTCGGCGTTTACGTTCCGGAGGACCTGCTCCCGCTCCGCAACCGACAACGCTGGGAACGGATCGTCGTACCACGCCGCCGCGTTGTCGTCCAATTCCGCGACCGCCGTTTCCATTCCCTCCGCGTGCGACCGGTCCGTGAGCCGCCCCTCGAGGAACGCCTCGACGAACGTCGCCGTCCCGGAGACTTCGCTCGGATAGACGACCTCGGCGGCCGCGACCAGCCCCTCGCGGATCCGCTCGGTGTCGATCGGCTCGGCGCCCGGCGGGGCGACGCATCCCGCCAGCGTCCCGCCGACGCCGAGGGCCCCCAGCGCGGCGACCGCGTCCCGTCTGGTCAGCTCCATGCGGCGGGATTAGGTAGACCTAAACCATATATTCGTTGGAACGGGACGGTCGCTCGCGCGCGACGGACGCTCACTCTCTGGTCTCGATCGGCTCGAGCAGTCCCGGTTCGTCGACCGACGGGTCGTTCACCGCCGTCGATACCGGGTACGCCCGCATCTCGTCGGCCGGGTGCGGCTCGAGCAACGTGTGCGGATCGTCGGCCGTCAGCCACTGCTGCTCGTTCGCTGGCTCGAGGATCACCGCCATCCGATGGTGGAGGTCCGCAACGAGGTCGTTTGGCTCCGTCGTCACGATGGTAAAGGTCTCGAGTGGGCCGCTCTCGGTTTCGTCCTCGACCCCGCCGCCGAAGGCGTCCAGCCCGGTCTGGGTCGTTTCCGGCTCCCAGCGCTCCCAGAGACCGGCCAGCGCGAACGCGCGCTCGTCCTCGAATGCCACTCGATAGGGCTGTTTCCCGTCTTCGGTCTCGACCCACTCGTAGAAGCCGTCGGCGGGGACGAGACATCTGCGCCGCTCGTAGGCCTCCCGGAAGCTCGGCTTGTCGGCGACGGACTCCGCCCGCGCGTTGATCAGTCCGCCCGTATCGTCGTCGGCCCACGACGGCACCAGCCCCCACTCGAGGCGCTGAATCGTCTCCGGGTCGGCGTCCGTGATCACCGGCAGCTCCTGACCGGGGGCCATGTTGTAGCGGGGGGCGAACGCCGGGTTCGAGGCCGGATCGGCCTCGGAGTCGCCGTTCCGAAACCGGGCGTCGAACCGCGCCTCGAGGTCGTCCGCGTCGACGGTGAGCGTGTAGCGACCGCACATAGCCGTCAGGTCGGGCCGGACGGGCAAATGTCCGTCGTCCGCTTTGCTCACCCGGTCAGGACGGCCCGCAGCGCGAAGCGGAGGTTGTCCGTCCGCTCGGTGACCCGTCGGTAGAAGTACGACTTCCACCGGTCGCCGTAGGGGACGTACTGCCAGACCTCGTACTCCGCGGCCAGGTCCTCCTGTGCGTCCTCGCGCACGCCCATGAGTAACTGAAACTCGAAGTCGGTTCCGTACCGATCGTGGAGCGCTGTCGCGTGCTCGATCATCGCCGGATCGTGACTCCCCACCGCGATCCCACCGTCGTAGTGTTCGAACGCGTACTCGAGCAGGTCACGGTACTCCCGATCGACCCGTTCCCCGTCCGTGTAGGCCACGTCGGCCGGCGGATCGTAGGCCCCCTTGACGAACCGGACCTTGCCAGGTACGTCTGCCAGCCGGCGCACGTCAGCGCGCGTGCGCCTGAGGTTCGCCTGTACGCAGATTCCGACGCCTCCCTCGTGCTCGCGGGCGACGTTTTCGAACGCGTCGAGCGTCGCGTCGGTCGTCGTGTGGTCTTCCATGTCGATCCAGACGAAGACGTCGCGGGCGGCCGCGGCGTCGACGATATCGGTCAGTTCCGAACGGAAGACGTCCTCGCCCAGATCCAGCCCGAGTTGCGAGGGTTTGACGGAGATACAGGCCTCGAGGTCCGAGCCGGCGATGTCGTCGACCAGTCGCCGATATTCGGCGGCGTCGGCGGCCGCGTCGTCGCGGTCGTCGTAGTGTTCGCCCAGCAGGTTGAGGATCGCCTTCACGTCGCGATCGTTCAACTGACGGACGTGATCGAGTGCCGTTGCAGGAGATTCCCCCGCGACGAACCGGCTCGCGATCGGCGGGATCATAGCACGTACTGTGGTCGCGACTGACAAGAGGGTTCCTCCGTTTCTCGAGTGACTGTGCGACGGCCGGGGCAGCGTCGCGGCGTCGCTATCGAGGCGGATCAGGTCGGGTGTCCGGCGCCGGCCCTGTATCGGCCGCCGTCGGAGCCACCGGCGCCGATGCGTTCGTCGCGCGGTGAGCGGGGTTACTCTCCCTTGCGCCCCAGCAAGCGCTCGCGCATGGAGCGCTCGCGGGCACGCTCGGCGAGCAACACCGAACACTCGATATCGTCGAGGACGTCGAGTACCAGCGATCCCCGGACGACCCGCGAGAGCAGCCCCTTCCCGGTCGCACCGATCACGAGGAGAGTCGCATCGGTCGCCGCCCCGGCAATAGCGGTCTCGATGTCGCCGTCCTCGATGCGCAGGTCGGCGTCTTCGAGGCCGTTCTCGGCGGCCCACTCCGCGAGGAACTGCTCGCCCTCCTCGCGGGATTCGCCGTCGGAGAGGACGTGCAGCAGCGTCACCCGGGAGTCGAACTCCTCGCGGAGCAGTCGGGCGACCTCGGCGCCGAGCACCGAGTCGGGACCGCCCGCGGTCGGGACGAGGATGTGGGAGGGATCGAAGCCCCGGTCTTTCAACACCAGGAAGTCACAGGGGAGGTCGTGGGTGAGCTCGTCGATGCGGGACTCGGCGCGGCCGTGAGCGGTCGGTCCCCAGCCCATAACGACCTGATCGGCCTCGAAGGTGCGGGCGGCGTCGAAGACCTCCTCGAACGAGCGGTGGGAGAGGACGGTGTGGGTCTCGACGGGCACACCGAACGTCTCGGCGTCGGTCCGGGCTTTCTCGAGGAGTTTCTGGGACTCGGCGTCGATGCTGTCGTTCTCCTCGGCCCGCTTCAGCGGCGTCTGATCGGGGACCTGAACGATGTGGACCGCGTGAACGGTCCCGCCGCGTTGCTTCGCGATGGCTCCCGCGAGCGTGATGAGTTCCTTCTCGGTCCGGGGGTTGGCCAGCGGGACCATCACGCGGAAGTCGTCGCCGGTCGCGCCCGCGTCCGCCGCCTTGGCGGCGTCGGGACGGACGGTGTCGGCCGCGGCCACCGCGGCGTCGGGCATCTCTTCGGATCGATCGAGGATCCAGCCGGCGAAGACGCCGGCACTCTCGACGCGCTGGCGGGCGTACAGCAGGTACCAGACCGCCGCGAAGACGACCAGTGCCGCCGAGAGGACGATTACGAACGGTTCGATGTACGCGATCAGCGCGAACGACGATATCGTGCCGACGATCGGGACGAACGGGTACAGCGGGACCTCGAAGTCGGGATCGTAGTCGGCCGGTTCGGCCTCCCGCATGACGATCAGCGCGATGTTCAGGAGACCGTAGACGATCAGGTGCAACACCGAGCCGGCCGTCGAGAGGATCTCGAGGTTACCGAAGAGCAGGAAGACGATGATGAGCGAGCCGGTGATCAGGATCGACTTGTACGGCGTACCGAAGCGGGGGTGAATCTCGTTGACCGACGGAGAGATGATCTTCTCCCGCCCCATCGCGAAGTTGATCCGCGACGACGAGAGGATCGACGCGTTCGCGCTCGAGGCCGTCGCGAGCAAGCCGCCCAGCAAGAGCAGCCCCCAGCCGAGCACGCCCATACTGAACCCGAAGACGCTGTATTGACCGAAGAGCAGTTCGGCGGCCTCGACGACGGCCGTATCGTTGTTCGCTACGAGGTCGTTCGGAACCGCTGCGAGCAAGACGAGCAGGAACAGCGCGTAGACGACCGTGACGATGACGACCGAGCCGATGACCGCGAGCGGGAGATTCCGCCCGGGATCCTTGATCTCCTCGGCGACGGAGGTGATCTGGACGAAGCCGAGATAGGAGACGAAGACGATCGCGGTCACCGGAAGCACCTCGCCGGGCGTCCCCTCGGGGGCGAGCGGTCGCAGCGACTCGAGGTCGGCGTTCATCAGGCCGATGACCGTGAAGGTGCCGAGGATGGCGAGCAGCGTCAGGACGATCCCGATCTGGAGGCCGCCGGTCTCCTTCGCGCCCATGTAGTTGACGGCGATAAAGAGCGCCGCGCCGACGAGGCCGATCGTCTGGGCCGCCGAAATCGTGACGGGACCGAGCCCGATCGCCGGCGCGCCGACGAGCTGGTTGACGTACTCCCCGAAGCCGTACATGTAGAACGCGGACGCGAAGGCCAGTCCCAGCCAGTTGGCCCACCCGCTGATCGAGCCGAACAGCGGGCCCAGCGCGCGGTTGACGTAGAAGTACGCGCCGCCGGACTTGGGCATCGCCGTTCCCAGTTCGGAGGCCGACAGGGCCGTAAACAGGGCGGTGACGCCGCCGATGACGAAGGTCAGCGCCGCGAGCGGCCCGGCTCGAGCGACGGCGGTGCCGGGCAACACGAAGATGCCGGCTCCGATCATCGTCCCGATCCCGATCGCGATCGCAGAGAGCAGGCCGAGGTCCTTCGCGAGTTCCTCGTCGGCGCTCATACGGGGCTACCTCCCCCCGCCCTGGCCCGTTTCGATCGGCGTCTCTGTCGGCGGATCCCGTTCGATATCGACCGTCTCGGCGGACCGTGCGCACGACTTCGGTCGTTCATTGACCGGGGCTGTGTCGGAGAGGGTGATAAACCTCCTGATTACGGAAACGGTCGATAACGCCCCTCACGGTTCGCTATAGCTGAATGCATCAACCGGGGATTCGCCGTTGTGCGGTCCCGATACCGCGGGTCCGCCGCGACGAACCCTGGACATCTCTCGATCCACCGAGCGCCAACTATGTTCAGTAACTGTATACAGCCTTCATGGATACTGTGGACAAGCTATTTATGACTGTTCCACCTTCCCATACGTATGACGGCAGGACCGCCGATCGACGAACTCCATTTCGAGGATGCACCGACTGTCGACTCCGTTCCCGGCCCGAACACTCGGGCCTTGCTCGAGAAACAGCGCGAAATCGACAGTAGCGCGGTCGCCTACCCCGAGGACATCCCGATCGCCTTCGAGGAGGGGCAAGGCGCGACGGTCCGCGACGCAGACGGCAACACCTACATCGACCTCTTCGGGGGTATCGGCGTGATGAACGTCGGTCACTCGAACCCCTACGTGCTCGAGGCCGTCCACGAACAGGCCGACAAGTTCGTCCACACGGTCGACTTCCCGACGGAGGCCCGCCTCGAACTGATCGAGAAACTGGACGAGATCGCTCCCGACGGCCTGCAGGGCCAGAACAAGGTCGTCTTCGGCGGGCCGACCGGCAGCGACGCGATCGAGGCGTCGATCAAGCTCGCGAAGTACAACACCGGCGGGGACGGCCTCATCGCGTTCCGCGGGGCCTACCACGGCGCGACGACCGGCGCGATGAGCGTCACGTCGAACAAGAAGTTCAAGGGCCACTACACGCCGCTGCTCCCGGACGTCGTTCACGCGCCCTACCCCCATCCCTTCCGACAGGACAAGTCGCCCGAGGAAGCGGTCGATCACGCGCTCGAGGAAGTTCAGGCCATCGTCGAGGACCCCTACGGCGGCCTCGCCAATCCGGCGGGCATCATCGTCGAGCCGATCCAGGGTGAGGGCGGGATCGTCACGCCACCGGAGGGCTTCCTCCAGGGGCTGCGCGATATCGCCGACGACAACGACGTGACGCTCGTCTTCGACGAGATCCAGAGCGGGCTCGGACGCTCCGGCCAGTGGTGGGCCAGCGACTGGGAGGGCGTCACGCCCGATGCCATGACCTCCGCGAAGGCGCTCGGCGGCGTCGGGTTCCCGCTTTCCGCGACGATGTACCACGAGGACCTGGACACGTGGGGATCGGGCGACCACGCCGGTACCTACCGCGGCCACGTCGTCGGCATGCGCGCCGGCACCCGCGCCATCGAGTACATTCAGGACCACGACCTCCTCGCCCACGCTCGCGACCTCGGCGAGTACATTCAGGGCCGCCTCCGCGAAGCCGCCGACGAGACCGACCGGCTCGCCGACATCCGCGGCAAGGGGCTGTTCATCGGCGCGGAGTTCGTCGACGCCGATGGAAAGCCCGACGGCGACCTCGTCGACGCGATCCAGCAGTACTGTTTCGAACGCGGCGTCCTCGTCTGGACGGCCGGTCGCCACGGCAACGTGCTCCGGTTCCTGCCCCCGCTCGTGCTCACCCACGACCTGGCCGAGACCGCGCTCGATATCGTCGTCGAAGCGATCGAGGACGTGACCGCCGAAGCGGCCCAGACGGCCTGACTCGAGCCAGCCATGTCCGATACCGACCCCATCGAGACCGACGGCGCACCGAGCAACGACAACCCCTACTCGCAGGGCGTCCGCGCCGGCGACACGCTGTACGTCTCCGGCTACGGCCCGGTGGATCCCGACACCGGCGAGGCCGTCGACGGCGACATTCAGGTCCAGACCGACCGCGTCCTCGACAACATTGCCGCCGTCGTCGACGAAGCCGGCGGCGACGGGCTCGCAGATGTCGTCAAAGTCACCGTCTATCTGACCGACCTCGAGGACTACGAGCGCGTCAACGAGGCTTACGGCGCGCGGTTCGGCGAGGAGCCGCCTGCGAGGGTCTGCGTCGAAGTGTCGCGGCTGCCCGACGACGTCCGGGTTGAGATGGACGCGGTCGCATACCTCGGCTGAATCGCCCGCAGCGAACGCCCGCCGGTCGCCGACTGCGGCGACACCGGCGATCTGAAACGCCCGATCCTCGAGTCGGACCGGGCGCCCGTCCGATCCGCGGGGTTTTTACACCGATCTCGAGTAGACTATGTACGATTATTGACTACCGTTAAGTAGTTCCTCGCCCTAATTTCTGGGAGAGAATGTCTCACGAGGCACGTACCAGACTGAGCGAGTTACGGCGGGCGTTCCACCGCCATCCCGAACCCGGCTGGCGCGAGTTCCGGACGACGGCCCGCGTCGTCGAGGAACTCGAGCGGATCGGCGTCGACGAGATCGCCGTCGGCCGCGAGGCGCTGGCGACCGACGAGCGCATGGCCGTCCCCCCGGAGTCGGAACTAGAGCCGTGGATCGAGCGGGCTCGCGAGGCCGGCGTCCGGTCGGACATCTTAGAGCGCACCGCCGGCGGTCACACGGGCGTCGTCGCGGTGCTCGAGCAAGGCGAGGGGCCGTGTCTCGGCCTGCGCGTCGATCTCGACGCGATCTCGATGCGGGAGTCGACCGAGGGCGATCACCGGCCGGCCGCTGAGGGCTTTCGCTCCGAACACGACGGCTACATGCACGCCTGCGGCCACGACGCCCACCTCGCGATGGCGCTCGGCGCGCTCGAGGCGGTGAAAGACAGCGCGTTCGAGGGGACGCTGAAGGTGTTCTTCCAGCCCGCCGAGGAGATCTCCGGCGGGGGGAAGGCGATGGCCGAGAGCGGTTACCTCGACGACGTGGACTACTTGCTCGCGCTTCACATCGGCCTCGACCACCCGACCGGCGAGGTGGTCGCAGGGATCGAGAAACCGCTGGCGATGGCTCACCTGACCGCGACGTTCGAGGGGGCGAGTGCCCACGCCGGCAAGGCACCGAACGAGGGGGCCAACGCGATGCAGGCGGCGGCCACCGCGATTCAGAACGCCTACGGCATCCCCCGGCACAGCGACGGCCTGACGCGAGTGAACGTCGGCCACATCGAGGGCGGGACCGCGAGCAACGTCATCGCCGAGGAGGTCACGATGGAGGCCGAGGTCCGCGGCGAGACGACGGCCCTGATGGAGTACATGCGAACCGAACTCGAGCGCATCTGCTACGCCGCCGCCGAGATGCACGACTGCGACGTCACGCCGCGCGTAATCAGCGAGTCGCCCCGCGTCGACAGCCATCCGGCGCTGCGGGACCTCGTCGGCAACGTCGCGTGGGAGATCGATGGTGTCGACCGAGTCGTTCCGAGCGAGGAGTTCGGCGTGAGCGAGGACGTCACCTACCTCATGCAGCGTGTCCAGGACAACGGGGGACTCGCGTCGTACGTCCTCGTCGGCACGGACCACCCGACGAGCCACCACACGCCCACCTTCGACGTGGACGAGGCGAGCCTCGCGATCGGCGTCGCGTTGCTGTCCGAGACCGCCATCGAACTCTCGCGACGGCGACCGTAATCTCGGTATCCGCCCGCCGAATTGTTCGAACGGAATCACGTTCGCCGGATCAGAAACGTTAATTCACACGCTACCCGTGTACACTGTATGAGTCAGGACGACGTGCCGGAGTCGCTCCAGACGGCGGCGGACTCGGATCGCCCGCGCGGTATTCTCACACCCTCCGACCGCGACTTCCTGCTCGGCCGGAAGACCGACTACACCGATCACTCGAAAAAGCAGAAGCGAAACCGGATCCGGCGACGGGTCCGGAACGCGATCCTCGATTTCAGCATCCTCTTCGAGTACATGGAGGAACGCGACCGCGAGACGGTCTTCGATCCCGACGCCGAGGACCGCGACGCCTACACGCAGGGGATCACCGATATGCTCGCCTTTCTCCATCTCGGGACGATGGGCTATCACACCCCGTTCAAGGATATGCTCTCGGAAGGCGTCGGCAAGGCCGAACAGCGACTGGCCGGCTCGAACTACCGGATGGTCAACGTCGAGTTCAACGTCGAACCGGTCGGTCAGATCGACGTCGACGAGGTCATCGAAAAGCTCGAGAACGAGCAGTTCGCCCAGCTCACCGACGAGGAACTCCGCGCGTTCGTTCGGCTGCTGACGATGTCCGACGGCTTCTCGCCGGACGACACCCGCGAGGAGATCAAGGACCGCGTCGACGAGTTCTCCGAGCGAGTGGCAGAGAGCGCCATCGATCGGGACCGCACGCTCGAGGAACTGACGAACTGAGACGGTCGCCTTCGGATTCCGTTTTCGGCCGCCGGGGAACGGCCCTCGACGCTGATCCTGTTGCCGGGTCTCTACACCGCGCGGAGTGGCGGTTGTCAGTAATTGATCGACCGTTTAATTTCGCAAGCAGGATACTACGCCCCCATAATTTGAGAATTTTGATTAATAGAGACTATACAGATGCATATGGTCAGGCAAATTTCGAATAATAGTATTCTCTGGCCATATGTGCGATCAACACAATCCGTTGATTATCTCGGCGAGTGAGAAACACTTATTGTATACGCCGTCAATGGTGGAGGTATGCCATCATGCAGCATGGCGAATGGTAGGTGGAGACTCGGGCAAGCATCGACTTGCGGCTCGACTGGGGAGGTGAGACGATGAGCAGCGCCGACGCCGACCAGGGAATGGTCGACGAGTTCCTGGAGGAGATCGACGCGGTGGTCTTCCTGTTCGGCGCGCTGTTGACCGTCGGGGTGATCGCGGCGTTCTTCATCAGCCCGAGTACGGTCGAGAGCGGTATCTCGACGCTGAATGATCAGATGCTCGGCGCGTTCAACTGGGCACTGCTGTCGATCGTGTTCCTGATCGTCATCTTCCTCTTGTTCCTAATCATCGGGCCGTGGGGCAAGATCAAGATGGGAGACGAGGATCCGGAGTACAGCTTCCTGTCGTTCTTCGCGATGCTGTACTCGGCCGGGTTCGCCGCCGGCGTCGTGTTCTGGGGCCCGACCGAGGCGCTGTTCTACTACGCGAACCCCTCGCCGCTGTTCGAAGGCGTCGAGGGCAGTACAGCCGAAGCGATGACGATCGCGACGCAACAGACGCTGTTCCACTGGGCGCTGCCCCAGCTGGCGGTGTTCACCATCATGGGCATCGCGATCGGCTACTTCGCGTACAACTACGAGAACGTCCCGCTGCGGGTGTCGTCGGCACTGACGCCGATCATCGGCGCGGAGAACTTGGACGGTCCGTTCGCGAAGATCGTCGACATCCTCGCGGTCTTCGCGACGATTGGCGGCGTGGCAACTTCGCTGGGCTTCATCGGCAGCCAGTTCGTCACCGGCCTGGACTACCAGTGGGGGATCAGCATGGGGAACATCGGTATCCTCCTCGTGGTGACCTTCATGACGTTGTTGTTTACGACCTCGATGGTGCTCGGGGTCGACAAGGGGATCCGCCGGCTTTCGAACTTCAACATGATCCTCTTCGTCGTCCTCATGATCGCGACGCTCATCGTCGGCCCGACGCTGTTCCTGATCCTGCTCGGTACGCAGGCTATCGGCGGGATGATCTCCGACTTCGTCTCGATGAGCCTCTTCACCGGGGCCGGTGCGTTCGGTGGGGGCAATCCCGAGGCGACGAACTGGATGAACGCCTGGACCGTCTTCTACTGGGCGTGGGCGCTCTCGTGGTCCCCGTTCGCGGGCCTGTTCATCGCCCGCATCTCCAAGGGTCGTACCGTTCGTGAGGTCGCCTTCACCGGGATCGTCGCCACGTCGGCGGCCACCATCCCGTGGTTCACGTTCGTCGGCGGCACCTCGGTCTGGGCCCACCACAACGGCGTTGCCGACTTCGGCGCGGTGATCGCCGGCGAACAGGGCGCGGAGGTCTCCGGCTTCATCCTGTTCGAGGCGTTCCCCATGGGATCGATCTTCATGCTGGCCTTCATGATCCTCGTGACGACGTTCTTCGTCACGTCCGCGGACTCCTCGACGCTGGCCGTCTCGATGATGACGACCGGCGGGAAGGCGCGTCCGTCGACCATCAACCGGATCTTCTGGGGCGTCGTCCTCGGCATGACCGCGGCGATCCTGATGATTCTCGGCGGCACGGGCAGCGCGAACACGCTCCAGCAGGCCGCGATCATCACCGGCACGCCCTTCGCCTTCGTCTGCTTCCTCGCGATGCTCTCGTTGATCAGGGACTTCGGCTCGAACTACGGCCGCGTGCTCCTGCAAGACGAGACCGTCCTCATCGGCTCGAGTAGGAAAGCCGAACCCGAATCGCCCGGTCGGGGCGGCCCCGTCGAATCGGACGACGACTGACCCCGCTCGCGGCCCTCTACCTCCGCCGGTCGACCCCGCGTCGGCCGTCATGCTGTCCGTTTTTTCGCGCGGTCGAATCGACCACGTTCACTTCGACTCGTTAACCGATAACAAGTTTTAATGTACGAGGTACACATAATCTGTGTATGGATAGGGACACGGCGGAACCCGACGCGGACGCGCTTCCGGGTCCGAACGCCCAGCAGTGGGTGAACTTCCACCAGGAGTACTCGGCTCCCAGCGAGTACTCCCACGAATTCGTCTGGGACGTAACCCGGGAGGCCGACGGCCCGTTCGTCACGGACGTCGACGGCAACGTCCTGCTCGATTTTACCTGTCACATCGGCGCGGCACCGCTCGGCTACAACAACGAGAAGGTCCTCTCGAAGGTCCGGGAGTTCGATCTCGTCGAGCCGATGAAGATCGCCGGCCAGGACATGTACTTCGGCTCCGGCCCCAGCCCCGACGAGGCCGACTTCCCCGGCTCGAGTCACCTCATGGAGAAACTCACCGAGGTCTCGAGCCAGTACGGCATGGACACCGTCTTCCTCTCGAACTCCGGCGCGGAGGCGATGGAAAACGCGATGAAGATCACGAACGATTACCGCGCGCCGTCGAAGTACGGCGTGGCCTTCTCCGGGAGCTTCCACGGCCGCACCCTCGGGACGCTGTCGATCACGAAGTCCAAGGACGTTTACACGCGCCACTACCCCGAGATCAGCGGCATCGAAACGGTTCCGTTCTGCGAGGACCGCGGCTGTGACGCCGCCAGCTGCGACTGCGGCTTCTTCGGCGGCGGTGGCTCGCAACTCCGCAACATGCTCGCGCCCGAAGGCGGCTACGTCGACCCCGACGAGATCGCCTTCCTCACGCTCGAGCCGATCCAGGGCGTCGGCGGCTACCGCTTCCCCAGCGAGGAGTTCATGGGGGAGGTCGCGGCCGTCACCGACGAGTACGACATCCCGCTGGTCGTCGACGAGATCCAGGCCGGCGTCGGCCGCACCGGCGAGATCTGGGCCTCCGACCACTACCCGATCGAACCCGACGTGATCGCCAGCGCGAAAGCCCTGCGCGTCGGGGCGACCATCTCCCGCTCCGAAATCTTCCCCGATCAGAAGAACCGGCTCGGCTCGACGTTCGGCGGCGGCGACCTGCTCGGCTCGATGATGGGCGCGTTCACCCTCGAGGCCATCGAGGAACACGACCTCCTCGACAACGCCACCCGGCGCGGCGAGCAGGCCAAAGACCTCCTGCGCGACGACGCGCCCGACTACGTCGAGGACGTCCGCGGCAAGGGACTGATGCTCGCCATCGAGTTCGACACTCCCGAGCGCCGGAGTGCGGTCGTTCAGGCCGCACTCGAGCGCGGCCTCCTGACGCTCGGCTGTGGCAAGAAGACCATCCGGCTGCTCCCGCCGCTGGACTCGACCGCACGCGAGATCGAGATGGGGGTCGGCATCTTCCTCGAGGCGATCGAGGCCGTCGGACCGAGCGCGAAAGTCGCCTGAGTTCGAGCGTTCGGATTTCTCGGTCGAGTTCCGTTCTCAGAGCGACGCGGCTGGGTACCCCCCCCCTGGGACGCAATCGTTTTGACGTTCCTTAGCGTACCTTCGACGATGGTGTTTGTTAACACGGGCCACCATGATGGGAACCCGGCGGTCGCCGACATAGCGTATCTAGCGCGGTCCGAACACCGCATCCCGACGCTCGTCGCACTGACGGAGCGTCCCCGTAGCCGCTCCGAACTCTGCGAGTCGACCGGCGTTTCGTCTTCCACGATGCGCCGAACGCTGGACGAATTCGACGACCGGCACTGGATCCGCAAAGACGGATATCGGTACATGGCGACACGACTGGGAGAGGCAATCGCGTCCGGGATGGAGGACTTGATCGAGCGAGTCGAAACCGAGCGAAAGTTGCGTCACGTCTGGCACTGGCTCCCCGACGCGATCGGCGAGTTTCCGTTCGAGACGTGGTCGGAACTGACCGTGACCGTCGCCGAACCCGATGCCCCGTATCGCCCGGTGGGACGATTCGAGTCGCTTCTTCGAGAGACGACCACCTTACGGTTTCTCCGCCCGGAAGTCGCGTTGATGGATCCGTGTTTCGACGCGCTCCACCAACTGATCGATGCGGGCGTAGACATGACGTTGATCGACCGACGTGAGTGTCACACGTACTTTCTTTCGACGTACCCGGAACGCAGTTCGGAGATGATGCAACGGGACAATTTCACTGTTTTAGAGCACGACGACCTTCTTCCGTACGGACTCGGTCTGCTCGACGAATGCGTTACGATCAGTTGTTACGAGCAGGACAGCGGAACGGTACATGCACTGATCGACACCGACGCACCGGCGGTCCGCGAGTGGGCGGAGTCCGTCTACGAAACCTACAGGTCCGGTGCACGCCGCGTCGAACCGCGAACGAGCGTCGAATGAGGCTTCCAGCGGCGCGATCAGACCGATTACGTTCCAATCGCTTTTCACGGGATCTCGAGGCGTGGTGGGTAACTTACCGTGATCGGATTCGACGAGCGCCGGATTGCAGTCGATGTCTCTTTTGCAGTGAGTGCGTGAACAGCAGGAACTACCGAATTTCCACGAAATAGCTACTATACGTTCAGTCGCGTCGTTACTCTTGCCGGGAGGGGGAACGAACGTTGCTCTGACCGGGGAGAGACACAAACGATGACTGACGAACGACAACTATCGCACGGTATCGATCTCGAAACACTCGAGGGATTCGCCGCACACGCAGCGGAGAGCCCCGAAGCCGTCCAGTTTGGCCTCGGGGCGTCCGCGACCTACGAGGGGACGGCCGCGCACAGCCTGGCGAAAGTCGATAGCTACGAGCTCGGGGGCGAGACGATCGCTCGTGAAACGCGCGAATACACGATTCCCTACGGCGCCTGGAAGGAAGTACTGGATGCCGGCGGGTGGGTCGGCGGGACAGACCGGCTCGAGCCGATAGAAGCGGCGCTATCGGCGCTGGCCGCCTGTATCAACGTCGGCATCACCATCAACGCCGCCGCGAACGGCGTGGATATCGACCACCTCCGGACGCGCGTCCGGACCGATTTCGATCCGGCTGTTCTCTTCAGTCTCGAGGAACTCAGAGAGGCCGACTCGGTCTTCGAGAACCTCTCCGCCGAGGTCGAGATCGAAGGTGACGATCTCGATCGGGACCTGATCGACGAATGGGCGCGGCGGGCACCCGTCTACACGTTCGTCTCGCTCGCTCAGGACGTCGAACTGACCGTCAGCACGCCCGCCGAGGTGGCGGGCGACGACTAGCCGGTGACCACCGATGAGTCAATCACTCGACACGGATAGACTCGAACGCGAGGTCAAGTCGATGTACCGGGACGTCGCCGAGTCCGCCAGCGCGGACTTTCACTTCGAAACGGGCCGCGACCTCGCCGACCGCCTCGGCTACGATCCCGTCGACCTCGAGTACGTTCCCGACGCGGCGATCGACTCGTTCGCGGGTGTCGGCTACCACTTCGACCTGGCCGAACTCGAGCCGGGCGAGGCAGTGCTCGACCTCGGTAGCGGGTCGGGAATGGACGCCTTCGTCGCCGGGGTGCACGTCACCGAGACCGGCACGGTGACGGGCATCGATATGACCCGCGAACAGGTCGAGAAGGCTCGCACCCTCGCTGCGGACAACGGTTTTCACAACGTCGAGTTCCACCACGATCACATCGAGAACCTTCCGTTCGAGGACGGTTCGTTCGACGCAGTGATCTCGAACGGTGTGATCAACCTCTCGGCGGAGAAAGATCGCGTCTTCGAAGAGGCGAGCCGCGTGCTAGATCCCGACGGTCGGTTAGCCCTCTCGGATATCATCAGCGAGCGTCGACTATCGGAGCGCATCAAAACCAACGCGGATCTCTGGGCGGCCTGCATCGGTGGCGCCGAACAGGTCGACGACTATACGGCGATGATCGAAACGCCCGGCTTCGAACTCATCGACGCTCGTGATAACTCGGCGTACGAGTTCACCTCGGAACGGGCGCAGGGCGCGTGCCAGAAGTACGGCGTGAAAAGCGTCTCGCTCGTCGCTCGAAAGCGGTAACTCTCCGTCTTTTCCTCGTTGATTCGAGGCGTATGCAACGACCTCTCCGTGCCGCGTAGATGCCTCGTCTCGGCGTGCGGCTACTGATATCCTCCGGACGGATCGGTCGTCACTCCGTTGCCTACGTTACCAGCACGATTATTCGAGCGACCGTTCGACGACGGACACCCCATCGAGCCCCGCCAGCGCCTCGAGCACCCCCTCGAGATGATCGAGGCCGCTCCCCTCGAGGCCGATCGTCACCGGCGTCCGGTTCGGATGGTCGACCCCGGTCCGTCGAGCGCGCTCGAGGACGTCCAGTTCTGCACCCTCCGATTCGACGGTCTCGACCACGTCGCCGACCGTCGTCGGCCAGCCGTCGAGCGCGAGTCTGGCCTCCGCGTAGCGCTCGAGTTCGTGCAATCCCGTCCGCGTCAGTTCGGCGTGCTCGGTGAGGTTGACGTTCCCGCCCGAGACGACGACGCCGACGTGTTCGCCCGCGAGGTCGAGCTCGTCCGACAGCGCCCCGGCCAGCGGCGCGGCCCCGGCGCTCTCGGCGACGGTCTTCGCGCGCTCGGCCAACAGAGTAACTGCAGAAGCGATCTCCCGGTCGCTCACGCTAATCACGTCGTCGACGACCTCGCGGGCGATCGCGAAGGTCGTCTCGAGCAGTCGGGTGTCCGCGATCCCCTCCGCGACGGTGTCGACGTCCGGGAGTTCGCGGATCTCGCCGGCCTCGAGCGACGGCTTGGCGTGGGCGGCTCCCTCGGGCTGGACGCCGATTACGCGCACGTCCGGATCGCGAGCTTTCAGGGCCGTCCCGATGCCCGAGATGAGCCCGCCGCCGCCGATCGAAACGAGGACGGTGTCGATCTCGGGGTATTGCTCGAGCAACTCGAGGCCGACCGTTCCCTGGCCGGCGACGATGGCCTCGTCGTCGAAGGGGTGGACGAACGTCTCTCCCGTCTCGTCGGCCCGCTCGAGGGCGTACTCGTAGGACCGCTCGTAGATGTCGCCTTCGACGACCACCTCGGCCCCGTAGCCACGGGTGGCCTCGATCTTCGCTGCCGGCGTCACCTCGGGGACGACGATCGTCGTATCGATGTCGAGCAGGTCGCCGGCCAGCGCGACGCCCTGCGCGTGGTTGCCCGCACTCGAGGCGATGACCCCGGCCTCGCGCTCCGCGGGCGAGAGCTGGGCCATCGTGTTGTACGCCCCGCGGATCTTGAACGAGCCCGTCCGCTGGACGTTCTCGAGTTTGAGTCCGACCGAGGCCGCGCCGCTCATTTCGGCGAACGTCCGCGAGGTATCCAGCGGCGTCCGGTGGACCACGTCGGCGATGCGCTCTCGAGCGGCCTCGACATCTTCGAGGGTGACTCGAGGCTCGCTCTCGGACCGGTTCCCGCTCATTCGTCGCTCTCACCGCCCGCGTGCGAAACCGGGTGCCGCCGCTCGAGTTCGTGAATCGTGTCGACGAGTACGTCGACCCCGTGCTCGAGGCTGCGCTCGTCCACGTCGAAGGTCGGCGTGTGGTGGCTCGTCGGGTGGTCCGTGCCGACGATCATGTAGGTCGCCAGCCCGCCCTCGTCTTGAACGCGCTCCATCAGGAACGTCGCGTCCTCGCTCGCACCGAAGTCGGCGGCCGGCAGCACGCGCTCGATCCCGTCGACGCTGCCGGCGACTTCGCTTACGATCTCCTGCATCTCGGGGTCGCTGTCGGCCCGCGGCGACTCGCTGACGACGTCGACCTCGGCCTCACAGCCGTGCATCCGCGCCGCCGATTTCACGGTGTGCTCGAGTCGCCGCTTCATGAACTCCATCAGCTCGGTCGTCTCACCCCGTGCTTCGCACTCCATGTGGGCTTTTTCGGCGATGACGTTGCTCGCGGTCCCCGCCTCGGCCTTCCCGATGTTGACGCGGGTCATCCCGTCGCTGTGCCGGGGGATGCCGTAGGCGTTCTCGATCGCGGTCCCCATCGCGTGCATGGCGTTGTCGCCCTCGTTCGGTGCCTTCCCCGCGTGCGCTGAGGTACCCTCGATCGTCGCGTCGACGTGGCACATCGCCAGGGGCTTCTCGATCCCCGCGACCACCTCCCCGGTCGGGTGATCGAGGCCGACGTGAATCGCCAGCAGGTAGTCCAGATCGTCCGCGTACTCGCTTTTGGCCATCGGACAGCCGCCGCCGCCCGTCTCCTCGGCAGGTTGGAAGAAGACGACCAGCCGGCCGGAAAAGTCGCTCTCGGCGATCGCCTCGAGCGCGGCCAGCCCCCAGGTCATGTGGGCGTCGTGGCCGCAGGCGTGCATCGTCCCGTCGATCTCCGAACGAAAGCCCTCCGCGGCGGGAACGTGCTCTCCGTCGGTCGATTCCTCGATGAACAGGCCGTCGATGTCGACGCGAAGGCCGATCGCCGGCCCCTCGCCGCGCTCGAGCACCGCGACCGCGCCGGTCGTGCCGCCCTCGAGTTTCGCCAGCAGGTCCTCGTCTGCGCCGCGCTCGCGGGCGCGCTCGAGCCACGGCTCGAGGTCGTCGTCTGGGATGGCCATCCGGTCGTCGGGATCGTAGGCGTCCGGGCCGACGGCGAGTTCGTCGACGCCGATCTCCCGAATCTCCGCGACGAGCTGGGCCGTGGTGAAGAACTCGCGCCATGCGGGCTCGGGGTGGCGGTGAAAACTGCGACGAACCGTCTCGAGTCGCTCCTGAATCGGTTCGGGCATGCTAGGGACTGACGACCCCCACCCCCTTAATTATACACAATTGCTGTTAACGACGACTACACAAAAAGGATAAGAGAGATGCTGACAATCGTACGGTAGACCACTACCGCGCACGCGGCGCGGACTAACTCACATGAGCACGAATCCAGACATCGTCGTTCTGCGAGAGGGAACGGAAGGGCTGTCGATGGAATCGTACGCCGAAACCCTGCGCGAGCGGCTGCCAGAGCACACGGTCGCGCTCGCGCGGACGCCGAAGGAGGAACGCGAACTCGTCCCACAGGCGCGGATCGTGACGGGAATCTCGATCGACGAGGACCTGCTCGAGCGCGCCGACCGGCTCGAGCTGTTCGCGTGTACCTTCGCCGGCACCGACCACGTCCCGATGGACGCGCTGGCGGACCACGGCGTCACGGTCACCAACGCGGGCGGGATCCACGCCCCCGGCATCGCCGAGCAGTCGATCGGTAACATGCTCGTCTTCGCGCGCCGACTTCACGAGGGCTGGCGGCGCAAGGCAAACGACGAGTGGCGTCACTTCCAGTCGTACGAGTTCACCGACAGCACCGTCACGATCGTCGGCCTCGGCTCGATCGGCCAGGAGATCGTCCAGCGACTCGAGGGCTTCGAGGTCGAGACGATCGGCATCCGCTACACGCCCGAGAAAGGCGGCCCGACCGACGAGGTGCTCGGCTTCGAGGAGGACGACGTTCACGAAGCCTTCTCCCGGAGCGACTACGTCGTCCTCGCGTGCCCGCTCAACGATCTCACCCGCGGACTGGTCGGCGAGGAGGAACTGGCGACGCTGCCGCCGAACGCGGTGGTCGTCAACGCTGCCCGCGGCGGCATCATCGACACCGACGCGCTGGTCTCCGCGCTCCAGTTCGAGGGGATTCGGGGCGCCGCACTCGACGTGACCGATCCCGAGCCGCTGCCGGCCGACCACCCCCTCTGGGACCTCGAGAACTGCCTCATCACGCCCCACACGGGTGGCCACACGCCGAAACACTGGGACCGGCTGGCCGACATCGTGGCGCACAACGTCGAGGCCCTCGAGACCGACGGCGACATAGAAAACGCCGTCTATCGGCCCGACTCGAGCTAACACGATGGCAACCGACGATCACCGTTCAACGACCGATCACAGCGATCAGACCGCGAGTCCGGACGAGACCGACCTCGGGCCGCCGTCGGACCCCCGGGCCGACGATCCGGCGGCCGACTCGCGAGCCGACTACGACTACGTCGGCGGCGAGATCGACCGTCCCGAACTCGTCTCGGTGCTGCGCGAGCGCGTCGACGGCGAGGTCCGGTTCGACGAGTACAGTCGGCGACTGTACGCGACCGACGCCAGCGCCTACGAGGTGACGCCCGTCGGCGTCGTCCTCCCGCGCTCGACGGCGGACGTCGCGAGTGTCGTCGAGTACTGCGCCGAGAACGGCATCCCGGTCCTCCCGCGGGGCGGCGGCACGAGCCTCGCCGGACAGGCGGTCAACGAGGCCGTCGTCCTCGACTTCACCGCGCACATGGGCGACGCGCTCGCGGTCGCGCCCGACGAACGCCGGGCAACGGTTCAGGCGGGGGCCGTCCTCGCGGATCTCAACGACGCGCTCGAGCCCCACGGGCTGAAGTTCGCGCCCGACCCCGCCGCCGGCAACCGCAGCACGGTCGCCGGGGCGATCGGCAACAACTCGACGGGGGCACACTCGCTGCAGTACGGCAAGACCGATGCCTACGTCGAGGAGTGTGAGGTCGTCCTCGCCGACGGCTCCGTCGAACGCTTCGGCGAGGTGACGGTCGCGGAACTTCGCGAGCGAGCGGATCCCGACGGGGGTCTCCTCGAGCGGATCTACGAGGCCCTGCGGCGCGTGATCGACGAGGAGGCCGACGCGATCGCCGAGGTCTACCCGCAACTGAAGCGCAACGTCTCCGGCTACAATCTCGATCGACTGGTCGGCGAAGCGTACGGGGAGCCCGACGCCTTCGACGAGAACACGGACGAGACGGTCGAGATCGACGGCGAACCCGATCCCGACGCGACGGTCAACCTCGCCCGCGTCTTCGCCGGCAGCGAGGGGACGCTGGGCGTGATCACCGAGGCGACAGTCTCGCTCGAGCCCATTCCGGAGACGACGGCCGTCGTCCTGCTCACGTACGAGGACCTGCTCGACGCGATGGCCGACGTCGATACCATCGTCCGGCAGCACGACCCGGCGGCCGTCGAGGCGATCGACGACGTGTTGCTCGAGCTCGCTCGAGACACCGAAGAGTTCGCCGATGTGGCCGCGAAGCTCCCCGCGGGAACCGAGACGGCGCTACTCGTCGAGTTCTACGGCGAGAGCGAGGAAGACGCCCGCGAGAAGGTAGAGGCGATGCTCGCGGATCGGTTGCCCGCTTCGAGCGCACCGGCATCCGACGGCGGCACGACTGCAACTGAGTCGACGACCGATTCGGATCCCGTCCGCGCGTTCGACGCCCTCGAGGCCTACCGACCCGCCGATCGCGCCGAACTCTGGAAGCTCCGCAAGAGCGCGGCCCCCATTCTGCTCTCGCGGACCTCCGACGCCAAGCACATCTCCTTCATCGAGGACACGGCCGTCCCGACGGAGCACCTCGCGGACTACGTCGACGATTTCCAGGACGTGCTCGAGGAGCAGGACACGTTCGCGAGCTTCTACGCCCACGCGGGGCCGGGCTGTATGCACATGCGACCGCTGGTCGACACGAAGAGCCCGGCCGGACTGAACCAGTTCGAAGCGATTTCCGACGCCGTGACCGATCTCGTCGTCCGGTACGACGGCTCGGTCTCGGGCGAACACGGCGACGGCCGCGCCCGCACCCAGTGGAACCGCAAACTCTACGGCGACGAGGTCTGGTCGCTCTTCCGCGAGCTGAAGACGGCGTTCGATCCCGACTGGCTGCTCAATCCGGGGAACGTCTGTGGCGACCACGACATGACCGAACACCTGCGGTTCTCGCCGGAGTACGAGTTCGAAGCCGGCTTCGAGCCCGCCCTGAACTGGGAGAACGACAACGGCTTCCAGGGCATGGTCGAGCTCTGCCACGGCTGTGCGGGCTGTCGCGGCTCCCAGGAGACGACCGGCGGCGTGATGTGTCCGACCTACCGCGCGGCCGAGGAAGAGAGCCTGAGCACTCGCGGGCGCGCGAACATGCTCCGCGGGGCGATGAACGGGGAACTCGACGCCGAGAGCACCGATCCGGAGTTCCTCGCCGAGGTGATGGACCTCTGTATCGGCTGCAAGGGCTGTGCGCGAGACTGCCCGAGTGAGGTCGACATGGCCAAACTCAAGGCCGAGGTGGAGCACGCGAACCACCAGGAGAACGGCGCGAGTCTCCGCGATCGACTCTTCGCGAACGTCGACCGGCTCAACGCCGTCGGCTCCGCGCTCGCGCCGCTCTCGAACTGGGCCGCCTCGCTCCCCGGTGCGGGAACGGTCGCCGAGAAGACCGTCGGCATCGCCCGCGAGCGCGACCTGCCGACGTTCGCGAGCCAGAGCTTCGAGGACTGGTTCGAGGCCCGCGGCGGCTCCCGAATCCCGCTCGAGGAAGCCTCCCGGAAGGTGCTGCTCTTCCCCGATACCTACACCAACTACAACCACCCGCGGGCCGGGAAGGCGGCCGTACAGGTGCTCGAGACGGCCGGCGTCCGCGTGGAGATTCCAGACGGCGTGACCTCGACGGGGCGGCCGGCGCACTCGAAGGGCTTCCTCGACAAATCGAGCGAGCGAGCGCGGACGAACGTCGACGCCCTCGCACCGTACGTCGAGGACGGCTGGGACGTCGTCCTGGTCGAACCCTCGGACGCCGTGATGCTCCAGTCGGACTACCTCGATCTGCTCGAGGGGCGCGACGCCGAGCGAGTCGCGGCGAACGCGTACGGCGTCATGGAGTATCTCGATCGGTTCGAGCTGGTGGCCGGACTGCCGACCGCCGCGCCCGACGAGCGGCTGACCTACCACGGCCACTGTCACCAGAAGGCGACGAAGAAAGACGGCCACGCGGCCGCCGTCCTGCGGGCGGCCGGCTACGAGGTCGACGCGCTCGATTCGGGTTGTTGTGGCATGGCCGGTTCCTTCGGCTACGAGGCCGAACACTACTCGCTGAGCCGGAAGATCGGGGAGATCCTCTTCGAGCAGGTCGACGACAGCGACGGCGAGACGGTCGTCGCGCCCGGGGCGTCTTGCCGGTCGCAGCTCTCGAGTCGAGAGGGCGCGTCGGAGCCGCCCCATCCGATCGAGAAGGTCGCGGCCGCGCTCTCGCGATAAGTCGGGGCCTCGAGTTCGCTTTTCACTCTTCGTCTGCCGATCGGGTTCCGGACGTATCGAACGGCACCGTCGTGCTCGATCCCTTGCTGTCGCCGAACCCGCCGCTCAGCATGCGCGCCATCGCCGATTCGATCGATTCGTCGGTTTCGGTGACGCGCTCCGGGTCGGCCTCGACGACGAACCCCGAGGTGACGTTCGGTGCCGTCGGAATGAACAGAACCTCCTTCCCGTCGGGTGTGACGTGACCGGTCTTGAACGCGGTCAGCTGCTTGTTATCCCAGCTCGTGACTTTGACCGGCTCCTGTAGCGCCTGCTCCTCGCCGAACGTGGTCTCGGCGGCGACTTTCGACGCGTTGTAGACGACGCGCAGTCCCGGGAGGCGGTTGACGACGCCGTCGATACCGTCGGAAAAGAGGTCGCCGATCGTCGTTCGGGTCAGCGAGCCGACGACGACCGTCACGAGCGCGAAAACGGAAAGCGAGATGGCGATACGGAGGATACGAGCGGCAAGCACGCGGGTCGGCTCGTGGCCGATCCAGCCGCGCAGCGCGGCCGCGTCGACTACGGGCACCGGCGTGAGGCCGGTGATGATCGCGTAGAACCGGTAGATCACGTACAGCGTGACGAGTATCGGACCGACGACGATCAGCCCGCTCGCGAACTCCCGTTTCCACGTCGACATACTCGCAGGGTATAGCTGCTGGGACATGAGCGCTTTCCTTCTCTGCCCTCTCGAACGGCCGACCGCGCCGGTAGACGGCGACGGCGGCTCCCGGCGATGGCGGATCTACGGCCAGAGCCCGCGGGTCGCCTTCGCCTCCGCGATCCGGGAGAGCGCCACCACGTAGGCCGCGTCGCGCCACGTCAGCCCCTTCGCGTCGACCTCGGTGCGGACGTCGTCCCAGGCCTCGAGCATGTGCTCTTCGAGCTCGTCGTTGACGCGCTCGAGCGACCACTGCCGGCGGTTGATGTCCTGGAGCCACTCGAAGTAGGAGACGGTGACGCCGCCCGCGTTCGCGAGGATGTCGGGGATCACCGCGACACCGCGCTCCTGAAGAATGGTGTCGGCGGCGAACGTGGTCGGGCCGTTCGCGCCCTCGACGACGATGTCCGCCTGAATAGCGTCGGCGTTGTCCGCCGTGATGACGTTGCCGACGGCCGCCGGGATCAACACGTCGACGTCGAGCTCGAGCAGTTCCTCGTTCGAGAGCCGACGGACGCTATCGTCGTCGCTAAGATCGTTCGCGAAACTGGTGACCGCTTCCGGCTCCTCGTCGTGTGAGGGGATCGCGTCGACGTCGATCCCGTCGGCGTCGTAGACCGCGCCGTTGACGTCGCTCACTGCGACGATCGTCGCGCCCCAGTCCTCGAGCAGGCGGGCGGCGTTGGCACCGACGCTCCCGAAGCCCTGCACGGCGACCGTCGTGGCCGAGACCTCGCGGTCGTAGTACTGGATCGCTTCGCGGGCGGCGATCGCGGTCGATCGGCCGGGGGCCTCCTCGCGGCCGTAGGAGCCGCCGATGACCGGCGGTTTGCCGGTGACGACGCCGGGGATCGTCTCGCCCTGTTGCATCGAGTAGGCGTCCATGAACCAGGCCATCGTCTGGGCGTCGGTGCCCATGTCGGGCGCAGGAACGTCCTTCGTCGGCCCGACGGCGTCGCGCAGTTCCTCGGCGAACCGGCGGGTGAGCCGCTCGGTCTCGTCTGCGGTCAGCGACTTGGGATCGACGGCGACGCCTCCCTTCCCGCCGCCGAAGGGGAGGTCCATCACGGCGCACTTCCAGGTCATCCACATCGAGAGCCCGGTACACTCCTCGGCGCTGACTTCGGGGTGGTAGCGGAGGCCGCCCTTGTAGGGGCCGCGGACGTCGTCGTGCTGGGCGCGGTAGCCGGTGAAGACCTCGACGGAGCCGTCCTCGCGCTCGAGGGGGACCGATACCTGCTGGACCCGCGTCGGGTACTTCAGGCGCTCGATGACGCCGGGATCGACGTCGACGTGAGTCGCAGCGCGCTCGAGTTGGCGGCGCGCGGTGGTCAGCGCCGAGTCCGGTTCGTCGTCCGATTCGCTCTCCGTTGCGGTTGGTGTCGTGCTCATGGAATGGGTTCGTATGTCAGCGAGTAGTCGTCGGGGCCGGCAGCATCAGGCAGTGAACAGCCGCCGCGGGAAGTCAGCCAGCGTCTCCGCGCCGCTGCCGGTGACGCGGAACGTCTCGCTGATCTCCATGCCGATCTCGTCGGTCCAGATGCCCGGGATCATGTGGAACGTCATGTCTTCTTCGAGCACCGTCTCGTCGCCGGGGCGCAGGCTCGCAGTGTGTTCGCCCCAGTCCGGCGGGTAGCCGAGCCCCATCGAGTAGCCGATGCGGTCCTCCTTCTCGAGGCCGTACTGTGCGATCGTCTCGCGCCAGGCTTTCTCGACTTCCTCGCAGGTGACGCCGGGTTCGACGGTATCGAGCGCGGCCCCGATCCCCTCGACCACGATGTCGGCCGTTTCCTCGAGTTCCGCGGGCGGGTCGCCGACGAACGTCGTGCGAGCCAGCGGGGAGTGATACCGGTGGCGACAGCCGGAGAGTTCGATGATGACCGGATCGCCGTCCTCGAACGGCCGGTCGGTCCAGGTCAGGTGCGGTGTCCCGGTGTGATCGCCCGAAGGCATCAGCGGGACGATCGACGGGTAGTCGCCGCCGTAGTCTTCGGTGCCCGTGATGAGCTGTTCGTAAATCGCGGACGCGGCCTCGTACTCCGGCACGCCCTCCTCGATGACGTCCAGGCCCGCCTGCATCGCGTTCTCGGAGATGCGCGCGGCCTCGCGCATGTACTCGAGTTCCTGCTCGGATTTCTTGATGCGCACCCAGCCGACCAGCAGTGTCGCGTCCTCGAACTCCGCCTCGGGGAGGTTCTGCTGCAGTCGGGTGTAGGATTTGGCGGTGAAGTAGGAGGCGTCCATCTCGAGACCGATCCGGCCGTCCGCGACCTCGAGTTCCTCCAAGACGCCCGCGACGTAGTCCATCGGGTGGAGGTCGTGAGGAGAGTGGACGTGGTCGTCGCTGTACGCGCGGATGCTGTCCTCGCCGAGATGGGTCGTCGCCCGCGCGCCGTTGGCGTCCATCCCGCGGCCGATCCAGACGGGTTCGTCCCGGTCGGGCGTGACGACGACGGCCTGGTGGACGTAGAACGACCAGCCGTCGTACCCCGTCAGGTAGTTCATGTTCGCCGGATCCGCGACGACGATGGCGTCGAGATCCTCCTCGCGCAATCGATCTTTCGTCCGATCGACCCGGCGATCGTACTCCGATTCGTCGAAAATATGCTCTCGTGGCATGGTCCCAGGGCCTCTAGTGGGCCATCTATCAGGAACGATAAAACCTTTTCGTGTATGCCGGAAACAGATAGTGTGTACAAATGGCCGGCCGGTGGGCTCGCTCCTCGCCGCCGGCTCGGCGGCCGGCGACGAACCACCGGCGGTTAAGACACACCGGTTCGTCCCCGCGGATATGGCAGTACTCGAGACTATCGCGATCGCGTTCTGGGCGATGTTGCCCGCCTACGTCCCCAACAACGCCGCGGTGCTGGCCGGCGGCGGCCGGCCGATCGACGGCGGCCGGACGTGGGGCGACAGGCGAGTGCTCGGCGACGGGAAAACGTGGCGCGGGACGGCGATCGGTATCGTCGCCGGGCTCGCGCTCGCGGCCGTGCTCACCGTCATCGAGCCGTCCGTCGGCGACGCGCTCGGTTTCGATCTCCCCGAATTCACGCCGCCCGCGGCGCTCGGCCTCGCCGGCGGGGCGATGCTCGGCGACATCCTCGCCTCGTTTCTCAAGCGACGGACCGGCCGCCAGCGCGGCGCGATGTTCCCCGGCCTCGATCAGTTGGACTTCGTCGTCGTCTCCCTGCCGCTGGTCGCCCTGCTCGACTTCGACTGGTTCCGCGAGTGGTTCACGCTCGAGGTCCTCTTCGTGGTCGTCGTGCTCACGCCGATCCTCCACGTGACGACGAATGCGATCGCGTACAAACTGGGGCTGAAGAACGAGCCGTGGTAATGGACTGAACCGACTCCGTCGCTTTTCGGGACGCCGCTTACTCGAGCGTCGCTTCCATGTCCGCGCGGGCGGCCTCGTGGGCCTCGTGGGCGCGATCCAGATCGATCGGATCCGAGATCATGCTGAAGAAGCCGTGGATCATGTCGTCGTAGTTGTGGTACTCGACGGGGACGCCGGCGTCCTCGAGTCGGTCGGCGTACATCGCACCGACGTCGCGCAGCGGGTCGAAGCCGGCGGTGATGATCGTCGCAGGCGGCAGGTCCGAGAGATCGTTCGCGAACAGGGGGAAGGCGTAGATATTCCGCATATCGATTTCCGTCTCGAAGTAGTGGTCGCGAAACCACTCCATGTCGTCTTCCGTGAGGAAATAGCCCTCCTTGTTCTCCTCGTAGGCCTCGGTCGCTGGCGCGTCGCCGACGCTGGGATAGATCAACAGCTGATAGGCGATGTTGGGCCCGCCCCGATCCCGGGCGAGCAGCGACAGGCCCGCCGCGAGGCCGCCGCCGGCGCTGTCGCCGCCCACGACGATCCTGTCGGGATCCGCGTTCAGGTCGTCGGTTTCCCCGGCTACCCACTCGAGGGCGGCGTAACAGTCCTGCAAGCCCTCGGGGAAGGGATGCTCCGGCGCGAGCCCGTAGTCGACGCTGACGACGGGATAGCCGGTGTCGTCGGCCAGCTTCCTGCAGACGCCGTCGTGGGTATCGATGCTCCCGACGACCCACCCACCCCCGTGGAAGTAGACGATCAGCGGCCGATCCTCGCCCTCGGTGCCGGGGTCGTAGCTCCGGACCGCGAGGTCACCGTGTGGCCCGTCGATGGTGTGATCTTCGACGGACTCGAGTTCGATGTCGGGTTCGTCGGTGACGCGCATCGCCTCGAAATTCCGGCGGGCCTCCCGGGGCGTGATCTCGCTGAACTCCGGCGTATCGAGCGACTCGTAGAGCTCGAGAAACTCCTGTACGTCCGGGTGTGGCTCGTTCGCACTGGATGATGTCATCGTGGGGCACACTTTCCGGCGAAGGTAAAAAGCTACCTGTCACGGACGTACGTGACGGTTTCGGCCGGATGTGCGGGGGCCGTCGAGTCGGCCTGCCCGTTCGAGCTTCCGGTCGCGTCCCGTTCCACACCGCTTATTTCGGTCCGGTGCGCCCTCTCGAGCATGACCAACGAGGAACTCATCGCGGCCCTGCGCGCGGCCGACGCCGTTCAGTTCGGCGAGTTCGAACTCTCCCACGGCGGCACCAGCGAGTACTACGTCGACAAGTACCTCTTCGAGACCGACCCCGACTGCCTCGAGTTGATCGCCGGGGCCTTCGCCGACCGCCTGGACGCCGACGACAAACTCGGCGGGGTCGCCCTCGGCGGCGTCCCACTCGCCGCCGCGACGAGCGTCGCCGCCGGCGTCCCCTACGTCATCGCGCGCAAGCAGCGCAAGGAGTACGGCACCGGAAACCTGATCGAGGGCCGCCTCGCCGAGGGCGAGGAGGTCGTCGTCCTCGAGGACATCGTGACGACGGGGACGAGCCTCGTCGAGGCCGTCGAGGCGCTTCGCGAGGCCGGCGCGACCGTCGAGCGCGCGCTCGTCGTCGTCGACCGCGAGGAGGGCGGCCGCGAGAACGTCGAAGACGCGGGACTGGAGATGGAGTCGCTGGTCACCGCGAGCGAGTTGCTCGAGAGTCAGTGAGGGTAGCCGGCGAGTTCCGCTGTCACCCGTTGCCGGGGACGTGTCGGCAATCTTCGACGACCTGGGGCGTCTCAACTCGTTTTCACTACTCGGCGTCCGTGGGAGCCGCGGGCGGGAGCACCGCAGTGGAGAGCCAGAACTCCGTGATCGACTGAAGGCGGTCCGCGAACGCGTCCGGATCGACCGGTTTGAGCAAGTAGGCGTTCGCGCCCGCCTCGTACGCCGCGATCAGATCGCTTTCGGAGTCCGACCCGGTCAGGACGACGACCGGCGTTCGCTTCAGGCGCGGGTCGGACTTGACCTCCTCGAGGAGGGCCTGCCCGCTGACCGCCGGCAGGTTCAGATCCAGGAGAACGAGGTCGGGCACCGGCGCGTCGGCGAATTCGCCGCGCCGGTAGAGCCAGTCGAGCGCCGCGTCCCCCGTCTGGACGGTGTGTAGCTCACCGGGAAGCGCTCGCTCCTCGAACGTCGTCTCGATCAAGTGGACGTCGCCGTGATTGTCCTCGACCAGCAGCACGTCGGCTCCGTCCGTCCCGGTGTCCGCGTGCATCAGTCCGCCGCCCGTTTCGCGAGCGTCACGTGGAACGTCGACCCGTTGCCCGGTTCGGAGTCGACCCAGATGTCACCGTCGTGGTTCTCGACGATCTCCTGACACAGTGAGAGCCCGATGCCGGTCCCCGGATACTGTTCGTCGTGGTGGAGCCGCTTGAAGACCTCGAAGATCTGGTCTGCCCTGTCCGGATCGATCCCGATCCCGTTGTCGGCGACCGTAAACTCCCAGCAGTCCGATCGCTCCTCGGCGTCGATCTCGACCCGTGGCGGGGCGCTCTCGTTGTACTTGACGGCGTTGGAGACGAGGTTGGCGAACAGCTGCTCGAGCTGCTCGCCGTCGGCCGAGACCGTTGGGAGCGAGCCGACGGATATCTCGGCGTTGCGCTCCTCGATCTGCATCCGGTGGTCCGCGAGGACCCGTTCGAGGACGGCGTCACAGTCGACGGGTCCGAACTCGTTGTCGGCCCGTTCGACCCGCGAAAACGAGAGCAGATCGCCGACCATCGCCCGCATTCTGTTTGCCCCGTCGACCGCGAAGTCGATGTACTCCTGGGCCTGCTCGTCGAGATCGTCCGCGTATCGGTTCTCGAGGAGCTGCAGGTAGCTCGAGACCATCCGCAGGGGCTCCTGAAGGTCGTGGGAGGCGGCGTAGGCGAACTGTTTCAGTCGATCGTTGGACTGTTTGAGTTTCGCGACCGTCTGCTCGAGCTCTCGCTGATACTGCTGGTGCTCGAGTTCGTATTTCACCCACTGTCCCATCAGCTCGAGGGACGTGCGTTCCTGCTCGGAGAACGGCTCCGTCCGAGGTCGTGAGGTGACGAACGCGAGCGTCCGATCGGCCTCACCCTCGACCGGGACGTACGTGCCGAGATACGCTTCGACCCCGTAGTCCTCGTAAACGGTGATTTCGTCGAACTCCTCCTCGGTCGGGTCCGACACGCTCGCGGCCTCCTCGATATCGGCTGCAGCCTGACAGTACGTCTCCGACAGCTCGAGTTCGACCCCGGGCTGGAAGTAGTCGTGATCGCCGCTGACGTGTTCCACCTCCAGGTGATCGGCGTCCGGGTCGACGCGGTTCAGGGCCCCCAGGTCGAGGTCGAACTGTTCACAGCCGAGTTCGAACAGGGCCTGCAGCTTCGCTTCGAAGGATTTGTCCGGATCGGACGTGACCCCGTTCAGCCGCTGGAGGAAGCGCTTTTGATCGCTCAACTCCGTCTTCGCTTCCGTCCGCTCCTGTAGCGTCCCCAGCATTCGGTCGACCTCGTGATCCGGCTTCGCTGGTCCGCAGAACTCCTCCGGCGGGGTGTAGTAGAAGTTGTGGCAGACGGTGTTGTCGTGGATGAGGTGGGGATGGACCCGGACGACGTCGCAGATCCCCTCGGCCGGAAAGTGCCGGCGGTCGTAGAGACAGAGCGCGATCGCGTCTTCGCCGTCGAAGACGTCGTTTACCTTGCTCTCGTACTCCATGAACTCCTCGATCGTCACGTCGTCCTCGACGATCCATCCCGTCTCGGCGACCAGCCGAAACGCCTCGTACTCCGCGGTGGCCTCCTCGATGATGTCGGCGTAGCGGTCCGTCATCTCGTCGATACTGAAAGAGCCCCCCTTCAGATACGTGTTCTCGACCGATTCGAGGGTCAGCGCGCCGGACTCGAGTCTGGCGTCGACGTCGATGCCCCGCTCTCGCATCGCCGCCAGCACTTCGTCCCTGTCCTCCTCTTCGACGACGTACATGCACTTCTCACCCCGCTCGAGTCCCTGGCGAAGGAACGGAATCGCGGCCGCGAACTGCTCCGCTTCGCTCTCGTAGACGAGCGCGAAGTGATCGTTGGAGTGGCCGTGTCCCTCGAGGGATTCGACCGGGCCGCGAAACTCCGAGCTCTGGCGGAGTGCCTCGAGTCCGCTATCCAGGCTCAGGACGTCGGACTGATCGCTGCGGTCGCTACGTTGACTCATTGCTACTCAATACAGGAAGTCGCCATATAAGGCTGATTACCGAAACAGTGACACTGTCGGGCCCCGATCGAGGCGGCGGGTCTCGAGATGGAATCGCTGGTGACGGCAAGCGAATCGCTCGAGAGTGGAACCAGCGGCCGGTCGCGGAGAACTCAGCATAATTCGAGGTGAAGCCTCCGACCTCACGGAGCGAGCGAAGCGAGTGAGTAGGTGCGCTGAGGGAGTAGGGAAGGGTAGTTTACGCTCCCTTGATGAGATCGGTCACGCCGACGGTTTCGGCGATGACCCACGCGACGAACAGCCCGTAGGCGGCGAGGAGCACGTAGGACTCGAGGGCGGTGACCGAGAGGTCGGTGCGCAGAAACGAGAACAGGAGGACGGTCGCGAGCGTCAACACGCCGAGCATCGGGACGGCGACGGCGAAGTCCACGGGGACGGTTCCGACGATGAGCACGCCGATCGGAATCGCGACCAGGAGGTCGAACGTGTTCGACCCGAGGACGTTGCCGATGCTCGTGATTCCCTTCCCGGTCTTGGCCGATCGGACGCTCACGAGCGTGTCGGGCAGGCTCGTCGCCCCCGCGATGATGGTGACGCCGGCGAGGAACTCGGGGATGCCGAACGTGTTACCGAGCGATTCGACGCTGCCGACCAGCTGTTCGACGGCCAGGAGGATTACGACGAGTCCGACCGCGAGTCTGCCCCACTCGCGGGCGATGTCGATCCCATCGGTTTCGTCTTCGGCCTCGTAGTCGCTGACGTCCTGCCACTGGATGAAGAGATACAGCCCGTACAGGAGCAGCGGTATCATCGCCAGGGGGCGCGTCAACTGACCGGTGAGTTCCGGGCCGCCGGGGACGGGGACGTAGATGACGGCCAGCGCGAGGGTGACGACCAGCGCGGAGACGGCGATCATGTAGAACTGCGCCTCTTTGTAGACGAGGGTGCGGTTCGTGTCCAGATCGCCCTCCGTAACGAGACCGGATATCGCCGGAATCACGAGGATGTTGAAGATCGCGGAGCCGACGACCGCGCCGACGCCCATATCGAACGTTCCCGCGAGCGCCGTGAACACGACGCTCGAGAGCTCCGGGAAGCTCGAGCCGATGGCGACGACGATCGATCCCTGGACGACCGCCGGTAACCCGTAGTACGTCGAGAGGTGTTCCGCTGATTCCTCGAGCCAGCCGCTGCCGAACCAGATGAAGCCCGTCGCCGCGACGATGACGAGCACGTTGACGACGGGCGTATTCGGGAGGATGCCACCGAGGGCCATCGTCCGTACGTGTCCGCTCGTGCCACATGAGTTGTTCTATAACCGACAGGCAGTGCTGTCGATCGTGAAATCGCGTCGTCGTGGTCGCCTTCAACCGTCCGCTCGCGGGGAGCGGAACGGTGTCGCTTACCATCACAACCCTTTTATCCCGCTCGAGACTACCCGTATCCACGATGGTAGGTGTCCGCTTTACAGGGGCGTTTGCCCGCTTTTAACTCCCACCTACCGCGTATTGTGTCGGCCGCGGTCGACCAGTGTGCGGGACGCGCGGACACGCCACCGGGATTTTCACCACACCCACAGCCATGTCAGAATCAGATTCACAGGAGCAAGTAGCGGTCGTACTGCCCGACGGTTCGGAACTCACGGTCGACGCCGACGCGACGGTCGAGGACTGCGCGTACGAGATCGGCCCCGGACTCGGCAGCGACACGGTCGCCGGGAAACTCGACGGCGACCTCGTCGCCAAGGAACAGCCCGTCTACGACGGCGCGGAACTCAAGATCATCACCGACGGCTCCGAGGAGTATCTCGAGGTCATGCGCCACTCCGCGGCCCACTGCCTCGCGCAGGCGGTCGAACGCCGCTACGACGAGGACGAGGTCAAACTCGCGATCGGCCCGCCGACGGACGAGGGCTTCTACTACGACTTCGACAACCTCGATATCGACGAGGAGGACCTCGCGGATCTCGAGGCCGAGATGGAGTCGATCATCGACGAGGACTACGAGATCGAGCGCGAGGAGGTTTCGATCGAGGAGGCCGAGGAGCGTCTCGCCGACGAGCCCTACAAGCTCGAACTGCTCGAGGAGTTCGCCGAGGAGAACGACACCGTCACGTTCTACAGCCAGGGCGAGTGGGAGGATCTCTGTGCTGGCCCGCACGTCGACTCGACGGGCGAGATCGGCGCGATCGATCTGCTCGAGATCGCCGGCGCCTACTGGCGCGGCGACGAGGAGAACACGATGCAGACGCGCATCTACGGCACGGCCTTCGAAGACGAGAGCGACCTCGAGGCGTTCTTGGAGCGCAAGCGGGAGGCCGAGAAGCGCGACCACCGCCGGATCGGCAACGAAATGGATCTCTTCTCGATCCAGGACGTGACGGGGCCGGGCCTGCCGCTGTATCACCCCGCCGGGAAGACTGTCCTCTCGGAACTCGAGGCGTTCGTCCGCGAGTTGAACGAGGAGGCGGGCTACGACTACGTCGAGACGCCCCACGTGTTCAAGACGGACCTCTGGCACCGGTCGGGCCACTACGAGAACTACCAGGACGACATGTTCATCTTCGACGTCGGCGACGACGAGTTCGGCCTGAAGCCGATGAACTGTCCCGGCCACGCCGCCATCTTCCAGGACCACTCCTGGAGCTACCGCGACCTGCCGATCCGCTACGCGGAAAACGGCAAAGTGTATCGAAAGGAACAGCGCGGCGAACTCTCCGGTCTCTCGCGGGTCTGGGCGTTCACCATCGACGACGGCCACCTGTTCATCCGCCCCGACCAGATCGAGCGCGAGGTCGAGGAGATCATGGCGATGATCACGGACGTCCTCGAGACGTTCGACCTCGACTACGAGATGGCGCTTGCCACCCGCCCCGAGAAGTCGGTCGGTAGCGACGAGATCTGGGAGCGCGCCGAGGAACAACTCGAGAGCGTGCTCGAGGCTCACGGCCACGAGTACGAGATAGAGGAGGGCGACGGCGCGTTCTACGGGCCGAAGATCGACTTCGCCTTCGAGGACGCCATCGGTCGCTCGTGGGACGGCCCGACGGTCCAGTTGGACTTCAACATGCCCGAGCGGTTCGATCTGAACTACGTCGGCGAGGACAACGAGGAACACCGCCCGGTCATGATCCACCGCGCGCTGTACGGCAGCTACGAGCGGTTCTTCATGATGCTCATCGAGCACTACGAGGGCCGGTTCCCGCTCTGGCTCGCGCCCGAACAGGTCCGCGTGCTGCCGATCTCCGACGACAACCTCGGCTACGCCCACCGCGTCGCCAACGAGTTCGACGACTTCCGCGTCGAGGTCGACGACCGCGACAGCACCCTCGAGCGGAAGATTCGCGCGGCCCACGACGACCGCGTCCCCTACCAGATCATCGTCGGCGACAACGAGGAGGAGGCCGGGAATATCTCGGTGCGCGACCGCTTCGAGGACCAGGAGTACGACGTCGAGATCGACGCGTTCAGAGCGCACCTCGAGGCCGAACGCGACGAGCAGCGGACGGAACCGGACTTCCTCCAGGAGTAGTCGACGTCCGCCTTCGGCTATCAGTCACAGCGAGGTACCTCATCTCGATACGACAGCTCCCGTTCGTCCGTGTAATAGAGCTCGATTTCGCGTGGGACACTCGGGTCGGGCGGACAGTCCGATTTCGGCGGAACGGAAACGGTTCCGTTCGCGCCGGCATCGGTTTCGTACTCGATGGTGCGAATCTCGTTGGGGATCGGATCAGTGGTGAACGAGTGTCCTTTCGTCAACTCTCTCCGTCCTTCGTAGATGACTGTGCCGTCCGCTGCTTTGGCCGTCAGTTCGAACGCGGTCGTCTCGTTTTCGTAGTGCGTGTTGATGAGCGTGAGCCGGACCTGCGTTCTGTGTTTCTCGCCGCGGAGTCGCTCTAGACAGCCGGCGGTCGCGGTGAGGGCAACTGTGAGAACCGTTCCGAGGCCTTCACGCCGGCGGTACCGTCGATCGTCAGTCATGATTACTCAGTAGACCGTCCCGAATCGTCGGAACTTGTTAGCGGTATGATTACTATTGGGCAGGGGGATAATATTTCTGATTATCGGAACGAATATTTCGGATGGAATCCGAAATCGCCGGGATGGAGAAAATCCAAAGATTTGCGATGTTCGACGAGTCGACGACTGAACGAGTGAAGCGACGCGAAGGAGTGGACTCGTCGAGGGGCACAGGAACGGTCGAGTAACATCGCTGTCGACCGCTCTCTCGGACGTCTTTCCACAGTGTCATCGCTGCCTCGAGCGTGGCGGGATCTGTGAAGCGGTTTTGAGGACGGGGACTCGAGGTGATCGAAGTCCGCGTGCGTTTCGCGTCGGATCGCCGACGGTCGCCACGGAGACTGCATATCTGTGGTGATCGATGTCATGGCCTCGATCGAAATAGGCATAGTTGTGGAATCGTGCATATCTGTATGAACAGAGCCGAGAAAGCAGCCCTCCAGCTGCGGGCCGTCGACGTGTTGCGAATGTTGAAGGAGACCCGGACCTACGACGAACTCGCGGAGACGACGGGACTACCGGCGGGCGATCTCAACCGGTACGTGAACGGACACGTCCTTCCGGGGACCGAGCGTGCGAGCGAGGTCGTCGAGGACCTGGGTCGAGAGGCGCTGGCCGCGGAACTCGACGCGCGAATCAGCGTCGACGAGGACGGGTACGTCGACAATAGCGCGACCGTCTTCGACCAGCCGTTTCTCGAGCTGGCCGCACCAGTCGTGGCCAACGGGTTCGACTTCGAGCGCCCCGACGTCGTCCTCACGGCTGCGACTGACGGGATCACCCTCGCCGCCGCGCTCGCGAGCTACTACGGCGTCCGGTGTGCCTACGCGAAAAAGCGCAAGGAGACCGCCGTCGAGGAATTCATCGAGGCCCGCCAGCGACTCCAGTCGGGTATCGAACTCACCTACTACCTGCCCGCTTCGGCTATCGACCCCGGCGAGACGGTGCTGGTCGTCGACGACCTCATCCGGTCGGGCGAGACGCAGGAGCTCCTGCTCGACATCGCTCACACCGCCGAAGCCGACGTCGCCGGCGTCTTCGCGCTGATCGCAGCCGGAGCGGACGGCATCGAACGCGCGCGTGAGCGCACCGACGCGCCGGTCGGTGCGCTCACGACCGTCTGATCGATCGCGAGTACCACGGAACGGACGGTTTCACCGCGCCATTGCAGGCGGAAAGGATTTTTGTGTTCGGAGCTCACAGTTCAGCGCACCGAACGGTTCGTTCGACGCTGTCCGCTCGCCAATCGCCGGAGGGAAACCGTGTGAACGATTGGCACATTATTAATCATTAGGTTTATGGTGGTCCCGGCAGTTAGTGGTGGTACGCACATGACGAAGACAGTCATCCTCGGCGTGATCGGGTCGGACGCTCACGTCGTTGGGATCACCATCCTGGAACAGGCGCTGGAGGCAGCCGGATTCGACGTCGTCAACCTGGGAGTCCAGAGCTCTCAGGAGGAGTTCGTTGAAGCCGCGTCCGCCAACGACGCCGAGGCTGTACTCGTCTCGTCGCTCTACGGCCACGCCAAGCAGGACTGCGAGGGCTTCCACCAGCGGATCGCTGAGGCCGACCTCGATGTCACGACCTACATCGGCGGCAACCTCGCCGTCGGACAGGACGACTTCGAGGAGACGCGGTCGTTCTTCCGCAAGATGGGATTCGACCGGGTCTTCGACTCCGAGACCGATCCGGAGGAGGCCATCGAGGCCCTGAAGGCCGATCTGGACATGCGCTCGACCGAACAGGAGAGCCAGACCGTTTCGGCGTAACTGTTTTTCGCGTCGCTCCGAACGCGCTGCCGTCATCCCACTGCTTACCGGTGTCAACGCTCGAGAAGCCGTTGCTCCGGTTCTGTCATCTTCGCGTCGAACGCGTTCCCCTCCCTACCGAACGATCGTCACCGGCACCGGCGACCGACGGGCGACTGTCTCGGCGACGCTGCCCAGTAGAATCCGGCTCGCACCTGTCCGGCCGTGGCTACCGATGACGATGTGATCGACGTCCTGTTCGTCGGCGTAGTCGACGATCGATCGCGACACGCCGCCGATGACGTACTCGGTCTCGATCTCGACGCCGTGATCGGCCGCCTGTTCGCGCGCCGTCTCGAGAATTTCCTCGGCGCGGTCCTCGTGGTGGCCCTGTACCTCGTCGTAGTTGATCGCGGTCCCCTCGACGCCGCCGACGGCGTAGAAGTCGCCCGGGTCGAGGACGTACAGTGCGGTGATCGTCGCATCCGGATACTCCGTACAGGCGAACTCGAGCGCCTCAGTCGACTGTGCCGAGTCGTCGACCGCCACGAGGACGTGCTGTGTCATGCGAGGCGATACGTCCGCCCGTGGAATAAGTCCACCTCTCGGACCGGATCCGTGGGAACGACGCTACGGTCCCCTGTTCGCGTTCGAGAGTCCGTACTGGCGCTGGCTCTCCGGGGCCGGTTCGCAGAAAAATCGATAGTGGGTTCGTCGGTCGCTGACGCCGTTACTTCGCGCGGCCCTGACCGCCCGTGTTCGACGGTCGGACCTTCTCGGCACCCTTGCCGCGGTTGTTGAGGCCGCGGTTGGCTTTACCGGCGTTCGTGAGCCCGCGGAACGCGCGGTTCTGGTGGGCGTCGTCGCAGATCCAGTTGAGATCGTCGTCGTTCTCGATCGCGGGGTGGTTCGGATCGACGAGGATCACTTCGAACCACTTCTGCGAGCCGTCTTCACCGACCCAGTAGCTGTTGAGCACGCGCAGATTGGGGTACTTGCGGGAGACGCGCTCCTCGCCGATGCGCTGGATGTTCTTGCGCCGCCCGATGCGGTTGACACCCTGGCGCTTCGAGCGCCGGCCGGCCTTGAATCGTTCCTTCCGGGCGGTCCCCTTTCGGACCGAAACCCGGGTCACGACGATGCCCTGCTTGGCCTTGTAGCCGAGTTCGCGCGCCTTGTCGAGTCGCGTGGGGCGGTCGATTCGCTCGATCGCGCCCTGCTTGCGCCACTCCTGCTTTCGCTGCCACTGTAGCTCCCCGAGCTTACCGTCGTCGGGGTCTTTCCATGCGTCCTTGATGTGGGAATAGAAGCTCTTTGCCATGCGTATTCACCCGCGGGCGTTTCCTGGTTCAATCCCGACCGGGGCCGAGCCCCGCGGATCACATCCCGACCTGTGACACCGCATCGTACAGGTGCCCGCTGATGCCCGCGAACCAGCGAGTCTACTCCTTCTTCCCAACTCTCGAGTATAAGAGCTTCGAACTCCGCGGGCGCGCTGCTGTGCGGGCGGTATGGCCGTTACCGCCCGAGCGGCACCCGTTCGCGCACGCCGCTGGGCGTGACGCCGTTGACCGCCGCGAAAACGGCTCCCAGGACCAGCCCGTAGACGAGGTGGCCGAGGCCGAAGAGGAGCGCGCTGAACAGTTCCGCTGCCGGCCCCGAAACCGGGAGGTACGGAAGCGGCAGCGTCGCTACGCCGGCCCGCTCCATCGCTACCGGAAACACGACACCGCCGGCGAAGAGGCCGACGACCGTGCCGAACGCCAGCCCGGCGATGACGTAGTCGTTGAACTCGTCGATCTGGTCCTGAATCACCCGTCTCGAGACGATTGCGGCGAAGAGCAGTCCGAACGCGATGCTCAACATCAGGTGGATGGTCCAGCCGACGCCGATGGCCATCTCGGGCTCGGCCGCGAGCCCGCCCAGGAGTTCGATCTGGTTCCCACCGAGGTGGAGGACCAGGCCCATGGCGATTCCGGCGACGAGCCCACCCGTGAGGCCGCCGCCCCAGATGCCGACGCCGTCGAGATCACGTGTGCCATTCACCCTCATACTGGGGGGTACGGCGAGGGGTCAGATCAATGTCATCATTTGCCGGTTGTCGAGAGAATCGATCGAACGGGAGTGTCATCTCGCAGTTCGCGTTCGCGCGAATCGAGTGACCTGTCGAACTCTCTCACCGGTTCGCCGGTCGATCTCGTCCACGGCCGTCGCCGTCGGTGACAAAATATGGGAATACTTATATATCCAAATATTAGCTTCAAATGCTCGTGTCCGCGATATCGCTAGATTCGCTGATAAACAAAAGCAGTACTACATATATCTCGGTCGGGCGCGTACTACTCGTATGGCCTTCAGCATCACCGACGCGATGACCGACGGGTTCTCCCGCGCCACCGAGCGGAACGGGCTCGTCTTCGTCGTCATCTTCGCTATCCTCGCCGTAATGAACGCGCTCGTCGTCCCAACCGGATTCGGCCCCGCAACCGGCGCAGAACCCGCGTCAGGACTCGTCGGCCTCGTCACTGGTCTCCTATCGTTTGCGATCGGGGTCGTCACGATAGCCGCCGCGGTCGTCGCACTTCGGACGTTCGCATCCGACGAGACCGAGACGATTCCACAGGAGTTCCGCCGACGGAAGCTCGGCATCGCCACGCTCAACGCCTTCGTCGGCACGATCGTCTTCGTGCTGCTCGTCGCCGTCGGGAGCGTCTTCCTGCTCGTACCGGGTCTGTTCCTGCTCGTGGCCCTCTACTACTGGAGCGTCTTCGTCGCGGTCGAGGACCAGAACTTCGTCCAGGCGTTCCGCAGCAGTTGGGCGTTGACCAGGGGCAGTCGCCTCCGACTATTCGCGCTCGGCTTCCTCGTCGTCGCACTCGGCATTCTGGTGAACGCCACCGCCATCGTTCCGGCGGTCTTCCTCGGCGATGCCGCGGGGCTCGTCCTCACGCAACTCGTCGCCGCGGCCGTCACGGTCTACACCCTCGCGACCACTGCCCAGGCCTACGACCAGCTCCGCGGCCTCGAGCACCCCCTCGAGACCGAGCCGCAGCCCGGATCGACCGGGATGCCCGCCTGAGCGCTTCGCTCGGGCGAGTAACCGCTGTTTTCCGGTCTTCGGCCCCTCGTATCCATCAGAACACTATTTATCGCTCACTCTAGAGAACTGGCAGTAATGAGATTGCTGTCAGAGACCGAGTCTCAGGGCTTGCCGGTGGAGTACGTCGTCGTCGGCATCGGCCTGGTCGCGGCCGCCGCTGTGCACTATCTGCTTTCGGTTAGCCTCTTCGTGACCGGTCTCTTTGTCTGCGCTCTCTTCCTCGTCAGCGTGATCGCCTTCGTGCCGGGAGTCTGGCCGACGCTGTACCGTACTACCGGGATCGGTGTCGGCGCGTGGCTTCTCGCCGCGGCCGTTGCAGCCGGCGGAATCGCGCTCAGTTACTGGATCGGCGATCCCCAGCCGTTCTGCGACTCGACGCTCTCTCATCGTGGCTGTTTCACCACCTATGGGTGGGCATCGGCGGTTTACCTCGCGAGCGCGTTCGGCGTCGCCATCGCTGCCGGCCACCTCGATCGGTACCGTCGCCTGCGAAACGCGTCGGTCGTCCCCGCTGCCGAGGTCGACGATGGTCCCGTCGCCGTCGAAGGCCATCTCGTGCCGGCAGGCGAACCCATCGCAGGACCGGTATCCGACGAGCCGACGGTTTGGTATCGCAGCGCCGTCGAACGGGCAACGCTCTTCGAAGGCCACCGAGAGATCGACCACGACGCCGGCGGTGGCGAGTTCTACGCCGAGGACGGCTCAGGCCGTCTTTTAGTTCTCCCGGAGCAGCTGGACGACCACGACGTCGCCGACCTCGCTCGCTCTCATACGGACTCCGACGGGGAGCGACGACGGCGCGAGTGGAGCTACGAGCCGAACGACGTGGTCACCGTCGTCGGTGTCGGACGCAGCGTCTCGCGAGCGGCGTACCCGGAACCGATCGTCGTCGGACTCGAGGAACCGGTGATCGTCGGGCTCGGAACCCTGTCCGAACTCCGCAGCTGGGCCGCCACTCGGGTCCTCGTCGGCGCAGCGTTCGCGCTCGTCGGCGGCGGCGGTTCGTTGCTCGTGATGGTGCTGGCTGCCTGATAACCAAAATCTCTCGTCGCCGACAACTGCCACTCGCTGGAGAGCCATCGAGTTGCGCCTCTCTTCCGCACGCCCCTCGATTTGATATACCGATATTCGGTGTACTGGCGAGCGAGTGTCGGATAGTACACTATTCGAACGTGCTCGAGGACGCGTCTCGAGGCGCTATTCGTCGAAGAGCAGAAAACCGTTGCTCGATCGAGGTCGAATCCGCTCGCGTACTCGCTACTGGGCAGCGGCCGATCTCACACGAAGTCCGCGACCGTCTCGAACGAATCCGCGGTGATCGACTCCGCCAACTCGTCGGCCTCGAGAGCGTCGGGGACGTGCTGGGGGTACTTCCGGCGGAAGTAGCCCACGATATTGGTCAGGTCACGCCGGAGGAACTCGTCGGCGTTCTCGTGGTCCGTCGGGACGGCCTGGGGCCAGTCGAAGATTTTCACGCCCGCTTCGTTGACGAAGACGTTGTACTCGCTCATATCGGCGTGGACGTATCCCTTCGCGTACGCGCGCGAGAGTTCCGAAATGAGCAGGTCGAGGACGCCCAGCACCTGCTCGTCCTCGAGGCGGGTCCGCGAGAGCTCGACGCCGTCCATCTTCTCCATGACGATGGCGTGGCGGTTCTGGCCGATCGGCTGGGGGACCGACACGTCGGGGTAGAGGTCCTCGAGAATCCCGTGTTCGCGCTCGGCGGCCTTCCGGGCGGTGTACATCCAGGAGACGTGGTCGTTGTCCGACGTGTAGTCGCGTTCTTTGTGGACCTCCCGGAAGTTCGTGTAGCCCTCACGGTGGTACTTCAGCGCCAGCGGTTTGTACGATTTGACCTCGTAGACGTCGCTCTCCTTGCCGACGCCGAGCGGCGAGCCGAACTCCGAAATCGTATCCTGTTCGACCAGCGCCCGCAGCGCCAGGGTATCGTATCCCTCGAACTGGAGGGTATAGCCCTCGTACTGGATCGTCTTCTTCTCGATCAGCCCGCGCTTGAGACAGCGCTCGAGCCGGTAATCGACCTCCTCCTCGGACAGATCGGCGAACTTCGGGAGCTTCTCGCGTTGGACCCATTCGGAGAAGCGCATCCCCTGTTCGACGCCCGAGAGGAGATAGAAGTCTTCCGTCTCGAGGTCCGGAAGCAATCCGGCGACGTTTCGCACCATACGACGGGATAGCCCGCGGGTACGTAAAAACGGCGTGACGAAGCGCCGAGGGTAGACGGCCGCCGACCGGGTCACCGACGTGACGACAGCGTGGTCCGGCATCGATGGCTGCCGGAATGTCGGGTTACGAGTCAGTAGGTGCGTCAGTCGCCGTCTCGCCGCTGTCACGTCCCTGCCGACCGATAAACCGCATACGATGATAGGAAAACGGCCAACGGGGCGGTCGTCGAACGATACGACGGTCGGTACCGACGGGGGCGTCTCGGTACAGGGGATCGGGTAGCCCCGTTAGCGCTGTCCGGCGCTGAAGAGCCGGCTCCAGTTATCCGTGCTCGCGGTCCGTCCGTCGCTGAACAGCCTGTCCCAGCTATCGGTACTCCGCGTATCGTTTTCGCCGAAGAGACTGTCCCAGCCGCTGGAATCCCGACCGTTTCGGTTTCCGAAGCGGCTATTCCAGCTATCGAAACCGTTGTCGCTCCCGTTAGCGCGTCCCCGATCGAAAGCGCGATCGCTTCTGCCGGTCGGACTCGAGCCTTCGAACCAGCTCTGGCCGTCCTCCTCGCTCGCGTCCGGCCAGAGGTCGTCGTTCCCGAACGGTGAATCGTCGTTTCCGTCCCACTGGCTGCCGTCGGTACCGTCACTCGGTTGTTCACCCATGTTCGACTCGCCGTCGTTGGAATTCGAATCGCTGCCGCCGTCGCTCGAGCCGCTCGCGTCGAAGCTGTTGACCAGATTTCGTGCGATCACCGTCGAGCCGAGGTAGCCGAGGTGGCTGCTGACGGCATCGCTGACGTCGACGTCGGTGAAATTATCGGGAATCGATCCACCGCTGCCGCCGAGGAAGCCGCCACCGCCGCCGCAGTCCGCGCCGTCGGAGCCGAGGCCGCCGCCCGTGGCTCCGTACGCGGAACCGACAATCGTGTCGTTGGTCGAGTAGTAGTTACGCACCTCGCCGGCGTTGGCGGCGATGGCGCTGCCGTACTCGGCCTCGGTACAGACGCTGCTCGAGGGAACGGCCGCGCCGAGGGGTGCGACGGTGTCGATCGTGTACGATTCCCCGATCTGGGCGAGCGTCTCGAGGACGACCAGGCCGCCAAGCGAGTGGCCGACGAGCCGGACGGTGCCACCCGTTTCGTCTTTGTACGCCTCGATGAGGTCGGCCAGCGCTCCGGCGGCGCTGGTCGCTTCCTCCTGTGCGCCGACGAAGTTCGGGTTCGACGCGTTCCAGACCCCGGCGACCGGCGTCGCTTCGTACCCCGCCTCGGCCATCGGTCGATACACCTGGCTCGCCTGTGCCGTCGCGCCCGTGTTTCCGAACCAGCCGTGGACGGAGATCACGAGTTCTTCGTCGGTCGGGAGCGACTGGGGCGAACCGCTCGAGAGATCGATCTCCACGGTTCCGCCGAACCCACCGCCGAATCCGCCGGTCTGGGCGGCTGCCGACCCCGACGAAGCGGCCATGCCCGCTGCCCCGACGATGCCGATCCCGGCGGTCTTGATCACCGTCCGCCGACTCAGGCTGTTCGAACTCGGTTCGTGCTCCGCCGTCTTCCGATCGTTTCCTGCCATTGCGCAGCGAAGGATCGCGTCGCACTGCAGTTTACTATAATTCACGTAACCTCGTCGCGGGATAATTCGAGGCTGCGGGACTGTTCGTCCCGGGGACGATCGAGCGTCCGGATCGGTGAAACGGTCGTGGATCAGCGTCGACGTGGCCGGCGTCGGTCGGAATCGCTTTCCAAGAGCCGCCCGTTGCTCCGAGTATGACGGCGCTTGCAGACCGCCCGTGGCGGCTGATCCGGGACGTACCTCGCGACGGAGCGACGCAAATGGCTCTCGAGGAGGTCGCCGCGCGAACGGCCCTCGAGGACGACGTCCGAACCGTCAGAACCTACTCGTGGGAGCCGAGCACGCTCTCGCTGGGGTACCGTCAGGACGCCGAGACGGTGGACTGGGAGTTCTGCGACCGGGAGGGGATCGACGTGACGCGCCGCCAGACCGGCGGCGGCGGGATCTATCACGACCGTTACGCCGATATTTCGTATACGATCGTCGCTCCGGCCGACGAGGTCCCCGGCGATCTAATGGACTGTTACGAACTGTTCTGCGAACCCGTTCTCGAGGCCTTCGACCGACTGGGCGTCGACGCCGATTTCGCAACGGTCGAGCAGGACGCGATCTATCAGCCGTCGTGCTACCTGCGCGACATCAACCCGGCACACGACATCGTCGCATCCGCCGACGTAGGCGCGCTGGCGAAGAAGATCAGCGGTAACGCCCAGTACCGCCAGCGCGACGTGGTCATCCAGCACGGCTCGATCAGTTACGCCCTCGAGCCCCGGACCCACGTGGGCGTCTTCGACGCCGATCTCGAGGAATCGACGTTCACCGATCGCGTGACGAGCATCAGCGACGAGGCCGGGATCGGCCGCGAGGAAGCCGTCGACGCGATCGCAGGGGCGCTGGGCGACTGGTGTGACGCCGACGAAGCGACGTGGTGCGGTAGCGAACTCGAGGCTGCTCGAGACCTCGCCGCCCGGAAGTTCGGCAGCGACGCGTGGGTTCGAGAGCGGGAGGTCCTCGAAGCGAGCGAGGGATGACGATGGGGTTCCGCGCCGGTCCGTTATACCTATCACGGCCCGGTACTGACGGGAATTTATGACGATGAAGGTCGGCGCACACGTTTCGATCTCCGGCTCGCGCGTCTCCTCGGACGACGAGACGCCGCCGTACGACGACATCCGCAACGCGGTCCACCGCCAGCTCGCCTTCGGCGGCAACTGCGGGCAGATATTCACCACTTCTCCGCAGGTCTGGGCCCAGCCCGAGATCGGCGACGAGGCCGCCGAAGGCTTTCGGGCGGCGACCGACGAGAAACTCGAGGGACCGTGGGTGATTCACTCCGCGTATCTCGTGAACCTCTGTACGCCGAAAGACGACCTCCGGCGGAAATCGATGGAGAGCATGCAGGCCGAACTCGACGCCGCCGAGCGCCTCGGCGTTCCGTACGTCAACGTCCACCTCGGGGCCCACACCGGCGCGGGCGTCGACGGGGGGCTGGACAACGCTGCGAGCGTCATCGACGACCTCGAGGTGCCCGACGGCGTCCAGATCCTCATCGAGTCCGACGCGGGCAGCGGGACGAAACTCGGCGGCGAGTTCGACCACCTCGCGGGGATCGTCGACCGCACCGACACCGATATCGGCATCTGTATCGACACCGCCCACACGCTCGTCGCGGGCAACGACCTCACGACCCCCGAGGCCGTCGACGAGACGGTCGGGCGGTTCGACGACGTGGTCGGGCTCGAGTATCTCGAGTACATCCACCTCAACGACTCGAAACACGACGTGGGCACGCACAAGGACGAACACGCCCACATCGGCGAGGGCTACATCGGCGAGGACGGCATGCGCGCGATCGTGAACCACCCGGATCTGCGCCACCTGCCGTTCGCGCTCGAGACGCCGACGGAGGACGGCCGCGGCTTCGCCTGGAACATCGAGAAGGTGCGGGAACTGCGCGACGACGAATAGCCGAGCGCCCGGCTCCCCGCCGCCTCGAGAAACCGACCCGTTTTTCATCCGAGCCGCCGCGTGTGGAACCGTGCGCGAGTTCTCGGAATCCTACCTCGACCGGACCCGCGAGGGGATGTGGGCCGACTCCCGCGCGGCCCTCGAGCCGCTGGCCCTCGACACTCGCGACCGAATTCTCGACGTCGGCTGCGGGACCGGCGAGTTGAGCCGCGTCCTGGCCGCGGAGTCGTCGGGTGAGGTGATCGCCTGTGACGCCGATTTGGACCTGTTGGCAGCCGCCGCCGAGCACGTCCCGGCCGTCGCCGGTGACGCTCTCCGGTTACCGTTCGCCGACGACGCCGTCGACCTCGTCGTTTGCCAGGCGTTGCTCATCAACCTGCCCGACCCCGCGGCCGCCGTCACCGAGTTCGCCCGCGTCTCGAGTGACCTCGTCGCGGCCGTCGAACCCGACAACGCCGCGGTCGAGATCGACTCGAGCGTCGACGCGGAGGGAACCCTCGAGCGCCGGGCACGGCGGGCGTACCTCGACGGCGTCGATACCGACGTGGCGCTGGGGGCCGACGCCCGCGAGGCCTTCGAGACGGCGGGACTCGAGGTGATCGCGACCCGCCGGTACGACCACGTCCGAACGGTCGAACCGCCGTACAGCGAGGGGGCGCTGACGGCAGCTCGCCGGAAGGCGACCGGCGAGGGGCTGGCCGACGATCGAGAGACGATGCTCGCAGGCGAACTATCCGAGGGCGAGTACGACGACCTCCGCGGCTCGTGGCGCGAAATGGGCCGGGACGTGATCGAGCAGATGCGCGACCGTGAGTACCGTCGCGAGGAGGTCGTCCCGTTCCACGTGACCGTCGGCCGGGTTCCGGAGTCGTAGTTTTCGGCGGCGACGCACCGAAGCCCCGCCGGTCTGTCTGCGACCCGTACTGTGTCGAGTGGTAACATCTGACAATCTCTAAATGCGAGGCCGGTGAACTAGTCCGCCCATGCAAGCGATCGAAAAACCCCGATTCGAGACCGACGACCAGGAACGGCTCTACGACTACGTCGAGCGAAACGGTGCCGTCACCACCGACGATCTCGAGGCGGCGTTCTCGATGGAGCCCCGTCGACTGAAGGAGTCGATCGCCGCACTCGAGGCCGACGGCTACCTCGAGTCCGACGACGGTCTCCTTCGCATCGCGATCGAGGCCGGTGCCGAGACGGAGCACACGGTCGAGGGGCTCACGTTCACGATCCGACCGGCCCAGCAGAGCGACCTCAAGGGAATCGTCGGCGTGATGCGCGAGGTTGCCGAGGAGAACGACTACCTCGTCGCGGAGTCCGTCGTCGATCTGCTCGACCGCGAGGAGGTCGTCTTCCGGCACAACGACATCGAGTCTCGGGTCTTCTTCGTCGCCACCGTCGACGACGAGGTCGTCGGCTGGGTCCACCTCCGCTCGCCCAACTTCGAGAAACTCGCCCACACCGCCGAACTCACGATGGGCGTCTTGGAGGAACACCGCGGCCACGGGATCGGCAGTCAACTGATGGAGCGAGGACTGAAGTGGGCCGACTCGAACGGCTACGAGAAGGTCTATCAGAGCATCCCCGCGACGAATCAGGACGCCGTCCGGTTCCTCGAGGACCATCGCTGGGAGACCGAGGCCATCCGACAGGCCCACTACAAGATCGACGGCCAGTACGTCGCCGAGCAGATGATGGGCGTCATGCTGTGAGCGGCCCCGCTCGCCAACGGTTTTTCGGACCGCTCGCTCGCGACCGGTTGGGCCGTCACGAGTCGGAAATATCCGGCACACCGATATGCTCTCCGCGTGAAACGATCGTATGGCCGCGATCGAACTCGAGGGACTGACGAAAGATTTCGGGGCAGTGCTCGCCAACGACGACGTCACGTTCGACGTCGAGCGTGGCGAGATCTTCGGCTATCTCGGGCCGAACGGCGCGGGAAAGACGACGACGATCCGAACGCTGCTGGGGTTTCTCTCGCCGACCGCCGGAACGGCCCGACTGCTGGGCCACGACGTGACCGACGAGGGAGAGCTACTCGAGGCAAAACGGAAACTGGGCTACCTCCCGGACAGCCCGGCGTTCGACGAGACGGCGACCGGACGCGAGATCATCGACCTGCACGGCTCGATCAAGGGCGACGAGCGCAGCGACGAACTACTCGAGCTGTTCGAGCCGCCGCTGGACCGCGAAGTGCGGGACTACTCGCGGGGGAACGTCCAGAAGCTGGGGCTGGTGACGACGTTCATGCACGATCCGGAGCTGGTGATCTTGGACGAGCCGACCAGCGGACTCGACCCCCTGCTCCAGCAGCGATTCACCGAGTTCGTCCGGGACGAACGCGAGCAGGGGCTGACCGTGTTCTTCTCCTCGCACATTCTGGGCGAGGTGCGGAAGCTGTGCGACCGAGTCGGCATCATCCGGAACGGGCGGCTGGTGACGGTCGAGCCGGTCGATTCGCTTCTGAACCGGAGCGGGAAACTCGTCCGTCTACACGCCACGGAGTCGATCCCGATTCACGATCTCGAGATCGACGGTGTCCACGACCTCGCCGCCGCGTCCGACGCCGGCTCGAGTGCGGACGACGAGTACGTATTCACGTTCACCGGCGACGTCAACGACCTGCTCGCGGCGCTCCGAGAGTACCGGTTGATTGACCTCTCGATCGAGGAAGCGCCCCTCGAGGAGGTATTCATGCGGTTTTACGGCGGCGAGGAAGAGGTCGCTGGCGGCGATCAGAACGATCGAGTGGCCGCCAGTGTCGACACGACGGGTAACGATGTCGGGGGTGGCGACGATGTTTGAACTGACCAGATACGACGCCCGACGGCGGGTTCGCGGCAGCGTCTACCTCTCGGTCGGCCTCTCCCTGCTCGCTGCCATGGTCGTCTGGGTCTACCCGTCGTTCGCGGCCGAGATCGATCTGGATCAGCTGATTTCCGCCTACCCGGAGCCGATCCTCCAGATCATGGGAATCCAGACGATGGCGAGTCTCGGCGGCTTCCTCTCGTTCGAACTCTACACGTTCGGCTGGGTGATCCTGCTCGGACTGTATCTGGCCTACAGCACGGCAGGCGTGATCGCCGACGACGTCGACCGCGGTCGGATGGACGTCCTGCTCGCGATGCCGATCTCGCGCCGCAGGCTGGTCGGTGAGCGCTTCGGCGCGATGGCCGTTCCGATCGTCGGCGCGAACGTCCTCCCGCCGATCGTCGTCCTCGTCGGTGCCGAGTTGATCGACGAACAGTTAGCCGTCGCTGACGTGCTCGCGGTCCACCTGCTGTCGATCCCCTATCTGTTCGCCTGTGCCGGGATCGGCCTGCTGGCCTCGGTCGCCGTCGATCGGGCCGCGATCGCCCAGCGGGTCGCCCTCGGCGTTACGTTCGCGCTGTTCCTCTCCGAGTCGCTGCTTACCGGGACCGACGCCGAGATCGTCGGCGCGATCGCTCCCATGCGCTACTACGATCCGAACGCGATCCTGCTCGAGGGGAGCTACGATGTCGCCGGCGCGGGCATCTTGATCGCGATGGCCGTCGCGTTCCTCGTCGTTGCGCAGCTGTGGTTTACACGCACTGACATCGACTGACCGCGGCCACGATTTCTCGATGGCTCGACCGCTTGCAGGTTACGACGTCCGATCGTCGCGGTAGATCGTGTTCTCGACGAGCGTTTTGACGCCGCGGCGGAACCGTTCGGAGGTCGCGTTCGGCGAGATGTCGAACCGCTCGCCGAGTTCGGCGAGCGAACACGACCGCGGAATGTCGAGGTAGCCGTCCTCGACCGCGGCGACGAGTGTCTCGCGCTGCGGTTCCGTCAGCCCGTACTGGGACCGCGAGTCTTCGATGATTTCGCGTTCCTCGTACAGTTCCCGGATCTCGATGTCGATATCGCGTTCGACAAAGAAGCTGTGATAGCGCTCGAGCGCCTCGTTGTTGGGGAAGGCCACGCGAATGTACCAGCCGTCGGCAGTCGCCGTCACCTCCCGTAAGACGCTTCGGTCTTCGAGTATCGTCTGGTAGATGCTCGAGCGGCGCCCCTCGGACGTCAACTCGAACCGGTAGAGCCGTCTATTGGGGACTTCTGCGACCCGCGAGAACGAATCGATAGTCGGATCGGTCTCGAGCCCCGCCTCGAACGTCTCGTAGTCGTCGCTCTCGACCCAGACGAGCAATTGATGTGTTCCGTCTTCGGTGAAATCGGACTGTTCCCACGTGACCGTACTGTCGGGGGCAGACGAGAGCCCTTCGCGCAAGATAGGGTAGTCGACCCAGAACGTCGTAAGTAGCATACAAGCGATGGTTTCCGCTACGAATCCCTTTCTCTTCCCCGTTTTGGCTCTATCCATCACTAACAACCAGAAACACGAACATAAACGGCGTGAATACTTACGCCGTAGACGTATTCGGCAGCCTCGCCATTACTGAACGATGGCTGACCGGAACACGGAAGGGGGAGCGGGAGACGAATCGATCGACGCGTCCTTCGACGCGCTGAGCGACGCGCATCGCCGATCTCTCTGTCGATACGTGATGCAAACGGCGGGCGACACCGCCACCTACGAAGAGTTCGTCGACCACGTCCTCGAGGACGATTCGGAGACGGCCCTCGAGGACCTCGAGCGGCAGACCGTCGAACTGGAGCTTCGGCACACGCATCTGCCGAAACTCGACGCCGTCGGCGTCGTCGATTACGATCCGCAGGGCGAGACCGTCCGCGTCGATCACGAGACGTTGACGGATCGACTCGAGCGGGTTCGATCGACGGTCGACGACCTGCAGGAGGCGGGGCCGGACCGGGACGACGAGTAGTACGGCGTCAGACCACGTCGCCGCGGACCGTCACGCCGTCCTGGCGCTCGCGCCAGGCGTGGAGTTCCTGTGCCGCGGTTTCGGCCTCGTCGTCGTCCAGACCGAGCATCTCCAGGGCCGCCGACAACGTCGGCAGCGCGAGTTCGCCCTCGCGGAGCTTTCGGAACGCTTCGTCGCTTCTGGTCCCCTCGGCCCAGAGGCAGACCCCGCGCGGGTCGAGCAGTTGCGTGTAGTCCTCGCGCAGTCGCGCGCCGCGCAGCCGCTGGGTGACGTTGTCCTCGAACGGCGCGTTACAGACCTCGAGGTGGACGGGCTCGTCGTCCTCGAGGAGGTGGGCTGCGAGACACTGTTCGGGAGCGGCGTGGCCGTTCGCGTTCGCCCGAAGATAATCGGGATGTTCGCGGGCCCAGTCGGCACGGACGGACTTGCCGATCCCCTCGACGCCGTATTCGGCGGCGATCGCGTCGGTGTCGACCGCCTCGCTGTCGCTGTCGTCGCGCATGAGTATGTCCTTGGTCAGGTAGACATCCAGACGCTCGACGGGGTCGAGTCCGAGCGCGACGTCGCCGAACGCCCACACCTCGCGGACAGGTACCGGCATCCGCTCGTTCGCGACGGTGTCGACGAGGCGCTCGAGGCGGTCGACCGCCGCTTCCCGATCGAAGCCACTCATTAGCTGTGCTGGGTCCCCGAGTCGCAAAACGGTTTCCCGTCTCCGATCCGGCTGCGGCCGATTCCGATGCGCCTCGAGCCCGTGTGCTCGTCCCGTCAGACTCCTTTGGAGCGATCCGTCGTCACGTAGACGGTCTTCCGAACGGTCGCGTGAACGGTTCCCTCGTCGTCGACGAGGTCGACTGTGTAGTGGCGATCGACGGACTCGGTGTCGGCGGCCGCGAGTTCGGCGCAGATCGCCGCGATCTCCTCGTCGGTGATCGTAAACGTCGCGTACAGCGCCTCTCGACCGGGATTTTTGAACCGTATCTCGGCCTCCTTGTCCCAGACGACGTAGCCGTCGCCGAGCTTCTTCAGGAGCATCATCATGTAAAACGGGTCGACGGCGGCGTACATGCTCCCGCCGAAGATCGTGCCGACGTAGTTTCGCGTCCGCCAGCTCAGGGGGAGTTTCACTCGAACCTCCGACCAGTCCGTCGCGATGTGCGTGACGCGGGCACCGGTACCGCGGTAAGCCGGAAAGCAGTTGAACCGATCCGAAAGAGGCGTGCGCGAAGGGACTCGAGCATACGCCGGTTCGGTCGAGCGCGAGGAAAGCGGTTGGCAAACGGCGGGCCCGTGTGCGGCCGTTGAACGGATCTCACCGGCAGGAGTTGTGTCAGGAGCGCAGATTTTTACCGTCGCCCGGTGAACGCCATCTCATGCGACACCGGATCTTCAACGAGGACGGCGACGAGGACCTCGTCTTCGTCATGGGCTGGGGGAACCGCTGGACCCACGAGAACGTCAGCTGGCTCCTCGGGACGCTGACCGAGGCCGGCTACCGGGTGCACGCGTTCGAACTCCCGACCAACATCGACGATTTCAAAGCCGACTGGCTCGAGCCGGTCGCCGAGTACGTCCGCGGCCTCGACGGCTACCAGCTCCTCGGCCACAGCGCCGGCGCGCTGATCGCACAGGCCTTAGACGGCGCGGACAACCACGTCTACCTGAGCCCGTGGTGGGGCTACGGCGGGGGCTTCCCCGAACCGGTGCTCGAGGCGGTGTCGGCGGTGCCGACGACGTTCCCCTGCCTGCCGATCGGCGACCTCGATCGGGAGGCGCTGGGCGAGCGGGCGACCGACCACCAGATCGCCACGACGCCCTCGTGGGTTTCCCCGACGTTCGTCCGGGAGACCCGCCGCGCACAGCGAGAGCTGCTGACGATCGATCACGACGCCGTCGTCTTCTGCTCGCTGCGCGACCCCGTCGTCGATCTCCGTCCGATCGGCGAGCGGGTCCCCGCCGCTCACGTCGTCCTCTACGACGGCGGCCACGAACTGTTCTCCGCCGCCGCCCGCGACCGCTACGTCGACCTCCTGCTCGCCGCCCTCGAGGACGGATCCGACGCCGTCGAGGAGCGCCCGACGGTGCCGGCCTGAAGCGGTCGACTCGGCCGCGTCGACGAGCGCGTTCAGAGCGCTTCGACCAGCGCACGCAGTTGCGGCCCGCCCTCGAGCAGCGCTCGCGGAAACCGCTGCCGTGCGGTCCCGAGCGCCTCGGCGAGGTGGCTCGCAGCGTCGACGAAGACGCCGGTCCCGTGTCCGACGAGGAGCCGTTCGGGCGCGATCCCCGCGAAAACGCCCGTCGGGACGACCGGCCGGAGGAGCAGGTAGACCGCGAGTCGCTCGTCACCCGCGAGGTACGGCGGCGCGGTCCCGAGGAGATCGGGCACGTAGAGCGTCCCGTCCGATCGGCGGTAGGCGATCGCTTCCGACCAGCCCGGCAGCGGGCTCACTTCGCGGACCGCGAACCCCGACCGTTCGAGGTCGCCGTCGAAGCGCTCGAGCGGCGCGTCGAGTCGCTCCGATACGCGGCCCAGCCACCTCGGGACGTAGACGGGCACGTCGAACCGCTTGGCGAATCGGTCGGCGTCGCGAGCGTGGTAAGCGGAACAGACGACGACGCCCGCCACGTCCCCGAGCGCTTCGATCTCCGCGTCGATTCCGGGTGCCTCGAGCGGATCGAACAGCCAGACGCGGCCGTCGTCACCGTACAGGGCGTGACTCGCCCGTAACCCGGCCTCGTCGGGATGGGCGAGCCAGCCGAATCCGCCGTCGAACGCGTCGATCCGCTCGAACCCCGTCGACGGCGTCCTGTCGTAGATCACCATGTGTCGGCGTCGCACGGGTGGCCGGAATACGTTTCGATCGACGCGGCTTCACCACCGTTTCGGAGCCGTTCGACCCGCGGCGAGGCGGGGAGACGAAACGGACATACGCGTCCGACGGCAACGTGAGCGCGATGGACTGCAACCGGTGCGACGAGGAGGCGATCATGCACGCCGCCTACTCCGGGTCCCACCTCTGTGCGGACCACTTCCGCGAGTCGGTCGAAAAGCGGGTCCGCCGACGGGTCCGACGGGACGATCTCGTCCCCCACGACGCGACGCCGGAGAACCCCCAGACGTGGGTGATCGGCCTCTCCGGGGGAAAGGACAGCGTCGTCCTCACGCAGATCCTCCACGAGACGTTCGCCGAGGATCCCCGCATCGAACTCGTGGGCCTGACGATTCACGAAGGGATCGAGGGCTACCGCGATAAATCGGTCGAGGCCTGCGTCGAACTCGGCGAGGAACTGGATATCCGCCACGAACTCGTCAGTTACGAGGAGGAGTTCGGCGTCCGGATGGACGACGTCGTCGAGGACGACCCCGAAAACATGGCCGCCTGCGCGTACTGCGGCGTGTTCCGCCGTGATCTACTCTCGAAATACGCCGAGAAACTCGAGGCCGACCTCCTTCTGACCGGCCACAACTTAGACGACGAGGCCCAGACCGCGCTGATGAACTTCCTCGAGGGCGACGTCGAACAGATGGCGAAACACTTCGACGCCAGCCTCGGGCCGCTCTCCGATCGCGAGGAGCAAGACGAGTTCGTCCCGCGCGCGAAGCCCCTGCGAGACGTGCCCGAAAAGGAGGTCGCCCTCTACGCTCACGTCGAGGACCTCCCGGCTCACATCACCGAGTGCCCCCACGCAAGCGAAGCCTACCGGGGCGAGATCCAGCAACTGCTCTACGATCTCGAGGAGAACCACCCCGGAACGCGCCACTCGATCCTCTCGGGATACGAGGAACTGGCCGAGATCGCCGCCAAGCGGTACGCCGGCGACGACGGCGCGGACCTGCGCGAGTGCGTCGAATGCGGCTCGACCACCACTCGCGAGGTCTGCCGGAAGTGTTCGCTGCTCGAGTCGCTGGCCTGACCCCACCCGTCTTCTCGCGTCGGTTCGACCCGTCGAGCCGTTCGTTCGAGGGCGGCACCGGCACCGCCACTCGGAATCGCCGATTTGAGCGCGTATACGGCCGTAAACGCGAGTTTCGACGCCCTCTCGGAGACGTCCTCGTCTCGAACTCGATACTCCGAGCCCTCTCCCGGCGAGCGTCGCGACTAATCGTATCGAGACCGCAAGCCGCGGCACGGAAACCGGGCCGACCGCGGCGAAAAGTGGTGTGTGTCGTGAGTCGCGTGCCGTCTTACCGGATCACGTCGACGCCGTTCTCTCGCTCGAGTTCGTCGCGGCCGCCGTCGCTCTGTGCGCCGAAGCCGGAACCGCCCTCGACGTTGTTGCTCGCGTCGAAGTTGGCGTCGTTGACGCCTTCGATGCTCTGGCGGGACTTGTCGGCCTGCTTCTGGGTGGTCGGACCGAGCACCTGGGCGCTCTGGACGCCGGTCATGATCGCCATGACGCGGACCTTGCCCTTGTAGTTCTCCTGAATTCGAGCACCCCAGATGACGTTCGCCGAGGCCTCGAGGCGCTCGGTGATGTTGTCGGCGATGCCCTCGGCCTCTTTCAGCGTGAGATCGGGGCCGCCGGTGATGTGGACGAGCCCGCCCGACGCGCCGCGGTAGTCGACGTCGAGCAGCGGGTGGTTCATCGCGTCCTTGACGACCTCGTCGGTCTTGTTCTTGTCCTGGGTCTCGCCGACCAGCATGACGGCGACGCCGCCCTGGTTCATGATCGTGGACATGTCCGCGTAGTCCAGGTTGATCAGCGAGGGCTGGGTGATCGTCTCCGAGATCCCCTTGACGGTCTCGGCGATGATCTGGTCCATCACCGAGAACGCCTTCCCGATCGGCAGATTCGGGACGTAGTCGAGCAGCCGGTTGTTGTCCAGCACGATGATCGAGTCGGCCTGCTCGCGCAGTTTCTCGAGGCCTTCCTCGGCTTTCACCGTGCGGGCGCGTTCGACGTTGAACGGCGTCGAGACCATCCCGACGACGATTGCGCCCTGATCCTTGGCGATCTCCGAGACGACGGGGGCGGCACCCGTGCCGGTACCGCCGCCCATGCCCGCGGTCACGAACACGAGGTCCGCATCGCCGAGGACCTCCTTGATCGTGCTCTGGGCCATCTCGGTCGCGCGCTCGCCCATCGACGGGTCGCCACCGGCACCGAGCCCGTTAGTGAGCGACTTGCCGACGAGGATCTTCGTGTCGGCCTCGATCATCTTCAGGTGCTGTTTGTCCGTGTTGATCGCCACGGTGTCGGCACCGTCGACGCCGATGTTGTACAGTCGGTTGATCGTGTTGTTACCGGCACCGCCGCAACCGACGATGACGATTCGGGGATCCCCGAACTCGTCGTCGTCCATCGAGACGTCCATGTCCCGGGCCTCTTCCTCCGCATTTTCGAGGGCGTCTTGTACGATATCCTGCATCGTTACACCTTGGCCCAGTTGCGCTTGCCGGACTTCTCGCTGGGTGCGTCCTGTTGTTCGTTGATCATCTCACGGACGGCCGACCGGATCGCCTCGCTCCGGTTCGGGAACTCGCCCGAGTCGACCAGTTGTTCGACCTCTTCGATCTGCTGTTTCGGGATTCGCAGTGTCACACGCTCCATGGTTGTATTCCCCGTTGGGGTAAGACGGTGGCGCGCCCCTGTCAGACGCGGCGTGTCTTACGTTCGAACCGCCCGTCATCGGGCGATTTCCCGTCTTGTCGACGGGTGTAAGACAATCCGTCTTACGCGACTAAGGCGATGATTGTCTTGGATAATAAAACTATCGGCGACGGTGACGTTCCGTGTCTTACACTGGTCAGTACTGGTTAGTTTCGGACTCGAGAACGTCCGCTGCGGGTGTCCGACGACCGCAGCCGGGACAGAACGACCAGTCGGACCTGATCTCGTCGCCGCAATCGCAGAACAGCCGCCGGGACGCCTTTTCGCCACAGTTAGGGCAGTACACGTGGTCGCCGTCGAGGTGGTCCCCACACTGGTTGCACTGTCGTCCGCCGTCACGGTCGCGAGGCTGCGTCTCCGCTCGTTTCTGGGCCCGGCCCGTCGATCTGTCGCCTGGTCGATTCCCGTCCGCGGTCTTACGCGCGCGGTCGCCATCGATTCTGACTCGCTCGTCCGACTCGAGTGTCGCGCCCTCGAGCGAGATCGTCAGGTCGAGATCACGTGGCTCGGTCGAGGGCGTCGGTTCTCGCGAGCGCTCGTCAGGAGCGTCGAGTCCGAGTTCCCGAAGCCGCTCCTCGAGTCGCTCGTCGACCTGCTCGCGGACGAGGTCGTCGATCGCGCCCGTCCCATCACGGTCCGGTTCCGCGTCGGCCCCGTCGGTATCGGATGCACCGTCCTCGAGATACGCCCGGAGCGCCTCCCGCATCGCTTCGCTCTTGGACGCGTCGAGCGCCTCGAGTTGGTCGACGAGGTCGTCGTCGGCGCGGAACGTGATCTTGCTCATGCGCGAACTACTCCCGTGTTACCACGCCTCCTATATCAATCATTCTTCCGTTCACGCTCGATTACACGTTCGCACTGCCGAGAATAATAACCCTTATGTGTACCTCGGGGGCTACGTTGGAGTGCCCGCCCTTAGCTCAGACTGGTAGAGCAGTCGACTGTAGATCGACTTGTCCCCCGTTCAAATCGGGGAGGGCGGACTTCGTTCCTCGTCGATTCGCAGCAGACACCGAATAGACCGCAGTCTTGCGATTTCGCACCGCTCGAGACGGCCGCAACTGAATGGAACACGGTCCCTGTTGGGGGGCCGCGCCATCTGGTGAATTGTGTATGACTGGGGCGGCTGGCTGACTCTGATTCGGGTCAGCCGCTGTGGGCAGCGTTTCGTCGACGAGCTCCCCGTCGCCGGCGGAGCAGCTCCGAGCGGTTTCGATGGACCTCTCGGTCACCAGCTACAGGCAGTTCTGTCGGGATATGCAGCGGTCCCCACTTGGTCGGAAGCAGTGAGCAGTCTATCGGGAGTATCGATTTCGGTCGATTCGACTCACGTCGTACACACGCAACAGGTTCGATTACCTGTGGTACCGAGAGACTATTCGGTTTGCAAGGCTGGCACTTTCCCTTCTTCATCGGCTTACTCGCTGTTGGTGGAACCTACCAATGGCTGACGATCGAACCACTCAGTTCCGCGAACGACTCAGCGATTCGCGTCGATCGTTTATGAAGAAGGGTGCGCTCGCGTCGGGTGCCCTCGCATTCGGTGCGTCCGGGACCGCGACGGCACAGGACGGCAGCGGTATATTTGGCGACCTCGACGACGCTTGGAAGGCGCTCATCGCCGTCGACAACTTCCATCCCAACGCTCGATTTACGTTCGTCTCGGGCGTCGTCGAGTGGGCACCCAACTACGGCGACGTACGGGATAGCTGGTTCTCGGAGTACAACACCTATCAGATCCGGTGGCTCAACACCGACGAGATCGTTCCGTTGTTCGTCGCCCAAGACGCGAACATCGGCGAATACGATCAGGATCTCGGCTTCATTCCCGATGCCGACGACGATCAGAACCAGCCGCAGCTGTTCGAGATGAACCGCGAGTGGACCCCCTTCAGCGATAACAACCGGTTCATCACCGTCAACGCGAGCCCCGTCGGCGAGGAAGCGGAAGACGACATCCTCGACAACGAAGACTGGTGGCAGCCGTCCAGCTAGGTGAGCGCGATCCACCCTGAGACGCTCTCTCAACCGACAGCAGAACCGATTCGATCTTTTTGACCCGGCCCGCTGACTCGAGCAGCGTCGCGTCGATTCCGGACTCACCTCGAGTGCGGCGTCGGTTCCGGCGGTCGCGTCGGGTAGCGAATCTCGGTGATGGCCGTTCCGGCCGGTGACGTGATCGCACGCTAACCTGTACGTCGCCGTTTCAACGGCCGCGCCGTCTAAAGGCCGTCCCTACTCTCGGCCCGGCTCTCGGCGACGACGAATCGCCGTCGTCGCGTTGCAGACGGTCTGCGACGGACGGAAACGCTCGTGAGCGATAGCCCCGCTCCGGTCGCGTCGTGCCGATTGTTCACCGCGAAACTCCGGTAACTGGCGGCTGGCAGGGGTAACCGGGTCGAAACAATGAGCCGGTGGGCCGTTCGCTGGCAATGAGATCCCTGGGATGTTCGATCAATCTATGCAGGATTCGCGTTCGTCGGCGACGAGGGGCGACGGCGACGAGCGCGAATCGACGGCGGCCGTTCGGCTCGAGGGCGTCAGCCACCAGTACGGTGCAACCGGTGGCCGGTTTCGCTCGAGCGACGAGCGGACGGTGACCGCGCTCCGCGACGTTTCCCTCGAGCTTCCGTCGGGGACCATCGTCGGGCTCGAGGGGCCGAGCGGGAGCGGCAAGTCGACGATTCTCCACGCCGTCGCGGGGCTGCTGGTACCGACGGCCGGGCGCGTCGAACTGCGCGGCACCGACATCACGGAGCTATCGGACGCGGAGCGAACGCGACTGCGGCGACAGCACATCGGGATCGTCTTCCAGCGGTTCCACCTGCTGCCGTCGCTGTCGGCCCGTGCGAACGTCGCGCTGCCGCTCGTACAGGCCGGTATCCCGAGAGGCGACCGGCGAGCACGGGCGGAGCGGTTGCTCGAGGCCGTCGGCCTGGGCGACCGCACGACCCACCTGCCCGGCGAACTCAGCGGCGGGGAGCGCCAGCGGGTCGCGATCGCGCGGGCGCTGTCGACCGATCCGGACGTGATCGTCGCCGACGAGCCGACGGGGGAACTCGACACGGCGACCGGCGGAGACGTTCTCGAACTGTTGACCGATATCGGGCGCGATCGGGCGGTGCTGGTCGCGTCGCACGACGATGCCACGCTGTCCGTCGCCGACCGGGTCGTCACCCTCCGCGACGGGCGGGTGGTCGGGGATGGCTGACGGCGCTGCCGGCGGTGCCGACGGCGGCCGGCGAACGCGCTGGTCGGGACTCGTTCGCCTGACGATCGCCCGGTGGTGGCAGCGAGCGACGCGGACGACGACGGGTCGAATCGTCTCGACGGTCGGGGCCGTCGCGCTGACGATCGCGCTCCTGGTGGTCGTGACCGGCGTGGCCCTGGCGCTCGCCGACGGCGGCGTCACGGGCGATGACGACGCGGCCGTCGCTATCACGCCCGAGGAGAGCGGCACGCTCTCGTCGGTCGACGGCGTCGAGGGCCCGCGACTCGGCGCGACCAACGAGCGGGCCGCAGCGATCCGCTCGAACGACGGCGTCGACCACGCCTCGCCGGCGCTGGTCGAGACGGTTCGGCTCGAGTCCTCGAGCGGCGAGGCCCGAACCGTCCGACTCGTCGGCGTCGTCCCCGACGAGGAGCCGCGGACCGTCGCGGGCCTGTCGACGGCCGGCCTCGAGTCGGGCGATCCCCACTACGCGAACGGCACGTACGACGGCCCGCGAACGGGCGAGATCGTCCTCTCGGAGACCGCGGCGGAGCGCCTCGGCGCAGAGACGGGCGACGAGCTACCCGTCTCGACGGGGCCGACGCGCTCGAGCAGTCCCTCGGTGACGGTGACAGCCGTCGCTGACGGGGGAGCGGGCGGGACCGATGCGCCGGTCGCGCTCGTCCACCTGAGCGAGCTCCAGTCGCTGTCGAGGAGCACCGACGGCGGACTCGCCGATCGGATCCTGATCTGGGGCGAGCCGTCGGCGGCGCAGTCGGCCGCCGCGGACACCTATCCCGACGCCGCGGTCGAGGTCGCCGGCACCACCGACCCGTCGTCGCTGTTCGACGACGGGCTGGCCTTCGCGACCAGCGTCATCGCGCTCGTGGTCGGCGTGACGATCTGCGCCTCGTTCGTCGCGACCACCATGGGGATGACCGTCGACGAGGATCGTCGTACCCTCGCCGTCCTCGAGTCAGTCGGCGTCCCGACTCACGGCCGCCTGGCGATCGTCGCGGTGTCGACGGGGATCACCACGCTGGTCGGCGCGCTCGTCGGCGTCGGGCTCGGTGCGGCGGGGATCGTCGGGGTCAACGCCGTCGCCGGCGCGACGGTCGCGCCCGGGGCGGTCGCGCAGTTCCACCCGGTTTTCGTCCCCTACGCGATCGCGGTCGCACTCTTCTCGGGGCTGGTCGCAGTGCCCTACCCGCTGGCGGTGGCAGCCCGAACGTCCGTCCTCGAGGAGGTGGGCCGATGAACGCGGCGGGAGCGATCGTCCGGACGCGGGCCGTCGCGGGCCTCGCGCTCGCACAGCTTCGTCGCTCGCCGGGTCGGACCGTCCTCACCGTGCTCGCGGTCACGCTGGCCGTCCTCTCGGTGACGGTGCTGGCGAGCCTCGGCGTCGGCGTCGTCGAGAAGGGCGAGCAGGGGCTCGACAGCGCCGACCGGGACATCTGGATCTCGCGGGATCCGGTCGATCCGTCCGCGAGCGGCACCGAGAACCCGATCGTCGGCGCACACGGGATGGCGGCCGAACTCACCGCACGCGAGGACATCGAAAGCGCCGCCCCGATCGCGATGTACGACGTCTACATCGGGACGAACGAGTCCGACCTGCGACGCAGTCCCGCGGTCGGCGTTCAGGAGACTCACGAGGGTTTCGACTTCGAGTCCGGCGAGGGCTTCGCAGTCGACCGGGACGTCGCCCTCAGCCCGCCCCCGGACGAGCCGCGGACGGGCGAGATCGTACTCGATCCGCGGACCGCCGCGGCACTGAACGTCTCCGTCGGCGACACCGTTTACATCGGGACGAGCCGACAGACGGCACCGAATCACGAGTTCACCGTCGTCGGCACGTCCTCGTACTACTCGCAGTATCTGGGTTCGCCGGCGATGACGGTGCCCCTGGGCGATCTGCAGGCCGTCGCCGGTACGTCGGGGACCGATCGGGCGACGTTCGTCACCGCCGACGTGACGGCCGACGCCGACCGCGCCGCCGTCGCGGACGAACTCGGTGAGGACTATCCCACGTACGAGGTCCGCACCAGCGGCGAACAGGTCGAGGGAATGCTCGAGGAGCGGACGGTCGTCCTCGCGAGCGGGGCGACGCTGGTCGGGCTGGCGATCGTCGGCGGGGTCGTCCTGACTGCCAACCTGTTCGCGCTCGTGGCCCACCAGCAGCGCGAGCAACTCGCGGCGCTGCGGGCCGTCGGACTCTCTCGGGGGGTCCTCGCCGGGACGATCGGGGCGCAGGGCCTCCTCATCGGTCTAGCCGGCGGGCTCGTCGGTCTCGCGGCGACGCCGCTGATCGTGCTCGGCCTGAACCGGTTCTCGACGGCGGTGCTCGGCTTCGAGCGCCTCCTCCAAACGCCGCCCGAGGTCTACGCCGGCGGCTTCGCGCTCGCGCTCTGTGTCGGCACGGTCGTCGCGCTCGTCGCCGGCTGGCGGGCCGGCCGGTACGCGCGCGTCGAGCATCTCGAGATCTGATGTTCGCGGTCCGTCGGACCGCCGCCGCGGCGGGCGGTCGATCGCCGTCTGCCGCCCCTCTCGACTGGTACACCCCGAACCCACTTCCCGGCCGAGGACGTACGACTCGTAATGCGAGTTCGAACACCCGCCAGCGATCGCGCGGATTCGGCGTCTAGCACGCAGTCGACGATCGACTCCTCGTCCGGTAGCCGCCTCGCCAGATACGTTCTCGTTGCCGGCGGCGTCGTCGCGCTCGCCTACGCTATCAGGCGATTCCGGGGCTCGAGCGACGACGGAGACGGCATCCAGTCCGTCGACGAGTTTCAGGAACGAGCGGCGGAAGCCGTCCCCGACGAGCTCTCCGAGCCCGTCGCGACGATTCCGATCGGGGAGCCGGGCGACGAGGCCGAACCCGAGACGCCCGCCGCGGACGAGGGCGGTGACGAGACAGAGACGAACGCGGACGTTACCGACGACGAGCGCTCGGACGAGGAGATCGCCGAGCGCGCGGAGCCGGACGTCAGCGCGGAGCCGGCCGAGCCCGGCGAGATGGCGATCGACGAGGAGGTCGCCGAGGAGCTGGTGGACGACGAAAGCGAGGCGGAATCTGAGGACGAAGGCAACGAGGAATCCGCGGCGTCCGAGGAGTAGCTTCGCTCTCGAGTGCGCCGGAAACGTGGCCCTTATCCGCCGCTCGACCCTACCGTATTTCGATGACTGACGGGGACGTCGCGGCGTTTACGCACCTCGGAGCGACGGTCCGCGGGGCGCTCTCCGAACGCGGCTTTTCGACGCCGACCGCGCCACAGCGACTGGCGATCCCGCCGCTGTCGGCCGGCGAGAACACGCTGGTGATCGCGCCCACCGGGAGCGGCAAGACCGAGACGGCGATGCTGCCCGTCTTCGACCACCTCGTGGCTGACGAGGGTGAGCCGAGCGCGGCGAGGCGATCCTCGTCGGAGGGTCCCTCCGACGGCGGCCCGCCGGAGGGCTTCGGCGCGCTCTACATCACGCCGCTGCGGGCGCTCAACCGCGACATGCGCGAGCGCCTCGAGTGGTGGGGCGAGTATCTCGATCTCGAGGTCGACGTCCGCCACGGTGACACGACCCAGTACCAGCGGGGGAAGCAGGCCGAGGACCCGCCGGACGTGCTGATCACGACGCCCGAGACCGTTCAGGCGATGCTCACCGGCGAGCGGCTGCGCGAGGCGCTGGCGGACGTCTCCCACGTCGTGATCGACGAGGTCCACGAGCTCGCCGCCTCGAAGCGGGGGGCTCAGCTCGCGATCGGCCTCGAGCGACTGCGGGACCTCGCGGGGCCGTTCCAGCGGATCGGGCTCTCGGCGACCGTCGGCGATCCCGGCGAGGTGGGGCAGTTCCTCACGGGCGGGCGGCCCTGCGAGATCCGCGAGATCGACGTGGGGAGCAACGTCGACGTGACGGTCCGCGAGCCCGAGGTGACCGCGGAGGACGAGCGGCTGGCCGGCGAACTGATGACCGAGCCCGACACGGCCAGCCACGTCCGGCTGATCCGCGACCTCGTCGCCGAAAACGAATCGACGCTGATCTTCGTCAACACGCGCCAGACCGCCGAGGCGCTGGGCTCGCGGTTCAAGGAGCTCGAACTCCCCATCGGGGTCCACCACGGTTCGCTCTCGAAGGAGGCCCGGATCGACGTCGAGGACCGGTTCAAAGCCGGCGAGATAGACGGACTACTCTGCACCTCGTCGATGGAGCTCGGGATCGACGTGGGACAGGTCGACCACGTGATCCAGTACAAGAGCCCGCGCCAGGTCACCCGCTTGCTCCAGCGGATCGGCCGCGCGGGCCACCGTCAGGACGAGGTCTCGAGGGGGACGATCGTCACGACCCGCCCCGACGATACGTTCGAGGCGCTGGCGATCGCCCGCCGGGCCCGCGACGGCGAGGTCGAGCCCGCGGCGATCCACGAGGGCAGCCTGGACGTGGTCGCGAATCAGCTGCCGGCGATCGTCCAGAGTCGCGGCGATACCTACGTCGACGAAGCCGTCGAGACCGTCACGCGGGCGTACCCGTTCCGACACGTGCCCGAGGAGACGGTCCGCGAGATCATCTCGGAACTCCACCGCAACCGGATCCTCTGGTTCGACGAGGGAGAAGACCGCATCGAGACGACGGGCGGAACCTGGCAGTACGTCTACGCGAACCTCTCGATGATCCCCGACGAGGAAACGTACGAGGTCCACGACATCGCCTCCGGCGGCCAGATCGGGACCTTAGACGAGCGGTTCGTCGTCAACTTCGCCCAGCCCGGCGAGGTGTTCATCCAGCGCGGCGAGATGTGGCGGATCGCCGAGATCGACGACGAGGACGGGAAAGTGAAGGTCAGCCCGATCGAGGACCCCGCCGGCGAGGTCCCCTCCTGGATCGGCCAGGAGATCCCCGTCCCCGCCGCGGTCGCGGGCGAAGTGGGCGAAATTCGGGCCGTGGCGGAGCCCCAACTCGAGGGAAGCGCGGGGCCACGCTCCGCGGATGACGCGAGCGGACAGCGTTCGCGAGCGCAGGGGGCCGACGCTGCCGCGGTCGGCCGCGAACTCGCGAGGCGCTATCCGGCCGACGAGTACACGTTGACCGAGGCCTGCACACAACTCGAGCGTCAGGTCGACGCCGGCGCGCCGATGCCGACGGCGGATCGACTGGTCCTCGAGCGCCAGGGCCGGACGGTCGTGCTCAACGCTCCCTTCGGGCACACGGCGAACGAGACGCTCGGCCGGATCTGCTCGGCGCTGTTGGGCCAGCGCGCGGGCTCCTCGGTCGGCCTCGAGACCGACCCCTACCGGATCGAACTCGAGGTGCCCAATTCGATCGCGACCAGCGAGGTGATCGAGGTGCTCGAAGAGACCGATCCCGACCACGTCGAGGCGATCGTCGAACTCGGGCTCAAGCGCTCGGACGCGCTCGCCTTCCGGCTCGCGCAGGTGTCGGCGAAGTTCGGCGCGTTGAAACGCTGGGAGGCGAGCGGATCGGGCCGCATCTCGAACGACCGGTTGCTCTCGGCGCTCGAGGACACGCCGATGTACGAGGAGGCGATCCGGGAGGTGTTTCACGAGGACCTCGACGTCGAGCGCGCGAGTGCGGTACTCGAGGGGATCCAGTCGGGCGAACTCGAGCTGGTGAGCCACCGCGGGCGGACGCCGGTCGGCCAGGGCGGTCGGTCGTCGGGCGGGAAAGAGCTGCTCGCACCGGAGAACGCCGACGCGAGCGTCATCAATACCGTCAGAGAGCGGATTCAGGACGACCGGGTCATCCTGCTGTGTACCCACTGCAAGGAGTGGAAGGTGAAGACGAAAGTCAAGCGCGTCCGCGACCAGCCCGAGTGTCCGGAGTGTGGCTCGACCCGGATCGCTTCGCTGAACCCGTGGGCCGACGAGGTCGTGCAAGCGGTCCGTGCCGAGGAGAAAGACGACGAGCAGCGACAGATGACCGAACGCGCGTTCCGAGCCGCGAGCCTCGTCCAGAGCCACGGGAAGCAGGCCGTGATCGCGATGGCCGCCCGCGGCGTCGGGCCGCACAACGCCGCCCAGATCATCAACAAGCTCCGCGAGGACGAGGCCGAGTTCTATCGGGACATCCTCTCGAAGGAACGCGAGTACGCGCGGACGCAGGCGTTCTGGGACTAACCGGCGGTCGCCGACGCGTCGCGACCGTACCGGGGATCGGCGATAGCGACGCCGACGGGGGTCGCTGTGACCGAGCGAAACCGTTCGCGAACGGCGGCGATCAGTCCCGGACGAACGATTCTGCTACCTCCTCCGGCCCAATTACCTCGAGGTCGCCGGCCGACTCGAGTTCACGAACGTAGCCGACCGTCTCCTCGAGGACCGAGAAGGACACCTCGTCGAGCTGGCCGAACGCGAGCGACGTGATGCCGCCCATCCGCGCGGTGAGCGCGAGGGCCGATCGCGCCGTAGCGGCGTCCGGACCGGTGATCCGCGTACAGAGGTGCGGGTTCGTGGCGATTCCCTGCGACGGATAGCGGCCGGCGAAGGCGAGGTCGTGGTGGTCCGCGACGGCCTCGAGCGCGTCCCCGTCGTACTGCCCCAGCGGGTAGGAGAAGTACTGGGCACCGTCTTCGAAGCCCTCGTCCTCGAGCCACGCCTTGGCGTCGCTGATCTCCGCCCCGGGGTCGTACTCCGACGATCCCGTGAGCGCGAGCCCGTGCATCGAGTGGCTTCCGATCGTCCAGCCGGCGTCGGCGAGTTCGTCGAGTTGGTCGCGGACGAGGTGGTCGCCCTCGGCGCGCTCGTCCTCGCGGATCCGACTCGGGGTGACGAACGAGACGGCGGAATAGCCGTGCTCCTCCAGGACCGGCAGCGCGCCCGTGTAATCCGTCTCGTAGCCGCCGTCGAACTGGAACAGGACCTTCCCCGTGTCCGGCGCGGGGACGAACCGGAGGTCGTCGATCCACACGGCACCCTTGTCGTCGTCGCCCGTCCAGCGGAGGATCTGTATCTCGCGCACCGCGCTCAGGTCCGGCTCGCCGTCGACGGTCGCGACGCCGAAATTGTGCTGTACGAGCGGTGTTCCGCTGTGAGCGCGCTGTCTAAAGACCAGTCGGTTCCCCGCTTCGTCGAGCAGTTGCACGACCATATCGGCCTCGTGTTCCGTCGCGACCGCCAGGCTCGGTCGCAGTCCCGAGAGATCGCGCGGCTCGGAGAACTCCCGGACGATCCGGACCTGATCGTCGTCGCCCGACTCGAGTTTCGCTGACTGCGAGCCGGTGTAGGCGCGCTCCGCGTCCGCGGTGACCGTCCCGATCGGCGCGGACCACGCCTCGAGCGTTTCGAAGTCGTCGAACGGCTCGGCGTCCTCGTCGCTCGAGTCCGTCCGTCCTCCGTCGGGATCGTCGCCGGACTCTTCGGTACTGGAGCAACCGGCTACGGCGGCTACCCCCGCTGCACTGAGATACGTTCGTCGTTTCATCTCCGGTGACCGCCCCCGCGACGGACCGCCGTATTGTTATTCTCGATTGCCAACGGTGAGTTTCCGTCGCTAGCTCGAGCGAAACGGGCTCGAGACGGGTTCCTTGTCCCGAACGCGGTCGACTCCCCCGAAACGACGCGACCGACCGTCGTCGGTGTCGCGTACTCGCCGACTATCAGCTTTGTATCCGTGCAACGACCGTTTGTAGCCCCCTAGCGCACTGGGTCGCACCCGTTACCGACGTAACTCGTTCCGTATCGAGAGTCGATCGGTGCGCATACGGACCCCTCTCTGTCGTCTGGATCGTTCCGGTGACTCCCCCGATACGCGTCTGCCCTGCGGTTAGGGATCCGTAACGGCCATACGACGCGGCCTCGTCACTTCGTCCATGAAATTCGCACCCGGGGCCTGGAAGTACGCCATCCTTCCGCTGCTCGCCGCCCCGTTTGCCTTCATCATCAGCGTCACGGCGAGCCTCGTCGCGCTCGCGCTCGGCGTCGGCACCCTCGCGTTCTTCCGCGATCCGGACCGCACTCCGCCGCCGACCGGCGTCGTCTCGCCCGCCGACGGGACAGTCTCCGTCCTCCGCGAAGAGGATGACCGCGTCCGACTGGGCGTCTTCATGAACGTCTGGCACGTCCACGTCGTTCGCGCTCCCTTCGCCGGCCGCGTCGCCGACGTGGAACACGTCTCCGGCGCGAACCGGCCCGCGTTCTCGAAGGAGTCCGACCGCAACGAGCGGGTTCACCTCCGCCTCGAGACGGATTCCCCGAACCTGCCCGCTGCGGGCGACGAACGGGGCGAGACGCTCGCGGACGACGGCGGCGAATCGGTCGCTGACGACGGGTCGACGCTGCCCGAAGACCCGGTCGGCGACGCCGAAGTGACGCTGATCGCCGGCGCGTTCGCCCGCCGCATCCACCCGTACCTCGAGCGCGACGACACCGTCGAGCGCGGCGACCGGATCGGCCACATCGCCTTCGGCAGCCGCGTCGACGTCCTCTTTCCGCCCGAAGTCGACCTCGCGGACGTCGCGGTCGAAATCGGCGACTCGATGACCGCCGGAGAGACCGTCGTGCTCGAGTCGACGGTCGGTAAACCGGACAGGGCGTTCGATCTCGAGTCCGATGCCGGCGGCCGGGACGAGTAATCCGATCGCGACGGCTCCCATCGGTCGCGGTGCTTCCGGGGCGGACCGCGACCAACCGACCTTTTCGCAGTAAACGACGCGTTCAGTTCGGTCGGACTCGGCTGAATCCGTTCGAACCGATCGAAACGGTCGGCTCGGTATTTGGGGGATCGCCGACAACGAAATCACTAGCAGCACCTCCGATGGCGAGTCCACCATCCCTCTCCGATCAGCGGTCGGCCAGTTCGAACCCGCCGAGCGACCGCCGCGACGATGAGTCCGGTCGCCTCGAGCGAGCGGCGCCGGGGCTCGCCACCCCGATCCGCGCGGTCGGGTTCTGGGCGGCGATCGCAATGCCGATCCTCTATGTGCCGCTGCTCGCGACTGGACTGTCCTCGTCGCTCGACGGAGTACTGTTTCTCGCGCTGATCGTCGGCAACCTCCTCGCGCTGTACGTCGGCCACGCGCACCGCCGGTAGCACCGCTCGTCGAGTCCCGACCTCGGGGCCGGCACGGACCGCTCGTTCGACGGCCGATCACTCGCTCGAGCCGGTCGATCGCACGCCGTCGATCTCCCGCCGGATCGCTCGCCGCTTGACGAGGAGGAAGCCGACCGCGATGAGTCCGAACCCGGCCAGCGCCGTCGCGTCGACGACCTCGCCGAGATAGAGCCAGCCGACCACCGCGGTGACGACCGGGGCGACGTACGACACCATGTTGATCTCGACGGGCCCCAGTCGCTCGAGGAGATCGAAGTAGATGAGAAAGCCGACCGCGCTCGCGCCGACCGACAGGTACGCGAGCGCGCCGATGGCCTCGGGCCGTGCCCACGCGGCCGGTTCGACGGGCTCACCGATCGCGAGGCTCACGAGGTGCAGTGCGATCGCGCCGCCGAGCATCGACCAGGCCTCCATCGTTTCGATCGGCAGCGAGGCGTCGATCCGGCGAGTGAGAACGCTCCCGAGGGCGAACGCCGCCGCGGCGCAGAAGACGAGCCCTTTCGCGACGACGTCGATCGCGAGCAGATTCGACGGATCGGGTCGGACGATGACGCCGACGCCGACGAGACCGACGGCGACGCCGGCGACGCCGACCGCCGAGAGGGCGTCGTCCGGGACCAGAAGCCGCGCGAAGCCGGTACTCAGGACCGGCGAGAGACTCACCAGAATCGCGGCCGCTGCGGCCGTCGTGTTCTGCTGTCCGACGAACAGGAACGCGTGATAAGACGCGATTAACAGGAGCGCGCCGACGGCGATCTGGGTCCAGTCGGCGCGGTCACGCGGTCGCCAGATATCGACGGTAGACGCCGCGTAACCGAGCATCAGTACGCTGGCGATATCGTATCGCAGCGCTGCGAACAGGATCGGCGGGACGTGCGAGAGGCCCGCACTGATCGCGACGAACGCCGACCCCCACAGCGTGGCGAGGAGCAGGAATAGGGCGAGGTTTCGGTATCGGCTCACGGAGAGCGTCGCGGTAGGAGTGTCCTATCGGTTTCGATTTCGAACGCATTCAGCGGCAGCAACGGACTGGTTGGCGGATAGAGACGACAGCGGATAGAGACGATACCGGAGGACGTATGGAGGGAGATCGGCGGCCGAGCGCCGGTCGATGGACCGACTCAGAGCGGGGGCCGTTCGCGAATCTCGAGCTCGTCTTCGGTCTGTCTGAACTGCTCGAGCAACGGTTTGACGTCGTCGAATCCGTCCTCGAGGACGATGTCGCCGCTCCGAAGATCGTAGTCGATAATGTCGTAGTCGGCGAGGCGCGGCAGGTGGTTGTGGACTAGCGAGACGTACACTCGCTGCCGGGTCTCCTTGTCGATCTCGACGGCACGGACGTCGAGTTTCCAGGCCGCGACCTGCGTGACGAGATCCTCGATGTTCGCCGTTCTGTCGGTCGCTAACTGATAGAGCAGATACCGACGTTCGGACTCCGCGAGCAGCGAACAGGCCGCCTCCATCCGACTGGCGCTCGTCTGGTTCATATCTCCCCCAAGCACCCAGTGGTATTACACCTACTGCCAACACAGATTGGGTCCCGATCGATCGGTCGTGTTCCCGGCGGAAACCAAAACCGGAAATTCGGATATTGTGTGCCCTTTGGCGCGATATTCGGCTGATCTGATCAACCCGGTTGACGTTTTCTTTCTCGAGAACGAGTATAGAAGTATATTACGTCGACCGACCCGGCCCGTGACATACATTGTCATTTGTTATCACGGACAACATAATTAAGTGGGTGACTGGCCTACACGGGTATATGGCCGCTCACGGCCGGCCCGCACTGCGGGACCTGTTCGACGAGTCGCCCACACCCCACATCGCCCATCCCCCTCGGACCCACCATCGTGACTTCTACGTCGCTACCGACGGGTCCTTCCGGGATTCGGGCGGTGGGCTGGGGGCCGTCATCGAAACGCGCGACGGCACCCGCGTCGCACGCGTCGCGACCGCGGACGCGCCGCCGGACAACAACGTCGCCGAATATCGGGCGCTGCACCTCGGCCTCGACGTCCTCGCCGCTCGAGCGCCGCGGGATGCCTCGGTCGGCGTACTGATCGACCACGACGTGCTCGCCAGCAACGTCAACAACGCGATCCTCGCGACCCAGCACCCGGACGGCAAATCGCCCCGACCGGTCTCGGTCCCGGCGGCGACGCGGTATCACTGGCGCGGCATCCAGGCCCGTCTCAGCGGCTTCGAGGCGGTCCGGGCCGCCCGCATCGACAGCGATCAGAACCCCGCGCATCCGCTCGCGAACGCGCCGGAGCAGTACCGCCACGTCAACCGGGAACCCGAACGCTGCGTCCTCCCGGAGACGCCCGAACCGACCGCAGCCGAGTTCCCGCCGCCGTCCCGTGCCGACCGGAACGGCGGTGGCGGCGGCCGCGCGTCCGACTGATCGCCGCTGGCCGACACCCCTTTTCCGCTCGATTCGCTCGGAACCGCCATCGTTTTCTCGCCCCTCGAGAGAGTCGTCTCCGATGAGCCTTCGCGTCGCGGTCGCCGCGCCGTTCATCCAGAACGGCACCCGTCGCCTCAAGGAAAACGAGTTCGTCGTCGCCCTCTCGCTCGATCGGGACTGGTTCTCCCCCGACCAGGCCAAGCGACTGATCGACGTCGCGACCGGAGAGGGGCTGCTCGAGCGCGACGACGACGGCCTCGCGGTCACGTTCGACCCCGGCGAGGTGACGGTCCCCGAGGAGTTCGTCCCCGACGAGGACCTCCTGCGAGAGCGGTCGGCGTTCGAACGCGTCCTCGACTCGCTGGTCGCCGAGGGCATGGAGAAACACGAGGCCGTCGGCGCTATCAACGCGCTGCAGGGGGAACTCGAGCTCACGATCGAAGCCGCCGCGGTCGTCTACGCGCGCCGTCAGGGGATCGCGGTCGACGACCTCGCGCCGGTCGCCCGCGAGGCCGTCCTCGACACCGAAGACGGTTAATCCCCGGCGCGCCGACCGACTCGCATGGTCGAGGACCGGATCACCGACGGCCGCCGGATCGCCGAACTCATCTCGAGCGAGATCGACGGCCGCGAAGACGGCGAACTCGCGCGCTTTTCGGTAACGAACGCCGACAGAGACGTCGAGCCGACGACAGACGGCGCTCGCGCCTACGACGTCACTCGGGACGGCGACCGGCTCGCACGCGCGTTCGTCCACGAAGACCGCGCCCGCCTCGAGTTCGAGGACGGCCAAGACGCGGCCGCCGAGGCGGCGGCCGAGGTCGATCTCCGGGTGCGCCCGAAGGCGACGACGCCCCCGCGGACGCTCGTCTTCGTCGAGAGCGGGGCCGAAGTCAAACGTTCGACGGACGTGTTACAGACGGTGAGCCGACGGCTCGAGGACGGCGACGACTGACGAAGTGGGCGGCTCGGTCAGACGCTCGGCGTCTCGGTGACCGAATCTACGTATATCGTTCCCGTCGCGGTCACGGAAACGTCGCATTCGCAGTAGCGGAACTCGACCGCGCTCGCTCCCTCCTTCCCCGGCGGAGGCGGGTTCAGGACTCGCTCCAGCGCTTCGGGATCGACGGCATCGTACAACGGGTCCATCGACGTCGGTTCGGCTCCCGTTTCGGCAGTGACCGCCTCGACGAGCGACGGACAGATGGGACTGTCGCGGTGCCACTCGTGCGCACGACCGTCGGGCTCACCCCGATCGTCGCCGTTCGGTGAGACGGTTACCGCTCCGGTGCTGCGTACGTCGACGCGGCGGCCGAGATACGTGAACTCGACCCGACCAGCGGTGTCCTCGCGTCCGTCGAAGAGCGCTTCCAACGCGTCGGGATCGATCGCGTGGTACAGGGGCGGAATCTCTACGGGCGATGCGTCGACGGTGCTGGCCGCTTCCGATACTACTGTCTCACAGATGGTGGCATATTCGGGTGATGAGGGCTGACTCGGGGCGGTATCGATCATGGTGCTCTCATCGACTGTAGCGTATCAGCCCGGATACCGGTATTGACTAAATGAGTGCCCCCTCCCCGAGGGACCGGTTCAATGGTTAGGGTCGGTCGGGAACCGGCGCCTCCGCGAAAACTACCCGAGGCGTGTCGTCGGACTGCCTATCGCGGGCCCCCGTCCCCTTCGTAGAGGAGTCCGAGCAGTTTTCGCAACCCGGCGCGGATGTGATTGCTGACCGTCGGCGCGGAGACGCCGAGCGAGGTGGCGATCTCTTCGCCCGTCCGTTCGCGCGGCGATTCGAAATACCCGCTGAAGTACGCCGTCTGCAACACTTCGCGCTGACGGGCCGTCAACTGCTCCTCGACGGCCGTCGCGAACGCGCTCCGGGGCCGACCCGAACGGTCGCGCTCGCGGTTGGCGACCAACTCCGTGGTCGGGTATTCTTCGGTCAAGAGGTCGACGAACTCCCGGATATCGTTGTCATTCGATAGTTCGACTCGGAGCCGCCCGCCGTCTCGCGTGATCGTGAACGATCGCGGTACCGCACCGCGGTCGAGCAACCAGAACAGCAGGCTCTCGTCGGTAATGACGCTCTCGTACAGGTTCGACTCGTCGTCCGTCGAGATCAATTGACTGTCCTGAACGGCCACGTGCCGATCGACGAACGAGAGGTACGATTCCGGCGGCGCCCCGACGATCCGATAGTAGGCGCGGTACGCGCCCTCTCCGGTCGGGACGATGTTCTCGAGGCGGAACTCGCGATCGGGGTCCCGAGCGACGAACTCCTTGAGCGGATGGTCGGAGAGATCGATCGCGAGCTCGAGGTCGACGACGGTGTCGCTCACGAGCGCCTGTTTGCTCTCGACCGCGTTGATCGCGTGGCCGACCGTCTCGCCGAGTTCGGTGAGGACCTGACGCTCGATGCCGTCGAACAGTTCCGTCCGATCGGAGTACACGGTGAGAACGCCGTAGAGACTGTCCCGATAGGTGAGCGGAATCGAAATCACGGACCGGTAGCCCCTTCGGAGGGCTTTCTCTCGCCACGCTTCGTGTGGCGGATCGGTGAGGAGGTCGGTTTCGATGACGGGTTCCCGCTTCCGCACTGCCGTCTCCGCTGGCCCCTCGGACCCGTTGTCGGCGCCGGCGAACGAGAGCGATTTCAGGTATCCCTGCTGGTGGCCGCCCGATTCCCGCGGACTGACCGCGTCCGTCGCCGCTTCGTACCCGCCGATCCACGCGAAGGTGTACGTGTCTCCCGCGGTGAGCTTTTCGCACACCGCCCGCTCGATCTCCGTTCGACTCGAGGCGCGGACGAGCACCTGATCGATGCTCCGGACGACGTTGTTGATCCGATTGAGCCGGTTGAGCGATTCGTTCTGTTCCTCGAGGAGTTCGTCCCGGTCCTGGAGATTCCGCTCGCGGTCGATGCGGTCGAACGCCCGACGAACGTCCTCGGCGACGGTCTGAACGAATTCCATGTCGAGCGACGGCGACCCCGCGACGAGCACTCCGTGTCGACCCAGCGGGTGAACGATCAGCTCGTCTACCGGTCCGCGCTCGTCCAGATAGGGCGACGGATCCTCGATCACCGTGGGCTCTCCGCTCGTGAAGGCGCGCCACGCGATCCCCTCGTCCCGATCGAGGAGGTCGAAGGCGTTCAGCCGGTCCCGCGCCGACTCCGACTGCGCGGCCGGTCGGAGTTCCCCCTGTTCGCCGACGAGGGCGACGGTCGCGATCGGGAGGTGGAGTCGCTCCTGCGCGGCCTCGGTGAGGACGTCGCAGATATCCCCTTTGGATTCGACCTCCATACACTGAGAGAGGGTCTCGTTCAGACCGGCGATCCGTTCCTCGTGACGCTTTCGGCCGGAGACGTCCTGAAAGTAAAACGCCAGTCCGCCGTCGGACTCGGGGTAGACCTCGACGTGGAACCAGCCCTCGAGCTGGGCGAAGTGTTCGTCGATGGTGGCCGGTTCGCGGTCCTCCATCACGCCGCGATAGACCGTCTCCCATCGCGTCCCGAGTCCGTCGGCGAACACGTCCCAGAAGTGCTCCCCCAGTAACGCGGACTCGTCCATTCCGTAGATCTCTTCGGCTCGATCGTCGACCAGCGTGAAGCGCCAGTCCTCGTCGACCTCGACCACCGCGTCCGTCATCCGATCGATGATCGTCTGGCGCTCGCGCTCGCGCTCTTTCCGGCCGGTGATGTCGTGGCCTTCGGCGATCAATCGCGTGACGGTCCCGCCCTCGTCGGTGATCGGCCGGATGGAGAAATCGATGACGAGCTCTCGGTCTTCGCCCCGGACGCGGATTTCGTCCCGAAACTGCTGGCCGCCCCGTCCGCGTTCGATCGCTTCCCGAACGGTTTCCCGGGCCGCCTCCGACGACCGTACCCAGTAGGTATCCCAGAGACGCTTTCCGATCACGTCCTCCCGGTCGAGTCCGCCGAAGTAGAGCGCCGTCTCGTTGGCCTCGAGAACCGTCCCGTCCGGATCGAGGAGCCCCGCGAACTGAAACGTGTTGTGGAAGATAGACTCGAAGCGCCGCTCACGTCGTTTCTCGTCCGTGACGTCCTCGACGTAACCGAGGTAGGCGGGAGCCGAGCCCTCCGTGACGACGGTCCCGTGCGCTTCGATGGTGATCTCGTTCCCGTCCCTCCGTACGGCCTCGTGTTCCGCCGTGACGCTCTCGGCGTCTCCGCGAGCGAGCGCGGCCTTCTTCTCCCGAAACGCCTGGTACTCCCGTTCGGCGAGAACTGCGAACGGCGACGCTCCGACGAGTTCCGACGGGGTATAGCCAAACAGCTCCGCGAACTGTTGATTGACGTACGAGAACTGGTCGTTTCGAATTTCGCAGATCCCGATGTCGTTTCGCTCGACGAGCGCTCTGTATCCCGTCTCCGGCTCGCGGTTCGTGTTTCCGTTCATACCGGCGCGGGCGATCGATACGGCGACAGCGGTTCTCTACCGGTTCCGTGTCGGGCCGACGGGCCGTTCCCACGTCCGCGTCGTGCCCTTTCGTCTACTAAGAGACAGCGTTCGCGAAACGAGAGTCGCGGTCTGCGCACTGCACAGCGACGCTCGTTCGATACTGGACCGGAGCGATCCGGTCGAGAGACGTTGCTGAACGTGATACCGATTCTCGATGGAAGTAGCGAACGATACCGACTGCGATGCGCTTCGGGTCGACTTCTCGAGACGAACCGCGAGAGTCGATCGAATCGAGTGGGGCTAATCGTGATCGATTCTCGAGGCTTTTCGGCAAAAACCGTTCTTCCCAATTATCGAGGTGACTGTCGATCGATCGCGAACCGTCGGCGGCGCGACACGGCCTCGAGCAAACCCGGCGCGAGTACGAGAGACCGATCGGTTACGCCTCGAGGTCGGCGACGAGTCCCGATAGCGCGGTTGCGAGCTCCCGTTGTTCGACGTGCGCGACGGCGCGCGGATCGGGGTCGGGGCCGTCCTCGAGGAGGACTTGAATCGCGGCCATCCCGGTTTCGGTCGCACCGCGGACGTCCGCTTCGACCTCGTCGCCGACGTAGACTGCCTCGGACGGCTCGATGCTCAGTTCCGCCGCGATCGCCTCGAACGCGCGGGGGTCGGGCTTCCCGGCCTCGAGTTCGCCGGTGACCAGCGCGGCATCGAAGGTGTCCTCCCAGCCCAGCGTCTCGAGTTTGTCCCGCTGGGCGCGGACGGGGCCGTTCGTGAGCAGGCCGACCCGGTACTCGCCGCGCAGATCCGCGAGCATGGCCTCGACGCCCGGGAGCGGCTCGAGGTCGTCGGCGATCGTCTCGCGGTAGGCCGTCGCGACCTTGGCCGGGTCGGCGTCGCTGTCCGCGAGCAGATCGGCGAAAATGGGTTCGCGAGTCTCGGTGGTGAGGTTTCGGCGGTGAGCCTCGAGATAGTCGTCGCGGGAGAGCGAGGGCGCGCCGGTCGTCGTCGTGGCCTCGTCGAGGATGGTCGCCCGATCGCGTCGGGGAACGGCCAGCGTGTAATCGAGGTCGAAGACGACCGCCTGTGGCATAGGCGTTACAGGGGACTCGAGAAGGTTGAAGGTGTCCCTTCCGATCGGTACGTGTCGGTGCCGCTCGGAACGGGAACTCGAGCACGAGTTAGACGGCCGATTCGATGTTCGGACTCGCGGAATGACCGTCTCGTTACTAAAATGACGCTCGCAACCGTGCGGATGACTATGAGGGCCGTGGCCGTATGAATTATCCAGACTGACCATAGCAGAGTGGGCAACTGACCACCAATTCCGACGGCTTTCGGAGGGTGACCTGAAGTGGGAGAGATACGACCTGATTGAGGGCTACGAATCGGCCGAATAGTTATCAGATTACGCGATCCGATCGTAGCGGATAAGGAGACGGTCATCGCTGTACATTTCGACGGAGTAGATGTGTTCGGTCGAAACCTCGAAGGAGACAGAAGTCGTTCCTTCTCTTCCATCGTTCTCCAAGATGGTATCGAGGGCTCCGGGGTTGATGTGATCGTAGAGAACAAACCCAACCTCGGTCGGTACCTCCGTGGGATCGATGTCTTCGAGGACGCAAATCGCCTGAACTACGGCGGTGCTTGGCTGTATCTCATCGCTGTATTCATATTCAACAGCGGATCGGGACCCCTCTGTGGCAATTTCCTCGATACGTGTATCGGACTCGCTCATGTGTCTGTCTCAACAGATCGAACGCGGTCAACGGTGAATACGGCTCTGCGTGGGTTTGCAAATACCACACATTTTAGGTGCGGTCTCTTCACTAATCGCAGAGAGGCCTCTTCTCGAGCCGAAATTCAGGTTCGTAGTGACTTTTCTCGTCAATCCGTCCCAGGCAACCGGCTATCCGCTTTCACTCCGCGGTTTGGCGAAGCAGGCTCAACCAGAAGTACTCGAACGAACGGACGAGTCTGAGAAATTCGCTCGGATCGACCGGCTTCGTGAGATAGGCGTCGGCTTTCGGGTCGTGGGACCTGAGAAACTCTTCTTCGATATCGAAACCCGTAAGGACTATGACGGGAAGGTCATCTAAGTCGTCGGTGCTGATCTCCTCGAGGATTCTCTCCCCCGTCATCTGTGGTAATCGCCAATCGAGCAGGAGTAGGTCGGGGTATGGCTCGTCGGCGAACTCCCCGCGGTGATGGAGGTAATCGAGTGCGTCTTGGCCAGTCGTCACGACGGAGAGTGTGTTCGCGATACGCGCGTCGGTGAACGCTTCCTCGATCAATCGCGCGTCTCCCGGGTTGTCGTCGACGAGAAGGATTTCGACTGCTTGCCCGGAAGCGGCGGGGGAATCCATGAAACGATATCCACTGCCGTCGAGGTTAAGTCCCTTGTTTGATTGACACGGGTGAGAACGGCGAAATATAGCCGGGGAAAGAGTTGAGAGGACAGCAGTAGAGAGACGGTGGTATGCTACTCGCGACGCTTCGACTCGAGCACGGTGCGCTCTCTCTCGAGGAGACGTTCGAGCGGATACCGCACCTCGAGGTCGAAGCCGAACGGATCGCGGCCCATAGCACCGAATGGACGATGCCCTGCATGTGGGCGACCCGTGCCGAGCAGCAACGGATCACCGAGGTGTTCAAGGAAGATCCGTCGGTCGACGACATCGTCGATGCCACCGCGTTCGACGACGAGTGTTTTTATCAGGTGGAATGGAGCGACGACGTCGAAACGCGAATAGATGCGTATCTCGACACCGGCGGGTCAATTCTCGACGCGGAAGCCACTGCTGACGGCTGGCAGGTACGAATCCGGTTCGGGGCCCGTGATCAGTTCGATACCTTTCGGACGGTGTTGACCGACTGGGGGTACGAATTTGCGCTCCTCGGACTTACCGAGCCGAACGAGCCCCGCCATCTGGGCGGACAACTGACCGACGCCCAGCGTGAGGCCCTCACCGCCGCGAACTCCTACGGCTATTACGAAGTTCCACGCGCGATCTCGACGCGAGAGCTCGCGGACGAACTCGAGATGTCCCATCAAAACCTCTCGAAGTTACTCCGGCGGGCGACGGGACGGCTCATCGACGAAACGCTAACTGCGGCGGCCGATACCGAATCGGAGTGAGCCAGCGGCCGTAATTGCACTTAAAGGGGTGCCAGGGCAACCGGTCTCTTCTTGCCTCACGTTCCGTTATAAAGCGACAATGGATATCGATTCTGAGGAGGTTACGATTGACGGTCCGTCATCTCCGAGCCAGGCGATCGTGATGGGGCTCGCCGAGCGAAACGACGTGAGCCCGCTGGAAATGCAACCGCTGTACGAGGCGGTTAATCCGGAAGCACTCGACACACTCTTTCAGAACGGACGGTCTGGTCGCGTTACCTTCGAGTACGCTGGATACGAGGTGGCCGTCCACGGAAACGGGCACATCGATATCCACGAAACCGAGCACAGTGCTGGAGAGGGGGAACTGGCGGGCGCAGACGAGGAATGAGAGAGTCATCAGAAATTCAGCTTCGGTGTGGAGTCTGTAGGTGGGAGATCCCAGTCACCGATTCCATCGACTCAACAGAGGCGAGCCAGCGAGCGATCGATCACTTCCTCGAAACGGATCACACACCCATCGGAACACGAGATCTGATCACCGCATGAGCACTCAGACCACCGATGCGCCTCTCGAACCCTCCTCGCCGAGGACGACCCCGGTGATATCCGTCTGATTCAGGAGGGGGGCAGGGATCTCGAGTTCGAGACGGCGTTCTAACTGCCGTCGACGGGGATCGGCTTCCTGCGATCGTCTTCTTCCTTCTCGACTATCCGCCCTGCCGGGAGTCGTTAGCCCTGATCTGCGTCGTGGTACAACGCGATGGTCATACCGTGTCGACGGTTCGCTCGAACTCCTGAATCGCCCCGTCGCTTCCCGCGACGATCACTTCGTCGTCGGCTTCGACGGTGATGCGTTCGTCGGTCCGAACGGTACCACCACGCGAAACGCCGACGATAGTCCATCCGCGTTCGGTGTTGCGACGGACGTCCGCTACCGTCTCGCCGACGAACGGCGCAGCGTCGGCTCGGACGAGGCGAATCTGACTCGTCGGATCGATCACTCGTTCACCGTGAACCTCCGTCGCGGCCAGGCGAGCGGCCACCTGCTGAATGGAGAGGACGTAGTCGGCACCCGCTCTGAACGCCGCCTTCGTCTTCTCGCCGTCGGTCACTCGAGCGAGGATCTCTGTCTCGTCCGAAAGCGACCGAGCCATTGCGACTGTCAACAGGGCGGTCGAGTCGTCGTCGACGGTGACGACCAGTGCCGAGGCGTCGTCGATGCCGGCTTCGCGAAGCGTCTCGGGTTCGGTAATATCGCCGACGAGATCGGGATTTCGATCCGCCGATTCGTCCACGGTCGTCGCCGAAACGCCCGACGGGAGCGCCTCGGCGGCTGCGGTTCCGCCTTCTCCGAATCCGGCTACGATGATGTGTGACGGAGCCGTGACGCGTCGCGACCGGACGCCGGCGGTCTCGTTCGCGAACTCGTCGAGCTCGCTCGCCGGCCCGGCGACCACCAGCACGGTGTTCGGCCTGAGTCGATCGTCAGGTGACGGTGGCAGGTGCAATACGCCGTCGAACCACCCGGCGACCAGCGTCAAGTTCGGATGGCTCACGATCGGTGAGTTGCGTACGCGGACGCCGTGAAGCGGGCTATCGCGACGGACGAGTATCTCGCGGACGTCGACCTCGTCCCCCTCGGACCGTCCGTTGACCGTGACGGGGGTCACCGCTTTCTCCGCGAGTCGCTGCCCGATCAGTGCATGTGGAGCGACGCTCCGGTCGACGCCGACCTCCGCGAGCGCCGCCTTGCGGCGCGTCGACTCCGTGAAACTGATCACTCGGAGGTCTTCGTTCGCTTCGAGCGCAGTGAGGACGACGCTCGCCGTTTCGTCGCCGGCGTCGGTGATGAGCAGGGTGGCTCGCTCGATCGCCGCCCGGTCGAGGTCGGCTCGTTGCTCCGGGTCGCCGTTGATAGCCTGATAGCCGTCGTCCGAGAGGCGCTTCGCCTCATCCTCGTCGGATTCGATGAGAACGTAGTCGATACCGAGTTCCTCGAGTTCATCGAGCAGTATCTCGGTGTCGTGCCGGTACTCCACGATAACGACGTGGTCGTTCTTGCTCGTAAGTCGGTCGTCGAGGTTCAGCGGCGTCCGTTCGAAGAGCGGAATGACGAGGACGCGCAGCGTGACGAATCCGATGACGACGCCGCTCAACTGGATCGTCACCATCAGCACGTTCATTACCGGCGTCGACCACGGCGAGTCCGCGCCGTACCCGGTCGTCGTCATCGTTTCGACTACCGTCTGAAACGACCGAAAGACGGACTGCGGACGGTCCTCGAGCGCAGACATTCCCCAGTTGTAGACGATCGTGTAGAAGAGAACGGTCAGACTGAGACCGGCTACGAACGTCAGCAGGAGTCGCTGTCGCTTCGTGAGATTCTGCGGACTGAGTCCTTCGATGTCCCGGAGCGCACGCATCGAATACCCTCCAATCATCACCGATAGGGGCTCTGAACGATTAAGTGACGGGCTTTCGCCGGGACGGGTACTGTCCGTCGGGGAACGTCTCGTTCTTCGAGTATCGGTTACACGTCGTCTCGTGGAAACGAGTTGAGAGCCGCGATTTACCGTCCTATAGACTGTTCAGAGTCATCGTGAAGGGAGAAACGACGCTGTTCGCTCCCGGTTCGACGGTGGGACAACTGACTCATTCCTCCACCGGTCGAGCGGAACCGACGCCGTGCCGCTCGAGCAGGCCGACGACGGCGGGTTCGATCCGGCTCGAGTGTTGCATAAGCGAGGTGCCGAGGACGCTCATGACGAGGACGTAGCCGACGGCGAACGCGTAGATCGTCTCCGCTGTGCCCGTCGCGATGCCGGTACCGGCCCCCGAGAGCGCGAGGCTCGCGATAATCAGCGAGAACTCGCCGCGGGTGGCCATGCCGAGGCCGACCCGGACCGATCGGCGGTCGTCGAGACCGTAGATCTTCCCACCGAGGAAGCCGCTGACGATCTTCGCCGGCGCCGTCAGGACCGCCGCTGCGGCGATGGTGGCGAGCACCGACGGCGAGAACAGCCTCGGATCGGTGACGAGCCCGATCCAGACGAAGAAGATCGCCGCGAACGCGTCCCGGATCGGCTCGAGCAGCCGCTCCAGATCGTGGACGTGATCGGTCCCGGAGAAGGCCATCCCGACGAAGAAGGCGGCGACGGCCTCGCTGACGCCCAGCGCGTACGCGATGCCGGCGACGAGGATCGTGACGCCGAGCGCGCGCACGACGACGAACTCGTTGGTGTCGGCGTCGAGGAACCGCTGGAAGAAGCCGGTGCCGTACGAGACGAGCGCGAGCAGGGCGACGATGACGCCGATCGCGATCCCGATCTGCCCCGCGGCCGCCGCGACGTCTCCGCCGCCGAGGACGAGCGCCGACACGATCGCCAGGTAGACGGCGATGAACAGGTCCTCGTAGACGAGGATCCCCAGCATCGGTTCGGCCTCGTCGTTGGCGATCCAGCCGAGATCGAGCAGCGACTTCGTGATGATGGCGCTCGAGGAGATGTAGACGATGCCGGCGGTCAGCATGGCGGCGAGCAGACCGCCGAAGACGAGATAGCCGAACCCGAATCCGATCGCGAAGTTGACGGCGAGATCGACCGATCCCGCCTTTCCGATCCGATTCCGGCTCGCCAGCAGCCGCTCGAGGTTGAACTCGAGGCCGAGGAAGAACAGTAGGAGAACGATCCCGATCTCCGCGCCGACGACGACGAAGTCGGTGTCGGTGAGCGCGAGTCCCCCCAGCGCCGCGAGGAGGTCGACGCCGCCGATCGTGAGCTCGGGAACCGTGGCGGTGTACCCGCCGATCCCGACCTCGCTGCCGGCCAGCGCGGGCAGTTCGCCGAGGACGTTCGATCCGATGAGGATGCCGGTGAGGATGTACAGCGGGATCACCGACTGATCGATCCGGCTCGCCAGCACGCCGGCGAGTGCGACCGCTGCAAAGAGGAGTCCGACGTCGACGAGCGCCGTCTCAGTCGCCACTACCGCTCACCTCCGGCTGGGAGCATCCGTTTCGATCACTCCTCTCGCTCGCCACCGAGCAGTTCCTCGAACCGGGCGCAGTCCTCGCGCTCGCCGATGACGACAAGCGTGTCGCCGACTTCGATGGCCGTCTCCGGCGTCGGCGGCGAAATCAGGTCGTCGCCGCGCTGAATCGCGACGATGGAGACGCCGGTACGCTGGCGAACTCGCGCGTCGGCGATGCTCTTCCCGGCGATTTCGGACTCGTCCGTGACGCCGTACCACTCGAGGAACGTGTCGTCGCCGAGCATCGTCTCGACCTGCTCGGTCTCGACCGGCTGGAAGTACGCCCCCTCCAGAATCGTGCCGATCTTCCGGGCGAGCTGGTCCGAGACCTCGAACAGCTTGTCGCCGTCGGCGTCCGGATCCGCTTTCAGGTACACCTCTCGTTTCCCGGTGTTGTGGGTCACGATGACGAGCTGCTCGCCGTCCTCGAGGTCGACCTCGAACTTCTTCCCGACGCCGGGGAGGTCGCTCTCGTAGATGGTCATACGGAGACGTTCGAAGCCGCCGTATTAAATAGCATGCCCGCAGCGAAGTCCGAAGACAACATGACCGGCGGTATACCCCGTCTGGTCGACCGCGGAGACGCTACTCGGCGAGCCCTTCGATGAGAAACGTCGCGGAGGCGAGGTTCGTCGCGAGCGCCGTGTCGTGAACGTCGCAGATCCGCAACAGCGCCGAGATATCTGGCTCGTGGGCCTGCGCCCGCAGCGGATCCCGGAGGAAGACGATCCCGTCGAGCCGGTCTGCCGCGACTTCGGCGCCGATCATCAGGTCGCCGCCGAGCGGCCCCGACGCCTTCCGCTCGACCTCGAGGTCGGTCTCGTCCGCAATCCGCTTTCCCGTGGTCCCGGTTCCGACCAGGTCGTACTGCTGGAGTTGCTCCTCGTGGGCGCGAGCGAATTCGATGATGTCCGGTTTCTTCTCGTCGTGGGCGATCAAGGCGACGCGCGTCATAGTGGAGGATCGGCGCCAGACGTGATAACGGTATGCCACGTCTGAGCATCGGAGGGGACTCGGGGCCCTTGGATACCGCGGCCGCTCAGAACTCCTCGACGTGGGGGCGCAGGTCGAGTTCGAGCGTCCACGCCGACCGGTCCTGCTCGACCAAATGCCAGTAGGAGTCGGCGATTGCGTCCGGATCGAGGAACTCGTCTTCGTCGCGGTCGGGTTGGGACTCGCGGACCGACGGCGTCGCGATCCCGCCGTCGATCACGACGTGGGCGACGTGAATTCCCTCGGGACCGAGCTCTCTCGCCATCGATTCCGCCATCCCCCGAACGGCGAACTTGGCGGCGCTGAAGCCGATCGCACCGCCCCGGCCGCGGACCGCGGAAGTCGCCCCGGTGAAGACGACCGTCCCACCGTCGCCGGCGAGCATGTCGTCGACTGCTTCCCGCGAACACAGCAGCGCGCCGTAGGCCGACGTGCGCCACGCCCGTTCGAACTCCTCGAGCGAGATATCTCGGAGGCCCGACCAGGACCCGCCGCTCGCGTGGTTGACGAGGACGTCGACGGGGCCGAACGCGTCGCGGACTGCCTCGAACCCGGCCTCGACCTGTGCCGGATCGGTGACGTCCGTCGGGACGGCGACCGCGTCGTCGCCCAGGTCGGCCGACAGCTCCTCGAGGTAGTCGTCCGAGCGGGCGAACAGTCCCACCTGACAGCCCTCGTCGACGAACTTGCGGGCGAGCGATGCTCCGAGACCGGGACCGACGCCGGCGATGACGGCTGTGTGCGTCATAGGCCGAGGGACGACGGCCGGCCCCAAAACGCTGTTCCGGGGGAGACGGGCCGCTCGCCTCGAGCGTCGGCCTCAGCGTGCGCCGGCCGGCGACGCGTCAGAGTGACCGCTCGCCGCCCGCGTCGAGCGTCGCCGCGTAGGTGACGATGGTCTGGAGGACCATTCCGGTGGCCCCTCGGTTGAACGCCCGAACGTAGTGCTGGAGCTCGTCGATCGTCTCGTCGTCGAACCCCTGCTCCGCCAAGTCGGCGGGCGAGAGCCGCGGCGTGTACGGGAGCCGCTCGAGGTGGTCGTCCACGACCGCGTCCGCGTCGTGACAGCCTCGTTCGAACGCCTCGCTCTCGAGGACCGGCTCGAGATCGGCCCACGCCGGCTCGAGGTAGCCCGGCCACTGCGCGAGACAGCGGTAGATGCTCGGAAGTCCGCTCTCGAAGCCGTGGAACTCCCGAATATCGGCGACGGTCTCGGAGAGGTCGTCGGGAACGTCGCCGACCTCGAGCATCGTCACGGACCGACCGCGGTCGCGGTCGAGCCACGCGGGAAGGGGCACCGTCGACGGCGCGCCGTCCGGGTCGGCGTCCGGCAGTTCGTCGTTTATCGCCCGATCGCAGACCGCGAACGTGAGCGCCAGTCGCGGCGCGACGATGTCGAAGGTCGCGATCTGGCCCCGGAGCTCGCGCCACTCGGCCGGTCGGAGGTCGGTGTCGGCGCGCCGGTAGCGCGGCAGGTCGGTCGGGCCGCCTTCGATCGCCGAGAGCACGGCGTCGCGATAGCCGACGGAGTACCGGCCGAACTCGCGGGTCTGGAAGAGCGGCTTGATCTGCCCCCACATGTAGCGCGCGAACGCGGGCTCGTTGGCCGTCAGCGATCGAAAGTACCAGTTGACGATCGGCGCGCGAAAGGTCGTCTTGATGTCCTCGTAGAGGCCGCGTTGCCAGCCGGTCGCGTCCTGCTCGTACAGCTGCTTGCTCCGGTCCATACGGGCACGTCGACCGCGACGTCTATCAGTTCCGGGGCCGCCCGCGTTCCGCGAGCCGGACCAAGCTATTTCGACGTTCGTGGGGTAGCGATCGCTATGTCGTTCGACCCCGAGGCAGTCGAGACGATCGCGTTCGACTCGTACGGAACGCTCGTGGACGTCTCCGGCGTCTCCGAGCCGCTCGCGGAGCACGTCGACGACCACGATCCGAACCTCGTCGCGAAGCTCTGGCGTGAACGATCGCTGTCGTACGCGATGGTCGGCAACGCCATCGAGGAGTACGACTCGTTCTACGAGATGAACCGCCGTGCGCTGCAGTACGCCCTCGAGACGGCCGGCGTCGACGTCGACGAGGACGAGCGCGAGGAGATCCTCTCGACGTACCACGAACTGCCGGTCTTCGACGACGTTCACGACGGCATCGAGCGATTGCGCGACGCGGGCTACGACTGCTACATCGTCTCGAACGGCAGCGAGGAAATGCTCGAGTCGCTGCTCGAACACGCCGACCTCGGCGGGCTGATCGAAGACGCGGTCAGCGCCGACGAGATCGAGCAGTTCAAACCGCAACCCGAACTGTACCGCTACGCCGCCGACCGGATCGGGACGCCGATCGAGGATATCGCCTTCGTGGCGGGCGGCTGGTGGGACGTGCCCGGCGGGATTCACGCCGGAATGCAGGGCGTCTGGATCAACCGGCAGGACACTCTCTGGGGACCGTACGAAATGGACCCCGACCTGACGATCGAGAGCTTCCACGACCTCGCGGACGAACTCGAGGGCTGACGGCGGACCGCGTCGTCTCCCGCACCGTCCCGGTCGGGAACGCGAGGGCGCTCGATCGGACCCGGTCGCTCGACGTGACACTCACGCGTCGATGACCGCATTCTATCTCAAGACCGGCATTTTTCCCCTCGAGACCCGTGAAACCGCCTATGGGCGGTTTTCGCGGTCGTGAGGGGACGCGGCTCGTCTGGATCGCGCTGGGGCTGGTCATCGCAGCGCTGATCGCGCTCGCCCTCTACAGATACTTCGGCGCGCTTCTGTTCGCGATCTTCGTCTACTACGCGACGCGGCCGCTATACCGGTGGCTCGACGGCTACATCGACCACCCGAACGTGACGGCGACGGCCACGATACTGTTCGTCATCGTCCCCATGCTGGCCGTCGTCGCCTACGCGACCGTCGTCGCGCTCAGAGAACTCGATCAGTTCCTCGCCGCGAGCGATCTCGGGGCGTACCGGTCGCTCTTCCAGCCGTATCTGCGGCTGGCCAGGGAGGGAAATATCGATCGGCTTCGGGACGCGATCGCTGGCGGATCCGGCGGCTCGCTCGGCAGCGCCCTCCGTCAGGGCGTGCCGAGCGTCGTCGGACAGCTGCGGTCGATCGTCGGGACCGTCTTTTCGATCCTCGCCCAGTTCTTTCTCATGCTCACCTTCCTCTTTTATCTCCTGCGGGACGATCACAAGTTACGGCGGTGGTTCTACGAGAGCATCGACTACGACGACGACATCGTCTCGTTCACCGAGTCGGCCGACGGCGACCTCGAGACGGTTTTCGTCAGTAACGTAGCGGTTATCGCGGTCGCGGCCAGCGTCGCCGCCGTCTCGTTCTACGGGCTCAACGTCCTCTCCTCGAGCGGAGCCGTCGTCGCGGTGCCGATACTGCTCTCGCTGCTCATCGGGATCGGGACGCTGGTCCCGGCCGTCGGCATGAAGATCGTCTACGTCCCCTACGGGCTGCTCCTGCTCGGCGTCGCGGTTACGACGCCGACGCCACTGTGGCACCCGTTCGCTTTCCTCGCCCTCACGTTCGTCGTCGTCGACACGATCCCCGATTTCTTCGCGCGATCGTACCTCTCCGCGCGGAGCGGCGTCCACATGGGACTGGTCCTGCTCGGCTACTTCCTCGGGACGCTCGCCTTCGGCTGGTGGGGGCTGTTCTTCGGTCCGATCGTCGTCGTCCTCGCGGTCCACTTCGCCGATCAGATCTTTCCCGACCTCGCCAGCGATTTCCTCGAATCGTAACACGGCGACGGTTCACAGCACCGTGGTACCGGTTGGATCGAACCGAGCTGAGGCTCGAGCGAGTCGCGCCCGAGCCCGACGAGCACGGAGCAACGTCGACCGGCCCTTGCTTCCACGTTCAAGCCACGGACATACCCCACCGCGGACGCTCATCGGGGTATGGGACTCGAAGGCGAGCAAGCACCCGACTTCACGCTCCCGAGCACCGCCGGCGGCGAGGTATCGCTCTCCGATCGACTCGAGAACGGCCCGGCCATCGTTATCATCAACCGCGGTCACTGGTGCAGCTTCTGTGCGGAACAGCTCCAGACGTTCAGCGAGGTCGCCTACGACCTCTGGTTCCACGAGAAGGTCGACGTCCTGCCGATCGTGACCGATCCGCTGCCGCGGGTCGCCGAGATGCGCGACCGCTACGACCTCGAGATCCAACTGCAGGCCGATCCCGACGGCGAGGTCGCAGACCAGTACAGCGGCACCGAGGAGACGAGCCACGGCCTCACCGGCATTGCAGCCGTCTACGTGATCGACGAGGAGGGAACGATCCGCTACGAACAGGTCGCGGACGACCCCGCGGACCGCACCTACGCGAACTGGATCCGGTACTTCATCCGGAACGACTACCGGGATCCGTTCGGCGAGTAGCTGACGCCCGGCCGTTTCGGCACTTCTCACCGCCGACCAGCGCCGTCTTCGGCCTCGTGTCCTCCCCACGACGAGAGCACGCGGTCGTACTTGTGGAACCGGTCGCCGTCGTGCTCGGTGACGACGGCGTACATGTTCTCGGTCGGAACACCCCACCGTTCGTGAGCGCCGCCTTCGACGCCGCTCACGAACGATCGCCGCTGTTCGAACGACCGTCCGGCCCTGATGTCCGCGTTCAGCATCACCGCGTCCTCGCCGGGATCAAGCCGACCCAGCGAGAACGAGGCAATATCGAGGGCGCGGACTGTAACCGCGACGTGGCCGGTCCCCGTCGCCATCCGATCGACGTACGCGTCCGTGATCTCGCCGGCGAACGCGCGTTTCTACGCCGAATCGACTGCGGCCGTGGTTTCGAACTGAAGATGTGGTACGTGATTGCGCACCATCCGTCTCGGGATACGTCTTCGGTGTGACGTGAGTTGCGGTCGGGGACACCGCGGCTGCCCCCAATTAGTTTCACGCCGTCGGCTCCCCTTATTCCAGCCGCGACGGGTCGAGAGCGCGCGCGGGAACTATTACGCCTCGTGCAGACGTTCCGCCCGAATGACTTTCGACTCCGACCGCGTCACGACGATCACGTTCGACTCCTACAGCACCCTCGTCGACGTCGAGGCGGCCATCCGTGCGCTCGCCGATCACGTCGACGATCCCGGCCCCGTCTCGACCCTGTGGCGACTACGCTCGCTCGAGTACACCCTCGTCGCGAACCACGTCGACGCTTACCAGCCGTTCTACGAGATGAACCGCGACGCGCTCCAGTACGCGCTGGACGTGTTCGACGCCGACGTCACCGAAGACGAGCGCGACGAAATACTGGCGGTCTACCACGAACTCGATGTCTTCGACGACGTTCGTGACGGTATCGAGCGCCTCCGCGACGGCGGCTACGACTGCTACGTCGTCTCGAACGGCGATCCCGACATGCTGTCGTCGATGGTCGCCCACGCCGACGTTGACGACCTCCTCGAAGACACGATCAGTGCCGACGAGATCGAGACGTACAAGCCCGCAGCCGACCTCTACCGCCACGCGGCCGGCAGAACCGGCACGCCGATCGACGAGATCGTCCACGTCACTGCCGGCTGGTACGACGTTATGGGCGCCAAACACGCCGGCATGCAGGGTGCGTGGGTCGACCGCAAGGGCCGGCCGTGGGAGCCGATCGCCGGCGACCCGGATCTGACGATCGGGAGCTTCCACGAACTGGCCGATGAACTCGGAGTCTAACGCTTGCGACCCTGACGACTCGCGTCTCACCGACCGGCGGTCGTCCGGTGGCGGCTGTGCAGACCCGATACATTGCAGGGTGTGATTAAAGGCGGTCCGTTGCGATGTATCGCCAGATGAGTGATCAGGTCGTTCTCACCACCGACACTGTTCCGGACGCCGTCGACGAGACTCCTCCGAGCGCCAAACTCGTGCTGACGGTCCTCGCGCACGAGGGCTCTCTCACGCAGTCCCGACTCGCCGAGGAGACGATGCTCCCCGCTCGGACGGTCCGCTACGCGCTCACCCAACTCGAGGAACACGACCTCGTCACCTCACAGATATCCTTTGCCGACGCCAGACAGCAGATCTACTCACTGAACGACGACCTGTTCGCGGCGGCGGAGCGACGCGCATCGCGTTCGTAAATCGCTGCGAACGGTCGGTGCGATCTCCGGAAGACGTACGCCGACGAGCGGACCGCCGGACGGCACGGACGAAAGCGTTTTTCCCCGCGCTCGAGCGATCCAGAGTATGGCAGCCCTCAGTACACACCACGTCGGCATCACCGTCGCGGACCTCGAGGAGACGCTCGCGTTTTACCGGGACACCCTCGATCTCGAGGTCGCCGATCGATTCAGCGTCGGCGGTCAGGCGTTCGCCGACGCCGTCGGGGTCGACGAAGCGAGCGCCGACTTCGCTCACCTCGAGGCCGACGGGACGCGAATCGAACTCGTCGAGTACGACCCCGAGGCACGCGGATCTCCTGCGGCAGAGTTGAACCAGCCTGGCGCGACGCACGTCGGTCTCTCGGTCGACGATCTCGATCGATTCGCCGAGACCCTGCCCGGCGACGTGCCGACGATCAGCGGGCCGCGAACGACCGAGAGCGGCACGAAAATCATGTTCCTGCGGGACCCCGAAGGGAACCTGATCGAAATACTCGAAGCATGACATCCTCCGCGCCCTGAAGAGCGCGGTTTCCTCTCCGACGTGGGAGTCTCAGACTGCCTGAGACTCCCCGGAGGCAACATTCCTGTCACGGTGGACAGTACTCGGGTCTGTGCGCTGTTCTTTGGGATTTTCATGAGAGCATGGTGACTCCGACCATCGGTGGTCGTTCCACTCGAACCGCACAGGCCGTGCCATCGGCCTGACTGCTTTGCTTGTGTGCCGCTTCAGGAACGTTTTTGATGCCGTGAGGTCGGCGTGCCCTTCGAACCCACACGGGCAAGTGAGCGTGTCCTGATGCCGTGTCGTTCGGTCTGTGCCCCCGCACTGCGGGCACTCCTGACTCGTCCACGCTTCTGACCGAACCTCGAGCGAGATACCGTACTCTTCGGCGGTACAGGTCAGTCGCTCGGTGAACTGCTTGAACGCCCAGAAATTGTGCGTCTTGGCGTTCGTCTCCACTGACCAATGAGTTTCGAGGACATCGGTCAGCCCGCCAATATACACGGTTTCAACGCCATCGTCGTACAATCGTTCGATTAGATCACGACACAACGCTTCTTGAGCGTGGTCACGGCGACGAGTTCGCTTGCGGTACAGCCGCCGGATACGCTCGCTACTGTACTGATCTTCCTCAAGTTTCGACTGCAACCGAGCGATCTCTGTTGTTGTCCCACGGAACCGCTGGAACAACTTACAGCCGTTGTACAGATATTGTTTTCCGGTCGTGGTGGTACAGGCGACGAGCTTGTTGGCACCAATGTCCAGAGCGGCCTTCTCTGAGGCCAGTGGAGTTGCCCGTGCGTCGTCAGAAACAGTCACGGGTTGCGAAGTCCGGAAGGTGCTATCAGTCTCGTCGTACCACAGGTCCAACCGGCCCTGTTTGTCGTAATCAGGCCAATCCGGGCTGCCAGCAATTTCCAGCCGGAGACGCCCGGTGCGGTCGTATCGGTCTTTCAACTCACTTCCAACCAGTATCTCAAGTCGGGACCGCTCGCCCCAGTCGACGGTGTACGACGTGTTGCGAATGACGGTGTGCAGCTTGCGACCATCGTCTTTGTTGCCCCAGAATCCCGGTGGTTCCGGGTGTTCAGTGACCGATCTATCCGACTCATCGTGATACGCGTTCTTGTTCTCGAAGAATCCACGCCATGCTTCGCTATTTTTCCGTATCACCTGTTGGGCGGTGGAAGCGCCGAGAACGCCTTTGTATTTCCCTTCGAGTCGGCCTGTATCGGCGTCCCACACGTTGTCCTCGAAGCCATCCTCGCCGTTGTACCGCATGAGCCGTTCGTAGTTGGCTTCGTTCCAGAGAGCGGCAGAAGCGTCCAGCAGGTCCCGTAGTAGTTGCTCTCCGGTTTCGGAGAGCGGTCGTACGGCAAACGTGTTGGTTCGCTTCATGCTACAATATTTTTACTCATTTAATTCAAATAATTATTATGGCGTATGGCGACTGAAACGCCACTTACCTGCTACATTTGTGGTCGAACCAGCGACGAGTGGATGACCGTCGATATGATTGGGCTATTCAAAGACCAAGAAGCGGCACGAGACCGATTTGAAGAAAAACACGGAGAGGAACCTGAGAGTTACCTGTTCGTCTGTCCTGACTGTGATGAGGAGAGTCCACACCACGCAGAGAATAGCCGCGACAAGTACGGAGTGTACCGATGAGGCCAGTAATCGCCATTTCCGACGCGTTTCACGGGCCGATAAAAGACTACGCCGAAGCAAACGACCCCTCACTCGATGAGGCGTATGTTGTGGCGCTGGAAACTGGCCTCGACACGTTGGAGACTCAAGACAAGTAGTAACGCGGTGGTTCCTCACTGGAGTGTACGCGATTCACGCCCGCCGTGAACGGCGGGACTCTCTCGCTGTTGAAAGGTAGCCCGCCGACGACAGCGCGCTGGCCGGCGGCTACGGCCCCCGACAGGCCAGCGTCGATCGCACCTGCTCGACTTCCTCGTCACACTCCGAGCAGATGCGTTTCTCCGCGGCGATGTAGACGACACTGCACCGAGAGCAATGGAAGAGATTACCGAACGAGTCCGAGACACTGGACCCGCTATCGCGGTCGCCGCGATCCGTCTCGTCGACCGCCGTTTCGGGTTCGTTCGTCAACGTCGATCGGACCCGTTTACGGAGGCGCTGCGAGAGCGACGTTGCGTTTTGTCGAATTCCCATATCGGTGTACACTAGCGAGCGAGCGAAGTAACTGATGTCTAAAATATTTGGAACGGCTAGGTGTACCATGTCACGTTCGCGTCGGCCGGATTCGCTCCCGTCGGCCGACGGATAGCAACCTTTTCGACCGTCGCGGAGCCACTGCCGGCATGAACTTCTTCGACCGCTTGCACGACCGCATTCGGACGGTCGACAGCGTCGTCTCCGTCGGGCTCGATCCCGACCCGTCGCGCATTCCAGACCACCTGCAGGAGTACGACCTCCCCCGCTGGGCGTTCAACCGTCGCATCATCGACGCGACCCACGAGCACGCCGCCGTCTTCAAGCCCAACGCCGCGTTTTACGAGGATCCGGACGGCTGGGCCGCCCTCGAGGAGACCATCGCCTACGCCCACGGCAAGGGTGTTCCCGTCCTGCTTGACGCCAAACGCGCCGACATCGGAAACACGACTCGCCAGTACGCGAAACTGCTCGAGACGGTCGACGCCATCACCGTCAACCCCTACATGGGCCGCGATTCGCTGCAGCCGTTCCTGGCGGACGAGGAGTCCGGCGTATTCATCCTCTGTCGGACGTCGAATCCCGGTGGATCGGATCTGCAGGACCTCGAACTCGAGACCGGCGAACCCGTCTACGAGCGGGTCGCCGCGCTGGCAGACCTCTGGAACGAGAACGACAACGTCGGGCTCGTCGTGGGTGCGACCCAGCCCGAAGAGCTCGAGGAGCTGCGCGAGCAGGTGCCCGACCTGCCCTTCCTCGTCCCCGGAATCGGGGCACAGGGCGGCGACGCCGAGGCGGCCGTCGAGCACGGACTCGCGAACGGTGTCGGGCTCGTCAACTCCTCGCGCGGAATTATTTTCGCGGGCGAAGACGATGGCGAGGAGTTCGCCAGCGCCAGCGGTCAGGCGGCGAAGCGGCTGAAGAAGCGACTCAACCGATACCGGGAGAACTAGCGACTCGTCTCGGCGTCGTCCGATTTCGCAGCACCGTCGGGATCGGCGTCCACCACCCGCCCCGCGATCCGATCGTCGACCACTCGTGCGACGATCTCGACCGCGACGGGCTCCGTCGGCGGACGTTCTTCGAGCCGATCCAGCCCCTCGACGACGGCGATGTCCATCGGGCTGGCGTCGTTCGGGTGGGCGGCGACGAGCTGGCCGTCGCGCTGCTCGAGCCGGAGGCGATAGGTCTCGCCGATGCCGAGGGATTCGCTCAGCAGGTCGCGGATGGAAGTCACGGGTTCGTGGCTCGCGGGGTCAGAACCGGTTGATGTCCACGTCCTCGGACTGACCGGGCTTGGCCTGCGCGGCACAGTCGGCGCACAACCCCAGTTCGTCGTCGTAGTGGAGCTCACAGGCGAGCGTGCCGCAGTTGGGACACCGCTCCTGTGCGGGGCGTGATTCGCAGATCTGACAGAGGCCGCTGACGCTCATGGGTCGCAGTACGGACTCGAGCGGCTTGAAACCGAGCCCGGCAGTCGTGATCCATCCGATGGCCGGGACGGGCGACCGAGCAGGAGCCGGCGTAGTTTTCCGCGGCTCGGCAATTGTACCATGACAAACATTGTCAACATACGCGAAGGCTTTTGCCGTGTGCCTCCTTACCAGGGAATATGAGCCGTGACCGGGCTCTCCTCGAGCGAGCCCTGGACCGTGGCGAACAGGACGGTGGCAACGTCGAGTTCAAGGAACGACTGTCACGAGACGTCCACCTCGAGGGTGGACGACGGGAGAGCCTGGCCGCGCAACTCCGTCACCGCCTGCTGTCCGGCGACGGCGAAGCGACCTACGTGGTCGGCGTCACGGACGACGGCGGCCTCGCCGGCGTCGATCCCGACACCTTCTCCGAGACGATGGACGTCCTCTCGCTGCTGGCCGAGGAGGCCGACGCACACATCGAGGACGTGCAGACGTGGGGGATCAACGACGGACTCGTCGGTGTCGCCCAAGTTCGAGAGGGCGGCGTCCTCGAAACGGACGACGAACACGTCGTCGTCGGCACCGCCGGCCACGTCGACCACGGCAAGAGTACGCTAGTAGGGTCGCTCGTCACCGGCAAACCCGATGATGGGGACGGAGCGACGCGCGCGTTCCTCGACGTCCAGCCCCACGAGGTCGAGCGCGGCCTCTCGGCGGACCTCTCCTACGCGGTCTACGGCTTCGACGACGACGGACCGGTTCACGTTCGGAATCCCAATCGGAAGGCCGATCGGGCCGAGGTCGTTCAGGAGGCCGATCGGCTCGTCTCCTTCGTCGACACCGTCGGCCACGAGCCGTGGCTCCGGACGACGATCCGCGGACTCGTCGGTCAGAAACTCGACTACGGGCTGCTGACGGTCGCCGCCGACGACGGTCCGACTCGCACCACGCGGGAACACCTCGGCGTGTTGCTCGCGACCGACCTCCCGACGATCGTCGCGATCACGAAGACCGATCTCGTCGACGACGAGCGCATCGAAGAGGTCGAACGGGAGGTCGAGCGGCTCCTCCGAGAGGTCGACAAATCGCCGCTCCGAGTGTCCCGCCACGGCGTCGACGCCGCCGTCGAGGAGATCAGCGAACAGGTCGTCCCCATCGTCGAAACGAGCGCGATCACGATGGAAGGATTAGAGACGCTGGACGAACTGTTCGACCGGCTTCCGAAAACGTCCCAGGACACCGGCGAGTTCCGGATGTACGTCGACCGCAGCTACTCGGTGACCGGCGTCGGCGCTGTCGCTTCGGGGACGGTGATGGCCGGCGAGATCGAGGCCGGCGACGAACTCCTGATCGGACCCATGTCCGACGGCCGCTTTCAGGAAGTCGAGGTCCGCTCGATCGAGATGCACTACCACCGGGTCGACAAGGCCCAGGCGGGCCGGATCGTCGGCATCGCCCTCAAGGGGATCAAAGAAAGCGCCATCGAACGTGGGATGGTCTTGCTGCCTCGCGACGCCGACCCCGAACCGGTCCGAGAGTTCGAGGCCGAGGTCATGGTGCTCAACCACCCGACCCGCATCGGCGAGGGGTACGAACCCGTCGTCCACCTCGAGACGATCGCCGAGGCCGCGGCCTTCTACCCCGAGAACGGCCGGCTGCTGCCCGGCGATACGGGGGAAACCACCGTCCGGTTCAAGTTCCGCCCGTACCTCGTCGAGGAGGGCCAGAAGTTCGTCTTCCGCGAGGGTCGGAGCAAGGGCGTCGGGACGGTGACCGACGTTCATCCGATGGACTGAGCAGCGTCCTCGGCTGCGCTTCGTCGCCTGTTCCCGGGCTCGCGTTTCGATGCCTACGTCCGGGTCGAACCGGCCGTGTCGTTAGGACGAAAGGTGTCAAATCCATCGCGTTCCGTATCAAATGCTTGTGTGTGAGTTTGATTGCTCTCCGAACCGTACGAACCACGGGTTTCCACTGTCGTCCCGACGCCCCGACGCATCGGCGACGAGCACGAAATCCACGGGGGGTGAGACCACATGGTATCTACCGAGACAGAAACGGAGATAGAAGCGTACCTCGGGCGGGTTCCGAGCTGGCTCGCGGCGCTACCGGAACCGGCCGCAGACCACAGTTGGGGGATCGTCCGTGACCTCGAACTCGAGGAGACGAAGCTCGCGCAGCGGGAGAAAGCGCTCGCCGCACTCAGCGCCGCGGCAGCTATCCAGTGTCCGTACTGCGTTCACTTCCACCGGGAGGAAGCGAAACTCGAGGATGTAACGGAACCGGAACTCGAAGAGGCGATCGCGGTCGCCGGCAACGTGCGACTGTTCTCGTCGGTCCTTCACGGCGCGGAGGTCGATCACGAGGAGTTCGCCTCCGAGACGGCGGAGATCGTCGAACACGTGAAGGAACAACAGGCAGCGGCCGGAGACGACTGACGGGCGTTCCGTCAGTTATTTTTCGACAAGTGTCACCGATCGCTCTCGTCCTCGCTCGCGGCGGGGAGCGGAAACGAAAACGTCGCGCCTTCTCCGGGCCGGGAGTCGACCCGGATCTCGCCGCCGTGGCGTTCGACGATCCGCTCGCAGAGCGCGAGGCCGATGCCCGCCCCGTCGTACGCCTCGCGGCTGTGCAGGCGATCGAACACCGTAAACACCCGGTCGTGGTTCTCCGGTGCGATGCCGATCCCTTCGTCGCGAACCGAAATCGCCCACTCGTCGTCGCGCCGGTTCGCGTCGACGTGGACTCGCGGCGGCTCGTCGCCGCTGTACGCGAGCGCGTTCGACAGCAGGTTTTGCAGGACCTGCCGGAGCTGGCTGGCGTCGCCCTCGACGCGGGGGAGGTCAGCGGTCGTGATCTCGGCGTCGGTTTCTTCGATCCGGACCTGCAAGTCCGCGAGCACGTGCTCGAGAACCTCGTTCAGATCCGTCGGCTCGAACGAATCCCCTCGCGTCTCGACGCGGGAGTATTCGAGGAGGCCGTCGATCATCTCGCGCATGCGCTCGGCCCCGTCGACCGCGTACGCGAGGAACTCCTCGCCGTCCTCGTCGAAGGCGTCGGCGTAGCGCTTCTCGAGCAGTTGCAGATAGCTCGTCACCATCCGCAGGGGCTCCTGTAAGTCGTGAGAGGCCGCGTAGGCGAACTGTTCGAGCCGCTCGTTCGACGCCTCGAGCCGATCGACCAGTTCCTCGAGTCGGCGCTCGCGTTCGACCTGCTCGGTGATGTCCTGCGCGAAACTCAGGCCGGCGGAAATTTCCCCGTCGGCGTTCCGGAGCGGCGTCGCCCACACCCGCCAGTCGTAGCCGCCGAACGTCGTCGTCGTACTGGTCGTGATCCCGTCCTCGACGGCGGCGCGGAACACCGGCTCGAGGTCCGCGACCGTCTCGTCGGAGAAGATCTCGGGGAGGGGATTCCCTTCGAGGCGGTCCCCGCTGGGCAGGCGCTCGCCGAGGAGGGCACCGTCCGCCAGCGTGTATCGCAGCTCCTCGTCGTAGACGCCGACCGCGCCGTTCGGGAAGTTCTCCGCGAGCGTGCGGTAGCGACGTTCCGACTCCTCGAGCGCTCGCTCGCGCCGTTTTCGCTCCGTGATGTCCCTGACGACACCGACTTCTTCGCGGTCGCCGTCGTCGGTCTCGATCGCCGCGAAGGACCCCTCTGCGGGGACGCGAGGTCCGTCCGCCGTCAGGAGTTCGGCTTCCATGGCGGGGCTACTCGCGTTCTCGTCGGCCAGTTCCGACAGCCGCTCTTTCGACTGCTCGATCGTGTCCTCGTCGACGACGAGCGAGGCGTGTTCGCCGATCAGTTCCTCGCGGTCGTAGCCCGTCAGCTCCGCGTAGGCGTCGTTGACCATCGTGAACCGTCCCGCTTCGTCTTTGACGTAGATGCCGTCGTTGATCGTCTCGACGATGGTTTCGTACTTGGTCAGCGCTCGCTCGTGTTCGGTCCGTTCGCTGATGTCGCGCCCGATCCCTGCCAGCACTCGGTTTCCGTCGGGATTCTCGAGCCGGGCTGCGACGAATTCGTAGGGGATCTCCCTGCCGTCGCTGGTCAGGACGTCGACTTCGACGCGCGCGCTTCCGGTTTCGAAGATCTCCGCGATTCCGTTCTCGAGCCGTTCCCGATCGGACTCCACGACGAACTCCGTCGGCCGCATCGATTCGATCTCCGCGTCGGCGTAGCCGGTGACCTCGGTCAGCGTCTCGTTCCACCGCTGGAAGCGTCCCGCCTCGTCGACGACGTAGAACATGTCGTCGACCGCGTTCAGGATCTCGTCAGTGTAGGTCCGGTACCGCTCGAGTTGCGCCTCGCGGTCGCGGAGCCGTCGTTCCGTCTCTGCCCGGTCGACCGCCGCCGCGAGGACGTTCGCCACGCTCTGGACGAAGTTCGCGTCGTGTTCGGTGAACTCCCGTCGCGCTTCCGTATGTGTTCCTAGCACGCCCCACGGTTCGTCGACCGAGCCGATGACGACGCTGATGCCGCTGACCACGTCGTGATCGATCAGGAGGTCGGGACCGGAAAACCGCGTCTCGCGCTCGAGGTCGTCGACGATGACGGGCTCCGCCGACAGGAGCGTGTATCCGGCCTGCGAATCCATGTCGGTCGGCACCTTTGCCGTCCCGACGAGTCCCGACTGCCAACCGACGCCCTGACGCAACAGGACCTCGTCTCCGTCGGGGAGCAACTCGAGAACCGTGCAGTACTCGACGTCCAGCGTGTCGGCGACGGCCACCGAGGCGTCGTGCATCAACTGATCGATGTCCCCCGTTTCCAGCGCCTGTTGCCCGAGGTCCGCGACGACCTCCTGCTGGCGAATCCGGGACTCGAGTTCCGCGTCAGTTGGCGGGGGCGTTTCCATCTCGTCACTAATGCGGCGCGGAACTGGTAAAACTTCTTGGTAAGTATCCGGTTCGAGACCGTTCATCCTCGAACGCTGTGAATCGGCATCCGTATCGGGTTGCGGGTTGTTCCTTTCTTTCGGAGTTCATCTCGGTAGCGTACGTATTTCGGCGAGTGCCGCGCTCGACGATCACTCCGTTGTGAACGGCGGACGACGCAGTTTCGCGGAACGAGCGGCACGCTTTTGGGTGGCAGAAGCAACGGACTACTGTGGGACGCTACCAGCCCGGAGTTCACGACTCCTTTATCAAGTGTGAGACGCCTCGGTGTGGGGCGAACAACGCTCCCGAAGGAACCGCCGAGTACGACACTGACTGTTGGCGGTGCGGGGAGTCCCTCGGCGGGAAACCCGAACCGGGCGATACCGTCGCCGTCGACATCGTCGACGAGCAATCCGACGGGACACTCGTCTGTAAAACCGAGGGCGGTTTCGTCCTCTTTCTCGAGGCGGACGTGGCGGCGATCGAGGCCACGGTCCGCGTCACCGCCGTCGACGAGACGCACGGTGAGGCGGAACTCGTCGAAACGGGCTCGTAGCCGGCTCTTCTGCCGAAGACCGACGATGCATCGGTGCCGAACCGCTACCTGATCGAGCCGGGTGGCCCGACGCACGCCGCGGTCGTATCGCGTCGTCTACTGCCGGTGAGAGAGCGGACGGTTCCTCGAGGAGCCACGCAACGGCCGGGCCGATGGCTATGTGGGTCGCTCCGTGCTCGCCTCGGCCTCACCGTCACCGGCTTCGACCTCCACGGCGGCGCGGTCGAGACTTCCGACTCGACGCTTGGACCCGCTTGTGTACCCGATGAGGTGCCCGCGTCAGTCGTTCCTGCAGCGTCGGAATCGTCGCGAGAGGGATATACCGGTCCGATGTAGACGAGCGCATGCCAGCCCAGTGGACTCGGCGGCGCTTCCTCCGTCTCGGTGGTGTCACCGGAGCGCTTGGTGTCGCCGGGTGTTTCGGCGACGCCGACGAGAACCGATCGGAGATCGAGGATGCGATCGCCGTCACGAATGCCCGTCAGTACAACGCGCCGGAGTGTCGGTGCTGCGAACGGTACGCTTCTACTCTTCGTGACAGTATCGACGGTGAAATCACGGAGACCGTACCGGAAGATATCGGCGCTATCAAACGCGAGTACGGTGTTCCCGAGGGGCTCCGGAGCTGTCACACACTCGTCATAGACGAGTACGTCGTAGAGGGACACGTCCCCGTCGAAGCGATCGGGACACTTCTCACAGAGCAGCCGGACATCGACGGCATCGCGCTCCCGGGGATGCCGGCCGGCGCGCCCGGAATGGGTGGCCAGAAAGAGGCCCGATTCGCCGTCTACGCGATCGGCGGCGACCGAACGGGTACCGAGTTCACGACAGTGTAAGGTCGACCGCGCTGCGCTCGTTTGGAAACCGACCTCGAACAGTGTCCACCGCTTGCACGACTCGAGCGATCTCCGTTCACTCGCGGCGCGATTTGTGGGGCCACGAAACGGCCCCGCACACGGCCACCCGCGCTCGAGCCGACCGACCGAAACCAAAGTTGGTATGTCTGCCTCGGTTCCTTCCCCTAGACAAGATGGTACAGACGAGCGTTATCGGTTGCGGAAACATGGGGAGCGCCCTCATCAAGGGGCTCCATCGGGCCGGGAATCACACGGTGACCGCGTGTGATCTCGATCCCGACGCCCTCGAGTCGGTCGCCGATTACTGCGAGCGGACCACGTCGGACGTGTCGGAGGCGGCCGACGCCGACGTGGTGGTCGTCGCGGTGAAACCGGACATCGTCGGCGCGGTGCTTTCCGATCTCGAGCTCTCGCCGGACCAGACCCTTCTCTCTATCGCCGCCGGCGTCTCGACCGACTACGTCGAGGCCCGTACGGACGCGAACGTCGTCCGGATCATGCCGAATCTCGCGGCCGAGACGGGAGATATGGCCGCGGCCGTCACCGGCGACGACGTGCCCGACGAGGTGCGGGAACTGCTCGCCGACGTCGGCGAGTTCGCCGAGATCGACGAGGCACAGATGGACATCGCGACGGCCGTCAACGGCAGCGGTCCAGCCTTCGTCTTCTATCTCATTCAGGCGATGACTGAGGCGGGCGTCGAGGGCGGGCTCGAGGAAGCCGACGCCGAGACGCTGGCCGCCCAGACGTTCAAGGGCGCGGCCGAGACCGTCCTCCGGTCGGACGAGGACATAGAGGACCTGATCGACGCCGTCTGCTCGCCCAACGGGACGACCATCGAAGGGATGGAGGTCCTCTGGGACAGCGACGTCCAGGAGAACGTCGCCGCGGCGGTGACGGCGGCCGAAGAGCGCTCCGCGGAACTCGCATCAGGGCTCAACGATGAGTAAGGGACTCGAGGAGTCGGCCGTCGACGAGGCTCGACAGCTGGCGGCCGACGCCGATCGCGTGATCGTCAAGGCGGGGACGAACTCCCTGACCGACGCGGACTCCAACCTGGACGACGAGAAACTCGACAAGCTCGTCGACGACATCGAGGACCTCCTCTCGCGGGACAAGGAGGTGATACTCGTTTCGTCGGGCGCAGTCGGGGCCGGGATGGGGCGGATCGCACAGGGCAGCGAGACTCTCGAGGAGACCCAGGCCCTCTCGACGGTCGGCCAGAGCACCCTCATGCACCGCTACACCGAGAGCTTCGCGCGGTACGATCGGAAAGTGGCCCAGCTCCTCCTCACCCAGCACGACCTCGAGAACCCCGAGCGGTTCACGAACTTCCGAAACACCGTCGAGACGTTGCTGGACTGGGGCGTCGTCCCGATCATCAACGAGAACGACGCCGTCGCGACCGAGGAGCTCAGGATCGGTGACAACGACATGCTCTCGGCGGCGGCGACGATGGGCGTCGACGCGGACCTGCTGGTCACGCTGACCGACGTCGGCGGCGTCTACACCGGGAATCCGAAAGAGAATCCCGACGCCGAGCGCATCGAGGCCGTCGGACGCAACTACGATACGGTTCAGGACATCATCTCCGAGAGCACGACCGACGGGTTCGGCGGCATCCAGACGAAAGTCGAGGGGGCACGCGACGTCAGCGAACACGGGGTTCCGGCCGTCATCGCGAAGTCGACCGAGCCCGACGTACTCGAGAAGATCGCTACTGCCAAACCCGTGGGGACCGTATTCGTCCCCATCAACGGTGTGAGCGATGACTGAGACCGACATCGAACGAGACGTCGAGGAGGCACAGCACGCGGCCCTGGAGCTCGCGAAACTGTCCGACGAGGAGCGAAGCGGCGCGCTCCGCGAGATCGCCGACGCGATCGAGGCCAGAACCGACGAGATCCTCGCCGAAAACGAGAAAGACGTCGAGGAAGGCGAGCGGCTGCTCGAGGAAGGCGAGTACACGCAGGCGCTGGTCGACCGACTGAAACTTTCAGAGTCGAAGATCGAGAGCATCGCCGAGATGGTCCGCAGCGTGGCCGATCAGGACGACCCGCTGGGCGAGACGCTCGCGGCTCGCGAACTCGACGACGACCTCGAGCTGTACAAGGTCGCCGTCCCGATCGGCGTCGTCGGGACCGTTTTCGAGTCCCGTCCCGACGCGCTCGTCCAGATCGCGTCGCTCGCCCTGAAATCGGGGAACGCGGTGATCCTGAAAGGCGGCAGCGAGGCCCTGCACTCGAACCGGATCCTGTTCGAGATCATCGAGGACGCCGCAGCCGACGCCGGCATCCCCGACGGCTGGGCCCAGCACATCGAGGCCCGCGAGGACGTCGACGCCCTACTCGAGATGGACGACGCGATCGACCTCCTCATGCCGCGCGGAAGCTCGGCGTTCGTGAGCTACATCCAGGACAACACGAGCATCCCCGTGCTCGGCCACACGGAGGGGATCTGCCACGTATACGTCGATGACGTCGCGGACCTCTCGATGGCCGAGGACATCGCCTTCGACGCCAAGGTTCAGTACCCCGCCGTCTGTAACGCCGTCGAGACGCTGTTAATCCACGAGGACGTCGCCGCGGAGTTCCTGCCGGCGATCGCCGACCGCTACGAGACCGCCGGCGTCGAGATCCGCGGCGACGACGCCACCCGCGAGATTGTCGACGTCGAGGCCGCGACCGAAGCCGACTGGGACACCGAGTACGGCGACCTCATCGTCTCGGTCCGCGTCGTCGACTCGCTCGAGGCGGCCATCAATCACGTCACTACCCACGGCTCGAAGCACACCGACTCGATCGTCACCGAGGACGAAGACCGCGCGAGCACCTTCATGCGCAGCATCGACTCCGCCAGCGTCTTCCACAACGCCTCGACTCGCTTCGCCGACGGCTTCCGCTTCGGCCTCGGCGCCGAGGTCGGTATCAGTACCGGGAAAATCCACGCCCGCGGCCCCGTCGGCCTCGAGGGGCTGACGACCTACAAGTACCACCTCGAGGGCGACGGTCAGCTCGTCGCCACCTACGCCGGCGAGGACGCGAAACCGTACACCCACCGGGAGTTCGACGGCGAGTGGTCCCCCGGCCGGCTCTCTGACGAATAGCCGTCTATTTCTCTTCGCGCCCACGCGCGAGACGATACCCGATTCCGTTTTCGGCCCGCTCGGCCAGCCCGAGCAGCACCGCCCACTCGAGGAGGCGTTCGATCCGATCCTCCTCGATGCGGGTCCGGCGGGCTCGCCGCTCTCCGTCCGACGGGCCGTCGCTGACCGCGTCGGCCACCGCTGCGGCCGTCAGCGCCCGATCGGCGTCCCGACGAGTTTGCGAGTCGGGGCTCGTGGAACCGTGTTCCACGGCGTCTGCGAGCACTGCGAGTATCGCTTCGGTCCCGTCCACCCGCTCCCGGAACGCCCGACGGAGTCGGTCGCGCTCGAGCGCGGTATCGGCATCGTCGCTCGGACCCGGACTGCGCCGGCGATAGCCCGCCGACTCCTCGGTCGCGAGCTCGAGTGCGCGGAGAAAGGTGAGCCACGTCGCCGCCTCGTCGCGGTCTGCGATGGGGGTTTCCTCGAGGAGGTGGGCACAACAGTCGTCGACCGCGCCAGCGGTTTCGGGGACCGATCGCCAGACCGTTTCGACGAACGCGAGGTCGGCCGGCGGCTCGGGAACCGGCTTGAACCGCACGGCTACAGGTCGAAGGAGTCGACGAGCAGGTCTTCGTCCGTCTCGCCGTGGACGTAGGTGGGCCCGCCGATCACGTCGATCGTCACTGTCGCCGGCGCGAAGAGGTCCGACGGAACCTCCGCGAAGTCCCAGTCGAGGTCGTCGAAGACCGCGCCGAACGGCCGGCCGTGGTCTTCGGCTGCCGTCGACGGCACCGAATCGAAGACGTCGGCGTCCTCGCGGACGGTGAGGTGGGCTCGGCCGCCGTAGGCGATCGCGTCGGTCGTCCGCGCGATGGCCGTCCGTTCGTCGCCCGCGACGGGCGCGACCGGCGCGCGTCCGGTCGCCGAGACGATGTCGAGTGGGTCGTAGCCCAGTTCCGAGAGTCGGAACGTCGCGAGTTCCGCGGCGCGGGCGGCGTTCGTGATGCTGCCGGCGACGCTCGCGGTCCGGTAGGCCAGCAGGAAGACGCTGCTCGGCTCGACCTCGGCGAGGTCGGCGACCTGCTGGGCCGCGGCTTCGGTCGGCTCCGCGTCGGTTTCGACGGCCAGCGCGGTCAGGTCGAACGCGTCGGTGTAACCGATGCGTCGGAACTCGTCTTCCTCGGCGACCAGCGCTCGAGCGGGGCCGCTTCCCAGCCCCTCGAAGTCGTCCGTGGTCAGCTCCCAGCCGGCTTTCTGGGAACACAATAGCGAGAGCGCGGGCTGGTCCGTCGAGAGCTCCACGTAGGGGATCGACGCGCCGCCGAGTTCGCCCAGTTCGTAGCTCGGCGTCGCCATCCCTGCGGTCTGGATCTCCGTGAGCAGCAGTCCGGCCTCGATCCCCCCGTCGAACTCGAGCCCGAAGTCCAGCACCGTCGATTCGTTCGCGAGGTCGTAGGCCCCGACGTTGAGCTCCTCGGCGTAATCGAGGGCCTCGTCGACCAGCTCGATCGCCATCCGATTGAGACTTTCCATGCGACGGAGTTCAGCCTCCGTGGTGAAACAGTTTGTCCGTTGGGATTCGGTGGGGGAGCGCCTCACTCGGGGCCGCTGCGCAGCGCTTCGACGGCGTTACCCGCCTCCGCGGCCGTTCCTGCCGGAGTCCGCTCGCCGACCGTCGATTCGTCGTGTTCGATGCGCGCTTCGTCGACCTCGGGATCCGCCCGCGCCGCGGACACCCCCTCGAGCGCCTCGAGGGCGTCGGTCACGGTCCGTTCACAGCCTTCGCGGGTCGTGTCGGTGACTGCGAACGGTGTCCGTCATTCGTCGGCCCCGTCGGAACTTCGTGCCGGCCGACCGAGTCGCTCCTCGACGGCGTCGACCTTCTCCGACGCGCGCACGTCTCGCGTGCGCTTGTCGTCGATTTTCAGAACGGTGCTCACCCGGTCGGCGTCGACGGCCTCGTGGGCCGCCTGCGCGGCCGCGAAGAGTTCGTCCGTCGTCTCGGCCTCGATCACCGTTCCCATCGGGTTCGTCTCGTAGCTGACGTCGTACTCCTCGAGCGCGTCGACGGCCTTCGCGACTTCGCCGGCCATGCTGTCCTCGATTACCGGTGCGACGCTCAACAGCGCGACTACCGTCATGATGTCAGCGGACGGGGCGCACGCTCCTAAATCCGTTCCATGTGGACGCGTGATCCGTCGGATACCCGCGGCCGTGTGCAGCCACAGCGCTCACGAGGGAGTGGTATCGCGTAAAAACGATCAGGGCGGCGACGGCGTCTATTGGCCGACCTCAGCGCGGGGCGGCCGACCGGTGCGTCTCCGCAGGCGGGTAGATGATGACGTCGCCGTTCGCGTAGACGTACACCTCGTGCTCGAGGGCGGTGAAGGCGATGTGGCCCCCCGTCCGATCGGTCCCGTCGGCCTTCTGGCTAAAGATGCGCTCGAGCGCGTCCGGATCGACGCTGTCGTACAGGGAGAACTCACCCTGCGAGACGTCGGTGTCCGCGATCGACGCGAGTGCGTGGACGATCGTCGTGGTGATCGTCGCCGTGCTGTCGTCGTCGTGGTGGAAGACGTAGCGGTCGTTTGTCTGGTCGTACTGGAGGTCGTCCGTGCCGTCTGCGGGTGAGAGTTCCGTCTGCATTGCTAGATCTGATCGTTCAATCGTGTATTAGACTGTAGTTACTCATAGTATAAAAGCCACTCGTCGTGACCAACAGTAGGCATTTGTGAGATACATATCTGTATTAGTAAGGTATGTCAAAAACGAGAGTACGGAGTCGTTCACGGTCGTTCGCACGAGTCGCCGACAGGAGTACGCCGGTGACGTTCTCGGCAACACGAACTTTGAAACCGGCAATCTGTGGTTGTTGGCAGTCGTTCGGCGACGGAACGAGCGCTCTGCTTCGGCCGGCGACTGCGTCTTCACGCCGTTACTCGACGAGTCGCGACTGCACCCGGTCTCGCCGCGCTTGCCACGGCCGCCCACGGGCTTATCTACGCACGCGCCCAATCGAGTCGTATGGCTACCGACACGATCGACGACATCAGTGCCGAACTCGAGGAGGTCGACGGCGAACTCCCCGATTCGGTCGACGAAGGCGCGCTCGAGCGAATGCGCGTCGTCGCCCACACGCTAGACGAAGGGGTCCGCGTTCCGCTGACGGACTTTCGAGTCGGGATCGATCCGATCGTCGGCATCCTCCCGGGAGCCGGGGACACCGCGGCGGCGGTCGTCTCGCTGTACATCGTCGCCGAAGCCGCTCGCATGGGCGTCTCCCAGTCGACGCTGCTTCGCATGGTCGCGAACGTGGGCGTCGACGCCGTCGGTGGTTCCGTTCCCATCCTCGGGGTTCTCTTCGATTCGATCTGGAAGGCGAACAAGTGGAATCTGCGGCTGGCACTCGAGGACCTCGCCGACGAGGGCGAGCAGTCCGATATCGACTCGGACGTCGTGACCATCGACTGACGGACGCCGATCAGTGTCCCGAACCGATATTCCCTCTTCCTGAGGAGTGCCGTCCCCGTTTAAGGGAACCTTCGGTGTCGGGGAGATATGGGAGAACTGGAAACCGAAGCGAAACGATCACGAACGGAGATCGCCGATTCCCTTCGAGAACTGGCCGACCAGCTCGATGGCGACGGCGACGTGACGCTGGAACTCGGTGGGACGCGAGCACGATTGAACCCGACCGACCCGATCACGTTCAAACTCGAGGGCGAATCCGACTGGTCCGAGGGAGACACGGAAGCGAAACAGAGCATCGAATTCGAACTCGTTTGGTGGCGAGCGGCGACCACCGCCGAGGAAGCGTCGCTGGACGTTCGGGAGTAATTCGATGTTCACGAACATTTGCTTTCCAACCGACGGCAGCGACGGGGCGTCGGTCGCGTTCGACCACGTCCTCGAGATCGCCGCCGCCCACGGCTCGACGGTACACGTCCTCAACGTAGCGGACACGACGAAGGACAGCGTCGTCCGGATGCAGGGCGACGTCGTCGACGTTCTCGAGCGGACGGGCGAACGGCTCGTTCGCGACGCCGCGGATCGCGCACGGGAACGCGGGGTCGAGACGGTCACCGAGGTCCGTCAGGGAACGCCGTACAGTACGATCGTCGACTACGCAGACTCGTACGACATCGATCTCGTCGTCATGCCGACCCACGGCCGCCGGGGGCTCGAGCGACTCCTGCTCGGCAGTACGACCGAACGCGTCGTTCGCCGCTCCGACGTCCCCGTATTGACGATCCGACCGGACGCCGAAGCGGGCACCTATCCGTACCGAAACGTGCTGGTCCCGACCGACGGGAGCGACTGTGCACGGGAGGCGCTCGCGACCGGAGTCGAGATCGCCGATACGGACAACGCTGCCCTCCATCTCCTGTCGGCCATCTCCACGACGAGCCTCGGGGTCGACGTTCGTAGCGATATCCAGTTGACGATGCTCGAGGAGAGCGTCGAGACGATCCTTTCGGACGCCTCGTCGTTCGCCGCCGACGCTGGCGTCGAACCGGTCGAGACCACGGTCGAATTCGCCCCCTCGATTCACGAGGCGATCCGTTCGTACATCGAGGACCACGGGATCGAACTCGTCGTCGTCGGCACGCACGGCCGGACGGGCTTCGACCGGTATCTCCTCGGCAGCGTCACCGAACACCTCGTTCGAACGTCGCCGATCCCTGTGCTGACGGTTCGAGAAAGTCTGTCAGACGAGTAGACAGACGGGGAACTCGAGACGGAATCGGCGGCAATCAGCCGCTGTAACTGGTGCATTTGCATCGCTATCCGATGCTTGCGGTGCGCGTTTCGAGAAATGCGCTGGCTGGGATTCGAACCACGGTCAGACGGTCGCCTCGCTCCGTTCGGCGCTGCGACTGATCTCGTTCAAATCCAGTACGATTTCTCTGAATACGGTACTCGCGTTGCTACGCAACGCTCGTGGTGTTGTGTTCAGAGAAATGCGCTGGCTGGGATTTGAACCACGCCCAGACGTGCTCGCTACGCTGCGCGCGACTGGTCTGATTCAAATCCAGGACGACTTTTCGATACTCGAACTCCTCGCTACGCTCGTCGTTGTTGAGTATCGAAAAGTGCGCTGGCTGGGATTTGAACCCAGGTTGTGACCATGGCAAGGTCACGTGATACCACTACACTACCAGCGCCCTGCTGCACTCATACCTACTGCCGGACGGATGTATAAGGGTTGCGAATCGATCCAGCGTCGGCATGCTTGCGCATGGCGATTCTCGAGCAATCGGTCTGACAGGCTCGCGGAACTTCCGGCAACTGTCGCCGGCTCCCGGCGCAGGCGTCAAGTGACACATTCCCAAACGAGAGTGTGTCCGTTCCGCACGAATTCGTGGGTGTGAGCCGTTGACAGCCGGAATCGAATCCGCTATTCTTTTAAGACCCTCTCCGCAATAGATCGCTACAGTCTAGTGACGCGGTGCCGAAGCGTTTCGGCATGACCGTCAGCGTACTCGTGCCGTCGTCGCTCAGCCGGGAAGCCGAGGACAAACGCGAGGCAACTCGCAAACTCGGATACGTCGCCCGCGCGGCGACGATCTTCCGGGCCGATCGCCTGCTCGTCTATCCCGACCGGGACGGCGAGACCGGGCGATTCGACGGCGGGTTCGTCCGTACCGTCCTGCGGTACGCCGCAACGCCCCCCTACCTCCGCAACGAGGTCTGGGGGATGCGGGACGAACTGGAGTACGTCGGCGTCTTGCCGCCGCTCCGCGCGGTGTCACAGACCGGCTCCGAATCGAACGGTTCGGGGTCGTCAAGACAAGGGATCGTGACCGAGGTCGGACCTGAAGGGCGCGTCCGGGTCAATTGCGGCTTGCAACACCCGATCTCCCTCAACGTACCGCCGAACATGGCGGTCGAGGAGGGGGAGCGCGTGACCGTCAGGATCTCTTCGCGACGACCGGTCCGGGCGAAGCTCGTCGACAGCCCCCTCCCGGGGCTGTCGGTCGAGCGGACGGACCTCTCCGCAGCACTCGGCCGTGAGGACGCCGGCGTCCGCATCGCGGCCTCCCGATTCGGTGAACCACTCACCGTCGGGCGGCTCGAGACGCTGGCCGGGCGCGTCCAGCGCGACGGCATGACCGTCGCCTTTGGCGCACCCGAGCGAGGGCTGCCGGATATCCTCGGAATCGAGGCGTCAGCCGTCCCCTCGTCTCCGGACGAGGCGGACGATGACGGAGTCGAACCCACTGCCGATCCGGGGTTCGACCTCTGGCTGAACACGGTTCCGGATCAGGGAAGCGAGGTGGTGCGAACGGAGGAGGCTCTGTTCGCCACCCTCGCTCCCCTCTCACTGAGAGAGTGATAGAATGCCACAAGCAAATAGACCACGCAAAGGCTCACTCGGGTTCGGCCCACGGAAGCGCGCGACCAGCGAGGTTCCGCGCTTCAACTCGTGGCCGGACGACGACGGACAGCCGACGCTCCAGGGCTTCGCGGGCTACAAGGCCGGCATGACCCACGTCGTTATGGTCGACGATCAAGCGAACTCGCCGACCGAGGGGATGGAACAGACCGTCCCCGTGACGATCGTGGAGACGCCGCCCATGCGCGCCGTCGCTCTGCGAGCGTACGAAGATACACCGTACGGGAAGAAGCCGATAACCGAGGTCTGGACCGACGAGTTCGTTCCCGAACTCGACCGCGTCCTCGACCTCCCAGGTGACGACTACGACCCCGACGCCGCCGAAGACGAACTTCGCGGCCTCCACGAGGAGGGGCGCGTCGACGACGTTCGAGTCATCACCCACACGGTTCCGGCCGACGTTCCCTCGGTGCCCAAGAAGAAACCAGACGTCATGGAAACGCGCGTCGGCGGCGGCTCCGTCGACGAGCGCGTCGACTTCGCCCTCGAGACCGTCGAGGACGGCGGCGAGCACGTCATGAACGACGTGTTCCGCGCCGGCGAGTACCTCGACGCGAGCGGCGTGACGAAAGGGAAAGGGACCCAGGGTCCCGTCAAGCGATGGGGCGTCCAGAAACGCAAGGGCAAACACGCCCGGCAGGGCTGGCGTCGCCGCATCGGCAACCTCGGCCCCTGGAACCCCAGCCGCGTCCGCTCGACGGTCCCCCAGCAGGGGCAGACCGGCTACCACCAGCGGACGGAACTGAACAAGCGCCTCGTCGACATCGGCGACGGCGCCGACGCGACGGTCGACGGCGGCTTCGTCAACTACGGCGAAGTCGACGGGCCGCACGCGCTGATCAAGGGCTCGCTCCCCGGACCGGAAAAGCGCCTCGTGCGCTTCCGGCCGGCGATCCGACCCGGAGGACAGCCGCGCCTCGACCCCGAGGTGCGCTACGTCTCCACCGCATCCAACCAGGGATAACACATGGACGCAACAGTACGAAACCTGGACGGCGACGACGCGGACACGGTCGAGCTCCCGGCGGTCTTCGAGACCCAGTACCGCCCGGACTTGATCGGCCGCGCCGTGCGCGCCGCACAGGCAAACCGAAAACAGGACTACGGCGCCGACGAGTTCGCCGGCCTTCGAACGCCGGCCGAATCGTTCGGCAGCGGCCGAGGCATGGCCCACGTCCCCCGACAGGAGGGTCGCGGTCGCCGCGTTCCCCAGACCGTCAAGGGACGGAAGGCTCACCCGCCCAAAGCCGAGAAGGACTGGTCCGAATCGATCAACACGAAAGCAAAGAAACTGGCCGTCCGCAGCGCGATCGCTGCGACGACCGACGCCGAACTCGTCGCCGAGCGCGGCCACGAGTTCGACGACGACGTCGAGATTCCGGTCGTCGTCGACGACGAGTTCGAGGACCTCCAGAAGACGCGTGAGGTCGTCGACTTCCTCGAGGCCGCCGGCCTCGCCGACGACATCGAACGCGCCGACGAGGGTCGCAGCGTCCGCTCGGGTCGCGGGAAGACCCGCGGTCGCAAGTACAAGACCCCGACGTCGATCCTCTTCGTCACCTCGAGCGAATCCGGTCCGTCCCGTGCGGCCCGGAACCTCGCAGGTGCCGACGTGACGACGGCCGCAGAGGTCAACGCCGAGGACCTCGCGCCCGGCGCACAGCCCGGACGGCTGACCGTCTGGACCGAGAGCGCACTCGAGGAGGTGGCCGACCGATGAGCGTCATCGAGCACCCCCTCGTGACCGAGAAGGCGATGAACGACATGGACTTCGAGAACAAGCTCCAGTTCGTCGTCAACACGGACGCGACCAAGCCCGAAATCCGGGACGAGGTCGAGGAGCGCTTCGAGATCTCCGTCCAGGACATCAACACGCAGGTAACGATGAAAGGCAAGAAGAAGGCGATCGTTCGCCTGAGCGAGGAGGACGACGCACAGGAAGTCGCTTCGCGAATCGGGGTGTTCTGAGAATGGGACGACGCATTCAAGGACAACGACGCGGCCGCGGTACCTCGACGTTCCGCGCCCCGTCGCACCGATACAAGGCGAAGCTCGACCACAAGAAAGAGGAAGACGACGACATCGTGCGCGGGACGGTCGTGGACATCGAACACGACCCGGCCCGATCCGCACCGATCGCCGCCGTCGAGTTCGAAGACGGCGATCAGCGACTCATCCTCGCGCCCGAAGGCATCACCGTGGGCGAGGAGTTGCAAGTCGGCGTCTCCGCCGAGATCAAGCCCGGCAACACGCTCCCACTGGCCGAGATCCCCGAAGGGGTTCCGGTCTGTAACATCGAGGCGAACCCGGGCGACGGCGGTCGGTTCGCCCGCGCCTCGGGGACCAACGCCGACCTGATCACCCACGACCGCAACGCCGCGGTCGTCCAGCTTCCAAGCGGCGAGGTCAAGCGCCTCGATCCGCAGTGTCGCGCCACCATCGGCGTCGTCGCCGGCGGCGGTCGCACGGAGAAGCCGATGGTCAAGGCCGGCAACAAGTATCACAAGATGAAGGCCCGGGGCACGAAGTGGCCCCGCGTCCGCGGTGTCGCGATGAACGCCGTCGACCACCCGTTCGGTGGCGGCGGCCGACAGCACCCCGGCAAACCCAAGTCCGTCTCGCGGGACGCCCCACCGGGACGGAAGGTCGGTGACATCTCGTCCCGACGCACCGGTCGAGGTGGCAACAAATGAGTCAGGAGTACCGAACCGGCCGCGAAGGTGAGTTCACCTACCGCGGTCACACGCTCGAGGAGCTGCAGGAGTTAGAGCTCGACGAGGTCGTGGAACTGCTCCCCGCACGTCAGCGGCGAAGTATCGAACGCGGTCTCTCCGTCGAGAAGGAGAAACTGCTCGAGGAGGCCCGCAACGCGGGCGAAGAGGAGACGGCGAACGACCCGCTCCGAACGCACCTGCGGGACATGCCGATCCTGCCGGAGTTCGTCGGACTGACCTTCGAGGTCTACAACGGACAGGCGTTCGAGCGCGTCCGCGTCGAACCCGAAATGATCGGCCACTACCTCGGCGAGTTCCAGCTGACGCGGACCTCCGTCGAGCACGGTCAGGCCGGTATCGGCGCGACCCGATCCTCGAAGTTCGTCCCACTGAAGTGATCTACGCATGGGAATCAACTACTCAGTCGACGCGGATCCGGACACCACGGCGAAAGCTATGCTCCGGGAGCGTCATATGAGCCACAAGCACAGCAAGGAGGTCGCCCGCGAGATCAAGGGCCGAACCGTCGGCGACGCGCAGGCGTACCTCCAGGACGTCATCGACAAGACGCAGTCGGTCCCGTTCAAGTCCCACAACGCCGGTGCGGGTCACCGCTCCGACGTCGAGGGCTGGGACGCCGGCAAGTACCCGGAGAAGGTCTCCGGGGAGTTCCTCGATCTGCTCGAGAACGTCTCGGCCAACGCCGATCACCAGGGATTCGACGCCGAGTCGATGGAGATCGTCCACGTCGCCGCCCACAAGGTCGGCGAATCGGTCGGTCGCAAGCCCCGCGCGATGGGGCGGGCGTCGTCGTGGAACACCCCCCAGGTCGACGTCGAGATCGTCGTCGCAGAACAGACCGAAACCGAGGAGGACGAGAGCTAATGGCTGACGAACATCAATTCATCGAGAACGGCCTGCAGCGGTCCCAGATCGACGAGTTCTTCCAGGAAGAGCTCGGCCGCGCGGGCTACGGTGGCATGGACGTCGCCAAGACGCCGATGGGAACCCAGATCGTCCTCAAGGCCGAGAAGCCCGGGATGGTCATCGGCAAAGGCGGCGAGAACATTCGGAAAGTGACGACCGCCCTCGAGGAGAAGTTCAACCTCGAGGACCCCCAGATCGACGTGCAGGAGGTCGACGAACCAGACCTGAACGCGCGGATCGTCGCGGACCGACTGGCGAACGCACTCGAGCGCGGCTGGTACTTCCGAAAAGCCGGTCACACGACGATCGACCGGATCATGGAAGCCGGCGCGCTCGGCGCGGAGATCGTCCTCTCGGGGAAGGTCACTGGCGCGCGATCGCGCGTCGAGAAGTTCAACCGCGGCTACATCAAGCACAACGGCGAGCCCGCCGAAGAGGTCGTCGACCACGGCCAGGGCGTCGCGGTCATGAAACTCGGCACCATCGGTGTCGACGTCAAGATCATTCCGCCGGGAGCCGAGCTCCCCGACGACTTCCATGTCAACGAGGACATGGACCCCGAAGAGCTCGTCCCCGACGCCGTCGAGGCCAACGAGGCCGAGGGCGTCGAGGAGCTCCTCGAGGGCGAACCCGAAGAGGCAGAAGCCGCCGAGGGCGGTGCCGAGGCCGCGGCCGACGAAGCGGCCGAGCCCGTCGACGAGGACGTCGAGGAAGTCATCGAAGAGGAAGTCGCTGCTGACGCCGACGAGGAGTTCGAAGAGGTCGAGGTCCCCGGCGGCGACGAAGCGGTCGAGGAAGAACTCGAGGAACTCGAGGAAGACGTCGAGGCGGAAGCCGAGGAACTCGTCGCGGAGATGGAAGACGAGGAAGCTGCCGACGAGGAAGCTGCCGACGAGGAAGACGCAGACGAGGGAGGTGACGCCTGATGGCGATTCTCCACGTCGAAGAGATCCGCGACATGACGCCCGCCGAACGGGCGGAGGAACTCGAGGAACTCGAGACCGAACTGCTGAACCAGAAATCCGTCCTCGCCGCCGGCGGGGCCCCGGAGAACCCGGGCCGTATCGGCGAGATCAGTCGCACCGTTGCGCGGATCAAGACGATCCAGCGTGAAGAGGGCGACCTCGAGGACGACGCAGACGAAGAATAACACGACGATGGCACTGACACCCGAGACGCTGCCGCGACACGAACTCAACGGACTCCCCGTGCGAGTCGTCGAGAGCGACGACTCCTCGCGGGTGGGTCTGGAGGGCCGCGTCGTCATCGAGACGACGAAGACCCTCTCGATAGAAGTCTGCGTTCCGCCGGAGGCGGAACGATGGCGAGGCGGTGCAACCGCCGAGCGTCGAGACGGCGAGTCTCGGGTCGTAATGGTGCCAAAATCGGGCTCGACGTTCGAGTTCGCGATCACAGATGAAGCCGCCGACTCCGCCAAGGAGTCGGGGACTGCGTCCAAACTGGCCGACACTCAACCTGGGATGTCCGAGCAATCGAACGTCCCGGACAGTGCTGGCGAGGACGTAGCCTACGTTACGGTCGATGGATCGCGGCTGCTCTCACGACCCGCCCGACGCACGGAAACGAATGGTGACTCACCATGGCAATAGGACTAGACGTTGAAACCCCTCCGGAACCCGAAAACCCGGAGGAATACGACTACGAGAAGTGTCCGTTCTACGGCGAACTCTCCGTTCGAGGTCAGATCCTCGAGGGGACCGTCGTCTCGACGGACATGGACAAGACCGTAGTCGTCGAGCGAGAGTACGATGTGGCGGTCCCGAAGTACGACCGACACATGAAACGTCGCTCGCGCATCCCGGCACACGTACCGGGCGTGCTCGAGCCCCTCTCGGTCGGTGACACGGTCAGAATCGCAGAGACCCGACCACTGTCGAAGACGAAATCGCACGTGGTCGTCGAAGTAACCGAAGAAGCGACCGCGGAGGACCTCGCCGAGCTCACGAGCCAGGCAGAGCCCGAGCCGGAGCTCTCCGACGAGGACTTCGCCGCGGACGAAGACGAGGGTGATCAGTGATGGAGGCGATGAAAGCCGACGTCACGCAGGGCCTGAAGAAGGGTTCGCTGGTCACGTGCGCCGACAACACCGGCGCGCGCGAACTGAAGGTCATCAGCGTCGCGGGCTACCACGGCACCAAGAACCGCCAGCCGAAGGCGGGGATCGGTGACAAGGTGACCGTTTCGGTCACCAAGGGTACCCCGGAGATGCGCCGACAGGTCCTCGAGGCCGTCGTCGTCCGCCAGCGGAAGTCGATCCGCCGGCCCGACGGCACGCGGCTCAAGTTCGAGGACAACGCGGCGGTCATCATCGACGAGAACGAGGAGCCCCGCGGCACCGAGATCAAGGGGCCGATCGCCCGCGAAGTCGCAGAGCGCTTCGGAGCAATCGCCAGCACGGCGACGATGATCGTATAGATATGAGCAAGCAACCACACAAACAGCGAACGCAGACGGAGCGAGCGCCGCTGCACAAGCGACAGAAGCAGCTCCACGCGACGCTGTCCGACGAGCTCCGCGAGGAGTACGACACCCGTCGAACCCGCGTCAACGCGGGCGACACGGTCGAGGTCATGCGCGGCGACCACGCCGGCGAAGAAGGCGAGGTCCTGCGCGCGATCCTCGAGGACGGGACGATCCACGTCGAGGACGTGACCGTCGAGACGGCCGACGGCGAGGAAGTGCCGCGGCCGCTCGACCCGTCGAACGTCCGGATCACGGAGCTCGATCTCGAGGACGAGCGTCGCGAGGCGCGTCTCGAAGGTGATAGCGAATGACGAAACACCAGAAACGACTGTCGGTACCGAAGTCCTGGCCGGTCGAGCGAAAGACCGAGACCTTCACGGTCAAGGCCGACGCCGGCCCGCACGGCGAAGACGGCGTGCCGCTCGTCGTCCTCCTGCGGGACGTGCTCGGCTACGTCGACTCCCGGAAGGAAGCCCGATACGCCCTCTCCGAGGACGCGATCCTCATCAACGGGGACTCGATCAACGACGAACAGCGCCCGATCGGCATGTTCGACATCGTTGCGTTCCCCGGCCGCGATGAGTACTACCGCGTCTTCCCCGACGAGGGCGGTCGGCTCGCGCTGACCGAGATCGACGAGGACGCGGCCCAGAGCCGCCTCGGCAAGATCGAGGGCAAACAGCAGGTCCCGGGCGGCGACACCCAGCTGACGCTGCACGACGGGACGAACGTCATCGTCGACGACGACGAGTACGAGACGAAAGACTCGATCGTCGTCGACAACGACGACAAATCGATCGTCGCGCACTTCCCCTACGAGGAAGGCGCGCTCGTGACCGCCGTCCGCGGCAACCACGGCGGCAAGATCGGCGAGATCGACGCGATCGACGTGACTCCGGGCAGCGGTCCGAACCGAGTCGGCGTCTCCACGGACGACGACGGCTTCGAGACCGTCGAGGAGTACGTCGTCGTGATCGACGAGAACTTTACCGGAGGTGACGACGAATGAGCAGCGAATCCGACTCCGGCGCGGACTTCCACGAGATGCGCGAACCGCGCGTCGAGAAGGTCGTCGTCCACATGGGCGTCGGTCAAGGTGGCCGCGAACTCGGCAAGGCCGAGGACATCATCGAGGAGGTCACGGGTCAGGAGAGCGTCCGGACCCAGGCGAAGAAAACCGAACCCGACTTCGGCATTCGCCAGGGCGACCCGATCGGCACGAAGGTCACCCTCCGTGGCGACGACGCCCACGAGTTCCTCGAGACGGCGCTGCCGCTGACGGACATCTCGCCGGCGCAGTTCGACGACACGGGCAACTTCAGCTTCGGCGTCGAGGAACACACCGACTTCCCCAGCCAGGAGTACGACCCGAACGTCGGGATCTACGGGCTCGACGTCACCGTCAACCTGGTGCGTCCGGGCTACCGGATCGCCAAGCGCGACAAGGCCACCCGCTCGATTCCGTCGAACCACCGACTGACCCCCGAGGACGCACTCGCGTTCATCGAGGCGAACTTCGACGTGAACGTGGAGGCAGACGATGAGTGAAAGCGAAACAGAAAACGACCGCACGGGCGAGCACGCGGCGAAACGGACGGGACAGATCGAGTCCTGCCAGCGCTGCGGCCGCGAGCAGGGACTTGTCGGGAAGTACGACATCAATCTCTGCCGGCAGTGCTTCCGCGAGATCGCCCGCGACATGGGATTCAAGAAGTATCGATAACATGACCGGAAACGATCCACTCAGCAACGCGCTCTCGGGACTCGACAACGCCGAGAGTGTGGGTCATCTCACCCACGAGGTAACGCCCGCCTCGAACGAGATCGGCAGCGTGCTCGAGGTCTTCTACGACCGCGGGTACATCGACGGCTTCGAGTACGTCGACGACGGTAAAGCCGGTCAGTTCGAGGTCGAACTGAAAGGAGCGATCAACGAGTGCGGCCCCATCAAGCCCCGCTACGCCGTTGGCTCCGAGGACTTCGAGAAGTGGGAGAAGCGCTATCTCCCCGCTCGAGACTTCGGTGCCCTCGTCGTCACGACGAGCAGTGGCATCATGAGCCACTACGAGGCGCGCGAACAGGGTATTGGGGGCCAGGTGATCGCGTACGTCTACTAACAATGCGAGTCGAACTGGAAATTCCCGAAAACGTAACCGTCGAGGTCGATCGGTTCGACGTGACCGTCGAAGGACCGGAAGGCAGCGTTACACGCCGCCTCTGGTACCCCGACGTGACCGTCGATGTCGACGACGACCAGGTGGTCATCGAAAGCGACGCCGAGGACGCGAAGACGAACTCGACCGTCGGCACCTTCGAGAGCCACATCACCAACGCCTTCCACGGCGTGACCGAGGGCTGGGAGTACGAGATGGAGGTCTTCTACTCTCACTTCCCGATGCAGGTCCGCGTGGAGGGCGACGAGGTCGTCATCGAAAACTTCCTCGGCGAAAAGGCACCGCGACGAACGACTATCCACGGTGAGACCGAGGTTGCCGTCGACGACGAGCAGCTCGTCCTGTCCGGTCCGAACAAGGACCACGTCGGACAGACGGCGGCCGACATCGAGCAGCTGACGAAGGTCAGCGGCAAGGACACCCGCATCTTCCAGGACGGGGTCTATATCACCAACAAACCCGCCAAAGGAGGTGCCTGATAGATGGCAGACGAAAACGACGAACCCCAGACGCTCGAGGACATCAGCGGCGTCGGCGAGAGCAAGGCCGAAGCCCTGCGCGAAGCCGGCTTCGAGTCCATCGAGGACGTCAAGGAAGCCGATCAGGACGACCTGGCCGATGCAGAGGGCATCGGGAACGCGCTCGCGGCCCGCATCAAAGCCGACGTCGGTGACCTCGAGGTCACCGAAGAGACCGAGGCCGAGATCGAGGACGAGGGCGTCGAGGAAGAAGAACCGGCCGAAGAGGTCGAGACCGAACTGCAGCCCCGCGGGCTGACCGAGAAGACGCCCGACCTCTCCGCGGACGAGGAGCGACTCCTCAACCGCCGGCAGAGCGAGGGGAAACCGCAGTTCAATCGACAGGACTACCACAAGAAGAAGCGCACGCCGGAATCCTGGCGCCGACCCCGCGGCCAACTGTCCAAGCAGCGAAAGGGCATCAAAGGCAAGGGGCCGAAGGTTCAGGCCGGCTACCGCACGCCCAAAGAAGTCCGCGGGAAACATCCCAGCGGCTTCGAGGAGGTCTACGTCGAGAACCTCGACGATCTCGAGGGCGTCGACGGCGACCGCGAGGCGGTCCGGATCGCGTCAGCGGTCGGCGCGCGCAAGCGCGAACGAATCGAAGAACAGGCCGAGGAACAGGGCGTTCGCGTCCTGAACCCGACCTACGAAGAAGTCGAGGTGGAAGCAGATGACTGATCTCTCCGCACAGAAGCGACTGGCTGCCGACGTCTTGGATGTCGGTCAGAATCGCGTCTGGCTCGACCCCGACGCACAGAGCGACATCGCCGAAGCGATCACCCGCGACGAGATCCGCGAACTCGTCGACGAGGGCCGCATTCGGGCTGCCGACTCGTCGGGCAACTCCCGCGGTCGCGCCCGCGAGCGCAACGAAAAGCGTTCCTACGGCCACCGGAAGGGTCAGGGCAAGCGCCGCGGCAAGAAGGGCGCACGCCAGAACGAGAAAGACGAGTGGCAGAACAAGATCCGCGCACAGCGACGGAAGCTGCGCGAACTCCGCGACAAGGGCGAGCTGACGCCCACGCAGTACCGCGAGCTCTACAAGAAGGCTGGCGGTGGCGAGTTCCGCAGCGTCCGGTACCTGTTGAACTACATCGACGACAACTACGGTGACCAATAATGGCGACAGGACCACGATACAAAGTACCGATGCGGCGTCGCCGTGAGGTCCGGACGGACTACCACCAGAGGTTGCGCCTGCTGAAATCGGGCAAGCCCCGCCTCGTTGCTCGCAAGAGCAACAAGCACACTACGGCGCAGCTGATCACTCCCGGACCTCAGGGAGACGAGACGCTCGCGAGCGCACACTCGAGCGATCTCGAGGAGTACGGCTGGGACGCCCCCACGAGTAATATTTCCGCGGCCTACCTGACCGGCCTGCTGGCCGGCCAACGAGCCGTCGACGCCGGTCTCGAGGAAGCGGTCCTCGACATCGGTCTCAACACGGCGACGCCCGGGAACAAGGTGTTCGCGGTGCAGGAGGGGGCGATCGACGCCGGCCTCGAGATCCCGCACAACGACAGCGTGCTGGCTGACTGGTCGCGTACCCGCGGCGAGCACATCGCCGAGTACGCCGAGCAGTTAGACGAGCCGCTGTACAGCGGCGACTTCGACGCGACTGAACTGCCGGAACACTTCGACGAGGTACGAGAGGCGATTCTCGAATGAGTGGAAACAACTACAACGACAGTGGATGGGAACCCGTCACCCGTCTCGGCCGGATGGTCCAAGAGGGCGAAATCGACGACATGGAGACCGCTCTCAACTCGGGCCTCCCGCTGAAGGAACCCGAACTCGTCGACCAGCTCCTCCCCGGACTGGAAGACGAGGTGCTGGACATCAACATGGTCCAGCGGATGACCGACTCCGGACGGCGCGTGAAGTTCCGCTGCGTCGTCGCCGTCGGCAACCGCGACGGCTTCATCGGCTACGCGGAAGGCCGTGACGATCAGGTCGGGTCCGCCATCCAGAAGGCGATCGGTATCGCGAAGCTGAACATGATTCAGGTGCCCCGCGGTTCGGGCTCCTGGGAGGACCGCTCGGACCGGCCCCACTCGCTGACCCGACGAACGACCGGCAAGGCCGGCTCCGTCGAGGTCGAGGTCATTCCGGCCCCCGAAGGGCTCGGCCTGGCCGCCAGCGACACCGTCCGTCACGTCCTCGAGCTGGCCGGAATCGAGAACGCCTGGACCAAGAGCCACGGCAACACCCGAACGACGGTGAACCTGGCGAAGGCGACGTTCAACGCCCTCGAGAACGCATCGCAGTCGCGACGACCGCGTCGAAACCGCGGCGGCCGTGAGGAAGCCGAGGTGAGCGAGTGATGAAGGCGATCGTCCAGATTCGCGGCGAAGTGAACCGACAGGAGGACGTTCAGGACACCCTGTCGATGCTCAACATCCACAACGTCAACCACTGCACGCTCGTCCCCGAGACCGACGCCTACGAGGGGATGATCGCGAAGGTCAACGACTACGTCGCCGTCGGCGAGCCCGATGCGGACGTGCTCGAGACCCTGCTCGCGAAGCGAGCCGAGCCCCTCGAAGGCAAGCAGGCGGACGTCGACGAGGAGTGGCTCGCCGAGAACACCGACTACGACGACTTCGGCGAACTGGCCGAGGCGCTCCTCGCAGAGGAGACGACACTTCGTGACGAGGGACTGTCACCGACGCTTCGACTTCACCCACCGCGGGGGGGTCACGACGGTATCAAAAAGCCGACCGTCGAGGGCGGCCAACTCGGAAAGCATACAACGGGGCAGATTAACGACCTGCTAGAATCGATGCGATAACCATGACGAGCAAAAAACGACGCCAGCGCGGATCGCGGACCCACAGCGGCGGTTCCCACAAGAATCGACGCGGTGCGGGCCACCGCGGTGGCCGCGGCCGTGCCGGGCGCAGCAAACACGAGTTCCACAACTACGAACCGAAGGGCAAACACGGCTTCAAGCGACCGCACGACATCCGCGAGGACGTCGCCGAGATCGACGTCCAGAAGCTAGACGAGGACGCGATCCTCTACGTTGCGGACGATCTCGCCGAGGAAGCCGACGGCGGCTACGAACTCGACGCACGCGATATCGTCGAGGACGGCCACGAGGTCGACGTCGTCAAGGTCCTCGGATCGGGTCAGGTTCGCAACGAGCTGACCGTCACCGCGGACGCCTTCTCCGACGCAGCGGAAGAGAAACTCGAGGCCGCCGGCGGCAAAGCGGTCCTCTCCGAGCGCGGCGAGGAGCGGGCGGCCGAGGACGAGGCCGAAGCCGACGCTGAACAGGACGAGGAATAACGTATGGGATGGAAGGAAGCCGCTGAACCGGTCTTGACGCGGATGCCAGCAGTGCGCCGTCCGGAGGGGCACGTCCCCTTCAAGCGGAAGCTGATGTGGACGGCGGGTATCCTCATGTTGTACTTCTTCCTGACGAACATCTCACTGCTCGGAGTGCAGTCCGGCTCGGAAGACTTCTTCGGGCAGTTCCGCGCGATCCTTGCTGGCTCGCAAGGGTCGGTGTTGCAGGTCGGTATCGGACCGATCGTCACCGCGAGCATCGTCTTACAGTTGCTCGGCGGTGCGAATCTGCTCGGCCTCGATACGGACGATCCGCGGGATCAGGTCCTCTATCAGGGCCTCCAGAAGCTGCTGGTCGTTCTGATGGTGATCCTGACCGGGCTTCCGATGGTGTTCGCCGGCGGCTTCCTGCCAGCGGTACCCCAGTTGCAACTCGGCGGACTCACGCTCGAGGGGACGCAGCTCCAACTGCTGATCTTCGCCCAGATCTTCGTCGGCGGCGTCCTCATCCTCTACATGGACGAGGTCGTCAGCAAGTGGGGTGTCGGCAGCGGGATCGGCCTGTTCATCATCGCCGGCGTGAGCCAGCGGCTCGTCACCGGGTTCATTCAGCCCGCAGCGGGCGGCTTCTTCTTCGACTGGTACCGCATCCTGACCGGTCAGGTCGAGGTCGGCTCGATCATCTCCGGCGAGGGGCTGCAGACGCTGCTCATCAGTCAGGGGCACATCATCGCCCTGCTGACGACGCTGCTGATCTTCGGGATCGTCGTCTACGCGGAGTCGGTCCGCGTCGAGATCCCGCTCAGTCACGCCCGGGTCAAGGGCGCACGCGGTCGCTTCCCCGTGAAGCTCATCTACGCGAGCGTCCTGCCGATGATCCTCGTTCGCGCAGTGCAGGCGAACGTCCAGTTCATGGGCCAGATCCTGAACCGGCAGCTGGCGAGTATGCCCAGTTGGCTCGGCGTCTACTCGCAAGGCCAGCCGACCGGCGGGTTGTTCTACTACCTCGCGCCGATCTACTCGCCGCGGGATTGGATGTGGTGGACGGCGAACGTCGCCCAGGAGTGGTGGCAGGTGATGATCCGCATCGGCATCGACGTCACGTTCATGGTCGTCGGCGGTGCGATCTTCGCCATCTTCTGGGTCGAGACGACGGACATGGGTCCCGAATCGACGGCCAAGCAGATCCAGAACTCCGGGATGCAGATCCCCGGCTTCCGACAGAACGTCGGCGTCATCGAGAAGGTCATGGAGCGATACATCCCGCAGGTGACCGTCATCGGCGGCGCACTCGTCGGCCTGCTGGCCGTCTGGGCCAACATGCTCGGCACCATCGGGAACGTCTCCGGCACGGGCCTGCTGCTCGCGGTCTCTATCACGTACAAGCTGTACGAGGAGATCGCCGAGGAGCAGCTCATGGAGATGCACCCGATGATGCGCCAGATGTTCGGCAACGAGTAACGAATATCTGGACTCTTCTCCGTTATTTTCGGCGGATCAGACACCTCTATTTCGGTCTGACCGTGTCGACGAGTGGTGGTCGCAGTGACCGCCCGCAAATTCCTGTGGTTTCAGTGCCACGAGTTCGACGGTCATTTCCATCTCGTTCGGGGTGGACTAAAGCCGTACTATGCACTCACGGGCGTCCGGAAGAACCACGACTGGACCAACGAAGGCAAGCCGTCCGGCACTTTCGAGGCCGGCGGAGAAACCTGGCGGGTCTGTCTCGACAATGATGACCAGCTGATTCTCCCGTGGGATGATCCGTTCTACAAGCTCGAGACGGCGTATCTGTACCGACTCTACTTCGTCTGCGAAGACGAACCGTACGACGGCGAACGGGCCGATCGGAGTCAGCGAATGAAGGGCGGGACAATCACGTTCCGCCCTCGCTGGCCGGACATGAAGCGCCGAGAGAAAGCCGACAGTGACGGCGATGGTGAATGGACTGGTCCTGTAAAAGACGTGAACGGTTACATGGACCTCGGCGTTCCGTACGTCGACGCTCAGGGACAGGAATCGAATATCGAATTCGATCGCTACTCCCACCTGCTCGCTGAGGCCGCAGCGACCTTCGGGATACCGCGTCGGTACTTCGACGAGTTCTGCCAAACCAGCAACATCGTCGATGTGGCGGTATATGTTCGACTCCAGCGATCGGAGTCGGGACCGATCTATGCGGCAGATGGGCCGATCGCTCGAATGCATTCGCTCCTCGAGTCCGATCGGTCGGGGTATCGGAAACACGTCGAGGACGACCGGGAACGTCCTGGCGACTACGTGACCAGTGTCGTTAACGAGGCGGGTCGGGAAGATCATTCGTGGTCACGAGATCGGGAAAGAGATCAAGCACTACTACATAAAGGATCCCGATAACTACGATCCCGACGAGTTCGGGTGGCACCCGATATGAGACTCAATTCGATCGTGGGCCTGTGCCGCCCACTGATCGATGGACGAGTGCAGTAGTGTCTTGGCCTCCGGAAGCGGAGTCGGAAAGTATGGTAGACATATCCACCGCCATCCAATATCTTCCGGTCGCGCTGGATGAGTCCCGTCTCGGAAAGCGCCGAAAGAGATCGGTTTACGCTGCTCCGATCGCGGTCGAGGTCTACGGCCAGTTCGGTCGTCGTGCTTCCCGGCGCCTCGAGCAGCGCAAAGTAGGTGCGACGCTCGTGACTACTGATCCCGAGCACGCACTCGAGCACCTGACCGAATTCGGGGTCGTCGATACGAACGGGTTCAGTTACTTCCGTACGCTGATCAGCGGTGGCTGCCGCCGACGTTTCGAGCTGACGGTGTCCTGTCGGCTGTACACTTCCAGTACCGGTACTGCCACTCCGCGGTCTCTCACTCATGGGACGGCACCTCGAGTCCGCCGGCGACGTCCGGCTCCCGATCTGACGTCGCGAGTCTGTATCGCTCGAGACAGGATCGCATCTCTTCCGTCGTACTATATTTGAGGAGTTTGACTGGCGTATCGCAGTAGTACGTCTCATCGTGCTTGCGAACGACCATTCGAATCGATTTCCCGAGAAGATCGATTTCGATTACGACTCGATTCCCCGTGTTGACCTCATCGAGAATCTCCGTTGCGGTCAGCTCTCCTCGCTGGACGTAGAGTGTGTCAGTCATCTGTATTACGTTCGAGCAGCGATCAGCGGGTTGAGTCTACCAGTCCGGATCATTCTGCTGCGTTCTATCAAAGCCGCAAATCTCTGCGCTACCGATTTCGGTGGTTCGAGCCGCAGTTGGATCATCTGGTGATCGTCTCACATATCCCTTCGTCGGGCCAGCATCAAATAGTGTCAGGTAGCCGAGTAGTAACCCCATTTCGGTGGTAGGAATCGGCACCCGGGTGAGCGCCGATGCGATCGAATCCCGTCTCGACCGGCGATCGCTGCGATGAGGCGAGTCGCCGCGTCATCCGCAGTAACAGTTGTCCCCAGGGCAGAACGTCGGCTCCCGATCACCGACGGAGAGACCTCGACGTCGGTTCCGTACTGATTGGCCGGGAACAACGGGGTCGTATCGATGAAGACGGTCTCGATCAGTTCGTCGGCGGCGCCGTCGATGACGCTCATCGTTCGATCGGCGTTGTTGAACACGTACACCGTGGGCGCTTGACTTCCAGTCGAGTCCGAAAGACAGCCCGACAGCGTCGCTGTCGCGCCGATCGCAGCGGAGGACCGCAGTACTCGGCGTCGATCGATGCCGTTCCGGAACGGGTTCTTCGCCGCCGGATTCGCTCGATTCTGCGCTGCCTCGCCGTCGCTGTTCCCGTCTGTGAGATGCACGCGATGGTTTCGTCGGACGACGCTAAAAATCGATACGGGGCTGTGCGTCGATCACGCACGGCCGACGCCGGGTTATCTGCGATGAGCCCCTTTCGACACCTATGCGCGACGGACGACGCAACACCCTGTCGAGACGTCGCACTATCGGCGCTGCCGGTAGCGTCGCGTTCGCGGTGCTGGCGGGCTGTCTGGACGGCTCAGGTGCATCAGATCGCGAAGCGACGTCGATGAGCGGCCCGCCCCTTGCCGACCGATCGCTTCCCGAGGAGTACACGACCGACGAACTCGAGGACGCGAGCCTGTCCGGCGGCCCGGGACAGGACGACATCCCGTCGATCGACGATCCCCAGTTCTCCTCGGCCGACGATCCGCCCGCGAACCTGGCCGCCGGCGATCCGGTCTTCGGGGTCGAGTTGAACGGGAACGCGAAGGCGTATCCGCAGTATGTACTCGTGTGGCACGAGGTCGTGAACGACGTCGTCGGTGGCGAATCGGTCGCAGTGACGTACTGTCCGCTGACCGGGACCGCACAGGGCTTTTACCGCGGTGAAAGCGAATTCGGCGTCTCCGGCCGACTGGTTAACAGCAACCTCGTGATGTACGACCGCGGGACGGAGACGTGGTGGCCCCAGATGCTCGCGCGGGGTATCCGCGGTCCGAACGAAGGGGAATACCTCGAAGAGTTTCAGGTGACTTGGACGACGTGGAAACGATGGAGCGACCGGCACCCCGATACGGCCGTGCTCACGGAAGACACCGGTCACATCCGTAACTATGGCGACGATCCCTACGGCGGATACAATCCCCGGAGCGGCTACTACGAGGACGAGAACACGCTGTTCAGTCCTCTCGCGACCGACGACCGATTCCCCGCGAAGCAGGTCGTCGTCGGAGCCCGGAACGCCGACGGTTCTGTCGCGGTTCCCAAGACGACCCTCCGCGAGCGCTCGGTCGTCGACGGATCTGTAGGCGGCGTTCCGCACGTGACCGTCTACGACAGAGACCTCGATGCGGGCCACGTGTATCGAAATCCCGACGATCGAACGGTCGAGTACGACGGCGACGCCGTCACCGTCGACGGTACCGCGCACGAACCGACTGCGCTGCCGCTCGAGCGCGAAATCGGGTTCGACGCGATGTGGTTCGCCTGGTACGGCTACTACCCGTCGACGGAGGTCCACGCATGAGTACCGAGAGCCGATTCGAGCTACACCCGAAACGACGACTCGACGAGACGCTGGCCGCGATCGCCCTCGTCTTCCGCCGATACGACTCGCTGGCGATCGCCGCCGTCGTCTCGGCGGGCTACCTCGTGACCTTTCTCTGGGCCACCGGCGACCTCGCATTTCGGCCCGACGTCGCGGCGAACCTGATCGTGGTCGACGATCCGCTCGTTCGAGCGTTCGAACGAACCGGCCCCGCGTCGTTCGAAGCCGTCGCACTTCTCGACACCGGCGTCGTTCGAATCCTGATCGCGCCACTCAATATTGCGATCGGTCTCTCGATCGCCGGGCTCGTCGGCGTCAACCTCGGGCTGACCTACCTCGCGGTCGTGCAACCGGCGGCCTGCGGGCTCGGCGCGGGAGCCGGTCTGTTCGCCTCGGCGCCCGCGTTACTGTCGGGAACGGTTTGCTGTGGCCCCGTCGTTCTGATCGCCCTCGGTGTCCAGGCGAGCGGCTTCCTGTTGACCCTGTTCGTGTGGGTGTTGCCGCTGGGAATCCTCCTGCTGCTTTCGAGCCTGGTGTACGTCGCCGGGAAGATCGACATCGCCGGAGCATCGCAGTGAGGGTGCCAACGAGGCGACGCAGCCCTCCCGGAAACGGACACCGGTCGGCGGAGTTACGGGGTGTCGGTACGGAGGCCGTACCGTGACTGCCTCGAATTCCGAGTCGCCGCCCTCGAGTTCGGCAGTCCCCGACCGGATGCCGAGACTCTGGACGCTCTGGGCGGCCGCGCGACCCAGCCAACTCGGGCTCATCGCGGTAGTCTACGCACTCGGTGTCGGAATGGCGACTGCGGGACCACCGCTGGTCGCGCCTGAATCCGCACCCGTCGACGCGAATTCAGCCCCGTTTTTCGAGGCCGTTTCGGGGGGCTGATCGCACTGCTTTCCGTTTCGATCGCGATCCACTACGCCAACGAGTATGCCGACGTCGAGACGGATGCGCTGACGGATCGGACGCCGTTTTCTGGCGGTAGCGGAGCGCTCGTCCGATCGGGACTACCGCGAACGTTCCTTCGTTCGTCGACGATCGCGTCGGTCGCGATCGCGTTGACCATCGTGGGTGGGGCGACCGATACCCTGGGACTGCCGCTCGACGCGGTCGCGCTCCTCGCGACGATTTTCGGTCTCGGACTGGCGTACTCGCTGTGGCCGATCGCGTTCGTCCGACGCGGTCTCGGTGAGCCCGTGAACGCGTTGCTCGGCGGGCTGTTGCTGCCGCTGTACGGCGTCGCCGTAGTCGCCTCTCCGGGGTTCGCTGCCGCACTCGCGGTCGTCCCGTTCTCGCTGCTGGTCGGCTGCAACCTCTTCGCGACGCACTGGCCGGACAGAGCGGCGGACGCGACGGTCGGAAAGCGGACGCTCGCGGTTCGGTGGTCTCCCGCGCGGATCAGGCGTGGCTTCACCGTCCTCGCCGTCACTGCCGCGACTGCGACGGCCGTCACGTGGGGAATCGGCGTGTTCCCGGACGCCGTCGCGGTCGCTCATCTCGCACCGCTCCCGTTTCTCCTCTGGGGGAGAGCCGTCCTGACGCGGCAGCGATCGCCGTTTCCGGCGGTCCTCGAGATGGTCACTCTCGCAGCGACGAAAATGCTCGCCTGGTGGTGGGTCGGGGTGGTCGGGTGACTACGCCCTGAATTCTCTCCTCGGCTTCGTGTGGCGCGCGGCTGCTTTTGCAGGCTCCGTACCACACCGCGCAACGGTTTTGTGGCCCGATGGCCGTGTCATCGTATGGCAGACTCCTCCGGAGAGGATCAAAGCGAGGCGCCCGAGGGCGATACCTCTTCTCCAGTGACGGCTCCCGAGCCCGAGGGCACACAGCTTACGGACCTCTCCGCAGCCTCCGCCGCGCGCGGCCTGTTCGAGAGCGTCAGGCGTGAGGAGTCGCCCGATCCGTTCTCAAGCCGGATCGCCGAGGCCGGTGACGACGACCTCGTTCCCGTCCGGACCGACCGGCGTCAGGGGCTCGCGTTCTGGCTCAACGTCTACAACGCCGGCGCGCAGCTCCTGCTCGAGCGCCGTCCGACCCTCTTCGAGTCGCGGCTGCGGTTCTTCCGGACGCCCGCGGTGACCGTCGCGGGCGTCGATCTCAGCCTCGACGACATCGAACACGGAGTGCTCCGCGGCGGTCGATCGAAGTACGGGCTCGGGTATCTCCCGCGGGTCGAGCGAACGGGACTCGACCGCGCGTACCGGATCGAGGTGGATCCACGGATTCACTTCGCGCTCAACTGCGGAGCCGCGAGCTGTCCGGCCGTCCTCGCGTACGACCCCGACACCGTCGACGAGACCCTCGACGACGCGACGCGGTCGTATCTCGACGAGACGGTCCAGTACGACGCCGAGCGAAATCGAGTGCGGGTACCGCGATTCTGCCTGTGGTTCGTCGGCGATTTCGGCGGTCGATCGGGAATACGTGAATTGCTGCGGGAATTCGAGCAGATCCCGCCGGAGTCGTCGCCGTCGCTTCGCTTCTCGGCATACGACTGGACGAAAGAACCCAGACGGTTCGAGGGGTAGCGCGCCGAAACGAGCGCTACGCTCGCTCGACGTCGGGGACGTCGGTGGTCATCGGGACATGGCCGGCGGTTCGCTCCGGCTCGGGAGCTTCGGCGATACCGTATTCGACGATGATCACCTCCTCGAGTTGCTGTTCGATGACATCGCTCGACGATTTTTCAAAGCGTTACATCTCGACGAGCGCGTCGGATAACGCATCAGGTGGCTCCCGATCGGTTTCTCGTCGATGCGTCGGCGCCCGTTCTGACACAGCGATGGTCGACCGAACCGCGTCTGGGTCTGTGTCGAGTGCTGACGGTGCGATTGACGACTCCCGGAGCGTGACGTTCCGGCGGTCCCCGCCGGAAGTCCGCGCTTCTACCGACCCCCGTTCGTATCAGCTAATCGATCGTTCGTCGAGGGCGCACGATCGAGTACGGGTTTTTATTGGTCAGGACCCGTGTTTCCGTAGATGCCACTCTGACGGAGCAACACCATGAAGAGAAATATATCCGACACGAGCGACGGCGTATCGAGACGATCAGTTCTGACTATCGGGGCCGTGGCCGGCGTCGGAACGGTCGCAGGCTGCCTCGGTGGGACGGACGAGGGTGAAGGGGACGCGGAGCAAGAGGCTAGCAACGGCGATCACCCGGGCGACGTCGGAAGCGACGTCAGTGAAGAAACGAGAGCGCTCGCGGCGGAGATGGTCGAATCGATCGACGACGACCTCTCGGTGCGGGAATGGCAGTTACACAGCATGTTCGTCCCGGAGTACACCGACAGCCGCGGCGTGGAAGGTGACGTCCGGATTCTCGGAGACGCTTACGCCGACATCGTCGATCGGGGGTTCGACTACCGAGCGATGCCGACTGCCCTCGACGAAAATATGTATACCGACTTCATGGTCTTTCTCGAGCCCGAGTGGGCTACCGCGTATCTCAACGGTGACTGGTCGAAAGAGGTGTACTACGCGGAGATCGAAGCCTCTCACCACTGATCCCCACGACTGTACCACATCCTTCGGCGGGAGTGTCAGGATCGTGCACGTGTCCGGCTATTTTCCCCCTCGCGTTATTGGCTCGGCGGTCGTGTTTCCCCGACGAATACCCCCGCCACTATTTACGCGCTTCCGGTGGTGGTACCGCTGGAATAGCCGATTTTGACGTCCTCGTCATCGGTGGTGGCACAGCTAACAATGTCGCTGCGGCGGCCGCGAACGCCGGACTCGAGACGGCGCTCGGCGGGACGTGTCTCAACCGAGGGTGAACCCCCTCGAAGATGGTGATCCAGGCCGCAAACGCGATCAACCACGTCCGAGACGCCGACGCGTTCCACGTCGACGCCACCCTCGAGGGGATCGACTAGGGAACCGTCGTCGACGAGATGGATGCTCTCCTTCCGGGATATCCCGACGTGATCCGAAGCGAGCGCCCGATCCGAGAGCGTTTGTATGCGGGATGTCGACGAAGTACTATGAGGGATTTTGCTCCCCGCAGACGACGCCTCCTCGGCGGGCTGGCGAGCGCGCTCGCGTCCGTGACGCTGGCCGGTTGTAGCGACGGGTCGGATTCGGCCGGCGAATCTTCCCCGAACGGTGACGAGGCGGGGGAGGCAGACGACCCCGATCCGGACGACGGTCCCGATTCGGAGCCAGAGGGAGAGACGGAAGCGGACCTCGATCTGCGCGAGGCGAACGTCGTCGACGTCGCGTTCGAGCGCCAAAACGGTGCGTACACGTTCGACGTCTCGTTGCACCACGACGACGCGGGCGAAGACGGCTACGCGAACTGGTGGCAGGTCGAGACGCTCGACGGGACGCAACTGGGTCGGCGCGACCTCCTCCACGCACACGACCAGCAGCCGTTCACCCGCTCGGAGACGATCGAGATTCCGGACGACGTTACCTGCGTCGTCGTTCGGGGGCACGACCAGACGCACGAGTACGGCGGTCGGCTGCTGGTCGTGAATCTCGAGTCGGGCGCGACACGCGCCGTCGATCAGGGCTCTGATCCCCGGCCCGTCGACGAGAGCGACTGTCCCTGATTCGGAGGGAGTACCCCTCATCTCGCGGGCGCCGAGACGGACGGCGATCTACGACGATTCGTCGTCGAAGAGCCGTGAAACCGTCCTGTCGTCAGGTACCCAGCCGACGAATTCCCCGCCTTCGAACGGCAGATCGACCGCGGCGATGTAGTTGCACAGGCCGACGTAGAAGTCGATGAGCAGACCGGCCGCGACGATCTCCGCCGGCGAATACTCCCGAGCGAGGGCGTCGTGAATCTGATCCGAAACCGTCCCGGATTCGACGGCTCGAGCGTACTGGAGCAGGACGAACTCGCTCTCGTCGAACGACGAGAAGTCGCCGCCGCCGATCGCCCGTATCTCGTCGACCGCGACGCCCTTCTCGCGAGCGATGTCGACGTGCTGGTGCCACTCGTAGCGGGCGCTACGCGCTCGTGCGACGGTGAGGATGACCAGCTCTTTCCGACGATCGCCGAGCTGGTCGTAGAGCGTGTTCAGATACTCCAGAGTGGCCTCGAGCACCTCGGGAACGAACAGTACGAACTCCCGTTTCCGCTCCTGGCCGACGAATCGAAGGCGACGAGCGACCGGTACGATCAACCGGTTCGATTTGGAGCCGTCGGTTCGTTCCACGACATGGTCGGACGGATGCCCGAGGCGATTCTCGTTGATACTTCCAGTGAGCAACCGTCGATCGAATACGTTCATCGCGGAAAACATCCCGCCGATCGTCCGACCGCCGACGACCTTCTCGAGCGTATCGACGAACTCGCGGCCGCACGGGTCGAACGGTAACCGTACCCATGTCTGAATTGAGCGGTAGTCCATGCGGTCGTGTGCGCGCAGTGCACCACCGGTATACGAGTATATAATTCCGAGACCAAGAGAGCGCGTGTGACCCGTCTTTCTGACCGGCTCTATGACCTCCCACCGAGCGCGAAACTCGTCTTGAAAGTCCTCGCGATCGACGGTACGATGACTCAAGGACAGCTCGCAACCGAAACTCGGCTAAGCAAGCGGACGGTTCGGGACGCGCTCGAACGCCTTCGCGATGTCGACGTCATCGACGAACGCGTCGACTTCCGCGACGCGAGGAGATCGCTCTACTCTGTCTCGGATTCGATCGCATCCGACCAATCGGTGGGTTTCGAGGACTGACTTACCCCGGTGTTACCTCGTAACCTAGTCGTTCGCGAGCCCTTATGAGTAACCAACTGTTAGTTAGTACTACAAGGTTACCTACCCGGAGGACCACCATGTCCGCAGACACCACACCATCGGATCGACAAACGACTGTCGGCGTCGACGCAGTTTCGCTCGAACGGTATTCCGCCGTTCAGACGGACGACTTACAATTGATCGTCTACGACGAACTGATCGACGACGCCTGGATTCAGTCGACCGACTGGATCGACGCGCTGGCAATGGCTTGACGCCCCTCCCGTCCCGAAAGACAGGTCACCATTCACTGGAGAGGAACGGATAGATACCTATAGTAACGTAGTTACTACACGTAACTGTATGGTGATCCGGAACGAGGACACAACCATGGTCGAGACGACAGAACAACTGGAAATATGGTGCGCGGGCGAAGACTGGTGTCCCGTCACGTCCACCGCGACGTTGATCGGCAAGAAGTGGCACACGGTGGTTCTCCATCGACTGCTGGCCAACGGCCCGCTCGGGTTCAACGCGCTGAAAACGGAGGTCGGTGGTATCTCGAGCAAGGTCCTCTCGGACACCCTGGACGACCTCGAGGAGAAACGGTTGATCGACAGGGAAATCGTCAGCGAGAAACCGGTGCGCGTCGAGTACTCGCTGACCGAGCACGGCCAGTCGCTCGAACCGGTCATCCAGGAGATTGCCAAGTGGGGTCAGGAACACCTCACGGCGGCGGCGGACGAAGAGAGTTCGATCGCATGAAGGAGCCCACCGTCTCCGCTCGAGGGCGGAGTAACGGATTACGAAAATGAACGTACGGAACGTCCTCCCGCGTGACGCCATTCCGAGTATCGACGAGCCCGAATTCGGTGACGAGTACGTCGGAGACTCTGACGACGAGGTGATCGTCGCCGACGGCGATCCCCCTCGAGCGTGCCCGATTCGCTTCCTCAGCTACCACGAAATCGTCAACGACACCGTTGACGATCGCCCCATCGCAGTCACCTGGTGCCCGATCTGCTGGAGCGCCGTCGTATACGATCGAACGGTCGACGGACGAACGGTAACGTTCGGCGTGTCCGGGAAACTCGCCGACGATGCACTCGTCATGTATGACCGCGAGACGGAATCGGAGTGGAAACAACCGACCGGGACGGCTATCGCCGGCGAACTGGAAGGAGCGCAGCTCGAGGCGCTCCCGTCGCCCGTAGTCTCATGGGAACGGTTCGTCACCGATCATCCGGATGGGATCGTCCTCCAACCCGTCCGCGGGACCGAGACGGAGAGCGACCGCTCCCCGCTCGAGATCTACAGCTTGGAACCGTACGAGCAGTACGTCGAACGGGGAGACTTCGGACTCTACGGGATGCGCGGCGAAGGAACGCGCCGATCTTGGGATCGTGATGATTTCGACGCGAAGACGCTCGTCCTCGGAATTGAACACGGTGGCGAGGCCATCGGTTATCCAGAATCACAACTCGAAGCCGCAGGAGGTGTCGTCACCGATACCATCGGCGGGCGAGACATCGTTGTTTTCGCGACGGACGACGGGATTCACGCGTTCGAAAATCCCGGCTTCGAATTCGAACATCGAGACGGGGCGTTGTCTGCTGCCGGAACGACCTGGAACGGCATCACTGGCGAAAGCGCCGATGGTCGTCAACTCGAACGCGTGCCCGGTCGACGGCTGTTCGCGTTCGTGTGGGAGGACGATCACGGACCTGCTTCGTTCTATCGGACGACGGAGTAGCGATAAGTACTCTACGCGAACCGGTTCTCGGTGGTGATCTCGCGAACAGGTCCTCGAGAGCGGCCTTCTCACGCTTGGAAGGTCGCGGCGTCCTCGTGAAATCGGTCGTCGACTTACTCGCTGGGGGGCGAGTCGGAGTGTCCCGGGCGACCGCGGCCCTGGTAGAAGTCACCAGCCCACTGCCCGATCCAGATATCCTGATTGGCGAGGTAGAGTGACCACTCTGTCTTGAACCGGTCGTCGGTCACGGACCACTCGTCGGCGTTGGAGTCGTACTCGACCACGGCGTTGGAGACCGCCGCCTGGCCGTATTCGCCGCCAGCTTCGGGTGGCAGCGGAAGCGTATGCTCGGCGCTGTCGTCACGAGACTGCGGCCGCTCGGCGCGCTGAAGTCGCCCGCGGTTGAACGTCTGGTTGAAGAATCTGGCGAACAACTCCTTCGCGCCCTCCATCTCGAGAACGGCGTCTCCCGCGTTGAGCCCCCCGACGATGTCGCCGGCGTCTCGAGCCGTGATCGTGTAGGTCGTCGCGTTCGACCCAGATTTGAACGTTCCCGCGTCGGCGTCCCACAGTTCGTCGGTCATGTATCCGAGCACGTTCTCGGCGGTGTCCGTGTGGTCGACACCGTCGAGTTCCGACGCCCACAGCAGTCCTTGACCGACCAGCCCCTGGGTTGCGGCTTGATTCGCCGGTCCGTTTTCGACCTTCCCGTTGTCGTCGAGGGCGTCTTCGACCGCCCCAGCGAGGCCGTTCGCGTACTCGACGGCGTTCGCCTGCATTTGATCGTTTCCGGCCTGAGTGCCGTACCATCCGACCGCCCCGAGCGTCTGGCCGAGTTGCCGCGTCGACCGGGACGCGATGTCGGCCGGCGCGAACTGGGACCGGGTCGTCCGGAACATTCCGCCGGCTAACTCCTGAATCTTATCCGCGGGGATGAGCGGCTCTGGATTCTCGTATCCGAACCAGCCGCCCTGGGAGAGGCTGACCATCTCCGACAGGAACCAGAGCATCGCCGAGTGATGGTGGACTCGCGGCGTCGAGTCGGTAACCTCCGGACCGCCCGGTCGGAACCCCGAGATCAGTTGCAACGAATCGTCGCCGGCCGTGAGGGCACCGTTGCCCTCCGGTCCGCCGGCGATGAGCGTGGCCTTGATGCCGATCTGGGCGAGCGTCGAAAGCACTTCCGAGCGAAACTCCGCTGCGATGTCGTCCGGCAAGACGTCGAAATGGGCCTCGAAGTTTTTCGCCCACGTGACTCCCTTGAGGTGTGTCCACGCCAGCGACGAGGGACTCACCACGCCGGAGGACTTCGATTTATCCCACTCGAGGGTGCTCGCGTCCGGCCGCCCGCTATCGTCTTCGAGCACCGGCGGCTGGGTGAACGACGGATCTCCTTCGGTGAACGCGGCCATGTTCAGATTCGCGTTCTTGACGGGCGGCTGCTCCTGGCCTGCTGCCTCGAGCATCGCCGGAAACCGCTGGTCGAACTGAGCCTGCTGCTCGTCGTTGTGCGGGAACAACACGCCGTTCCCGCTCATCGCGATGTTGGTGCTCATGTTGTACAGGGAGTACCAGTAGGAGTCCCAGGTCGCGTCCTCCCAGCCGTACGACTCGCCGTCGTTCCCGCCGTCCATCTCCTGATCGGTCGTGTCGTCCTCGTTCGGCTCCTGTTCGGTATTCGTATCGGAACAGCCCGCGAGAGCTGCAACCGTCGCGAGACCACCGAGACGAAGAACGCGTCGTCTATTTATGTTCATCACGGTCAGAAAATTGTTCGAGAACTCAAAGGACATTCTCCGGTACTGTATCCAGAAACAACACGCCCCAAAGATTTATTGCCCTGGTTCTCCCCCGAAAGGGATCGGCGATGCAGAATAATCATTTCACTTCGGTCTGGGAGCGCCGCACGACGACAGACCAGGCGTCGAAACCGATGCCCCGAGATAGTGGCCGAAGTCAGGCGATCAAAATATGGAGTCGCAGTCGTCCGCTCGTGAACCGAAACCGCGTATAGTGGTGACTGGCTCAATCACCTTCGAGGAACTCGTCCAGTCGATCGCGGTAGGCGTCCGGTCGATCGGCCATGACCCAGTGGTTCGCGTCGTCGAGTCCGACGAGTTCTGCGTCCGAAATGTCGTCCTCGAGCCGCTCGGCGTTGGAGATCGCCTGGAACTCATCGTCGGCGCCCCATAGCAGGAGCGTCCGGGCCGTAATCTCGCTCGGGTCGATTTCGGTCGTGTGGCTCGTGTTCGTCCCGATGGCGTTTCGCGACAGCGAAATCATCGCTTCCTCCGAGTCCCAAGGCGCGAGCATCCCCTCGACGAACGCCTCGTCGGGGTCGCCGGTCAGGGTGTCCCGAAAGAGCCCCTCGAACATCTCCTGGAGTTCGTCGACGCTCATCTCGTTGATCGTCGACGGTAGTCCGAGGTCGACGATCGTCTCGATCGGCCACGAGTCGTAGCTGACCGCGTTCGAGAGCACGAGCGCCTCGACCGTGTCGGGGTTGTGTGCGGCGTAGCGAAGCCCCACGCCGCCGCCGAGGTCGTGGCCGACGAACGAGAGCGTCTCGAGGCCCAGTTCGTCGACCAGCCCGTCGATCATCACCTCCTGCGCCCGGATCGAGCGGTCGAAGCCGTCGTGCATCGCCGAGTTGCCGTAGCCGACCATATCCGGCGCGATCACCCGGTGCCCGTCGGAAAGCGGCGGCGCGACCTCGTTCCAGAGGAACGATGACGTCGGGATGCCGTGACAGAACACGACCGGATCGCCGTCGCCGTCGTCGTAGTAGGCGACCTCGAGGTCGTGTCCGTCGACGGTGACGGTCGCCGTCTGCTGGTTCTCGGACCATGTGTCGTAATCCATGCCGCGTCGCGCTCCCACGCCGACAGCAATAGTGCTTTCACCGGTCGGCGTTCGAACGAGTTGCCGGCTCGCGGATTCTCACTGCCCGGTCGGGTCGATCCCTCGCAGTCGTCACGACCGCGACGGTCCCATGCCGACCTCGGCAAAGCGGTCGATGGTACGGACTGCGCTCAGTCCAGCGGTCCCGCTGTATGCTCTGGCGTCTTTCTCCCCTTAGTAGAGGGCCCTCCAGTAAAACGGATAGCTCTTCGCGGCGACGGCTCGAACGAGGGCCGGTCCCCGACCTTTGTGAACGACGCCGTTTATCACGGCCAGTGCGGTGTCTCGCCCGAGATAGACGATTCTCGGATGCCACCGGACATCGTGCTCTATCCGTCGTCGTCCTCGGATATCACGAACGATGTTCTTTGCAGCGGTTTTGGCCTCTAACCCCGCCGAGTAGCCGTCTTTCACTTTTCCCGGATAATCGACCACGTCGCCGGCGGCGTACACGTCGTCGGTCCCCTCACAGCGTAGATGTGAGTCGACGTGCACGCCTCGATCGGTCAGCGGAAGGTCGAAACGGTGGATCACTGGATTCGGTCGTACGCCCCCCGCCCAGACCGTCAGGTCGCTTCGCTTGGCCCGTCCGCCAGCGAGTACGACGCGGGTATCAGTGACTTCGTCCACGCGAGTGTCCGACCGCGTGTCGACATCACGCCGTCGGAGCTCCCGTTCGGCGAGTCGACTCGCCCGCGGCGGAAAGTCGGGGAGTAAACGGTGACTCGACGTAACGAGCGTCGTATCGACGCTCTCAGTGATGGTCGCGAGTGTCGCAGCCGTCTCGACGCCGACCGGCCCTCCGCCGACGATGACGACGTCGTGAACGTCGGGAGAACGCACTTCGTCACGAATCTCACGTGCATCGGTCCGGATATCGGAGACGTGCCGCCGATCGTCGATCGTGTACTTCGTCACGCCGCCGACAGCGATCAGGAGCGTATCGAAACCCAGCGACCCGCTTCGAAGTTCGATTCGGCGTTCGGATACGTCTACGGCGTCGACGAGGCCCTGAAGGAAGGTCACGTCCGTATCGCGAAATACACGTCGGAGATCGAGGCACGCGTCGGCGAACGGTCTCCCTTCGAGCACGTGGTAGAGGAGAAAAGAGAATACGTGACGATCCCGCTCGGAGACGACGACCACGTCCGTCTCCTCCGCCCGCTCGAGGGACGCCGCCGCGATCAGTCCCGCATCGCCGCATCCGAGGACGACCGTCCGTTCCATCGTTTCCAGTAGCTCCGTCTCCCGACGAATCCACGGGCCCGCTCTAAACGGTTGGGGTCGTCGGGTCCCTCACCTATCGGCGAACGCCGACGACGACTCCGACCGGTGCTGGTCTTCGTCCGCCGAATGGCCGTACAGTTTCGTCAGCGGCGTGGCCGTAAGGCCGTGGACGAGGATCGAACTCGCGACGACGAGGCTGGTCATGCCCCAGACGAGTTCGTGACCCAGAACGCGGTGGGTGACCGTCGCGTAGAAGATGGCTGCGATGCCGATCGTCTCGAGTGCGATGTTCAGCGCGTCCATAGTCTCGATCGGTCGATATCGGTCCGAACGCGCCCTCGAGCCCGGCTCCTGTGCCGGTGTTTCCGTCGCTTACGGGAGGCTATTCGGCCTGCGTGTTCCGAGCCGTCCCAGCTGAGCAGCTATCGCCAGTCGGACTCCCCTCGAAGCCGCGTCTGCCATCGCCGGTACGGGACCTACCCGTCTGCGGGGCGTCGCGTCGACCGATGGTCAACGCGTTCTGGCTCGATCGCGACCTCGAGCGAGCCGCGGCGTGGCTGGTCGACCGCCACGTCACGAGCAGCGTCTTCGAGTGTTCGATGGTGCTGACGACCGCGGTCCAGCAGAACGGCTACCCGGAGTCCGCCGACCTGTACTTCACCCATCCCGACAATCCGCTGACCCGCTGGGCGGCGCGCTCGGCCGCCAACTGGCAGTACCTGCGCGAGTACACCGCGGCGGCCCACGAGGAGTGGCGCTACCGCTGGGACCACGACCCGACGGAGCGCCACGGCTGCTGGGCGACCGTTCGCTCGCTGGACGACGCGGCCGTCGTCGACCTCGAGTGGCCCGCCGAGGGCCGAACGGACCCGCCCCAGCTGACGGGTGAGTGGACGACCGACGACTACGTCGACGCGTATCGGTACTACTACGCCAACGACAAACGCCACCTGTTCGGCTGGGCGAAAGATCGGTCGATGCCGCCCTGGATCGACGAGTACACGGTCGACGAAGCGGCGAACACAGCGGTCGACGATGTGGGGTGAGCGTCGTTCCGCCGCAGCGTCGCACCGATCTGCGTCGGTCGAACCGCGAGTGGTCTCCGGGCGAATTCGGGCACGTGGTTTATACGCCCTCGGGAGAGTCGGTGGGTATGCGTAGTTCAGGACTACGGCGGCGTGACGTGTTAGTCGCGGTGTCGAGCGGCTCCATCGCGCTCGCAGGGTGTTCCGACGGGACGGTCGACCGATCGAGCTACGGAACCGCGTACGGGCGGAGCTACGGAGCCGAGTAAGCATGGCCGATCGGACGCCGCGTCTCGGACTGGGGACGTTCGACCCGGGCGACGAGTGGGACCACACCGACACGGTCGAGGCCGTCGACGAACGCGCGATCGTCCGCGGGCCGATCGCCGAGCGACCGGCAGCGGGCGAGTACGACGACGAACTCTATCACGCGACCGATCAGGGGATCACCTGGCGCTGGGACGCCGACGGCGAGGACTGGACCTATTTCAGCGGTCGGGGATGTGCCGATCGGCCGGTGCCGGGGACGAGTCACTTCGAGGCGGCACGGCTCACCCACGCGCGGACTGCGGAGACGCCGGTCTGGAACGTCGAGGCCCACGGGATCGAGGGCGACGGGACGACCGAGGTCGGCCGGGCCGTTCACGACCTCCTCGAGACGGTCGCCGAGGCCGGCGGCGGGATCGCGTACTTCCCGCCCGGACGATATCTCCTCGAGCGGACGCCGCTGGTTGGCGACGACACGATCTTGCTGGGCGCGGGGCGCTCGACCGTCCTCGAGGGGCCGCGGCCCGACGGCGACGAGGGCCGAGCGCTCGTCTCGAACAGGGGCTACGACGAGACCGAATACGACGGCGCGTCGAACTGGGGGATCCGCAACGTCCGGATCGACTCCCCGGAGTCGACCGGGATTATGCCCGCACACGCCGAAAACGTCCGGCTGGAGAACATCTACGGCGACCGGATCTATTACCATCACATCGACGTCGTGTCCTCGAAGAACGTCACCGTGGACGGTTTCTGGGCGACCCGCGGCGGCGAGGGCGACTCCGACGCGCCGGTGCAGTTCGACAGTCAGCGGTCGGGAACGAACTGGAACAGTATCTGGGACGGGCACGACGACGGGCTCGTCGCGGACGACGATACGCCGACCCGCAACTGCACTCTCACGGACTTCGAGATCGATCCGGTGAACGAGCCCGAGTACGGGGTCCACCTTCACCGCGGCGAAACCGAGTCGATCACGCTCAGCGACGGCTACATCACGGGCTGTCAGTATACGGCGATCAGGGGCGACCCCGACGAGAGCGTATCGGACCTGACGGTCGACGGCGTCTCGTGTCTCGAGAACGCGAGGGGGATCACCCTGGGCCACGTCGAGAGCGGACGCCGGGAGTTGACGGTCGACAACGTGACCATCAGGACCGACGACGGCGATCTGGCCGCCGGGTCGGGACTGTACGCGGCCGGTTTCGACGGCGCTGCGATCTCGAACGTCACCGTCAGCGGCGCGTTCACCAACGCGATCATCTTCGACGACATGACCGACCTGAAGCTGAGCACCGTGACGGCGACCGGGGCCGACGATCAAGCATTCCGGTTCCGAGAGAACGTCGACGCGACGCTCACGACGGCTCGAGCGGCGAACTGCGGCAGCGCGGGCGTCTACTCCGGACCCGACAGCAGCGTCGCCTACGGCGGCGTCACGTTCGACGACGTCGGCGAGGCCGTCGTCGTCGACGGCGAGACGCGGGCGTGGCGGACGTCGTCCTGACCGCTCTCAGTGGATGCCGGTCCCTGGGCCGAGACCGTCACCCGATCGATCGGTCCAGCATGAGCAACGAAAAGGTGTTTCCTCGAGGTGAGCGTACCGCCGCGGCATGAGCGACCGGCCCACGACCGACTGGGCGTTCGACGACGAGTTCGCGGACGCGCTCGAGACGGTACCGGACGACCAGTTCGACCGCGAGCGGTTCGTTCCCGGCGTCGGCCCGCTCTCCGCGGACGTAATGCTCGTCGGCGAGGCCCCGGGGAAACAGGAAGTGGACCAGGGCGAGCCGTTCGTCGGTCAAGCCGGAAACCAACTCGACCGGGCGCTCGAGGCGATCGGCTACGACCGGGGCAATCTCTACATCACCAACCTCGTCAAGGTGCGCCCACCGGAGAACCGCGATCCCTACGTCGACGAGATCGAGGCCTGGCGGCCGGTGCTCGAGGCGGAGATCGACCGCGTCGATCCGAGCGTGCTCGTCCCGCTCGGGAGCGTCGCGACGGACGAACTCCTCGAAACCGACGAGACGATCACCGACCTGCACGGGCAGGAGTTCGAGCGCGAGGTGCCACGCACCTCGGATTCCTCGAGCGGACGCAGTCCGCGAGAGCGCGAGGGACGGACCGTCGTGCCGGCGTTCCACCCGGCGGCGGCGCTGTACGACCGCAGCAAGGTCGACGCCGTCGAGGAAGACCTGCGGACGGCCCTCGAGTTAGCCTGACGGCTCGAGACTGCCGGAATCGAACCCGGTCCGTGCAGGCAGGAACGGCTTCCCGGAACCGGCGCTACGTTCGACGCGATGTGGCCACCCATCACCGACGACGATGTCGGCAAGCGTGTCGAGAGCGCTGACGGCGAGACGCTCGGGACCGTCGTCGACGTCGAGGCCGAGACCGCATACGTCGAGCCGGAGCCCGAACTGACCGACTCGATCAGGGCCGTCCTCGACTGGAACCGCGATGTCGGCGAAACCGTCCCGCTCGAGGACGACGCCGTCGGCGAGATCACCGCCGACGCGGTTCGGATCGACGCCGAGTTTTCGGCCGACAGCGTCGATTCTGACGCCGACCATCCGAGCAGCGCGGAGAATCGGTAGCCGCGGATCGGCGCGTCGGTCTCTCGGATGACGGCTGTGCGTGGGCGCGTCTCCCTCTCGCGCGGTGCGATCATCGAGCAGCGTCGCTGGCGTTCGGGCCGTCGCTCGAGCCCGTTCTCAGGGACGGAGCATAGCGTCGATCACGACGCCGCGACGGCGACGAACACCCGCTCAATCCTCCTCGTCGACCGCGTCCGATTCCCACCCCTCGCTGTGGATTCGCTCCTCGGGGGCGCCGAGTTCCCGGAGCCGATCGGTCGTCTCGACGACCATCCCCGGAACGCCGCAGACGTAGAAGTCCCTCGTTTCGAACTCGTCGAAGAGGTCCTCGAGATGCTCCTGGACGTAGCCGACGCGGCCGAGCCAGCTCCACTCCGGGTCCGACAGGGTGTAGGTCACCGCGACGGAGTCGTCCATCGCGGCCAGCTCGTCGAGCGTGCTCCGGTGGAAGATCGAGTCGGCCGTCCGCTCGCCGAAGACGAGGTGCGCGTCGCCGTTCCCGATTCGCGCGTACTGGCGGAGGATCGAGAGCAGCGGCGTCAGGCCAGTCCCGCTCGCGAGCAGGGCGATATCGCGGTCCGGGTTCTCGAGAGCGAGGTTTCCCTCGAACTCGCCGATCTCGACCTCGTCGCCGGGCGATCGCGTGTGCATGTACGAGGACGCGAGGCCGTCGTCGTACCGCTTGATCGCCAGCGCGAACTCGTCGGTGCCGGGGAGGGTCGTCGGACTGTACGGGCGGACGACCTCCGTGCCGCCGGCCTCGAACCGAACGGTGGTGTGCTGACCGGGGTCGAACGCGAACTCCTCGCCGGGAACACGGAGACGGAACCCCGTGACTCGCGGGGTGAGTCGATACGTGTCGATGGTCGTGGCTGTCCGCGTCATCGAATCCGACGTACGCGGATCGGACGGAAAACGGTCAGTGCCGTGTTCGACGACTGTCACGGCCGCGGGAACGTCGGGGCGGCGGACGACTGGGCGACCCGCGGTCGGCGATCAGTCGGCCGTCGACCGAAACGCTCTCGATGTCCCGACCGACGACCCGAGACGAAAACGGTGCTCGAGTCGACGATGTTCCGGGACTCGCACGGCGTTTCGTCACGCGGCCGGTTACGGTCCCTTTCGGAGCGGTGTCGGCGTTCGAATCGCGGTAGATGGGCGATAACAATGTCGTCAGTCCGTGACCGTCAGCCCAGTGATCAGAAAGACTCCCTCCAGTCGAAACCGGCCGGTTCGTCCGCCACCGTTCACTCGAGTCGCGAGCGTAACGTCGGCGCCGCGACGACGTCGCGGCCGCCCGAACGGTCCCAATCGTCGGGCACGCGAAGGCGAGTATCGGTTTCGAGTGCTCTCACTCGAGCGCGACAGATCCGAATAAACGGCCAAACGACCGCAGACGGAGAGAAAAGCGGCGAGTTACTGGATCGAGTAGCCCGCGGCGAGGGTCAGCAGGAAGACCATGAACACCGCGGTGAGCATCAGGTAGGTGATCGAGCGGGGCTCGTCTTTGAGGTGCTGGAAGTAGCCGGCGATCAGTGACGTCTTGGTGATCGCCAGAACCATCGTTCCGGCGATGGCCATACCGTAGGTGAAGATCCCGTCGAAGTGGAAGAAGACGAACTTCCCCGTCGCTAACAGTATCAGTGCCACGTAAATCAGGCCGTACGTGCGAAGGCTCGCCATTGGTGGAGAATGTGGGTGACGGATACTTATACCTTACCTCATCCCGCTCGCACAGATGGCCAGACGACGTCCGTGTTCTCCCGAGTAGCGAGGCAACGCGGCGACGAGGCGCCGAACCGTGGGAGCGAAGCGACACGTAGATGGGTCGCCGCTCCGACTAGCCGGCAATGAGTGGACGCTCGGCTCTCGCTCGCCGGACCGCTATCGGACTGGCCGCCGCGCTCGCGGTTTTCGGGTTCGGTACCGGCGTCGTCGCCGCCAGCAACGTCGCCGCCGGTCTCACCACTGGCGGCGACGTCACCGTCCCGACGTGGCTGTACCTCGCGACCGGCGGCGGCGCCGTCGGGGCGTCGGCGCTGTTGACGATGCTCGTCACCGACCGCGACGTGATCGGAACCTACCACGACCGTGCGCTCGAGACCTCCAGAGACCGACTGCTGGACGCCGGTTCGTTGCTGCTCGGCGTGATCGGTCTTCTCGGCCTCGCACTTATCGTCGCCGCCGGACTCGTCGGGCCGAACATCGGCCTCGTGAGCGCGACCGTCCTGATAACGTTCGTCGCGGGCCGCGCCCTGCTGACGATCGTTACCTACACTGTCGGCAACCCGTGGCCGGCGCTCAACCCGTGGCGACGGATCGCCGAAGTCCTGCCGACCGCCGACGAGCCCTATCCCTCCGCGTTCGAGTCCTGGCCCGCCGTCGTCGCCCTGCTGACGTTCGTCTGGCTCGAGATCGTCGCACCCCTTACGTCGTCGCCGGACACGCTGCTGGCCATCCTCGTCGTCTACTCGCTGTTTACGATCTCGAGCGCGGTCGTCTTCTCGCCGTCGACCTGGTTCCGCCGAGGAGATCCGCTCTCGCTGTGGTTTCGACTCTACGGGGCCGTCGCGCCGATCCAGCGCACCGACGACGGCTTCGAACTGCGATACCCCGGCTCACGACTGAGCGACGACGACCTCGTCACCGACACCTCGCTGGTGGCCTTCGTCCTCGCGCTGGTCTGGGAGCTGACCTTCAGCGGCTTCATCGTCACGCCGGTGGGCGTGCGGACCATCGAAGTCCTCGTCGGGATCGGCCTACCGCCGATCCTCGTCTACCTGGTCCTCCTCGTCGGCGGCTTCGGCCTGTTCTGGAAGGTGTACTGGATCGCCATCGATCGGACTCGCGAGCGCGCCGAGACGTACCTCTCCCGGCGCTACCTCGGACTCCGCTTTGCCGCACCGCTGTTGGCCATCGCGGCCGGCTACCACTTCGCCCACTACATCGGCTTCGGGCTCTCGCTGTGGCCGTCGCTGGTAGACGCCGCTGCGATGCCGCTGAATCCGCCGCCGAACCCGACCCAGTACGCGCTGCCGGGCTGGTTCGGCTACCTCGAGATCGCCGCCATCCTGCTCGGCCACGTCCTCGCGGTGTGGATCGCACACACCGTCTCCTTCGACCTCTTCCCCGGCAAGCTACAGGCGATCAGGAGCCAGTACCCGCTCATCGTCGTGATGGTCTTCTTTACGATGGTGAGCCTCTATCTGGTCTCACAGGGAACGATGAGTCCGCCGTTCGTGCCGAGCTAGCCGTGCGGCGAATCGGCAACCACTTCCTCGCGCCGCTGCAATGGGCGATCAAATGGCGACCGATAGCGCGATCGAGCGGGAGTACGACGTGCCGGCCGACGAAACGCCCGGCGCGACCTGTCCGTACTGCGGTCGGCCCTATCGCTCCGAGCAGTACGTGACGTTTCACATCGGCGTCGATCACGCCGATGAGTGTTCCGAGGCCGAACGCGAGGCCTTCGAGGAAGAGCGTGACGACGAGGAGTACGACCTTTTTACGTTCCACTTCAAGGCAGCCATCTCCGTTTTCCTGATCTACTTCCTGTTTACCTTCGTCTACGCGCTGGTCTGGGCGGGATAACGGGTCCCGTTCGATCGCGCGGCCGCCGCTCCGTTCCCGTCGTCGTCTTCTGCGTACGTAGCTTACACTCTATCTCGAGACGGTGCTGTTGCCCCCTGTTCCGATCGGGCGTTCCGGTTCGGGCCATCGGGACAATCCGGAGCGAACGTGCTATCGAGCCGTCCATCGACGCGACCGCTTCTCTGCCTCGAGCGTCGGCCGATCCGCTGGTGAGACCAGTCGATGATGCCGGGTTGTGAATGGGATATAGTAGCCACTGAAGACCACTGCACACCCGATCGCACGACGAAAAGGCGGTTCGGAGCGAGCAGCGAGCGCGAGACCCGCGGACTATGCGATCGATGTGTACATCGTATCAGTTGGTACTATAGCCGAACCGCGACGGTCGTCGCCGGCCGGAACCGTCACCCCGTGCGAACTCGAGGGGCGGCGTTGGCACTCCGCTCGAATCGATCGGTAACGCAAAACGGCGAAAAACGAGCCCTGCGTAGCGGCGAGCCGCTACATCAGGTAGAACAGTGGGAAGAGGAAGACCCACACGATGTCGACGAAGTGCCAGTAGAGTCCGAAGTACTCCACCGGCATGTGATCCTCGAGATACGCATCGACCGAGGCGATGCGGTAGATCATGAACAGGGCGACCAGTAGCCCGAGGATGACGTGCAGCGCATGCAGGCCGGTGGTCACGAAGTACAGCGAGTACTCGATCCCGCTGAACCAGTAGTGACCGTCGGCGAACTTGCTGCTGTACTCGAAGGCCTTGACGCCCATGAACACGAGTCCGAGCAGGACCGTGGCGCTGAGTGCGCCGAGCAGCCCCTTCTTGTTCCCGCGTTCGGCCATCACGTGCGCCACTACGACCGCGAAACTCGAGGTCAGCAGGACGTACGTGTTGAACAGGCCGGCCATGGTGATCGCGTCGAGATGCCAGTTGTTCCAGCCGCCGTGGATGCGCATGAAGACGTACGCACCGATCGCGGCACCGAAGACGACGACGTCAGACGCCAGGAAGAACCAGACGCCGAGCTTCTCGTTGTTGATGCCGCCGAACGGCCACTGCTCGGCGACGAGCATCTCGGGCGCGTCGAACTGTTCGCGGCCGAACTGGAACAGCGTGACGCCGAGGAGCCCGATTCCGAGCGCCGTCAGGACCGGGTAGACGATGCTCTTCGCCGGTGCCGTCCCCGCCAGGGTGACGAACTCGCCGGCGTGCATGTGCTCGCTGACGAACGTGTAGACGTACGGCGTCATGCCGCTGAGGCCGAGGAAGAACACGGCGGTCGCGATGCCGATGCCGAACGGCCAGATGCTGGCGTGGTCGGCGTGTTCCTCCTCGTGGCTGGCCGTCGCCGCACTGGCCGCGTCCTTGCCCGTCGCGACGCCGCCGTCGGTCGCGGTCGCCGCGTCGTCGACGAACTCGAGCCGCCCGCTGGCGTAGCTGGGTCGGTCCGGCCAGTTCTCGAGGGGCGGCGGCGAGGGGATCGCCCACTCCGCCGTTCGCGAGAACGCCCAGGGATTGTCGGGCGCGTCGGGGCCCGACCGCAGGCTCTTCGCGAGCGTGAAGAGCACGAGCAGCACCGACAGGCCGAGGACGAACGCCCCGACAGTCGCGAGCTGGTGGTACAGCTGCGTCCCCTCGGGGTAGTGGAAGACACGTCGCGGAGTCTCCCAGGCGAGGAACATCGGGAAGTACAGCAGGTTGAAGCCGATGAAGTAGACGGCGAAGCTGAGCTTCCCGAGCCGTTCGGAGTACATCTTCCCACTGATTTTCGGCCACCAGTAGTAGAGGCCGCCGATCAGGGCCGTGACGCCCGAAACCATCACGTAGTGGAAGTGGGCGACGACCCAGTACGTGCCACGGAACTCGTAGTCGAGCACGACCGCGCCGAGGAAGACGCCGGTGATCCCGCCGAGGATGAACAACACGAGCGCGCCGAGCGCGAACAGGAACGGCGTCGTGAATCGCACGCGGCCCTTGACCATCGTGTAGATCATCGCGAAGACCATCAGGTCGAACGGCAGCGAGATCCCGATCGTCGTCGCCATGAACAGCGTCTTGATCGGGAGATTGATCGTCGACAGGAACATGTGGTGCATCCAGACGAGGAACGACTGGACCGCCACGAGGACCATCGCGATGATGACCCACTTCCGACCGACCAGCCGGCGTCCGGTGAACGTCTGGAAGATCTCGAACATGATTCCCAGCGCGGGGAAGAAGACGATGTACACCTCCGGATGGCCGAAGAACCAGAAGACGTGAGCCCACAGCAGGCTCGAGCCCTCGTTGGTCGCGAAGTACTGGGTGAGGAAGACGCGGTCGATCGACAGCAACAGGACCGCTGCCAGCAGCGCCGCGAAGGCGAACAGCATCATCCAGACCGTCAGCAGCCACGACCAGGAGAACATCGGCATGTTCCAGAGGCCGAGCCCCTCGGCGCGGGATCGGTGCATCGTCGTCAGGAAGTTCACCGTCCCGAGCGTGATCGAGATGACGAACAGAGTCAACGCGAGGATGGTCGCGTTACTGCCGGCCGTCGCCTCCATCACTGAGGTGTACATGGGCACGTTCAGCGGGGAGTACATCGTCCATCCGCCGGCGAACGATCCGCCCTGGAAGAACGAGAGACCCATGAGAACGCCCGAGAACAGGTAGAACCAGTAACTCAGGGCGTTCAGCCGGGGGAACGCGAGGTCCTTCGCACCGATCTGGAGCGGCACGAAGTAGTTCGCGAAGCCGCTCGCGATCGGTGAGAGGAACCAGAAGACCATGATGAGCCCGTGGCCGGTCACCGACTGGTAGTACTGATCGTTCGTCAGCAGCCCTGTCCCGCCGGCTTTCCACAGGTGAGCGCGGAACAGCAGCGCGAGAAGACCGCCGAACAACAGGAAGAACAACGCCGTCCCCAGATAGAGGATGCCGACGTCCTTGTGATTGGTCGTGACCAGCCACCGTTTGAGCGATCGCCTCGGTGGAAGATCACTCATCAGTTCCCACCTCCGCCGTTCGATTGCGTTTCGTTTCCATTCGTGTTACTTTCAGTCGCGTTGATGCCTTCGATCGTGATGGTCTCGTCGACCGGACCGGTCATGTCGAACTGCGTCGTCGTCTCCTCGAACTGACCGTCGGTCGACGTGACCGTCACGTTGTACTGCCCGCCTTGCTCGATGTCGTTGAGCGTGAGCGTTCCGTTCTCGAACTCGCTCGCCGAGTACGTTTGCTCGAAGTCCGACTCCTGGCTGACGAGCGTCAGCTCGTAGCCCTCGGTGAGCGGCGTCTCGTTCGCACCCTGGACCGTGAGCGACATCGTCAGCTGCTCGTTCATCCACTCTTCGAACGCGTCGGGTTCCATGATCTGGACCGTCCCAGTCATCTGGGTGTGGAACTCGCCGCAGAGTTCGTAACACCGGATAGTTTGCGTTGTACCGGCTTCCTCGGCTTCGAACCACGTCTCGTCGTACTCGCCCGGAATTGCGTCGGCTTTCACCCGTTGCTCGGGTATGCCGAACGTGTGCCAGACGTCGCCGGACGTCGTCCGAATCCAGATCCGCTCGTCGGCGGGTACGCGGAGCGTGCTCACCGACTCGATGCCGTTCGAGTACTCGAAGTACCAGGCGAAGCTCTCGCCCGTGACTTCGACTTCGAATCGTTCCTCGGCCGGTTGGGCTCCGTCCGGACTCTCGACGTACAGGAGCATCCCGTACGTCCAGATCACCAGCGAGATGACGATGATCGCGCTGATGCCGAACGAGAGGAACAGTTTCTTGCCGCCCTTTCCGCCTGTCGGTAACTCCCCGACCGATGGCAGATCCGCGTCGGCGTCGGTTTCGCCAGTGTCACGGTACTTGTACGCGTTGTACAAGACGTACGCGACGACGACGACACCGACGATCGTCCCGAGTCCCAGGAAGACCAGAAAGATCTCCTGGAACACGTCGACACGAGTCTGCTGCAGCGGGGTCGTAAGTGCGCTGAAGATTGTATTCACCTCTTTTGAAGGTCGCTTATATGTCGGTGGATGGTTGCTGGGGACACTTATCTATTTGGAAACCGCCCGGAGGATCCGGTCTGACGGCTACCGCGATGCTGATAAGCCATGCACCAGTTCGATCTGCCACCGATCCGTCTGTCGTGTTCCATCATTGTGCCCTTGGAGTCGATGACCTTTTTTCTGTCGCTGCGCGGGCCGAATAGTGTGTTCCCACTCACACGTTCGCTTCGATATTCAATGTTATAGCGAACGTGTTCGCGTCGGCTGGTCGACGGCGGGTCGAGTCGACCGGCCGTCTCGAGTCACTCGCACCGTTTCGCGGTCGCTCGCCCGTTGTCAACCGAACAACCGCTCGCGAAGCGACCGCTCGTGGCGCTTCTGGGCGAGCAGGACCGAACAGTCGACAGTTTCGGCGACGTCGTCGATGAGCGAATCGCCCATGAGTCGCGATAGCAGCCCCTGTTCGGTCGCCCCGATGACGACCATCGTGTGATCGGTAGCCGCCCGTTCGATCGCCGTTCCGGGATCACCGCGGTCGACCAGCAGGTTCGCGTCCGCGAGGTCGTGATCGGTCGCCCACTCCTCGAGGAAGGATTCGGCTTCGTCGGGAGACTCGTCGTCGTCGCGGACGTACAGCAGGGAGACGTCGCTGTCGTACTCCGCCGACAGCAGGTTGGCGACGGCCGCGCCGAGCTCGGAGTCGGGACCGCCGGCAGTCGGAACGAGAATGCGCGATGCGTCGAACCCGCGATCCTTGAGGACGAGGAAATCACAGGGGAGATCGCCCGTGAGTTCGTCCATGCGGTCTTCCGCCCGTCCGTGCGCGTGCGGCCCCCAGCCCATCACGACCAGGTCGGCGTTGTCCGACTTCGCGGCGTCGAACACCTCCTCGAACGATCGGTGGGAGAGGATCGTTTTCGTCTCGACGTCGACGTCGAGCGTCTCGGCGTCCTGTCGTGCTCGCTCGAGTAGCTGTTCGGATTCGGCGTCGAGCTCCGCAACGTGGTCGGCTCCCTGCTCGAGAGCGGTCTGGTCGGGGACCTGAACGATGTGTGTCGCGACGACGGTGCCGTTTCGCTGGTTCGCGATCGCGCTGGCGAGAGTTATCAGGTCGGTTTCGTGGTCGGGGTTGGCCAGCGGGACCATCACGCGGTAGGTGCCGCCGTCGGGTCGGACACTCGTGGCGGCGGTGACGGCGGGTTCGGGCATTTCGTCGGCCCGGTGGAGGATGTACTCGCTCAAGACGCCCTGCGCATCGGTCTTGTCGCGGGCGTAGACGAGATACCACAGGGCAGCCACTACCACGAACGCGATACAGAGGGCGATGACGCGCGGGTCGATGAACGCGATGAGGGCGAGTGAGAGGACGGCACCGAGGATCGGCGTCGCCGGATAGAACGGGACGCGGTAGTCCGGATCGTACGCCTCGGGTTCGGCCTCGCGCATGACGATCAGCGCGATGTTCAGCAGGCCGTAGATGACGAGATGGAGGACGCTCCCGGCGGTCGAGAGCGTGCGGATGTCGCCGATAAGTAGGAAGAGGACGATGAAGCCGCCGGTCACCGCGATCGACCGATACGGCGTCCCGTAGCGCGGGTGAATCTCGTTGAGTTCGGGGCTGACCAACTTGTTTCGCCCCATCGCGAAGTTGATCCGGGACGAGGCGAGGATCGACGCGTTCGCCGACGAGGCCGTCGCGAGCAATCCCCCGAGCAACAGCGCGGCAGCGCCGATCGGGCCGATGAGCCGGCTCGCCACGTCGACGACCGCCGTATCGTTGTTGGCGACGAGTTCGGTCTCGACGGCGGCGAGGACGGCGAGCAACACGAGCGCGTAGATCGCCGTCACGAGGACGACGCTGCCGATGACCGCTCGCGGGAGGTTTCGCCCGGGATCCTTGATCTCCTCGGCGACGGACGTGATCTGGACGAAGCCGAGATACGAGACAAAGATCAGACCGGTCACCGGTAGCAGGGGCGTGAGCCCCTTGTCCGGCGGGACGATCGGTCGCAACGTCGCGAGATCGGCGTTCAGAACGCCGAACGCGGTGAAGACGGTCAGAATGCCGACCAGCGTGATGACGATGACGTTCTGGAGGGTGCCAGTTTCCTTCGCGCCGACGTAGTTGACGGCGATGAAGAACAGCGCCGCGCCGAGCCCGATCAGCTGCGCGGCCGACAGCGAGAGGAAGCCGAGTTCGACCGGCCCGAACGAGATGCCGGCCATGCGCACGATATACTCGCCGAACCCGTACACGTAAAACGCCGAGGCGAACGCGAGGCCGATCCAGTTCCCCCAGCCGGCGATCGAGCCGAACAGCGGTCCGAGCGCACGGTTGACGTAGAAGTACGCGCCGCCGGATTTGGGCATCGCCGTTCCGAGTTCACTCGCCGAAAACGCCGTTAGCAGCGCGATCCCGCCGCCGAGGACGAACGCAATCGCCGCCAGTGGGCCTGCCGTCGCGACCGCTTCGCCCGGGAGAACGAAGATCCCCGCTCCGATCATCGTCCCGACGCCGATCGTCAGCGCAGCCAGCGGGCCGAGGTCTTTCGCCAGTTCTTCGTCACTCATCGTACTCGGACTGACCGCCGACTCCCGATCGTCCAGCGTTCGAGACTGGCGGACCACAGCATTGGGCCATCGGATCCCGCGACCGTGTCGCGACCAGTCCTGAGTAGCAACGGGACTGGTCGGTGCGTCGTGTGAAGTCCATATCGGCAGTTGCGACTCTCGGTATTATAGTTCCCCGATACTGGTCATTGCCGACCCGACGGCTCACATCTGTGCCATCTATATCTCGACGGCCCAGATGCGACCCGTCGACGGCAACTCGTACACCTCGAGAAAGACCGTATCGACGAACTGCGCGATTCGGTTCGGATCGGCTTTCGCGCTGACCCGGACGTTGACCCCCTCTGCCTCCTCGGGACGGATCAGATCGTCGATCTTGAACGCCGGAAACTCCTCGAGCACGGCCTTCAGCGCGTCGAGTTCGTCTTCGGTACAGTCGAGGTTGACCGTCCCGTCGCCGAACTGGATCCACGGCGCACCGAGTTCGTCCGTGTCGTCGCCTGATTCGTCACCGGAGGCACGGTCGCTAGCTCCCTCCCCCTCGGCGTCCGACCCACCCTCGAGCGCGCTCGGGTCGGCCTCGAGCGTCAGGAATCCGCTGCCGCGCTCGCGGTGTGCGGTGATGGCGTCGACGTACAGCTTTCGTCGCTCGGCGGGCTCGGCGGCGTCGAAGCGAGTCATAGTCGGAGGAACGTGCCCGATTCTTTAAGCCTTTATGTGCTGCCCCTGAACGCTCTCGTATGGCTCAGCCACGAATCCTGATCCTGGGCGCGCCCGGGGCCGGCAAGGGGACCCAGAGCGCGAAGATCACCGAGGAGTTCGGCGTCGATCACATCACCACGGGCGACGCGCTACGGAACAACAAAGAGATGGACATCTCCGATATGGACACCGAGTACGACACGCCTGGCGAGTACATGGACCGTGGCGAACTCGTCCCCGACGACGTCGTCAACGCCATCGTCGACGAGGCGCTCTCCCAGGCCGACGGGTTCGTCCTCGACGGCTACCCGCGGAACTTAGAGCAGGCCGAGGAACTCGAGGACATGACCGATCTCGACGTCGTCCTCTATCTCGAAGTCGGCGAGGAGGAACTCGTCCACCGGCTCACGGGTCGACGGCTCGACCCCGAGACGGGCGACATCTACCACGTCGAGTACAATCCGCCCGAGGACCCCGAAGTCGAGGCGCGACTCGAGCAGCGCGACGACGACACCGAGGAGACCGTGCGGGAGCGACTGTCGGTCTTCCGCGAGAACACGGAACCGGTCATCGAGTACTACGAGGAGCAGGGCGATCTCGAGCGCGTCGACGGCGAACAGGCTCCCGACGGCGTCTGGGAGGACGTGAAGGAGACGATCGAGAACGCGGCATAACTGTCCGTAGCGAGCGATCAATTCGGAGACGAGTCGGGCGTGTGAGGTCTACACCGTCGGTTATTCGTTCTGGACGTCCAGTTTGTGGACGGCGACGTTCAGATAGGTGATCTGAGGCGGAAGTGAGTATTCGTCAGAGTAGGGATCGATGTTGGCGTTTTTCAAACTCTCGTCGTAATCGAAAGAGGTGGAGGCCGAGTGAGCACAGGCCGAGTAGGCCACGATCGATCCGTAGAACTCGCCCTTGGCCTGCATGTGGACTTGATGGTAATCCTTACAATTTCCGTTACCGTTCACTCCGTCCCACCAGTCTCTCTGCTCAGATGACGCGACATACAGCACACCCTCGAAGGAACCCTTACTCCCTGGACCGAGGTCAACGCTCATCGTCGACGGGCCATAGAATTGGATTGACGATGCGTCGTTACTACAATTCCCGTCACTGACATCACAGATGTCTCCGTTTATGACGGTGTCGTTCCCGCCGGCGTAGATGCGAAGGACGTTATTATCGTCTCGATTAGTGATGTTGATCGACCCATCGTCTCCGAGATTTACGTCGCCCTCGACTACCAGCGTCGCGTTTCCGTCCGAGAGATCGAACGTGTAGTCTTCATCACCGTTAATCTCTTCGATGAAATACGTGCCCTCGTCGAGAGAGGGATTGGTGTATGTCCCGTTCGAGAGGTTCTTGTCCACGTTCTCGCCGGCTTTCGCGTCAGCGACCATCTGATCGATGACGCTGTCCATCTCCGGCAACGGTGTTCCCGTTCGGTGAGAGTCGCCGAAGTTGTCGTGCTGATCCTTGAAGTCGGCCGAGTCGTCCGAACCGATCGTTGCACCTTCGTCGAACGCGTTCTCGAGATCAGCGTACCCGAGTAAGACCTTGATCGTTCGGTTCTGGTGATCGACGTTTTGGATCGATGCTCCGCCGGCTTCCGTCCGGAAATACCGTTCCCAGCCCCGGTAGTAGTCGCTCTGAATCGTGATCGTGACAGAGTCGTTTTTCACGAAGGTCACATTACTGATCGGGTCAGTGGTGTTGTGTTCGACCGAGATTTCCCCCGAATTGAGCGATTCTCTGCCGCTGAGCGTCGTAATAGGGAACCACAGTGTTTCCTCCTCTGGATCGTAATCGATGTTCGGTGCGGAGAGCATCCGAGTCTGGTTTCCCGTTTCGCGCCAGACTCCACCCGATTGATAGGAAATAATGGACCCATCGTCGCCTCTGTACTCTACGGCCCCGATCGATCGATTGATGTCGACGCTTCCCCCTTCGATGTGGATCCAGCCTGCTTTCGTTTTCGTCACCGCACCCGATTCGCCCGCTTCGAACTGAAGCGTCCGTGACGTATCATCGTTTACAGAGACCGTCGACATCGTATGACCGAGTTCGACGAACGCCTGTTCGACGCGCTCGTTTTGCGACCCCTGCTCGGCAGCAGTCATCACGTCTCCGGCGACGAGAAGTATTCCCATACTGATCGCTATGACCATCCCAATTAGCAGAATGACGCCAAGTAGTGCCGACTGTCCTCGGCTACTCGAGATAGGTGTTCTTCTCCGCCGAAAACTCATTGTAGACATGATTGTATAGCCTCGTTATATAAAGTTCGACCGATTAAACAGTTCAGGTCGGTTTATTGCCGAACAGAAGACGTGACTTTTAACGCGAGTTGAGAACTGCTTTCTGGCTTCTCCCCGTCTTACGTCATCGATTCAACCGGAAGCCGATGGCGTCGACATGGCGAAAAGATATGATCTACCCGCCGATATTGACCGTCTGCGTGTCGATATTGACGACGTAATCGCTCGAGGTTCCGCTCATCGTGGGTGAGACGCTAATGTCGAACGAGAGATCGCTTTTCTGCTGAATCTCTCTGTTGGCGATCCCCTCGAAGATGTCCTCGAGTTGGCTTGCGTTATCGATCATGTGGAACTCACCGTCGTCGGTAGCGGCGTCTCGCAGGAGTGGCTTGTTGATGTTGTTCTCACCGAGTCCGATCGTATAAACGGTGATGTCCCGGTTCTCTGCTCGTTGTGCCTGCGCCCTCGTTCGGCTGTCCGCCGCGGGATTGCTGTTTTCGCCGTCACTGAGGACGATCATGATCCGATCCCGTCCGGGCGTAGGCGTGGCACTGTACTCGTCGATTGCGCGTTCTATCCCGCTCGAGATGTCCGTCCCGCCGCCGGACGTGACCGAGACGCTGTCGTGGACATCGTCGATGTCGCGGCTCAGCGAGTGGAGCTCGTATCCGTTGTAGTTGAATTCGAAGACGCCTGCACGATCGTCGTTGGACTGATTCAGTAAATCGATGAAGTCCTTGGTCGCATCTGCGCGAAGCCCTTCGGGATCGGACCCGTATCTGATAGTGACGCTATCGGTGCTGTCCCCGCCTTTTATCCGCACAGAGGAGAAATACGGATCGAAGGATTCCCCCGGGTCGGCGGTCTCAAGGGTGCAGTAGGGTGAGCAAGAGTAGTACTCGAGCGAATGACTCGCGGCTGAATCGACGGTCAGCGAGAGATCGCCCGGCGGCGACGGAACTGACTGCCAGCCGGAGCCAGTGACCGTCCCGGTTTCGCCCATCGAGCCGGAGCGGTCGAGTACGAACGTTACGTCGAGCGGATTTCTCGTTCTGTCCGCCTCGATCGAAATATCGCGGTTCTCCGTCGGGATCGGAACGTCGGTTCGAAGCGTCCGATCGAAGTTGATCGTCGCGTCGCCGTGGAGGTTGGTCGTCCCACCGACGACGGCACCGGTGATCTCGACACCGTCGTCGATCGTGACGTGGCTCCCCGGCGCGTAGACGACCCCTTCGTAATCCCGCTCTACGTCGATAGTCGAACTGTTCGAGCCGTACACCCAGAGTGCACCCGTCCGATTGCCCGGGACCTCGACGTCCTGTCGGATATCGACGTGACTCTCGGTGTAGATGTAGGCACTGTTGTTGCCCGTGATCGAAAGATTCGAGAGCTCAAGCGGACCGCCACCGCTACCGATTCCGATGTGGACGTCGCCGTCGGAGGTGTTGATCGTGGTGATCGACCCGTCCAGATCGTCCCCGTAGTAGAGCCCCGAATCGACGGTGGTGCCTCCGTAGCTCTCGATGTCGGTCACGTCGGGGTTGCTCTCGAGATAGTCGAGCGCCTTGTTCTCGACGTTCGAATCGATCGAATCGACGCTATCGAACGGTTGCGACATGTTCGCTACGAGGCTGTCGTGCTGGCCAGTCAACCAGAATGCGGCCGTCGAACCGTCCGCTGTAGTGTTGATGTAGTCGTATCTCGGCGGTGAGTTTCCACGTTCGAGCGCAGCGGCGTACGCGAGCGGCGAGACGTTCGGGTCGCCACTCGCCGTCGGCCGGAGGTGGTCGTTGACCACTGGGATACCCTGAACTTCTGCACCGCCGTTCAGCGTGACACCGTCATCGATGGCGAACAAGTCCGCCGATCTGTTGCTGATGTTGTGGTTCTCGTACCCGCGGACGGTCAGATCCGAGCCGTAGGCGCCGGTGATCCTGTCGGCGTACAGCCCGCCGTAGACCGTCGGATCGATCTCGACGTGATTCGCGAACGGGTTCGTACCGTCGATGGTCGCGATGACGGTAACCTCCTGGTTGGCTTCGTCGTGACAGATGATGTTCTTGTCGGCACCGTCGGCGACGTCACAGTCGCTCGCGCTCGAGGCTTCGAACTCCGTCTTCAGGAACCTGTACCAGGCGTCGTGATACGGAGTGTCGGAGACCTCGATCGCGACGTGACTGACGAAGCCGACGTCCCCCACGTCGAGTCCACTCGTCGACGCTGACGGCTGTTGTGTCACTCTGTTCGTACCTCTCTCGACGTTTCCCCGGAGGTTCGTTACCGAGAAGTCGATCCGACCGACTTCGTTTCCACCGGACTGTTCGGTGTAGTATCGAATACCCGGCTTCGAGACGACGCTCGCGCTTTCCCCGGTCTTGCGCCAGACACCGCCCGCCTGATGGGCGAATTTGTTCCCCGCTTCGTCTTCGTAGCGAAGCGTCCCCATCGGGATATTTTCACTTTGCGTGTCCCCGTATCCGTTCGAGACGGTGATTTCGATGTTCCCCTCGTCAGTGAGATTGTAGTTACCGTTAGAGAGATACACCGATCCAGTGGTGTTGTCCAGCATCGCCGTCTGGAGATCCTTGTCGAACTGTCGCATCACCTGCTCGCCGTGTTCACCCGATGCCTGCATCTGAACGGCGTCCAGCGCAGCCATTCCGGCGGCAACGACGAGCGAACCCGCTATAATCACCAACCCGAGCAGCAGAATTATCCCGACCTGTTCGCTCGCCCCTCGATCCGATCGCCCCGTTGCCGATAATTCTCTCCCCGTTTGCTTCATTGATTGTATCGTGTGTTGCCACCTATTTTATAAAAAACTGTGGCAATTCATTCTCTATTCTGTGAACTGAAACGAACATTTTAAATATATTTGATGTATTATTCCACTTCTATGAACTGAAAGAAACGGAATAAACGACGGCGGAGGAAGGCGATCGAATCACGAAAGAGGAGAACGGTGGGTCGGAAGGGTGCATCCATACTGCAGGAACTGCCGCTCACTGCCAGCCGAAGAAAAACACTTGTATACCGGACGAGGCCTAGACCCACACTAGATGACGCGTACAGCCGAGAAAATCGACGCCCTCGTCCGCGAGGATTCCTCGATGGCGGGTGCACTCGAGGCCATCCGCGAGGAGGCCGACAGGAACGGCGGCGAGGTCCAGTGGGCCGACGTCAACGACGAGTTGACGAGCGGACAGTGGGGGCGGCTGATCGAGAAAGGAGTGTTAGTCGACGGCGACGAGGGGTTCGTGATCGCCGATCGCGAGGCTTTCGACCAGGCGCTCGACGGTGACGGCGAGAGTAGTACGGCGGCGGCCGATATCGATATCGACGAAGAAGAGTCGAGCTGGTCGCAGTGGGACAAAATAGCTGGCCTCGCTGCGCTCCTGTTGATGCCGGGCTACTGGTTCAACTCGATACGGGAGGTCGTCGGAACAACAGTCAACACCGTTCTCGGGCCGCTCGACGCGGCGTTGCCGTTCTACGCCGTGATCCTCACCGTCGCACTGATCACCGGCCTCTACTCGTCGCTGCTACAGGCGAATCTGATGGACACGGAGCGTATGGGGAAGTACCAGGAGCGGATGCAGGCCGTTCAGCAAGAGCAGAAAGACCTCCGCCAGCGCAAGAAAGACGCCGAGGAACGGGGCGCGAGCGACGCCGAAATCGAGCGCCTCGAGAACGAACTCGAGCGCGCCCGCGAGGAACAGATGGAAGCCATGGCTGACAATCTGGGCATGTTCAAAGAGCAGTTCCGTCCGATGGTCTGGATCATGCTGCTGACGATCCCGCTGTTCCTCTGGATGTACTGGAAGATTCAGACGGCGGGGATCACCGGTGCGGAGGCGACCGCCGTCTTGCCGATCGTCGGCGCGGTCGACTGGCAGTCCGGACTGGTCGGTCCGATGCCGGCCTGGATCGTCTGGTACTTCCTCTGTTCGATGGGGTTCTCGCAGCTACTGCGCAAGTCGCTGAATATCGACATGTCGCCCTCTGCTGCCTGATCGATTGCCCCCTCGGATTCCCGGGACCGATCGCTTCGTTGCTGTCGCACCCTCTCGCTCACGGGCGTGATCACCGCCTCCGTTCGCGGATTCAAAACCCATTTTACCTGCCCCCTCGCAGATCGATTATGTTACTCACTGTCTCCGGCCCGCCGGGAAGCGGGAAGAGTACGACCGCGGAGTTGCTCGCCGACGCGTTCGGTCTCGACCACGTTAGCGGCGGCGACATCTTCCGCGATCTCGCCGAGGAACGCGGCTACACCCCGCTCGAGTTCAACAAACTCGCCGAGGAGAACGACCAGATCGACCGCGACCTCGACCGGCGGCTGCGCGAGATCGCCGTCGAGGAAGACGATCTCGTCCTCGAGTCGCGACTCGCCGGCTGGCTGGCGGGCGACGAGGCCGACTTCCGGTTCTGGCTGGACGCGCCGGCCCGGGTCCGCGGAGAGCGTATCGCCGAGCGCGAGGCGAAAGACCCCGAGCGAGCGACGGAGGAGACGAAAGCTCGCGAGGCCAGCGAGGCCCAGCGCTACCAGGAGTACTACGGGATCGACATTCGGGATCTGACGATCTACGATCTCTCGGTGAACACGGCCCGCTGGGAGCCCGACGCCGTGCTCGATATGCTCGTCACCGCCGTCGAGCGCTACGACGCCGCCGGCGACGAAGGAAAAGCGCTCGTCGACCTCGAGTCGGGCTTCTGATGGCCCTGCGTGGTCCACCCGAAGAGCGGACGCCCGCCGAGTTGCTCACCTTCGGCGTCGTCAATCTCGACAAGCCGCCGGGGCCGTCCTCGCATCAGGTCAGCGGCTGGCTGCGCGACGCCGTCGCCGAGACGCTGGCCGACCGGGGCGTCGACGCGACGATCGATCGCGCCGCCCACGCGGGCACGCTCGATCCGAAAGTGACCGGCTGTCTCCCGATCATGCTCGGCGACGCGACCCGGCTCGCGCCGGTCTTCCTCGAGGGCGGCAAGGAATACGTCGCCGTCCTCGAGTGCCACGCGCCGGTCCCGGCCGACGCCGAGTCGGTCGTCGCCGAGTTCGAGGGGCCGATCTACCAGAAGCCGCCGCGCAAGAGCGCCGTCTCCCGTCGCTTGCGCGTGCGCGAGATCTACGACCTCGAGGTCCTCGAGACCGACGAGCGACGGCTCCTCTTGCGAATTCGATGCGAGAGCGGAACCTACGTCCGGAAACTGTGCCACGACCTCGGACTCGCGCTGGGGACGGGCGGCCACATGGGGCACCTGCGTCGCACCGCGACGGATCCGTTCGACGATCGAACGCTACACACCGCTCACGACTTCCTCGATGCGCTCGCCTTCTGGCTCGAGGACGACGATCCCGAGCCGCTGTACGACCTCGTCGATCCCGCCGAACGAATCCTCGAGGGCATCCCGAGCGTCGGTATCGCCCCGAGCGCGGCCCGCGAAGTAGCCGAGGGCGCGCCCGTCTACGCACCGGGCGTCCTCGAGGTCGACGACGGCCTCGAGCAAGGCTCCCTGGTTGCCTGTTACACGCCCAACGGCGCGGCGGTGTGTCTCGGCGAACTGGTCGGCGATCCGGACGCTGAAAGCGGGGTCGTGGTCGATCTCGAGCGCGTGCTCGTCTGAGCGAACGGGAGACGCTCTCGGACGCGGCGGTCTCCGAAAACGTCCGTCGCGTCGAGTGCACGGTCCTTTGACACCCCGTGGACGTCCTCGAGGCCGTCGATTAGGGAGCTGTCCCGTCCCTGGCGCGGAGGCAGACCCCGCCTCTTGGATCGGTCGCCCGATTTACGGACCGCAGAGACGGCCGGCTCGCTCGCACACGACGGGTTCACATGTCAACATTGCATGTCATGTTCCTTTCAGCCGTTTCTTCGTGTGTCATGGTGGATAATGTCAATCGGCGAGCGATACTGAAGCGGACGGGTGCACTGACGACGGCCGGGGCGATCGGGGTCGCCGGCTGTCTGGGAGAGCAGTCGTCCGGCGGTGACGGGCTGCGAATCGGTGCGATCCAGCCCGTCTCCAGCGATCTCAAGTATTACGGCCAAATCAGCCTCATGGGGTTTTACTCCGGGCTGGCCTACAAGTACGATCTCGATCCGATCGAGGAACTGACGACGGGACGGTACGAACTCGAGCCGGACGACGGGCCGTCTATCGAGATCATCGTTCAGGACACGGAGTTCGATCCCTCGACGGCACAGCGGGTCGCCGAGGATCTCGTCGTCGACGAGGACATCGACCTGCTATTCGGCGCCTCGTCGTCGGACTCGGCGCGACAGATCATCCCGAACGTCATCGACGAAGCAGAGATTCCGTACATCATCGGCCCCGCCGCCGATGCGGACATCACCGCGTCCAGCGAATACTGTCACGAGCTGGCCTTCCGGGCCAGCGAACACACGGCGATGGACGCCCGCGCCGGCGGCCGACACGTCGCCCAGCAAGGCGACGTGTCGACGGTCGCCATCTTCGCTGCCGAGGGGGCGTTCGGAGAGGGGGTCGCGAACAACTATCGAGAGGTGCTCGAGGCGGAAGGTATCGAAGTCCTCGAACCCAGGTTCGTCGAGCCGGGGTACAGCGAATTCGGGGGGATGTTCGACGAGGCCATCGATCAGGGCGCCGACGGCGTCGTCGGCGGATTCACGTTCATCACGCTTCCCGAATTCCTCCCGACGGCGATGGCGTACGAGGACATGCAGGTCTTCGGTGGCTTCGCAGAACTCGTCACGACACAGATCACGGGGCAGGCGGTCCAGGAAGCGATCGGCGAAGACTTCACCGCGGAGGATATTCAGAACGCCGGGCTCGGCCCGTTCACCACGCGATACCACTGGAACCAGTACGACAACGAGATCAACGACGAGTTCATCGACATGCATATCGACGCCTACGGACAGGTACCGGACCTGTTCAGTGCCGGCACGTTCGTCGGCGGTTCGGCCCTCGCACAGGCGATCGAGGAGAGCGGCTCGACCGACGGCGCCGACATCGCCGACGCGATGCGGGGGATGACCGTCGACGACACGCCGAAGGGCGAGGGCGCCTATACCTTCCAGGAGCACAACAATCAGGCGGCCTCCGCGATGACCGTCGCCTGGCCGGTGCCGACCGACTCCGAGGTCGAGGAGACATGGGACGCCGCGGTGATGCCCGGCGAACCGATCGAGACGTACGGCGCCGACGAGGTCACGGTCCCGGCCGAGGAAGCCAGTTGCGACCTTAGCTGAGGCGATCCCATGCTACTCTCAACGCACGACCTCACGAAGGAGTTCGGTGGGATCACCGCGGTCGACGGCGTCGACTTCACGCTCGAGGAAGGAGAGCTCTGTTCGGTCATCGGACCGAACGGTGCGGGCAAAACGACGTTTTTCAACCTGCTGACCGGCGTTCTCGAGCCGACGGCGGGGACGATCGAGTTCGCACCGTCAGGGTCCGAGGACGACCGCGGTGACGACGGTGTCGTGGATATCACTGCCGCTTCTCCCCACGAGACGGCGTTGCTCGGGCTCCACCGGTCGTACCAGATAACAAATGTGTTCCCGACGGTCTCGGTCCGCGAGAACGTCCGCATCGCCGTGCAGGCCCATCGGGGCAGTGACTCGTGGCGGTTCTGGCGGAACGTCGGCGCCTTCGACGGTCACATCGCGGAGGCCGACCGGATCCTGCAGCGCATCGGACTCACCGACGCGGCCGACCGACCCGCCGAGACGCTGAGCCACGGCGAGAAACGGACGCTCGAGATCGGCATCGCCCTCGCCGGCGATCCGGATCTGCTCTTGCTCGACGAGCCGACCGCGGGCGTCTCGAGCGAGGACGTGAGCCAGGTCACGGCGATCATCGAGGACATCGCCGTCGATCACGCGGTGATGCTGATCGAGCACAACATGGACGTCGTGATGGGGATCAGCGACCGCGTCGCCGTGCTGAATCAGGGCGAGTTGATCGCACAGGACGAGCCCGAGTCGGTACGCGAGAGCGAAGCCGTACAGCAAGCGTATCTGGGCGGGTACGATCCCGGCGGTGTCGATGCGGGTTCGGAGGCAGACGCCGACGACAGTGGCGAACCGGGGGTGTCCGCGGGATGACCGCGGAGGTGACCCGTCGATGAGCCTCCTCGAACTCGAGGGCGTTCACACCTACTACGACGAGAGCCACATCCTGCAGGGCGTCGATCTCGCCGTCGAAGAGGGTGAGATCGTCGCGCTCCTCGGGCGAAACGGAGTCGGCAAGACGACGACGCTCCGGTCGATCCTGCAACTGACTCCGCCGCGGAAGGGAACCGTCCGGTTCGAGGGGGAGGACGTCACCGGAGCGCCGACCCACGACGTCGCCGCGCGCGGTATCGGCTGGGTCCCCGAAGAGCGGCGGATGTTCGGCTACCTCTCCGTCGAGGAAAACCTCCGCGTCGCGGTCGCTCCCGACGACGACTTCGAGGCCATGCGGGAGTACGCGTTCTCGCTGTTTCCCGACCTCGAGCGGTTCCGAGAGAAGGAAGCGCGGAATCTGAGTGGCGGCCAGCAGCAGATGGTCGCGATCGCACGCGGCATGGTCGGCGATAACGAACTCCTGTTGGTCGACGAACCCAGCGAGGGGCTGGCGCCGCAGATCGTCGAGCAGGTCGTCGAGGCGCTCCGGGAGGCCTCGGCCGAGACGACGATGGTCCTCGTCGAACAGAACTTCCCGCTGGCGATGGATCTCGCCGACCGGTTCTACCTGCTCGATCACGGAACGGTCGTCGAGTCCGGCTCGACTGAGGGCGTCACCGCGGACGACGAGAACATCCGGAGGTACCTCTCGGCATGATGGGGACGACGACGGGTCTCGCGCCGCTGGTGGTTACTCCACTGGTCGTCGATGCCGTCGGCCGATTGCTCCAGTTCGAGACGCTCGCTCGGATCGTCGTCGAGGGATTCGGCAAAGCGGCGATCTACTTCATCATCGCCGTCGGGCTGACTCTCGTCTTCGGCCTCATGGGGGTCCTCAACTTCGCCCACGGAGCCTTCGCGATGTTGGGGGCGTATCTGGGCGGCGTCCTGATGGTCGTCACGATCTCGAGCGGAGCGGGACCGGTGACCCGGTTCGCCCTCTTCATCGTCGTCGCCGCGGTCATCTTCGCGCTGCTGACCGCCTTCGGCTCCGTCCTCGAGATCGGACTCGTTCGTCCGATCTACGACCGGACGCCGATGTACCAGATCCTGTTGACGTTCGGCGTCGGCCTGATCCTCGAGGAACTGACTCGAATCGTCACGTCCGCTCGTGGCATCCAGCCGGAACCGACCTGGACGGGCGCGGCAGCGACGATTCCCGCGTCGCTGGAGCGGTTCTACTCGATCCTCGGCGCGAACATTCGCGGGTTCTACCTGTTCGCGATCGTCGCCGGAATCTTGATCGCGGCCGCCGTCTGGGCGTTCCTGACGCGGACTCTGTACGGCCTGTACATTCGTGCCGGCAGCGAGGACGACGAGATGGTCGAGGCGCTCGGCATCGACGTCCGGAAGGCGTTCACGATCGTCTTCGGCCTCGGAACCGGTCTCGCGGCCGTCGGCGGCGTCTTCCTCATGTGGGACCCGACGCAGGGGCCGAGCGTTCTGCTCAACATCGAGGTCCTGCTGTACGCCTTCGTCGTGGTCGTCATCGGTGGGCTCGGCTCGTTCAAGGGCACGCTCGCCGCGGCGGTGATCGTCGGACTCGCCGACTCGATGACCACGTGGCTGTTCAATACCGGTCTCGTCGACTTCCCCGGACTCTCGGAGGTCACGATCTTCCTGTTACTGGTGATCGCGCTCGTCGTCCGGCCACAGGGTCTCTACGGCGTCGAGGAGGTGGGCGGCCATTAGTCCCACTCGTGACGACGTCCGGGACGGGGACGGCGACCGCGTCCGGGAGGACGGTGGGTCGAACCCCGATATCGACCTCGAGGAGCCGACCGAACCGGAAGGCGGTGAATCGGCGCCCGTCGCGGTCGGGACCGCTCGAGACGGGACCTGGATCCGTAGCTACGTTCGCGATCACGTCGCCCACGTGTTGGTGGTCGCCCTCTTCGTGATCTACCCGCCGCTGTACGGTATCCTGCTCCGGACGCCGCTGGGTGCCGAGTTCGACGCATTCCTGCCGGGGACGACGTTCCTCATCGGGATGCTCTTCCTCGGCCTGTTCGCGATGAGTTTCGACTTCGTTAGCGGCTACACCGGCTATCTGTCGTTCGGCCACGCCGCGTTCTACGGCGTCGGTGCGTACTTCATCGTCCTCGCGGCCAACGGGAAGGTGCCCGGGGTTCCCGAGAGCACGCCGTTTATGCTCACGATGGTCCTCGCCGGACTGCTCGCGTTCGCGCTCGCGCTGGCGATCGGTGCGGTTTCCTTCCGTCTCACCGGCGTCTACTTCGCGATGATCACCCTCGGCTTCGCGCAGGTGGTCTACGAACTCGTTCGCAACTGGGACTACGTCGCGGTGAATCCCCAGAGCGGCCCGACGATCGGCGGCGACGCGCCGACGCCCGAGATCGGCGTGCCGTACGTCGACTCGCTCTCGGTCGCGCTCGGACGGCTCGCCGGCGATAGCTTCGAGAACGTCTTCGGCCTCGGGATCGATATCTCGGCGACACTGACCACCTACTACGCGATCGGGCTGGTCGTCCTGTTCAGCTACTTCGCGATGCAGCGGATCATTCACTCGCCGTTCGGTCGCGTCATGATCGCCATCCGCGAGAACGAGGAACGGGCGCGGGCCATCGGCTACAACGTCTTCTGGTACAAGATGGCTGCGTTCGGCTTCAGCGGGTTCTTTGCCGCCATCGCCGGTGCGCTGTTCGCTGCCTACGTCGGTACGGCTCCGCCCGACGAGACCTTCCACTTCCTCGTGACCGCCGACGCCCTGATCGTCACGATCATCGGCGGTATCGGGACGCTCGCCGGTCCGTTCTTCGGCACCGTCTCCTACGAGTGGCTCGAAGACATCCTCTCGTCCGAACAGGGCGGGCTCGCTCCTTATCTCCGGGCGACGCTCCCGGATGGTGTCCTGACGACCGACATCGCCGGCGTCACCGTCGCCGACGTGATCAACACGGCCGTCGCCGGCCGTGCCCCCCTGTACCTCGGCATCGTCTTCGTGCTGTTCGTGCTGTTCGTCCCCAACGGACTGCTCGGCTCGGTGCGCGATCGACTCGGCGACACCGCGGGGACGGCGCTGGGCGATCGACTCCAGCGGTATCGGCGCTGATCCCCGCGGGGGCGCCGTTCTCGAGTCGGTGTCGTCTCGGCCTGGCACGGCCGGTCAAATCGGTATCCGTCGGGCGAAAACGACATCCTTAAACGGCAGACGCTCATCGGTTCACGTGCGGGACCGTGGGGTAGTGGTATCCTCTGCGGATGGGGTCCGTAGGACCCGAGTTCAATTCTCGGCGGTCCCACTCGAAATTATCTAAGTGTTCAACTCTTAGCGTCTCGTACCCCTGAGGCAGCCGAAAATCCAATTATCGGTTTCGGTATATTACCATGTAGTCGACAGACTCTTGGGGGGTGGTCGACGTGACGGTCGCACCTTGGCCGTCGGTCGACAACTCGACGTGCGACCACTGTGGGGCTCACGTCACCGATCGATTCCGTCGCGTCTTCGGTGACGACGAAGACCGTGCTCACCGTTGTGGCGACTGCGATACCTACGCGCGACTGAGTCGCGGCTCCGCTGCTGGGATTGACGTGTCGATCCCCGATCCGGAAACATCGCCCGGCCGTCACGGAGGTGAGCCCGATGCGTGAGGGGTTCGTTCCTGCGAGTCAAGTCAGTTGTACGATGTCGAGCGTCGGACGCCCAACGTCCATCCAGCTCATCAAGCGACCGACGCGGACGTTCGTTGTGCGCTCGTCGACGGCAGAAATATCGATACCCTGCCGACAGTGCTAACTTGTCCCACACCGTAGAGAGACTTGCCGAGTCGGGGGAGAGTAGCACTGGGTCATCATTGGTCCCTGATTCGGCATCCGATTCTTCTGAGCCATTGTACCAGAACGGAAAGGTCCCGAGCTGGCGAAGCCCTCGAGCCCGCCGCCCTCACCCTCCTGCAGCGCCGGGAGATCGCCGAGACGCTCTCGATTCGAGCGATGGCGTTCGAGGTCGACATTGCGGTCGTCGCGAAGATCAATTCAGAATGGCTCGAGGTGGACTCGTTGAAACTCTCATACGGTGATAGGTTTCAGCGGTCGTGCTGAATACAGAGCGCGAATGTTGTAGGGATAGACGTCCACTCAGGGGGCAGCCTAATCTTTCAGTAGAGAGAACAAACGTGTTCGCAGGGGCGATACTACTCTTCCGTAATAGACTGACAGTCTGCTTCGAGTCGAATGTCTGGTGTCCCGTCCTGTGCGTTCTCAACGTATATCTCAATACCTGCCTCATTCGCGCCGTCACAAGGGAGTGCCGGTTGCTCGAAGCCCGGCCAGTCGCGTTCAAATCGAGTCCCGTCAACGGTCACAACGGTGGTCTCGGGTTCGGTCGATGCTGGAAACGTAGCGTCTTCGTCAGCCTCATTACTATCTGAGAGTTGGTATTCTTTCTCGAAAAGGATATCGCTATCCTGATTTGTGATCTCGACAGTAACGTCGTGAGTCTCGTCACGGTCACCCAGATACATTTTCACCCAATGAGGGTCGGAGTCTTTCCCACTCGAATTCGGGGAGGAACTCGAAGCAGCACAACCACTGACGGCGGAGAGTACCGCACCTGTACCGGCAAGGACCGCACGTCGGCTAATGGAGGGCATTGCAAGAGAGAGCTATGATGTTCTCCCAATTAAGTGCCACTATGAATGATATATAGATTCACCTGCCAGAGATCTTGACCGATTAGTATCGCATAGTGCTGGGTTAGTAAATAGGCGCTCGACTACTGGTACGCCAATGACAAAGTGTTCAGTTTGCAGACCTACTGATCAGGTGATTCAGTACAGATCAGTCGGAACAAACGAAGCCCGATTGCTGAATCCATCCCCCGTATGCAGCACGCGCTTTCTGCCAGCCACTGAATAGATTGAGCGAGGTGTGCGAGATACACGGCGCGCATCTTGTAGCGCGACTCTACCAGAGTCAGTTAGCCGGGATCGGTAGATTCAGAGGACTGGATATACACCACCGGTCAACCGCAATATTAAAAATATGATACAGCAATTACTCAGCCGATGACTGGGGGTTCTGTCCCAAAAATCGTCGTTGACGAGAAAGTTGAGGTGGCCGTATACTTAGCTGGAATTATAGCAGGCTGTGCAGCCGCCTACCATGTGGGAAAGACCGGGAACTGGGAACCGCTGTCAGCGGTAACTATGGGGACTGGCACTCATCATTCTGCTCGTCATGTCTGAAGAGTAAGCATACCTACTGAACGGAATATTCAGTGTGCCCTCTGTGAATAGAACCTATTCGTCATGCTGAACTCAACCTCTGAGCCTTGTTTAGACGCTCCCGAATGGACGAGATAGGAACCATTTCGTCCAACCAGAACCCGGTGATGAGCACCTCCCGATTCTATTTCGCATTTAGAGGACAAAACGTAAGAGTCGATTTGTGCCGCGTCTAAACAAGGCTCAACCTCTGTATTCAGTACCCGATTCGCGTCAACATCTGAGGGTTTTGCTAGACATCGAAGTTACACTGACGCTTTCTCGAGATCCAGGGCTGCTGCCTGTTTCTCGAGATCCACATCGCCTGTGCTATCGACGGTGACCGTGTAGCCCTTGTAGACGAATTCGACCCTGGACGGACTTCTCTCGGAGTCATCTGCTTGATAAAGTGAATCGAGTGCGTCCGTGTCGATCACGTAATGAATCGGCGGGCTGACTTCTTCCGGCTGCACCCCTTCACGGTCGGCGATCTCCTCGACGATCGTCAGGCTGAGTGATTCGGTGGTTTGCACACCCACCGCTGCCAGAAATTAGTATATAAATCCAGATGTTCCTCTAATGACGTGCGTCAGACAATCGAGTCTGAACAGTTCTCACAGAACGTTCTGGCTTTCGGGAAATACGAGATTACGATTGCACAACAGCGCCTCGTCAGAAGATAGAGTCGATTGAAATCTTCGCCTGCTGGATTCCACGGCAATCGCCGTCGACACGCCCTCGCGCAACTGTCCCAGGAGGTCGGCGAAATCCGACTTCTCCGCCCTCATCTCCCCGAGAATGCAGAGAGTGGCCTCACTGCGGCCGCGGTCCCATTTTTCGTCGCGTAGCGACGAGCCGACGATGCGACGGTGTCGCTGTATAGCTCGGCCCGACGGAAGTCTAGAGAGACTTCCAACGCACTCGAGTCGAATCTCGGCCGAACCTTGAAAAATCTACATTACCAGCGCAGGCCTCGCAGAAGACGAGATGTCCGAAAACGAAACGCGACGACGGTTTCTGACGATGGCTGGCGCGCTCGGCACGGCGTTGGTGGCCGGCTGTGCAGAGACGGGATCGACCGACGGCGCTGACGATGAAATGACCGACGGGACGAACGAAACCGGGATGGACGACGGTATGGAGAGTGCGACTGATCTCGCGGACGCCCCGAGAGCCACGATCGACCGGTTCAGCGAGGCAGCGGGAACGCTCATGGTCCGGAACGAGGAGAACGACCTCCCCGGGCCCGATGAGCCGATCGACTTCGATCAGGCCCCGTTCCTGACGCGGGGGCTCGGCCCCAGCGGTGAGCCGGTGTCGTACTACAACTTCGACGTGCAGCCGACCGAACCGGCACCGATCTACGTGCTCTTCCGCGAGGGCGAAGACGCGCCGGTGGCGGAGCAACTCAATATCGTCGACGTAGTTCCCGGCGACGAGGGGTACAACGATTTCTGGCACGTTCACGAGGTCACGGTGCCGGCCGACTACGAGGCGAATACGGCGACGAGCGTCCAGGACCTGATGGATGCCGACTACGACATTACGGGGACCGACGTCGTGAAGAACTGCCCGATCGTCCCCGAGGGATCGACGGCTTCCATGCGCGAGGGCGATGGCGAGACGGATCTAATCGATGGCTGGTACGACGGCGAGGTGGTGAGCTACTTCCTGTTCGAAGAGGCCCCGATCGCGGTTACGGACGGCTCCGTGCCCGTCTCACCGATCTACGTCACGTTCAACACGAATCCCGGCATGGATGGCGGCGGCCCGCAGTCCGGCTTCGTGACCGAAATGGAGACCGACCGCACCCACAACGTCGTTGCGACGCTTCCCGGTGACGACGGCTACTCGCCGCTGTGGTCGGTCTCCGTCTACGACAACGCCGACTTCGACGCCGTCTCGGATCTCGAGTCGGCGATGGCGGCGACGCTGCTCGAGGCGGGGACGGCGACCGTCAACTGTCCGATCGTCGCCGTCGGAATGGAGAGTCGCACCACGGACGGTTCTATGTAGGCAACAATGACGTTCCTTCCCACAGAGTGGCTCGCTGCGCGGCGTCGCGCGGGAGACGCGTTGGTGGTGGCGTGGCTCGCAGGCATCGCGGGCGTCGTCGGCTCGTTCGCCGTCGCGTCGTTCACGCCGTCGTTCGTCGCGACCCCTATCGCGGACAGTCTGGCTCGCAACCTACCCGGAGCGGTGATCACGTTTGCCATCGTCGTTCTGGGGGACCTCGGCGCGAAACTCAACGTCGTCGCGGCGCTGGTGCTCGCGACCCTCCTGCTCGCCGGCATTGCGTTGGTCGGAATCGCGGCGGGGCGGCGCATCGACGGGCAGCTGGCCGGACCGCTGATCGCGACGACGGTGAGTTCGGTGGTGACGTTCGTTCTGACAGGGGCGTCTCTCGCATCGATCGCGGCCGGCGTCGGCGTCGGCTCGGTGCTGGGAGGCGCGACGCTGCTGGCAGCGACGAAACCGGCTGCGAGCGACGCCTCGGGGCGGCGACGGGTGCTCGGCGGCGCGGCGAGTGCGCTCGCGTTCGGGATCGGAAGCTATCTGCTCGGTGAACACGTCGGATCCGATCGAGCGTCACCCCCGGACGTCGCTCCCACGACGGACGAGTCGGTCGTCGCGGCCGTCGACGCCTCGCTGGCGGAAGCCGACGAGAAGTCGCTCGATATCGGGGGGCTCGAGCCCCTCGTGAGCGAGGGGTTCTATCAGGTCGATATCAACGCGGCCGACCCGATTATCGACGCCGACGAGTGGTCGCTGACCGTGACCGGTGCAGTCGAAGACGAACCAACCTACAGCTACGACGAGATCCGAAACCTGGATCCCGAGAGCCGCTTCGTCACGCTTCGCTGTGTCGGCGAGTCGCTCAACGGGAAGAAACTCGACAACGCGCTGTGGACCGGCGTCCCGATCATGGATCTCCTCGAGCCAGCCGCCCCCGCAGACGAGTGTTGTGTCATGCTCCGGGGAGCGGACGGCTTCTACGAAGAGTTCCCGCTGTCGGCCCTCCGGGACGGATTCCTCGCGTACGAGATGAACGGCGACGTGCTACCCCGTGGCCACGGCTTTCCGGTCCGGGCACTCATCCCCGGCCACTGGGGGGAGATCAACGTCAAGTGGCTCACCGAGATCGAGGTGCTAGAGGGAGAACAAGACGGCTACTGGGAGAAGCGCGGCTGGCACGGCACCGGGCCGGTCGAGACGGTCGCGAAACTTCACGCGGTCAACGACCTGACGGACGGCCGGGTCGAGGTCGCTGGCCATGCCTACGCGGGGATCCGAGGGATCAAACGGGTCGAGGTGTCGACGGACGGCGGCGAGAGCTGGGCCGACGCCGAGCTTTCGGAGCCGTTACCGGGCGACGACGTCTGGCGGCAGTGGCGGTATCGCTACGATCCGCCGCCGGGGAGCCACGAGGTCGTCGTTCGAGCGACCGACGGAACTGGCTCTCTTCAGCCGGAAGAAGAGAGCGACGCGTTCCCGAGCGGTCCGACGGGATGGGTCTCCCGGACGATCGACAGGTGAGCACATATATTACAATCGCGATGAAAACTCGAGCAACGGCAGATGGAGAAGGCGCTCTGGTACCTACTGGTCGGGACGCGCGGCGGCGAAAACCGGGTCCGGATCATCCGCGCGCTCTCCGAGCGCCCCCAGAACGCGAACCAGCTCAGCGAGCGGCTCGACCTCGAGTACAACACGATCCGGTACCATCTCGAGAAGCTCGTCGAGCACGATATCATCGAAACGGGCGGTGACGAGTACGGGAAACTCTACTTCCTGACCGACCGGTTCGAACGCCACGAGGAGGAATTCGAGCGGATCATCGACCAAATGAGGGACTGACAATGGCAATGGAAACGAATCTCGCGATCGCAAGCGTACTGTCCGGACTGAGCATCCTGCTGTTACTCGGCCTCATCGCCGTCTGGATACGGAACTATCGGACCTTCCGATCGTCGCTGGTCCTTGGCTTGATTGCCTTCGGCGTCGTGCTCCTGGCCGAAAACGTGCTCGCACTCTACTTCTTTTTCAGCACGAACATGCTCTATGCGGGCGACCAGTTCGCCCAACAGATGCTGCTGGTGCTCCGGACCCTCCAGCTGGCCGCTGTCGCGTTCCTCGCCTACGTCACGATGAAGTGAGACGGACTCGACCGGGTCACAGCGTCTCGTAGCATGTTGTCGCCGTTTCCGTTCGTCGCCAGTGAACGCAGCATGGTTGTACCCCGAATAGACGGTCGTTCGCCGTTTCGTCGACGATCCGAGCAGCGGCTCGGTTTCAAGCAGGTGTTGTAGCGTATCTGCAGTCGCCTGATGATCACTCCCGAGAATTGGATCAGCGCAGTCGGTGCTCGCTGTTGCCGACGATACCCGACCAATATGTGAATTCGCTCACCAGCTACTGGTGACGATTCGGAACGAGCGGGTGAGAGAACTGACGGCCGGGAGAGGACGGTTTCGCCTGAACGGCACTGTGGTGCGGCGAATGGAGAATTCACTCGCTTGCGGTATACTGTGAATGCGTGGTCGATCACTATTCACCCTGATTTGTCTGACGTGCGTCAGCCGTCCGTCAGCAAAGTATCGGGGGGAGTTATTTACACCTTTGTTGGCGGGCGATGTATGGCGAACACAGCACCGACCAGTCTGCAAGTCGTTCGGGCAGTAGCGGCCGAAGAAGGCGTCGAGCCCGTCGAGTTGGAACCGCCGCTTCACGAGGTCGTCGACGCCGATGCGCTCGACGAACTGTTTCCCGCCACGCCGGGCACGAGCGGTCCTGCTCGAGCCGTCGAGTTCGCATACCGCGGGAAGCGAGTGTGCATCGACAGCGGGGGGAACGTGGAGATCGTGGTATCGACCGATCCCAGTTCGTCGGCGGCACCCAACCGATAACGGGGTCGTTTGCCAAGGTGTCGGTGAAGGACGCGTCTCGACGGCGCACGCGGGACCGAGCCGCGGCCGCGTCACGGGGAGACGGTGACGGCGTCCGTCGACGGCGTGTACATGTGGTCGTCGAAGTATTCCCAATCGTCGAAGCCCGTGAGGCCGCTCGAGGAGAAGCCGTAGTATTCCGGCGGCGCGTTGTAGTTCATCACGCTTCGGTACCGCCAGAAGCCGTACTGCTCGGAGTCGATCCCTTCGAAGTCGCTGTCGAACAGACCGAGGGAGTGGCCGAGTTCGTGCATCGCGGTCGATCCCATCTCGTCTGGATCTGACTGCGGTTCGATCATCATCGTTCCGCGCCTGGCCTTGCCGATGACGTTCGTCGTTCCCGAGTCGCCGCCGACGTTCGCGACGATGGCGAGATAGTGATACCCCTGGCGCGCTCGATCGAAGTGCTTGACCCGGTAGCCGTTCAAATCGTTCATGCTGGTCGACGGCTCCCAGGGGATCGTCTCGTCGTAGACGAAGTGCAGCGAGATACCGGTCGACCCGTCGGGATTCTCGAGCGGCGCGTCGTCGAACTCGGCGGCGATCCGCTCGGTCTGGGTCCGACCGAGTTCCGTCCCCTCCATGGCATCGATTTCGACGTAGATATCGGTCCGAAGCGGGTCGGCGTCGGGAAAGAGGTCCCGACGATGGATCTCTGCGCCGTCGGAGAGACCGTCGTCGTCTGTGTCGGCGACCAGCGGGTCGGTGTCGTATTCGGTCGCTTCGGCACTGTCGTTCAGTCCGTCGCCGTCCGTATCCGCATCCGTCGGGTCCGTGTCGTACGTCTCGAGTTCGTCCCCGTCGGTCAGTTCGTCGTCGTCCGAATCCGTCGTGAGCGGGTTCGTCCCGTACTCCTCGACTTCGGCGCTGTCGGTGAGTCCGTCACCGTCGGTGTCCTCGAGTTCGGGATCGGTTTCGTGGGTCGTGATCTCTTCGCCGTCGTCGAGGCCGTCGTCGTCCGTATCCGCGTCGGTCGGGTCCGTGTCGTGACGAGAGAATTCTGCGCCGTCATCGAGGCCGTCGCCGTCCGTGTCGGCGACCGTGGGATCGGTCCCTCGCTGCTTCTCCTCGCCGTCGTCGAGGCCATCACCGTCGGTATCGCTCGCGAAGACGGCGGTTCCGTCGCGGAGTTCGCGCACCGGCGTCACTCCGTCAGAGTCCGGGTCGACGACCGCCGTTCCGCTGACGAGTCCGGCCGTGAGGAGGCCGATCGCGAGAACGGAAATGCCAACCGACCGCGAAGACAGCATTTCGTGAACGTCACGAACGAGAGAGTAATTAGATTACGGGTGTTGTACGCCGTCAGTGAAGTGTGGCGACCGATGCAACCCGCGGAACGACCGCCCGAGTGGGCCGGGTCGTCCCGCGATTCACTTTCACCACGCTGTCCAAACCCTCTTACACGCCGGCCCCGGAGACGAGGGTAATGGACGGGAACGAGCGCCTCGAGTTGCCGGTTTCCGACGACTCCCTCCCCTTCGATTCCGACGCCGCGACGATCGAAGACGCCGACGTGTTCGGTCGCCTCGAGCCCGCGGTTCAGGAGTGGTGGCTCGAGGAGTTCGGTGAGTTCGTCCCCGAGAACGAGGGCTTCTTTACGCCGCCACAGCGGGGCGCGATTCCGAAGATCCACGAGGGAACGAACACGCTGATCTGTGCGCCGACCGGTAGCGGCAAGACGCTGGCAAGTTTCACTTCGATAATAAATTATTTGTATAACGAAAGTCGCGAGAGCGAGGAAGGACTCGAGAACTCCGTCTACTGCCTCTACGTCTCGCCACTGAAATCCCTCGCCAACGACATCCACCGCAACCTCGAGGTGCCCCTCGAGGGCATCGAGGAGATCGTCGCGGAGCGCGACGGCGAGGAGTCGATGGGCGAGATCCGCCACGCCATCCGCCACGGCGACACCGACTCGAGCGCGCGTCAGAAGATGCTCGAGGAGACGCCCCACATCCTGAACACGACTCCCGAAACGCTCGCGATCCTGCTCAACTCGCCGAAGTTCCGCGAGAAACTTCGAACCGTCGAGTACGTCATCGTCGACGAGATCCACTCGCTGGCGGCGGGCAAGCGCGGCACCCATCTCGCAGTGAGTATAGAACGGCTCGAGGCGATGGCCGAGGGCAACATCACCAGGATCGGCTGTTCGGCGACGATCGAGCCGCTGTCTCGCGTCGCGGAGTTCCTCGTGGGCTGTGACACTCCCGGCGGCGAGCCACGCGATTACGAGATCGTCGACGCCCGGTTCGCCCGCGAGTTCGATCTGCAACTCGAGTGTCCGACCGACGATCTGATCAATACGCCCCGGGAGATCGTCCAGGACCGATTCTATCGAATCCTCCACGAGCACATCCAGGACCATACGAACACGATCGTGTTTACGAACACGCGTTCGGGCGCGGAGCGGGTCCTCCACAATCTCCGGGACGGGTTCGACGCCTACGACGAGGACAACTCCGGCTGCCACCACGGTAGCCTCTCGAAGGAGGTCCGTCAGGACATCGAGAGCCGGCTGAAAGACGGCGACATCGACGTTGTCACCTCCTCGACGAGCCTCGAGCTGGGGATCGACATGCCCCACGTCGATCTGGTCGTGCAGGTCGGCTCCCCCAAGTCCGTCGCGGCCCTGCTCCAGCGGGTCGGCCGGGCGGGCCACCGCGTCGGCCAGACCGTGACCGGCCGGGTGATCGCACTCGATCGGGACGAACTCCTCGAGTGTGCGGTCATGCTCAAGAAGGCCCAGGAGGGATTCGTCGATTCGGTGTCGATCCCGGAGAACGCCCAGGACGTCGCCGCCCAACACGTCTACGGGATGGCGATCGCCGAGATCCGCCCCGAGACCGAACTGAAGGGAATTCTGCGTCGCGCGTACCCGTACCGGAACTACTCGGAAGACGAGTACGAGTCGCTCATGCGGTATCTCACCGCCGAGTACGCCGGTCTCGAGGAGAAGAACGTCTACGCGAAGGTCTGGCGCGACGAGAACGACCCGCCCGACGGCGAACATCACTACGAGGAGTACCCCGTCGGCGAGCGGCTGATCGGTAAGCGCGGCCGGCTCGCGCGGGTCATCTACATGACCAACATCGGAACGATCCCCGACTCGTTTACCTGCGACGTGAAAACGCGTGCGAGCGACGAGTGGGTCGGCCAGTTGGACGAGCAGTACCTCGATACGCTCGAGAAAGGCGACGTGTTCGTTCTCGGCGGCGACCACTTCGAGTACCGCTACCGGCGGGGCTCGAAGGTCTACGTGGATCGCACGAGCGCGCGCCCGACCGTCCCCTCGTGGTACTCAGAGCGACTGCCGCTCTCCTACGATCTGGGCTGTGAAATTCTCGACTTCCAGGGCGAACTCGTAGAGCGCTACGAGGCCGGCGGCCCGCCGCGGGTCCGCGCGTGGCTCCGGGAGTTCCCGCTGGACGACGACAGCGTCCGCGCTATCGCGCGCCTGTTCGACCACCAGTGTCAGTACGCCGGCCTCGAGAGCGTCAGCACGCCCGACCGGCTCGCCATCGAAGTCGTCCGCGACCGCGAGGAGTACGAGCGCCACTACTACGTCCACTCGAACTACGGCCGGAAGGTCAACGACGGACTCTCCCGTCTGCTCGCCTACCGCTGCGCCCAGGCGGCGACCGCGAACGTCCGCGTGGCGGTCGCGGACAACGGCTTCGTCCTCTCGATGCCGCTCAATCGGAAAGTCGACATCGAGGGCGTCATCGCCGATCTCGAGTCCGACGCCGTCCGCGACGACCTCCGGGCCTCTCTCTCGGGAACTGATCTGCTCCAGCGCTACTTCCGGATCAACGCGACCCGGTCGCTGATGATCCTCAAACGCTACAAGGGCTACGAGAAGTCCGCGAGCGAACAGCAGGTCTCCAGCGAGATGCTACTCGGCTTCGCGGAGGACTTGGAGGGGTTCGCGGTCATCGAGGAAACCTATCGCGAGATCCTCGAGGACAAACTGAACGTCGAGGAGATCGAGGACATCGTCGGCGCGCTCGACGCGGGCGACCTCGCGGTATCCCGGCGGCTGCTCGACTCGCCGACGCCGCGGGCGTTCGGCCTCGCGACGCTGTCGGCCAGCGACGTCGTCCTCGCCGAGGACGAGAGCGCCGCCCTGCAGGCGTTTCACGAGCACGTGCTCGAGGAGATCGGCGAGGAGTCGATGGCCGGACTGACCGCGGGCTCCGAGGACGAATAGCGACGGACCAGCCGTCCGCGGCTCCGCCGTGCCGACTCCGTGGCCCGCTGCAACCGCTCCCGCCGGCCGTCGATTCGGTCGCGCTCGCGGTTAACAGCGGTAGGGCTCTCCCAAACTGACTTTATGTTGGAAACTGAAGTGGCGCTATGTCACCGATGACGGTGCGCGAGACAGTTATACGGAAGAGCCGCGATCGCTGGGATGACGGGCTCGACGGAGCGACGAGTCGATCGACGACCGTCCGACCGACGGAGGGGATATAGATGGTCGATCACGAGACCTGGAGCGACGCGCAGTCGTCGGCGACCGTCTCGGTCGACGGCCACGACCTCGAGGTCGCCTATCACGAGGACGGCCCCGAGGAGAGCGGCGACCCGCCGGTCGTCTTCGTCCACGGCATTCCGACCTGGTCGTTCCTCTGGCGCGATATCGTCGCCGAGGTCGCCGAGGACCGCCGGACCATCGCGCCCGATATGGTCGGCTACGGCAACTCCGCGATGTCCGACGACTTCGACCGCTCGATCCGCGCTCAGGAGGCGATGCTCGAGTCCCTGCTCGAAGCGCTCGATGTCGATCGGATCGCACTGGTCGCCCACGATATCGGCGGCGGCGTCGCGCTGCGATTCGCCGCGCACAACCCCGAAACGGTCGATCAACTCGTCCTCTCGAACGCCGTCTGTTACGACTCGTGGCCGGTCGAGTTCGTCTCGAACCTGGGGCTGCCCTCGACCGCCGAACTGGATCGCGGGGAGCTCGAGGGACGCCTCGACGGGGCGTTCGTCGAGGGGGCCTACGGCGAGGCCGATCCAGAGTTCGTCGACGGGATGAAAGCGCCGTGGCTGACCGACGAGGGCCACGTCTCGCTGGTTCGCAACGCCGTCGCGACGAACACGAACCACACGACCGAGATCGACTACGGCGCGATCACCGCCGAGACGCTGCTACTGTGGGGCGAAGACGACGTCATGCAGCCGTACGCCTACGCCGAACGGTTGGCCGACGATCTCGCGGACGCCGAACTCGCCCCGCTGTCGGACGCCTACCACTGGGTTCCGGAGGATCGATCGGACGCCTACGCCGAACGCCTTCGCGAGTTCCTCTCGGACGGGGGGCAGTAGTACACATGGTATCTCGATAGCATGAGCGGGAACCCACCGAACTGGGAGTTCAAGGACCGCGACATCGCGATCCTCTGTGAACTCTCGAACGATCCACAGCTGTCGTCGCGGGAACTGACGCAGGTCCTCGAGGCGGAGTACGATATCGACGTCTCCCACGTCACCGTCAGCGAGTCGATCCGCCGGATGCGCGACGAGGGCGTCTTCCGCGAGGCGATCATTCCGAACGAGGAGTACTACATCTTCGCGCTGTTCGAGTTCAAGTTCAACGCCGAGCACTTCGCGGAGAACTGGCGCGACGCGATGGAGTACATCAGAGGGGACAAACACACCCTCTTTTTCTTCCTCTCGGACGGCGAGTACCAGTGGAAAACGGTCATGATGTTCCGCGACCGCCAGGAAGTCTCGCAGTGGATTCACGACTGCTACACGGAGCACGGCAGCGTCATCGCGAACATCCGCAACTCCGCGATCCACAACGTCCTCAAGTTCCAGACCGACCCGCGGATCTACGAGGATCTGGGAACGGACCGCAACGAGCGGTAGCGCCGCTCGGCGGCTACTCGTCGCCGAGTCCGTCGCGGAACAGCCGGTAGGTGGTCCGGCCGACGGCGGCCTCGCCGTTTGCACCCTCGACGGTCACGTCGGTGACGCCGGTCGACCCGCCGACGCGAAGCACTTCGGCTTCGGCCCGCAGGTCGCCCGTCGCCGGCCGCAGATACGAGACGTTGAGATCGGTCGTCGTCAGGAACGATTCCGACGGGTTCTCGAGCGTGCTTCGGAGTGCGAACGCGCTCGAGGTGTCGATCAGCGTCGCGACGATACCGCCGTGGACCGGATTCGGGCCCTCGGTTCCGGTCGGGTTCTCGAAGTCCTCGTTTCGCTCGATGGCGAGGACTGCGCGTCCGTCCTCGAGGTGGTCGACCTCGATGTCGAGCCAGGACAGGTAGCCGTGACTCTCGACGAACGACGCCCATTCGGGCCACGCCGACGGCTCGTCCGGTCCGCCGGTCATCTCACTTGCCCTCGAACTCGGGCTCGCGGTCCTCGGCGAACGCGGCGGTCCCCTCGAGGACGTCTTCCGTGCTCGTCAGGAGCCCGAAGCCCTGGCTCTCCATCGCGATCGCAGCTTCGATGCTCGCGTCCTCGCCTTCGTTCATGACCTTCTTGGCGATCTTGAGGGCGATCGGCGGGCCGCCGGCGAGGTCGGAGACGAACTCATCGACGGTGTCGTCGAACTCGTCGCGTTCGACCGAGCGGTTGATGAGGCCCCACTCCTCGGCACGGTCGGCATCGATGTGGTTGCCCCGGAAGACCAGTTCCTTCGCGCGGGTCTCGCCGAGGACGCGAGTGAGCCGCTGGGTGCCGCCGCCGCCGGGGATCAGGCCGAGGTTGATCTCGGGCGCGCCGAAGGACGAACGCTCGGTCGCGACGCGCAAGTCACAGGCCAGCGCGAGCTCCAAGCCGCCGCCGAGACAGAAGCCGTCGATCTTCGCGAGGACGGGGCGCTCGAAGTCGTTGACCGTCTCGAAGGCGGGCGTCACGTCCATCAGGTCGGTCGGGTTCGCGTCGCTGAAGCCGGAGACGTCCGCACCGGCACAGAACGCCTGGTCGCCCGCGCCTTCGATCGTCGCACACCGGACTTCGTCGGTGTCGACCGAGGAGAACAGCTCGTCGATCTCGTTTAGCAGGTCCTCCGAGAGCGCGTTCATCCGCGACGGGCGGTCGAGTTCGACGGAGAGAACGCCGTCCTCGAGCTCGTAGTTCAGGTCGTGGAAGGGGCCGAGTTCGTCGTCGCCGTAGTCGTAGAAGCCGGCGCCGGCTTCCTCCCCGGTCTTCCCCTCCTCGACGAGTTGCTCGAGGTACGGGTGGGGCTCGAAGCGGTCGGAGCCGGTCTCCTCGTAGAGCGTCTGGAGCTTCTCGAGGACAGTGTCGAGGCCGATCTTGTCGGCACGACGGCAGATGCCCTCGGGGAAACCGAGACCGAGCTGGACGCCGGTGTCGACTTCCTCGGGTTTGGCGACGTCTTCGCCGACGAGGAAGGCCGCGCGGTTGATCATCCGGGCCTCGACGCGGAGCCAGTCGAAGTCGCCCGCGTCCTCGGGTTCGTAGTCGGCGCCGTCGCCGTCCTCGTAGTCGTAGAAGCCCTTGCCGGTTTTCTGGCCGAGATCGCCGGCTTCGACCTTCTCTTCCGTGATCGGCGGGATGGGGTCGCCGCCCTCCTTACGGACGTGGTAGCCGACGTCGATGCCGGTCAGGTCGCCGAGTTCGAACGGTCCCATCGGGTAGCCCCGCTCGTGGACCATCGTCGCGTCGGCCTCGCGGATCGTGGCCTCGTCGTTCGAGACCATCCAGGCGGGCTCGCCGCCGAACGGACCGACGATCGTGTTGACGACGAAGCCGCGAACGTCCTTGCGGACGTAGATCGGCGTCTTGTCGATCGACTCGACCCACTCGTAGCCGGCCTCGGCGGCCTCGTCGCTGGTGTCCTGCCCATAGATGACCTCGACGAGGTCCATCTTCACCGGCGGGTTGAAGAAGTGCAGACCGAGAACGCGCTCGGGCGTGTCGACGACCTCCGCGATGTCCGTGATCGGCAGGCTCGAGGTGTTGGTAGCCAGCAGTGTATCCTCGCTCGTGTACTCCTCTAAGTCGCTGAAGATGTCGTGTTTCAGGTCGAGTTCCTCGGGCGCGGCCTCGATGACGAGGTCGGCGTCGGCGACGGCCGCTTCGAGGTCCGTCGTCGTGTCGATCCGGTCGAGGACCTCCTCGGCGGAGTCGTCGAGCATCTCCTTTTCCTCGAGCTTCTCGACGCTCCACTTGATCGACTCGTAGCCGTCCTCGACGAACTCGTCTTTGATGTCCCGCATCGTGACGTCGTAGCCGGCCATGGCCGTTACTTCGGTGATCCCGTGTCCCATGTTCCCCGCGCCGAGAACCGCAACGCGGTCAATGCTTTCGAGTGACATGGACGAGTTGTCGGTCGGAAGCGTCTTAATACCACCGACACCGGCTTACCATTGTTAAGAGTTCAATCGAACGGCTAAAAAACCGTGTCTGATTCGCGGTCTGTGAAAACTACTGTTCAGTTTCCGGGCGTTGTCCGGTTCCGGTCGGCGGCGGCCGTCGGATAGGTCGTCCGATAGCGATCCCAGCAAATCGCCTGCCCTGATGGGTCGATGCTCAGAGCGGCTCGTCGCCTTCGATGATCCGTTTGGCCCGCGCGGCGAGCGCCGGCACGCGCTCTTCCATCAGCGGGTACATCGGATCGTCGCTGTTGCCCTCGAGGTAGCGCCGGAAGAACATCTCGCCGAGGCCGGCCAGCTTGTAGACGGCGAGCGCGCGGTAGAACCGCTCGTGTTCGAACTCGAAGCCGGTCAGCTCCTCCCAGCGGTCGACCAGTTCGCGTCGGGTCGGGTACCCCTCGCGTTCCATGAACCGCGTGACGAGTTCCGGGAGCTCCGGATCGGGGTCTTTCGCGTCGCGCCAGTACGACAGCATCCAACCCAGATCCGCGCGCGGGTCGCCGAGTGTGGCCATCTCCCAGTCGAAGACGCCGATGAGTTCCGGCGGCGTCCCCGGCCCGAACATGACGTTGTCGAGCTTGTAGTCGCCGTGAACGAGCGTGTGCGGGTGCTCCTCGGGGACGTTGTCCCGGAGCCAGTCGCCGACCTCGTGGAGGTCGGGTACCTCCCGCTCGTCTTCGGTCACTTCGAACGCCCACGAGAGCTGTTTGCCCCAGCGGTCGACCTGCCGTTGCGTGTACCCCTCGGGACGGCCGAACTCGCCGAGTCCGATGGCCTCGTAGTCGAGGTCGTGAATCTTCGCCAGATTGTCGACGAGTTCCTCGCCGATCCGCTGTCGGTGTTCGGGCCGGGCGAACCGCTCCGGTTCGTCCTCCCGGAGCACGTCGCCCTCGAGCTGTTCCATCACGTAGAAGTCGCTCCCGATGACGTCGTGGTCCTCGCAGGCGAGCACCGGCGTCGGCACGGGGACGTCGGTGTCGGCCACTGCGTTCGTAACGCGGTACTCGCGTATGACGTCGTGGGCGGTGTCGGCGGTCTCTCCCGGCGGCGGCCGACGGATGACGAGTTCCCGGTCACCCCAGGTCACGAACAGCGTCTCGTTCGAGTGCCCCTCCTGATGGCGGGCGATGTCGTAGTCGTCGACCGATCCGAGGTGGTCCTCGAGATACGCCGCCAGCGCGTCCTCGTCGACGAGACGCTCGTAGTAGTTCTCGCTCATGGCAGCCGTTCGCTGTTCTCGGCACGAGTGGCCGGTACGGTGTCGTCCGACTGATTTCGGTGCGTGTCTGTCATTGTCGTGTGCCAATATCTCCCCCCTTTACGAAAATAGTTACGCCGCTATACCTCTTTTACAATGTTTGCGAGATGCAAGTTACCGTGCGGCACGGTCGTGGCCGGCTGGTCGACCGTCCGAGACTACTCGTCTCGCTCCCCGTCGACGATCTCGAGCATCTCTTCCGGCGATTCGATTCGGTAGGCGACGGCCGGACCGTCGTCGGCACCGAACGCGACGCCGTGCATCCCCATCTCGTCGGCCCCCCTCACGTCGTGGTCGTAGCGGTCGCCGATCATCAACGATCGTTCGGGGGCGACGCCGGCCTTCTCGAGCGCCGTCTCGAAGATGGCCGGATCGGGCTTGGTTCGCCCGACCTCTTCGGAGGTGGTGATCGAGTCGAAGTGCTGGCGGACGCCGAACCGCTCTAACATGCGTCGCCCCTCCGCGTCGTCGACGTCGCTGATGACGCCGACGTGGAGGTCCCGATCGGCGAGCCGGGCGATCGTCTCGGGGGCACCCGCGATCGGTTCGATCGACGAGCTAACGACTTCGTCGAACCGGGGTTGCCACTCCTCTCTCGGGATCTCCTCGCCGACGATGGCCTCGATCCCGCGGTGGTACCCTTCGCGCGCGGAGCGGAATTCGGTGCCGTCGCGCTCGCGGAAGTAGTCGCCGACGGTCGTCCGCCAAGTGTCGATCGCGTCCTCGATCGTCGTGTCGACCCCGTGGCGCTCGAGGACGTCCGCGATGAAGTCCGCGTGGGCGGCCTGGACGGTGTCGAGCGCGAGGATGACGCCGCCGATGTCCCAGAAGACGGCCTCCCACTCGCCCGCGTCGGGATCCCTCGCGCCGGCGTCGACGGTCGCGTCCTCGCTCATCGCTCGGCCCTCCGAACCGTCGAGCGATCGACCTCCTCGAGGCTCGCACACCCCGAGAGTCCGACCGTCAGGTCGAGGTCGGCGAGCAGGTTCTCGAGGACGGCACGGACGCCGTCTTCGCCGCCGATCCCGAGGCCGAGCGCGTAGGGCCGGCCCAGCAACACCGCGTCGGCCCCGAGTGCGATCGCGCGGACGACGTCGCTCCCGCGCCGGATGCCGCTGTCGAAGAGCACGGGCACATCCTCGTCGGGGTCCGTTACGTCGTCGACCGCGTCGACGACCTCCGGCAGCGCGTCCAGCGCGGGGATCGCGCCGTCGACCTGTCGGCCGCCGTGGTTCGAGACCACCATGCCGTCGACGCCGCGCTCGACAGCTTCGCGGGCGTCGTCGGGGTGGAGCACGCCCTTGACGAGGACGGGAAGGTCGGTCTGGGCCTGCAGCCACTCGAGATCGTCCCAGGTCAGCGACGCGTCGCCGAAACACGACTGCCAGGAGGCGATCGCGGCCTCCTCGTCTTCCTGTGGGTCCGCTTCGAGTCGATCACGGAAGGCCGGATCTTCGAAGTAGTTCGTCAGGCCCTCGCCCTCGAGGAAGGGGAGGTAGCCGAGTTCGATGTCGCGCTCGCGCCACCCCATCTTCGGCGTGTCGAGCGTGACGACGACGGCCTCGTAGCCCGCGTCTTCGGCGCGCTCGAGGAAGCTGGCCGCCACGTCCCGGTCGGAACTCCAGTAGAGCTGGAACCAGCCGGGACTCTCGCCGAGTTCGTCGCTGACGTCCTCGATCGAGTACGAGGAGACGGAGCTACAGATCATCGGCACGTCGAACGCGCTCGCCGCACGGGCGACGGCCAGTTCGGCCTCCCCGTGGAGGATCGACTGGACGCCGATTGGCGCGAGCATGACGGGCGACGGGTATTCGTGACCGAAGAGCTCGACCGAGAGGTCGCGCTCGGAGATGTCCCGCATGATCCGAGGGACGATCTGCCACTCGTCGAAGGCGCGGTCGTTCGCCTCGACGGTCGATTCCGAGCCCGCGCCGCCCGCGACGTAGGCGAACGCCTCATCGCTCAGTTCTTCGCGAGCGCGATCCACGAGGTCCTCGTAGGAGACGGGGAACTCGGGCGGTTCGTCCTCGAGCATCCCGCTGAGATAGACCTCGGCCTGTCGATCCGGTCCGTAATCGGGGGTGTCTGGTGACATGGATGTGTTCTATCGCGACGACCGTTCCGCCGTCGTCTGAGTACCTGTGTCAGTGCCACCCATTCACTTAACGGTACGGTATCCATACCCATCTTTATTAACAATTGCTGAAAATGGGCGGGTGGAGCTAACAATGGTAACTACGATTCGGGACACAGGTGATCGCGTATGAGCACCGGACAGTTCAGCGTCGACGGCGAGACCGCCATCATCACGGGCTCTTCGAGCGGTATCGGGAAGTCCATCGCCGAACGGTTCGCCGCGGACGGCGTCGACGTCGTCGTCTGCTCGCGCGAACAGGAGAACGTCGATCCCGTCGCCGAGGCGATCAACGAGAGCGACAGCCCCGGGCGCGCGCTGGCGGTCGAGTGCGACGTGACCGACCGCGAGGCCGTCGAGGCGCTCGTCGAGGCCACCGTCGAGGAGTTCGGCGGGCTCGACGTACTGGTCAACAACGCCGGCGCGTCGTTCATGGCCGACTTCGACGACATCTCGCCGAACGGCTGGAAGACGATCATCGACATCAACATCAACGGCACCTACCACTGCACCCACGCCGCCGCCGAATATCTACAGGACGGCGGCGGCTCCGTGATCAATCTCGCCAGCGTGGCCGGCCAGCGCGGCTCGCCGCTGATGAGTCCCTACGGCGCGGCAAAAGCGGCGGTGATCAACCTGACGACGACGCTCTCCTACGAGTGGGCCGACGAGAACGTCCGCGTCAACTGCATCGCGCCGGGCTTCGTCGCGACGCCGGGCGTCGAGAGCCAGATGGGCGTCTCCGCCGACAACATCGACCGCGAAGAGGTCGCCCGGCGCATCGGCACCGTCGAGGAGATCGCCGACGTGACGCAGTTCCTCGCCAGCCCCGCCTCCTCGTACGTGGTCGGCGAGACCATCACCGTTCAGGGCGTTCCCCAGATCGAGGAAGAGCGCGACGTCTGAGCGCCTGGTCGCTCGTTTCTCGAGCGTGAGTCGGTCGCGGCCGGCTCTCGGGTCGGAACCGATTCGTCCGCGAACCACTCCCGTTCACGGGTTCGGCTTCGCTGCCGCAATCGTCGGCGTGCAAGCCCGCGTGAACGATAGTTCGCTCACCTCCGGTTCCCATACAGCCAAAAGGCCGTGTTTCCTCTGTGAATGACGATGACTGACAGAGATGTCCACCTCCCCGTCGCCGCACAGCCGACGATCGACTCGATCGCTGACTACGCCCGAACCGCCGAGGACGCCGGCTACGACTGCGCGTGGCTCCCCGAAACGTGGGGTCGCGACGGCGTGACCGTGCTCTCGGCGATGGCCGAACGGACCGAGACGATCGACATCGGCTCGAGCATTCTCAACACCTACTCGCGCTCGCCGGCGCTGCTGGGGCAGACGGCGGCGACCCTGCAGGAACTCTCCGACGGTCGGTTCCGGCTCGGCCTCGGCCCGAGCGGCCCCGTCGTGATCGAGAACTGGCACGGCGTCGAGTTCGGGAACCCGCTCAAACGAACCCGCGAAACCGTCGAAATCGTTCGAGAAGTGCTGTCGGGGGAGACGGTGAACTACGACGGCGACGACTTCCAGCTCTCGGGCTTCCGTCTGCGCTGTGACCCGCCGGAGACGACCCCGCCGATCGAGGTCACGGGCATGGGCCCCAAGGCCGTCGAACTCGCGGGTCGGTTCTCCGACGGCTGGCACGGGATCATGCTCACTCCCGAGGGAATGGCAGACCGCATCGAGGACATCGAGCGCGGTGCCGACCTCGGCGACCGCGACCCCGACGACGTGCAGGTCACCGCCGGCGTCACCTGCTGTGTGCTGGACGATCCCGACGAGGCCCGCGCGCTCACCCGACAGCACGTCGCCTTCTACGTCGGCGGCATGGGCACGTTCTATCGCGACGCCCTCGAGCGCCAGGGGTACGACGAGGCGACCGAGATCTACGATTCGTGGCAGGAGGGCGACCGCGAGCGCGCCCTCGAGCTCGTCGACGAGAACATCCTCGACGACCTCTGTGCGGCCGGCGATCCCGAGACCGCCCGCGAGCAACTCGAGCGCTACGAGGATGTCGACGGTATCGACGCCATCGCGGTCAGCTTCCCGCGCGGCGCGGACGAGGAACAGGTCCGGCAGACGATGGAAGCGGTCGCGCCCGAGAACTGAGCGGCTCTCGAAATCCGTCCGTTTCCCCGTGGCCGTCCAGGCTCTGCGACAGCAGCCCGATCAAACAACGTCCGGGTGGGAACGAAAGGGGCGACGGCGCTTTCAGGGTATCACTGTAATCGATTCCGAAGAAAGACGCCTTCGCCACGAGAAACGAATCCTTCGACAGCTACAAACGGCGCATCGTCCCAGTTCGTGGTATGCCCGGCAAGGTGAGCCCTGACGACCTGCTCGCGCACGTCTTCGATCGGACGGGGGCGGCCGAGTCCGACGAGACGGTACTGCAGGGGCCCGCGGACGGCGAGGACGCGGCGGCGATCGACTGGCCCGACGGCGACGGCACGCTCGTGGTCAGCTCCGATCCGATCTCGCTCGCGGCCTCGCAGGTGGGGCGACTCGGCGTCCCCGTCGCGACCAACGACGTCGCAGTGTCGGGGGCCGATCCGCGCTGGCTGACCGCCGTCCTCCTCCTCCCGACCGGGACCGACGAGCGCACGCTCGAGGCGATCAGCCGCGACCTCGACGACGCCGCCCGCGAGATCGGCGCGTCGATCGTCGGCGGCCACTCCGAGTACGTCGACCAGCTCGACCGCCCGATCCTCTCGCTGACCGCGATGGGATCGACCGACCGGTTCGTCCCGACCGGCGGCGCGGAACCCGGCGATCGCGTTCTCCTCACGAAAGCCGCCGGAATCGAGGGGACGGCCATCCTCGCGTCCGACTTCGGCGACGACCTCGAGGTCGACCCCGAGATCTGCGACCGCGCCGAGGAATTCCTCTCGGAGATCAGCGTCGCTCCCGAGGCTCGAATCGTCCGCGAGTACGCGACCGCGATGCACGACCCGACCGAGGGCGGTGTGGCGGCCGGCTTGCTCGAGGTGGCCCGCGCCTCGGACGTTCGGCTCGCGGTGGATCGCGACGCCGTCCCCGTCCGCGCGGAGACCGCGGCGCTGTGCGAGGCCGCCGGTGTCGATCCGCTCCGGATCTTCGGCTCCGGGGCGCTGGTCGCGACCGTTCCCGAAGACGCACTCGAGAACTGTCTCGCGGAGCTCGACGACGCGGACCTCGAGGCGGCCGCGATCGGCACCGTTCGGGCGCTCGACGGCGGCGAACCCGCACTCGCCCTCGACGGCGAGTCGATCACCGAGCCGATCGAAGACGCGCTCTACCCGCTCTGGGAGGCAGCCGACGCGGACGATTGACCGACGGACTCGTCGGTATCCCGGAGCGCGTCTACCGTCGCCGCCGCTAATACGGCCTCGGGGTCGACGACGGCGTCCGCGCCGGCTCGCTCGAGCGCGTCTAGCGCCTCCCCGTCGACGATGGCGACGATTCTGGCGTCCGTCACCGACCGAGCGACCGCCATGAGCTGCCGCTGGTCGTCCTCGCCCCCGCCGACGAGGACCGCGTCGCAGGTCTCGAGGCCGGCCCGCTCGAGCGTCCGTTCCGCGGTCGGTTCGCCGATAATTGCCTCGATACCGTCGGGAAGCGTGACGGCCGACGCCTCGCCCGTCACGACCGTGACTGACGCTCGTCCGGCGAGTGCCGCGATCGCGGGCCGAATCGTCTCGCCGGCCCCGAGGACGACGATCCGTGATTCGGCGTCGATCTCGTCGCCGATTTCCTCGCCGGCAGCTCGGGCCCTGCGTCCCGTCGCCCGTCGACCGGTTCGGGCGAGGTGGGCCTCGACCGCGGGGCCGAACAGGCTGCCGGCCGTGGCCGCGATCGTCGCCGGGCCGAGGACGACCAGCGAGACGGCGAACAGTCGCGCCGCGTCAGTCGACGCGTGAACGTCGCCGTAGCCGACGGTACTCGCCGTCACGACGGTGAAATACACCGCGTCGACGATGCTTTCGACTCCGTCGAACCCGCTTCGCAGCGCGTAGGCGCCGGCCGTGCCGTAACAGAAGACGCCGACGATCGAGAGCAGCGCGCCGACCTGCGTCGCGTCGAGGTGGCTCGAGCGGGTAAACCGTCGACTCGTGGTCACGAGGACGACGAGGCCGCCGACCGAGAGAACGACGAGCGGGACGGACAGCGCCCGAAACTGAGCGACGCCGTGAGCCCCAGCGAGGAAGACCAGAGCCACGGCGACGGCGTAGGCAAGCCGATAGTCCCGACGCATTCCCCACGCGGTGACGAGCAGGGCGAACCCGACGATCGTCCCGCTGAACTCCGCGGCGGCCTGGAGGTCGCCGAGCGCGCCACCGGTCTCGAGCGCCGGTTGCGTGACGATCGCGCCGATGCCGGTTCCGATCGACGCGAGTGCGATCGCGGTGACGATCCAGACCGCGGCGCGGCCGCTGGGTCGACGCGGGTGAAGCGCCTCGAGCATACGGGTTCTACACCCGCAACGGCGGTAAATCCCCAGTCGGCCGCGCCAGCGTCGATCGCGCGAATTCGCGCGCACGGGACTTATCGTGCCGCGCCGCCTGCGCTAGACGTATGGCCACGATCGCCTACGAATCGCCGGACGGGCTCGCCGAGGAATCGGTCGACGCCGACGACATCACGGACTCCGGAAAAGTCCAGGGCGTCAGGCTCAAACTCGAGGACGAGAGCTTCGTTCACCTCCCGTACGCACGGCTGTACTGGGTCCGGGAGAGCGAGGACGAGGGGAAAATCGACTACTCGTCGCGGTAGGCAACCCGAACGCCGGTCCGCGGCGCGTTCGACGATCCCGCTCGAGTCCTTCCCCGCGTTACCGGTCGGAATCGTCGTCGATCCCTGCGCCGTGGCGGCCCTCGCCGGACGCGAACCGGTCGGCCCCCTCCTCGGCCGTCTCGAGCGCCCGTCGGCCGTGCCAGGCCTCGATCTGTAGCCCCTTCTCGATGGGTTCGCCGAGCCCCTCGTACAGCGCCGCCCGATCCGTCCGGACCGTCGTCTGCGGGAAGTCCGCGATCGTTTCCCCCATGTCGACGGCGGTCTCGAGCGCTTCCCCGTCCGCAGTCACGCGATTGACGAGCCCCCACTCCCTGGCCTCCTCGGCGTCGACGGGCCGGCCGGTCAGGATCATCTCGAGTGCCCGCCCCTGGCCGACGATCCGCGGGAGGCGCTGGGTGCCGCCGTCGACCAGCGGGACGCCGAACCGGCGCTCGAAACAGCCGAAGGCGGCTCCTTCGCCGGCGACGCGGAGGTCACACCAGAGCGCCATCTCGAGGCCGCCGGCGACGCAGTGGCCTTCGACGGCGGCGATCGTCGGCTTCTCGACCTCCAGGCGCGAGAAGCCCAGCCACCCCTCCGGCCCGTCCTCCAGGTCCATCTTCTTCAGGTCGGCCCCGGCCGAGAAGGTCTCCTCGTCGCCGGTCAGTACGCCGACGGCAGCGTCCTCGTCGTCGTCGAAGCGCTGCCACGCATCGTTCAGTTCCGCCGCGGTTTCGCCGTCGATCGCGTTCTTCGCATCCGGTCGATCGATGGAGATCACTGCGACTGGCCCGTTCCGATCGTAGCTGACCATACCCTCCACCTCTCTGTCCGATCAGATATGTATTTGGCCGGGAACGTTCGCGGTGATCGGTCCGGTGAAACCGCGGTTCAGATCCGGTTCGCGGCCCCTCGGACTTGAATTTACGGTAGTGATATACCCTCTGACATTTGCACATTGATACCGTATGAACTTCGCAGACTACGTCGATCACGCGGCGCGAAACCATCCGGATCGGGCCGCAATCCGGTTCGGCGACCGGGAACTGACCTACGACGAACTCGTCTCGCAGGCGGCGAGCCTCGGCGACTCGCTCGCCGAGCGCGGTTTCGAGTCGGGCGACGTGCTCGCGATCTACGCGCCGAACTCGCCGCAACTGGTCGTGACCGTCCTCGCCTGTCTGAAACGCGGCGTCAACCACCTCCCACTCAACCTCCGCTTCGAGCGGGACGAACTCGCCTACGTCCTCGAGGACGCGGGGGCCCGCGGGATCGTCGCGACCGACACCTTCGCCGACGGCGCGGTGTCGCTGCTCGAGACCGTCGACTCCCTCGAGACGGCCGTCGTTACGGACGATCGCGAGGGCGCGGAGCGGTTCGACGCACTGGTGGCGGCCGGCGACCCCGCCGACCGGAACTACGCGGCGAAAGGCGACGAGGTAGCGGGAATCATGTACACGTCCGGCACCACGGGGAAGCCGAAGGGCGTCAAACACACCCATCGTAACTACATCGGGAACGCCATGGGATTCGTCGAGATGTACGAACTATCGGGCGAGACGAACACGGTCACGGTCGCCCCGTGTTTCCACGTCGCCGGACTGAACATCACGGTGACGCCGACGCTCGTCGCCGGCGGGACCGCGGCGCTGCTACCCGAGTGGGACCCCGAGGCGTATCTCGAGGCCTGTGAGGCGGTCGACGCCCACTACTCGTTTATCGTGCCGACGATGCTGATGGACCTGCTGCATTTCGAAAACGCGGACGAGTACGACCTGAGCCATATGGAGGCGATGATCGTCGGCTCCGCGCCCGTCCCCGAACACGCGATCGGAGACTTCGAAGAGCAGTTCGGCGTGACGATCACCGAGGGGTACGGTATGACCGAAACGACGCCGCTGGCGGTTCTTAACAGACCCGAGGCGAAGAAAGACGGGACTATCGGTCAGGCCTACGAGCGACTCGTCGATGTGACGATCACCGATCCCCAGTCCCGCGAGGAACTGCCGCCCGGCGAGGTCGGCGAGATCACGGTCCGCGGCGAGACCGTCACGCCCGGCTACCACGACCTGCCGGCGGTCAACGAGGAGCAGTTCGGCGACGTCCGATCGAGAACGGGCGACGACGAGGGAGCGTCGTCGGGCGAGTGGCTGTACACCGGCGACCTCGGGTGGGTCGGCGAGGACGGCTACTTCCGGATCGAGGACCGGGTCGACGACATGATCATCACCGGCGGGGAGAACGTGTATCCGGCCGAGGTCGAGGAAGTCGTGTCGACGCATCCCGACGTTCGCAGCGTGGCGGTGATCGGGACCGACCACGAGCGCTACGGGGAGGCGGTAACCGCGATCATCGTGCCGAGCGCCGACGATCTCGAGGCAGAGGCGATCGTCGACCACTGTCGCGATTCGGACGCGCTCGCGAACTACAAACGACCCCGCCGCGTCGAGTTCGTCGAGGGGCTCCCGATGACCGAGACGCGAAAGATCGACAAGGTATCGCTGCGAGACCGGTTCGACTGAGTCGCCCCTGTCTTCGCGCCTCGCGCCGGCTCGGGGACGGGTCGGCTCACGCCCGCGTCGACTCGAGCGCGCCGAACTCGAACCGGCCGACGGCGGCCGGCGCGAGGACGACTCCGGCGAGGAGGACGGCGTAGAGGACGACGAGGAGCGGTTCGATCGAACCGACGATCGATTCGAGACCCCGGACGACGACCACGAACCCGCCGCCGACCGCGACGAGCAGCGCGCCCTCGAGGCGGGAGCGCAGTTCCGGCAGCGCCGACAACCGGCGCGATCCGAGGAGGCCGCCGATCGAGCCGCCGAGGCCGAGCAGCGAGTCTTCGGTGCCGCCGGCGACGACGACCGCGGGAACCGCGAGGACGAGCGCGATCGCGAAGCCGACCGTTGGATCGCCGCCGGTCAATCGATCCATCGCGACGACGAAGACGATCCCGAGGGCCGCTCCGACGAGCACGTCACCGAGATAGTGGACGCCGAGGGCGACTCGAGAGAGCGAGACGGCCGCGATGAGCGTGCTGGCTCCGAGGACGGCTCGCCAGTCGTCGCACCGATCGTACGCCGAGACGAGCCCGCCGTAGACGACGGCCGCCGCGAACGCGTGGCCGCTCGGGAAGCCGTAGCCCTCGCGTGCACCCTCGAGCGAGACGAGCATCGCGTCCGCCGGCGGCCGGGGGAGTGCGAACAGCGTCTTGAGCGTCAGCACCAGCGCCAGTCCGGCGACCGCGTAGCTGATTACCAGCGCGTTTCGCCGACGGCTGCCACACCAGAACAGCACCGCAAGCAGGAACATGAGGGCCGTCGTTCCGCCGAGTTCGGTGATCCACACGACGATCTCCGCGTGTTCGGCCGGGACGGCGTTGCGGACGGTCGCACTTGCCTCCTCGAGTCGCATATCACCGGACGGTACGGTCAGCGGAAGATAAACGTCGGCGGTATCGATCGTGTCCACGGCCGTGGTCGTGTACCAGGAGAACACGCTCATCCACGCCGCACGAAAGGAAAGAATAGTTACACGTGCGTGCGATGTACCGCTATGAACCGCCGCCCCTTCCTTCACGCCCTCGCGACCGCGGCTGTCCCGCTCTCGGCCGGCTGTTCGGTGCCGCTTTCGGGGACCAGCGAGTCGCTGGACTCCTCCACCGTGTTCGAGAGTCATCGGTTCGACGGCACGGAGCTCGTCGTCCGGTTCCGCGACGGCGTCGACGTTCAGCAGGCCGCCCTCGTGAACGAAGCGACCGGGACAGCGTACGAGGCAGTCGAGCGGCCGGCCGAGACCGTTCGGTTTCCCGTTGTCTTCCCGGATCGCCTCGAGACGTACGTCGCCCGATCGCTTCACGTAACGGTCGAGACGCCGGACGGGGAGGCCTCGCTGTGGATTCCGGAGCGCGTTCACGGCTTCGTGAGGTCCGTCGAAGCCCTTTCCGACGGCCGCGCTCGTTTCGAGATTGAGAACCAGGGCGAGGCCCCGCTCCTCGTTCGGTTCGTTGCGATGTACGACGGGGTCCCGAATCCGACCCTCGACCCGCAACGCGACTCGTCCGAGCGCGACTCGCTCGCGTTCGGTCCGGGCGTCGTCGGCGTCGGCGAGAATAGCCCGCTCTCCCCGTCACGGACCGATCTCGTCGTTCCGCCGGGCGAGACGGATCCGTTCGAGACGACCTACGCACCGTTCGCGTTCCCCGACGGGGCCGCTGCAGGCGATTGCGGCGGCGATGAGCGTACCGCGACCATCGCTGTCGTTCACGCTTCCGGCGGGAGCGCGGCCTATACGTTCGACTATCGACTCGAGGGCGATCCCGTCCCCGTCGCCGGACACACGTCGAAATCCACCGACGGAAACACGGCTACCGTCTGCCGCGGTCGTACGGACGAGTAACCGATCGGTCCGACGCCATCGGCGTCGTCTGCCACGTCACCGACGCGCCCACTCGAGCATGCGCTCGTAGACCGGGTCGGACGCGAGCGCCGACGCGTCCCCGACCAGCACCAACGCCCGCTTGGGCCGGGTCAGCGCGACGTTGATCCGGCGGTAGTCCTCGAAGATTGGCCCCTCGAGCGAGCCGGTCGCGGTGAAGGAGACGACGATGACCTCCTGGCTCGAGCCCTGGAAGCGGTCGACGGTGTCGACGGCCACCTCGTCGGGGACGTGCTTGGAGATCTCCGAGACCTGGGCGCGGAAGGGGGCGATGACGCCGATGTCGGATCGCTCGAGGCCGGCGGTTTCGTAGGCCTCGATCAACTCGGCGATCCGGGCGGCCTCCTCGCTGTCGGTGTACCGGCTCCGGTCACCCTCGACGTCGACGAACGAGACCGGATCGCGCAGGTTCGCGGGCAGTGGGTCGCGGGAGACGCCCTCGAGATCGTCCAGCGTTCGGCTCGCGACCTCGGGCGTCGCCGGTCGGAGTTGTCCGTCGTAGAACTCCCGCGAGGCGAAGACCTGAATGCGCTGGTTCATTCGGTACTGGCGGTCGAGCATGACGCCGGCCTCGGGATGGAGGTCGACGAGTCGCTCGAACAGCGACTCGGTGAGGTCGTTCTCCGCGCGCACCACGGGCGGTAGCTGCTCGTGGTCGCCGACGAGGACGAACCGCTCGGCCAGGTTGATCGCCGCGTGGGTACCGGGTTCGGTCAGCTGGGCGGCCTCGTCCACCAGCGCGGCGTCGAAGGCCTGTTCTTTCATCACCCGCGAGCCGCAGGTCGCGGTGGTCGCCGCCACCACCTGCGCGTTCTGGAGTTCCGCCACGCGGTCCTCGGGATCGCCGCCCCGCTCGAGCCGGTAGGGCTCCATGTCGTCGCGGACCCCGCTCTCCGAGCCGACGCGGACGACTCGATCGGTATCGACGCCGTCGGCGGCCTCGAGTTGCTCGAGTACGGCCTCCAGAGCGTTGTCGACCGCCCGATTCGTAAAGGCCGACAGCAGGACGCGCTCGCCGCGCTCGACCATCGCGCGGACGGCGCGGGCGATGGTGTAGGTCTTCCCGGTTCCCGGCGGGCCGTGGATCAGGGCGCAGTCTCGTGCGCCGACGGCATTCTCGACGGCCTCGTTCTGGGCGTCGTTGTTCGAAATGAAGGTCTCGTCGAGTTCAGCAAACTCGGGTTTCGCGCGGCCGAACAGGACGTCCTTCCGACGCTCGTCGCCCTTCAGCAGCGCGTCGTGGAGCGCCACGAGAAGCCGATCGGTGGTCAGCTCAGACGGGTAGACGTCGAGTCGCGTCACCTCGACCGGCTCGTCCGCGGTCAGGACGATCTCGTCGTCTCGCGGGCTTCGCCCGCTCGAATCCGTCGCGGATCGCGGATCCGCGCTTCCCAGCCGCTCGATCATCGCGAGTTCCGAGTCGCCCCGGACCGGATGCCCGTCGCTCGCGAGCACGAGGTCGCCCTCGCGGAGCTTCGAGGTCGCGCCGCCCGTTCGACGGGCGCGCAGTTCCCAGCGCCCGCCCTCGAGCGGCCGTTTCTCGACGAACTCGAGGTCGATCAGCGCGCGATCGTCCTCGGCTCGCTCTTCGGCGCTTTGCTCCCAGAGCTTCGCGTACTCGCGGTGGACCTCCCGGCGTTCTTCCTCGATCGCCCGGTAGAAGCGATCGAAGTAGTCGAGTTCCTCGTCGGGCAGGGACTGGCCGATCTGGCCGGCCTTCGACTCCTGATCGAGTCGGCCGGAGACCACCATGCAGGTGTCCTGCTCGAAGCAGTACTCGCACTTCGCGTCGGCCTCGTAGCCGGTCGGTACGTCCCCTTTCGTCTCCATCGCCGCGATCTCGTTGCGCAATCGGACGACGTACTTCAGTAGCCCGTCGCCCATCGTGAACTCCTTCGCGGGGGTGAGATCACCGGTCTCCTCGTTGCGATCCAGCGCCGAGTTCTTCGTGTACAGCAGCGTTCCGATGTCGACGTCGCCGCCGTGTTCCTCGAGCAACAGCGCGTAGCAGGCAGCCTGGACCTTGTCCTTGAACCGCGGCTCCTTCTTGAGGTTCTTGCCCGTCTTGAGTTCGACCGGCGCCCCACGGCGGACCGCGTCGGCCCGGCCGCGGATGCCGAAGGTTTCGCTGATGAGCAGTTGTTCGGAGCGCCAGCTGCTCTCCGCGGGCGTGAACGCCCGCTCCGAGCTGTCGGCGGCTGTCGCCGCCCGGTCCTCCTCCGTCAATCGGCCCTGCTCGAGCCAGCCCTCGATCGCTGTGGCGTTCTCGCGGATTTCGTCTTTGACGGCCTCGGGCGTCTCCCCGAGCAGTCCGAGCTGGAGGCCCCGTTCCTCGACGCGGGCCTCGATCGACTCCTCGATGTCGCGCCCGCGCAGCAGGTCGCCGAAGACCTCGTGGACCAGCGTCCCCTTCACGACGGGGTAGTTCAGCGGTACCCCCGAGAGCTTGTTCAGGTAGTAGAGTCGGGGACACTCGACCCAGTTGCGGATCGAGGTCACGCTAATGAGGAAGGACGGCTCGACGACGACGTAGGAGTCGCCCGTCGTCGCGAACTTCGTCTCGCCCTGGTACTCCTCCTCTTTCGCGTTCGTCACGAGCAGCTCCATCCCCGGCTCGAGGAGTTCGGCCGACTCGGTCCACTTGTTCCACAGCGTTACCGTCGTCGTCTCGCGGCCGCCGACGGCCGTCGCCGTGCCGCCGTCGCCGAGCGTCGCCGGGGCGTCGTCGGTCGTCTGCTCGCCCTCGTCCGCGAGCCGGAGCGGAACGTCGGCGAGGTCGCTCTCGCCGTAGCTCGTCGATACCGACCGCACCTCGACCTCGCCCGCGACGGTTCCGCGTACGTGCACAGCCTATCGTCACGGTCGAGCGATCAAAAACGCTATCGGTCCGCGTACAGATCTCGTTTCCGTCCCCGATCGCCCGCGTTGACGGACGCGTCGTCACCGTCGCTGCCCCGGTAAAACTGGGTTACGGACGGTTTCGATTGGTCTCGAGAAGCGACACGAGCGGAACGGACGGGCCGTTTTTGAGATTTCGAACCGAACATCGGTCCCATGAGTGACCCCAACGACGACGAGCGTCGGACGCGCGGAGACTCCGGGTCCGACACCGACGAGCCGATCAACCGCAGCGAGTCGGCGTCCGCCGACATTGACTCCGGGACCGGCTTCGGCGATCGTCGCGATGCCGGCCGCGACCGACGCGACGAGTCGACCCGGGTCGCGAACGAGGAGCGCCGACGCAAGACTTCGATACTCGGCCTCTTCGTCGTCGCCCTCGGTGCGTGGGTCGCCCTCTCTGCGTTCGTCTTCGAGACGGACGCGACGCCGCTGTGGAACAACGTGTTAGTCGGACTCGTCGTGGCCGCCGCGGCCGGCTACAACTACTACCGGGTGACCAACGATATCCCGCTCAGCGCCGCCATCGCGTCGCTGGTCGCCATCCTCGGCGTCTGGCTGATCGTCTCGGCTGCGCTGCTCGGAATGACCGGCGGTCTGTTCTGGAGCACGATCGCGGCCGGACTGCTGATCGCGGGACTGGCCGGCTACAACGCCTACGAGGCCAGAGAAACGCGGACGGTTGCGACCCAGCTGGGACCGGACGCGTAAGACGCGTCTCGCGCTCAGGGCCGCCCCAGGCCGTGTTCGGCCTCGAGCCGGCGAATTCGGCACTCCGCGGCGTGGTGGCTCGTCGCGACGACGGCGAAGGCGATCATGGCCACGGCGAACGCGATCGAGACGGCCGGGGAGAGGCCGTTGACGTAACTGTTGCATAACTGGCCGAGCGCGAGTGCGAGCGGCGTCAGCGTCACGAGTGCGCTCTTGGCCGGTGCGGCGCGAAACAGTTCGACGAGCGAGAGTTGATAGCGGCCGGACATGGGGAAAGCGTCAGTTACGATCTATGGTCCGGGAGCCGTCGTATTCCTTTTGGTTCGACCCCCGTCGCACCGTCCGCCTGCGGCGTTTTTCGATTCAATCGATACGTTCATTCTGCCGGCGTTCCAACCGTCGATCATGCGGATACGCGAGTGGCAGGACGTACTCGAGGACGTCACCGAGCGGGACGTCGATCCCGAAGACTGGCGTGCGGTCGCCGGCGATCGCGCCAGCGGCGTCGGCGAAGACATGTACCTCGCGCATCCACGGGCCGGCGTCTTCTTCCTGAAAACGTACGCGAAGAACCCGTTCGAGGTCCGCGGCGTCGGCAGCCGTGTCGCCCGCAAGGTCGACGACGAGATCGGTTCGTTCCTCCCCGAGCGTGACTCGGGTGGCCGCTTCGCGGTTCAGTCACCGCCGGAGGACGAGGAGCAGGCCGAAACGGTCGGAAAGCGTCTCGAGACGGTCCTCGAGACGCACGCGGACGCGCCGACGCGCCCGCAGGATCTGTTCGACGACGTGATGGACGCCATCGAGAGCCCCGCCTTCGGGCCGATGGAGTACGACCAGTACGACCGGCCGGACGAACTCGAGGATCTCTCCGAGCGGTTCGAGGAGGCCGACGAACTACTGAACAGCGAACTCGAGGACCTGATCGAGACCGACGAGGTCGATCGCGGCTTCATGTGACCGGCGGGCGAGCAGCCCCGTCCGGTGGCTCTTAGGCGCCGGGCGCTCACAGTAAACCCATGTCACCGAGCGCGACCGCCGAGGGCGTCGTCCGCGACTACTACGACGCCCTCCGCGACGGCGACCCCCTCGAACCGTACTTCTGCGACGACGACTCGACCGTCAAGTTCGGCATCAGCGAATCCCTGTTCGGCGGTCGCGAGGTCGCCGCGGCACTCGAGGAACAGACCGAGACGACTGCGGGCTGGTCGATCGAGAGCCGCCATCTCGTCGTCGAGGAACGAGACGGGTTCGCGACGGTCGCCGACGAGGTCGCGATGGCCTGGACGGACCTGGAGAGCGGTGACCGACATCGATTCGACAGCCGCTGGAGCGGGACGCTGATCGAACGAGCGATGGCGGACGCCGACGCGCCGGACTGGCAGTTCGCCGGGATGCACGTCAGCGCTCCCCACGAGCTATGAGTCGCGGTCGTGGCCCGGGACGCGGCCGGACGCGCTCGAGCGAACTGACGAGCGCGGCCGACCAGCTCAAGATCGCGTTCGTGCTGCTGGTCGGACTCTCGGGTGGGCTGATCGCGCTTCAGAGCGGCGCTCCGCTGGCGGTGATTGGCGCGGCGATACTCGGCGGTGTCGTCGCCGGCGGCGCGTTGCTCTGGTATCTGGTCTGGATAACGACTGACTGACTCGAGGGAACGCGTCGGCGACTATCGGCGATCGACGCGCCGAATCCACGTCCCCGGCGCGTCGAGTTCGTCGTGGCTGGGGAGGTTCTCGGGTCCCTCCCAGACGAGACTCGCCGTCTCGAGGTCGCGGACGGTGACGACGTGTTCGAAGAAGTTCTTACCGCGCTGGTACTGCCGTTCCTTGAGCCCGAGACCGAGCAGGCGACGGAGGAGCTTCTGGAGTGGCCCTCGTCCCTGCCGGCGCTCGTCGAGTTTGCGCCGGAGGTCCTCGTACTCGTCGTCGAAGGCGTGGTCCATCAGGAGTTCGGCGTATCCCTCGACGACGGTCATCGCCGCGTCGAGATCACGGAACGCCTCGCGATCGAACGAGCCCTCCGAGAGCCTCGCGATGCCGTCTTCCATGCGGGTCTCGAGGTGGTTCGAGAGCCACGGTGCGGCCCCGAACTCGGCGGCGTGAGTCACCTCGTGGAAGGCGATCCAGCGGCGGAACCGGTCGGCGTCGACGTCGAGTTTCGCGGCGGCGTTCAGGATGTTCGGCCGGACGAAGTACAGCGCGTGGTCGTTCGCGGGTGCGTCAGCCAGCAAGAGTGGGTCGTACTGCCCGAGGACGTTCCGCCCGAGGAAGGAAAGCAGGACGGTCATCGTCCCGGTGTTGATCGTCCGGGCGACGCCGGGGAAGGTGCCGGTGTGGGTCTCGAGGGAACTCATGACCCGTTCGAAGGTGGCGACGTTGGCGTCGATCCAGTGGTGGCGATTCTGGATCTCGACGGTGTCGGGAACGTCGAACTCGACGCCGGAGACGGTCCGCACGGCGTCCCGTGCGTCCCGAACGTCGCGGGCGTAGGCCTCGCTCTCGCCGGGCGTCAGGTCGAGCGACCCGGGATCGGTCGCCGCCTTGGCGGCGTCGGCGGCCGACCGCCAGTCGATCGCATCGTCACCGGACGCCCCGGCGACGGCCCGGGCGCTGCGATAGAGATTCACAACCTTCACTAGGGGCAGGAAGCGCAAAAGCGTTCGGCTCGGTTCCGTTCGGTGTGACGCGTCGACGCCGGCGGCCGATTGCCGACGGGATCCGCGTCGCGGTTCGCCGCTGATCGGTGTCCGATCTGGCGACGATCAGTTGACGATGACGTCGGGCTCCTCTTCGGCCTCGAGTTCCGGTTCCTCGTCGCCGCGGAACTTCTGGGCGGCGGCGGCGATGCCGACGAGGACGACGAGCGCGACCAGCGCGCCGACGGCGCTCTTGCCCGCGCCGCCGGAGTCGTCTTCGGTTTCGTCCGTCTCGGTTTCCGTTTCGGTCTCGAGCTCTGTCGACGACTCGGAACCGCCGAACGGCAGCGCCTCGCCGATCGATCCCAGTCCGAACCGCGCGTCGCCGTCGAAATGCAACTCGATGAGGGTGAGGTTGGTGTCTCCCATAGGCCGACGGTCCACGAGAAGTCACTTAGCCGTTTGGTTAGGTCTCCGTTATTGACGTGTGTAGCGACAGATTACCGTGACGATCGTCCTGTTCCCACACGACGTGGTGGCGGGCCATCCGCCCGAAGCCGGCATCTGGACCGGTACGATTAAGTGTCCATCACCAGCGGTGTTTCGTATGAGTGGACGACCGCTGGACGTCCTCGAGGCGTCACTCGGCGAACGCGTCACGGTACGACTCAAGAGCGGCGACGAGTACGTCGGCGACCTCGCCGGCTACGATCAGCACATGAATCTGGTGCTCGATGACGTGACGATCCCCGTCGAGGGCGGCATCGAGGAGGAGACGCCGGTCGAAGACACAACCATTATACGCGGCGACAACGTCGTCTCGATCACTCCATGACTGGTGCAGGAACCCCGAGCCAAGGAAAGAAGAACAAGACGACTCACGTCAAGTGTCGTCGCTGCGGTGAGAAGTCCTACCACTCGAAAAAGAAGCAGTGCTCGTCGTGTGGCTTCGGCAAGTCCGCCAAACGCCGCGACTACGAGTGGCAGTCGAAGGCCGGCGACAACTGATCTCTCCGTTCTCTCGTTCGTTCTCGTCTCGAATCGCGTCTCAGCGGTGCCGCCGGCGTTCGTCGGTGCGTGACACCCGGCCGATCGGCCGGCAGCGGTACTGTCGGTCGAGTTCGAGCGCGGCATCGTGCGACCGGCCGTCGCTGTCTGCCGCGCCGATGAACAGCCCTTAGTTCGCCGCCGCGAAGGATCGACTATGGAGACGACAGACGCGTTCGCCGGACTCGAGTGTGTCGACTGCGGGGCCACTGTCGACGCCGCCGAGTCCCACCGGTGCCCGGACTGTGGCGGGTCGCTCGATCCGACCTACGACTACGACGCGATCGACCTCGATCGCGAGACGCTCGCCGACCGGCCGTTCGACTCGCAGTGGCGCTACGCCGAACTGCTCCCGTTTTCCCGCGAGTCGGCGGTGACGACGAGCGAGGGCGCGACACCGCTGGTCGACTGCCCCGATCTGGCCGACGAACTCGGCGTCGAGCGCGTCCTGATCAAAGACGACGGCCGGAATCCGACCGGCTCGAGCACGGACCGCGGCGCGTCGGTCGCCGTCACTGCCGCTGCCGAACACGGCGCGAGTGACGTCGCGCTCCCCTCGACGGGTAACGGCGGCCAGGCCGTCGCGGCCTATGCGGCCCGCGCGGGGCTGGACGCGCACGCGTACCTCCCCTCGCGCTCGGGTTTCACGAACAAGGCGATGGTCAACGTCCACGGCGGCGACATGAACGTGGTCGGCGGTCGCTTCGGCGACGCCGTCGGAGCCTTCGAGGAAGGCCTCGACGAGCACGACGACTGGTACTCGCTCCGGGCGTTCGACACCCCCTATCGCCACGAGGGCGCGAAGACGCTGTTTTACGAGATCGCCGAACAGCTCGAGTGGACCGTCCCCGACGCGATCTGTTATCCGACGGGTGCCGGCGTCGGGATCGTCGGCCTCGCGAAGGCCGCGGCCGAGTTCCGTGAACTGGGCCTGATCGACGAGTTGCCAGCTCTCTACGCCGCCCAGGCGTCGGGCTGTGCGCCGATCGTCGAAGCCCTCGAGGACGGCCGCGACGAACACGAACCGGTCGAGCGCCCCGACACGATCTGTGGCGAACTCGAGGTCCCGGATCCCGCGGCGAGCCGGCGCGTGCTCGAGGCGGTCCGCGATACCGACGGCGGCGGCGTCGCGACTGACGATCCAGACATTCTCGAGGCCGCCGTGCAGGTGGCCCAGGCGGCAGGGCTTGAAATGATTCCCAGTGCCGCGGCGGCGGCCAGCGGCGCGTGGGCGCTCGCCGAACAGAGTGCGTTCGACGGCGACGAGACGGTCGTCATCGTCAACATCGGATCGGGGAACAAGGAAGCCGACGTGCTGCGCAGCCACCTGATGGGGCAGGGCGTCTAGTTCGGTCGCCGCAGTGAATCTGCAGTCGGTGGTACCCCTCAGTATGGCGGGAGAAACCACTAGCAGCGGGCGTATTCGACGAAACGGCCGAACCGATTCACCGACAAGGTCTTGACTGCGAGACGAGTAGACGAAACGAGTACCAATGTGTGAACATTCACCAGAGTGTTCGAACGGGGCCACATGCCAGCTCGTCATCGAGAACGGGCAGACCGGGCTCGAGACCGCCGAGTACTACTGCAAGGCCCACCTCGTCCTGCGGATCTGGGAGCTCGAGGAAGACGGCGCGATGCGGCCTGTCAGCGCAGAACAGCTGTGAGCTGCGCTGGGAGTCACGAACGCGCGCCCGCCTCGAGGTCACAGACGCACCGTCGTGGGGGCCCGACCGGAGCCCGTGACCGGATCAGGACGAACACGGCTCGCCCCGCCGTGTCGTCCGCGAGACCGCCGATCGGTCGGTCCAGAACGGTTTCGACCGCGGATCCGCGAGACGGGCTCGTTCCGTAGCGTTTTTGCTGGTTGTCGGGAAACGACGCGGTATGACTACCCCCTGGGAGGACTGGAATCACATCCTCAAGATCGATCCCGACAAGGAGTTACCCGAGGGTGTGACCTACGGTGATCTCTGTGCGACCGGCACCGACGCGATCGAAGTCGGCGGTACCATGGGCATCACCCAGGAGAACATGAGCGCCGTCATCGACGCCTGCGCCGAACACGACGTCGCCCTCTATCAGGAGCCGTCGAACCCCGAGGTCGTCCTCGAGGACGACGTGCTCGACGGCTATCTCATCCCGACCGTCTTCAACGCCGGCTCGCCGTTCTGGATCACCGAGGCCCACAAGGAGTGGGTGCGACTCGAGGGCGATCTCGACTGGGAGCGGACGACGACCGAGGCCTACATCGTCATGAATCCCGAGGCCGACGTGGCGGAGCTGACCGAGGCCAACTGCGATCTCGGCGCCGACGACGTCGCCGCCTACGCGACGGTCGCCGAGCACATGTTCGGTCAGGAGATCGTCTACGTCGAATACTCCGGCACGCTCGGCGACGAGGGCGTCGTCGAAGCGGCCGCCGAAGCGCTCGACGACTCGACGCTCTTCTACGGTGGCGGCATCCACGATTACGATTCCGCCTACACGATGGCGCAGTACGCCGACGTTATCGTCGTCGGCGATCTCGCCCACGACGAAGGGATCGAGGCGGTCCGCGAGACCGTCGACGCTGCCAACGACGCGTAACGAGGCCAGCGCGGCTCGCGATACGTTAGATCCGGTAACAGTGGCCTAAACTGTTTTGTCGCTCCGTATTGCACGACGCCTCATGAGTCTCCTCGCTTCGTTCGAGGCGTCGTCGCCGGCGCTCGTCCTCGGGCCGACGCTCGAGGCGCTGCCCTCGGTCGACATCGCCATCGAACGTCAATACGCCCTCAACCCAGCGCGGCCGATCCTGTTCTGCTGGGTCCGCCATCGCGACCGCGAGCGAGTCGAGCACGCGCTCGCCACCGACGCGACGGTCGCGGACTTCGAGCGGATCGGCGGCGTCGACGGCCGTGACTGCTATCGACTGCAGCGAAGCGACACCGACGTCGTGGCGGCGTACCGGCGGTGGGTCGCCGCGGGCGGCGAACTCCTCGACTGTCGCGGCTCGGACGGCCGCTGGGAGGTCGAGATGCGCTTTCCCGACAGAGCATCGTTCAGCGACTATCACGACTTTCTCGCGGACGAAGGCGTCACCCTCGAGCTACACCGGCTCTCCGACGGCGACGACCGCCGGCACGGATCCGAGTCGGCGTTGACCGACGCCCAGCGGGAGGCGCTCGTTCTGGCCCACGAGCGCGGGTTCTTCGAGGTTCCGCGAGAAACGGGGTTGAGCGAGGTCGCCGACCGACTCGGTATTTCGACGCAGGCCGTCAGCGAGCGCCTGCGGCGCGGACAGGCGCAGTTGATCGAAGCGCAGCTACTCGAGTGAGCGATACGCGACGCGACCGTGGCCTTACTCGAGAACGAGATCGCGCAGGCGGGGAAGGGCGTCGGTCACGTCTTCCCGGACCACCACGTCGGCGGTATCGTCGTGGGGCGTCGACTCGAGGTTGACGATGCCCACCGTCGCGCCGGTCGACGCGGCCAGCCGCGGGAGCGAGGCGGCGGGTTCGACGACGAGCGAGGACCCGATCGCGAGGAAGGCGTCGCTCTCGCGTGCGAGTGTTCGCGCGCGTTGAATTACAGCGCCCGGGAGTTGCTCGCCGAAGAGCACGACGTCGGGTTTGAACACGCCGCCGCAGTCGCAGGTCGGCGGGAGTTCGCCCGCCGCCGCGCGCTCGAAGATCGGGTCGCCGCCTCGACGGTTCCCGCAGTCCGTACAGCGAACCCGCTGGGAGTTGCCGTGTAGCTCGAGAATCGCCGTCTCGTCCCCATCGCTGGCTCCGTCGTCCCGGGCCGAATCGACAGCGTCGCCGTGGAGACCGTCGGTGTTCTGCGTGAGGATCGCCTCGAGGTGGCCGTTCTCCCCCATCGCGGCCAGGGCCTCGTGGGCCGCGTTCGGTTCGTACTCCCCGTCGAACATCTCCCGCTGTAACTCGACGCGGTCGGTCCAGAAGCCCTCGGGGTCGCGCTGGAACCGGCCGTAGGCGAACTGTCCCTCGTCGAACCGCTCCCAGACGCCGTCGTCGCCCCGGAAGGTGGGGACGCCGGAGGGGGCCGAGATCCCCGCGCCGGTGAAAGCGACGACCGTGTCTGCACGCCGCACGTCGTCAGCGAATCGCTCGAGGTCGTCCATGTTCCCCTGTTCGCGCCCGCCGGGCAAAACGATTAATCTCGCCGCGAACGACTGCGCTTAAGTTCCGCCTGCGTGAACCGGGAGGTATGCAGGACAGAACCTACACTGCCGACGCCGAGCCGGGCGACGACGCGACCGTCGCCGGCTGGGTCCACGAGATCCGCGATCTCGGGGGCATCGCCTTCCTGATTCTCCGGGACACCACGGGCAAGATCCAGATCAAGTTCGAGAAAGACGAGATGGACGAGGACCTCGTCGAGACCGGTCTCGGCGTCTCTCGCGAGAGCGTCGTCGAAGTCACCGGCGCGGTCGAGGAGGAGCCGCGCGCGCCGACGGGCGTCGAGATCACGCCCGAATCCGTCGAGGTCATCGCGCCCGCCGACCCCGAACTGCCGCTCGACCCCTCGGGGAAGGTCGACGCCGATCTCTCGACGCGCCTGGACAACCGCACCCTCGACCTGCGCAAGCCGGACGTGCAGGCCGTCTTCGAGATCCGCTCGGAGATCCTGCGGGCGGTCCGCGAGCAGTTCCGCGAGTTCCGCTGTACGGAGATCAACACGCCGAAGATCGTCGCGACCGGCACCGAGGGCGGCACCGAACTCTTCCCGATCACCTACTTCGGCGAGGAGGCGTTCATGAACCAGTCGCCCCAGCTGTTCAAGCAGCTCATCGCCGGCTCGAACGTCGAACGCGTCTTCGAGATCGGCCCGATCTTCCGCGCCGAGGAACACAACACGCCGCGGCACCTGAACGAGGCGACCTCGATCGACTTCGAGGGTGCCTTTTGCGACCAGAACGACGCGATGGACGTCGTCGAGGGCGTCGTCAAAGCCGCATACGACGCGGTGAGCGAGAACTGTCAGGAGGAACTCGAGGCGCTCGACCTCGAGGACGAGTTCACGGCCCCCGACGAGGACTTCCCGCGCATCAGCTACGAGGACGCCATCGAGCGCATCAACGCGACGGGCGAACTCGACGAGCAACTCGTCTGGGGCGACGACCTCTCGACGGAAGCCGAGAAGGCCCTCGGCCAGGACGTCGGCGGCCACTACTTCATCACCGACTGGCCCAGCGAGATCAAGCCGTTCTACATCAAGGACCACGACGACGATCCGCAGCTATCGACCGGCTTCGACCTCATGCACCCGCGGATGGAGCTTGTCTCGGGCGGTCAGCGCGAGCACCGCCACGAGAAGCTCATCGAGGGCTTCGAACAGCAGGGCCTGGACCCCGACCAGTTCGAGTACTACACGAAGATGTTCAAGTACGGCATGCCGCCCCACGCCGGCTTCGGTCTCGGCGGCGAACGCCTGATCATGACGATCCTCGGGCTGGACAACATCCGGGAGGCCGTTCTCTTCCCGCGAGACCGCCAGAGATTGAGCCCATAGGGCGAAATCTCTGAGAGCCAGCGAGACGTCTCGTTCGACTCGAGAAACGATTTCGTTCTTCCGTTCGCGACCGCTCAGAACCAGTCGAACCAGCCGCCGTCACCGCTGTCACCATCGCTGGTACAGGAGCCGCTGTTGATGGCCGCGGCGAGGTCGGCGCAGACCGTCGCGTCACCGAGGTACTCGAGGTGACCGCCGACGGTGCCGGTCACGTCGACGTCGGTGTAGTTCGAGGCAGGGTCGCAGCCGGCCCCTTCCGTGCCCAGCGCGGTGTCACCGAAGCCGCCGTACGCACTGCCGACCGTCGAGTCGTTCTGGGAGTAGTAGTTGCGGACCTGGCAGGCGTTGCTCAGCCCGGGGTTCCACGGATCGCCGCAGATCTCCGAGCCGTCGGCGGCCGTCCCGAGGCCAGCGACGGTCTCGATCTCGTAGCCGCTCGAGAGTTTCGTCGCGGTCCAGTAGACACAGCGGCCGCCCAGCGAGTGGCCGACGAGGCGGACGCTGCCGCCGCCGTTGTCGTAGAAGTCCTCGATGAGGCCGGCGACGACGTCCCCGACGTTCTCCGTGTCGCCCTCAGCCCCGTAGTAGTTGAAGTTCGTCGCGGGCCACTCGATGGCGACGGTCCGATCGGGCGAGTAGCCGCCGGACTCGAGGGAGCCGAGCACGTCGGCGGCCTGACTCGAGACGGTGGTGTCGCCGAACCAGCCGTGGATGAAGATCAGCAGTTCGTCGGTGAGGGGGAGGCTTCCGTCGGCGCTCCAGCCGAACCAGCCGTCTTCGACGTTGATGACCTCTGGACCGCCGAACTGGGCAGAGGCCGATCCGGCCGCAGCCAGCCCCGTCCCGCCGACGATCGTCGTGCCAGTCGCTTTCATGAACGTTCGCCGATCGATTGTCGATCCGTCCGCCGCCGGTTCGTCTGTGTACGAGTCGTTGTCTGGCATGGTACATACTATCGGAGCACATGTCGTGGATTTACTTTTCCTCCCCTATATTGAGTATATTTAAGACCTATTATACTGGGTGGAAGTGGGAAAACATTCGATATACGTGTGGCTAGAATCGACAGAGCCAATCGTATGATGTATCGGAGCTGGATAGGCGGTGGTGGGGCCGACGGACAGCGGCGCGCGATTCCCTTCGGTGTTCGCGGCCGGGTCCCGCTGGGGCTCGCGCGGGAATCTTCAACGTTATACCGTTCGGGCCGAAAGCGAGGGCGTAATGCGCGACGAGGCGACGGCGTTCGTGCCCGGCCACATCACCGGCTTTTTCAGCACCCACCCGGACGAGGACCCGACGAAAGCCGGGTCTCGAGGAGCAGGATTGACGCTCACCGACGGCGTCGAGGTAACGGTCGAGCCCGCGGCTGGCGACGACTCGACCGTCGTCCTCGACGGGACGGAACTCGAAATCGATCCGGTAACGACCGTCCTCGAGACGCTGAACGCGACCGCGCGCGTCGAGGCCGAATCCGAGGTGCCCCTCGGTGCCGGCTTCGGCGTCTCGGGCGCGATGGTGCTCGGGACGGCGCTGGCCACCAACCGGGTGTTCGAACGGAAACTCTCGATGAACGAACTCGTGACGATCGCTCACGGTGCCGAAGTACAGGCCGGAACGGGCCTCGGCGACGTAGTGGCACAGGCCCACGGCGGCGTCCCGATCCGTCTCGAGCCGGGCGGGCCACAGGACAACAAGCTCGACGCGATTCCCTCGCGGGCGCGCGTGGAATACGTCTCGTTTGGTGAGCTTTCGACGGCCGACGTGCTTTCGGGCGACACCGACGAGCTGACGGCCGCAGGCAAGGAAGCGCTGGCCAGAGTCGTCGAGGAGCCGACGCTCCTCTCGTTTCTTTACGCGTCGCGGTTGTTCGCGCGCGACGCCGGCCTCTTGACCGACCGGGTTACGGAAACTATCGCCGAGGTCTCGGCGGCCGATGGTCAGGCGTCGATGGCTATGCTCGGTGAAACCGTCTTCGCGCTCGGGACCGGATTGTCCGACGCGGGCTACGAGCCGTCGGTCTGTGCGACCCATCCGGCCGGTGCTGTCATGCGATAGTTAAGTATCCCCGCGATCTATCAGCCGATGTACCCGTCGGGCTGCCGAATCGCAAGCAAGCGTGGCGATGTAATTCTATTCGAACTCGGAAGGAGCGGACAAAACGGAGTTGATCCGCGGCCCACTGCACACTATCACTCTTGAAAACGACTGATACAGGCCCAAGGACTTTCGATTTCGTCAAAATATTTGCGGCGGCGGCCGTTCCATAACGGGTCGAATGGATGCTCGATAGCGCCATTTGTATAGAAAATACTATATGACATTTTCCGTATCGATAGCCAGAACTTTATTATGATGCGTTCGAGTTATCCGGTCAAGATTTGACAATGGCCTCACGGACTGACATTCATCAAAACCTGTTTCAGCTGTACGAACATTACGTCGGTGAACCCGACTCGAGCAAGGACGTCTACGGGTATTGGCTGTTCATCGTCGGGTATATCATCGGGGCAGCGGGCGTGGCGACCTTCGTCGTCGGCTACGCGGGCGCGGCGGACTCCTACACCCTGATCAAGATTTCCGGCATCACAGCCGCGACGGGGCTCGCGCTCTGTCTGTTCGGCATCGTGCTGATGTTACCGGTGCGAAAGCGAGGGATCCAGGCCAGTATGGTCGGACTCGCCGTCGCCTTCGGGGGCGTCGGGTTCTTCGCCTGGGCGTACCCGTACAACTGGCGCGCGCTCGGCACCGACTACAGCGTCGAAGTGATCTCGGTATACACGTTCGGGATCGGGATCATCGCTGGCGTCACTGCGCTCGTTCCGGTCCTCACCGGTCAGCGGGGGATGTTCGTCGAGGAAGAAGGACAGACCGAAGATCCGGAGATCCTCACGGGCGACGCGATGGAGAGCGCCCAGTTCGCCGTCTTCCGCGACGAGAACGGCGACTGGAAGTGGCACGTCCTCCACCTCGAGGCGCTGGCCCAGAGCACCGAGAGCGCAGTTACGCGGCCGGACGCGACGGAGGGGATCGAACGCGTCAAGTCCCAGATCAGCTCCGCAGGGCTGATGGAGCTGACGACCTCCGCGTTCCGACTCTACGAGGATCGCGACGGCACCTGGCAGTGGACGCTCGCGCGCGACGACGGATCGATCGTCGGCTCCTGTGCCGGCGAGTTCGACCGCCGTGACGGTGCCGAGGAGTCGGTCAGCTTCCTGAAAGACCGCGGCCCCGAGGCCGACGTGATCGAGATCGAGGGCGCCGCGTTCACCTACGAGGAACGGCGCGATCAGTGGTACTGGCAACTCGTCGACGACGACCGCACACCGCTGGCCTCGAGCGACACGGGCCACTCGACGCAGGAACGCGCCGAGGAGGCCGCTCGGACGTTCGCCGAACGGTTCGACCGCGCACGCGTGCTCGACGTCGAGCACATCGGCGTGGAACTCTGCGAGCAGGCGAGCGGCTGGACCTGGCGGTTCGTCGACGCCGACGACACCGTCATCGCTACCAGTACGCACGAGTTCAGTTCCCGGCGCAGCGCCGAGGAAGCCGCGGAGGACCTGCTGCCGGAACTGGACTCGGCGTCGATCACCGTCGCCGGCGAACCGACGTTCGAACTCTACGAAGACGACGACGAGTGGCACTACCGGCTCATCGACGCGAGCGAACACGTCGTCGGCCGTGGCCCAGAAGGAACCCCCGAACTGGGCGCCTCCGAGCAGTGGGCCGACCAGTTCAGCGAGAACGCTCGCGACGCCGACGTCGTCGAGATCGAGAGCGCGGAGTACGAAGTCTACCCCACCCCGGACGCCGAGGGCGACGAGTACACGTTCAGCGAGGCCGAGATGTCCACGGCTGCGATCGAGGACCCCGAGCCGGCCCCGGACGGCGGGACGGTCGTGGACGACGGCGCAGGTGCCGACGAGGCCGGCCCGTGGAACTGGCGGCTCGTCACCGACGACCGCGACATCATCGCGGCGAGCAACGTTCCCCACAGCGATGCCGACTCGGCCGCCGACGCGATCGAGCGCGTCCGCGAGCAGGCCAGCGAGGCCGACCTCATCGAGTTCGAGAACGCCGCGTTCCAGGTCTACGAAGCCGACGACGGCGAGTGGCGCTGGCGGCTCATCGACGAAGACGGCAACGTGCTGGCCGACAGCGGTGAGGAACACACCTCCCGCGGAGAGGCCGCCGAGGCGATGATGACGCTCAAAGAGCAGGCCCCCGACGCCGAACTGCTCGAGATCGAGACCGCTGCCTTCGAACTGTTCGTCAACGAGGACGACGAGTGGGGCTGGCGGCTCATCGACGCGGGCGGCAAACTCGTGGCCGAAGACCCGAACACCCACCCGACGCGCGACGCCGCGCGCGACGCGATGAACCGCCTGCTCGAGCACCTCGATTCGAACGTGCGGACGATGGATCGGGCCATCTTCCAGACGTACGCGACCGAGGACTGGCACTGGCAGTTCGTCATGCCGGACGGCGAAATCGTCGCCGTCGGCGGCGAGGAGTACCCGACCCGTGACGAACTCGTCGACAGCCTCGACGACGTGCGCGAGGCGGCCGCGTCGGCGCGCCAGTTCACGATCGGCGACGTCTCCGTGCAGCTCTACGAGACCGACGACTGGCACTTCCGCCTGCTCGACCGTGACCGCGAGGAGATCGCCGACGCGAACGTCTCCTTCGACGACCGCGACGCGGCGATGGCCGGCGTCGAGGACCTCGCAGAACACGCCACCGATGCACCGATCTTCGCGATCGAGGACGCCGCGATCCGCCTCGACGGCGAGGGCGAGGACGGCTGGTCGTGGGAACTCGTCGACCGCGACCGCCAGGTGCTCGCCGAAGCGGTCGGCAGTTCCGAGAGCAAAGACGACCTCTACGATGCGATCGAAGTGGTCCGCCAGCTCGCGCCGATGGCCGGTCGGGTCGACTTCGACGTGGCCTCCTTCGAACTCGTCGCCGACGAGGACGACCGCTGGCAGTGGCGGCTCATCGACGAGGACGGCCGCACCGTCGCGACCGGTTCCGAATCGTACGAGACGACCGAGGACGTCCGCGAGGCCCTCGAGGACGTCCGCGAGCTGATCAAGTCCGCGAGCATCCTCGAGATCGACAGCGTCTCGTTCGAACTCCACACCGACGACGACGGCTGGGTCTGGCAGCTCATCGACGAGTACGGCGCGACGATGGCCGAGAGCACCCAGACCTACGATACGCGGACCGCGGCCCGCGAAGCGATGAACGACGTGAAGGCGCAGGCCCCCGAGGGCTGGATCACCTTCACGGAGTGACTGCCGCGCCGGAACTGACGACACGAACCGATCGCTGACCGACCCCCGTTTTCGCCGCTTTCGTTCGACGTACCCGTCGTCGCCGAGCGGATCATCGGCCGTTATCCAGAACTCATATTCCTCGATCGAGATGTTCGAGTCGTGAAATCGATGGGGATCCGACTCGAGTACGCCCCGGACGCGCTCCCCCCGCTTCACGAGGGGATCTGCGAGTCGTCCGCCATCGACCGGGAGGTCGTCGTCGGCGGGCAGTCGGTCGACGGCGTCGAGACGGTCACTTCGTTCGTCTACGGGGACCCCGACGCCTACGAGTCGCTGCTCGCGGACCTCGAGTCCGTCCGCGAGTACGACATCACGCCGTCCGACGACGGGTTTTCCTCTACCTTCGTCGGGAACTCGGGCCGGAGGGACTATCGTTGCTGGACGCGCTAGCCCGGGAAACGGCCGTGATCGTGCCGCCGATCGAGATACGATCCGATCGGACGATTCGGCTGACCGTGGTCGGGCACTCGTCGGCTCTCACCGCCGTGATGGACTCGGTTCCTGACGAGCTGGCGGTGGACGTTCGCTGGGTGAGCGACGACGTGACGGTCGACGGTGCGCCGGTCTCCGAACGGCAGGCGGCCGCACTACGGGCCGCCTGGGAGGTCGGATTCTACGGAATTCCGCGAGAAGCTGGGATCGAGGCAGTTGCCGACGAACTGGACTGTGCCGTCTCGACGGCGTCGGCACTCGTCCGTCGCGGCGAAGCGAACGCGGTCGAACGCGTCCTCGAGAACGGTCCGTAGACGTCTTCGATCAGGTCGTCGCCCGTTTCGTGCAGACCGCCGTGTAGGCGGTTCCAACGAAGTGCGTATCGACGATTTCGCACGAATCGAAGACCGCGTCCAGCGACTCCGCGACATCGCCGTCGGGATTCCAGTTGGCGTACCAGCGGAGGAACCGCCGGATGAACGGATTGACGACGCGCGCAGGACCGGTCGGAACCGGCCGGATGTCGACGACCGCGAGACGCCCTTCGGGGACGAGCGATCGGTAGACGGCCGCCGTGGCGCGGCCGATATCGGGCATGACGGAGAGGGAGAGCGTCGCGAGCGCCGCGTCGAACGCGATCGTCGTCGCATCCGCTCGGCGTACTCGGACGTTCTGCCACCCGTGACCTCGATTCGCTCTCGCGCGTCCTCGGTCATCTTCGGGCTGTAGTCGACGGCGACGAGTTCGCCCTCCTCGCCGATCTCCCGTCGAATCCGCCCGAAGTCGACGCCCGGACCGCAACCGATCTCGAGCACGCGGTCCCCCGATCGCAGGTCGAGTCGATCGATAGCTCCCTCGCGAACCGGCTCGAAGTCTCTCTCGCTCATCCCGTACCAGTCGCTCCAGCGGTCCCAGACCGTCCGACTCCGCTCGAGGCGGGCAGCGTGCTCGTCGTCGATGTGCGAGGTTCCCTCTGTCGACGGTCGATCCGTGACCATACGGAGAGATGTCTCCGCGTGAGGGAGTACCTTGACGCGAAAGCTATCGTGTATTTATTAGGGGGAGCGGTCTCGAGAGGGGACCATTCGACCCGCCGGGAGACCGGCTTCGCAAGAGCGGACTGCCCGACCCGGTTCGACCCTGCGGGAGTTGGCGAGGTCGACGGAATCCGGGAAGTCGGTGGATCGGGCTGTTTTTTATCGATCGAATCCAGTGATCGATCGTGAGCGATTACGACACCGTCTCCGCCGACGTCGAGCACGAGGAGGAGATTCCCGAGGACCACCCGAGATACCAGGACCTGCTCACCCGCCACCGGATCGAGCGGGGCGTCGAGAAGGGAATCACGCACCTCCAGGGAATGCACGCGGAGGGCCGGGGCAGCGCGTTCGACTATCTGCTGGGCGAGGAGACGATCCCCAGCGCCGCCGACGCCGAGCGGGCGGCCGCGGCCCACCTCCTGCTCGCCGACCGTCCCGTGCTCTCGATCAACGGCAACGTCGCGGCGCTCGTCCCCGGCGAGATGGTCGAACTGGCCGACGCCGTCGACGCCGACCTCGAGGTCAACCTGTTCAATCGGACCCCCGAGCGCATCGAGGCCATCGCCGACCACCTGCGCGACCACGGCGCGGACGAGGTGAAGGGGCTCGAGGCCGACGCGCACATTCCGAATCTGGACCACGAACGCTCGAAGGTCGACGCCAACGGGATCTACGAGGCCGACGTGGTGCTCGTCCCCCTCGAGGACGGCGACCGCGCCGAGGCGTTAGACGAGATGGGGAAAACGGAGATCGTGATCGACCTCAACCCGCTGTCGCGCTCGCCGCAGGTGGCCGACGTGCCGATCGTCGACAACATCATCCGCGCGGTGCCGAATATGACCGAGCACGCGCGAGAACTGGCCGACGCCGACGAGGACGAACTGCGGGCGATTATCGAAGCGTTCGACCGGGAGCGCGCGCTCGAGGACGCGGAGGACCGAATTCGATCGGGCGACCTCTGACCGCGGCGTTCGTCTCGGACGCTGCCGACGCTCACTTCCCCGTGATCGTCGGTGAGACCGAATCGCGTGCTCCCTCGCGCTCGACGACCTGCTGCCGCTCGACGCCGTCGACGAACGGCAGTTTCGACGCGACTGCCGACTTCGCCTCTCTGACCCGGTAGTACGACAGCCACAGCGCCTCGCTCGCACGGCGGGCGAGCGAGTCGTCGATCTCGTAGTCGATGCCCGGTCCGAACTCGAGTTCGTCGCCGTCGACGAGCCACTGTCGCGCGAGCGCGACGCCTTTCTCGGCGTCGTAGCCGCGGGCGACGTAGTGTCTGTACGGGTGGCGGATCCACGAACACTCCCAGTGGGCGTAGACGTCGACGCCGGGCTCGTTCTCGAGGTCGTGGAGGACGACATGCAGTTGCTCGTCGGCGAACAGCGACGGTCGCCACACCCACGACCCCTCGGAGGTGTTGCCGTCCATCCGGACCTTGAGCGCGGCGATTGGGTTGCGCGAGAAGCCGAGTCGCTCGAGGACGTCCTCGAGTTCCTCCTCCGAGCAGTACGCGGTGAGGGCGTACTCGTCGGCGGTCGTCTGGCTGATCGCGTAGCCGCCGAACGTTCCCCGCAAGAGGAAGTGGAGGTCCGGGAGGAGGCTACGACGGACGGCGTTGACGGCGTCTTTCGTGTAGCTCATCGATCGACGTGATTACGAGAACCGTCCGGAAGAGCGTTGTCCCAACGTTCGGTCCCCGCCCGCGAGGCGAGCGCTGCGGGGTCAGGCGTCCGTCACGCGGCGCCCGCTCTCCGTTCTGCGGTTGGGCCGACGGCTCGAGTCGGGCGATATAAATTCCTCCTCCGGTTCCTGCCACACATGGACGCCTACGAGTTACTGACGCGAAACGCCGAGGAGGTCGTCACCGACGAGGAGGTCCGCGACCTCGCCGAGGATCCGGCGGGGAAACGCGCTTACGTCGGCTACGAACCCTCCGGCGTGCTCCACCTCGGCCATCTACTGACGGCGAACAAGCTCATCGACCTGCAGGAGGCCGGCATGGAGGTCGTCGTCCTGCTGGCGGACGTCCACGCTTACCTCAACGGGAAGGGGACGTTCGAGGAGATCCGGGACACCGCCGAGCAGATGAAAGCCCAGTTCCTCGCGTACGGTCTCGACGAGGACAACGCCGAGTTCGTCTACGGCTCGGAGTTCCAGCTCGACGAGGAGTACGTCCTCGACCTGCACGCCCTCGAGGTCGGGACGACGATGAACCGCGCCCAGCGCGCGATGGCCGAGATCCAGGGCGAGGAGACGGCCAAGGTGAGCCACCTCGTCTACCCGCTGATGCAGACGCTGGACATCGAGTACCTCGACCTCGATCTGGCCGTCGGCGGGTTGGACCAGCGCAAGGTCCACATGCTCGCCCGCGAGAAGCTCCCCGACCTCGACTACGAGGTCCGGCCGGCGATTCACACCCCCATCGTCGCGAACCTCTCCGACGGTGAAGGGAAGATGTCCTCGAGCGAGGGGATCACCATCTCGATGGAGGACTCGACCGAGGACTTAGAGGAGAAGGTCAACTCGGCCTTTTGTCCGCCGACCCGCGACCCCGAGGGCGACCTCGAGAACCCCGTCCTCGAGCTCTTCGAGTACCACGTCTTCCCGCGGTTCGACGAGGTCGTCGTCGAGCGTCCGGAGAAGTACGGTGGCGATCTGACCTACGAGGCGTACGAGGCGCTGGCCGAGGACCTCGAGTCGGGCGAGCTCCACCCTGCCGACGCGAAGGGAACGCTCGCGACCTACCTCGACGAACTGATCGCGCCGGGTCGCGAGAAACTGCGCGAACTCCGTTCCTGATCAGCTCGTCGGGGCGGAAACGTAGAGCCTGCACGTCACTCCGCTTCGCTGCCCGTTTCTGCAGCATCGTCGATACTCCGAAACGTGCCTGCGCCACACGAACACGTGTCGCTCTTACCGATCGGCAGGACCGCTCCGTCGGAGCGCTTTCGTGCGGCGTACACTCTCCGACAAGAGGTGCAGATTACTGCAACTCTGTATCTCTCCACGGATTTCGTGGTCGAATCACGCCTGTCAGCCGCTTACCCTCGTCGTTGGGATCGGGGTGACTGCTTTTGAGGAACGGTCGAATCGACCGCGGAACTCGAGTTCCGCCGGTGGGTTGACGGCCCTCGCCCTCGAGAATCGTGGTATGTCGTTCCAACTCACTGCGGAACAGGAGGCCATCCGCGATGCGGTCCGGGCGTTCGGCGAGAACGAGATCCGGCCGGTCGCCGCCGAGTACGAGGCCGAACAGCGGTATCCCGCCGATCTTCTCTCGGCCGCGGCCGACCTCGACCTCGTCGCACCACACGTCCCCGAGGCGTACGGCGGCGCGGGGATGGACTCGATTTCGACGCTGCTCGTCACCGAAGAGCTCTGGCGCGCCGATCCCGGCGTCGGCGGCTCGATCGCCGCCGCGGACTTCGGCACCGGCATGCTCCTCGAGTACGGCGACGAGCGCCAGCGCGAGGAGTGGCTGCCGCGGGTTACGGCGGGCGAAACGTCGATCGCGACGGGCATCTCCGAGCCCGCACACGGCTCGAACGTCGCGGGAATGGAAACGCGCGCAGAGCGTGAGGGCGATGAGTGGGTGATCGACGGGCAGAAGATGTGGATCACCAACGGCACCGTCGCCGATGTCGCGATTGTCATGGCCAAAACGTCACCGGAAGCGGGCCACGCCGGGATTACCGCGTTCCTCACACCCACCGATGTCGATGGCTACGAGGCGACGAAAATCACGAACAAGCTCGGCATCGAGGCTCAGGACACCGCCGAGATCGTCCTCGACGGCCTTCGGGTACCCGAGGAAAACGTCGTCGGCGAGGTCGACCGCGGCTTCTACCAGCTCATGCGCTTTTTCGCGCCCGCTCGAGCCGACGTGGCCGCGCAGGCCACGGGCGTCGCCCAGGCGGCTCTCGAGGAGGCCACCGCCTACGCCGCCGAGCGCGAGCAGTTCGACCGTCCAATCGCCGAGTTCCAGGCGATCCGGCACAAGCTCGCCGAGATGGCGACGGCGGTCGAGGCGGCGCGCTCGCTGGCCTATCGGGCCGGCGCGGCCCTCGAGTCCGACGACCCCGACCGCGCGACGCGGCTGGCTTCGATGGCGAAGCTGTTCGCGAGCGAGCGGGCCGTCGACGTCACCGACGAGGCGCTGCAGGTCCACGGGGGCGCGGGCTACGTGACCGATCACCCAGTCGAGCGGTTCTACCGCGATGCCCGGATCACCAAGATCTACGACGGAACGAGCGAGATCCAGAAGAACATCATCGCCGAGCAGTTGCTCTGAGGCCCCGTCGGACCCCGCCGATTGAAGTGCGAGCGCCTCCCTCTCGAGGCCATGAACGAGACGCGACGAGCGATCCTCGAGGCCCTGTCGGACGGACCGGTCTCGGGACCGGAACTGGCCGACGACCTCGAGATTTCGCGGGCGGCGGTCTGGAAGCACATCGAGGGGCTTCGCGACGCCGACTTCGAGATCGAGAGCGGGCCGAACGGCTACGAACTGGCGGGCGTCGACGCCTACAACGCGCCGGCGATCGAGTTCGGACTCGAGGCCCCGTTTTCGATCGAGTATCACGATAGTCTGGGAAGCACGAACGACCGGGCACGCGAGCTAGCGGCCGACGGCGCGACGGACGTGGCCGTCGTCGCGGACGAACAGACCGGGAGCCGCGGCCGCCTCGAGCGCGAGTGGTCGGCTCCGTCGGGCGGCATCTGGGTGAGTATCGTCGTCCGACCCGAGATCACACCCGCGCAGGCCCCGCTGTACACGCTCGCCGCGGCGGTCGCGACGGCGACGGTCGCTCGCGAGGCCGGTGTCGACGCCTGGATCAAGTGGCCCAACGACGTGGTCGTCCCAGTCGGCGACGACGGCGACTACCGGAAGCTCGTGGGTATCCTCACGGAGATGGAAGGAGAGATGGATCGCGTAGACTGGATCATCCCCGGGATCGGCGTCAACGCGAACCTCGACGCCGACGGGCTCCCCGAGGGCGCGACCAGCATTCGGGACGAGGCCGGCGACGTCGATAGACGGCGCTTCGTCCAGCGCCTGCTCGAGGAGTTCGATCGCTATCGAACGGACCTCGACGCCATCGTGCCCGCGTGGCGCGAGCTGACGCTGACGCTCGGCCAGCGCGTTCGAGTCGAACTGCCGTCGGACGAAATCGTCGGCGAGGCGGTCGACGTGACGGAAGCGGGGGCGCTCGAGATCGAGACCGACGACGGCCGCGTGACGGTTTCGGCGGGCGACTGCGAACACCTGCGTCCGGTCTGACTGACGCACCGCGGTTTCAGGCACCGAGCAGAACCGAACAGGCGGCCGCGGCGATAACCCAGCCCGTACCCGTCCACGACAGCACGAAAAACGCCTCGCGAGCGCTGGCCTCCGTCCAACCGGAGCTCACGTCGAGGTGATCCTGCATCCCCTCGATGGTTCGACCGAGGCCGACCGCAGTCGACCACGCGGTAACGCCGAACCCGAGGACGAGCGCGCCGAGTGCGAACGCCGTGTCCGTCGCGGCTCGCGGCGTCCAGACCGTCAGCAGTCCCAGCGAAATGATCACTCCGAGTACGGCTCCGATAATCATCCAGCGAACGGTAGCCGTCACGAGTCGGCGGGTTCGCTCGATACGAGCCGCCGAGACGGGGACACTGCGATCAATCGACGGCATCACGCATTCGCGGATCTAAGGCGTCACGCATTCCGTCGCCGAGGAGGTTGAAGCCGAGTACCGTAAGGGCAAGGAATAGCCCGGGGAAGAACGACCACCACCACGCGCCTGAGAACAGGCCGCGCTCGACGCCCTCGGAGAGCATCATTCCCCACGACGGGTCACCGGGGCTCGCACCGAACCCGAGGAACGACAGCGCCGCGATGTCGATGATAGCCAGGCCGTAGTTCAGCGTCGACTGGACGGTAATGGGTGCCAGACAGTTCGGAAGGACGTGCCGTACCAGCAGCCGCGGATCGTTCGCGCCGAGGGCGCGCGTCGCCTCGATGTACTCGTCTTCGAGGACTTTCAGGGCCGCGCCGCGGACGACGCGGGCGAACCGCGGCGTGTACACGAGCGTGAGCGCGGCGACCGCCCGCCACAGTCCCAGCGAGTCGGGGAAAATGGTGACGAGCGCGAGCGCGAGCAGTAGCGACGGGAACGACAGGAGCACGTCCATCGTCCGCATGATAACGTTGTCCGTGAGGTCGCCGTAGTACGCCGCGACGATCCCGGCGGTGATGCCGAGGACCGTGGACGCGACGACGGTCGCGGTCCCGAACTTCAGCGCGTACCACGCGCCGTACAGCACGCGCGGGAAGATATCGCGGGCCTGTCCGTCCGTCCCGAACCAGAACTCGCTGCTCGGCCCCGCCTTCGTCGGGTTCGATCCGAAACTGGTGGCGACGATGGCCTCGAGGTCGTACGCGAGTCGGGCGTAGACGGCCACGACGACCATCCCGAGGATGATACCGAGGCCGACAACTGCGATTCGATTCGACAGCAGTTCCGTGAGGAACGGGCTGGCGCGGATGCGGTCGACGGTGCTGCGTTCGACGTCTGCTGATTGAGTTTCCGTGCTCATTGGTCGATCCGTGGGTCGAGGATGGAGTACGTGATGTCGACGAATAGATTCACTATCGTGTACATGAACGCGAACACGAGGACGGTCGCCTGTACCACGGGGTAGTCGCTCCGGTTGATAGCGCTGACGAGCAGCGTCCCGATGCCGTTGATCTCGAAGACGGTCTCGGTCAACACGGAGCCGCCGAGCATCGAACCGAACTGGATCCCGATGATCGTGATCACGGGGATGAAGGCGTTCCGGAGCCCGTGTTTCATGACCGTCGTCTTCGCACCCTGTCCCTTCGCGCGAGCCGTCCGCATGTAGTCCTGGCGGACGACCTCTAGCATCGACGAGCGCATCATCCGAGAGATAAACGCCATCGAGTAAACGCCGAGCACGACGACGGGCAGGAACAGGTGACGAACGGCCGACTGAAACGCCGCCGGATCCCCGGCTAACAGCGTGTCGACGAGGATGAATCCGGTCTTCGAGTCGATGAAGTGAGTCGATCCGATACGCCCGCTCGTCGGGAGGACGCCCAGAAACTGTGCGAACAGCAGTATGAGGAGCGGACCGCTCCAGTAGATCGGGACGCTGATTCCCGTGAGCGCCCCGATCCGTGAGAAGTGATCGGTCAGCGTATCCTTCTTGACGGCGCTCAGGATGCCGAGGGGCAGTCCGAACAGCAGGCCGGCGGCCTGTCCGAGTATGGCGAGTTCGATGGTGATCGGGAGCCGGTCGGCGAGGATTGCGCTGACATCACTGCCGCGCCGGACCTGGTAAGACTGACCGAAATCGAGCGTCGCGGTGTCCCCGAGAAATCGGATGTACTGCTGCCACAACGGGTCGTTCAGCCCGAGGTCAGTTCGGACCTGATTGATGAACTCCTGACTCGCTCGTTCGCCCGCGATAGCCACCGCAGGGTCTCCCGGAGAGAGCTGAAGGATCGCGAAGACTAGCGTCGCGACTCCGAACAGCACCGGGCCGAGCAACAGCAGGCGTTTGGCGATGAACCGCTTTGATACCATTATACGGAGATAATTTTGATATCTTGAAAAACTTCCGTCAACCGGGCGCTCTACTCGAGTTCCACCAAGTGGAGGTGCGGACCACCGATGGCCGATACCGTGTAGTTGCTGACGGTATTCCGGACACCGCGGACTTCGTCAGCGTAGTCGATGAAGACCCACGGCGCTTCGTCGTGGGCGATCTGGGCCGCCTGGTTGTAGAGTTCCGCACGCTCGTCCTGGTTTGCCGTCTTCTGGGCTTCCTCGACGAGGTCCATGTACTCCTGATTGGCCCACGCGCTCCGGTTGGACGTATTGAAGCCTTCCGTTCCCCAGTCGACCCAGTCCTGTCCCTCCGGGGACTCGACCTGCGGGTGGAGGAGGACGTAGTAGAAGTTGTCCGGGTCGGCGTTGTCCGTGTACCAACCGGCCAGAGACGCGTCGTGTTTCCCCTCCGACGTATAGGTCAGGTAGTCCGAGAACTGCCGTTCGTCGATCGTAACGTCGATACCGATCTCGCCGAGGTTCGTTCGGATAGTCTCCGCCGTCGGCAGCGGCGCCGGGTTGTAGCCGCGGGCGTTCTGGAAGGTCGTCAACTCGAAGGAGAGGCCGTCGCTGTACTCGGTCTCGTCCAACAGGGACTGCGCCTCATCGGGATCGTAGGAGTACGGGCTGAGGTCGTCGTTGTGTCCGAAGAGCGCTGGCGGGCACGGTTGGTCGGCCTGCTCCGCGATACCGGAGTAAACCTCGTTGACGATCGATTCGGTATCGATGGCGTAACTGATGGCCCTCCGGACTTTGGGATCGCGGAACGCCTCCATCCGAGACTGGTTGAGCGACATGTAACCGATGTTAATGCCCTGTCCGGACTGGACTTCGGCGGCGTCGGAGTCCTCGACCGTGCCGATGTTGTTCGGGCCGAGGTTATCGATGATCTCGAGCTCCCCCTCAACGAGGGCTTGCGTCCGTGTGGAGTTCTGCCCTCGTTCGAGGAACAGGAGTTCGTCCACGTTCGGACCGTCTCCCCAGTAGTTGTCGTTACCGGTGAGCAGGATACGGCCGTTCGAGTCGTCGAGTTCCTCGAGCTGGAACGGGCCCGTACCGTTCGCGTCTGCGTTGAAGTCGAAGCCGCTCTCGATGTCGTCCTTGGAGAGGACGACGGCAGCGAACATCGCGAGGTTGCGAAGGAACGGTGCGTACGGTTGCGTGAGTGTGATGTTCAGGGTATAATCGCCGTCGGCCGAAACGGAGTCGATCCAGCTACCGAGCGTAAACGGACCGTACACGGACGCGTCCTCGAAGTAGTACTCGTAGTCTTCATCCACGAACCGTCGGTAGGTCGCGATAAAGTCGTCGGCGGTGAAGTCGGTGCCGTCGTCGAACTGCGCGTCCTCGCGCAGTTCGAGCGTGACGTCCTTGCCGTCCATCGACCAGTCGGTCGCGAGACTCTCCGTGATAGCCGCTTCGCCCGGCTCGAAATCGATGAGCCCGTCGTAAATCTGATTCGTGACTTTCGAAACCTCGCCACTGGTCGTGTTCTGCGGGTCGAGGGTGTCCGAGTGCGAACTCCGTCCGTACCGGAGCGTTCCGCTCCCGCCACCCTCACCGCCGAGACAGCCGGACATCGAACTCGCCGCGGTTGCGACGACTGTCGCGCTACCGGCCGATTTTAGGAAACTTCGCCTGGAAGTTTGATTGCCAGCATCTGACATAAGGCTATGGCTCGGGCCAATATATATAATACTTCCGGACAGAATCGAAAGGGGCGAGATTATATATGATTTGTACTGATTAAATTAAAATAAAAACCGCTCATAACGCCCTGAATATGCAGTAATCCACGAGAAAGTTTCCAATAGTTTATTCTGGTCGTACGCTCTATCATTCCGGTATAATCGACCGCTATAGCGGTTCGATATGTCTCACTCCACGTCGGTAACTCGGTGACAGGCTGCCGGGTGGTCGCTATCGTCGAGTGTGGGTTCTTTCCGTTCACAGACGCTTTCGAATGCGTCCGTGAGAACGGCCTCGGCAGCCTCCCAGTCACCGTCTCTGAGATGGCGGTAGGACTCGTCGATCGCCTCGCGGGCGCGACCCGACAGCGTCCCATCGAAGAACTGCGCGTCTAGTACGGCGGCGAAGCCGTTGCCACCGTCTGCGATAGCGCGGGCCGCTGGCGCCTCACCGGCGGCCTCTTCTCTGGCCGCCTCGAGATCGATGTCGCGGGACGCGACGCGCTGTCGGTAGAACATGACCTCACGGTACCGCTCCTGATCGATGTCGAGGTCGTCGGGGGGGATGATCGCCGGACACCGCGTCCGAAAGTGACACCCCGACGGCGGATCGATGGGAGACGGTACGTCGCCCTTCAGGATAGTGCGGTCGTCGGTACTCGCCAGCGGATCGGGTTCGGGAATCGCCGAGAGCAACGCGTTCGTGTACGGGTGAGTCGGATCCGCGAACAGTTCGTCGGTCGTCGCGACCTCGACGATTTCGCCGAGGTACATCACTGCCACGCGGTCCGAGATGTGCCGAACGACCGAGAGGTCGTGGGCGATAAACAGGTACGTCAACCCGAACTCGTCCTGTAGGTCCTCGAGGAGGTTGATAATTTGTGCCTGGACGGAGACGTCGAGGGCCGATACCGGCTCGTCGGCGACGATGAAATCGGGATCCACCGCGAGGGCGCGAGCGATGCCGACGCGCTGGCGCTGCCCGCCGGAGAGTTCGTGGGGATACCGGCCGTACTGGCTCTCGTCGAGCCCGACCTCCTCGAGGAGGTCGAAGACGCGGCGGCGGCGGAGGCCGCGCTTCGAAGCGCTCAGTGACACATCCACGTGCACGCTCGTGATGTGCCCGTTCTCACGCGTGACATCCGTCGTCACGTCGAGGGGGCCCTCGACGTCTACGGTGACGTCGTCGTCGGCCACGGTGACGTCTACGGGAACGACGGTCTCCCCGTCGCTGCTCTCGAGTAACGCGTCCACGTCGTCCGCGACGTCGACGGACACCGCGTCTGCCGGAACACCGGTCGTCGAGACGGCCGCACGCGTTACCACGTCGGGGTCGCTCTCCGGGAGCCCGTGAATCTTCAACGGCTCCATGATGGTCTGCCCGACGGTCATCCGCGGATCGAGACTCGACATCGGATCCTGGAACACCATCTGCATGTCCTTGCGCTTCTCCCGGAGTTCGGACTTCGAGAGGTCTCCGAGGGTTTCACCGGCGAACACCACCGTCCCGTCCGTCGGCGGGTTGAGGTGGAGGATGGCGCGACCCGCAGTCGATTTGCCACAGCCGGACTCGCCCACCAGCCCGAGCGTCTCGCCCTCGTGAACGTCGAAGCTGACGCCGTCGACGGCCTTTACGCTCGGTTGCTCGCCGATAAACCGGTCGAGGATGCCGTCCTCCTGTTGGTAATACTTCCTCATTTCGCGGAGTTCGACGATCGGCTCGCCGATATCGCGATCGGTCGATGACGCGACGCCCTCGCTGCCGTACTCGTCTTTGTCGAAGGACTCTCGGACGCACTTCGATCGATGGTCGACGTTCGCGGGTCCGTGTTGCTGGAACTGAATCTCGCCCTCGCGACACTCGGATTCTGCCCACGGACACCGGTCTGCGAAATGGCACCCGTCTGGCATGTCGATGAGGTCCGGGACGTTGCCCTCGATGGGCGTGAGACGGTCTTTCTCTTCCGTCGGGATCGACTCGAGGAGCGTGTACGTGTACGGGTGGCTCGGATCGGCGAAAATCTCCTCGACTGGCCCCTCTTCGACGATTTCGCCGGCGTACATCACCGCGACGCGGTCGCAGGTCTCCGCGACCACGCCGAGGTCGTGGGTGATCATCAGCACCGACATCCCGAACTCGTCCTGCAGGTCGTCGATGAGATCGAGTATCTGGGCCTGAATGGTCACGTCGAGGGCGGTCGTCGGCTCGTCGGCGATGAGGAGGCTCGGCTGACACGCGAGCGCGATAGCGATGAGGACGCGCTGGCGCATTCCGCCGGAGAACTCGTGGGGATACTCCTCGAGGCGCGTCGTGGCCTCCGGGATGCCGACTTCGGTGAGGATTTCGACGACGTCGGCCATGACTTCGTCGTCGTGTTCCTGGCCGCCGATTTTCGGCAGAATCTCCCGGATAGCGTTCAGCCACGTGTCTCGTTTCCGTTCGCCGTACTGGTGCAGTCGCAGGGACTCCGCGACCTGCTCGCCGACGGTCACCGCGGGGTTCAGGGACGTCATCGGGTCCTGAAAGATCATCCCCATCTCGCTGCCGCGGACCTTTCGCATCGCTTCTTCGGGTGCGTCGGTCAGGTCGACGACGCCGTCTTCGACCGCGATCGATCCGATATCCTCGCCGCGTTCGAATCGGTCGCGCGCTTTCTCGTCCAGATAGACGAACCCGTCGTCGGCGTCGTCCACGGCGTTCTCTAGCGCGTCCGCGACCGCGGAGTCGGCTTCGCCGTCGTCGAGTCGGTCGGCGGCGTCTCTGAGTTCCGGTGCGAGCTCGGCGGGATCGTCGCGGTCCGCGAGGTCGGTGGCCACGCCGCGCAACTCCGAACTCGCCGAGTCGATTCCGTCGCCGACGCGGAGGTCCGAGATGAGTTCCCTGACTGCGTCGACGAGTTCGAAGGGATACGGCACGACGGCTCCGTCGAACTCGTCCGCGAGATCCGCAGCGAGTGCCCCACGCCGTAAGGACACCCGACCGCTCACCACGTCGCCCGGGTCGTCCACGAGATCCATCGCCGAGAGTGCAGTCACGCTCTTGCCGGAGCCGGACTCGCCGACGAGGCCGACAGTTTCGCCCTCTTCGATGCTGAGATCGATACCGTCGACGGCTTTCACTGCACCGCGTTTGGTCTCGAACTGCGTGCGGAGACCGGAAATGGATAGAAGATCGGACATTAACAGCAGTTCTCGAGTCAGCGAAGAAATAGCTTGTGGGACTTCGACAACGTTTACCTTCGATGGCGCATGCGGTGCAGACATGAGCGAGAATCCAGCCGATGGCGCTCCGAGCACCGCCCAGCCCCAATCCGGATGGCGGGCTGTCGTCGAGGACATGGCGGCGACCGCCGACGAGTACCGCGACCGGGGCTGGACGGCCCTCGAACTCCATCCCGGAGACTCCGTGCTCGTCGACTCCGAGCGGCGCACGGGCCTCGACGTGGTCCTTCCGGGGCCCGAATACGAGGACCTCGAGTCGCTGACCGAGGACTGCACGTTCGCGGACGTAGACGTGTTCCGCGCGGAACAAAGCAGCATGCTCTACCTGCTCGTCGTCGAAAAGGATCCGAACACCGAGACGGCAGTGTTCGTTCCCGCCTACTACGACCCCGGGTCCGGCCAGTCGAAACTGGAGACGATCCAGTCGGACGGAGAGCTCCGGCTGTTCTGCAGGCGGCTGGACGACGACTACGTCGAATTCGTCCACGACGACGTCACGCCGTTTCTCCCCGAATCAGTGTAGGGCGTCGAGTGAGAGCCGTTTCGGCCCGGTACTCTGCTATCACTGTCTCGTTCGGAGGACCGAGCGGAGGCCACAGGGAAACCGTTCGGCGTGAACGACACGGGACATCGCCGGTCCCCGTCAACTGCTTCTGACCACTGCTCCCGACAGAATCCGTTACTCGACGGTGAGTCGCTGCTCGTTCGGCCGCTCGTCGACCTCGTCGGAGTCGACTTGCACCGTCAATACCGGCACCGAGGCGCGACGGACGACCCGCTCCGCGACGCTGCCGAGCAACAGCCGATCGATTCCGCCGCGACCGTGGGTCCCCATCACGATCAGGTCGCACTCCCCCGGGTCGGCCGCCTCGACGATGGCGTGGCTCGGCGACCCCTCGAGCACGTCGGTCTCGACCGTGACGCCGTCCGGCGCCAGTGCCGCGGCTCGTTCGACCGCAGCTCGCCCCTCCTCGTGAAGCGCGTCGCTGATCCCTTCCAGCGCGGTCTCCATGGGGAGCCCGCTGTAACCGGTCACGTTGACGACGTAGAGCGCGCGAACGGTCGCGTCGTGGGAGCGCGCGAGGTCGAACGCGTACTCGAGCGCGCGTTCGACCTCCGGCGAGCCGTCGGTCGGGACGAGGATGCGGTCGTACATTACGATACGTGATAGCATACAACAAGCACCTATATCAGCGTTTTCCCGCCGGTGGCGGCCGGCGGATCGATCGACGAGTCGAGAGTCGCTCGCCCGGGCGGCGACGGGCGCGCGGAGGGGAAACGCTGATACAGCCGCCCCGCTAACCGGATTCCATGAGCGACACGTCGTGGACCGACCGGATCGTCGGGGACCGCATGACCGTCGATCAGGAGTTCGCTGCGCGGATTCAGGAGTCGCAGTTTTCCAACCAGCAGTGGAGCCTGATCATGACTGCGACGGAGTTCGAAATCGAACACCCCGACGACCCGGAACGGGCGCAGATCGTCGCCAACACGGACAACCTCGAAGGCATCATCCCCGAACTCGACAACGTGCAGTCAGGGATGGGCGCGATGGGGGGCCAGCCCGGCGGCGGTGCCACCGACTCGAGTGCTTCGAGCGGCGGCGTCTTCGACTCGATCATGGGCGCGCTCGGCATCGGTGGCGGGGGCGGCTCCGACGAGAAGGCACAGCTCGAGGCGGCCGAACGGCTCACCCAGGAGTACGCCACGGAGCTCCAGTCACACCTCGAGTCGAAGGGGCGGTGGGAGTCCGTCCGACGTAACGTCGCCGACGGGAGCTAACTCGAGCCGTCCTATTCGAGGATCGCTGTTCCGTCCCGCCGGCACTCTCGTCGCCGATCAGTCGCCGGCGTGGAACATCGTGTACTCGCTGGCTTCGTAGATGTTGATAAGCTCGGTGACAAGCTCGTCGTAGGACTCGTCCTCGACGCGCAGTGCATCGAGCCGTTCGATCGTCTCTTGCTCGAGTTCGACGGATGGCATACCCGTGTGTTCGTCGTAGACCGGCAAAAACGCGAGGGGTAGGGGGATCCGTCGGCGGCTCGTCGTCGACCGCTCCGGCGCGAGTCACAGCATCTATAGGGACGGTTCCCGACCGTAGGTGTATGTCCGACGAAGTCCAGACGACGACCTTCTCGATCAGTTCAGACGACGGCGAGACCGACGAGGTGACGATTCCGACGGGGCTCGTCGATCTCGTCGCCGAGGGCGACCAGACCGACGCCGAAACGGTCGGCGACGTGATGCTGCTGTCATTCGCCAGCCGCGCCCACCACATCGTCCACCACGGCGAGGACGCCGACGCGGAACTCGAGGCCCAGGAGTCGGAAGTGATGGACCTGTTCGAGGAGCGGTTCGGCGTCACGTTCGGCGAAGCGACCGGCCACCAGCACTGACGCTGCGCGAGCCGATTCCTTCGGAACAGGACCGATTTTTGCAGGACAACGAGTCCGACGAGTCGAACGACGCGGTCGGTGCGAGCGCTATCCAGTAGCCTCGGTTTCGTTTCCGGTCTCGGCTGCCCCACCATCGTCAGCCGCGCCATCGGCCCCGTCGGCCGTGTTCGGGCCGGCATCAGCGTTCGTGCCCGGTGACCCGGGCTGCGTCGGGCCCGTCGTCTGATCGTTGCCGCCCGCGACGTTCGGTTGCTCTTGCGTTCCGGGCGTTTCGGGCTGCTCGGGCGGCGTCGGCACGTCGGGTTCTGCCGGTTCGGGTGGTTCAGGTGGTTCGGGTGGTTCCGGCTGTTCGGGTTCGGCCCCCTCGTCCGCCCCCGGTATGGCCGCCTCGATCGTCACCGACGCCTGGTTGTCGGGGGTCGCGACCGTGTGCGTCGATGTCCCCGCGGGAAGTTGCGGCGAGAACGAGAGCGTCGTCGCCTGCCCGCCCGCGAGCGTCACTGACGCCTCGGCGATCGGTTGGCCGTCGATGCTGTAGGTCACCGTCTTCGTTCCCTCGAGATCGCCCTCGTTCTCGATCGTCGCACTGACCGTCACCTCCTCGCCCGGCGTGCCGGTTTCGGGCACCGAGAGATCAGCAACGGCGAACGCGGCCGGATCGGGCCTCGGTTCGACCGTCACCGTCGTCTCGGCTGTTTCGTTCGCGGTCGAAACCGCGACCGGGTACTCGCCGGGCTCGAGATCAGCCGTCTCGGCGCTCAGCGTGAGTGTTCCCGATTGGCCGGCCTCGAGCGAGACCGCTGTCGCGTTGACGACGGCGTCGCCGATCGCGAGCGAGACGTTCTGCGTCCCGGTTTCACCGCCGACGTTCTCGACCTGGGCCTCGACCAGAATCGGCTCGCCCTGCGTGACGGGGTCGTTCGTCCCCGTGATCGAGACGCCGAACGCGGCGGGGTCAGCCTCGAGTTCGCCGGCGGGCGGCGTCGCCGCGGTCAGCGGCTCCTCGTAGCCGAACTGCGAGAGGTCGACCTGCCAGACGAGCCGTTCGTCGTCGCTCTCGGGCGTCCACTCGACGGTGAACTCCTGCTGCCCGGGCTCGAGTTCGGTCGGCGGCCGGGCGGTCGTCGTTCCCTCGACGAACTCGCTGTTCGCGGCCAGCGGTGCGTCGTTCGGGTTCTCGTAGTCGAAGGTCACGTTGATGCCGTCCTCGGTTGGTGCCGTCTCCACGACGGAGAGCGACGGGCGCTCCGGCCGGATCGAATCGAGACACGTTTCGTCGGGATTCGGGTAGTCGATGCCACCGACGGGTGCCGCTTCTGGCGAGCTGATGCCGGAGATGGACGTACCGAAGGTGCCGTAGTCGGGCACCTCGACGATCACTCGGTCGCCGTCGGTCGTGACGTTGCGTTCGTCGCCGATCCGGAAGACGATCGTCCCGTCGAACGGGGCTTCCATCTCGTCGCCGGCGGTGACGATGTCCTCCGCGATGGTATCACCGATCCCGCTGCTGGTGTAAAAGCTGGTGCTGGCGGCGACCCGCTCACCTTCGTCGAGCGAGGCGTCGACCTCGACGTACGTGCAGTTGACGAACTCGACGTCGAACGACTCGAGCGTTCCGTCGACCGTGTACTCGACCGCGTCCGTCTCGAGGACGGTCCCGTTACCCGCGTCGACGACCGCCACTTCGAGCGTCGCGTTCGACTCGAGCGGCGGTTCGAGGGGGAACTCGAGAGGGCCGATCGTCTCGTTCGCGCCGAAGGTCTCGGTCGCCGTGCGTTGCGTGCCGTTCTCGTCGGTGACGGTGATCGCGTAGTCGACGGACGCGTTGGCCTGCGTGACGGTGATCGTCTCGCCGTCGCCCGTCTGATCGGCCACGGAGAGGTTCGCGGTCGGCCGGTCGGGGTCCGGTTCCGCGAGCCCGTACGTAATCGTCCCGTTCGCCAGCACCGTGTCGTCCGCCGCGGCGCGAACGGAGACGTCGACGGTCGTGTTCGCCTCGATCGGCGGCTCGAGTTCGAGCGTCTCGTCGGTGACGGTCGTGTTCGCCTCGAACACCTCGCTGTCGACCCGCTGGCCGTCGTACTCGGCCGAAATGACGTACGGAACGGACGCGCTCGCCGCGTCGACCGCGAGCGTCTCGCCGTCGCCCGTCTGGTTGTCGACCGAGAGCGAACCCTCGGGCCCTTCGGTCTCCTCGTCAGCGACGGTGTACGCGATCGTCTCGTTCGCGAGCGTCGCACTGTCGGCTGCTGCGACGACCGCCACCTCGAGCGTCGCGTTTTCGGTGAGCGGTGGCTCCAGCTCGATCGTCTCGTTTTCGACCGTCTCATCGGCCACGATCGGCTCGGTCGCCGCGAGCTGCGTGTCGTTCTCGTGCGTGACGGTGAGCGCGTAGTCGACGGTCGCGTTCGCCTCGTCGACCGTCAGACTCGAGCCGTTCCCCGTCTGGTTCGACACCGACAGCGACGCGTTGGGTCCCTCGTCCGGTCCGGTCGGCTCGTCGGGTCCAGCCGCGACGGTGTACTCGATCGTCTCGTCTGCGAGCGTCGAACCGTCTTCGCTGACGACAGAAACGGCGACTGTCGCGTTCTCGGAGAGCGGCGGCTCGAGCTCGAGCGAGAGGTTCGTCACCGGCTCGCCGGCCGCGAACGTCTCGCTCTCGACCGTCTCGCCGTCGTAGGTCGCGGTCACCGCGTACGGCACGGACGCGTTCGCCTCATCGACCGTCAGACTCGAGCCGTTCCCGGTCTGGTCGGCCACTGACAGCGATCCGGTGGGCTCGTCGGGTGCCTCCGCGACCGTCACGAACGCACCGCCGAGGGCCGGCGCACCGGCACCGGTGACGTACGGCGGATCCGTTTCGCCGTCGGAACCGACGTAGTCGAACGCCTCGTTCCCGTTCGTGTCGTGGTGGGCGACCGCCACGACCGCTCCGCTCTCCGACAGCGGCTCGTCGAGTTCGATCGTGACGTTCTCGTGGGTTCCGGCCTCGAGGTAGCTCGAGACCCCGATCACGCTGTCGGGATCGGTGTCGACGGCGACACCCTCGTAGACGGCCACGAAGCCGCCCTCGGAGAGGGAAACCTCCTCGATCGTGACCCGCTGGCCGCCGGACGTCTGATCGGCGAAGTCGATAGTGGCCGTCCCCTCGAGCCGGTCGACCGTCTCGATCCGCTGGACGACGGTGACCTCGACGCGCTGGCTGATGACCGTTACGTCGTCGGTTCCTTCCTGAACCGCGAAGGCGGTCGCGTCGGCGGCGGTCTCGGCGGTCACCCGCTGGAGCTGCGTAACGCTGATCCGCTGGGTCTGGACGGCATCGGCGGTCTCCGTGGTGGCGAGTCGCGCCGCCGTCTGTATCTGCTCGACCGTCGCCGTCTGCACCTGCGTCAGCGCGCCGCTCGCCCCGCCGCGCGCGAGATACTGGACCTGCGTAATCTCGACCAGTTGCGTCTGGGTCACCGCGCCCTCGCCCGCACCGAAGGCGGCGGCCTGTATCTGTTCGACGGTCACCGACTGCTGCTGGACCGCGGACGTGATCGCGCCTTCCGCGGCCCCGACCGCGGCGTACTGGATCTGCGTGATCGAGACGACCTGGCGCTGGACCAGCACGCCGCTTGCGCTCCCGGTGGCCGCGGCGTGGATCTGCCGGACGGTCGCCTCCTGACTCTGAGAGATCGCGCCTTTCGCCGCGCCGAACGAGGCCTCCTGTATCTGCGTGATCGAGATGCGCTGATACTGCTCGATGCGGACCGACTGGACCTGCTTCAGCGAGCCCCGGCTCGCGCCGCGGGCCGCAGCCTGTGTCTGTCGGACCGACACCCGCTGTTTCTGAACAAGTGCCCCCTTCGCCGCCCCGGCGGCGGCCTTCTGAACCTGCTTGATCGTTACCCGCTGGCGCTGTTCGACCGCGATGCGCTGTTCCTGGCGCACGTCGACTCGCTGTGCTTGACTGACGTTCGCGCGCGTCGCCCCGTCGATCGCCCCGGCGGCGGCTCCCGCAGCCGCGTGCTGGACGTGCTCTATGGTCACCCGCTGGCGCTGTTCGACTGTGATCGACTGATACTGCGTCAGAACCCCGTAAGCCGATCCCTGGGCGGCTTCCTGAATCGTCGGCACCTTGCCGACGTCTTTCGCGCCCGCTTCCTTCGCGGCACCCGCCGCCGCGCCCCTGGTCGCGACCTGGATCTGTTCGCCAGTCACGCGCTGGCTCTGTGCGAGCCCGCCGTGGGCCGCGCCCCAGGTCGCGCTCTGCAACTGGGTCACGTTCGCCGACTGGGACTGCGAGAGTCCACCGCCCGTCGCCCCCGCGACCGCGTGCTGGATCTGAGTGACGTTGACCGACTGTTTCTGGATCAACGCGCCGTGGACGGCCCCCGCCGTCGCCGCCTGCACCTGTTCGGCCTCGACGGTCTGGTACTGGGTCGCCGCCGCGCGTGCGCCCTCGAGCGCCGCCGCTCGCTGTTCCTGCGTCACGTTGATTCCCTGGGTCTGGACGAGTTCGACGCCCTCCGCGACGCCGGCCTCGACGGCGGTCTCGTTGGTTTCTTGTGCGGTCTGCTCTGCTCCGCCGTCGGCCGCCGTCTCTTGGTCGAACGTCACCAGTTCGAACTCGGCGTCTGCGGCGGCTTGTGAGCCGTTCTGTGCGATGGCTCCCTCGAGTGCGGCCGTTTCGTCGGCCGCCTCGGCAGTCGTCTCGCCGCCGGCGACTCGCCCGGCGCTACCACCGAGCAGCGGCAGCGCGACGGCGCTTCCGACCAGCGCGGCCGCCAGCAGGACGACGGCCGCGGTCGTTCGACGCCCCCTCATCTGCCGATCCCTCCTGCAACAGCGTCTGCGAACGCCGTTTCGCTCCTCCACCGATCTCCCCCCGATTTCGCTTCGTCTCGCCCCTGAACGCCGGCCGCTGGACTACCGGTACCCATTTTCCCATCACGGGGCCAAACGATCGCATAAGACCGCCGGTCGTTTCGGTTAGCGGACCGAGACAATTCGGTATTACCGCGGCCCATTGGTCGACCGGCTGTCGCAGACGACCGATCGACACCCGTGTGTACCGTCTCCGACGGGTCGGGACTCGAGCGAAACCGTCACCGAAACTGAGAGGAAGCGTTCTGTTTCGTCTCGGCCTCGAGCGAGAACGGAGCCGAAGCCCGTCGAAGCGACATGTCGTTTCACTTACTTTATATCTCGGAAACCGAAGTTTTGATCCCGGTTTACGGGAGAGCGAGAGTATGGCAACAGAAGAGAGTTCGATCGATCGCGTAGACGACGTCGTCGTCCGACAGTTCGCTCGAGCGGCAGTCCTCGCGGCGCTGATCGGTGCGTCAGTGCTGGTCACGATCCCGGTTCCCATCGCCGGCGCACCGCCGATCACGCTGCAGGTGCTGTTCGTCTTCCTGGCCGGGCTCGTTCTGGGTCCCGTCTGGGGGGCCGCGTCGCTCGTCCTGTATCTCGTGGCGGGCGGAGTCGGCGTTCCGGTGTTCGCCGGTATGAACAGCGGACTCGGCGTCCTGATCGGGTACTCCGGCGGCTACCTGTGGTCGTACCCGGTCGCCGCGGCGCTGATCGGCGCCATCGTCCACCGTGGGACGACGCTGCGCGATCTACGCGACGTATCGCTCCCGGTCATCGTCAGTGCACTCGTCGTGGCCACGCTCGTCATCTACAGCATGGGTGCGGCGTACATGGCCTGGGTTCTCGATATGGGGGCGTGGGAAGCCGTCACTGCCGGCGTGCTCCCGTTCATCCCGGGCGAGATCCTCAAGATGGCCGCCGCGGTCGCCATCGTCCGATCCGGTCGTATCACACCGGTGCGATCGTGACGACGGGACGATGATCGAGTTTCGGTCGGTCTCACACGCGTTCGACGACGTTCCCGTCCTCGAGGACGTCTCGCTGTCGATCGACGACGGCGAATTCGTCCTGCTAGCCGGGGCAAACGGCAGCGGGAAGACCACGCTGCTGCGCCACTGCAACGGCCTCCTCGAGCCCGATTCCGGTGACGTGTTCGTCGACGGAACGCCGGTCGCCGAGGACCTGATCGCCGCCCGCTCGAACGTCGGCATGGTCTTCCAGCACCCGCGCGATCAGTTCGTCGCCGCGACCGTCGGTGCGGACGTCGCCTTCGGCCCCGAAAACCTCGGACTGGCACGCGAGGAGATCGACCGCCGCGTCGCGGCCGCGCTCGAGGCGGTCAACATGGTCGGTCGGGACGACGAGCGGATCGACGCCCTTTCGGGTGGTGAACAGTCCCGCGTCGCCATCGCGGGCGCGCTCGCGATGGAGCCGACCCACCTCGTCCTCGACGAACCGTTCACCGGACTGGACGACCCCGCGCGCCGGTCGGTCCTCGAACGCCTCGAGGCGCTGGCGGCCGACGGAACGGGCGTCCTGCTCGCGACGCACGACCTACGGGACGTGCTGGGGCTGGCCGACCGGGTGATCGCCATGCGCGATGGCCGCGTCGCCGTCGACGGCCCGCCCGCGGACGCACTGGACGCACTCGGGGGGCTCGAGGTGCGAGTGCCCGACGCCACACGATGCTGACCTACGAACCCGGCGAGAGCCTCGCCCACCGGCTCGATCCGCGGTCCAAGCTGGCGGTCCAGATGGGCTTCGCCGCCACCGCGCTGGCGCATCCGACGCCGCGTGCACTCCTCGCGCTCTCGGGCCTCGCGGTTGTCGCGATGGCTGTGGCGCGGGTATCTTTCCGTCGGACCCTCGTCGCGTACCGGGTCGCCCTGTTCGTCCTCGCGATCGCACCGCTGCTCGCCGGCATCACGCTCGGGGCGCCCTGGTTCGATCGGTCGGCTGCCGTCGCCTCCGGGCTGGCGAGCTACCGGGTGCTGCTCATCCTCCTCGTCAGCGCCGCCTACGTTCGATCGACCCCGGTGCGGGACTCTCGAGCGGCGATTCAGCGGACGATCCCCGGCAAGCCGGGGCAGCTCCTCGGCGTCGGAGTCGGGCTCGTCTTCCGCTTTCTTCCCGTGCTCCGCGGCGATTTACGGACGATCCGCGACGCGATGGCCGCCCGATTGGGCACCGAACGCGGCGCCGTCGACCGCGCCAGCACGATAGGGATCCTCGGGATCACGCGCACGTTCGATCGGGCCGATCGGCTCTCGCTCGCGCTCCAGGCGCGGTGTTTCGCGTGGAATCCCACGCTCCCGTCGCTCTCGTTTTCCCGCATCGACTATCCCGTTCTCGCCCTCGCCGTCGCCCTCGCGCTCTCCGCGTTCTACTAGTCGGTCTCGAACTCGACCGTCTCGATCTCTGCGATCTGATTTTCGATCGACTCCTCGACTGGTTCGACGCGCTCGACGTCCCCGATCTCGCTGACGATTTCGATGGCAGCCGGAATCGCCCGGAAGTCGACGATTTGCGCGCCGGATCGCTCCTCTTCTGCTCGATCGTGACGGCGGCTCTCGACTGCCTCGAGTCGCGCGATACCCTCCCCGTCGACCGCGAAGCGGAACTGCGGCGCACCGTAGGTGACCCGCTTTTTGCCCACGTTCGTCTCGTGGGTCGTTTCGTAGCTCAGTCGGAGGTCGACGTGCTCGAGTCGGCCCGCGTGATCGTACGACGCCGACACGTCGTCGACCGTCACTGTCAGTTCCCGCGAGGTCATGTCACCTACACGATCCGGTGCGGTTAAAATAGTTAGCACGTCACGAACACCGATCCGCTAGTCGGGATCGGTTACGACGCCGGTCCAAATTTATTTGGGGCCACTGCTATGCCCACCGAGTGCTTTCGAACGAGTACGGCAGGAAGCCATATCATCACCTGCGCCATACACGCACGGTCCTGCCGTCGTACCCCCCACTTCCCCTTTCGTGCCGGCTCCGACTGTCTTCAGCCGTTGCCATCCGCCGAATCACTTCGTATCAGCGGTTCGAACCCGTTTCTGTAGCGATCTCAGTTCGTATCGCTCTCAGCGATCGATCGACCAGCATGGGGTCCCGCTTCGTCCGATTTGCTATCGTACTATGTAGTTTATGTCGCCTCGGGGGCGACGAACCTGCACCGATGGCTGCCCGACGGAAAGCGACCGAAACCGCTCGAAAGCACCGCTCTGGACGGTGTGTGGCCGATCTCTCGCCAGAAGAGGACACGCCAGTAATCGCCCGTGGTCTGGCCTTCGATGGAGGACTGCGAAAGCGCCGGGGTTCGGTCAGTCAGAGCGGTCTGCCTCCGAACCCTCGGGGACCGTCTATCGGAACGGTCTGCCTTCTCTGGCGTACGCGGCCGCGGACTGATAGAGGTTGGTCGACATCAGGCTCGCCTCGGCCGCTGCGCGTTCCTCGTACAGTTCGGCGGCCGCTTCTCGGACGGTTTCGTCCGCCGGAGCGGCCTCCAACGCGTAATCGACGAGATGCGTCGCCCGGCGATAGTCCCCGTCCGAGATCAGTTCCTCGGCGCGCTCGAGCAACGCGTCCGGACCACCAGCCAGCGCCGCGATCTCCTCGGCCTGGCCATCGCGGGTGGCGGGCTTCAGGTCGCTCGGTCGCCCGTTCCACCAGCCGCCGTAGCGTCGGATCAGGTTCCGGACGATGAACTCGCTCTCGTCGTAGATCTCCTCGAGCCAGGGCGACTCCGTGTCGGGCGCGTCGACCGCGTGAACGATGTCAGTGTGGGGCGGCGAGCCGTCGTTGAGCGCCTCGATCGTCTGATCGACGATCGACTCCAAGTAGGCGGCCGTCTCCTCGAGGCGCGTCCGAATCGCCGCGGAATCGTCGACGACGGCGCTCCCGTGTCCGGGGCAGAGGTGGGTCGGCTCGAGGACAGCGATCTCGCGCAGCGTTTCGGCCCACTCCTCCGGATACCGCTGGACCTTCTGGGGGTTGCCGGCGTTCGGCGACATCGAGATGAAGAAGTCGCCGGTACAGACGACGTCCCGATCGGGGCAGTACACCCAACTGTGATCGTCGGTCTCCCCGCGGCCGTGGCGGATCTCGAAGGCCGTGTCGCCGACCTCGATCGTGAGTTCGTCGTCGTAGAACGTGTCCGGTGTGAGATCCGGCGCCCGGAAGTTCGTATCCTCCTCGTACCACTCGTCGGCCGCCGAAACGGCACCGCCGAACTGTCGGGCGTTGATCGCCTCGTTGTGGCCGGTGGTCCGCTCGTATCGCGCCCAGCGTTCGGGCATCGCCTCGTGGGCGATGATCCGCGGCCGGTCCTGGTCGTCGGTGAGGAAGTGTCGTAACCCGTGGACGTGGTCGGCGTGTCCGTGCGTGAATATCGCCGTGTGGACCGGCCGGTCGGTGAACTCGCGGAGCGAATCGTTCAGTTTCGGACCGAGTTCGCCGAGTCCCGAGTCGACCAGCACGAGGCCGTCGGCGGTCTCGAACGCGGTTACGGCGCTGAATTGCGAGATGAAGTACGTGCGCTCGGTTATCTCGGTCGGCTCGTCGACCCAGCCGATATCGCGGTAATCCGTGGCATCATCGGACATAGCTCAGCACTACTGACGTATCGTCAAATAGCTTCGGTGTGAGTTGACGTATCGCGGAAAGGGCTCGTCGCTCCCGTGGTGTGCTCGTTCATCGCCTCCGTCACCACTCGAGCGCGGTCGTCGCTCCCGGATTTGCTCGTAGCGACCGACAGCGGTGGAGGGATCTGAACCGCGATCGCAGCGAAGCTGCTCCCTGATTCAAATCCGCCACGGCTTGCTTCGCTCCTCACGTGGTGTTCGTCGCAGAAGACAAGCCGGTGGAGGGATTTGAACCCTCGACCTAATCCTTACGAAGGATTCGCTCTGCCAGTCTGAGCTACACCGGCACTTCGCGTTTATTCGTAGGACCGATACCAGCCATAAGGGTTGCGAATCGATCCAGTCGTGGGATGGGATTACGCGCCTCGAGACGGTCCGCGGATCACCGCTCGAGTCGCACGTCCAGACAGACGTTCAGCTCGTGGGGCGCGTAGGATCGAACGGTGTGGCGGGTTTCGACGGTGACCTCGTATTCCGGCTCGGCGGCCGCGCGGATCGCACGCTCGCCCGGGCCGAAGGGGTCGTCCTCGTGCTGGATGTCGTAGTAGTGGATGACGCAGTCGTCCCCGGCCAACGTGACGGCCGACTCGAGGAACTCGTCGGCGCTGTGGGGGAGGTTCATCACGATGCGGTCGGCCCAGCCGTCGTAGTCGGCGGCCACGTCGCGCACGTCGCCACAGATCGCGGTCACGCTGTCCGCGACCCCGTTTCGTCGAGCGTTCTCGCGCAGGTAGTCGATGGCCTCGGCGTTGATGTCGACGCCGACGCAGTCCGCGCCGCGTTTCGCGAACGGGACGACGAACGGGCCGACCCCGGCGAACATGTCGAACGCGCGTTCGTCGGCCGCGACCTGCTGAGCGACGCGATGGCGCTCGGTCGCGAGCCGCGGCGAGAAGTAGACGGTCGCGAGATCCAGCAGAAACTCGCAGCCGTACTCGCGGTGGACGACCTCCGTGTCCTCGCCGGCGAGCAACTCCCAGTCGCGCACGCGCGTCTCGCCTTTGACCTTCGAGGCCTTGTTCAGCACCGTCTCCACGGGGAGATCCGACTCGAGAACGGCGTCGGCGATCTCGCGCGCGCGATCGGGGTCGTCTTCGTCGACGAGCGCGGCTCTGCCGAGCCGTTCGTAGGAGGGCTCGAACGGGAGGAGATCCGCGGGGGTCGTCTGCGTCTCGCGTTCGTCGACCGTGCGGCTGACGATCGCGGCGTCCTCGAGCGCCGCTCGGGCCGCGTCGGCGTCGGATACCGGGATGTAGAGCCAGCCGTCCTCGACCGCGATCTCGTACGCGTCGTCGATCAGGTCCGCCTCGGCGAGCCTCGTGCGCGTCGCTTCCCCGGCCTCGCGCGCGACGCGGACGCACGGCACTTCCATACGCGAACTGGCCGGTGGGCCGCCGTAACGCTGACGTTTTCGCTGGCGTGCTCGAGGCCGAACATCGTGAATAAACCGTAAGATGATATATCGAATCTGCCTGATGGAGACGACGCCGTCGCCGACGGTCTTCGATAGACGGGGCGGATGGTCGGTTCTCGAGCGGACTGAGACGACGCTCACGGGGTCGCGCTGCGTAGACAGTACGGATTCAACGGAACGAGGGAGGGGTTGCCCCGTCGATCAGTCGTCGCTGATACGACCTCGAGCACGATCGGCTGTCGTTCGAACGCCGAGTACTCGCCATCGACGGATCCCGGTGGGGAGAGCCTGCGCGCCCGGGACAAACACGATGACCCTCGGTGAGGTACGTTTCGCATGACAGACGACGGCGAATCGACCGCGTCCGTTCCGTTACAGCGCCGCGGCACGATCGACTACATGCGAATGGCCGGGAAGCGAAGCGACGTTCACGGACTCGTCGAGTGTGACGTGACCAATGTCAGACGGCGCATCGATGAACGAACGGAGAACACGGGGGTACGACTGTCGTTCACAGCGTTTCTCGTGCATTGTCTGGCTCAAGCTCTCGACGATCACCCGCACGTCCACGCATACACCGACTGGCGGGGACGCAGCGTCCGGTTCGACGACGTGGACGTGAACGTGCTGATCGAACGGGAACTCGAGGGAACCCGCATCGCCGTTCCGCACGTCATCAGAGCGGCGAATCGGCGGTCTCTCCTGTCGATTCACGACGAGATTCGAACCGCCCAGACGGATCCGGACGAGGGCAGACAAACGCGAGCGAGTTCCGTCGGCCTTCGACTCCCCGGATTCCTTCGGCGGCAGCTGTGGCGACTGCCGCAGGTGTTTCCCCGGCGCTGGAAGCGCATGGCGGGCACCGTCGCTATCACCTCCGTCGGAATGTTTGGGACGGGCGGCGGCTGGGGAATCAGCCCGACGAACTACACGCTTCAGCTGACGGTCGGCGGGATCGATCGGAAACCGGGACTCGTCGACGGTGAGATCGAGCCTCGAGACTACCTCTGCCTCACGGTGACGTTCGATCACGATGTCGTCGACGGAGCCCCCGCAGCGCGGTTCGTCCAGCAGTTGACGGAACTCGTCGAAGGAGCACACGGGCTGGAGTGAACGGTAGTGAGTGCGTCTCTCAGCCCGTTCGATAGTCTGCCCGTCGATGGACGTATCTTCCCGGTCGTCCTCGAGCCGCCCGATTCAAGTCTTCGGTAGCGTTTACTCCAGAAAGTATCAACGGTTAGCCAGTTTATATACTGCCGGCTCGTTGCCCGGATGCAGCATGGACGAATACACGCTCGAGGTTCCGGACATGACGTGCGAAGGCTATGAAATAGTGATCACCGGCGCGGTACGGCCGATCGAGGGCGTCGGCACGGTCGACGCCGACGCGGCTGTCGGGCGGGTGACGATCCACGGGGATCCGTCGGCGAAAGCCGAGGCTCGTGACGAAATCGAGCGAGCGGGGTACGACGTGCTCGAATAGTGACGGTCGGTTTCCCCCTATCGAGCAGTCGAAATTCGACGGTTGCTCCGATCCAACTGCTCTTGCCGATTCGTCGTCCGGGGTCGCGGGTGATCGTTCGATGAGCGTCTCGCTCCGATCCAGGCTCGAGGGCGCGACGGACGGGCTGTCGGTCGATCTCGACCGGACGACCGCCGTCGTCGCCGCGATGCTCGGCATCGACGCGGTCTGGTGGCTGCTGCTGTACGGCGGCCACGTCCCGATGCCGGGGATGCGGTGGCTGATGATGACTGCCGAAATCCCGATGCCCGCGCCCGGCGCGATGGAGCGTGCGGTCTTCCACGTCGGGACGCTCGAGGCGGTCGTCGGCTACGCCGTCATGTGGGGCGTGATGATGTGGGCGATGATGCAGCCGGCGATGACGCGGTTCACTCGTGAGTACACCGCTGCGTATCGGGGGTCGGCTGCCGGCGCGGCGCGGGCACTGGTCGCTTTCCTCGGCGGGTACTACGTCGTCTGGCTGGCCTCGGCCTGCGTGCCGTTGCTGTACGACGTCGTGCTGCCGGGGGGTATCTACGGGCTCACCCGCGAGCACACTCCGTTCGTCATCGGCGGCGTCCTCCTACTGACGGGAATCTACCAGCTCTCGCGGTTCAAGCGGTCGCGCCTGCGGACGTGCTGTGCCGCCGTCGAACCCCACTCGGACGGCGCGCTGGGGGCGATTCGAATCGGGGTACACCACGGCGTCCAGTGCGTCCTCACGTGTTTCGGCGTCTTCTTCCTCGCGATGATCTTCTTCGGCGAGATGAACCTCGTCTGGATGGTCGCACTGACGGCCGTCGTAACGATCGAGCGCCTCCCGACCTGGGGCGAAGAACTGGCAGTCGGAACCGGTGTCCTCTCGCTCGTCGCGGGTCTTCTCGTGCTCCTGATGCGACCTGACCTTCCGATTGCGTTCGCGCTCTGAGACGCCAGGTCCGGCGACGCCCCTCGTCGGGAGCGTTTTCCGTTCGACGCGTATACTATCGGCCGGCAATGAGCGAGCGAACGCGACTCACGACCGTCGAGACGGTCCACGAGGATCGGTCGTGGCTGTTCACCTTCGAAGACGAGTACGGCGAGGAAGACGAAGCCATCCTCGTTCCCTGCGACGACGGCGTCGAAGCGTGGATCAACCGCTGTACGCACGAGGCCCAGCGGTTCGATACGGGCCGCGGCGCGGCGATGCGCGACGGACAGATCATCTGTCCGAAACACGGCTCGATGTTCGACACCTGTTCCGGTTACTGCGACAACGGCGAGGCGGCCGATACGACGCTTCCCGCTGTCGACGTCGCCGTCACCGACGGCGTCGTCTATCTCACCGACGACGATGCGACGTTCCTCCACGAGGGTGGGACCGACGAGGGAGACGATGACGACGGTCCCACATCGACCTCCCACATCGGGTTCTGATCGCGCTTCGATGTGCCATCCACGGGCATCTCGAAAGCGTATTCCCCCCGCTGGGAGTACGACCGCCCATGCTCACCTTCATCGGCCTCGGCCTCTACGACGAGCGGTCGATCACCGTCGAGGGCCGCGACGCCCTGCGGGCGGCTGACCGCGTCTACGCCGAATTCTACACCAGCAGGCTGATCGGGACGACGATCGAGGATCTCGAGTCCGCCCACGACATCGACATCGACGTCCGGGATCGAGCAGGCGTCGAACAGCACCCCGAGGACATGCTCGAGGCGGCCGCAAGCGAGGACGTGGCCTTCCTGACGGCGGGCGATACGATGATCTCGACGACCCACGTCGACCTCCGCTTGCGGGCCCACGACCGCGGGATCGAGACGCGAGTGATCCACGGCGTCACGGCCCAGACGGCGACCAGTTCCCTGACCGGGCTCCAGAACTACCGGTTCGGGAAAGCGACCACGCTGCCGTTTCCCTACGCCCACGGAGCCGACGGCCTCCCCGCGAGCGTGACCGAGACGATCGACGCGAACCGCGCCGACGGGCTTCACACGGTCGTCTATCTGGATATCAAGGTCGGACAGGGCCCGACCAGCAGTCAGAACGCGGAGCGTTCTGACGACAAAGCCGAACGTGAGGAGTACATGACCGCCGACGCGGGTGCCGAACTCCTCGCCGAGGCGTATCCCGACCTCGTGGGCGTCGTCGTCGCCCGCGCCGGAAGCCCGGACCCGCTCGTCGAGGCCGGGACGATGTCGGAACTCGCGGAGCGAGAGTTCGGCGACCCCCTCCATCTGCTCGTCGTGCCGGGCGAGTGTCACCTGCTCGAGGCCGACGCGCTGGTCGAACTCGCGGGCGCCGACCGGGAGGCGCTCGATATCGCGTAACTACTCGAGAGCCGTCTCGAGGCAGTCCGTTCCGACGGTTCGGCGTTCGTCCAGTCGAACCGGCCGTCGGGCCCGTCAGTCGTCCGCAGCGACGCCGTCGGGGGACCGCCGCCCGGAGCGGCGGCGGAGCGTCCCGCCGATGAGGGCGGCGACCGCGGCACAGGCGGCGACGAAGACGAACAGCGCCGTCGACGTCGATCGCGTCAGGATGAGGCCGGCCAGCGACGACCCGAGTGCACCGACGCCGAAGATCGCCGTGTAGGAGTAGCCGAAGGAGAGCCCCCTCGCGCCGGCCGGGGTGTACGCCGAGATCGCCTCCTGATTGATCGGCGCGATCGTGAAGGCGAGAAAGCCGAGCAGCCCGGCGACGACCAGCAGCGGCGCGAGCCCCGCGTTCGCCGCCGGAACGAACGCGAGCGCGATCGCCGAAAGCGCCGCGTAACCGCCGAGCAGGGCGGTCTCGATCTGGACGCGATCGGCGACGAGCCCCCCAACGTACTGGCCGAGGCCGCCGACGAGCAGCAGTCCGGAGTAGACGTACTGACTCGGCTCGAACGACCGCCCTGCCAGCGCCACCGGCTCGAACAGCGGCAGCCCCGCCAGAATATCGGGCAAGAACGTGAACGTCCCCCGGTAGTACAGTCCGTAGAGGATGCCGGTCGCGAACACCAGCGCGAACCCGCCGGTGAAGAGCAGCCGCGAACTGGCGACGAACGCCGCGAGGCTCTCGGGCTGCTCTCTGCGGGCTTCGTCGCCCGCATCGCGAGCGTCGGCGCCGGCGGTTTCGTCGAACTCGAGGCGCGCGCCGACGACCGCCGCCGCGAGGACCGGCACGAGGAGCAGGGCGGCGACGGTCCGCCAGCCGACGAACGCGAGCAGGATCGCCGCGAGCAGCGGGCCGGTCGCGACGCCGACGTTGCCCGCCGCGCCGTGGTACGCGAAGGCGGCCCCCCGCTCTTTCGCGCCGCGACTGAGCAGGGCCAGTCCGGCCGGGTGGTAGAGGCTCGCCGCTGCACCCCACAGCAACAGCCCGACCGCGAGCACCGCGAGCGTCGGCGCGACACTGATCAGCGCGAACGAGCCGGCCATCCCGAGCAGGCAGGCTACCACGAGTCGCTTCGACCCCACCCGATCGGCGAGCAGGCCGCTCGGCAGCGCGCCGATCCCCACCAGCGCGTAGCTCGCGCCGACGACCGCACCGAGAAACGCCGGCGTCGTCGAAAACGCCTCGAGCCAGACGACGACGAAGATCGGGATCACCAGCTCGTAGGTGTGAAAGGTCGCGTGGCCGAGCATGGCGAACGCGGTTATCGCCCTGTCGTTTCGGTCCATTCGAAAACGGTTGATGCGTCGATTGCGGTCTGCGAGTCGCTACAGCCGGTCGATGACCGCTTCAGTCATGTCCTCGGTCGAGGCGTCACCGCCCAGATCGGGCGTGCGCGGTCCGTCTTCGAGCGTCGCCTCGACGGCCGCGTTGACGTCGTCGGCCTGCTCGTCGTAGCCGAGGTACTCGAGCAGCATGGCGGCCGAGATGATCGTCGCGGCCGGGTTCGCGACGCCCTCGCCGGCGATGTCGGGCGCGGTGCCGTGGACGGGCTCGAACAGCGCGCGGTCGGGGCCGATGTTGGCCGAGGGGAGCAGGCCGAGCCCGCCGACGAGGCCGGCGGCCAGATCCGAGAGCACGTCGCCCGCGAGGTTCGGACAGACGATCACGTCGAACTGCTCGGGGTCGAGACAGACTCGCGTCGCGAAGGCGTCCATCAGCACCTGATCGGTCTCGACGCCGTGGTCGTCGGCGACGCGCTTGACCGTATCGCGGAAGAGGCCGTCCGTCTCGCGCATGACGTTTGCCTTGTGGACGATCGAGAAGCCGTCGTGTTCGTCCCCGGCGACGTAGTCGCAGGCGAACTCCGCGAGGCGTTCGGAGGCTGATTCGGTGACGACCCGCGTCAGCGTCGAGACGTCCTCGGTCAGCCGATCCTCGTGGCCCGCATAGACGCCCTCGGTGTTCTCGCGGAGGAAAACCAGGTCCGTCTCGGGGCGGACGGCGTCGATCCCCGGGTACGCCTTCGCCGGCCGGACGTTGACGAACGAGTCGACAGCCTCTCGGAGCGGCAGGATCACGTCCGCGGCCGAGTCGCCGGCCGCGCCGAACAGCGTCGCGTCGGCCGACGCCGCGAGGTCGTACGTTTCCTGGGGGAGCGCCTCGCCCGTCTCTGCTTCGACCGCGTCGCCTGCCTCGCCCTCGACGAACTCGAAGTCGATGTCCAGCGACTCGAGGACATCGATGGCGGCCGGCGTCACTTCCTGCCCGATCCCGTCGCCCGGGATGACGGCGATTTCGTGAGTCATGCCCGAACATCGACGGGGGGCCGAAAAGAGCGTATCGATACCGGTAGCGGCGATCGGCCGAGGACATCGTCGAAGCGCGTCCTCGAGACCGGCGTCTGGCGAACGCGATTCGTCGTCGCTTCGGTCGGTTCCGCGCGGACGTCCTCGCGTTCGAGGGCTAGTACCGGGATACTCGACCCCCGATTCGAGGCCCCGCCGTCTTTTCCGTCGTTACACGCAATCGGACAGTGTCCCACGAGAAGAAACGATGACGGCGAGTCCGTCTTCGGTTTCGGCTCGGCGACGAGGGACGCATCCTCTCGGAGTGCGTCGCCGAGAATCTCCGGATCTGCGGCGAAACTACCGGGCGAGGAGTGGCGTGAGTGTCGCGGTGGGTCAGCGGCGAGCGGACAGGCTGTCAGGGGCTGCCGACGCCGCTCGAGAACCCGACCGCATCGGCGATCGCGTGGCGCTTGAGCAGGACGAAGCCGACGGCGACCAGCGCGAACCCGCCGACCGTCAGCGCGCCGATCGACTCGTCGAGCAGGACGACGCTGGCGACCGTCGCCACGATCGGCACTAGATACCCGATCAGCGCCGCCTCGAACGCGCCGTGTTTCTCGAGGACCCGGAAGTAGATCGTGAACGCGACCGCGGTGGCGAAGACGCCGAGATAGAGCAGGGCGGCCAGCGAGACGGGGCCGACGACGTCGGCGCTGGGAAACTCGCCCGCAGCGAGGCTGACGGTGTGCAAGACGAGGCCGCCGACGAGCATCGACCAGCCGACCAGTGGCAGCTGCTCGAGGGTCGGCCCGGCCCGCTGGATCAGGACGCCGCCGAGCGAGACGCTACAGACCTGCCCGACGATGAGCAGTCGCGCGGCGGTGTCGCCGGCCAACAGGTTCCCCGGATCGGGCTGGACGATGAGGCCGACGCCCAGGAAGCCGGCCGCGGCGCCGACGGCACCGAGCCCCGAAAGCCGCTCGCCCAGCAGCGGGATCGCCCAGAGCGCGGTGATGATTGGGACGAGTCCCTGCAAGATCGCGGCGACGCCGCTCGGCACCGTCTGCTGGCCGAGAAAGAGCAGGCCGTTACCGCCGATCAGAAAGACGCCGCCACCCGCGACGGCCGCCAGATCGTTCCGCGCCGTCGGTCGCCACCGCTCGACCCGGACGACGGCCGCGGTCAGCAACAGGACCGCGGCGATGTCGTAGCGAGCGGCGGCAAAGAGCAACGGCGGGAGCGACTCGAGGCCGATCGAGATCGCGGGGAACGAGAAGCCCCAGAGAACGGCGAGTAACAGGAAAAGCGGTACGTCAAGAGAACGAGACATATCCGTCATTCGGGACAATCTCGGAAGTATCTCGCGATGCCGGTTCGAGCCTGCCGCTTCCGGTGTGATAGCACTGGGCGAGTTGGGGCTCGAGTCGGCTCCCTCGCTCGAGCAGTCGGTGTCGGAACGAACGAGTGCGATAGCCAGGAAAACGAGTCGCGAGCGACTGGGGACGCCGTTATTCGGCGTCGGGAATCGCCGCGGCGTCGACGTAGGGCAGTTCCCGCGCCTTTTCTCGAACAGCGCCGGCGTTGGACTTCATCAGCGCCGTCGTGTCCCAGACGCCCTCGACTAAGGCCTTTCGCTGGGCGTCGTCGACGGTGACGTCGATCGTCCGATCGCCGTAGGTGACTTCCTCTGCCTCGACGTCGATCTCGATCTCACCGTCGGGGTTCGCGTCGACCCAGTCCTGCAGATCCTGGATCGTCTCGCTGTCGGCGGTCACGGTCGGAATGCCGAGCGCCAGGCAGTTACCCGCGAAGATTTCGGCGAAGCTCTCGCCGATGATCGCGTCGATTCCCCAGCGCATCAGCGCCTGAGGCGCGTGTTCGCGCGAGGAGCCACAGCCGAAGTTCGAGTTGACGACCATCACCGACGAGTCCTGGAACCGCTCCTCGTTGAACGGATGGTCCTTCTGGTTGTCGTCGTCGTCGAACCGCAGGTCGAAGAACGCGAACTCGCCGAGGCCGTCGAAGGTGACGACCTTCATGAATCGCGCGGGGATGATCTGGTCCGTGTCGATGTCGTTGCCGCGGATCGGGACGCCCGAGCCAGAGACGTAGTCGACTTCGGGGATTTCGACCTCGTCACTGCCACTCATGCCAGATTCACCTCCTTCAGGTCGCGCACGTCAGAGACCTCGCCGGTGATCGCCGCCGCAGCGACCATTCGGGGACTCATCAGGACGGTCCGGCCGTCCTTCGAGCCCTGCCGGCCGACGAAGTTCCGGTTCGAGGAGGAGGCGCAGGCCTCGTCGCCCTCGAGTTGGTCTTCGTTCATGCCGAGACACATCGAACAGCCGGCGTTGCGCCACTCGAAACCGGCTTCCTCGAAGATGTCTTTCAGGCCTTCTTCCTCGGCGGCCCGCTGGACGCGCTGGCTGCCGGGGACGACCATCGCGCGCACGTCGTCGTCGACTTGCCGGCCCTCGACGATCCGGGCGGCGCGTCGCAGGTCCGGCAAGCGGGCGTTCGTACAGGAGCCGAGGAAGGCGACGTCGATGTCGTAGCCCTCCATCGTGTCGCCGGGCTCGACGCGCATGTGTTCCTGCGCGCGCCGGGCCGTGTCCTGTTTGTCCGCCGGCAGATCCTCAGGTGCTGGAATCGGCTCCGTGACGCCGACGCCCTGACCGGGCGTGGTGCCCCACGTGACGACCGGCTCGAGTTCGTTCGCGTCGATGTGGACGACGTCGTCGTACTCGGCGTCCGCGTCGGATCGAATGGACTCCCAGTACGGCTTGAGTTCGTCGAACTTGGAGGGGTTGTCCTGGAAGTAGTCCGTTTCCTGGAGCCACTCGTAGGTGGTCTCGTCGGGGTTGACGTAGCCCGCGCGGGCGCCGCCCTCGATGGACATGTTACAGATAGACATCCGACCCTCCATGCCCAGATTCTCGATGGCCTCGCCGGCGTACTCGTAGACGTAGCCGACGCCGCCCTCGGTGCCGAGCCGGCGGATGATCTCGAGAATGATGTCCTTCGCTTCGACGCCCTCGCCGAGCTCGCCGTCGACCTGGATCTTGCGGACCTTCTGTTTCTCCATGGCGACGGTGCCCGTCGCGAGCACGTCGCGGATCTGGGAGGTCCCGATGCCGAACGCGAGCGCGCCGAAGGCACCGTGGGTCGAGGTATGCGAGTCGCCGCAGACGATCGTCTTGCCGGGCTGGGTCAGCCCCTGCTCCGGGCCGATGACGTGGACGATCCCCTGATCGCCCGTCGTCGGATCCGAAAAGTCGATGCCGGCCTCGCGGACGTTCTCCTCGAGTTCGGACATCATCTCCTCGGCCGTGTCCTCGGCGTAGGGCCGGGACTGGTCGGCCGTCGGAACGATGTGGTCGACCGTCGCGTGGGTCAGTTCCGGGAAGGCGACCTCGAGGTCGCGCTCGCGGAGCATCCCGAACGCCTGCGGGCTGGTCACCTCGTGAATGAGGTGGAGGCCGACGAACAGCTGATCCTGTCCCGTCGGCAGCGTCGTTACCTTGTGGCGATCCCAGACCTTGTCGTACAGCGTGCCCTCGCTCATTCCTCGTCCTCTACGGCGGTGTTGTCGTGCCGCTCGTGTTCGGTCCCGCGCTCGAAGACGCGGTTCGCGTCGTCGGCCTCGTTCGGCGGCGTGTGATCGACGTCCGCCATCGTGTCGGTCGGTTCGTCGTCTGTGCGTCCGTTCGAATCGGTCGCGGTCCGTTCGCTACGGTCCGTTCCCCCGTCGGCTGCGACGGTCGGGCCGCGATCGAACAGTCGGCCAGCCGTCTCCCCGGTGTGGGGATTGGTGTGGCTGACGTCGGCCATCGTGTCTGTCGTATCGTTGTCGCTCATTGTCGTTGTCGGTCTCAGTCGTCCGCCTGAACCTGGACGGACTCGTCTTCGTTCTCGCTCTCCTCGTCTTCCGCCCACGCGAACAGGTCGCGCAGTCGCGCGCCGACCTGCTCGATCTCGTGGTTCTTCTCGGCCTCCCGAAGCTGGTTGTAACTCGGGCGACCGGCCTGGTTCTCGAGGATCCACTCGCGGGTGAACTCGCCGTTCTGGATCTCCTCGAGCGTCTCCTCCATGTTCTCGCGGACGGTCTCGTCGACGATGCGGTCGCCGCGCGAGAGGCCGCCGTACTCGGCCGTGTCGGAGACGGAATCCCACATCTCGGCGTGGCCGCCCTCGTACATCAGGTCGACGATCAGTTTGAGCTCGTTGAGACACTCGAAGTAGGCGATCTCCGGCGAGTAGCCCGCGTCGACGAGCGTCTCGTAGCCGTGTTTGACCAGCGAGGTGACGCCGCCACAGAGGACGGCTTGCTCGCCGAAGAGGTCGGACTCGACCTCTTCCTGGAACGTCGTCTCGATGACGCCAGCGCGGGTACAGCCGATCCCCTTCGCGTACGCGAGGGCGCGTTCCTCGGCGTCACCCGTCGCGTCCTGGTAGACCGCCAGCAGTCCGGGGGTCCCCTCGTCGTTCTCGTAGTTCCGGCGGACGAGGTGGCCCGGGCTCTTCGGCGCGACCATCGTCACGTCGACGCCCTCCGGGGGCTCGATCTGGTTGTAGTGGATGTTCAGCCCGTGGGCGAACTGCAGCGTGTCGCCCGCCTCGAGGTTGGGCTCGATGGCGTTCTCGTAGACGTCAGCCTGGACGGTGTCGGGCACGAGTACGGAGACGTAGGATGCCTGTGCAACCGCGTCGGCGGGCGTCTCGACGGTCAGCCCGTCGGCCTCGGCGGCGTCTCGCGAGGACGAACTCTCGCGCAGGCCGACGATCACGTCGACCCCGCTCTCCGAAAGGTTCAGCGCGTGGGCGTGGCCCTGGCTCCCGTAGCCGAGCACGGCCACGGTCTCGTCGTCGAGCGTCGATACGTCAGCGTCGTCGTCGTAGTAGATGTCGGTGGTGAATTCGTCAGTCATCGTCAGCTGTCTCTGTGTATGTTTCCTGGTTCGCCCCGTCGGCGGGCTGTGCGGCTTCGGGCGCTGCGGTCTGGTCGGTCCCTCGGGCCAGCGCCGTCGTCCCGGTCCGTGAAATCTCTCGAATGCCGAACTGACTGAAGGTGTCGATCGCGGCCTCGATCTTCTGGCGCGCGCCCGTCACCTCGATCGTCGCCGTCTCCGGGCTCGAGTCGACGGTCTCCCCGTCGTACATGTCCGCGACGGCGGCGACCTCGGCGGGCCGGTCGGCGTTGACCTTGATCAAGGCGAGTTCCCGACGCATCGCGTCGGGCTCGAGTTCGCGCACGGAGATGACCGGCACGAGTTTGCGCAGCTGTTTCTCGACCTGGTCGATACCGGGATCGGGCTCCTCGACGACGATCGTGATCCGTGCGAGGTCCTCGTCCTCGGTCGGGCCGACGGTCAGGCTCTCGATGTTGAACTGCCGCCGGGAGAACAGCCCGGAGACGTCCGAGAGGACGCCGGGCTCGTGTTCGACCAGCGCCGAGATGACGGTGCGCCGGGGTTCGTGGGTGGCTTCGACCTCGGGGTCGATGCGGATGCCCTGTTTGTTGCGTCGACCCCGCGGGGTCGGTCGCTCCTCCGGAGCCGGGCCCTCGAGTCCGCGTTTCATAGCTGATCCTCCGTCAGTGCGAACTGGCCGTTGTCGCCGCCGCTTGGCACCATCGGGTAGACGTTGGCGTCGGGATCGATGTGGACGTCGATCACCGACGGGCCGTCGTAGGAGACCGCTTCCTCGATCGTCTCCGCGACGTCGTCGTAGTCGTCGATCCGGAAGCCCTTCGCGCCGAAGGCCTCGGCGAGCTTGTCGAACTCGGGCATCCAGTGGTAGTCCGAGGCGGAGTGACGGCCCTCGAAGAAGGCGTCCTGCCACTGTCGGACCATGCCGATGTACTCGTTGTTGAGCACGGCGACCGTGATGTCCAGGTTCTCCCGGACGGCGACCGACAGGCCCTGCAGCGTCATCAGGAACGAGCCGTCGCCGTCGATGCAGACGACCTCCTGATCGTCGTCGGCCGCGAGTCGGGCGCCGATCGCCGACGGCAGTCCGTACCCCATCGCGCCGAGGCCGTGGCTCGAGACCCAGGTGCGGGGCTCGGTGTAGGTCCAGTACTGGCAGGCCCACATCTGGTGTTGGCCGACGCCGGTGGTGACGATCGCGCGGTCGCTCGTGGCCTCGTCTAGCGCCTCGACGACGAACTCCGGCTGGACCGGCTCGTCCTCGGGGGCCTCGTAGGCCATCGAATAGTCGGACTTCCACTGCTGGCACTGGGCGCGCCACTTCTTGGCTTCCGGCGAGGAGTCGACGGCGTCGGCCAGCTGTTCGACGACCGTTTCCGCGTCGCCGACCAGCGGGTAGTCCGCGTGGATGTTCTTCGAGATCTCCGCGGGATCGATATCGACGTGGATGAGCTCCGCGTCGGGCGCGAAGGTCTCGATGCCGCCGGTCAGGCGGTCGTCGAACCGGGTGCCGATCCCGATCAGCGTGTCACAGTGCGTGATCGCCATGTTGGCGTAGCCGGTGCCGTGCATCCCGGCCATCTCGAGCGAGAGTTCGTGATCCTCGGGGAAGGCGCCGAGGCCGGGCATCGTGGTGATGACCGGGATCTCGTGTTCGATGGCGAACTCGCGGCAGGCTTCGCTTGCTTCGCCCTTGATGACGCCGCCGCCCAGCAGCATGACGGGCTTGTTCGAGTTCTCGATGCGCTCGGCCGCGGCGTCGACGATCTCGGGGTCGGCCCGCTCCTGCACGTGGTAGGTATCGGGCACTTCCGGCGCGTCGGGTTCGCGGTCGGTCTCGCCTTTGGTGATGTCCTTGGGGAGGTCGACCAGCGTCGGCCCCGGTCGTCCCTCGCGGGCGAGCGCGAACGCCTCGCTGACGTCGCTGCCGACGCGGTCCGGGTCGCTCGAGAAGGTGTTGTCCTTCGTGATCGGCGTCGTGACGCCGGTGGTGTCGGTCTCCTGGAACGCGTCGTTGCCGACGAACTCCGTCGGGACCTGGCCGGTCAGGGCGACCATCGGGTCCGAGTCCATGTCGGCGTCCGCGATGCCGGTGACGAGGTTGGTCGCGCCGGGCCCCGAGGTCGCCAGACAGACGCCCGGCTCGCCCGAGACGATGCCGTAGGCGTCGGCCGCGTGGGCCGCGCCCTGCTCGTGGGCCATCGTCACGTGGTAGATGTCCGAGTCGTAGAGCGCGTCGTAGACGGGCATGATCGCCCCGCCCTGCACGCCGAAGGCGTACTCGACGCCCGCGTTCTCGAGGGCACGGACGACTGCCTCGGCACCCGACGTGACGGGTTCGGTCGTCGTCTCGGTCTCGGCCGCCGATTCCGTCTCGGTGGCCGCGTCGGGCGCGGCGCTATCCGTGATCTGGTCGTCGTCCTGTTCGTCGTCCGGTGTAATCTTTGCTGCGCGTTCGCTCATCGATTGCCTCCTGCCGGTGTGCGGCGATCGGGTGGTGTAGGGTGGTGTGTCATCTGCTGGATTGCTGATCGCTCGGAGAACGATACGGATTCCGGTCCGAAGCTACGAGGTACTGAAGATGGGGCTAGAACGCCCCTACAATACGAATCGGAGCGAGCGCGCCGTTGCCGACCGTGCGAACGCGAGCCGACAGAGGAGCGCTGACCGTCATTACTGATAACGTAGCTCCCCCGAGGGTCATAATGCTTACGAGTCCAGTCGTTCGAGCGCGACAGCAGGGGCTCGCGGCCGGTGGCAAACGGGGAGGACATTCCTCAGGCGCGCACCTCCTCGTGCTCCTGCTGGCGTTCGACGCCAGCCTCTTCGGCGAAGCGCTCGAGGACGTCGACCGTCACGCGGCGCTTCTCGGCCCCGTAGTCTTTGACGCGGCGGGTGACCGCTTTGACCTGCTCGTCGGTGGGTTCGAACCCGCGCTCGACGAGTCGCTCCCGGACCGAGTGGGTACCGGTGTGCTTGCCCATGACGAGCTTGCGCTCGGCGCCGACCATCTCCGGGGTCATGACGCCCGGTTCGAAGGTGTCGGAGTTCTCGATGACGCCGGCGGCGTGGATGCCGCTCTCGTGGGAGAAGGCGTTGTCGCCGACGATGGGCTTGTTGCCCGGCGTCGCCATCCCGCTCTTCTCTTCGACGATCTCCGACAGTTCGGTGATGCGCGTCGTGTCGATCCCCGTATCGGTCTGGTAGAGGGACTCGACGGCCATCACGTACTCCTCGTAGGCGGCGTTGCCGGCCCGCTCCCCGATGGAGTTGACCGACACCTGGGCCTGGGACGCGCCGGCTTCGATGCCGGCCAGCGCGTTGGCGGTGGCCAGCCCGAAGTCGTCGTGGGTGTGGACGTCGATCCGCGCGTCGGTGCGGGCACAGACCTTCTCGATCATGGCCTTGAACCGGGTCGGCGTGGCGACGCCACAGGTGTCCGGAATGTTGATCCAGTCGGTACCGGCCTCGGAGACCGCCTCGATGACCTCCATCAGGTATTCCTCGTCAGTTCGGGTCGCATCCATCGGCGAGAACATGCAGGTCACGCCCGCCTCTTTGATGCGCTCGACCGACTCGACTGCGCGTTCGACGACCTCCTCCCGGGTGGCGTGCATCGAATCCTCGATCTGGACGTCGCTGGTGGACACGAACGTGTGCACCATCTCGACGCCGGAATCGAGCGCCGCTTCGATGTCCTGATCGACGACGCGGGCTAGGCCGGCGGTCGTCGAACTGGTGGACGAAGCGATATCACGAACGGCCTCGAACTCGGCGTCCGAGTTAACGGGGAACCCGGCCTCGATGACGTGGGTTCCCATCTCGTCCAGAACGGACGCGATCTGGCGTTTATCGTCGTAGGAGAACGAAGTGCCGGGCGACTGCTCGCCGTCCCGGAGGGTCGTATCGAAGACACGTGCTGACTCTATTTCGTCAGTGGAATCTAACGTGCCCTGGAAGAACTCGACCCCCCTGACTGTTGTCAGAGGATGGGCTGTCTTGTGAAGACATTGTATCTGAATCCGAGGTGCGACGAGATATATAAAGCTAACGCTGTCTTCACCGCAGACCGGATTACGAGACTATCACGATCGTTCGTGGGTGTCGGAAAACCGCATGAGGGAAGCGCCCTATTAGTCAGGTATACGTCCTAATACAGTATTGATCAACGACCCCGTCTACGGTAGTCTCCCGGCAGCGATAGCGCTATTGCCCCCAGTTTGGCCCTCGTTCGGTCGCTCGAGCGCTGGCGCGCGCTCCGCGGTGGTCGTTCGGTCGGTATCGGCGTTTCAAACGCGACTTAACCTCCAATCCGTCCACTCGAATTCGAAAAACGAGTCGGATGGTCGCTTATCGCGCCCCGATCTCGAGGGTCGCAACCGCGACGGCTGTGTGCGGAATCGACTCGAGATGCACGAAACGCGGGGCGGGTCTCGACGCATTCGCACGTGTCAGGATTTTATGCCAGGTCGTGATAGGACGGCGCGCATGACGACCGATGAGATCACAGAGCTGCTGACCGGAGCGTACATCGACGAATTCGAGACCGTGATGAACTACCAGACGAACGCAATCGTACTGGACGGGATCCACGCCGAGGAGGTCAAAGAGAGCCTCGAGGAGGACATCCAGGAGGAGCTCGATCACGCGCGGATACTCGGTGAGCGGCTGAAGCAACTCGACGAATCGCCGCCGGGATCGGAGTCGTTCGAGGCCAACCAGCACAGCCTCCAGCCGCCCGAGGACACCACCGACGTTCAGTCGGTCATCGAGGGCGTCCTCGAGGCCGAGGAGGACGCCATCGATACCTACCGGTCGCTGATCGAGGCCGCGACCGAGGCGAACGATCCCGTCACGGAGGACGTTGCAGTGACGATCCTCGCAGACGAGGAGGCCCACCGCACGGAGTTCCGGGGCTTCAAGAAGGAGTTCCCGATGGACTGATCGCCCCGTGTCGGCAGTGCTCACGAAACGCACGTTCAGTCTCCGCGAGCGAACGCAGTGAGCGAGCGGGCCGACGACCGATGTGAAGAGCGCGGCGCGTAGCGCCGCGGATAGGTGAACGGCGAAGCCGTGAGCCGAACGACGCGTAGCGAGCCGAAACGGAGGGAGGAGTGCTTTTGATCGACCTCTTACCGAGCGAACGACCGGCGGGAGTGAACGCAGCGTAAAAGGTCGATGGCGAACGTTTTTCTAATCCCGGTTCGAGCCACCCCGTATGAGCGATTTCGACCTCGACCTTCGGGCCGTCGAGGAACACATCGACGACGAACTCGAGCTCGAGGGCAGCATCGTCCTCGGCGTTCTCGACGGGGAGACGCCGGCCGAAGAGTGGCTCGAGGCGATCTCGAAGGGGAACGTGCTCGTCCTGAACGTCGACGGCGACGTCAACGAACTGGCCTCGGGCTTCGCGCGCGATATCAAAGAGTCGGGCGGCAACCTCGTCCACTTCCGAGGCTTCCTGCTCGTGACGCCGCCGGGCGTCGACGTGAGCACCGAACGGCTGTAGGCCGACGGGTGACCGCGAGGGGATGCTCATCGTTCCCTCCGATAGACCGGCGAGCGGAGGCCGACGCCGCGAGCCCGGAGGAACCACCCCAGTTCGATCGCTCCCCAGAGTAGACCCGTACAGAGCGCGACGATCACCGGCCCGATGTCGGACGGCCCCAGCCACGTCGGGCTGGCGTGAATCAGCGCGTTGACGATGCGGGACGGGACGAGATCCCGGACGCCGTCGACGAGCGGCTCGAAGAGGCCGAGGTCGATGTCTCGGCCACCCGGATCGTCCGCGCTGCTCGTCCGTGACTCGAGGCCGAGCGCGGCCGCGCTTCGCCCGCCGGCGCTCTCGTCGCCGGTCTCGAGCCGTTCGGCGTCGTAGGGATGTTTGAATCGGGCCTGCCAGACGATCGCGCCGGAGTCGTTCACCTCGAGCACGCGCTCGCCGCCGGTGTCGGTGACGAGCGTGTTGCCGCCGGGCAGTCGGTCGGCGTCGCGGGGCCACTGCAGCCGCGCGTCGGACCAGGTCCAGGTCCGGTTCCACGCGCCGTTTTCGCGCTGGAACTCCTGGACGCGTCCGTTTTCCGAGTCTGCGACGACGACGGCGGGCCCGCCACGCGTTCCAGAAATATAGTCCGGGTTGTGCTGCTCGTTCAGGATCGAGTAGTCGTCCTCCGCGCCGAGCGTCCGGTTGCCGAGCATACCGGTTTCGGGGTCGATGAAGACGACCTGATCCTGATTCCGGAGACTTACCATGACCCGACCCTCCATTCGCCCCGTCTCGATGTACTCCACGTCGTTGAGATGGACCCAGTTGCCGGGGTAGGAGCCGCCGCCGGAGACGGGGAACTCGCTCTGGGCGTCCCAGGTCCACTCGATCATCTCGGTTTCCGTGTCGACCACGAACACCTGATCGGCGGCGATGTCGGCGACGACGAAGTGACGGTCGTCGATCCGATCGGCGTCGTGCCACTCCCCGGCGGTTTCCCGGTAGACGTACTGGCTATAGACCTGCGTCACCTCGCCCGTCGAGAGGTTCGCCCGCTCGATAACGTTCCGTGCACAGGGCGGATCCTGACACCGGGGACTCTTCGCGTACAGCGTGTCCGTCGCGGCGTACTCGACGGTCATCGACGCGTTCGCCACGGGATCGACGTCGTAGTACTTCGTGTGGGTGTCGTTGGAATAGATGCGGCTCCCGTTCGGCGCGTACGCGACGATATTCCCGATTCGCCCCGACTGCGTGACGACCGTGTGGTTCTCGGCCGGCGGGACGGTGCGGACGGTGCCCGTGTTCTCGGCCGCGGAGTCGGCAACCGCGCTGTAGACGATCCCCGCACCGCTCACGACGAGTATAGTCAGAAACAAGATACGCACTCGCCGTCGCGTTATCCGCACTGCTCTCGACCCGGGTATCACACGTGCCATCTCGCAGTTGCCGTCTCTCCACTCGGACGATAATAGGGTTTCAGGGTACCCTCTCTCCACGAATACTGTCTCGTCGTCCCGTCGGTCGGAGCCGACGGCTGCCGTCCGGCGGGACTCGAGACGGAAACGGGGCTTCGCGATTCGCCGCCGATCGGCCGCGTCTACGGCGACGTAAACGTCAGGAAGTGGCCGTCCGGGTCGCGAACGACGACCTCGTCGTCCGTCTCCCGGTCGACGGCTCGCACGCGATCGGCTACCGCCTCGAGCGCGGCCGCCGGCGCGTCGGTCTCGAAGCCGAGGTCGACGTGGACGCCGCCGCGGGCGTCGGCGATGCCGAGATGGGGCTCCCAGAGCTCGAGGGCCATTGGCCCGTGGAGTCGCACCCGCTTGCGGTCGTCGCCCTCGTCGACGGTCTCGAAGCCCAGATCCTCGTAGAAAGACTGCGCGCGATCGAGGTCCTCGACCTCGAGCACCACCTCGAAGATTCCGTCGATCCCCGGCCCGGCTACGTTCTGCTGACCGAGTTCGACGCAGTTGCCGTCGGGGTCGTAGAGGTACAGCGACCGCGCGGGGCCGAACTGCGCCTCCTCGAGGTCGTAATCCTCGGCGAGTCGAGCCCACCAGTCGTCGTACTCGGCCTCGGGGATCGAGAACGCGTAGTGCGTGTGGAGCCCCCCGCGGGGAAAGCCGACGGGGCGGCGGAGGACCAGATCGGTGTCGCCCGCCGCGAAGACGAGTTCGTCGTCCCCGCGCTCGCGGACGGTCAGTCCCAGCCGCTCTTCGTAAAATTCCGCCGCCGGCTCGAGGTACTTGGCCTCGAGTGCCAGCCAGGAAAGCCCTGCCAACATACGCGGCCCTACGTCGGGTAGGGGCAAAGAAGCGTCGCCGTCGGTCGTCACAGGGGCGACACCCCTGCAGCAAACCGACGGAGTTCCGGATCCGTACTCCGACACAACGGCCGTTCGGTGAGGCGGGGTTTACCTACGTTTATGCCCTGAGAAGCCATAGCACATCGATATGAGCTTCCGCGCCGACGAGCGAGCGACCGACTTCCGGGAGATCGACCGGTTCGACGGCGGCGTCGGCTGGATCGCCCATCCCGACGAACGGATGCAACGCGCCAGCCACGCCCTCGCGGTCGACGGCGAGGTCTGGGTGATCGACCCCGTCGACGCCGACGGGCTCGACGACCTGTTCGCCGAGTTCGGCGACGTGGCCGGCGTCGTCGTCACGCTCGACCGGCACAAGCGCGACGCCGCGGCAATCGCCGACCGCCACGACGTCCCCGTCTACCTCCCCGAATTCTTCGAGGGCGTCACTGAAGAGATCGACGCCGCGGTCGCCCGGTTCGACGACGAACTCTCGGACACCGGGATTCGGTCCCTGAAAGTGGTCGACAACCGCTTCTGGCAGGAGGTCGCCCTCTACAATCCCGCCGACGGCACCCTCATGGTCCCCGAGGCGGTCGGGACCGTCGACTACTTCCTGGCCGGCGACGAGGTCCTCGGCGTCCATCCGGCGCTGCGACTGACGCCGCCACAGACGGCGCTGCGCGAGGTCGCCCCCGAACGCGTCCTCGTCGGCCACGGTGCCGGCGTGATGGACGACGCCGCGCGCACCCTCGAGGACGCACTCGCGCGCTCCCGGCGGGGCGCACCCAGACTCTACGCGTCGACCGCGCTCGACATGCTCCCGATCTAACGGGGGCACTGCCCCGGAACCGACGCGGTGGCATCCCGCGCACGTGGCATAGATTGAACTACCGTGCGCCCGAAGCAGTCGTGTGGTCTACGTAACCCGCGGGCTCGTCGACGTCCTGCTGGATCTGGCCAGCGACGCCGATCCGTCGCCCCTGACGACCGGCGTTTCCGTCACCGCCGCGAGCGAACTCGAGGACGCGAGCGAACTGCCGCCCGAGACCCCGGTCTTTACCGACTTTTTCCTGCCGAATTCCGACAACCCGGTCAACGCCGTCTTCGGCGTCGACCTCTCGACGCCCGCCCGCCAGGCCCAGGGCCGGTTCGTCTCCCATCCGGTCGGCGAACTCGAGGTGACGCGACGGGACGATCTGGCCCAGATCATCTTCGTCGCCGTCCCACCGTGGGAGGACGACGAGCGGTCGTTCGCCGCCTTCGACCGCAGCGGCGAGCGCCAGCCCCTCGAGATCGTCGACGCCACACCGCCGGGGCAGTCGTTGACGGACTGAGCACGTCGGCTCGCGCTCAAGGTACAGCCGACGCTTGCCATCGTCGTGTCGCGTCTGGCTCGGCCGAAAAAACCTCGAGTCGGGCGTCAGCCCCCGGAGGACACCGGGAACTCGTCGTCGCCGATAATTCGGTCGATGATGCCTCCCGGGCTCCGATCACGCCCGTCGTCGTTGCGGTCGTTGGACGGGAAATTCGGAATGTGAGGCACGTGTGTCGACCCTCCACATGGAGCTAACTGGCTCGAGACTCAAAAGCGCTGGCCTCACGTTTCTCGACGATCCAGCCGGGCAAGCGACCCATCGATCGACGCTGTCGGTACGTGAAGCCGGTGCTGTGTCACTCGAGGTAGCCCAGCCCTCGGAGCTGTTCGGTGATCTCCTCGAACTCCGCTTCGGTGAGCTCACCCTCCTTCTGGTGCTGGATGACGATACTGCGCAGGAGGAACCGGACGAGATCGCTGGTGCTCTGGAAGCTCGTCCCCTCGATCGTCTCCTCGACGCGGTCGGCGAGATCTTTCGGGATCGACACCGTGGTGTATTCGGTCATACGCCATACTCCGTCGCGGCCCCCAAAGGCGTGTCGACGGACGGCGGTCATCCGGGGTCGTCGTCCGCCGTTCACCCCTATATCCGTTGGCGATACCCGTCCCCTCGTCGTTCGTCTCCGCAGGCGTTTTTATATTTGACTGCGTACCGAAGGGCACAGGCATGGGAGTCCGGCCACCATCGAGCGGAGACGACGAGGAACCCGACAGTATCGAGTTCGGCATCGCCGCCGTCGACGCCCAGCTCAGAAAATCCGACCTCTCCTTTCCGGCCACGAAAGACGAGGTGAAGGGAGAACTCGGCCACGAGCGCATCCCCTACGACGTTCACGGCAACACCGTCGCGTTGGGCGAGATGCTCGACCGCGTCCCGACGGCCCGGTTCGACTCCCGGCAGGAACTACTGAACCAGCTCCACCAGCCGTTCGAGGAGTACCGACGGAACCGCTCGAGCGGCGTCGTCGCGCAAGTCCGCTCGCTACTGCCGTTCTGACCTGCTCTCGATTCCGCGTTCGCTGCCGCTCGGCCGTCGTTCTGTTAGCACGACCGTATCCAACAGCGTATCGACTCGCGTCAGCCGAGGGCACCCGAATCGCGAGGCTCGACCGCGCTACTTGTCGCGCGCCTCACGCGCGATCCGCTCGAGCCGCTGTCGCTGCTCGCGGTGGAGGGTAACGAGCATATCCGAGAGGACGCCGAACATGAGCAACTGGACACCCAGTAGGATGGCAGCGGCCGAGGCAACCGCCATCACCTCGTGGCTCTGCGTGTACTGGACCCACTCCCAGAGGACGTAGATCGCGATGAGGGTGCCCGAGATAATTCCGGCGACGCCGAGGCTGCCGAAGTAAAAGAGGGGGTTGTTGGTCTTGGCCAGCGAGTACAGCGCCAGCAGGATCGTCCCGCCGTCTTTGATCGGGTGGAGGTTGGTCTCGGACTCGTCGGGGCGCGCGCGGTAGCTGATCGGGACGACCGTCGTCTCGACCCCGTGTTTGACGCACTCGACGGCCAGCTCGGTCTCGATCGTGAAGCCGTCGGAGTCGAGCGAGAGCCGCTCGAACGAGTCGACGGTAAACGCCCGGTAGCCCGAGAGGATGTCCTCGTAGTTGGCCCCGTGGACGAAGCCGAACGCGCGGTTGATCATCCGGTTGCCGAAGCCGTTCAGCGCGCGCATCGCGTCGTCGTCCATGTCCGCGAAGCGGTTGCCGATCACGTGCTCGTAGCCCCGCTCGAGTGGCTCGATCATCTTGTCCGCGTCGGCCGGGTCGTAGGTGCCGTCGCCGTCGAGCATCAGGACGTACGGCACCGTCACGTACTCGAGGGCCTCGCGGACGGCCTGGCCCTTGCCCTCGCCCGACTGGACGAACACCTCCGCGCCGTGCTCGCGAGCGATCTCGCGGGTGTCGTCCGTCGAGTCGCCGTCGACGACGACGACGTTCGTGTACCCCTCGTCGTAGAAGCCCTCGATCACGTCGCCGATCGTGGCCGCCTCGTCGAGCGTCGGGATGAGCACGCAGACCTCGTCCGGCGTGATCTCGTCGCTCTCCTCGCTGACGGCGACCGTCTCGCCGCCGTCCGAGAGGACGCTCGAGTCCGCACGAACCGCATCGTCTTCCATCGGGACGTACTCCCCCGCCGACCCGCAAAAGGCTACTGATCGGCACTCTCGGAATGGAGAGATTACAATTCTCCGTGATCGATACGATCGCCGTCAGACATACGTATCCCCTATACGTACGAGGGACACGATGGACGATTTCGGTTCGTGGGCCGACTCGGGCCTGCAGGAGGCCGTTGACGAGTACCGCGAGGAGTTCCACAGGGAGTTCGAGACGCGCATCGAGAACCGGCCTTGATCGACAATCGGTACGCGTGCGTCCTATCGATCGCCACGAGCCACTCGAACGTCCCCTTTCTCGATCGACCGATTCACCAGGTCAACCCTTCGTAGACCTCGAGGGCGTCCGCGTCGACGTCGATCCGCCGCCCGTCGACGACGACTCGCCGGGCCATCCCGGTAAACGAGAGGTCGCCGAACTCGGGCCAGTCGGTCGCGACGACGGCCCCGTCCGCACCCGCGAGCGCGTCCTCGGCCGAGTCGGCGTACTCGATCTCCGGATAGTCGGGTCGGACGTTCTCGACCGCGACCGGATCGTAGGCGACGACCGTCGCGCCGCGTGCGCGGAGGTGGTCGATCACGTCCAGCGCGCGCGACTTGCGCACGTCGTCGGTGCCGGGCTTGAACGAGAGCCCGAGGACCGCGATACGGGCCCCCTCGAGGGCGACGTGATCAGCGAGCAACTCGACCAGCCGCCGGGGCTGGTCGTCGTTGACGTCGACGACCGCGTCGAGTAACTCGGGCTCGTATCCTTGCTCGCGCGCGCCGGCCCGCAGGGCGTTGACGTCCTTCGGGAAACAGGAGCCGCCCCAGCCCAGCCCCGAGCGCATGAAGCGGTCGGAGATCCGGTCGTCGAGACCGACCGCCTCGAGGACCTCGTAGGCGTCCGCGTCGTACTCCGTCGCGATGTTACCCAGTTCGTTGACCAGCGAGACCTTGGCCGCGAGGAAGGCATTGTTCGCGTACTTGATGAGCTCGGCCTCGCGGATGTCGGTCTCGACGAGAGCCGTCTCGTCTCGTTCTAAGATGGGGGCGTACAGTTCGCGCAGGGTCGCGGCCGCCTCGTCGCTCGCCGTGCCGAGGACGACCTTGTCCGGCTCGAGGAAGTCCTGTACCGCGGTCCCCATCCGGAGGAACTCGGGGTTCATCGCGACCTCGATCCCCTCGCCGATCGGGGTGCCCGATTCGGCCGCGAGGATCGGCGCGACCACGTCTTCGGTTGTTCCGGGGAGGACCGTACTCTTGACGACCACGAGGTGGTCGTCGGCTTTGTCCGCGAGCGCGCGGCCGAGTGACTCCGCGCCGGCGCGCATGATCGCGAGGTCGAGACTGCCGTCCTCGGTCTGGGGCGTGGGGAGACAGAGAAACGTGACGTCGGTGTCGCGGATTTCGTCGTAGTCCGTCGTCGCACGGAGGGCGGTGCCCGCGTGGGCAGCGATGCGTTCCTCGAGGCCCGACTCGTGGATCGGCGCCTCGCCGGCGTTGATGCTGTCGACGATGTCCTCATCGATTTCGACGTTGATGACGGTGTGGCCGAGGTCGGCGAGACAGGCGGCGATCGTGGTGCCGACGTAGCCGCTGCCGACGATGGAGACGGTCATGCACCTCGCATGGGTGGGGGTGCGTTAGTCGCTTTTGGATTTCGCGAGGGCGGACGCGGCGTCGGCCGCCGCTGGTTTGGCGGTCCAGCTCCGCGCGCCCGGCGTGCCGCAGGCGGCACAGACGACCGCGTCGGTGCCTGTGTCTCGCTCGCTGACGAGGTGCCCTTCGTCGCAGAAGCTGCACGCCGTCCCCTCGAGGCGAGCCAACAGAGTCGCGGACTGATCGCGGTGGGCAGGCATCGTCCGGACGAGCGTAGCCGTCCGTCTTAATCATTCGGGCGAGCACGACGTTCCGGCCGCCGGTACGGTTACTTCGTCGGATAGGTAGCGACCTCGCGTTCGCGCTGTAGGGGGACACACACTCGTAGTTCCGCTGGATGCGCTCGCGAGCCGGCACCAGCGGCGGGCGCTGTAGCGCCAACCGGGACGCCACCCGGAGTACGACTCGCTGTGCTAGATCGGCCCTCGTTGCGGGTCGTTGACGCGGTGAGTGTACTCGCTGCCGTTTCGGATTGATCGGTCGGCCGTCGGACCCGGGGCTACCGCCGTCGCGCTGATCGGCTGCCCAAAAGAACGAGTAACTGTGTCGGCGCTGGCCACGACTTGGACCCGGACGGGAGATGTTTTCCACGGTCCCTACGGCCGTGCCGGCGTGACCCGGGTTCGCGAATCGCGGTCACCCGCGATCCGGTACTTGGCCTTCACACGCCGCTGCCATGGCAGCGACGTTTCGGACCGCTGCGGTCCTCCTTCGGGGCGTTCATCTCGCGTCCCTCTTACAGGACCTTTGATTGTGTCCCGAGCCGCTATCAGGCCGTTCAATTGAACGGACCGACGACGGTCGTCCGATGTATCCTCGTGGCCGCGCCACAGTATGTGGTACGGTACCACACAACATAAACATTTTCTCACGATCGATGGAACGATGACGGCGGCCCGGCCGTGGGGCGGCTCTCTGTGGGGCGAGCGGGCGTGTCCCGTCCGAACCGGCCCGATTCCACGGCCTGACGGCCCGACGCGAAACTCCGAGGGCAGTCGGGCTCCAGGTGGCGGTCGGGCGTTATCTCGTCAGCGGGCGACGAGGAGCCTATCGCCGGCGGTCGTCAACCGCCGCGATGGACCAGTGATCAGCCAATGCCCCCAAGTGAAATCGATCGTCCGAGACGCGGTCGTGAGCGCCGCGCCGAGTACCTCCCTGGCCGACATCGCACAGCTGATGGCCGACGAAACCGTCGGCAGCGTCGTGATCGTCGACGGCGAGCGCCCGCAGGGGATCGTCACGGACCGCGATATCGCGCTCGCGACGGCCGCACACGGAACCGACCCCGAGTCGGCGACCGCGGCGGACGTCATGAGCGACGATATCGTGACGGTCGACGCCGACAGCGGGATCTTCGAGGTGCTCCGCGCGATGACCGAGGCGAACGTCCGCCGGATTCCGGCGACCGACGCGGACGGCGATCTCGCCGGGATCGTCACCTTCGACGACTTCGTCGTCTTGCTCGGCCGCGAACTCAAGTTGCTCGGTGAGGTCGTCGAGGCCGAAATCCCGCTCTACGAGCACACGTGAACTACCCTACCCTACTCGCTCGCTTGCGCTCGCTCCGTGAGGGTGGGGCTTCCTGCTTCGATGACGCGCTTTGCAGGAACCGAAGTGGTTCCCATAGGGAGCGCAGTCTCCACAAGCGGTGATTCGGAGCGTCCCGCTCCTAACTGCTTGATACCGCGAGAAAGAATGTTCCACGCTGCGTTCCAGTCCCTGTCCGCCGTGAAACCGCACGACGGACACGAGTGTTCGCGGACCCACAATGGCTTGTCGGTTGAGACACCGCACGCCGCACACTCTTTGGTCGTTCCGGCTGGATCGACCGCGGCAAAATGCGTGCCTTCGCGTTCGCACTTGTACTCGAGCATTCGGAGGAACGTTCCCCACGCCGCTCCGGCACGGTTCCGAGAGTTGCCGTCAAGTTCGACCAATCCCTTCGCATTGAGATCTTCGACCGCCACGAGGTCATACTCTCGAGCGTAGTACGCCGAGAGTTTGTGAAGGAAATCGCGGCGCTTGTTCTTCAGATCGGCGTGGCATTCGGCCACGCGACGGCGTTGTTTCTCGTAGTTGCTCGACCCATGCTCTTTGCGTGAAAGCTTCCGTTGCTCTCGCTCGAGTCGGTCGCGTTCGTCCGAGAGGTCGGCCGATTCGATCGCGTGGCCGTCGGTGTCGTGGGCGTACTTCAGAATACCCACGTCGATCCCGACGACGGTCTTCGGACGGTCGGGCTTCTCCGGTGGCTCTCGGTCAACTTCGACACCGAACGTAGCGAACCACTCGCCCGTCGGTTCCTTCTTGAGCGTGACCTGCTTGAGTGCGGCGTTGTCGGGGAGTTCTCGATGGAGCCGGATCGGTATGTCCGCGAGTTTCGAGAGTGACAGTACAGTCTGACCGCCCTTCTTGTCGAGCTTGAAGCCAGACTGATTGTACGTGAAACTGCGGAACTCGCGCGGTGGCTTCCACTTGAGCATCCCGACGCCGTAGCCGTTCTGCCTGAGCGCAGAAAGGCTACTGAGATTGTTAAACAACCGTTCGACGACGGTTTGGAGAACTTTCGAGTACACGTCCGAGAGTCCGTCCCACCACGTCTTGAGGTCGGGTAGCTCCGATCGAAGTGTGGTCATGGACGGCAGTTCGCCGTGGTTCTCTCGGTACTCGTTGAGGCGGTAGCGGGTATGGTTGTACAGTTGCCTACAGATATCCCGATGTCGGTCCAACTCCTCGCGGTGGGCGTTGGACGGCTCGAGACGATACTTGTAGGCGTAGTACATCAGCTCTCGCGTTCCTCAATGAGTTCGTCGAGTTGACCACGGACGAACGACGAGAGGTTCAGGTGGTTCTCCTCAACCCACTCGGCTTGGTCCTCTCGAATGGTGATATTCTTCCGTCTCACGACATACGCATTATGCGCATGGGTGCGCATAAGTCCTGCAGAACGTGGGCCTGCCGTAGTAGAGTGTATGAAAACGAGCGGCGCTGTATCCCCTCCCTGCTTGCTTCGCTCGCTGAGGAAGGGGGCTTAGCACCTCGATTCAGCTAACCCCGCGTCACCCGCTGGGGAGCAGAACGGCTTCAGAAAGTGAAGACGTGATCGGCGGCGACCTCGGTGAGGACGGTCGCTGCCCCCGCGAACGTCGTGGTGACCGCGTCGTCGATCGCTGCTTCGCCTAGTCGAGCATGTAGACGGACCCGTTCGGTCGGTGACCACCGACAGGCCATCCACCGGTCGGCCGGCCACGCTACGCGCACAGACCTACCCCCGCTCGTGGCCGACGCGTGGCGATCTACGCGCGGGCGAGTACGGTCGCCGATCAGGACTCTGCGATGAGTATATCGTCGCCCTCGTCGGCGTCCCGCTCGACGGCGTCGATCGCGTCGTCGACCTCTGCCTGGGTCGCTTCGGTCGGCGACACCTCCGGGTCGGCTCGCTCGTCCGCCATATGACCCCCGTTCGTGTGCAGCCAAGAAAAAGATTCCTCTTTGAACAGTCCAATCAAATTTTATAATTTGTGCAGAATATATCGACTGGTTATCGGTGACAGTGTGCCCACAGCTTTCGGCTGGGCGGGGGTTCTCAGGTGTCGCTCCCTCCAGTCGCCCGACGGTCTTCCCGGCCACACGCCAGTCGGACCATCCTCCTCGAGGGCCGATTTGATGTCCCACATCTCATAACCGTGCGAATGGCTCTCACTGTTCGGGAATCGAACTCGTAGCTAAGAGCGACTGGGGCGTACCTACCTCATGAAGGAGGAAGTAATCCACGAACTCCGAGACGGCGACTCCGCCACGGTCGAAGTGGCGCGAGCCGTCGCGGCGGCCGAGGATACGCCTCTCGAGGACCTCCCACCGCTCTATGAGACGATCGAGGCCGACGCGCTCGATGCTCTCATCGAGCGCGGGGAAGATATCATGGTCCGCTTCGTGTACGAAGGCTTCGACGTCCTCGTGACACCGACTGAAGTCCGTCTCGGCGCCCGGTGACGGTCATTGCGCCCCGTGGGGGTAGTCGGCACCGGCGGGTGTCCGCCGCCGGCCGTGTCCCACGCCCCCCGCCACGTGTCGCACGAGTTTGGCTGCGATTGCCGTCACTTGCTCGGGCGGTGGCGCTGTCACCTTCGCGAAGGGTATCCTGGCCGCGGACCATCGTGCGTTGGCGCGAGGGCTTTTGCTACGTGTGTCGTCCACTGTGCACGCGTTATAGCCCCAGGCTCGCCCACGGCCGCCTGTGCGCGAGCGCAGCCGGGTCGCCGATGCCATCGAGGCGAAACCGGCCGGGTGAGCGGTGCGACCGCATGAGGGACTGAAGAGAACCTAATGTATTAATAGAAGACGGACGGTCACCAAGACAGATATGAGAGCGGAGTCCCCTCTCCTCCCGATCCCGCCGTTCGGCTGTACTATGCGTCACCTGCGTCCGATCAGACTCTCGCTGTCGCCGGCTCGACCGCGCGGCTCCCCGTCGCCCGCGTATGGCCCGACCGAGATGCGCGAGGGCCCGCGATGATCGTCCCGGCGCTGATCGTCGCCGGGGCAGTCGTCATGGGCGGGTCGCTCCTCTACACGCGGACCCTGTTGGGGCGCCTCGAGGAGACCGCCTATCGGCGCCGGTGGCAGGGCCTCTTCGGCCTGATGGCGCTGTTTTTCGTGGGTTACGTCGCTGCCTTCTGGGTGACGGTGAACGGGTATACGGCGATATTCCGGCTTCTCACGGGGTTCGTCTTCCTCTTCGGGGCGGTGTTCGTCGTACTGGTGGTCAACACCGGACTCCGGACGATCGACGAGCTGCAGACCAAGCGGGCATCGCTGCAGACGAAAATGGAGGAAGCAGAGGAGGCGCGGCGCGAGGCCGTTCGACTCCGCGAGGCGGCCGACGAAACCAACCGACAGCTGGTGCAGACGGCCGACGAGTACGCGGCCGTGATGCGGGCGTGTGCCGCCGGTGATCTGACCCAACGGATGGATCCTGAGAACGCGATCGACGCGATGGAGGCGATCGCGCTCGCGTTCAACGAGATGATCGCCGACCTCGAGTCGACCACCGCGTACCTCACGCAGTTCGCGACGGACGTCGCGACCGCCTCCGGGGACGTCACGGCGAGCGCCGACGAGGTTCGGACGGCCTCCGCGCAGGTGACGACGTCGATTCAGGACATCTCCGACGGCGCAGAACGCCAGCACGCGCACCTCGAGTCGGTCGACGCCGAGATGAGCGGGCTCTCGAGCACGATCGAAGAGATCGCCTCCGCGTCGACCCAGGTGGCGGACATCGCCGCGCGCACTGCTAAAACGAGTACGAGGGGGCGTGACGCCGCCCAGACCGCGCTCGACGGATTGGACGACATCGACGCCGAGTCCGACCGGGCCGTTGCGGAAATCGAGGCCCTCCAGGCCGAGATCGACCGGATCGACGAGCTGGTCGAGTCCATCTCGCGGGTCGCCGATCAGACGAACATGCTCGCGCTCAACGCCAGTATCGAAGCGTCCCGGTCGGCCGACGCCGGCGGCGGGGGCTTCAGTACGGTCGCCGACGAGGTCAAGGACCTCGCTGCAGAGACCAAAGCTGCCGCTGCTGACATCGATGACCTCATCGCGGCGATCAAATCTCAGACCGACCGGACGGTCGAGACGGTCCGGGCGACCAGCGCAGAGGTCGGCAGCCACCGTGAGGGGGTCGAGACCGCTGCGGCCGCACTCGAGGAAATCGCCACCTATGCCCAGGAGACGAACGACGGCGTTCAGGAAATCTCGACCACGACCGAACATCAAGCCGCCGCGACCCAGCAGGTCGTCGCCATGGTCGACGAGGCGACTGCCATCTCGGAGGAGACCGTCGCGGAAGCCGAAACCGTCGCCGCCGCGGCCGAAGCGCAGACGAGCGCGCTCTCGGAGGTCTCGGGCGCTATCACGGGGCTGGCCGACCAGGCGTCGCACCTCGCCGCAGCTCTCGACACGTTCGAGACCGATGCGGCCGGCCGGCCGCCGGCGGTCCCCGCCAGCGAAGGGGCCGGCGATGCCGCCGCGCCTCCGGCGACGGGGCTCCTCGAGGATTCGTCGGGCCACCGCGCTGAGCGCGACTGAGGCGTGCCCGTCACTCCCGCGTCGGGCGGGCTGGGACCTATAGTAGCCATTGAAAATCACTGCACACCCGATCGCACGAGGGCTGTGCGATCGGTGTGTAAATCGGTTCAGTTGTTACTGTCGCTTCCCAGAAGGGATCGGCGACTGGCGTGAGAAGCAAACAATTGTCTAGTTCTAGATCACAAACGAGGACGTTCACAAAGCATTTGCCGGGTGGATGATCAGCACATCCTGATAGTAACGTATGCCAGTATTTGACGCTCTGCTGACTTTCATCGGGCGATCACCGACGGCCCGCCGGTCGTCGGTCCACCACGAGTGTCGCCGCTGTGGCACCACGCTCTCGCACGACCGCTCTGCCTGCCCGACGTGTGGCTCGAGCGAGATCGCGACCATCCCGCTCTAGGTGCGCGCTTGTTGGCCCGGACGGCCGGGCGACCGCAGCGAGCCAGGATGTGTTCGCTCGGCGCCAGCCGCCACGGGCGGGGCTTCGCGAGCAGGTCGTGTGTCCGTGTGGAAGCGATGGTGAGAGGTGCTAGACTACTAGGTTCAGGCCCGCAACGTGTCGCGCAGGGGTGGCTGCCCACGCCGTGGGCGGCGGTCGCAGGCGCGGTAGCTCACACTCCGACCGCGAGTACGAGCACCACCACGCCCGCGAGACCGACCCCGGTTTCGGGACGCCGACCGAGGGTATGGGTACGCCCGGCACCTCACCGATCACGACCGACGTGCGGAGAACGGACCGCTTGCGAGCGGTTTAGGCAGCGGATTACTACCCGGGATCGCGGCGATGATCTGCGTACGGAAGGGTCGCTCAGCGGCAGAGCACCGTGGTCCCATCGGGAACTGCGGCGGCACTTGTGCCTCGTGGCGTTCGAATCCCACCCCTTCCGCTTTCTGTGGCCGATCGCGTAGTGATCCCTGGCTCCGTGGTCCGAGCCACGCCTCTGGTCGGCTCCCGGTCGCGGCCAGTGGCCGCGGCCTGATCTTCGTCGCAATCGGCGGCCAGTCGGCCAGCTGGCGGCGAGCAGGTAGACAACCGGGAGTACACGGGCGGCCATACGCCACAGAGGCAAGTGGGCGGACGAGCGCAGACGAACGGGCTCACCGTCACAGGACAGCCGGCACCGATGGGGGAGGCCGCGTGCCGGCAGGTGCCTATGACCTGCGAGCGCGCTCCGCGCTCCCATCCAGCGGTCTGACTACGTACTCGGGGGATATCACGCACAGACGGACGTGACTGCGGGCTCCCGGGCACCGCCCAAAACCAGGCCGGCCACCAGCAACAGGCAACTCGCAGCGACTCTCGACAGGGGGAGTCCCCGACACGGGCCCTGCGGTGGGACACTACCACAGAGTGGGGGCCGGTGCCCACGGCGATCGCGAGCACATGGCGCGCCTGTCGCCCGGCGATACCGGCGGCGCGCCGTGTGGCGGCTGCCGGGTACAGGGATGCGACCACCTCCGCCCCAGCGGGGCGGTAGCAGTCCGCGGCCACGCGCGACGCAGACGCCACCCCGGCCAGTCGATTGCCGCCGGCCGCGGCGACTGCAAGCAGGGCTGTTCGTCCCTCCAGTACGTTCAGAGCCCTAACTCGCCGCCGGGTGATGGCAGCCAGCACCGCGGCATCCCTCCCTATGGCACCTGCAATCGTCCACTTCCTCGTCGGGGCCACGCTCCTGCTCGTGCTCGCGATCCTCGTCGGCCTCCGCTCGCCACTGCCCGTCTGGGGGCCGCTGTGGCTCGTCGCGATCGGCGGGCTCTGGGGGCTCGGGCCGGACTTCCACCACTTCGAGCCGCTGGTCGGCGGCCCGGTCCACGCGCTGTACGACGCCCCCTGGGCCGACTGCTGGGCGTTGCATTACACGCTCGATCGCCCGCTCGTCCGCGCGAACACTATCCGGCGAGCGTCGCCGGCGCGATCGCCCGCTTTCTCGGCGCCGTCGGCGCGTTCACGCTGGCCGTCTGGCTGGGGGCCCGGCCGGCTGGGCCCGCCCCGGTCGTCCACCGGCTGGCAGGCGCCCTCGCGGGGCTCGTGGTCGTGGGCCTCGTGACCGCGACGGCGGGACACCTCCTCGCCTAGACGGCCGGTCCGAGTGAGCAGTAGTGAGCTCGCGTCGTGGCCCTAGAGACGCGATGGGTGGGGGAGCCGGGGAGCCCGCCTCGGTGTGAGACTAGGTATGCCGCTGGCGGCCGACCACCCGGAGGCGGCGGCCAGTCGCCCGTCGGTTGGCTTGCCTCCGGGCTTGCTATCCCTTACCGGTGCAGCGTCGGAGTGTAATTGGCGTTCGCGACTCCCATACCGCGGTTCTCAGTGGCTCGAGCGCCAGCGTCCGGTTCACGACGGCGCCTATCCACGGCAGCATTTTGATATTACAGGTCGTGTTACTCCGTATGAGTCAGACGACCCGAATCACCGAGAAGGGCCAGGCGACGATTCCGAAGGCGTTGCGCGAGAAATACGACCTCGAGCCCGGCGACGAAGTGCTCTGGCTCGATACGGACGAGGGGATCGTCGTCAAAAAGCGAACGCGCACCGGCGGACGCGGTCTGCTCGTCCCCGACGAGACGCCGACCGAGACGCGCGCGGCAATCGGGCGCGAACTCGCTAAGCGACTGCGGACGCGCCGCGACCACGACTACTAGGCGGAGTAAGCGTAGCCACCTATCTTTAGACAGCGAGAGAGTCCCGGCGTTTACGCCGGGGAGGATGTCACACGGCCGATACGGTGGCACTGCTCGTCTATCTCGTCGACGGGCATCCTGAGCGAGTCGATCGGGTATTCGCCGAAGCCAGCGAGACAGTCATCCAGGCTCCGAGTACGGCACTGGCGGAGGTCCTCTACGCGGTCTCGCGGGACAAGGACGTTCGTGGCATCCAGTTGACCGGCACGCCCGACGCCGTGCGGCAGGCACTGCTCACGAATAGGCCGGTGTCGTTGGCTCCCGTCGGCGACGCGGAACTCAGCGTCTACGCACAGCTCGTCGACGACTACAGCCCCCACGACGGTCTAATCGTCGCAAGCCACCGCGCGCGGGAGACCGACGCCGTGCTCACGACCGACAGCGTCATTCGCGAGATGGACATCCCCACGATCTGGGAGTGAGCGGTGGCCTACTGAACGGGTGACGCGACTGTCGACCAGTGTGCTCATGTCCGCCGGCCACAAGCCGGCCCGGTGAGCCTGTATCGGAGGGTGCCCCTGGCGACACGTGTGGGCTTGGCTGGCCGTTTTGCGCCGGCCCCCACTCGCGATCGGCTGACTGCCGGGTCGGTGCGCGGTCTGTGGTCCGGCACTGGCCCGGCAGGGGTGGCCGCTGGCGCTGGGCCCTTAACCACAGCGCGGGAAAGCGATCACTGAGCCGCCGCCAGCGAGCCCGTCGCCTGCTGGGTGGATGGCCTCGCCGGTTACATAGGTGGGTCCGCTGACTGCGCAACGGAGCGGTCGTGCCGGGGGCACGCCTTGTCTCAGTGATCGTCATAGAGCGTGAGCATGCGCCACGCGATGCCCCATATCGTGAACTGTCATCCCGCCTGGGATGTCTCGCGGTCGCAGCCACGGACAGCCGACCGGCGACTCGGCCTACCTGGGGTGCAGTGGCGCGGCCAGCGGTCCCCTGACTGTCAGTATTATGACCTCGTGTGGGGAAGTATCAGGGGAAATGAAGGGGATTCGCTGTCCGAACTGCACGGAACACGCCGGCAGAGAGACCGGTGGTGAGTTGCTCGGGCCCGAAGTGAACCGGAGCTTTGAATGTCGCAATTGTGACCATCAATGGAACGTGGTGATCTGAGAACACGACGTCGGAATCGGCAGGAGCGGGCCTGTCCGGACCAGCTGGTGGGGCGCCTCGTCCGGACCCAGCGACCGCGCTTCTAGTAAACAGGCCACAGATACAGCCGACCCCTTATCCCGCGCGGCGGCCGATCCCGACCTGCGCCGCTTCGGCGCCGTATCCAGACTCGTGTCTGGCATCCGGGCTCGCACCCCGATATCACTGCCCGCTAGTGCGACACTGCCGGTGGCGCGGCGACCGCGCGCGTCATGCCCTCTATCGGTCGTTTTGACAGCCCTGGCGAGATCTCCGTCGGTCATCGCATGGCGGTACGCCTCGAGCAGTGAGATAATAAAAGAGCACCCGCATAGCGTCACCACGGTTGACTGCTGCTGCTGCCGACGCAAGACCGACGAGGGGCGGCCGCACTTCGAAATGTCCGTTCTCGAGAACGGCGAGCGCCGACCGACCCACTCTGCGCCGGTGCGATGGTGTGTCACGACCCGTGGCGCCGTCTCGACGCGTCTCGGCACGCCGTGGACTGACGCACAGATCGGCGATCTCAATCGGTTGGCGCGTTTCTGACTGACCGCTCCCCGGCTGTGGGGGACGATGCATGGCGCGACGGGGGTGCGTCGGGTGTCGCGTCCCGCCAGTGGACAGGTGGCTCATCGCGGCCCAGGAGGTGGCCGTGTGCGGCCACGTCGATCCCCGCGGGCATCCGCCGATCGACTTCGCGGAGGAGATCCTGGAGGAACGGCCAGACGTCGTCTCGCCGCAGGATGTCGAACCGCGGCTCGCGGTGACACGAGCCGACGACGTCGCGCACCGCCCGGCGGATCGACGGCCGATCGACGACTTGCGACTCGTCCGTGAAGAGGCTCAGCAGGTAGGTGAGCTCGCCTTTCAGGTAGTGACAGCCGATCCCGGTGTCGTAGTCGGAGTCGATCTCGTCGGCGCGCCCGGTCGCCAGCCGCCAGTAGTAGCGCGGGAAGTCGGCCCCCATCTGCACGTTCGCCGCCAGCGAGGTCCACATGCGCGGGTTGATCTCCGTGAGGTAGAACTCGCCCGTCTCCGGGTGGCGCATGTACTCGATACAGGCGAGGCCGTGCCACTCGAGTTCGCCGAGGAGGTCGTGGGCGGCGGCTTCGAGTTCGGGCTCGGCGACGGACCGCCGATAGACGCCGCCCCCGCCGGTATAGGACGGCGCCCGGCGCTGCTCGTGTTGAAAGGTGGCGACCGGCTCGCCGTGGTCGTAGAGGGCCCCGACCATGTACTCGTCGTCGATCGGGACGAACTCCTGGACGATCGGCTCGTGCCCGAAGGCGTCACGGAGCGCCTCCGTATCGGGATCGGCCCCCGGCGGCAGATGTTCGACCGTCTTCGGGCGGGCAACATCGCCCGTCACCTCGCCGTCGGCGAGCTCGTCGGTGACGAGGTTGTAGCGCGATTTGACGATCGCCGGCTCGTCGCGCGGCGTGGCCGCCGCGAGGGGTTCGGTCTGCGGCACCGCCACCCCCGCTGCCTCGGCGGCGTCGGCGAGGCGGACGCGATCGGTGACGCGCTCGAGCGTCTCGACGGCGGGCCAGGGCGTCGCGATGTGGTCGGCGAACGCCTCGCGATACTGGGCGAGGACGTGGATGTCCGCTTCCCGACACGGGATGATCGTCCGCACGTCCGGGCGCCGGGCGAGTGCGAGCAGGGCGTCCGCGTACCGCTCGAGGTCCGTCTCGGGGTCCGGCACCACCACCGCCTCGTCGCAGGAGTTCGACGAGAACGTCTTCGCCGTTCGGTCGGCGGCGATGACGATGGTGTGTACGCCGGCGTCGGCTAACGACCGGACACAGCTGTCGGAACTGGGTACGGGCACTGCTGGGACGACGACCGCCTCCGCGTCGGCTGTGGATGGACACATGAACAGGAGTGTAGGGACTGGGCAGCGACCCAGACACGCGGGCCGTCGCCGACGCGCGCCGTAGTAATAGAGGTGCTAGCGCCCGTAGTGGGCCAGTACAGACAGTCAGGAAGTGAGACGGGTCCGCCACGAGTGACCGAGGTTGCCCGCGGCGGGGAGCAGCGAGACCGCTGGGCGCCCGCCGACTCAGACGGCCAGCGTTCGGCGCTGGACGCAGTTCGGACACCAGTCGTCGCCGTTTGTGCGTGCGTACAGTCGTTCGCCGCAGTCCGGACAGCGCCCCTCGGGATAGTGAACCATACCGTATTGGAGACAAAAGGTCTACTATAGATGTTGCGCTCTCTGCGCGATCGACGAAGAGAGGGTGACGATCCTACCCAGTTCGCTCCCATCTACTGGAGAATTTGTCGAAACTACACGTGATGGCGTGCCGGTTAGCGCGTCACGGTCGCGGTGATGTTACCGGTGGCCGTTTTGGCCTCCAGTTCGTGGCTGCCGTATAGCGGCACGACCCAGAGTCTGCCGTCGGCACCGGTCTGCCCGACTTCGACGCCGTCAAGCGTGATGGTGGCGTCCACGGGTTCGCCGGTCGCGTTCTCGGTGACGGTGATCTCGATCGGGCCGACTGCCGGCGTTCGGTTCATCGTCATTTCGAACTCGTCATCATCGTCGTTCCAGCCCGGCCCGAGTTTGGTTGCGGGGAGCGACGGCGCGCTGAGCTCCTGGACCTCGCGGTAGACCTCGCCGGTGCCGGCATCGAGATAGACTTCCGTCCGGCCCTGATCGTGGACGAACTCTGTCCAGTAGTGATCGGGACTGTTATCTTGGAAGTACGGTTTGCCGTGTTCCTCCGTCCAGGGGTAGAGTTGTAGCGTGTGATCGAACGCCTCTCGATCCTCGAACTGGTCAGGTGCGGTTTGATCGCGGTTATCGAAGCGCGTCGTCTCGACGAGATATTGATCGCCTTCGATCAGCGAGAGACTGTACCCGGTCTGTGAGGTCGAGACGGCGATCTCCACATGTAGCTGGTTGCTCGGTGCCGTAGCGAGACCGCTCAGCCGTGTACGAGGAGCTGTTCGATGCGACTCGAAGATTTTTTTCGTGGTTCGGACAGACGACAGCGAATAGCCTGGGACCTGCACCGCTCGGTCCTTTAAATAATTGAGCTGCTCTACAAGGACCCCTGCTTCGTTGTAGTTCCGTAACAGCGTCTGCAGGAGTTGGGCCGTCGAGAGGTCTCCGGCGGCATGGGCGCGCACTGCCTGGCTTTCGCGCTGCTCGAGTGTGGCGGCCCGTTGCCGGAGGCGGTCGTACGCTGCTTGGATCATCGCGGCCCGTTCGTCAGCAGTGGCGCTGGCGAACTCGTGGTCGACGATGGCATACTGGTCCTGGTCGACCCGGAGTTCGCTGTCAGCGTTTGCGAGTGCCAGGCCGAGATCGGAGCGGTACGCGGTGTACTCGCTGCGCACCTCGCCGGTGACCTGCAGGCGGTTCGTCGTGTTGGCGACCTCGGCTTGCATCGGACGGGTGACGATGGTGGGCTGTACTGGTTCTGCGACATCTTGTTGGAGACCTGCGTTGGCTCCGTCGGCCGTCTCGCCAGCTGGCACCGCGGCCACGCCGGTCATCGCCGGCAGCGAGAGGACGAGAAGGAGCGCGAGGAGGGCAGGGGTCGCCTTGGTCATCGCACCACCGTACTCACTCCTGATATAAAAAACGGACCGTCTGACGATGTACCCGTATAACGCGCCGGTAATAGTATCTTACCGTAAGACTGTCACCCTCGACAGAAAGAGCAGCACGCCGCCTACGGCTGTCCGCCAGCCTTGTCGTTATACCACTGTGAGTTAACTGGCTTATACGGTACTCTACAAGAGAGTGTCGTTCCGAAGAGGGAGCCGAGCGAGAGCAATGATCACGGCGTCTCGGGTGCCGGCGATCAGTCGTTCGTGACTGGGAACAGTCGAAGGTGGCAGTGACCTACGTGCGCATCAACGCTTCACTCGGTCCGGCCGCGTCGGTAGGCTGATCGACGTGATAGCTCGTCACTGTCCCGGCGTGGACTAGCGCGCTTACAGAAATGCCGGGCTATCGATGTGAGTGGGGCGTCGCCCACATCTTGTCCCTTCGTGTCGTACCGCTTCCACAGCATTGCCGAGTACCAAGCCATGGCGTTCGGTGGCCGGTCGAACGCCACGGTACTACCGGTGACGAGCTCCGTCGGCGGCCTGGCCGGCCGATCGGTATCGGGACATCGATCGGCTCGCTTCCGGTTTACTCTCGGACCGACCCAACCCGGGCCGACGGGCAGGCCCGCTCGCCGCCATGTCGCTCGGCGGCGCCACGGCCGGCACGGCCGATCGCTCGCCCGCCCCGCCAGCGTCGGCGACCGTCACCGCCCCTATCTTTTGTACGGGGTGGCGTCGAACGAGCATCTAATGCCGATCACTCCGACGCAGGCCGTGCTGGCGGGGACGGTCCTCGTCGCGCTGGGGGTCGTCTGGTATACGGCGGGGCGGGGGCGCTGGCGAGCGCTCGCCGCGGACCGCTTCGTCGCCGGCGTGCCGTGGGGCACTGGCGTTACAGTCGCGATTGTCGTCGCGTTCTACGTGGTGGTCCAGAGCGACGTCCAGCACGTGACCGACCCGGTGACGCTGCCGTTCATCTCGTGGTCGTACTTCTACCCACTGGGGCTGGTCACGGCGGGGATCGCCCACGGCTCGCTCGACCACCTCGCAGCCAATATGGCCGGCACGCTCGCGTTCGCGCCGCTCGTCGAGTACGCGTGGGGGCACTACCCGCCGGCGGCGCGCACCAGCGATGGCGGCTCGGGCCCACGGGCGCCCGACGGCGCTGGCGGTAGGGGGCTCGCCCGGCCGCTGGCACGCGCGGTGCTCGTGTTTCCGAGCGCCCTGCTCGGGGCCGCGGTCCTGACGTCGGTCTTCGCGATCGGCGCCGGCCTGGGCTTTTCCGGCGCCGTATTCGCGATCGTCGGCGTCGCCGTCGTGACGTATCCGCTGCCGGCGCTCGTCGCGTCGATCGCCGCGAGCGCGATGCAGACGCTGTCTCTGGCGCTGCGCGAGCCGATCGTCCGGGAGACGGTGGCGCCGGCGGCGCCCGGCCCGCCAGCGTGGGCGGGCATCGGCTTCCAGGCCCACCTGCTCGGGTTTCTGGTGGGCGTGCTCTGCGGGGTGGTGCTGGTGCGGCGGCGGGGCCGCCGACCGGCGACCGCGCGCCTGTTCTTCGCGACGCTCGCGCTCGGCCTGGTGCAGGCGCTCTGGCTCCTTGTCTGGATCGGCGACGACGTGTTCGTCCTCTACCGCGGCGCCGGCGTCGTCCTCGTCGTCGGCCTGGCGCTGTTGGTCACCGTGGCGATCACGGGCAGTACGCGGCCGCTGCCGCGGCCGCTCTCGGTCTTTCCCGCCGCACCGACGCGCCGCCAGCTCGCGATCGGCTGGCTCGCCCTGCTCGCGATCGCGCTCGTGGCGGCCACCGTCGTGGCGGTCACCGGTGGGGCGACGCCACTCGGCCTGACGCTCGGACTGCTGCTCGGTGGCGGCCTCGTGCTCGCCCTCCCGGCGCTCCCGGCGGTCGTCCCCGATCTCATCTACGCGGGCCCACTGACGTATCGGGGGGTCGCGATCGTGCTGCTGGTCGGCCTGACGGTGCTGGTCGCGCTCCCGAGCGTCCCGCTCAATCTGGTCGTCGTCGAGGCCGACGCCGTCCCGGGTGACGGCGGCGTCGCCGTCGGGGACTATACGGTGACCTACGCGGAGAACGCGACGCCCGGCCACCAACTCATCACCGAGCCGGAGCCCGACGCCGTCGATGCGGAGGCCGTCCCCCTCGAGAGCCGCCAGAGCGGGCTGCTCGTCGTCAACGAGGAGCGCGAGATCTGGACCGTCGTGGAACGCACAGCGGTCCTCGCACACGAGGGGAACGCGACGGTCGAAGTCGGCGGCCTTGACTGGCGCGAGTCGGTCCACGCGAACCGCACCGGCTGGGACGTCGTCGGGAACGGGAGCGCCTACGTCGTCGATCTCACCGTCAACGGCGAGACGACGCGCGCGTTCGTGTCGGCGCCCGTCCAGTCGAGCGCGACGATCGACGGGCGGGCGATCGCGGTCGCGCCGACCGCCGACGCGTTCGTGCTCCGCGTCCTGACTGACGGCGCCGTGCTCGGTGAGGCCGCCATTCCTGACGTGAACGAGACGACGACGGTCGGTGCCGTCGACTTTGTGACGGAGGTCGTCGAGCGCGACGAGAGCCCCGGGAACAACGACGACCGCGTGCGAGTGGTTGCGTCGGTTGACGACACCGAGATCCCCGTCGCACAACGGGAAACGTACGCCGACGCGACGGCGTGAGCGCCCGCCGACGGGTCGGTACCGTCGCCAGTCATCATGAACGCGAGTGCGTCGAGACGCTGGGCGAGCCGCCATCCTGACACGTGGCTGTCGACTCGGACTCAGACGCGCGGGGGAGAACCACCAGCAGGACGGCGAGCATGAGACACGGAACGGCCCCCAGTCGGTGGGGTGCCGCCAGCCCGAGGTGGGCGACGACGAACGCAGTGGCGGTCACGATCGGGCGTCGGGGGCGCCCAGCGTGCGGTCAGCCGTGAGGCGACCGGCCGGGATCTGCATCCCTCGCGCCCGTCGCCGCCGACTGGCCGGGTGCTGGCACTCGCGGGGTGCAGTCGCGTACCCTGCCACCGGCGGAGCGACGGTCGGGCCGGGCCAGTTACTGGACGAACTCGCCGCCGCAGTCGTACTGCTGGAACATGATTTCGCTGGTGGGTTCGGTCTCGTTGTACGGCTGCGAGGGCTGGCGCACGTAGTAGAGCTCGAGCTCCTCGAGTTCGGTGTCGTGGGTGCGGTTCCACCGCTCACAGAGGTAGTGGCTCAGATACGACCGGTGGTTCTCGTTGTCGGCGTACCGGACGTTCGAGAGATACTTGCGCCAGCGAGCGGTTGGGTAGACGGCGTTCCCGCTCGGTGGGGGTTCCCAGCTGACCTCAGAGCCGTACAGGGCATCGACCTCCGAGCCGTTGGCGAGCGTGCCCGGGACGACGTACCAGCCGTCGACCTGGCGCGGCTCGGGGGCGAACATGCGCCAGCTCTGGGTGGTCTGGGTCGCCTCCAGCACCTCGTCTCCGGGCTCGGGCACCTGCGTGTAGCCCACCGCCTGGGCGTTCGAGAGGACCATCAGGACCAGAAACAGCGCCGGCAGCGCCGTCGTGAACAGCGTCCGCCCGTAGGCGAGCCCGGCGGCCAGGCGTTTACGGAGCGCGGATCCGCCGGTGCGGCGCACCGCAAGCGTAGGCCCCGTGGGCACGGCGGCGGCGAGGCGCTCGCCCCAGTGGCGGAGCGGGGCCGCGAGCCCGACGCGGGCCGCCAGTGCGGTGGCGCGGTCCCAGACGGCCGGCGGGTAGAACGGGAGAAAGGCGGCGACGACGATCAGCGGGAAGAGGCCGATCCGCATCGTCAGCAGCATGCCGAGGTGCATGCCGACGAACGCCGACGCGAGGAGGGCGCGCGGGGTGCCGGTGAGGAGGAGCAACAGCGGCGCACAGATGACCAGCGTGATCCACACATACGTCATGGCCGAGAGGAGGCTGTGATAGTCGGCGAGCACGTTGCCAAGCAGGATCGTGAACTGATAGTCGAGGCTGAAGACGTAGACGACCGCCTCGCCGTTCAGCCACAGCTCGCCCTCCGTCTTGTGAAAGGCGTTCGTGATATACATCGCCGTCACCTGGCACAGCAGCGCCATCGTGCCGATGGTCGCGACGGTCGCACGGGCCTGGCGCTGCCGGGGTGCATCGAGCGCCCACCGCTCGCCCAGCGGGAGGAACATCCCCCAGAAGAGCAGCATACTAAAAAGGACGTCTCCACCGTTGAGCACCATTGGATTGCGAAACTGTAGGGAAAGGAGCAAGAGCCACGAGACGATCGTCGCCAGCCGGGTGTGGTAGCCGACGAGCAGCGCGACGGCGACCGCTGCGGCGACGGCGAACAGGAGCCCGATCGCCCACGGCTCGCCGGAGATTGCATGTAGTGAGAAGACGGTCCCATAATCCGCGAACAGGGCCGCACGTGGGAGAACGCCCGCGTCCGTATAGAACGCCTCGAGGTTCCGGGCGCGAAGCGCAAGGTCGGCGAAGAGCAGTAAGCCGAGCGCGATCCGAAACACCGCGAGCGCGCGGGTATCCACGGTGACTCGCCGAGTGAGCGCCGCGCCGAGCCAGTCGAGACCGGCTGCCAGGCGGTCGTTCGACGGGAGGGAGGGGCGTCGTTGACTCATCGGGTGGGCTAGATATCATCGGACTCGCCAGCCGTTCGTCATAAGCTTAGTGGTTGGAGGGCGGCCGCGGCCGGCGGAGACCGTCTGCGGAGGGACGTCAGGTTCGCGTGCCCTCCTGGTGTGGCCCCGAGGGAGTCGATAGCCGAGACACGCATCGCTCCTGTCGCGTCTCCCTCATTGCGCGACGGCTGCTTCCGGTCGTCCTCGTCCGGCGTCGGTCGTTGCACCCCGCCGGCCACGACGCCTCTCCTCGCGAGAGAGCCCGTAGACGACCGGAGTAGCCGTCGGTCCTAACGAGGCGGGTAGCGGTGCAATCGATCGACCGATATCCCGCACGTAGGCCACCCCCCACCTGCGACAGTCGCCTCGAGTCCCGGGCTGACGATGGCGCCCGCTGAACGCGTGCTAACGCTTATACTTACTCCGTTTGAGTGTCACCTATGCCCGCCGAACGATCACAGCCATCCCTAAAGGACGACGCCATCACGACCGTCCAACTGACGCTGGCGGTATTCCTGGGCCTCGCATTGATCGGGTGGTGGCACGTGATTGTCCGCTCCTATTACGAACAGGGCCCGACTACGTACCATCCGGAGATGGTGCCAGTCCTGCTCGGGGGCGTGGTGGTGCTCTACCTCCTTGCCGTCCTGTATGAGTAGGGAACTTTGTCGCTGCCTGCCAGGCTAGCCAGACACGGCCACTGGGAACGGAGGGCTACCGCCCCCCTCTCCGGGTCCGCTTCGGTCCGTCGATGGCACGACGGCTGGAGGTGGCGACGCAAGCCGGGCTGTCGCACTGGTCGGAGGACTGGGCTCACGAGCGGCGCGTTTCTCTCTAGAGGGCGAACGAACGCGGTTCCGGCGATGAGGAACCCGACCGCAGCCAGCGTCGTGGCTCTGCCGACGAGATATCCAGCCGTCGCTGACCCGATCAGCAGGAGACAGAGTTCGATCACCGTCTTGCCAAAGCCGGCCAGTCCCATACCGCGTTCATTCTTCGACGCCAATATAATATTGCATGCCGGTTTCTCTCGGTCGTCGACCACCTCGACCGCCGGGTCGTGCCGGCTCGGCGGTGTATCGTCGCGGACGATGACGCCGGGCGGACCGTTGATGCGACGCGTTCACGATCGTCCGCGAGGTAACTGAAGCCGTACGTGCGCGCAGTTGCGCACGCGGCGGCGGCGATCGCTGTAGCGCCGCCCACGCTCCTGAGAAGGCCAGCGTCTCGCCACCGGAGCCGGACAGCCACCGCTGTGTCAGTCGGAATCGGCTGGCGCAGAGCGGATGGTGAGCACGGGGACCTCCGAGAGCCGGACCACTTTCTCGGTGACGCTACCGAGGAGATACCGGCCGAGGCCGGTTCGACCGTGGGTCCCCAGCACGATGAGATCGATATCGTGGCTCTCGCTGTACGCGAGGATTTCCTCGTGGGGGGTGCCCGACGTGACGTCGGTGATTGCCGTGGCCCCCTTCGCCTCGGCGCGGTCGGCCACCTCGGCGACAGTCCGTTCTCCCGTCGCCCGCATCGCCTCGAGCGCGTCTTGAATGCCGCCTTCGTCGTTGTGGATCGGCTGGACCACGTAGAGGAGGTGCACGGTCGCGCCCTGTTCGACCGCTAGATCGATGCCGGTCGCCGCTGCCTCGTTCGCCGTCGTGCTGCCGTCCGTCGGGATGAGAATGCGCTCGAACATGTGTGAACCTCTGTCGAGGATCCATATAGTCCCTGACCCTGTGTCTCACGCGTGTGGAAGCAGCGCGTTGCTCGCCCCATTGGGGTAGTGGGGCAGCCAGGTCATCGCTGCAGCAGTCGCCCAACTGTCTTCGACCGACTGCCGTGCACGGCGGCGCTGACTGTGCGCGACCGACCACGCTCCGTGCCCACGTGTTGCTCGGCGTGGCGGTGCGAATGGTCGAATCGGGCGACTGCTCTGTACGGCGAGTAGCACGACGCCGTCACCATCGCCGGGCGCTGGTGGACGGCACAGCGCGCCGGTCACACTGGGAGGTCGCGCGGCGTCCAGTCAGTCGCCGAACGAAGCGAACACGCCAAGGACACGCTAGCTACTGCTGTCGGGCGTAGCGTTCGATAAAAGAAAACCGCGAACGTTGTGGGCCGGCCGAAGGCCGGTGGTTTTACGAGTTAGTCCTGACGGCGCAGGGCCAGCATGGCCGCGCCGAGGAGGGCGACGAGAGCGACGCCGACACCGAAGCCGGGCGTGCCGGAGGAGCCGTCGGTATCGCCATCGTCACCGTCCGAGCTGCTGGAGTCCGAGCTGCTGGAGTCCGAGCTGCTGGAGTCCGAGCTGCTGGAGTCCGAGCTGTCGTCGCCGGTTTCGTTACCGGCCTTCTCAACGGTGACGGTACCGGAGTCGGAGGCACCGCCAGCCGTGACTTCCCACGAGATGTCGCCCGTGGCGCTCGTGTCGAGCGTGTAGCTCTTGGTCCACTCGCCACCGGCTGCGATCGTGACGTTGCCCTTCTCGGAGACGTCCTCGCCGTTGATGAGGACGACGGGGTCGACGGACGCCTCAGCGTCACCGTTGTTGGTGACGGTCACGTCGAGCGTGGCGTCGGCGCCCTTCTCGACGGTCGAGGGGGCGTCGCCGGAGACGTCGATCGTACTCTCGGGCTGGTCGCCAGCCTTGGTGAGGGTGACACCCGTGAGTTCATCGTTGACGTTGCTGTCAACGGTGTCCTCGGCGTAGAGGCTGAAGGTGACACCGGGTTCTTCTTCGCTGAGGTCGAACTCAGCGGCGAACTGGTGGTTCCCGTCCTCGCCGGCGGTAACGACTGCTTCAGCGACCTGGACGAAGCCGCCCTGGTCGTTCGGCGAGTCGGCCTCGGCGCTGAGTTCCGTCCCGGGGGCGACCGTGGTCGTTCCGGTTGCGGTTGCGTCCTCAGCGGCCGGGAGCGAACTGATGTCGTCCCATTCGACCTCGCGGTCTTCAATGGTCAGTTCGGACTGCTTCGTGATTACTTCGCTTTCTTTGGAGACGTAGGCGTTCTCCTGCGTGACGTTGAAGGTGAAGTCGTAGGTCTGACCTGCTTTCAGGCTCGTGGATGCATCGTCGATCACGAAGATGAGGTCACCGCTGTACTCATCGACAGTGATGCCGGTGAGCGCGAGCTGGTTGGTCGCAGACGTGCTCGTGTTCCAAGACGTGGGCTGACCGATCGGCCCAGCACTCTGCTCGCTAATTTCCACGTAGACACCCTCAGCATCGAGTGCTGCGGAGAGGCCGTTAGTGTCAGCATTGTTCGCGATGTCCTCAACGAGACCCTCCGCGCCGAAGTCGTCGACCTTCACGGCGAGGTGGTCCTCTTCAGCGATCGTACTCGTCTGCGTGATCGTGGCGTCCTCGAAGTCCTCGAGGGATTTCAGGGTAGCGTCAGCCGGTGCGGTGTGAGTCGTCACATCACCGATCTCCGTCCGCTCTTGGACGGCCAGACGGCCACGGTCGTGTTCGTCTTGGACGTCATACGACATCTCATTGGCGCTGCTACCGGTTGCGTTCAGGCCCTGCCCGATCGACAGGTCCCAGGTGTACACCGGGAACGCGGCATTGCTACCGAGCTTCGTCGAGACATCGGAGTCACTGAGCGTTGCGGCATCAGTGTCGTTGAGACTCCACGGGGAGCCCGATGCGTCGTGGGTGTCGAACTGAAGGATGAGTTCGTCGTTCTGGATGTCCGTGAGGTTAACGTACGAGTCGTAGCCATCCGCCTTGTCACCGAGGGTGATCACAGCCGAATCGCCACCGGAGACGTCGACGGTGATGTTGGCGACTTCACCCTGTGCAGGCGAGTCGACATCGACGAAGCTGTAGTCGATGCGCTGGTCGGTCACGGTGATCGACGCGTTATCGGACGCGGCGGAGTCCGTCACGTCGAAGGTGAGGTTGTACGTGCCAGCTTCAACATCTGCGTTGTTGAAGTCGGCGGTCAACTCGGCCGATCCATCCGTGACGCCGGAGACGTTCAGCGCAAGGGTGCCATCGTTCGTCTCACTGTTCACACCGGAGAAGACCTTTCCGAGCTGCTCTGCATCAAGGTTCTTCGCGGTGACGTTCACCCACTGGTCTTCGCGTTCGGACTCGAAGTCAACCGTCACTTGACCGTTCGTGCTGACGGAGTCACGCGCGAAGTCAACGTTGAGGTTCTCGGAGTTGACCCAGAACTCAACGTTGTTCCACACGTTGTCGGAGGACTTGATGTGGTAGGCTTCGCCAACTTCGAAGTTGTTTGACGTGATGTCAAAGGTGGCTTCGCCGTTTTCGACTCGGACAGTCGTGACCTGGGCAGGGTCGCTGCTACTGGACAGGCCCTTGTAGATTTCGAACCCAGAACCGTTGATGTAACCGGATCCGTTCGAGCCGGCAGCGGAGCTGTCACCGACGGTGACTTCCTGGCCGATCCAGAGGTCGTCGCCGTTGAGACTGGTTGACGTCGTATACTGTACATCGCTGGTCGCATTTGTTGGCTGCTTTGCCGCTGCCCCGCCTGCGAAGGCTGCGGACATGGCGACAACAGATAGGACCATCAGCGCGGCTAGGACGACTGCACGTCCCTTTTCGCGGTAGGTCGTTTCGCTTGTCATGTGTTATGTGTTAGTATCGGATTTCGCTTGGTTAGCATGCAATTCATCTGGAGCGTGAGCCGACCGCCAGCGTAGACCTCTCGAGCTGACGGAACTCTCACACCGGGTAGGGGTGTTAGTGATATCTTACTACGCCCGGCATAAGTTTTGTGTTCTATTGGTCGAGGATCCTATGAATTAAATAGGTCTTCAACTGCCGTTTCGGCCCGCACATCGACCATTTCGCCGATAGCTATCTGCGTTCTATACGGTCGCTAAAGAATAGGATAAGAAAGCAGAAAACCGGTACTAAGATAATGATAAGACGATTTTACCACCGACGGCTCTCGCTGGTACTGCGTTCTGATCGAGAAAGGCGCTATCTGTTTGGACGACGATTGTCGGAATATCTGGTATTGCACAGTATCGACGCCCCCATTGGGGAGAGCGGACCGACAAGAGGCGTGCGTCTCTTTCGCGGACCAAGCGACAGCGCGCGTATCTCACGTGCCAGAACTAACCACGAAGCAGACAGAGAACGTGCTAGTACGCCGGTACGTCCAGATTGGAGAGGGAGACTACTGAGACTCTCACGCCGTTATTCTAAGACTTCGAGCGAGGGGGCTCGACTCACCCGCCAGCCGGCCACCGCCGCCGCCAGCGTCCCGATCCCGATGGCGATACCGAGCGCACTCCCGTAGATCCAAGGTGCGGTTTGCACGAGGCTGTCGAACCCGACCACAGCCGCGGCGAGCCGATTCAAACCGGCGACGGCCGGCGGCGTCAGGAGGAGTCCGACCCCGCCGCCGAGGAGCCCGATGAGCAGTCCCTGGCCGATGACCGTCAGCAACAGAAGTGGTGGGGCGACTCCCTGCGCGGTGAGGGCGGCGAACGTCGGGCGCTGTTGGTAGATCACCAGGGAGAGCAGCGAGAACGTCAGCGCCACCCCTGCTCCGATCGCGAGGACGATGAGCGTGCCCGCCGCTGCTAGGAGAATAACTTGCTCCTGTAACACGGCCGCTAGCTGCTCCTGATTCGAGCGGATCTCGTAGTCGGGGTATTCTGCCTCCAACTCCTGCTGGACTGTCTCGACGTCGGTACCGTCCGAAGTCGTGATCGTGATGAACGTTGCCGGTGCCGTCTGGGTCTGTCCCGTGATCTCGTGGAGTTCGCTGAGCGGGAGCGTCACTGTGGGGGTCCCGAGCATCCGTTCGAACGTTGGTGAGATGCCGACGACCGTGAACTCGTTGTCGCGAGCGGCCGCCAGCGTCCCACCGATATGGATCGTATCGCCGACGGAGACGTCGAGAGACTGGGCCGTTTCTTGATCGATCAGCACCTCGCGGGTCATCTCGCCCTCGTAGGTCCCGTTGGCGTAGTGGGGATCACCCTGAATCCCACGCCCGTCGGTCACCTGGACGGCCGACCCGCTACCCGGGACGCCCGTTGCGACGAACGTCTGAAACTCACCTTGGTCGGACGGACTCACGTACACCGTCTCGAAGGCCAACGGTGAGGCCAAAGCCACGCCATCGCGGGCTTCCATCTCGGCGGCCATCGTTCGCGAGTGCGACAGCGTGTTGGTGAACCCTCCACCGCCGGCCGCTGTGAGACGGGTTTCGCCGGACGTCACCCAGAGATCGCGGTCGGCCGTCTGGAACCGTTGCTCGCCCGTCTCGAGCACGCCGATACCGGTTCCGGCGAGGAGCGTGATCGCTAGCACGGCGAGTGCCACTCCGATGATCGCGAAGCCGAGATGGAGTTTCTGGTGACGGAACTGCGCCCCAGTGAGCCGCCCGGCGGTCCGGAGTCGGGCGAGCTGTCTGTGTGGCCACTCACGACGTCGCGGACTCACGTTGGCACACCCCCTGTCATGCGGCGTGTGATGACGAGGAGGAGCGGCAACGAGAGCAGGCCGATCACCAGGCCGACCCCGGTGCCGTAGGGGATGAACCACAGATGGGAGACCGCGATCGGCTCGGTCGTGAGCGTTCGCATCGCAACCGTATTGATGAGCCGGATCCCCACCAGGCCGCCGACGGACCCGAGTACGCCGCCGAGGCCGGTCAGCACGAGCGTCTGTGTCCCGACGAGGCAAAGCTGACTCCGGACGGATATCCCCATCGCGGAGAGGAGCGCCAACTGCTGGCGGTCCACGACGAGTTCGAGCCCCGACGTCGTGACGACGAACAGCGTCCCGATGGTCAGCGCCACGACGACGGCGGTCAGCGCGAGCGCCAGCGACAGCGCTGAGTCGCGCGTGCTACTCACTGTCATCGCCCCGCGCGACTGCACGGTCGACTGCGGGTAGAGCCCCGCGATATCGTCCTTGACGGCCGGCGTGGCCGTGCTCACGACGAACTGGTCCGCTTGATCGTACTGTGCGGCACCCGTCACGCGTTGGAGTTCGCTCAACTGGACGAGCGCCGTCGGAACCGTGCCGCCCGTCGTCGAGTGGGTCTCGATACGCGTGACAGTGAACGAGCTGTTGCCGGCGATTGTCACAGACTCATCGGCGGTGACGCCGAACAGGTCAGCCGCCCCGTCCGACAGCACGACTTCGCCGGTCCACGTCCCGTTGTACGCGCCGGCGGCATAGTACGGGTCGTGTGGTGTGAGGGCGGCGGTCTCGAGCCCGGTCACTTGACCGAGCTCGGGTGAGCTGATGACGCCGACGACGAGCACGTATTCGGTACTGTCGTTCGCTTCGACCGGGAGTACCTGTGCTAACACCGGTGTCGCGGCGTCGACACCGTCAAGCTCGGTGATCCGTGCGTTCGTCTCGTGGACGGCGCCAAACTGGGGATCGTCGGTCGCGACCAGCGGCGAGCTGGGGCTGTCCGTGTCGGGGACGACCCAGTAATCGATCTCCTCGTCGGCGACGGTCGTACTCGTCGCGAGGCCGACACCGAGTCCAGTGACCATCACCAACAACGCGATCGCGACGGCCACGCCACCGCAACTGAAGCGGACGCGTTGTTGGGCCGTGGCGGTCGCCCGTGACGCCGTGCGCCGGATCCCGACGGCGATGAATCCGAGCCACCGCGTCAGTCGCTGTCGGAGTCTCATTCTGGGGTCGGCCCCTGTGGCCGGTCGACGATCGCGCCGTCACGGAGCCAGAGCAGCCGATCACAGCACTCGAGCGTCGCTCGGTCGTGGGAGGCAAGCACGACGGTCCGGTTCTCCGCGACGCGTTCGAACTCGCGGAGCACCGTGCGCCCGGCGGCCGTATCCAGTTCACCAGTCGGCTCGTCGGCGATCACGAGCGCGGGATCCGTGGCGAGGGCGCGCGCGATCGCGACGCGCTGTTGTTCCCCGCCGCTGAGTTCGCCCGGACGATGGGTGAGCCGGTCGCCGAGGTCGACCCGTTCGAGCAACGTCGTCGCCCGGCGGCGCCGTTCGCGCTTGGGCACGCCGCGTTCGACCAGCGGCAGAGCCACGTTCGCCTGCGCGGAGAGTGCATCGAGCAAGTGAAAGTGTTGAAAGACGATCCCGACGTGATCGAGTCGGTGGCGGGTGCGTTCACGACGGGACAGCGTGGCGAGATCGGTCCCCTGAAACGAGACGGTGCCGGCCGTCGGTCGTTCTAACCCCGCTAAGAGATGCAACAGCGTCGATTTCCCGCTTCCGCTCGGTCCCGCGAGGCCGACGAGTTCGCCTTCTGTGATCGCGAGCGACACTGAGTCGACCGCCCGGACAGTGGGCGGCTCCGACCGGCCGAGGGCGCGCCCGATCGCTCCCGGCCGGGAGCCTCTGGTATACGTCTTGGTCACGTCGGTCGCCGTGACGACGGTAGGAGAGGCAGTCGTTTCCGTGGACGAAGCGGCGGACCCGGCCATGGTCCGGGAAGGTGGCTACGAACAATTAACTATTTGGTCTGCTCGACAGTCATCGAGTTCGAAACATCCTCGGGGCGAGTAGCGGGTGCACGGGGACTCCTCACTCCCGTTGCTTACTGTGCTAATACCGTCGCTCGAGCGTTCAGGTACTCGATATGGTACTCGGTAATCAAACCCGGTCGAGACGGCAGTCCGCGTTAGTCCTGTTTGCGAGCCAAGACGAGGGCCGCCGACAGGAGGGCCACGAGGGCTACGGACGTGCCAAAGCCGGGGATGGGGAGGAATCCGCCATCGCCATCACCCTTGCCATCGGGGTCGTCAGTGCCGCCGGTGTCGTCCGTGCCGTCACCGTCGCCGGTGCCATCTCCACTGCCCGGATCCGTGCCTTTCTCGACGACCAGAGTTTCCGTTACCGTGTTGGTCACCGCAATCTTGTTCTCGACGGTGAGCTCGACGGTGTACTCGCCTGGTTCGTCGAACCTGGTCGTGACGGTCTCGCCGGTGTAGGATTCGCCGTTGATCGTCCACTCGTAGGAGATGATGTCCCACTTCGAATCGGTCGACTCCGCGCCGGAGATCGTCACATATTCGCCGGCGGTCGGTTGCGCGGGATCGAACGTGATGATCGGCATGGGCTTATCGCCTTTGTCGGGTTCGTCATCGCCCGGCGGCGACGGGCCCGGCCCGATCGGACCGATCCCACCACCACCTTTCTGCTCGTCTTTGAACGAGAGGGTGCCGGTGGCCGTCTGCAGTTGGTCACCATCCTCGCCGACAGCGATGTGGACGTAGCGGTAGGAGGCGTCCGCGTCCCAGTCTTCGCGCGTCCCGACATCTATCGAGGTGTTGCTCTCGTTGGTCACCAGCGCGGTCATGGACGCGTTCAGGACGATTCCCTCGGATGCGCTCTCGTTGACCGTCGCGTTGAGCGTGTCGATGAGCGTCTCGTTAACCGTCCCGTTGTCCTCGAGCCGCATCACGCCGTGGAGATCGCTGATGCCCGGCTCGAGGGAGACGTTCTCCATCGAGAGGTTCTCGTCCGGGCTCGCCGTGAGGTTGAGTCTCGTAATCGGGTCGAGGAACGCGTCTTCGTCGTAGAGGACGATGCCGTGCCCGATCGAGTCCCCATCGATCGTGGTGTTCACCTCGAACGTGACGTTGTTCCCGAGATCGTCACTGTCGAGGTCACTGTCCGTCGGTTCGACCGTTGACGCGGCATCCTGCACATGGAAGCTCTCGAGGCCGACGATCGTCGCATTGCCGTCGACGGTCAGATTGCCGTTTTCGACATCGAGACCGTTGCCGTCCTCGATCGTCGCGAGCATCGCGACGTGCTGCCCAGTGGTGGTCGGTTCATACGGGATCTCTGCAGCGAGTGTTCCGTCCCCTGCCAACGTGGTTGTCGACACGTTCCGGAACGTGGTGTTTTCGTTGAGCGACGAGAGGTCGTTCGTGAACAGTGCCGCTCCGCCGAAGACATCGGCGATCGAACTCGAGTTCGGCTCGGCGACGATGACCCTGACATCATCGCCAGCATATCGACTCGTGTTTGCCCCCGTTACGTTGTCGAACCCGAGGGGCACGGTACTCCCCGTGTCGAATACGCCCACTGTCTCTCGGTTTGCCGGCACGTCAGTGCCGTCCGGTCCTCTCACGAAGATATCGTGAAGCTCGACTGCCGTGCTCGCATCAGTGTAATTGGCACGGAACGGTAACAGCGATCGTTCCCAGATCGAGACGTTTTGGATCCCGGTCTCGTACTCCTGGGCAGCGGTTTCGTCCGTCTGCACGCTTGCTGTGGTCGAGGTCGCACCGACTACCCCGATCATCGGTGCCACCAGCAGAACGAGAACCATTCCGACAGTGACAGTCGTTTTAAACATGTTCATGTGACTGTATCCTGATTAGTTATTTCTTTCTATTGATTAGGTTTGGTCCCGCCGGAGCAGCCGATATCTCGCCCGCGGTCGAACCATCGCGATCGGATTCAAGCGCTAGCTCGGCGAATAGTTGTATGCGGCTTGATGTGTGTTCTGTCTGCCGTGTCCTCTTTTCCAAGCGGTCGGCTGAGCGGTCGCAACACCGATACGTTCACGTGACTGTCTCGGGAAGAGAGAGATAGAATCCGGTGGAACCCCACATCCAGCGGGACACGATTGACCTCACCTATGAGACCACGCTCTCCGACTCGGACTCGTCGAGACCGACTGACGGGCCTCGTCACCGTCGCTTTTGTCGTCTTCGCTAGTATGGTTGTTGCGATGCCCGCGGCTAGTAGTGCTAGTACCGCTGACTCGACCATTTCGGTCCCGGGTGCGATCGATACACCGACGCAGACCGTCACGGTCGACGGCTCCGAATACGAGGTCTCCTCGCTCGCACGCAGCGATCACGGATCCACGCTTTCGGTCGACGTCTCGACGCCCTCGAGTACTGACTTCGACGTCTACCTCTATAACACTGACCAGCAGGTCGAACTCTCCGAGGACGGTACGGGTTCTCAACGCGTCGCGTTTGACACGTCGGCCATCGAGCCGGGTTCGTACGCACTCGGACTCTACATCGACGGAAATTATGTTGATTATCTGCCGGTCGTCGTCGGCGGCTATGACGTGACCACCGCTCACCCGACATCGGTCGACGCGACCGACAGCGCCGTCGATATCGACGTCACGATCACGGCCACCGCCGCGGCGAGCGAGCCCGCCGGCGCCGAAGTCGCCGTCTGGAACGGTGACACCGTCGTCCGTGAACCCGCAACCCACCGCGAGGGCACGACGTACCGCGCCACCATCTCCACGGCTGATCTCACTGCGGGCGAGACGTACGCGGTGTACGCCGTCGCGCAGGGCACCGAACAGGTCGAGGGCGAACCGGAGGCGCTGGGCGTCAGCGACCGCAGCACCCTCGAGGTAACGGCCAGTGGAGATAACGAAGGCGGTGACGGCACGGATGGCGACGATGACGGCACGGGCGGCGACGATGACGGGTCGGATGATGACTCAACCGGGAGCGATGCCGGCAACGAGACCATTGTTGGCAACGAAAGCGACAGTGAGGGAAACGAGACTGCTGGCAACGAAAGTGATAGTGATGGGAACGAGACCGACCGCTCGGTCGGTGCCGACAACGACTCCGATTCGACGGCGCGTGGCGAGAACGCGTCGGACGGCTCCGTACTCCAACCGTCGGCACCCGATTCCGAGGAAGGCGCTGCTGACGACGCATCCGACGCCGTGCCGAGCGGCGCCGTGCCGGGGCTCGCGTGCGTCGTGTTGCTCGGCGGCCTCGCGCGCAGAGTAACACGAGAGTGACATGCTCTTCGGACAGCCGGTCAGACGAGGTGGACCCCGCGATCGGCGGCTGACAAGTAATACCAGTGCGCGCGTGTCCACAGTCTCCCAGCGTCTCGACCGTGGTCGCTCCGCGCAAAGCGCTGCCTCTCCCATCCGCAGGTTTGTTCTCGGGGCAAGCGCCACAGGAGCGACAGCGGCCCGGCACTGGCGGCGGCGACCAATGCCCCGGTCCGATGGGGGCGCTTGCGGCTGTCTTGGCCGAGCGCGCCGGCTACCTGGCCATGACGTCGTCCGGCTCGAAGCCGCCCCTGCATCCAGCCGCCGGCACGGGACCGGGGAGGGAAGTCGGAGTCGGCCGCGGGAGCGGCGCAGAGTCCTGATTCGGGTGGCCCAGAGATCTCGAGAACTCGTTTGCTATAGTTTCAATCGGCCGATACCATTATTACCCGAGCATGCCAACCACTGAGTGGCGAGAGGAGGGATGGATCCGGGTGGCGACCCCTACCCGTTTGCTCCGAGACAGTCCTTGTTGCAGTCGAAATCGGAAGTCCGTGACGCCAATAGCCTGATTATCGCCTCCGATCTCGGTCCGGCCACTGACACACCTGGACAGGGCTTCCCAACACCGGCGCTGTCGGCGGTTTTTGACGAACGGCGCTGCGATTCCAGGAGAGTAACGGCCGGTGCGTCACGGCTCGTCACAGTCGGAGCGGTGGGCTGTGTGTGGCCGACGTTTGCATGCGGATCGAGTCACAGTCGGGGCGAGGCGCGCTTTGCCGATATGCCACTACGACGGCGACTCCCGATCGCAGGGGCACAGACGCCGACCACTGCGCCGACTGCCAGCGTCGCCGCCAACGGCGCGCTCGAGCCGGCGGGACAGCGGCGACCGCGATTTATTGTGGCCTAGGGATTCGTGAGTGCGTTGCCAGAGGGGGGCGCCCTCCGTCGAGAAAAACCGAAATCTGGTTGGATGCCGATTCGTCAGTGCTGCCGGCGGAGCGATAGCATCGCGAACGCGAGGAGCGCGATGAGGGCGACGTTCACACCGAAGCCAGGGATGGCGCTCCCTCCGCTGTCGGAGCCGTCTCCCGTTCCGTCAGAGCCGTCGCCAGTTCCATCGGAGTCGTCTCCCGTTCCGTCAGTGTCATCGCCCTTCGGATCTTGTTTCGCCTCGACGGTGACCGTTTCCGTCGCGGTGTCGTTCTCAGCGAAATCGTTCGTGACGGTGAGCTCGACGTCGTAGAGCCCTGCCGAGTCGAACGAGGTGGTGACGGTTTTCCCGGTGTAGGTCTCACCGTCGATCACCCATTCGTAGGCGATGATTTCACGTTCTTCGTCGGTCGACTTCGCCGCCGAGAAGGTGATCTCCTCGCCGACCGTCGCTGGGTCGGGATCGATGGAGATCACCGCCGTCGGCTTGGGGAGAGCGTCCCCAGTATCGTCGTCGTCACCGCCACCTGGCAGACTGCCACCGCCACCTGGCAGATTCCCACCACCGCCGGAGCTGACCTCGACCGAGAGGTCAACGCGTTCCGACGCGCCGGAAGTCCAGGTAAGCGTCTGTTCGTCGGAACGCTCGACGTTGGCGACGGAGACCGTGAACTCGTCACCTTCGTCGAGGCCGCCGACGTTGACGCTGTAGGTGCCGTTTTCGGTGGTGTCGTTGGCGATGACCGTGCCACTCGCGTCGGTGATCTCAACGAGGGCACCGTCAACGGGATTGCCACTGCTGTCTACGACATCTCCGTAGACGCTATGTGGCGGCGCTGGTGGGCCACCGTCTTGAGCGACGGCACCACCGGCAGCGATCACGCTCGTGACCATGAGCACCGCTGCTACGACCACGAGCAGTCTTGCCGGTTTGTCTGAGATTCTATTATTCATATTAGTAAATAATATGTATGGCTAGCCGATCCTACGACTCTGTCAGAATCGGTTCGCGAACCAGATCGGACGGAGCGTGGGTGTAGACCGTGTCGTCCGTGACGAAGACCCAGTACGAGTCACCAGCGCTGAGAGAGTCGACGAGTTCGTACTCGTAGCCCGCGGACTGCCCGTAGACCACGTGGACATCCTCGCTGATCGAGCTCAGTGCGTGGTATACCGGCTGGGGTTCAGTCTGGTAGTGGCCGACCAGGTTCCAGCCTTCGTCGAGTTGCTGCTGGTTCATCAGCGCACCATCAACGTCACCAGTGCTGCTTGCAGGCAGGTTGTGGACGTTGATGTCCAGCGTATCGGCCTTCTTCATCTCGATGATGTACCCCTGGCCACCTTCGAGCGAGGTGAAGTCGCTTTCAGGGTCGTCAGGGTCATACTTCTCCCAGCTCTCGCCAGTGTAGGACCAGATGACGTCGACGTTGCTGGTGTCGACCTCACTGAGGTCCTGTCCACCGGAGATCGCCGGCACGGACACGAAGTTCGTGCCCTTGTTCAGGTCGAGCTTCATCGTGTGGACCGTCACGGGCGTCGTCTGCCCGGCGCTCGAGTCGTTGGTGATCTCCTGGAAGGAGTCTCCAGTGACGGTGACGTTCGGTTCGTCACCCGTCTGGAGCGGCTCGGCGAGGTCCACAACGACGATCCCGCTCTCGCCGTCACTGTACCATTGGTCAACGTGCTCGACGCTGGCGCCTTCGACCGTGACTGCGTCACTATCGACTGCATTCGCATCAATCGGCTCATCGAAGATGACACCAACACGATCGTTGCCCCACTGATCGACTATCGCATCAACGGCCGACGGAGCTGCCGTGTCGACCTCTGTAGTGGCGTACTCCCACGCAGCACCATCGTTCCCAGCGAGATCGGTTGCGGTGAGAAGGTTGGCGTTGTACTGGCCGTCTCGCGGTGCCGTGTAGTTGGCCGTGTAGACGTAGCCGCCGTCAGAGGACTGCAGTTCGAAGTCCTCTGCCGTCAGCGTCTCGGCGATCTCGCTTTCCATGGCGAGGTCGTTCTCGGTGTCGACGCTGACGTCGATCGCGTCGAGTTCTTCGTTGGAGGTGACGGTGTAGGTAATCGTCTCACCGTCAGTGGTTGCCTCCAGATCGACGTCCGGAGCCATCCAGTCTTCGAGCGTGCGGTTCATCGCCGGGGCAACGCTCTCGTTGGCGTCGTAGACCGCGTCCGCGGCGATCCCGAGTTCATCGGTGCCGAGATCGTTTGCGGTGACCGTCGCGTTGAGCGTCACGACGGCCGACGTGGCTCCGGCCGTATGGTCGACGCTTTCGATCCCGCTGGCGCCGCCGTCGTTCGCGTTGGTGTAGACGAAGTCGTCAGCGTCCAGCGCCTGACCGGAGGCGTTCACGACGCCTTCGGAGAACTCGACGGTGACGTTCGCGTTGTTCGCCGACGCATCGAGCCCGGCGAGGTGCGGGTTGTCGTTGTCGTTCAGCTGGGTAGCCGTCCCCTCTGCGGGGTTGCCAGCCGCGTCGGTCGCGGTGGTCGCCGCGATCGTCGCATCACTCGTGTTGATTTCGTTGAATGAGACGGCAGAATAGAGGTCAACACGGTAGGTGTTGTCCTCGTGCTCGACCTGGTCAACGTACTGAATAGTTGCGTCGACGCCGTTCAGATCGAAGTCGTTGGCACCGAGGTACGACATCTCCTCGTCGAACGTGACGTAGATGTCGTCTGTGCCGGCGTTCGCCTGTACGGACTCGACCGAGGGGGACACGGTGTCCTTCTCGACCGTTGTCGTTGCCGTGTCGACGTTTCCACCCTTGTCCGTCACCGTAACGGTAACGGTGATAGTGTCACTGTCATTAAGGTCACTGACGTTTAGGTCGGTGACCGTCGCGGCGTGTTGCTGATTGCTGACGCTGCCGGACGTTTCAGTCGCGCTGTCAGAGACCGTTGCCTCGACGTCGACGACTTCGTTATCGAGGTCGACAGCAACGCTGTAGGTGTCTTCAGTAGCCTGGTTGATCGTCGTTGCAGTGACGTCGGCAGGCGTGACCGTCGGGGCCGTAGTGTCCTGCAGCGCGACCGTCACACCACTGTCGACGTAGCGTGGGTCGTGATCCGCGGTGTCCGGAATCTCTCCCGAACGTGCGTTGATCAGGTCAGTCCCGAGGTCAGCCGCGGAGACTGGGGTGTCCAGCGTGAGGATTGCCGTCGACGCACCTTTCTCGTGGACCACCCTGTCGATCGCGGCTGCGCCATCGCCGCTGACATCCTGGTAGGCGAGGTCAGTGCGGTCGAGTTGGACACCAATGGGTTCGGTGAAGCTGACCGTCACCGTGTCTTCGCCAGCGTTCGCTTCGACGCTGTCGATCTGCGGCGCGTCAGCGTTCACGTCGAGGGTGCCTGCAGACTCAAAGCCGTCATACGTCCATGCAACGCTATCCTCTGCAATGAGATAGACGTTATATTCGGCGTTGTCGTCGATATCTGCGTTACTCAGGTCGAACGTCTGAGTGAGATCAGTACCCGAGTTGTGATCAACCTGCTGAGTGATCCACCCCTCAGGAGTGTAATCGGTGTTGACCTCGTCAAGGATGAGTGTCAGTTCTGTCGCGTTGGTGGCATCGGCGTAGTCGTACGTGACGTCGACCGTGTCACTCGGCGCGACATCGTCAGTCGCATTCAGACTTACGCCAGTCACCTCTGGCCACCTGTCGTCAACGACAACGGGTGCGCCAGCAGTCGTGGTGCTGTTGGTGTTCCCGGCTGCGTCCTCGGCCTCGATTGTCACCGAGTACGCGCCGTCGGCGAGTTCATAGGGCGTCGTCTCGGCCTGCTCGTCGAGATCGAGGGTCACCGACTTCGACGCGCTGCTGATATACCCCTCGTCGTCGATGACGTAGGTGTACGACTGCCCAGCAGCGCGGTAGGTCTGGCCCTCGAGGGTGACGGTGACCGTCTGCGTGTTGTCCTCGATGTACTCGTAGACGATATCGAGGTTGTCTTCGGATTTCACCGTCACGTCCGCCACGTCTCGGAGGTCGAGGGTGACGTTTGCTGGCGTAGCGGCGTCTCGTTCGAACGTGATCGTGTCACTGTTCGTGTTGCCAGCCGTGTCCGTGACATCGAGCGTGACCGTGTAGGTGTTAACGCCAAACTCGGAGATGTCGTACGAGGTGCTGCCCGTGACGTCGATCGTTGTCTCTCCCGTGACCCACGCAGAGCCGTTGTAGTACTCGGTCCCGTTGTTCCGCGAGATCGTCAGCGTGGCTGCGTCGACGCTGGTGTCATCAGTGGCGGTGTACTCGATCGTACTGGCGTTCGTGAGCGCACCGTCATTTGGCGCGTCGATCGTCGCTGTTGGCGCGGTGTCGTCGATCTGGAAGGAGTCAGTCCCGTCTGACGCCGCGTACGTTTGCCCTTCGTCAACAGCGACAGTGACCGTGGTATTATCTGCGAAGGCCACTCCGAGCTCGGTTAAGGCGATCTCAGCAGTGATGTTCCCTGACGTGTTGTCGAGATCGTCACTGCCGTTGTCCGCAATAGTGGTGGTCGCCGTCGCACCACTTGCGTTAGTGAACTGGAACGTCGCGTTTCCAGCGGTACTCTCATTGATCTCCGTCGATACTGTCACCGTTCCATCGGACTGGACAGAGTCCTCCTGAACGCTGAAATTACTCGCTGTCGCGGCTGCTCCCCCGGCAAACGCCACGGCCCCTCCGAAAACGGAGAGAACCACGGCGAGTGCCAGGAATACAGCACGAATCTGCTCTCGTGTGTCTGTCATAGTTGTTGGTATGAGCTCTGTCCGATGGCAGGGTCTGTTCTGCTCCCGGTATCTACCATCGGTACATCCTGCCGGTTGATACCCTCACCATATAATATTGACGGCTGATGATACGTCTTTTCTGAGTGTAAGTATAGATATTTTATATATAATGGACATGCTAACTATTCTCACTTCGGTTTCTGGCCTCCACCCGTTGCGCACTGCTTCCCGGAGAATCGCTCGCCTACCACCGACGCAGTCAGCAGCCAGCTACCACGCGAGGCAGCGTCGCTCGGCTTTACGCGGCCAGAACTACCGTCACCGCTGATTGTGGAACGGATGCGCCCCCGTCCAGAACCCGGCGGCTTTCGGCTGCCGGTGGGCTCCCGTCTTCGAGGAGGGGGTTCCCAGGGGCTCCGTGATCGGATGGGGGAGAGACGGCCGCACGCACGCCGCTTGGAACGCGACGGCGGAGGGGACTGTCCTGGCCGGCCGATTGGCGTGATGGGAACGGCCTCGGCCCTGGCGCTCGAATCTACATATCAACTGACGAAAAGGCGACCGACCCCCAGCGTGGGTGGTCGGGCGAGCCGCACTCGGTGATCTCGAGTGTGTCACCCACAGTGGGGGGCCGACATCAGACTCGAGGAGGCGGTCAGACACGCTCGGCGGAACCGGGATGTGTGTCGGTGGAGTGGCTGGAACCACGCGGTCACTGCGACAGCGATCTCTCGATCGGCGAGTACCAGTGCCGGTGATGGCCCAGTTTCGCAGAAAAATGCAGTGTGGAAACGCCGACAGCGGTCGGCGTGAGCCCCCCAGCCGTCAGGTGGTGTGCCAACCGGGGTGGGATCCGGGATCGGGCGGCAATATGGCTATTGACATCACGGTAGGCTCGATCCCGGTTGCAGCGAGGAGTGTCTCTTGAGGCGGATACTGGTGGGTCGCCGCTGACCCTCCCCCTCGCCGAATAGCCGTTTTTATCGCACATTAATAGTATTTATGGCCAGTATGTATCCTAGGTAGGTTCCAATAGTAATTCTCGGCGCCGTGTCGGTCTCCACGATCCCCTGCGCTCGTTTGCGGAACTGTTCGGGTAGTCAATCGGACAGCTCTGTTCGAAGACCGGCCATGTTCGGAGTTTCAGTAGTGACTACCGGCGGTCGGGCACGAGCAGGCGGTAGAATTAGTCTCGGTTCGACAGTTCTTGTGCGATGAGCGAGTCGAAATCGACAGCGGCCTCGCCGTATCGGTCCTGGAGATCAACGGCTACCCGGCCTTTCTCAGTGATTTGGTAGAGGCCGCTATTCGGAGCAGGGCCGACGGAGCGGATGAGTCCGTAATCCGCTAGTACTGGTAAACGTGTATTGATGTACGACCGATTTTTGTCAATCTCATAGGCAATATTGACAGCATTGTTTCGCTCACCACCGGAGAGCACCTCCAAAATTTGAAAATCTGTCGGGCGCGTTAGCTTCATAGTCGCTAGTACGATACGACCATTATGGTTCTTTCCAAACTTGATATTTGAAGAACAATAGCGTGAACCGAGCGTCGCAGACGGTGATCGCTGGCAGCTAGTTCCGCTCGTTCGACTGCGCGGGTAAATTCTCGAGTGCCGCTTCCAGGTCTTCGATTATTCGTTCGTGGTCTCTGATCGCCTCTTCGATCGTCGTCCGAAGTTCCGTCTCTGCGGTCTCTCGTTCCAGGTGCTGTATTAGTAAATACCGCTCAAGCGCCTGGCCGGATCGCGTATGGGCGTCGAGCAGATTCTTCGTTATCTCCCAGGCGTTCTCTACCGCTGCCCCGCTTTCGTTTTGTGTTTTATAAATGCCCGTTTCCTCTCCCCCCTCCTTTTGATCCATGAAAAGAAATTCACCCGTAGCATACATTATATCTTCTGGCCTTTCCCGCAGCAAGCCGCCTCAAGGGGCGACGTGAATATTGTGGCAGCATATATACTTCTGGTAGCCACCAACAGCAGACCCATTATTTCGAAACAGGTAGTGTTTCATTTTACGTATTCGAGTCGTCCAGACTAGCTACGAGCGCGCGCAGTCGAACAGCGAGCGGATGGCGCGTTTCGCTGGTCGAACGCCGGGCTAGGAGCGGTGCGGTTCGTCTCGCCGAACGAACACCGCGGTGGCGACCCTGCCAATGCCCGTACAAGTGTCTTGTGACCACCGCTGAGGCAGCCGGTCGCTGCGCATCCGACCAGCAGTACAAGATACCCGGCCGCTGTCGTGAGAAACCCGGGCAGTCCCACGGCCTGAAAGTCGCCTCTCGAGATTCTACTAGTGGAGGCTAGTCGGACGCGCCACTCAGAGACGATTCGCTTCTTGGTCTCATCTCCCTAGATAGTACTAGCAAGGAAATGGCCACGGTGCTAGGGAGGGTTCGGGGTGTCGGGCCTGGCAGGATTGGGTGATGTCGCTACCAGCACCACCGCGGAAGCGACGGTCCATTCTCGATTTTACGTCGCAACCGGCGCCTGGAGAGATCACTCTACGCTGCAAGTTTTTGATAATAACTAAAAGCTATTGCCAATATAGCCAACACAACAGCAGATGGATGACCGTTATCAGTCCGGTGTTGAGGAGTTCGTTCTCGACGCAGATCCCGGATCGCATGAGCACGTCTGACGACCGCTTCGCCGTCGCCGCGCCCACGGAGCGCGTCGTCGCCGACAAGGGCGCAGTAGATCCGCTCGCCGACCCGGACGACATTCACGCGCGAGACCCATGAGAGCGCACTTGCGACGCTCCTCTCCGGCGTCCCCGATGGCGGTCTCGATTGACGGCCTGCCGGGGACCGGCAAGACGCTGCCGACGCGGTGGATCTGCTAGAGTTCGCCGCCCGCCAGGACGATATTGCGGTGGAGCACGTGAATCTGAAGGAGTGCCGGACGCTCTTTAGCGCGGCCAACGAGTTCTGCTTCGAACTCACGGGCGAGAAAAAGGGTGCCTACGAAGATTTGGACGGCGTCTTCACCGGGATCTGGACGGCGCTCGCCGACTACCCCGACTGGACCGTGTTGCTGTTGGACGAGATCGATCACGTCCAGCACGACACCAACTATGAGCCCACCAAGTTCGTCTACCGGCTGCTGCGCGGCGAGGGGAACGCGCCCGCGGGATCGATCGCTCGGTCTGGCTCATCAGTAACGACCCCCTCGCGATCGATCTCCGACTGGACAGCCGCGTCGCACGCGCGATGACCGACGAGGCGGTGGTCGTCCCCCAGACGGGCTCGCGGAGTGGCACGACTGCTGGGGCATGCTCACACTGTTGCAGGATCGATTCGGCGCACAATGCCATCGAAGTCGTTGTCGAAACTCATGACGCCATCGAGATCGTGACGCCGACAGAGCGCGACGGACGTTGCATCGGTGAAACTCAGCGCGTGATCGTCATACTGGTCGAAGATGTCGACGGCATCGGCGAACACGGCTGCTGACACGCGGAGCATCTCATATGTCTGTGGATATGATTCGATACCGCGGAGTTTCTCGCCGAGGTGCTGCGCTGGTGCGAACGACCCGCTTCGCTTCAGCGTCAGTGTCACAGCTTCATCGTAGAGATAGTCGCTCACGTAGGGCTGGCCGAAGGTCCCGCTGTAGACCGCCTCGAGCGCGTCGCTCGCAGTGGCATGTCGAGACGCGTCACGATCGTGATCCGCGTACAGCACGCCCGTGTCGATGAGGACCGTCATCCGTACAGCACGTCGTCGATATCGTCTTCAGCAGTCTCGACGCCGGACTGAAAGCGATTGCGACGCATGGCCTCCTTCTCGGCGTCCGAGAGCGGAACCGTCGTCTCCCGGAACGAGTCAATAATGTCGGCGCGCGATTCGTAGGCGTCATCGATGAGGCGCGTGAGGAGGTCCTGTTGGGTGACGCTCACCTCCGTCCGAAGCCGGATCTCCGCCTGGAGCTCCTCGAGTCGTGATTTTGCGTCCTCGTCAACTTTGACCGCCGTTGCCATACGGGCTAGTTACGGGTGAAACCTGGTAACCCTTTCTACCGAGTGACGATGGCGGGCAGCCGCGGACCAGCGGACTGCAGCAACTGAACAGAGCCGCCTATTGGCTGGCAACCACCGGCTCGCATTCGCTGTGAACGTCACCGATGCCCTCCTCGATCGTCAATCGCGGCCGATTGCCACCGAACCGGTCCAGAAGAGATCCTCTCAAATCGGGCTGCGGTGGTCTTCACGCCGTCACGAGGAAGATTCTCGATTATACTAGATATGGTTGTATGAAAGCGTAGTTGGCGTAGCGTGGGAGCCGATACGTTCATTGCTGACACGCGACTACCACGACCACTCCCGATCGTATGAGTAAGTACGACGACCTCTTCGACGCGACCGCGCCCACGGAGCGCGTCTTCGCCAACAAGGGCGCGCTGGATCCACTGGCCAACCCGGACACAATCCACGCCCGCGAGGCCCAGGAACGCGAGCTCGCGACCATCCTGAACGGCGTCCACGACGGCTACCTCCCGCCGACGGTCTCGCTCTACGGCCCGCCGGGGACGGGTAAAACGCTTACGGCGCGTCGGATTTGCGACGAATTCGCGGCCCGCCATGAGGGGGTCGCCGTCGAGTACGTCAATCTGAAGGAGTGTCGGACGCTGTTTAGTGCCGCCAACGAGATCCTCTACGAACTGGCCGGCGAGCGGAAGGGCGCCTACGCCGGCCTCGATGGGGTGTTCGCGGGGATCTGGACGGCCCTCGCGGACTACCCCGACTGGACGATCCTCCTCCTCGACGAAATCGACCACGTCCAGCACGACACGAACTACGAGCCGAACGACTTCTTCTACCGGCTGCTCCGCGGCGAGGGGAAACTTGCGCGGGGGATCGATCTGTCGGTCTGGCTCCTCAGCAACGAACTCCTCGAGGTCGACCTCCGGCTGGACAGCCGCGTCGAAAGCGCGATGAGCGACGAACAGGTTTTCTTCCCGCCGTACGACGCCGCCGACCTCGAGGCGGTGCTCGCCCCCCGGCTCAAGCGAGCATTTCGCGACGAGGCTGTGCCGGACGACGTGTGCGCCTACGGCGTCCGGGAGGCCGCCCGGCGCTGGGGTGACGCCCGGAAGGCGCTCACCCTGTTTCGCCAGGCCGGCGAGACCGCCACCGAGCGCGGGCTCACCCAGCTGACCACCGACTGTCTCGACGTCAATCTCGATGCGACTGAGCGGGAGGCAATGCACGCCAAACTACTCGCACTGCCCGAAAACCACTTCGTCGTCCTGATCGGCATCACGGGCTGGGATCAGGGCACGGAGATCAAACAGCCCGTGACGACCGCCGAGGTCCACGAACTCGTCCAGGGCGATGACCTCCCGGCAGGGTTGCAGCTCGGCGAGCGTGCGATTCGCGAGGTCATTACCGATCTCGAAACGATGGGCCTGGTCACGACCTGGATCGACTCCCGCGGGGCCGAGGGCCGCGTCAAGCAGATCGAGACGACGTTTGATCCCCACTGGGTGCGCGCGGCGATCGAACCGTATGCATCGGAATCGACGTATCTTGCCTCCCTAGACACGGGTTGAACACCAGCGACCGGCGTCGCGGTGGAACACCTATTGTCCTACACCGCATATGTCACCGTGGCACACGAGCAGTCGCCTCTGAGTATGACATCAGAACAAACTCGGCGGACGCAAATCTGGGAGCGCTACGTCCTACGGGGGGAGCCACGCGAGACAGTCGTGGCGGAGGTCGCAGCCGATCTCGACGTCGACGAGGCAACGATCCGCGAGGACCTCGATTCGATACGGACGTGGCTGCCGGACCTCGACGAGTTCCGTGATATCGGCGGCATTGCCCTCGTTGTGGAACTCCGTGCCAACCGCCAACAACTGCACCAACTCGCGGATGAGGCACGGGACGACGAAGATATCACTGAAGAACGGAAGATCCGACAGGAAATCAACCGCTCGATCAACGTCGAACGACAGCTTCACGACACACTGCCAAAGACGAAAGCGACTGGGATGGAAGAGTTCATGAAAGATCCGTTCTAACGGCGGTGTCGGTGTACGCCGTGTAGCAGCTGAGCCAATGGATCCTGGCAAGGCTCGACTGCACTCAGTGTAACTCGTGCGAGCTTTCACTCCGATTTACGGCTGTGAGGAGACGTCCCAAGCGGGCGATCACACCGTTCGGTCTTCGACACAGTGCCGGGTGGCAGCAGGGGTGCCGAGGACCAGCGCGCGCCGAGCCGGTCGGCCGGGCGGGTCTGCCGCCGAGACGGCGACCACGGCGCCCCCCTCGAGTCGGTCACCGACTGCTTGTGGCGCGGTGTGCGCAGCTCGGGCGGGCGGACCTCGGTGTCGCCAGGGGAAGCCCATCCGAGCCGCTGTCCCAGGACTGTGTGCCGCGATGTGCTGATGGAAATCGCGACGCCGTAAGCCACGGGCTGCCACCCTCAGGAACCGGCCACCGTGCCTGGCACTTCGCCCGCACAGTGTTGATTACGGCTGGTCGGGGGCCGTCGCCGGCAGACAGGCGTCGCTGCAGTAGTGGTACTCGAACACGTCGGCGCCGTCGCGGATCCGCCACGTCAGCTGGCGGTCGCGCGCGCCGATCGTGGCCTCGCAGGCGTGGCAGGTCGTCGCCTCTTGGAGCCGGTGGTGCGCCGAGGGCGAGGCCGGCTCGCTGTACTGGTACTCCATAGGCGGACGCCACCGCCCACCGACAAATATGGTCTGGTGATTTTCATCGATTGTTATATTATCACGCCAGACCGATCGCCGGCGGGACTGAGCCGTGGGGGCGGCCTCGCACTCGGCAACCCACCGCTCGACCAGCAGGGCGTCCGCGCCGAACTCGACGGGCTCACGGCCCCCAGCGAGGCGTCCCGCGGGTCGCGTGGCCCCCACGACGCCACGGCGAGCGCCACCCCCGCCGCGCTTGCAGCGAGTGAGGTTGGCTACAGGGGCTACGCCGCCGCTGGGGAAACGGGGGCATCGGTGACGCAGCCGGCCGACGCCTGCGACGTCCGAATACTCGAGACGCTGGACGCGGTGGCGCAAGACCGCTGGAACGGTGTGGTCGCCCACGCCCCGCAGGGGAGCGTCTTCCACCGCTACGAGTGGCTCCACGCGATCGAGACCGGGCTCGGCGCCACCCCCCGCCATCTGCTGGTGACCAAAGACGGCAACCCCATCGGCCTCCTCCCGCACTTCGTTCGGGCCCTGCCAGTGGTCCCCTTCCGGCGGCTCCAGTCGCTGTATCCGGGCTTCGGGGGCCCGGCGATCACGACGGACGCCGCGGCGGTTCTGTCGCGTATGACGGCCACGGTGCCGGCGTGCTGTTCCGGGCGGACGATCGTCCACGAGATCCGGGCGTGCAACACCGACTATCTCCGCTACAGCACACTCTTGCGCGCCCAGGGGTATCGGCTCGCCCGGCTGACCGGCCGGTTCCAGCTGCGGCTCGAGCAGGGGTATGCCCGGATTTGGGACGGGATGAGCACCACCCGCCGCAAGGAGATCCGGCGGGGCCGAGAGCGGGACGCCGACATCGTTGAAGAACCGATTACACGGGCGACGTTGCGGCGCTTCTACCAGGCCTACACCCGCCACATGGCCCAGGTCGGCGGCGATCCCTATCCGTTCGCGTTCTTCGCGGCGCTCCAGGCGATGGCCGACCGGCTCCTGGTGCTCACGCTCCGCATCGACGGCGACTATGCGGGTGGCTTTCTGGAACTTTTGGACGACGATCAGGACACGGTCCACGGGCTGTTCGCGGCGGTCCCCGAGGACGACCGCGACGCCCATGCCTCGGCACTCCTCTACGACCACGTCACCTGCTGGGCGATCGACCACGGCTACGCGACGTACGATTTCGGGGGGAGACGGACGACGTCCGGCGGGGGACGTTCCGCTTTAAGGAGAGTTTCGGGGGCCAGCTCGTCGCGAACTGCTACTGGGAACGCGGCCTGAGCCGGGTGTGGCCGCTGGTGCGCGCGGCCCGGGCGCGGTATCGGCGCCAGACGGCGTGACGGCGATCGCTCGCGACAGACCCGCGCGCGCGGTCTGACCGATGGGGGGCCACCCCTGCAGCGCCTAGTACTAGGCACGAGAATTCTAGCTGCCCGCGATGACAAGAACGTGATAGACATGCGCGAGCGTCGCGTTGCCATCACGTGGCGCACCTCAGAGCGCCATCCGAGAGTCAAGCGGCCTCCTGGCATCCGTGATCGTGGGCCCCACCCCGATTGCCATCCCACGGGAAGAGCGGAGGGGGCTGCCGGCCCTTGGCGGTGGGTGCTTGAGACGCGACTGGACGGCAGGGACCACTCTTGCCGCGTGGTGAGTCGTGTCGCCCCGCACCGTGCTGCACAAGCGGGACCGAGCGTTGCCATCGGGACACGGACCCGACGTGCGACGTGCGCCCTCGCCACCGGCGGTCAGGCGTCGGCGGCGCGTGACGCGCCGAGGTAGGCCCAGATACGCAGCCCGATGAAGACCAGCAGCGCCGTCACGATCAGGCGAAGTTCCGGGTGGGTCCCTGGCTGGCGGTAGAGTTCGAGGAGGCGCACCCAGGGGGCGACGCTGTCGCCCGTATACCGGGGCGCGGCGAGCAGCGGCCAGCCCAGGTAGGTCAGCTCAGCGGAAGCGCCCACACGCAGAGGGGCGAGACTATCGCCGACCAGATGCGACAGATAGCCGATCGCGAACGCCGCCGGGGTGACGGCATACAGGCGTGCGCCCCAGCGGTGCGCAGGATACCGGCGGTGGAGCGCGTGGACGCCCCATGTGACGCAGCCGGCGATGAGGACGGCACTCAGCAGCGAGTGGGCGGCCGACCGGCCGCTTGCGAGGATGCCGTAATACGCCAGTGGTTTATCGACGAGGTCGGGGAACTGACTCCCGACCGCCAGCGGGAGCAGTGCCCAGCGCGCCGGCAACGACCGGCGCGTCAGGGCCGCGTACGCGACGTAGCAGAGATATGCAAAGGCGAGATGGCCGAGCGGAAACACACCGTAGGGTGCGTTATGGGCCCTGATAAAGTCGCATAGTTCGAGGTCGCGGATCGCGATCTCAGTCTTCGCGAGGATCCTCGACAAATTCGTAGAGTCCTCGGGAGACGCGTTTGATCCAGCCGGCATCGCGGAGACTCCGGAGGGAGAACTCAACGTTGCCTTTCTCGAGGTCGGTCTCGTCGATTAACCATCGAGGATTTGCCCGGCCCCATGGATCGTTGCTGTCACGCCCTTGTTTCAGCACGTCCAAGACGAGTTCGTCGTTCTCAGTCGGTTCATATCGCTCATTGACCATATCTTCGGTCGTACTACACGTCCGTCTCCCATAGTAGAATATCCTTCGTAACCCACATTCTTCTACGGTTTGTAATCCACTTTGCTTTACAAAGCTATATGGTGCTGGCTGGTGAAGTTTCTCTTAGAGAAGGGCGGAGAGTCACGGAAAGACAGTGGCTCGGTGCTGGCACACCGAACCGCGCTTCTCGAGGGTGAGAAGCAGTGATAACTACGAATTCGACCAGCAAAAACTATTCCGTAGACGAACTGTGCGATCACGATTGGTGTAACGACCCGACGGGGAATCGACTCCCATATTTCGCGTATGTCACCGCAACGTGCCACCGGGAGGCGAGGCTCGATGCCCAGTGACGACGCCTGTCGGCATGGATCGACAACGAACAGCACCCACGACGATGAGCCCACGGTCATCGCAACTCCGGAGGCGGTGTTGACCGGCCATCCCGTTGGGCCACGCTCGAACGGCGCCGTCTGCATCAGCTGTGGGGAGGCGCTGCACGAGACAGACATCGTGTTCGCGTACGCGTATCGCTGTGCCGAGGCAGCGGACTGGATCGTCTCCCGGCTGTACTGTCTCGAGTGTGCGCCTGGGAGGGTCCGATCGCCGACACTTGGCGTGACGGAGGTGCTTGTCGGGGGTCGCCTCGGGACGATCACGTTACCGACGGCGCGGACCCACCGCCAGTGTCTCACGGAACTGCAGAGCAGAGCGGTCAGTCCACCGACGGACGGGTGTGGGCCATAACACTATAGCTATGAAGCGCACCAACACGTTCGAGGTCCACCCCCGTTCCGACCAGGACCGGGAGATTCTGTTCGAACTGTTGGACGCGTCAGCTCCACTCTGGAACGAAGTCACCTACGAGCGTCGTCAGCAATTCTTTGACGGACACTCAGTCTGGGACACCGCAGACTATCGTGAACGCTACAAGAGCAACCTCGGGTCTGCAACCGCCCAGCAAGTCCTCCGCAAGAACAAGTCCGCATGGAAGTCGTTCTTCTCGTTAAACGAGACATACCACGACGGCGACCGCGATGAAAGGCCTAGTCCGCCAGGGTACTGGGGGAACGAAGATGACGGTCGCGATCTGCGAACGTACATCCGCAACGACCAGTACACGCTTGAGTGGGGTGCCCGCTCTCGTCTCGAAATCCCCATCGGAAGAGACCTCAAAGACGAGTACGGCCTTGGAGACTACGAGCGGTTGCGGCTCGAGGTTGCTGGCGACCCGAACTGGGAGGGCACTGCTGGGCGGTTGGAACTGGTGTACGATGGGGTGAGCGACACGCTCAGAGCACGTCAACCCGTTACTGTCGATGAGTCTCAACGGGATTCACCACTGGCCGAGGAATCGGCCGCTCTGGACATCGGCGCAAACAATCTCGTCGCCTGCACCACCACGACCGACCAGCAGTATCTGTACGAGGGGCGTGACCTGTTCGAGCGTTTCCGTGAAACGACGATGGACATCGCGTCCTACCAGTCGAAGCTAGATGACCAGCGACGGTCAACTGCTCGGATTGCCCGGCTCTATCGGAAGCGAACAGCTCGCCGCAACCACGCACAGGATGCGTTAGTCCGTGACCTCGTCGAACATCTTCATACCGACGGGGTTTCGACCGTGTACGTTGGCGCTCTTGGAGACGTCTTGTCGACGCACTGGAGCGCCGAGGTGAACGAGAAGACGCATCACTTCTGGGCATTCTCTCGGTTCATCGACCGGATAGCATGTGTTTGCGAAGAGTACGAGATTGACGTTGTCGTGACGTCTGAGACGTGGACAACTCAAGAGTGTCCGGAGTGTAGTGAACGAGACCGCACGCACCGAGATGGAGACTACTACCGGTGTGATGCGTGTGGCTTCGAGGGACACGCCGACCTTGCAGCATCGCGCGTGTTCCTCGCCCGTGAGACTGGTGATGAAGGTGGGCCGATGGCGCGGCCCGTGCGCCTCGAGTGGGATAATCACGAGTGGCGGCCGACCACAACCGCCCCGACGTTCCGTCGGACAAACACCAAAGAGGATCGCACAGACCGGAGTACCCATGATGTGGGGAACGTTGCCTCCGTGGATGCAGGCTTGGCCTGACAGCCCACCGGAGGAATCCCACGGCTGAAGCCGTGGGTGGACGTCAAGGCTGGGCTTGATGAGTTAGCGTACGTACTCAGTGATCAAGATCGAGCCGATGCGACGCTTGACCGGCTGCTGGACACGAAGCTGGTCGATCTTGCTAGCTCGACTATTCCCGGCTTCGTGACGGCGAGAAATACCTCTTATGCTCGTTACGCCGGACGTCCCGTGGTCGGCCTATCCGGCGACGACCGACATAGACGATCGACCACGGCCAGGTCGACGGTTATACGGGCGATCGTCCGGTCGAAACGGCGACGAACACGATCACACGGGCCGGGACCCGTTTAAAGTATGGATTCGGGAACTCTGCGTAATACCCGTCGACCCCTCTATAGCAGACGGGGTCCCCAAGAAGGAGCCAACGAAGACCACAGCGGATTCACCCTGTACCTGAGCTTCAATAGCCTCTGGTGGAACCTCTCAGAGTCAATAAAGTAGACCGAGCTAGTAGTAAAAATAGTCCGCCAACGGAGGGATGTCCGCCATAAGTTTCTAATATTAAACACTTCACACGAACACTCAAGTGCTGAGATCGGTCTCGTTGAATTTAATGTTCCAGGCTCGCGCAGCTGCGATGTCCCAACAGGGACAAGCGGCTCAGCCGGTCAGCGTATTTGGGATAGTCGGATGTGTCGTAATTCGGTCGGTCATCACAAGTGTTTACGTGCTTGCTGACACTCGGTGATTGGGACGCTTATATCAGAAGCCCGTTACGTCTACCGGACGGCCAGTTATGCCGATTTCGTCAGGTGTCGGGCCGGGACGAGATCGCGATGACCCGCCCGACAAGGCGACGGAGTAGCGCCAGCCCCGGATAGCCGTCTTGTCGCCAATAGATGAGCGCAAGCGCGGCGAAGCTGACCTGCACGAGGAAGTACGGCTCACCCAGCGACTCTTGGAGGAGGCCGAGAACGGTGGGCGCGCCGCTGGAATCGTAAGGTTCGACGGCGAGCACGGGCCAAAGCAGGAAGTGGGATTCGGTCCCGCCCCACAGTGAGGGGAGCGCATCGACTAAGGAATGTGAGAACGCGCTAATTACGAATGCAATGCCGGCCTCACCGTGGTCGGCGCGGCGGGCAACGAATGTGATCGCGAGCACTAGCGGGAGCACGACTACCAGGGAGTGGGTGAGAGTTCGGCCCGTCGGCAATATGCCCAGATATCACCTCAGCGGTTTGTCGATCAGGTCTGGGAACTGTGTCCCGAGCAGGAGGGTTAGGGCGGGTACGTGAGCGGGTGGGCGCTCGTGATGCACCCGGGTCGCGAGCGTATACACGAGATAGCCGATCGCCGCGTGTCCAAAGGGCCACATCTGGCTGGGTACAAACCACTACGAGCACTATAGCGTTCCTGATTAGTTCTGTTCGGCGGCTACCCTCGCTGATCGCGGGCGTCACGAGGCTCGCGGTCGGTGTCTGCCTCGGCTTCGTCGCACTGGCCAGCATCTAGCCCAACAATGGCCAACTGAGGGATCTAAGGAGCCATGCTGGAGAGATGGCGAGCGATCGCTGCGATACGAGTCACGGGGCCGTGACAATAGAGCGGCGGAGCAGGATGGGGGCTCCCCTAGTCTGTATCAACCACCGGGGCGAAATCGGTCGTTCGGGCCGTCATCAAGTTATGATCGCATCAGCGATGCTGTTACGCTGTACTGCACTTGCGGGTTATTCTATTGCGTCCGGTACCACTTGGCGGTGCGTGCGAGTCCTTCGCGGAACGCGACCGTCGGCTCGTAGTCGAGGTATGCCTCGGCTTTCGAGATGTCCGCCTGCGAGTGCTCGATATCGCCGGGCCGGGGCTCGGTGTGGACAATCTCTGACTCCGTGACCGTGATGTCTTGGACCGCCTCGGCCAATTCGCGGATCGAGATTGCCTCACCGGTCCCGATATTGTACGCTTTGCCGACGGCGTCGGTCGTCGCAGCCCTGAGATTCGCTTGGACGATATCGTCGATGAAGACGAAGTCCCGGGTCTGGGAGCCGTCGCCGTCGACGGTGATTGGCTCGCCTGAAAGCGCTTGGTCGAGGAAGATGCTAATGACGCCGCTGTAATCGCTGGCCACTTGGCCCGGCCCGAAGGCGTTGAAGTAGCGCAGTGCAACCGTCTCCAGTCCATAGAGCTCGTGGTACTGGCGGACGTAGTGATCGATTGTCAGTTTATCGAGGCCGTACGGCGACGTCGGCCCCTTCGGATCGCTCTCCGGGATCGGCACCCGCTCGGGGTGGCCGTAGATGGCGGCGCTCGAGGCGAGCACGACGCGGGCGTCTTCCCGGCGGGCGGCCTCGAGGACGTCGAGGGTGGCGTCGACGTTGATCGCGTGGCTCTGCTGTGGGTCGTCGATCGACTGTTGTACACTGACGAGCGCCGCTTCGTGAAAGACCATATCGACGCCGTCAGTGACGCGAGCGAGGGCATCGGCGTCGCGGCAATCGCCCTCGATGAGCGTCGCCTCGTCGGGCACGTTCGCCCGCTGGCCCGTCGTCAGGTTATCGAGAATACGGACATCGTTGTCAGAAACAAGTGCGGTCGCGAGGTGGCTGCCGATAAACCCTGCCCCACCGGTGATGAGCACCGTCTGATCAGCGGGTCTGTCAGGTGGCATACTGCACGTTCCCACTGCCGAGATATGACCTTTCCGCTTGTAGGATAAAATGTCGCGCTTTCTGTCAGGATTCTCCCTGAATCAGGTCTATAACTGTCCTTACCGCGAAGGATCTGTAAAAAATATAGGTCAGATAGTTAGTGAGTGGAAGTTATATTTCAGCTAATCGTTTTATTTCCTCTGAACTGATCATTCCTATTTGTAGAGAGATTATCGTCCAAATGCCAGAGGAAATTAATATAACTACTAATAGCATACCAATGCTATTTGCGAAATCAACAAGATACACTGTTGCTATCGACATAATTATAGAAGGGAAAAATGCTATTGCTATTCTCTTTATTGTTTTTATTTTATTTATATCGATCTCCGATAGCATGATGGAAATATTTATGCATGCATATATATACGTAGTGAAAACTGTCGCGAAGGATGCGCCAATCACTCCGAAGTAGGGGACTAATACGAAATTCAGACCGACATTTAAAAATGCAGTCCCGACCCTTGAAAGGGATCTCGCTTTGGCTCTTCCAAGAAAATCTAACCCATCGCCTGTTATATGTAATAGTGACTGTGCTATTATATAAAAACTAAAAACTTTCAATATATCGGCTGCAGGAAGGTATTCCTGACCGAAAAGTAATAGAACGGTTGGTTCAGAGATTATTAGCAAACCTGAAGATATCGGCACATAAATATAGATGGAGTTTACAATTGCTTCCTCGTATATTTTCGAGGGAGGTAGTTCAGAGTCTTCTGATGAATAGAGAGGAGATATAGTGAAGCCAAGAGCTTGAGCAGGTAATTCTAAGAATGTTACTATTTGTTTGCCTAGAGTATAGAAACTCACTGCAGCAGGATTTAAAAGATACCCAATTATTATCGTGTCGACCTTTTTATCTAGTGCGTATCCAGTACTTGTTATCGATATTGGTAAGGCATATTTGAGTATTTTCTTCGATATATCCTCTTTTGGTTGATGTTCTGATATAATCCCAAATGATGCTATTTTCAATATATAATATATGCCAGTAATTGAACTAATGAAAAATCCTATAACATATCCAAATAACGCCCCGAGCGCTTCATACCCAAAGAGAACGAGAGAAATAACTGAGAGTAGACGGAGAACTTTATTTGTCACGTTAATTTTTGCGGCATTGGATATTGACTCATAACCCTGTAGAACTGATCTAGAATACTTTAATAAAGTGCTAAAAATAACATATGGGACACCTATCAATATGAGATCCGCAAGATAGGGCTCGCCAAACCACATGGAAATCCTAAACCGTAATAAATATAATAATAAACACATAATGCCTGTGGTTGATAGTGTGAATAAAAGAGACACTTTGATTATATCCGCTTCCAAGGAAATCGCTTCTCCTCTGAATTCAGACAAATATCTAGCAGCTGATTTTCCGATACCTGCCCTGGCGAAAATTTCTGAGAAAGTAAGAAGAGATATGGTCAGAAAGAGAGTTCCATATTCATCCGGTGAGAGAGTGCGAGCTAGAAAGACAAGGAGAAGGCTGCTTGAACCGGTTGCTATAATTCGCCCTATAAATTCGATCCGAATTCTGCTTGTAATTGAGCCAACCATTCAATAAAACTAATTTATGGTTTATTTGTCCCAAGGTATTTCGTATTCACTAGGGTAATCCTCTAAATTAAGATTATCTGAGTAAATATCAGATAAGTCTTGATTGGGCCACTCTGCATCCCAATATTGTTTTTGCACCATCCTGTCTTTTGGATATTTGTTCATCTCTTCTGGAAAAGGGCTTATTTTGAATAATACACTCATAAAATCGGTAAATAAATCCCTCCCAATATTCTCAAACGCTTTCCTCAAAGTGCTATTTTCTTCTATCATCTTCTGTCGCTTTTCGAACCTTCTTCCTACATTATAAGGATCAAAAAACATTCGTTTTAATTGTTTATTTTGCCGTTTCTCTAACTTATGTAGGCATTCATTGACTTCGTCAATATCTCTGTTATATTTGCTCAAGAATTCAGTTATGTAGTCTCCTGAATCCAAGCCGTATTCCCTTAAGTAGTATGCTTGGATTTCCTCTCCAAGATCATCTGGAAAATCCTGTGTTGCAAGGTGAAAAAGATCCCATTCTGGATTATAAACCGCCGGTCGGACAAAGGGCTTCGGCCCCGTAGGAGACCCATCCCAGAACAAATCTTTCGAAAAATCAGAGTAATGGTATACATTTGACCAACCAACTTTCCCTAATAGAAGGATTCCTAAGCTTGTATGAACTGAAGTATGCGGGAGTAAGTCAAAAGTGTTAAATTCAAAGAATTCTAGCTCACTCATTTTTTCAATATCAAACAAAATAAACTGATCCATTAAATTACCGACCCACCATTTTGGACGGCGAAACGCGGGATCCAGTCCGCGAACACCGATATATTTTTCAGAATTATTGACATTCTCCACTAACCTTTTCAATGATTTTTCAGACAAAAACCACGCATCAGCGTGGATATGAACACCGTAATCCACATTTCCAATTAGGCCTTTCGTTGATTTCTTGAAGGTATCCAGAACTCTATTATTTAAATTTATGTTTCTCCTGTCCTCATTCATCTCTGGGGTGTAGTTTATACTATCGCCTGTTTCAAAACGGTCTATATTAAGGTCCTTTAACTGTTCTTCCGCATTTTCGTGGTTGCTACATACTGAGATAAAATATTCATCCTCCCAATTGTTTCGGATGATATCTACTAGAATGCTGAGTTCATCAAATTTATCATATAGTGAAATCGCAATACCAATGTCCATATCCGATATGTGGGTTGACTACTCTTAATCATATATGTTTTGGATTCTGAAGGCTATCTTGTTTGACCTCTTACCGTGTTGAATGATACTGTGATGCTCCCAGAACTTCTCTGTATGTCTGTCTCGCTTTTTCATGGTCAGTGGATCTCGTGGAGTGCTCGAGTCGTGTTGGTCCCGTTCGTTTTCACGTAGCGGTGCGCGGTCGCGACCTGCGCCCATGAAACTCTGCAACGGGATTACATCGAGTACCCGGCCGGCGTGATATCTCGCTGCTGTTGCGCGCAGTGCGTTGAGATAGACGTTGCAGTCGAGATCGGAGAGTTCGGTCGCTTTATCGATCCGCTGATTGATCGCAGTGCCACTCGTCGGCACGCATCCCACTTGTCGAAAAAGTCCTTGATAACCAGCGAGACGCGAGGATGGAAGTCGAACGGGATGTCTCGAAAAGCGTCCTCGGTCTTTGGAACCCACGCCAACTCCTCCGCGACCTCGAACGTCATATCGTCGTTGGGTTCGACCCGCTGTTTCACGCTTTGTCGACAATAACCGCAGATGTCCATCGACTTGCGACCCTTGATGCAGCGTTCGTGTGCCGGGATGCAGATCATGTTTGGATCGAAGTCAACCCACCGCTCGGTAAGGTGCGTGATCTCGCCGCGTCGCATCCCCAGCCGACCAGCGAGATGCAGCACGAACCGAGTTTGCAGCGAGTAATAGTCGTCCATCTGGTGAGCGCCGCGAATCAGTTGCTCGAATTCGTGCTGGTTCAACGCGTCTTCTTTCGAATGGTGGACTTCATGGTAGTTTGATGAGTCCATGGCACCACACCGATCTCAAGAAGCCGCATAATTACGCTGCTTGCAGCGGTGATTTACCTGCCCGATTGGTTCCTCAGAACTTATCACTTTTATACCTCAATATGCTGGGTTTGTCAGGTAACGTTCTTAACTCTCATTTTGTCACCTTGAATCGCAGAATGCGCTGGTCATTGTCCACAAAAATAGCAATAACAACGCCAAAATATAAAATATATGTTAATATACTGTTAAATAACGGAGATAAAACTGCTAGTTCAACGAGCAGTATAGAGTTTACCACTGGGACAATTCCTGACTCGAACTCCCCTTCGAGCATAGAAGAACACCTTTCCGACAGAATATATATCTTTTTGATAACGACTACGCCTATTTTCGGTGACAAAAACGGAGAACAGATAGCTGAATCCCAAAAGCTATCTTGACGACATTACCACTTATAACATATCCCATGAGTTGGCAACAGCATCTGGATGAGTATTTAGACGTCTTTATTTCGATTTGTGCTATTGGCGGGGGCCTTCTCGTTTTTGGGCTTTCGGCCATCCTCGGTCTTGGGCAATACGGCCTCGGCCTAGCGTTTATCATTGGTCCTATAGCATATCTTCTCTATCGCCGCCTTTCCGACGGAAAATCTCCGTCTTCACTACCAACCCGCGTTTTCTATGCCGGGACTGGGCTCTGGACGACTGCAGTTGTGATAGCAACTCTAACTGGATTTCGAGCGGCTCCAGGCCGTCCGCTACTTCACTACTTCGCAGCCACAGTAGCCTTCGCAACGATTCTCATTGATATTCTATACCATAGCCAACTTTCTCCGTCTCGACAGTCGAACTTACGAGCAGTCATCCTCGGAAAGCTGATAACAATCTCCTTGATTTACCGGACAGGCCGTTTTTATAGTGTCAGCACCATCCCGGGGAATGACGTTCACAAACATCTCGAACGCGCTGCGACCATCGCCAATACCGGATTTCCTGCATCGCAGGGCGACCCGACATTCAGCAAATACGTTGCTGCTCCTATTTTCCATATCGCGATTACGACCCTCTCCAAGTTTGGACTGACAGAACAACAAGTAGTATTGGCGCTGGTAGTTCTCTTTGTATTTGTCACAGCGTTAGTGGCCTTTAAACTGGGCCAGGTCTTAGCAACACCAGAAGTTGGCCTATTCGCTGCGTTATTTGTCTCGGGCTCAGATATATTTATTCTCCGTGGTGTTGCGAGCGTCACCCCGTCACTATTGACGGTCATTTTCTTTATGCTGGTGCTCTTACTTCTGTTCCAGCAATCTCTTAACTCAAATTATATTTATTTTTCTGCGTTTAGCTTGATGCTTCTTATCACGCTCACTCATCATCTCTCAATGGTCGTTGCAATGATTATCCTCACCTCGATCTCAGTCGGGATTCTGTTGGCTCAATACGTATCTATTCGAGTTCAGCAAACCAACGGTGTTCGGGCCTCACTAGTATTCACCTTAGTAGGCGTGGTGGTGATGGTTGTTCATTGGACTCTTACGCCATCTGCCGCTGGCACACTTTTTGAACGTGGTATCTATCGTGTTCTAGCAACACTACAATCTCTTGGTGCATCATCCAGTGGGTACGCGTCCGCTTTCTCCAGCGCGGGCTTTGTTTCAAATCTCCTCTATAGCCTCGGCCAATCAACGCTCCTGTGTTTGGGAGTTTTTGGGATCCTTACTTGGTTGCATCGCGACTTCCGTACAGACCGTCGAAGTGGAGCGTTATTTGGAACCTTCGCGCTCTTTGTCGTCATTTATCCTGGAACGCTGGTCGGACTCGACACTTTCCTCCTGCCCCACCGCATTCTCGTGTTTTTGATGGTATTCGTTACGATTCTTGCTGGTGTTGCCTGTTCGGAGTTGATTGCACGTTCGGACAGAGTTCGGGTTCTCACTGTCGTCGTCATTATTGGGTTGCTTTTCGCGTCACTCACTGCCCCTTTTGTTATCGAAGATGATCCCGTATACAATGAAGAGCAGATGCATCGGGCGAGTCTAACTGAATCCGAAATGAATGCGTTTCTTTTCACATCCCGTGTTGCTAATGAAGAGACTGTGTATGTCGACCCGTTGGTGAGACAGCCCCAGATTATTTCAGGTCAAAGACAGGCCGATATACCTCGATTCTTGAATTTTATGATGTACCCACAGAATGAGACCTGGGAGGAGAATTCGTTAGTGGTTGTTCGGGAGGTGTACCGCGAACGGGGCTATAAGTTCGGTGTCCCAGGCACCTTCTCAGCCGGTAGCAGTGGAGCATACAGCCCGAGACCGCTACAGGGCTGCGACAAGACACTGATTTATGAAACGGCCTCAACTGAGGTCTATCGCCTCCCGGATGGCTGCAATCTTTGAAGGTATGAACTCCTTCGAACTGAATGAGATTGTATTGGGCTGAGGCTTTGCTGTTGTCAGCACCGTCCAGTTAGCGCGGTTTGAGAAGCGAGCAGGCGGACGGCGAGGCACCGATCCAGTTGCTGCACAAGACTGTTAGCAATAGATGTTGTGTCAAATGTTCACTACGCGAATCGGAGATCCATGCTTAAACAGCGCGGCCGGGCTGGTTGACGACAGGGTAGCTGGCTAAGTGTGTCGACGGGACCAGCCGGTCGGAAATGATCCTGAGTGAAACAGAGGAGGTCGACCGAACAAATTCACATTAGCGCCATGATGTCTTGAGGTAGTCGCTAGCGAGTCCGTTAGGAAAATCGTCTTTATTCGTGAATCGCCTCTGTCTCCGCTTCGAGGAGATCTTCAATCTCTTCTCGTGTATAGTTTAACAGTTCCGTTGGCCGGATCGCCTTATCATCGACGTAGAACCCGTCATGACCACACCACGGTTTCCCGTAGTGAATCTCGTCGTGTGGTATATCATGTTCTTCCAGCCATTCGAGAAGAGTCTTCGCTGTATCGGCGTTGATCCGCCCAAGGCGCCCTTCGTGTGTGTTCATATTCCGGGCTGTATAGAGTATGATGTAGTAGCCGTTCTCCCTGTACTCCTTGAGTTGATGAACGACTTCTTCGTGCGGTTTTCGGTCGGCGTAGTCGAGTTCTGGGTCTTTCTTACAGATGACACCGTCGATATCGAATACAATCCGTTTATTTGGTGTAGGGTTCATGCTGACTTCTTACGACGGGGGAGTTACAAACTTATTGGTTATTCGAGGAAGGGGGCTGTCTTTTCGATACCCTGTGCAAGCATACACTGCTGTCGGGACGGATTATCTGTATGCAATGGGACCATACTCAGGAAGAGCAACCCCTCGATAAGTTTCGTTGTCTCGAGACTAATTCCGTCATGTGCCTTAAGCAGGGAATCGAAATGTGATTCACGGGCTTTTTGCGCATCCGTAGTATAGATCTCGTAGTCGATCGTTGCGGATACAGGATCATACGAGGCAGAGAATCGGCCGTTGATAAGGTGTTCGTAGTGGCCGACAACACTGTGTCGTAGTTTCGCAACGTCATATCGCGGATCGCCATAGATCGTGAACTCCCCAAATTCTCCGCGAGGATCAATGAGTTTTAAAATTCCATTTCGAGGTTCGTATAATATGTTCGGGAAACAGAGATCGCCATGAATGACAGAGAAATTATTGATATTTAGAAGTCTAGTGGAATAAACAAGGTCCTCTATATGATCGAGAATCGTCGAAACGGAAGGGTATGTGAACCCATTAATTTGGACGGTATTTGTCTCGAACATCTCGTCAACTCGGCCACTATCGTAGAGCGCACTCAGGCGGCGTTGTGTCTTCTTAAGATAAATCGCCTTCAATGACTTTTGAATGGCGGACTGAGAAGCGTCGACCGTGAACTGCCGAAATTCAGTAAGCATATCGAACAGTCGATGAAAAACATTATCCCAGATATGGTCTCCATGAGACCCGTATAACTGCAAATCACTAAGAGACGGATATCCAATGTACTCCATCTTGACGTAGGGATCTCGGGCATCAGTTGACCAATCATAAAGTCTCGGAAGATACGGCTGGAGTTGATTTGGAATTTGATGGTACCAGCTAATTTCGTTGATGAGCGTACTAGTATCATCACTCCGCTTGGTGATAACGTTCTTCGCGTCGACCTTTAGCTCGTTGAATTCTCGGGCATTCAGAAACTCTTTCGTCGCTCGGTGATAAGTATCTAGATGGCCGACGTCTAGCCACGTTTCAGGTTCGTGGAGGGAATACTGCCGATCTGAAAGATAAGATAGCAAACCGCGATAAAATGAATCAGGCCCATCGAAGTCGTTTTCGACGGCAATGTTGAGATTGTCTTCAAAAGACTTCGCATCTGTAATTCCAAATTGTCCGACAAAGGTTGGACAGGTATCGTCATTGACTGAGCTGTATTTCTCTGTAATCTCGTTGATCTCACCGCCGGCAATATCGAAGGTCGTCCATCGATAAGATTTATTCTCTTTGGTATAGGACACGTAATCACGGCCCGAAACATTTGGGACCGGTTCGATGAACGTGTCTGCGAAATTGATATAGAGGTTTGAATTAGATATTGTATCGCTCGATAAACTTTCGAGGCACCGAAGGATAGTTTCGCCGATGCTGTCTGTTTCGCCAACATCGACAACAGTCCATTCGTGGGAACTTCGATCAATATATTCCCGAATGAGATCTCCCGATTCGGCGACTGCGACAACTTTTGCCACGCCGATCGATTCATATACGTCTGCGATCCGCTCAAGGATCGGCCGTCCTTGCAGCGGAATCATCCCTGTCGGGATTGAGCCGACATCGAGACGCAGTTCATCGGGGACCAATACTGCGGATGGGACGAGTAGGATATCTGTAATGGATTGGCCAGTCATAGTATTCTTCAATAGTCTTTAGGATCGAAGTCGGAATCGAACTTGTGAAGGTCGTCTGGTGTCCCGAGGACATGAACGCTTTTGCTGTCAATTTGATGGGGTTGTACTTTGCGGCCGGCTTTAATCAGATGATTGTACAGCGGCGCTACGTACGTTTCACCGTACTCCGATTCAACGCTCGAGGCTGTTGTCTCGTATGCGTCGACGAAAAATGACCATTCTCCAAAATAATAAAACCCGACTGTCGCTTGATCTGAGATCTTCTCCTTCTCAGAGACCTCAATCACATTCCCGTCTTCATCTTTGCGCACAAAACTCCAACGTTCTCCTAGTGTCTCGAAAATAGGAATAAACCCATCACCAGTAATATCGTCGGGTGTGATCTGTCCTTCCTCAACATATGTATCGATATTATAGATTATGACAGATTCGGAATCGTTGATCAAGTGATTGGCAGCAAACGCTGTAGCCGCTTGACCGCTGGTATACTTATCTAGTGATACCTCTTGGAATGATGAGATACCAAGCCGATCACACGCCTCTTCAAGAAAGGATGTAGTAGAGTGTCTAGATTGTGTTACGAAAATAAATTCTGAGTCGAAAAACGGCTTTAAACTCTGCATTGCCCAGTCGAACATAGGTTGTTCTTTAACGAGAATTTCATGCTTTGGAACTGATATTCCAATGTCTTGAAATCGGCTTCCTTTACCAGCCATCGTAATTAGAATCTTCATGGAGATGAAACTCTTTCGATCCTACTTATACCTGTCCATTCATATGTCTAGTGATCAATATCGACTGGTAAACTCTTTCTTCTTTAAGAGTGATAGCGAGATTGAATCTATGTCAAAATTGAGAGAGGTGCAAAAGAGGGAGAGCGGTTCTCAATGGATCATGGCGATAACGTCCGCATCTGTAGATATTCTGAGTATATTGAGTCGAAATTTGAAATACAAGAGCGGATACCGATCTAATAGCATCTAGAATTCAATTTCACAGAGTATCAATTCTGAATTCCGTCCCAGAAATTAAAGGGGAAGGCGTCTAACAGCCACAAAAAGGGACAGAATTAGGATCAGACAACTCGGGGCTATTATCATATTTCAGGGTGGCCAACCAGTGAGCATACACCAACTATCAAGCAATTTGTACCCCATCACAATAATCAGAGATTAAAATTAGCAACCCAATGGAAAGATCCCTGTGGTACGAATTCTCCAATGCTATCTCCCAAAAGAACAGGGTCTGATTTTCTATATATTATATTAAAATTTTTTATTGTCTATTAACTATGGATAGGGATCTTTCAACCATGAACTTAGTAGTATCTATCTTGTTAGATAGGAGTCTTTCTCTTCTTTCATCGAATTTATCCAAAGACTGATTTTCAAGTATTGTCTCTGCTTTTACGACACCATTTTCCTGCCTATTCGGCCCGGAGCAATTATAAACTAAACCATATTTATTATCTAATTCATCTAGATAACCGATCCGGATTGTGGATACAAAGATCGCTGGAGTCCCTAGAATCGCCGCTTCTGAACTCATGGTCCCACTTTCTCCTATGTAGAGATCAGAGTAATATAGGAGATCATGGATCTTATGAGGAGGTATATTCACCTCATATTCACTTAAATTACTATCTAACTCACCTTCTGATGACAATAATACTCTTGCACCAGTACTTTCTAGTCGGTCGATAGCGTCATATATATCAGTTAATCCGGACTGGCCAACATCGTGCGCGGCCTCCCATGAAACGAGTCGCATTAAGACGAATAAGTCATCAGGTTCGACAGGAAGTTTATCAAGTACTGAGGGATCAGGTTCAAATCTATTCGGGTGGAGATATGCAAGCTCATGGTAGCCCGGATAACGCACATGACGGTCTCCGAAATCTTTCCAAAAGTATTCGTTCGTATAGATCCGAGTCGCAAAAGGCACCGAGAGCCGATTGGAAAGTGTAGCATGTTCGTTATTCGGGAAAATAATAGATTCCGATCCAGTTAATTTAGCTGCATGAGCGGTCGCAAATCCACTTTTAGAGGTGATAAGATCTGGCTCGAATTTCCGAGCATATTTGCAGGTATTTATAACTCGAGTCAATTGTTCATCAATGTCGATTGGGAGGAGAGTCGTATTTCGACGGGAGGATATAATTTCATATTCGAACCCATACTTCTCTAGAAGGTCCGTAGTAATATCTTTTTCAGTAACAATTATCCTAACTTCATTTCCTTTCTGATTCATCTCCCAAATGTAATTTTTGTAGAAGTGAACATCCGCAGGGTGGGGAATGTGTACTAATACCTTCATATGATTAGTTTAAGTATCCTAAATCTTCAAGTCGTTCACGAACTTCGTCGTCCTCCTGTGCCTCCGTGTCACCGTGAGGTGACGGGATGGGAGAGCGTTCTTCAAGCGTACCGTCGAAGATCGGCTGTGGTTCGCCGTCCATATCGGTCGGGACAGCGCAGTCCATTAGTCCAAGGATCGTCGGTGCAATATCTGAGATTTTCATTTGACCTAAATCGCCTGTTTCCGTAATATCTGGGCCAGTTGCTGCAAAAATGCCCGGTGGAATATTCTCCGCCTCCCACCGACCAGTGTCATGATGAATCCCATCGACGCCCGTCGCTTCGCTCATATGGATCCCGTCCGTCTGATGAGCGACCAGATCCGGTGCCTTGTTAAGGTGGTCACCGTCGTAAAGTTCCTCGTAGGTATGCATCTGTTCAACTACGGGGATTCCTTCGGGGGTTTTGAGTCCTTCAAGTCCGCCTTTGATCTCTGCTCGAAACTCGTCGTACTGCGGATCGTCGCGGTCGACGGTCAGGTACACCAGACCTTGCGTATTCGCGACTGCGACAGTTTCGTCCCAGTCAATCTTCTCGAACGTCCGTTGTCCGCGGACGCCTTCCTCCCACGGGACCAACGTCTGAATTCGGTCGGGAACGGCTTTCGCCAGGAAGTCCGTGAGACCGAATGTTTTGGCGATACGAAGCACCCGTTCTTTCGTGAGTCCAGTATTCCGCAGTACATCGTCGACAGAAGTTTGGAGTGCCAAATACCCGTTTTCGATGAGCCAGTTGTTGATGTAGACAAGGTTATCAATGTCAACACAGCCGTGGTCGCTCATCATGACGACGTTCGTATCCTCGAGTTCGAGGAACCGACCGATGTGTTCGTCGAAGATCTGCCAGGCTTCGTAGACGGGATCCTCCTGCCAGAAGAAATGCTGGAGTGTGTTCGAGTAGAAACTAGTGACGTGAAGGAAGTCGACCTCTTTCTCCTCAAGAAGATCGTACGCCACCTGAAATCGAAGGTTGATCAATCGGTGAATCGCGTCGACTTCCTCGCCGCGCTCGTCATTCGACGAGATTAGCGGCTTTGGGTGAATATCGTAGTCGTACTCTTCCTCAAGCGTCTCTTGCAGCGATTCCGGATGTGTGTACGTGTCTTCCAGCATCCGGTACTCGCTTTGACGAGCGTCGGGCCCTCCACAGATCATGAACCCATCAATCTCTCGTGGAGGATACGTCGTCGGCATGTTGACGACGCCGGTCGTATACCCCTCATCGTTAAGGTAATCCCAGAGTTCTGCCGAATCGAAATCGTATGAGTGATGGAACACATACTCGTGCTCCTTGACATCGAGGTGATCGAACCGGTAGACGCCCAGCTTACCCGGGTTTTTGCCGGTCGAGTAACATTTCCAATTAGGAACCGTTACTGGAGGAATGTAACTGTGACTCTCGCCGTGAACGCCGCTTTCCAACAGAGTTTTGACATTCGGCAGATCACCTTGCTCGAGCCACGGCCCGATAAGATCCCAATTTGCTCCATCTAAGCCGATTACAACTGTTCGTGTCATTTGTTAATATGAGTGATATCGTATTCGTACTGTTTGGCGACGGTATAACAATCCGTCAACCGATCATCTGGCATACTATTCAGCAGTTTCCGTACCCGGCGTTCCGCAGTTTTTCCTTTGAATGCCCAGTACATTGGACGACGTTTCATGTTTCCGACCTTCGGGAACGACGCACGGGCGATGTCAATGGGGTGGAAATAAAACACGGAGTCGCCGCGTTCGAGACTCTGTTCCACCCCTGCCTGAACGACACGGCGACCGAATAGCCGAATCAGAGGTCCGCCCGCGGTCGGAATCTCGCCGAGCAAGAACTTGTAGTACGGCCACGGCAGTTCGACAATATCACGATCGTAGTCGGGAGCCGGGTCGAGGGATCCTTGAGACGGGATGTATGGTGTCGTTCCGACCTGATCGAGTTTCTGATCAGTTTTGTTGTAGAGTGAACTCCGTGCAACCGACGAATCGTACTCGAACCCGAGCTCTTCGAGGACGTCGAGTACCCACCCGCTCACGTATGCATTCGGTGCGCGAAAGCCGACGACCTCTTGACCAGTGGCATCTTCGAGTTTACGCTTTGCAGTCTTGATCTGTTTCCGGTACTCGTCCCGCGTAAATCGCGGCTCTTTGGTGTCAGGGTCGATCGCACACTCGTGATGTAACCCGTGACATCCGATCTCATGTCCGCGGGCGGCAATCTCCTCGACGAGTCCAGGATAGTTATCGACGACGTCGGCGACGACGAAGAACGTCGCTGTGATGTCCAAATCATCGAACAGATCTAACGTGCGGTGGGTGGGTTCGGTCAGGTAGTCGTACTCGTCGTCCCACTCGTCAAAGAACTCGTGAACGTCCTCATATTCGGAAAACGAGGAGCCAGTGACGGCGGGCACGTGATACCAGTCTTCGACATCGACCGAGACCGCGAGCGCACTTTCGTCGGAGGGAACCGTTTCCGCTTCGTACTCGAGTTCGACACCAGCACTCGGTGTCTGGGACTCGAGGTCAGCGCTATAGGTAGATGAATCCTGATACTTGAGTTTACTACCGCCACTCCGTTCCGACGATTCGGAGTCGTCACTCGTCGATTCCTGTGCATCGAACTCCGCCTCAGTCACGGATCTGCACCTCCTGCGCCTCGTTGACCTGCATGTCGAACAGCATCGCGAACATGAGGAACATACTTCCCATGGTGAACAGCATGAGACTCGAGGCCCCACGGACGAACAGCGGATCGCCGAGAGCGACCTTCGCGTACACTGACCACAGTCCGGCAAGCACGCCGAACACTGCCGTCATCGCGCCGAAGGTATAGAACAGTGCAAGCGGGTGGAAGTCCAATACGAGGTACTTCACTTTGAGCCGCCACAGGAAGTTCTGGAGCAGCATCCGCGACACTCGACGAATGTACGACCCGTAGCTGATCGACGACTCTTCGTCACCGTAGATGGCGGGCATTGCGACGTCGGCCACGCGCATCCCCTTGGCGTTCAGCTTCACCAGGAGATCGTTGCAGTAGCCGTAGTACTCGTACATGTCCTCGATGCCGACATTGTCGAGCGCGTAGTACGAGATCGCGGCATAGCCGTTCTGCGGGTCCATCGTCTTCCAGTAGCCCGACGAAATCTTCGTCAGGAACGTCAGAATCGAGTTCCCGAAGAAACGCCACTTCGACATTCCTTCTCTGTAGTCCTTGTACAGCAATCGATTGCCTTTCGTGTAGTCGGCCTCGTCCTCGACGATCGGATCCAGGAACTTGTAGAGGATATCCGGATCCATCTGGCCGTCGCCGCCCATCACCGCCGTGATATCGATCTCGTCCTCGAGTGCCCGCTGGTAGCCGGTCTTGATCGCGCCACCGACCCCGCGGTTCTCCTCGTGCTGAATCGGGACAACACGCTGATTGAAGTCAGCGCTCGCCACAGCACCACCGTCAGTAACGACCGTTGCAGCGTCCTCTTTCACATCTGTCTCATCGTACGCGACCAATACGGACTCCTGATTCACCGTCTCGGCATGGCGTTGAATCTCGTCCCACGTGCCGTCAGTCGACTGATCGTCAATGACGTATATCCGGTCGACGTACTCCGGCATCGTGTCGATCACCTCACCGACGAACCCTTCTTCATTGTACGCCGGCACCACCACTCCGATTGTATGTTCCCGATACATCAATTGTACCCGCCACCGATCGTGTATCGGCGAACCTCGAGTTCTTCGTTCACGAGCGTCTGTCGGCCGTCGATTACTACCGATAGGTTATCACTGTTGCGATGAATATCAGTCCAGTTTATCTCATCGAACTCGTCGTGTGGGGTGACCATAACGATCGCGTCCGGGTCGAAATCAGAGAGTGCCTCGAGGTCGATCTGCTCGAGTGCGAACTCGTCGACCGACTCCAGCATCGGATCGATGCCATACACGTCAGCACCGAGTTCGGTCAACTGCTTGGAAATCGGGATCGATGGTGAGGCGCGAATCTCCTCGACGCCGGGGCGATAGGTCAGTCCGAGCACCACGACCGTCGCCTCCGTAATCCCCTTCCCATCTTCTGCTAGCCCGTCGCGAACCTTTTCGACGGTAAACGCCGGCATTGCATCGTTTACCTCCCGGGCCATCTCCAGCAGCCGCGAGTCGGTCTCGAATGGCTTGATCATGAAGTAGGGGTAGTACGGGATGCAGTGGCCCCCGACACCCGGCCCCGGCTCGTGAATGTCACAGAACGGCTGGGTGTTCGCCGTCTCGATCGCTTCGTTCACATTGATCCCGAGTTCGTCGGTAAACGTCGCAAGCTCGTTGGCCAGCGCGATGTTGACGTCGCGATACAGCCCTTCGAACACTTTGACGGCCTCCGCGGTCGTCGCGTCCGTGACTGGCAGCACACCTTCGCTGTTCAGCGACTCGTACACGACTGTCGCGGCGCGCGTACTCTCGGCGTCAGCGCCGCCGACGACTTTCGGATAGGCGCCCCGGATATCCTCGAGTGCGCGCCCGGATGAGGTGCGCTCGGGGCAGAACGCCAGTCCGAACTCGCCGAGTTCTAGTCCCGAGGCCTCCTCGAGGGCAGGCAACACTCGCTCTTCAGTCGTCTGTGGTGGCACTGTACATTCCACGATCACCAGATCGCCTTTCTCAAGGCCAGTGCCGATATCCTCGATGACGGCATCCAGGATTGCGAGATCCGGTTCTTTGGCGTCCGTGATCGGGGTCGGTACAATGACAACGTGAATCGAGCCACGTTCTGCAGCCTCACGAGGCTCGGTTGTCGCAGAAAATGCACCATCGGAAACGAGGTCGGAAACGAGCTCTAGCAGCCCTGGTTCGCGCTTGACGTGACAGCCGCCGTCGTTGATCGTCTCGACAACATCGGGATCGATGTCAGCGCCGAGCACGTTGCCGCTCGTCTCGGCGAACACCGACGCGAGCGGGAGTCCCATCTTGCCAAGTCCGTACACCGAGACCGGCACATTACCGTTCGTGAAGGCCGCCCGTTGTGTCTCTTCGTCGGCCGAGACGCCGTACAGCGATGACACTTGTTCCCCGACCGACTCAGTCATCGGCGATCACCTCGGGACTGTCGACCCCAAGCGCCTTCGCCTCGATTTCGAGGGCTACCGACAGCGCAGCAATTCCATCTTTGACGGTGACTTCCGGCACACCGTGTGCCTCGACAACGTCCACGAAGGAGGCGAGTTCTTTCTGGAGTGGTTCCGCGTTCGTGATAGTCGGACGCTCGACGATGCTCTCGTGTTTGAATCGAACATCGCCGTCTTGCTCGATGTACTCGGGTACCGAATTGCGGTGGATTTCGATCGACTGGTTGATATAATCGAGTTCGATGAGACATTCCTCGGCTGTAATCTCGAGTGTACGAACCTTTTTCTGGGTCTTTCGACTGGCGGTCAGCGATGCCATCGTGCCACCTTCGAACTCGAGCAGCGCTGACGCGTGACGGTTGCCGTCGACACCAGCACTGGTGACCGAAACAGGGTCGTCATCAAGAAGCGACAACACAATGTCGATATCGTGGATCATCAGATCGAGAACGGCGCTGTCCTCGATTTCGCGATCGGGTGCCGGGCCGAGACGTTGCGCACGAACACTGACAATCGTCAGGTCATCGATGAGCTGTTCCAGCGTGGTCACAGCTGGGTTGAAACGCTCGATATGACCGACCTGAACGGGAACGTCCGCTCGTTCGACGCGTGACTGCAGCGCATCTGCCTGCTCGAGGTCATCAAGGACCGGCTTTTCGACGAACGTTGCGACGTTCGCATCGAGACACTGCGTCACTACGTCGTAGTGGAATTGCGTCGGGACGACAACCGAGACAGCATCAACGGCCTCGAGCAACGACTCTCGGTCCAGTGCCTCGACACCGTGTTTGGCCGCGGTTTCCTCGGCTTGTGTCTCGTCGACGTCCGTGACACCCACAAGGTTTGCATTCGGCAACTCGTCATAGATGCGGGCGTGATGTTGACCCATCGAGCCAACGCCGATTACCCCGACGTCAATCAGACCCTCATTACGCGGCATAGTCATTGATCACCTCCACGATGTGGTCGATATCGTCTGCAGTAACATTCGGATGGACGGGCAGCGAGAGAACCTCACTGGCAGCAACCTCCGATTCCGGAGCCGTACAGTCGACATCGTCGTACGCCGGCTGATTGTGGATACACGTCGGGTAGTAGACGCCGGCTCCGATGTCGTTCGCCTCAAGGTGGTCTAGCAGTGCGTCCCGGTCGTCGGTCCGGATCGTATACTGATGATAAACGTGCGTCGTCTCTTCCGGTTCGACAGGACAGCTGACGGCATCGTTGGTGATGCCCTCGGTCAACTGTGCTGCGTTCGACCGCCGTTGCTTGATATAGGTGGGTAATCGCTCGAGTTGGCCCCGACCGATCGCCGCTGCGATGGACGTCATCCGGAAGTTGTGTCCGACGGTCGCGTGGGCGTAGGAATCGGTTCGGCCGTGATTGATAAACTGAGCGACGTCGTCCGCGAGGTCCTCACGATCTGTGACGATCATACCACCTTCGCCAGTGGTCATGTTCTTCGTTGGGTAAAACGAGAAACAGCCAACGTCGCCGATCGCCCCGACTCGGTTGTCCTGATACGTCGCGCCGTGGGCCTGCGCGGCGTCCTCGATCAGCGGGACGTCGAGGTCGTCCGCGAGGTCCGCCAATGGCCCCAAGTCCGCAGGCAGCCCGTAGAGGTGCACGGCGACGATTGCATCGATGGCCACCTCTCGGGCTGTCTTGCGGGCAGCGGCGGGATCGAGGTTATACGTCACCGGATCAATATCGGCGAAGATTGGCTCGGCGCCGGCATGTCGGATCGCGTTGGCCGTTGCGATAAACGAAAACGGCGTCGTCAACACTCGATCGCCGGCTCCGATGCCGACTGCCTCGAGCGCGGCGTGAAGTGCAGTTGTCCCGTTCGATGTCGCCACGCCGTGGGCCGCTCCGCAGTAGTCGGCGAACTCCGCTTCGAACTCCCGGACTTCCGGTCCGTCCGCGAGCATTCCGCTGTCGAGCACCTGCTCGACGCGCTCTTTCTCTCCCTCTCCGAGTTCTGGATCTGCAATTGGAATCATTAAATATTGTTGGCACCTCGAAGTTCCGCTGGGAGGTCCCTGTGGGTCGCTGGCGCACCAACGGCGAGCGTCGCTGGGGGGACGTCCTCGGTGACGACCGCGCCGGCGGCGACGAACGCCCCTTCCCCGACCGTAACGCCTGGGAGGACGGTCGCGTTGGCGCCGATCGAGACGCCATCCGCAAGCGTCGGCCCCGCGAGGTCGACCTCCTGGCGAATCGGATACGGATCGTTCGTGAGCACCGCGTGCGGTCCACAAAAGACGTTGTCGCCGATTTCGGTATGCGAGGGCACGTAGACGCCGGTCTGGAGACTGACGTGCGAGCCAATCGTCGTCCGGCCATCGATCACCGCGTTGGTGCCGACGAGTACGTCGTCGCCGAGTTCGGTCAGTTCGCGAACAAGGGCGTGGTGGCCAGTCGCAAAGCCGTCGCCGATTACAACATCGTCATAGATGATCGTCCCTGCCCGGATCGTCCCCTCGCCACCAATCACGGGCGGGGTCGACTCATCGGAATAACTGTAGCCCACAACAGCTGTTTCATCCGCGGTCCATCTCTCCAAAGCCGTTCCGTCAGTTGTGTCATCACCCATTCGACTTATACACCATATATTATATTTCAGTTGTTAACCACTATCGAGACTGATTACATAAGTTTACTGGCCGATACCGCTGCCTGCTTGCGATTCGTTAGCGAAACGGTTCCAGCTAGAGATGGACGACAGCCAGTAACTCAGTGTATTCCGAATTCGAAACAGGTACCTATGTGAGATGGTACTGGTTAGCCGTGACAGCCTGAATGTCGGCAGGTTGCCTATCACCGCCTCTTTATCGGCTCAGTTGTGGCTGATACGTATCTATCATAGAGGTGAATACGCTGACCACTTGTGACTAGGCTATTGAGGCGACATACTGCTCCGCGACTCGACGCCGGCCGCGTTGGCAATTCGCAGTGGCGCTCGGCGATCATTGTGCGTTGAACCGATAGGTGCATTCTCGTGACCCGCTGGGCGGCTGCCTTTGCCTGCTAGTACTAGACGATCCCACCAGCGTTCTAGTTGGATACTTGCGTTGGGACGCGGGGCCTCCTACCCAGTGGCCTATACAGCCGTGCCTACGACGGCAACCGGTGGCGAACTATCTTTCGAGTTATAGTCGTAATTGTATCAAAGTTCAGATCAGAGTCATACCACTGGCAGTCGCCAGTAAGGATATGAATCTAAAATGAGTAGTGCCAGCAATCAATGCAGTCAACTACCCCGGACACTCAACAGCACGACTTTTTCAAAGTCCTGACAGGATAACCGTGTACCTTCCGCGACGATGGCCAACTCACTGCAGGGACGTACAAGGGCAACACAGCGATGTGCTGCGAAGCGTGCGGGACGCCTGCCGTCCAACTGTGGTAATCGGAGTGGCCACGCGGTGCGCACAGCGCGCCATCGCTCGCTAGTACTCCCGTCCTGGTCGGCAATGATCGCACGCAGCCAGCGGACCGTGCTGGCGACGGGTCGGTGGCCAGACACAGCACTCGAACTACCCGAGCCATCCCTGGACGGGTGCCACTCGGTGTAGGCCACGTGGCGCCCCTCCGGTAATGGCTCGGCACTCCATATCCGACGCACCGGGTGTAGGTGACACCTTCAAAAACGTAGGCGGTGCATACTGCCGTGCGTGACACGACTCTCGCGGACCTGCCGCAGCGGGCTCGTCCTCGGCGCCATCGGGCACCTCTGTGCGGGCATCCTTGCGGCCGTGGCGAGCGCCGGCGCGAGGATGGGCCTACCGAAACCGGGCCGATAGCCGACAGCCAGAGTCGGCAACAATCGCGGTTCGGGGCCAGCACCACGATCTGCGCATGGCGGTAGTGCGCCTCGAGGAGCCATCGCCCTCATAACCGGCGTCGGCAGCGACTACTGACTCAGGAATACAGCGTGCAGCCGACCGCAGCACTGATCCCCATCGCTGGCAACCCCCTAGCCGATGTGGCCCTGGGGACACCTCGCCGTCGCCTATCTCGTCTACACCATGTATTGCCACGCCCGCGACGGCCGGCCGCCGCGCGGGCTACCCGCCCTTGCCCTCGCGTTCGGCTCACAGCTCCCGGATCTGATCGACAAACCGCTGGCGTGGTCGCTCGGCGTCCTCCCCGGCGGGCGGACGCTGGCCCACTCGGTGGTCGGTGCCGCGCTGGTACTGTCAGTTGTCGTGGTGGCGGTCCGCCGCACTGGCCACCGCGCTGTCGGCCCGGCGGTCGCGATCGGCTACGGCGTCCACCTCTTGACTGATCTCCCGCCGGCCGTTCTTACCGGCGACCTGCGCGAGGCGACCTTTCTGGCCTGGCCGCTGCTCACGCCGCCAGACTACGAGACGCCTGCGAGTCTCGCCGCCGGTTTCCTGCGGTACTCGATGGGCACTGCAGAGTGGATCCAGCTCGGGCTAGTCGCCGTTGCCCTCGGTATCTGGCTCCGCGACGGCCATCCCGGACTTGGGACCGTCCGCCGTGGTCTCGCTCGAATCGGTGTCTCGCGTGACATACGCGGGCGGTGATGCCGTGAGCCTCACCAGTGAACTGGTCTGGTACAGCAGTCTCGAGTGTAGCGGGAGCGTGGAGACCGTGACCAGCAACAGCAGAGGCGAAGCAGATGCTGGCGGTGATCGCACAGCTGTGGCCACTCCTCACTGCAACGGTAGTGCTCGTGCGGTGTCCAGGCTACGGAACGGGTGGATCCTCGCCCGAAACTGTGAGAGCCATCCCACCACGAGGCGAGCTACGGTACATGTCCTTTCCGACGAGGTCGTGACCACTACCGGGCTGCGTACTCTCCCCAGTCGCTGGGAGAGTAGCTCAGCCTCTCTGCGACCACAACCAAGCGACTACGGGCCCGTCACGGCAGCGTTCGGCGTAAAGCAGTGCGACGAGCAGGTAGACGGCGACCGCGACGGCGGCCAGTCGGCTCGAGTCGCGCGGGTCGGCCCGATCGAGCAGCGAATGCAGCCAGAAGACGTTGCTCAGCGCCGAATTACTGAGTGTATGGACCGGCCCCTGATAGAGCGGGAGGACGCGCCAGAGGTCCGGCATCAACGCCCAGCCGCCACTCGCGATGATGATCGGCACATCGTAGCGCGTACGCACGGGGAGGTACGTCAAGAGGAGAGTTGCCCCAGTCGCGCCGACTGCGAAGTGGGTGAGAGCGATGCTCATTATGAGGCAGTTCCTGACCCACCCACTCGAGTATGAAGCCCTTGACCGGAAATGAGTGGCCGACCCGGGGAGGATGTCACCCTCACCATCATGATCAAGGTCGCCAAAGCCCACAAGAGCCATGGGAGACACACGCAATCGGCAGTGGCTGCTCACGGAGCGACCGACCGGTGAACCGGCAGCCGACAATTTCGAACTGACCGACGACCCGATCCCCGAACCGGGACCGAAGGAGGTGCTCGTCCGGACCGAGTACCTCTCCGTCGATCCGTATATGCGCGGGCGGATGCGCGACAGCGAGTCCTATGCCGACCCCTGGCCCGTCGGCGAGCCGATGCGGGCCCGGGCCGTCGGCACGGTCGTCGAGTCAAACCACGCTGCGTTCGCGGCCGGCGACACCGTCACGGGCAATCTCTACTGGGCCGAGTACGCGGTCGTCGACGGCACCGCCCTCGAGCCAGTCGACACGGGGTCGGCGCCGGTCTCGACGGCGCTGCACGTCCTCGGAATGCCCGGCCGGACCGCCTACGTCGGCACCGTCGACGTCGGCGCGGTCGAACCCGGCGATACGGTCGTCGTCTCCGCTGCGGCCGGCGCCGTCGGCTCCGTCGCCGGCCAGATCGCGCGCATTGCTGGCTGCCGCGTGATCGGGATCACGGGCCGGGACGAGAAAGCCGACTGGCTTACCGACGATCTGGGCTTCGACGCGGCGATCAACTACCGCACGACCGACGACCTCTCGGCGGCGGTCGCCGACGCCTGCCCGCGCGGCGTCGACTGCTACTTCGAGAACGTCGGCGGCGAGGTGAGCGATGCCGTCATGGACCACCTCGTCGACCACTCGCGCGTGGCCGTCTGTGGGAAGATCGCCCTCTACAACGCGGAGGAAGGCGACGACCAACTGTATGGTCCGCGACGCCTCCACCAGCGGACCCGAACTCGCGTCGAGGGGTTTATCGTCAGCGATCACGCCGATCGCTTCGACCACATCAATGCGCGGCTCCGGCGGTGGGTCGAGGATGACCACCTCCAGTATCGCGAGACAGTCACCGACGGCATCGAGACCGCTGCCGACGCGTTCCTCGGGCTGTTCGACGGGACGAACGTGGGGAAACAACTCGTCCGGATCGGCGAAGACTGATCCCGCTAGGGCCCTCACTCGAGCGAACACGCACTGGCCTCGCGTCGAGCACAGTCTCGTGGGACGCGGCTTTCTCGAGTGCGGTCGTAATACGAGGGTGACGTCGCCGCCGAGCTAGGGTGCGTCTCCGCTGACGCGGCCACTGGCGACACCAGGGTTGGACGGGTGACGTCCCGAAGATGCACCGCTCGAGCGAGAAACTCGATGCGCTCGGGTAGGCACCCGAGCACGAAAGCGACAGGGCGGTCCGCAACGCGACGCGGGAGCTATGTGCGGAACTCCAGGAGTAGCCCGCCACAGTCGAGTCGCGGACAACGACTCGCGCATGCACCCCGAGATATCCTCGGTCGATGCTGCCAACATGGCCACCCTGGCTTTCTCATCAGCAGTTCACCCCCTGCGGCCCAGTCGTCACGACACACCTTCGGTGGTCGAGAGCCGCGCGACGAGCGTTCCCACGGCCGTGTATACGGTACACTGGACTGGTCCAGCCCTGGTCGTCGACTGGGGCCATCGCCTCGAGACGGGCCGCGCCCGCCCTCACAGACTGGGTAGTTGCTATCACTACCTTAGACGGAAGTAGGCCGAACGCGCGCTCCCCCGCCGGAGGGGCCCCCTTTCAGACGTTCCGATCTCGACGAGGGGCAGTATCTGACGTCTAAGGAAGAAAAGTTTTGGGGATCCACCCCGAAGCAGCCCTATGAGCCAGAACTCGTCGAGCGGTCGCGGTCCGCATGCAACTGACGAGGACATTCTGTCGGTGCTGCGGACGACCAACGACCCGGTCCTGTCGACGGCTGAAATCGCCGACCAACTCCCGATCAAACGCCGGGCGACGCTCGATCGCCTCCGTGCACTCGAGGACACAGGCCTCGTCGAGAGTAAACGAATCGGGGGACGGAATACGGTCTGGTGGCTGTCGGCCGCGGGCAGTGGCGACGGGGCAATCCCCGCCGATGATCCGTTCTTCGCTGAAGGGGCCCTCTTCGCGTCCGAGGACCCTGCCGACGAGGACGAGATCGATGACATCGTCTACGGCGAACTCGAGGGCTGAGCTGTGGCCGACTCGGGGATAACGCCGTTGTTCGTCGATACTGGCGCCTTCTATGCATATTTCGATGCAAACGCATCGCGGCATGATCGGGCGAGTGCTGTGTTCGACGCGATCGCGAGGGGCGCCATCAACTACCGGCCGCTGTACACGACGACACACGTGCTGGCCGAACTGTCGACGCTGTTACTGCGTAAACGAGACCATGCCGCTGCCGTTCGGGGACTCACCCGGATTCGGAACTCGCCCGCGTTCACGGTCGTCCAGCCGACGGATGATGAGTTCGCGGCTGCATGCCGGCAGTTCGACCGCTACGATGACCAGCAGATTACACTGGTTGACCATCTGACTGCAGCCCTGGCCGCTGAACGCAGCACCGACCACGTCTTTGCCTTTGACAGTGACTTTCGGACACTCGGACTCACGCTCGTTCCTGACGAGATCCACGTTCCCGACGCTGACAGTGAGTGACGATCCCTCTTGGCGGCCCGCGGCTGCGTGGCGCCGTGATCCCTGATTTCATCGAGAAGTTGCACGAGAAGCCGGAGACGCTCACCATCCGCGGTGATGGCCGCCAGGAGAAGTCCTATCTGCATATCGGTGACTGCCTCGATGCGATGCTCACGGTCTGTGACCGCGCCGACGGCCCGCTGGCCACCGACACCCGTGAGACCCGGACGACGACCTCGGTGACTCGCATCGCCGACATTGTCGCCGATGAACTGGGCCTCGAGCCAGAGTAGGAGTACACCGGCGGCGACCGCGGCTGGACCGGCGACGTCCCGCAGGTGCGCCTCTCGATCGAAAAGCTCGACGCGCTCGGGTGGACACCCGACTACGAAAGCGACGCGGCGGTTCGCGACGCGAAATCTGCTTGCAGAGTACCGCGACTCTTGTTTCCATCCGCCTTCCTGCTGATACCTGTAGATAACTGTCAAGTAATAGTAGATAATCCCACACCATGTGTGGTATCGCCACACGGGAGGTAGACGATGGAAATCCGACAGATAGTGCTACTCTTGGCGATTGGCGGCCTCCTCCTCGGTGGAGTGGGGATGGCACAGGCAGATGAACGCCCGGACTGCGCGGATCGGTGGACGCCGGCCGATCCTGGCCCGGACGATACCGTCGGGACGATTTACGACGGGACTGATAACTGCGCCCATACGTGGCAAAGCGCGACAGCGAAACAGACCGGGAACGCCCCGGCAACCACGGGAGGCACTCCGTAACACGGACCGAGTAGCATCGTTTTTTGCGGTGATGTGGCCAGACGGACTGTAGTTCGACTCGCTATGCCGATCCCGCGGTGGCGTCCGAACCCGGTCGCGGCAATGACGGTGTGGCCGCCGAACGCGTCCACGAACTAGTCGCCGACAACGCCTGCCGCGCCCGTGACGAGGACACCGTGACCGCTGCCGCGGCACTGCGTGGCAGCGATGATGCAGTGGTCGTGACGGACTGGGACGCAGTGGCCGCCCGCGACGCCGCAGTCGACGCGATGGCGACCCCCCGCGTCGACGGCCGGCGGAGCGTCGAGCGCCGCGAGGGGATTACTTACGAAGGTCTCACCTGGAAGCCGGGTGGGTTACACGGTGATCCCAGCGCCCCATCACAAAACTAGCTTTGGCGCTAGTACTAGCCGTGCTCCGGGAGGTGAGGCGGGTCGCATGACATACGCGGGCGGTGATACCGTGAGACCCACCCGCAAGCCGGTCTGGAACAGTCGCTTGGGTGTAGCGGGAGCGGGGAGAACGTGAACAGCGACAGTAGATGCGAAGCAGGCGCTGGCGGTGATCACACAGCCGTGGCCACGACCCATTGCGATGGTAGTGATCGAGCGGTGCCCCGACTACCGAACGATTGGATCCTCACCCGAGACTGTGAGTGCAGCCTCACCCCGAGTCGTAGCGTGTGTCCGATCTCCGACGAGGATGTGATCGCCGACCGGCCGCGTGGCTCACCCCGGCGCTGGATGATGCAGGTCAATCTCCTTGCGCCCCCATCCAAGCGACCACAGGCCCGTCACGGCGACGTTCGGCGTAAAGCAGCGCGACAAGCAGGTAGACGCCGACCGCGACGGCGGCCAATCGGCTCGAGTCGCGTAGGTCGGCCCGATCGAGCACCGAATGCAGCCAGAAGACGTTACTCAATGCTGAGTTGCTAAGTGCACGGATCGTCCCGCGATAGAGCGGGAGGACACGCCAGACGTCCGGCACCAGCGCCCAGCCGCCACTCGCGATGATGAGTGGCGCATCGTATCGTGTTTGCACAGGGAGATACGCTAGCAGGAGGGTCGCCCCGGTCGCGCCGACAGCGAAGTGGGTGAGAGCGATACTCATTGCGAGGCCGTTCCTGATCCACGCACTCGAGTATGCAGCCCTTGACTGGAAATAAGCGGCCGACTGCGGGGCTAGCAGCGCGATAGTAGCCAGTTTGCGCCACTATTATGGCCCACCGGCGGGCCGTGTATCGGTGGTGGTTGAATTCGGTCGGTGGAGCAAGCGGAACCAGCCGAGCTGCGATGGCGACTCGAGCATGGCTGCAGCCTCAAGACCTGCTTAGGTCCTGCGCCGTACGATGGACCGAAAACTGCGTGTCACGCCCCCTAGTTGCTCCTATCCTCACCATCATGAGCGCGGCCGCTGAAGCCCACAAGAGTCATGGGAGACCCACGCAATCAGCAGTGGTTGCTCACGGAGCGACCGACCGGTGAACCGACAGCCGACAATTTCGAACTGACCGACGACCCGATCCCCGAACCGGGACCGAAGGAGGTGCTCGTCCGGACCGAGTACCTCTCCGTCGATCCGTACATGCGCGGGCGGATGCGCGACAGCGAGTCCTACGCCGACCCGTGGCCCGTCGGCGAGCCGATGCGAGCCCGGGCCGTCGGCACGGTCGTCGAGTCGAACCACGCTGCGTTCGCGGCCGGCGACACCGTCACGGGCAACCTGTACTGGGCCGAGTACGCGGTCGTCGACGGCACCGCCCTCGAGCCGGTCGACACGGGGACGGCCTCGGTCTCGACGGCGCTACACGTCCTCGGGATGCCCGGCCGGACCGCCTACGTCGGCACCGTCGACATTGGTAGGATCGAACCCGGCGATACGGTCGTCGTCTCCGCTGCGGCCGGTGCGGTCGGCTCCGTCGCCGGCCAGATCGCGCAGATAGCTGGCTGCCGCGTCGTCGGCATCACGGGCCGGGACGAGAAGGCCGACTGGCTCACCGACGATCTGGGCTTCGACGCGGCGCTCAACTATCGCACGACCGACGACCTCTCGGCGGCGGTCGCCGACGCCTGCCCGCGCGGCGTCGACTGCTACTTCGAGAACGTCGGCGGCGAGGTGAGCGATGCCGTCATGGACCACCTCGTCGACCACTCGCGCGTGGCCGTCTGCGGGAAGATCGCTCTCTATAACGCGGAAGCAGGCGACGATCGACTCTCCGGGCCGCGGCGCCTCCACCAACGGACCCGCACCCGCGTAGAGGGGTTTATCGTCAGCGATCACGCCGATCGGTTCGACCATATCAATGCACGGCTCCGGCGGTGGGTCGAGGATGACCACCTCCAGTATCGCGAGACGGTCACCGACGGCATCGAGACCGCTGCCGACGCGTTCCTCGGGCTGTTCGACGGGACAAACGTGGGGAAACAACTCGTCCGGCTCAACGAAGACTGAGCCCGCTGGGACGCCCCTCGAGGAGCGCGCACTGGCCGCGCGTCGAACACCGTCTCGTGGGATGTGGCTCTCGAGTGCGGTCGTGATACGAGGGTGGCGTCGCCGACGAGAATCACATCCACGCCGAATTCGGCGAGGTGGTCGCAGTATGCTCTACGAGAAGAGACTCGGTACAGAACTGCCTATCGCGTCCACCAGCGAGGCCCTGACTGGCCAACTCCTGTAAGCCGATCGCCATCCGCGTATCGATCGAGCGGACACGAGTCGCCCGTCAGTCGGCAACGGAACCGCCGACGATAGGTCAATGGCCCAGTTTCGTGGCCGAATAGTAGTCGTTTCAGCACGGTTTCCAACCCGTACACGTTCAGACATCCCTCTATCGACGTGAGCAGGCTGCCACGGGACGGTACTACAGACAGCCATACCCAGTGTCACAGCGCGGACAGTGGATCGCGGCGGTCCGTCAAGTCGCCCACAGACCCACCGTCAGCTGGGCAATAGCCTTGTATACGGGCCAGTATACCGGCAACTATGAGCAAGAGTATCCGCGTCGCCGATGACACCTACGCCGCGTTGGCCGCGCTGAAATGTGAAGACGAAACGTTCGACGAATTACTCTCTCGGCTCGTCCGCGAGCGCCGTGAGAGCATCCAGGCCGGGGCGGGTCTCTGGGCCGACAGCGATGCAGCCGCGAAGGCGCGGGAAGCGCGCAGCGAATTCAAACGAGACGTCGGGCGGCGATAACGCTCTACAGATGAGCAAGCCGAGCGCCTCGGGGCTTGACCCCGAGGGTGAAGCCGACACTCAAACGTGTTCTGTTTGTTCGATATTCTGTTCAGCCGTCTCGCTTAAAACTGTCTCCGCTGTTCCGATGTAGTACAACCGCTCCCAGAATCCACCATCCCACAGGTACACATCCAAGTACGGCTCGTGTCGTTCTCACATTTCTCGTGCCGTGATACTCTTGACCGTCCGTACAATCTCGCTCGACGCACTGTTTCAGTATTGCCAGCCGACAGCAAAAATACAGCTACCGGCCCGCTTACTCTCCCTCGGCAAGATAATCGCGAATGCGCCGCCCTTGGGGATAGGTGAACGTGACCGTCCCGTGGAGGATCGACGGCGTCGAGAGCGGTTCCGTCGGGGCGAACTGTTGCATCCGCGAGTCCTCGGGAAAGTCGAAGTCGATACGGTCGACCTCGGCCTCGTAGAGTTCGCTGACGAACGGAATCGGGAACTCGACGAGCTCGCTGACTTGGGCGCGCCCGCCGGTCGGCTCCGGGAGCTGCCGGTGGGCGTAGTAGTGGAGGTGGCCGGTGAGCGTGTCGATTTGGTCGTCGCCGACGGTCGCCGCCGCCTCGATCACCGGCTCGCCGTCGACCGAGAGCGTCGAGACTAACTCGCCGTCGTCTTCCGCCCACTCACACGAGCCGGCTTGACTCGGAATCCCGCCGCCCTCTCGAGCGAACGCCTGCATCTGCGGCGAGTCGTTCCAGTAGCCGACCCAGAACCGGCCGGGCACCGACATCTCGCCCTGTGCCTCGCTGATCGCGGTGCTATCGCGGTCGGCGACCTCCACGGTCAGGTAGGTGAGCGTGTACGGCTCGAGGTGGCTCGTCTGCGTTGCCGACGGCACCCGATACATGTTCATCTGCACGAGGTTGTTCGGATGGGGGTCGAGGCCCGGTGGGAGCGCCGCCTCAAGCACCTCGGGATCGGCCTCGTAGCCGACGATGAGCATGCGCGCGTTCTTGATGAGCTGTGGCGCCGGGACCTGCGTCCCGTCTGGCATGCCGGTGTACGTCTCGGGACTGAACTGGTTGGTGGTCATGGGTCTGGAACGCTATTTGTTTGCATCGACATCGAAGTCCTCGGGCGCGAAGACCTCGGGAACGGGCTCGTCTCGGACGCCGCGGATATCGTCGAGCACGGGCTTCAGATAGGCCCGGAAGAGCTCCGGGCGCTCGCTCATCGGGAAGTGGCCGGTCGCCTTCATCTCGTGGGCGGTCGCGCCGTCGCCGATGGCCGCGGCGGCCTCGCGTGCATCGTCGGGGTTGGTCAGGTAATCGTACTCGCCGTTCATCAGGTACATCCGGACCTGCGTGGCGTCGATCTCGTCGGCGGAGTCGCTGTAGTCGTGTTCGACGGAGTAGTAGTGGAGGTCGCCTTTGAGGACGCCGTTGGCCCCCTGTTCGTACAGGTACAGCGTCTCCCGGCGCGCCCACTCCGGCCCGTGAGGCGCCATCAGGCCCCACGTCGCATAGGAGTTCACGTCGTTCGCGTTGACGTGCGGGTGGTCGAGCCACTGGATGTAAAATCCCGGCGTGAACAGGCCCGCCTCGAGGCCGATGAGCGCCTGGAACCGGTCGGGGTACCAGTCCGCTAACTCGAGCGTGATCGTCCCGCCCATACTCGAGCCGATGAACACGGGGTCCTCGAACTCGAGCGCATCGGCGATGGAGACGATGGTGTCCGTAAACCGTTCGGCGGTGAGATCGTACTGATCGGCCCACCACGATTCGCTCGACGGCGGGACCGACTTCCCGTGTCGCGGCAGATCGTAGGCGATCACGCGGAAGTGCTCGGTGATCTCCGGGTCGTTGAGCACGTGGCGCCATTGCTGGTTGTTGCAGCCCGCGGTATGTTGACAGAGCATCGGAATGCCGTCTTCCGGGCCCGCCGCCTCGTAGTAGATGCGATGATCGACGCCGTCGAGATCGACAGTGACGTACTGTCCGGTAATCGGTTCGTCTGTCGGTTCGGACGGCCGATTGGTGCCCTCGGTACGCGGTTCGTCACCGGTGTGGGTCGTCCGCATGAGATCGAGGGCTCGCTGGAACGATCGGAAGTTCTGGAAGATCTTCTCGTGATTGCCGATGAGGTCGAAATACCCCTCTTCCCCCTTTACCGCGGTGCGGTAGAAAGACGCGAACACCTCGTTGTGGTGGGGCGCCGGCACCTCGCTCACGAATTCCTCCCACGCGTCGCGCGGTCCGACGACGCCGAACGACCACGCGTCGTCTAACCCCGGCGTTCGGACGTCCTGTACCGCGCCGTCCTGTATCTCGATGAGGAAGTGCTCCTCTCCGATACCGACGACGAAGTTCTCGTCGAACGCGTCCCGACCGTGCAGTTCCATCTCCGGGTCGGAATTAACGACGTCTTGATACTCGGTCCACCATTCCTCGCTGGCCAGTGTTTTCTCTGTCATAAGTGCGTCACCTTCCCTCCTCCGCTCGAGTAGCGTGAACGCTACCGACGGTACTGAGGAACGGTATCATACCACACATAGTAGAATAAATCTATCGGAGAACAGCAACGGCAAAGAGACGGGTCTCAGATGTCCGCAGACGGACCACGGAGTCACTCTTGGCCGCTGTTCCGACGACGACATTCGACCGAGTGACGAGACATCCGTGCGGACAGCCTGCGCGAGATTGCGAGCGACAGCGCGGGTTCTGGGACCGCCGAGGCGACCGATCTGATTATCCGTCGCGGCGTTCGGTCGCGATCTCGGCGCCCTCGACGAGCGCCTCGAGTTTTGCCCACGCGATCTCGGGGTCAACCATGCCGAGGCCGGCCTGCGTGCCGAAGCCGCAGTCGGGCGCGGCGACCAGCGTCGTCGAGTCGTCGACCGCGTCGGCGACGCGGTCGAGGCGGTCGGCGATCGTCTCCGGGTGATCGATGATGTTCGTTTTCACGTCGACGACGCCCGGTATCAGGGTCCACCCGTCCGGAAGCGGCTGCTCGGCGAACGCGCGGTATTCGTGCTGGTGGCGGGGGTTGGCTTGCTCGACGCTTAGCCCCGAGATGTCGGCCTCGTAGATCAGCGGCAGCAACTCGACGAGATCGGTATCGAGGTGATGTGGCCCCTCGTAGCTCCCCCAGCAGGTGTGCAGGCGAACCTGCTCTGCGGGAATGTTCGTGAGGGCCTTGTTGAGCGCCTCGACGTGGAGGCGCGTGACCTCTTTGACCTCCTCGAGGGGTTCGTCCGCGAAGGCCGCCGTGTGGCCGGCTGTGAGCAGTTCCGGCGCGTCGATCTGAAGGGTCATTCCAGTCTCGGCCACGAGCTCGTACTCTTGGGCCATCGCGTCTGCGACGGTGAAGAGGAACTCCTCGTAGGAGTCGTAGTACTCGTTGACATGCGTGGCCGTGACGATGCTCGGCGACGCTGCGGTCATAAACGTTCCCTCGACGTCGGTCTCGACAGCGTCGAGAGCCTCGCGGAATCCCTCGAGTTCGGCTTTGGCCTCGTCGGCACCGGTGTACTCGACGGACCCCGTGACGACAGGGTGCATTGAGAGGTCGATGACGTCCGTCTTGAACGTCTTCTCAGCGTATTCTGGGAATTCTTGGAGGTCCGCCCAGAGCTCCTGTTCGCGCGTCCCGTCGATCCCGCTCAATCGGTCAGCGACGTACCAGTTGAACGAAACCCGCGACTGCTCACCATTGTTGACGATGTCGAGTCCGGCGTCGGCCTGCCGCTTGAGGACGGTCCTCGTGGCATCCGCGACGGTCGTGGTCCACTTGTCTTCGTCGACGTCTACACCTTCCTGGCGGTTTTTGAGCAGTTTCAGTAGCTCCGGTGGTCGAGGGAGGCTCCCGATGTGCGTCGTGCGAATGCGGGCGTCGGTATCGGTCATTGGCGTCTCATTCGGCAATCGACAAGCAGCCTACTATAACTCGATGCCTGTCGCACGGGTGAAACGTCTGATTCCGGTGATCATCGTCCGGTCATGATTCGACCATCGTCGTCCCGGCGGACAGGACATCCACTGCTCGTGGTCGACCGTTTCGCCGATGCTGGCTCAGTGAAACGTTTTTCGTCCGCCTCGATCAGGACCTTGAGCCAGGTCTCCGTCGTGGCAGCGGATGCTCGTACTGGTCCGAGTAGGCGCACGTCGGGTTGGACGCCTTGTTAACTCGAGAATCCAGTTTCCGTCGTCCGTCCAGTCGTCGTCCTCGAGAGTGAGGTAGCGGCCGGCCACGGCGCCAACGGGAACGCTGAGAGTGATCGGTCTGCGGTAGTGCAGTTGTCGTCGTCCAAAGCGTGATTTTCCTATGTACGAGACTATTTCCGGCACGATAGGTGCCAACTATTCACAAGGTGCCCCGGACCACTCGGCCTATGGTAGAACAGGAGATACCGCTGTCACGGCGTGGGTTTCTGGAAGGTGTCGGGGCCGGGAGTGCCATTGCGGGGTTGCTCGCCCTGACGAGTGCACAGGCGGCCGCCGAGTCATCGGTCACGGAAAACCCGCCGGTTGAAGAGGTCACCGTCCAGTCGGACGTAATGGTCGAGATGCGCGACGGGACGGCACTCGCGACGGACATCTATCTCCCCGCCGGGGCTGGCCCCAGTGATACTGCACGAGGCCCGTATCCGACGCTCGTCTGTCGGACGCCGTACAACAAGGCGTACTTCGGCGCCCAGGCGAAGGCCTTTGCCCGCCACGAGTACGCCGTCATCGTCCAGGACGTCCGCGGGCGGTTCGCTTCGAACGGCGAGTTCACGCCCCATCGCAACGAGATCGAAGACGGGTATGACACGGTCGAGTGGGCGGCCACCCAGGCGTGGTCGAACGGGAAAGTCGGGACATACGGCGTCTCGTACATGGGGAGTACACAGTGGGGTCTCGCCCATAACGAAACGCTCCCGCCGCATCTGGAGACGATGGCGCCAGGGTTCGCCCATGCGAACTACTACGCCGATAGCGCGTTCGTGGGTGGTGCGTTCCTCCTTTCACACACGCTGGCGTACAACCACGGGCTCGCCCTCGATCTTGAGGGCCTCGCTGATGAGACCCGGACAGCCCTCGAACGGGCCCACGAAACGCTCCAGCAGTTGTACTGGGACCTGCCCGTGGATCCCTACGAGCCGCTCCAGGAGGCGGACATCCCGTGGCTCCAAGAACGGTTCGCGAACGAAGCTTACAGTCGAGAGTACTGGGGGCCGCTCGATCACACCCACCGATACGACGCGGTGGACGTGCCCGTCCTGAACTACGGCGGCTGGTACGACATTTACACGCAAGGGACCGTCCAGAACTATCAGGGCCTTCGGGACGCAGGCGGGGCAGACGCCGACACGATGCTCGTCATGGGTCCGTACACGCACGCCGCCGAAGCGACCCAGGCCCAGGGGATGGTGACCGGGTCGGTGTACGAGTTCCCAGCGAATTCCACCCTAGACGAGATGGCGCTCCAACTGGCCTGGTTCAACCGCACCCTCAAAGGGAAACGTGACACGGTCGGGAACCCGCCCGTGCGGGTGTACGTCCCCGGGCTCGACGAGTGGATCGGGGCCGACGACTATCCACCAACAGCGAGTGAGCCGACGAAATACTATCTTCACAGTGCAGGCGATGCGAACATCGATACCATCGGCGGCGGCAGCTACGAGTACGGCGGCACCTTGTCGACCGAGCCGCCGGGAGAAGAGCCGCCGGATAAGTATACGTACGATCCGAGCGACCCTGTCGAATCCGTTGGGGGCTACAACCTCTATTGGCGCGCCGGCATTGCCGACCGGGCGACGGCGTACGGCAACCGGGACGACATTCTCGTCTATCAGACCGACATCCTCGAGGAGGATATCGCCGTTGTCGGGCCGATCACGGCCACCCTGTACGCATCCACGTCGGCGGTCGACACGGATTTCGTCGTTACACTCTCAGACGTCGAGCCGACGGAGACCGCGGGTGGCCTTCTCGTCGCCGAAGGCGCCCGCCGTGGCCGGATCGGCGATGTGAGCGCTGATCCGCGTGACGCGGCGACATATACGGAGGTGACCGAACTCGAGCCGGGCGAGGTCTACGAATGGCAGATCGGCATCTGGCCGACCGCCCGCGTCTTCGAGGCCGGCCATCGCATTCGTATTGATATCACCAGCAGTGACTTCCCCCGATACAGCCGGAACCTGAACACGGGCGAGGGACTGGCTGGGACGGAAGGCGTCACGGCCGATCAGACGATCTTCCACGACTCCGAGCGCCCCTCACACGTCGAACTGCCGGTCGTGCCAATGGCCGAACTCGAAGCAATGACCATTCCAGGTCCGGTGCCGAAACGCGACGGGAACGGGATCTCCCACTAGGTGAGCGCCCACAGCCAGACGTGGGGCCGTCCGTGCTGGTGTTACTGTGTGCGATGCGAGAGTGTGGGGAGCCAGTCACGATGATGATGGTGGTCCAGTGACCGGGGAAGGACCAGGGACAACCCCATCCAGACACGGCTCGACACCGATCTGACGTCTACAGGCCACATCGAGCACCCACCGCGGCCCTGTGTGACAACGATGTTATGGATCCGGGGAACCCGTTGCAGCGTGGGGGTCGGCTAAGGCGTGTACATGCCTCGTCGATCGCTCCGAGCGTGGCGCAGAGCTACGACGGAGGACCTAAGATGGCCGGCTGTTTACCGGGGTGCGAACCAAGGCGAACGCAACCGAACTGGCGGCCACCCTCGGACTCGCTCCGTTCCCGATCCCGACGGAGACCAGCGTTACGGACACGATCTCTGTAGGTTCGCACCTGTGATCGCCATCCACGACGCCAGCCGTGGCCGCCCTAGTACTCCAACCAACTCTCATAGCCCGAGATGCACCTGAATCGATACTACGATATCTGTTGACAGGACACATGGTCGGCGTGACGGCCCGGCTCCGGGAGGATCAAGATATCAGACTACACCTCCCGGATTTGCGGACACCGGCAGCCAGCCACACGGTCACTGGCCAACAGGGCATGGATTTATGTGTGTTTATTCACCTGTCCGAACTGATGCCTACCTGTGCCGAGTGTGACGCATACGTAACGCGTGACTTCGTTCGCGTCTTCGGAATCGACGGAGCAGTCCACGGCTGTCCCCGCTGTACGACCTACCGGGAACTCCAAGACGGCGCGGGGATCGATCCCAACGGGGACGTCACCGCCGACGAGGGGTGAGGCCCACCCACGGGCACACGCTGGCCCAGCCGCGGAACCCATCACGCCGTGCGCGATCGGTAGCTCGTGTAAGCAGTGTAACTTGATGTGATAGTCGCTAACCCGGCTGTCGAGTCGCCTCGCTCATCGCCGGTCTCCACAGTGACGAAGACGCCTATCTGAGACCGCACCTGTCCCCTGGGAGCCAGGGGTGTCTGTCGCGGTGGCTTACACTGCCGCCGATGCGCTGTAAGGGGGCGCCGCGGGGCTGCGATCGACTCACGCTGTCATCCGCCGGTGTCCATTCCTGCCACGTTGAGCCTGTAACCGCCATCGTGCCAGTCATCCGATGGCTGCTATCTGGCCCTAGTACTAGGACCATCGAGGGGTACCACAGCCTAGTGCGAAGAGAGCCCCACTCCGTGACCGCGACTGCACCGCGAGCGACGTCGATCGGTCGAACAGCGCCACGACTGGTGAGATGCTGACGCAATCATAAATTATAACTGATAAAAGCTACGGGTACCCGTCTGGGGAATAGATACTTTCGCCAACCCACCCGCCCTGCGACGGCCACTACGACCGGCAGCAATGAGCGACAGCCCAGCACGCGAGACGCTACGGAGGCTATCAGTGGTACGACTGGCAACCCGACTCTGTTGTGTACCGCTATCAATCGATCGTATACTCGACGATCTCGGCGCCCCCACACTGCGGACATCGGTCGGCCGGCGCCGTCACTCCGGTCCCACACTGCCGGCACTCCCGAATGACGGTCGCCGTCGGTTTCCCAAAGAGCAGTGATTTGGCGAGTTCTTTCATTGGCGCTTGTAACAGATCGTAACGTCAGACACACATAAACACTCTAATCACTTTCTCAGGATCGGACAATTCCACCTCGAGGCCACCAGACGGCGACTGGCGGGCCACGGAATGCGGGTGATCGACACCTCACACGCCCAGCTACCGGGCTCATCACGCTATTCGACGGTGACGCTTTTCGCCAGGTTGCGCGGTTTGTCAATCGACCGCCCGAGTCGGTTGGCCACCCAGTACGCAACGAGTTGCAACTGGACGTTTGCGAGGACCGGCGTCAGCCGCGGCCCCGCTGAGGGGACCTCGAGCACGTGATCCGCATACTGCCCGACGACGGCGGGCGAATCGGTCACGGCGACCACAGGCGCGTCGCGTGCTTCGACTTCTTTTATGTTCCCCAGCGTCTTCGACGCGCTCGCATCGCCGGTCACCATCGCGAACACCGGTGTCTGTTCACCGACCAGCGCGAGCGGACCGTGTTTGAGCTCGCCAGCCGCAAATCCCTCGGCGTGTTTGTACGTAATCTCCTTCATCTTCAGTGCCCCCTCGAGCGCGACCGGCGCGTTGTACCCCCGGCCGATGAAGAAGTAGGCGTCGCTCGCCTCGTAGGCCTCCGCGACCGCGCGCGCGTTAGACATATCCAACACCTGCTGGACCTGATCGGGCAGGGCGCGCAGGCGTTCGCACAACGCCGTGGGCGTCTCACCCGCCAATGTCGCCGCAAGCATTGCCAGCGCGACCTGCTGACTCGCGAACGTCTTCGTCGCGGCGACGCTGATCTCCGGCCCGGCCCGGATATACATGACGTGATCGCACTCCCGGGCGGCCGAGCTGCCGACCGTGTTGGTCAGCGCCAGCGTCGTCGCCCCGACGCGGTTGGCGGCCCGGAGCGCGCTCATCGTATCCGCCGTCTCCCCGCTTTGTGTCACGCCGACGACGAGCGTCTCCTCGCCGACCGGGAGCTGGTCAACGGTGTACTCGCTGGCGAGAAAACACTGCGCGGGCACTCCCTGGGCGCGCAGGAATCGCGCGCCGTAGAGCGCGGCGTGATACGATGTCCCGCAGGCCACGAACTGCACCGGACCCGTCGGCTCGAGCGCCGCCAACTCGTCGATCGTCACCGTCCCGTCAAGTTCGGAGACGCGCTCGCGCAGACACTGCCGGAGCGCCTGGGGCTGTTCGTTGATCTCTTTGAGCATGTAGTGGTCGTACCCGGCTTTCCCCGCATCCTCGGGGTCCCACGCGATCTGCTCGACGGCCGTCTCGACGACGGCCCCCTGGGCGTCGGTGACAACGATTCCAGAGGGGTTCACCCGTGCGAACTGACCGTCCTCGAGATACACGACGCGATCGGTATACTCGATGAACGCGGGCACGTCGCTCGCCAGATAGTGGCCGTCGTCGCCGATCCCAAGCACGAGCGGCGACTCGTGGCGGGCGGCGTACACCGTCTCGCTGCCGGGGAACACCGCCGCGACGGCGTAGCTCCCCTCGAGCTGGCTGACCGCCTCTCGGAACGCGGCCTCGGGGCTGGCCCCCGTCGCGAGCGCGGTCTCGATCAGGTGGGGGATCACCTCCGTATCCGTCTCGCTGGTGAACTCGTGGCCGCCGGCCTCGAGATCGGCGCGCAGTGTCTGGTAGTTCTCGATGATCCCGTTGTGGACGACGGCGACCGACTCGGCACAGTCCGTATGCGGGTGGGCGTTCGCGTCGGTCGGCGGCCCGTGCGTGCTCCACCGCGTATGCCCGATGCCGGCGGTGCCGCCAAGGCCGGTGTCGGGGAGGGCCGCTTCCAGGGCGGCCACCTCGCCTTCGCGTTTGTGGACCGCCAGCGACTCGTCCGCGATCGCCACGCCGGCGGAGTCATACCCACGGTACTCGAGGCCCTCGAGCCCGGTCAACAATACATCACCGACAGCGCCGTCGGTGCCGGTGTAGCCGATGATTCCACACATTAGGACCGCACCTCCGTGCCCGCGTCGAGCGTCCCGCGGACGGTCGCCCCGGCCTCGACGACGGCATCCGGCCCGACGATCGCCCCCGGAACGTACGTGCTACCGCCCTGATCCACGACCCGATCGGCCAACAGTGCGCCGAGCTGTTCGTCCTCGAAGACGCGATCGCCGACGCGGACGTCGCCCGGCCCGCCGGGGATCGTCGTCCCGTTGCCGATCGTCACGCCGATGCCGGTGACGCAGTCAGTGACGGTCGCACCAGCGCCGACACGGGTATCCGCGTCAATGATGCTCTGTTCGACAACCGCGTTCGAGCCGACCGTCGCGTTGTCGCCCAGACAGACGTACGGGCCGACGACGGCCCCGGCGCCGATCTCACAATCGGGGGCGACGACGACCGGCTCGCGGACGACCGCCGACTCGTGGACCGTCGCCGACGGGGCAATGGCCGCCGCGTGGTCGTCGGCAACGAGACCGGCCTCGAACAGCTCGAACGAGACGTCGAGCAGGTCCCACGGATAGGTTGCGTCGACCCAGAGCCCCTCCGAGACGACGCCCCGCACCGTGGCGGACGACGCACAGAGCTCGCGAATGCCGTCGATCAGCGACTGCTCGCCGGGCTGTGTGTCGGTTTCGCGGAGTGCCTCGAAAATGCGGGGCTCGAACGCATAGACGCCGGCGTTGAGCTGATAGCCGCGGTCGTCGGTGGGCTGTTCGACCAGCTCTGTGACGGTCCCCTCCTCACAGAGCACCCCGCCGTACTCACTGACCTCGGCACGATTGAGCAGCCCCAGCGTCGCGGTGGCCTCGGTTGCCGCGTGAGCTTTCCGGACGTCACTGATAATCTGACTGTCGACCAGCTGATCCCCGTTGACGACGAGGAACGAGCCATCGATAGCGGTCTCGGCAGCGCACAGCGCGTGGCCGCTCCCCAACTGGCGCTCCTGGGTCACATACGTCAACGGGACGTTCTCGTAGGTCGGCCCGAAGTGGGCCTGCACACGGGTGCGGCCGTAGCCGACGACGACGGTGATTTCGGTCACCCCGGCCGCGAGGAGTTGGTCGAAGACATGTTCGAGAATCGGTGTCGTCGCGGCTGGGAGCATCGGCTTGGGCCGATGCTGGGTCAGCGGCCGCAGCCGCGTCCCCTCTCCCCCTGCGAGGACGACAGCGGAGGTCGAATTCATTGCAAAGTCGATACGTGAGGGGCGCCTTATTCCTATCGGCCTACGTGAATAGTCATGGGCTGGGACTTACATGGGTACTAGGACGCAGTCCGCGGGACGTGCCTGGGTACTAGGACCCAGCCCGAGAGAGGATCGATGCGGTGGCCCGCGGTCGGCCACGTGCGCGAGCACGGTCACAATCTCAAGGCACGGTCCAGCAAGACGGCCGCTACCCCGTCTGCCGGCCCCGCTGCTGTCTCTGGCCGTGCTTCGGTGTGCTACCGGGCTCGGTCTGACAGCTTCTGTCTTGGTGCAGCGAGACATTCCTTGCGTTGGGGCAAGCATCGGGGACCAGCCGCTTTCCGCCTGTCACCACACTCCCGCCGAACGGTGTACCGAAATATGTCTGAATCGCTGTCCTTCCGGAGCCACGAAGTATATACCACGCCTGTGAGACGGCCTAGGAAGGAATGCAATCGATCGATTCTAGTATGGAGCACGAGCTCCGCGAGCACCTGGCGGGCCAGCCGTGTGCGTTTTGTGACGATGGGCGGCTCACGGCGGGGACGTACAAGGGGAACACGGCGATGCTCTGTACGAACTGCGGGACGCCTACCGTGCAGCTCTGGTAGCTGCGTGTGGACCGGCGACGACGGTGACGACGCGAGCGAGACGTCGGGACAGCGATCGACGCCTCGCACACAGATGACAGACTCTGCAGCCCAATCGAAGTCAGACTGGCTGCCGGTGTTGCCAGGGGACACAACCAGGCACCACCCGAACTGCTAACGGGTGGCGAACGTGGTAGCTGACAGGGAACGTCACCAGCAGGCGGCATACCGAGGGTCGAGATCGGCACGAGGTGGCTATTGACGTCACGGCGGGCCGATCTCGGGGCGGCGGGGGCCGGTGTCTCGGGTTGGTCGGATGTTGGGTTTCCAACAGAGCCTCCCCCACCACCTACTCATCGGATTCGTGTCGACAAAACATTGCTGGCCAAGTGAAAGTCACGGAAATATATATAGTCGGCCATCGGTCTCCTGCTCGGGCGACAGTGCGTCGGGCAAGGGGGGACGGCCGCGCCCGACGCGACGGGCAGGCTCCGACGGTGAACGGGATGCCGGGCACCGCAACTGGTGCGTCAGGCGGCCCACCCCTTCTGAGCGGTGGATAGTACAGTGGGTCGCAGAGACAAGGCACGCCATCGGCGGTGGCTGACCGGAATGGGACGGCCACCGACCTGTTCTGCTCAGTGATAATTAGCTGCTTGGGGCCCAGACGGCAGCCGGAATCGCCCGGCGCAAGCGGACCACCGAGGCGAGAGATGAGACGGGCGTCGGCCCCGAAGCAGCCGGAATCGTGTGCCCGCTATCGGGGGCGACCACGGCCGCATCTTGTAGCAGGCGTCGTGGGACGAGGGCCGAACCGCTGGCCAGTAGCTTTAGATAGCAGTTTTTAGTACTACCAAGTGGGCAGGATATGGGGGCTCACCCAATCACGCACAGTCCGACGCCGATCTGACGATCACCTGCGTCGGGATCCTGTCCACGCCTTCATTCGATTAGTACCCTGTACTGCAGCTTGCACGGAGAGCCCACAGAGCGACGGTCAACGGGAGGTACACGAGTGGCCAGAACGCATAAGAAGCACGGGATGGGGACGACCGGACACCGATGGGGAGCTCCTCGCGTGACACCGACGCCGACACCGAGTGTGAGCGATGCCCGGCGGCCGCGGTGCGCCGCGTCGTCAGTGCAGCCGGGCCCGCACACGCGACGTCAGGGGCGACTCGAAGCACGGCGGCGATCGATCTCGAGACCGAGTCCAGCAAGCTCTGTCACGCCTGTAGCGAGCGCAAGCGGTTCGCCGGCTTGATCTGCGACGCCTATCGCCAGCGCCATGGCGTATAAAAAGCTAGTGTAGCCATACAGCCGTTCCGCCAACAGTGGTGAGGTCTCCGCCATTGGCCCTGTCTTTCGCCGATCTGAGATACCTCAGCGGTGCTTCTGATTACTATTCGACGGGGTTCAGGGGGCTGCCGGCTGTCTCTCCGACGGTCCGGTTGGCGAGAGGACAACCTATGTGCCTCTGGCCGACACCACACAGGAGCGCAGACTGATCTTGGGTGAGCGCGCCGCCAACGTCTGCGGACTATATTGAGGTCGAAACCGCCAAGGCCCGGTTGCCCAAGTCCGCTATCTACCGACGAGGGTAAGATGGCGATCGTGGTGAGACTATCCGAACTCGCTACACCAGTAGCAAGTTAGGAACTAGCACGAGCAGGCGCGTATCGCGGGGCCAAGCCCGTGTTCCCGCCCGATGACTCGGAGACGTTCACCCAGAGATGGACGGAGTACTCCGTATCCGCCATGGAGGGCTCGGTGGGCACGTTGCTGCCGGGGAACAGCAAGAAGACGATACGCTGGTTTTGCCCAACCATCGTCGGCGTGAGGGTGTAGTCGTGGTGCCAGCTCTCGTTGGCCGCGACCGTCGTCTGCAGCCGGTCGAGTTCCCGCTGGTCGCGGACGATCGTCTCGGTGACCGTCGTGTTGCCACTCGACGCCGTCTCGTTTCGCACCACCTCGACGTCTTGTTCGAGGACCACCACTGTGTACGCGGTCCGTTCGCCCTCGTGATTGTCGATGCCGACGATCACGTCCTTGGACTCACCCCGGACGAACTCGGCGGGATAGCCGTCGGCCACGAGCTCGCCGTCGTCGTCTTCGGTCAGCAGGTAGATCGCCGAGAACTGTTCGCCATCGGGCGGAACCATCACTGCATAGCCGACGCTCCCGACCGCAAGCACGACCGACAACGCGAGCACCACGTTGAGCGCGGCGTCGGCTCGAGTATCTGGCTCGAGCATCTCTGCCCGACCGGCAGCGATCCACGCCCGGTACGGCACCCGAAACCGCTCGTCAGGTGGCAACGCCCGCCGTCGCTCAGCCGCGACGGTAGTCGCGATGAGCGTAAAGGCGCTGACCGCGAGCAGAATCGGTACCAATCGGATCCCCCACGGCGTGAAATTCAACACGAGCCCGATCAGGGGGACGATGGCGATACTCAGCCCGAAGGAGAGCGCGACCCGCTCGAGGCCGTCGATCCCGTCCCGGGCGGTGAGGGATGTCCCCCAGCCGGTCTCCGGCTCATCACTGCTTGCCTCCCCATCAACCGCCGGCGACGCACCAGCTTCGGGAAACAGCGCCGCGATGAACGCGTAGCCGGGAACGAACAGCACGAACGCGAGCCCGAGCGGCACCCGAAGCGGCGTCTCTCGGAGCACGGGAGCCAATGCGGCGACGTTCGTGGCGACGACCAACACAAGTACGGCAGCGAGATCGGCCGGCAGCCGTCTGACCGGCCGCGGGAGGAGCAGCCACAGCGAACGGAACGCGACCATTCACTCACTCCTCTCGGCGGCGGTATGAAAAACGATCCGATTGGGCTCTCCGCACCGATCGCGAGCCACGAGTACCGGCAGCGGCTCGCGGCCACCGCGACCCGTCGAGGCCACTCGCCCGCACTAGTCCGCGCTCGAGGGCTCTGTGTCCGACGTCTCGACTGGTCGACTCACTGCGGCATTGTCCGCGGCAAGGATGCCGTCTACGAGTTCGATCTCCTCGTCGGTCGAGATATCGTCGGCCCGGAAACAAGCCCGAAGCACCTTGTGAGCGAGCGCGGGATCGACCGTATGGTCGCGGCCGCGGCCACCCTGCTCTTCGAGCGTCTCGAGGCGGGCCGTGAGCTCGGCGACGCGGTCGGTGAGCGCCGCGACTGAGGTGGCACGTGCTGCTTCCGTCGGAGCGGTGCTGGCGTGGTTGGGGCCCCGGTCGTGGTTGTCCGCGTGTGCGTTGGGTGTTGCCGCTCGTTCCGCAGACGGCGTTCTATCCGACTCCTCCCGCGGCGTTGCGTCCCGGTCGGCAGGCTCGGCGGAGACGTCCCCGCCGTCGCTACGCACCGCCGAGCCGCTGGCTCGGCCAACGGCATCGCATGCCTTAGCCGTCTTATCAGTCGTGTCCGTCTCGGTCGCCTCGGCGGCAGCGTCGTCGGCCGCCGCGTCGCCTTCGTCTGCCCCGGATGACGTGGCCGCAGCCTGCTCGTCGACCGTTGCTGCCTCGGAGGATCGGATTCCGTCTTGGGCGAAGAATCGCTCGACGAACGCCCGTCGCGTCGCCCAGTCGAAGCCGTCGATCCCGTTGACGCGCTGGCTGATCGTCGCGCTGGCCACACCGAGTTGGTCGGCGAGCGCCGCCTGCGTCGCGGTCGGCCGCTCGCGGATCGCGCGCAGCGTCTCGAGCTGTTTCTCGGTGACCGTGTCCGGCTCGGGAAGCGGCGCAACTTCGGTCGACTCGTCCGTCCTACTCCAGTGGTCACCCACCGCTGATTCGTCCGGCGATCCATGACTCTCATCTGGCTCGGACGCCTGGCCGCTCGTGGCTGCCTCGTCGGTCATCGATTCGGCGTCTACCGCTTCATCGGCCGGTGTCGCCTCGCCGGTAGCAGTCGTCGATACGGTGTCTTCGGCGTCGTCACCCGGATCGCCGTACTCCTCGAGGACCTGGTCGACCAGCATGGGTGTCGCCGCGCTGACTTCTGCAGCGATTTCGTCCATCGATGCCTCGGGTTGTGCCTCCGCGACCTCGAGGATGCGCTTGTGGATGATCGCTCGTGGATACGTCGAATCGCGCTCAGTACCCTGTGCTTGCTCGGTTGCTCCACTCTTACTCATGTTCCCCCGTTCGTTCTCCGAAACCACATTACGTGAAACCGATTAGTCTGAATAGTTATACCGTTTCGCCGTGACTGATACAGCCATTTATGTCGCTGTCTGATACTGGATCGCGCGACCACCACTGATCGGCCGCATAGCGTTTCGGTTGACGAAACTCACGCTCCGACAGCGATGGCCCTCGCCCAGCCGGTCAGGGCATCAGTCGTCGGCGATGCCATCGGCCGCTGGCTCCTCGAGGTCACAGAGGTGGCGGGCGCGCTCGAGAACGTGTGCCGCCTCGTCGGCGGAGACGCCGTCGCGGTCGAAGGCGGCGCGCTCATACGCCTCGGTAACGTCGCGGAGCAGGGCCGCATCGTCTGCCGTGTCGGACCGATACGTCCGGTAGAACTCCCAGTGGGTCAGCGCGGAACGGGCGTCAACATGCGACGCCAGCGCCCGCCGCACGGCGGCGTAGCCGGTCCGGGCCGCGCCGTTCGGCCGGCCGGCCGCGAGCTGGTCGCGCGCTTGGTCAAGCAGCGACGCGACGGCCTCTCCATCGGCCAACCGTGCCGCAGCCGCCGGTTCGCCCGCCGGATTGTCCGTCTCAGGCGAATCAGTCGGGGTCGGTTCGTTTCCACCAGAGCGGCGGGCCAACCAGACACCGATGCTGACCGCGATCAGGGCGATGAACCCGGCCCCAAGCCAGACCGTATTCGACGGGCCGGGTTGGGCCTCACCTATCGCCACGACTGCGTGGGCCGTCGCCCCCTTGAGATTAGAACGACTCGCTTCATAGGCCGCTGTCACGGTCACCTCACCACCCTGGACGGAGTCCGGAAGGGTGACGGTCTCCTCGAACGTCCCGTTCGCGCCGGTCGTGGCAGTCGCGACGGTCGAGCCGTCGACTCGCAACATGACGGATTCGCCGCGAACGCCATCGCCCGCAACCGTCTCGAGCGTGCCGTCGACCGTCAGTGACCGATCGCCGGCCGGCACTGCATCGATCGAGAGGGTGGTTTTCGTCTGACGGACGGCCACCGTCGTCGTGGTGGCCGCCGCGGCGAGAGCTCGGTCTTCGAACGGCAGCCGAACGGTCAGGTTCCGCCGACCGTCGTCGACGGATGCCGGCAGCGAGACAGCGGTTTGGAACGTCCCGTTTCGAGCCGTCGCCGTGCCGACGCGCTGGCCGTCGACGGTCACTGGCAGAGCGACGTTGTCGACGGCGACCCCGTCGACGCGAAGCTCACCCGTGACGGCACCGCCCTCACCATACGAGAGTTCGCTCGGCGTCTCGGTCAGCGACACGGTCGGCTCGACCTGCTCGATCGAGACGCTGACGTTCGCATCAGCCCCCAGATACACCGACTGCGGGTCGGGGACGTACTCGATCGTGAGGTTGGCGGTCGACAGCGACTCCTCTCTCGGCCGATACTCGAGGGTGAACGCGCCCGTCGCATCCGTCGTGACGCGCTCGGTTCGGGCGCCGATAGTGAGCCGGATCTCTTCGTTCGCGATCGGGGCACCGTCCGCGGTCCGCAGTTCGCCCGTCGCGACCAGTGGCTCGAGGAACGAGATCCCTTCACGGTCGGCGGTCAGCGTCAGTTCCGTCTCCACGAATTCCTGTGCGCGAACGACCGCCTGTTCGGACCGGATGTCGGTCGTCACGTTCTCGACCGCGGCGTCGGACTCGGAAAGATTGCCACCTGTTGCCGATTCGATCTCGTTGTAGTGCTCGCGAACTTCCCCGCCGAGAGACTCGATCTCGGTTGCGAGGGACTCGAGTTTCCGCGCGAGTTCGCGCGCCCGGTCTTCGTTGCCGTTTTCGCGGGCAGTCTCGTACTGTGCTTTCGTCTGCCGGTATTCCTGGACGGCTTCTGACAGCCGTGCCTGTTTCTCGCCGGCTCGCTCGAACTCATCCGCGAGACCCTCGCCCTCGGTCTCGCCCGCCACATCGACGTACTGGCCCAGTCGCTCGCGGTACTCCTCGCCGACGTACTCGCTCGCGAGGTCGTACTCGCCTTCGCTCAGCTGGATCGCCCCCTCCCCGAGCTGAGAAGTCAGCCGCTCCGTCAGCCACCCCTCGACGGCCGCGAGGTCACCGTTCTCGGCGTAGTCGTCGGGGTTCCGATGAGCAGGGATCTCGCTTCGGTTCTCGGTAGCGTTTTGTTGGGCCGCGATGCGCTGGACGGCGTCACCGTCCGCCGCAACGGTCGCACTCGAGGCGGCGAGTCCAACGGGACTCGCCAGTGCCATGACGAGGAGCGCGACGACAACTGTGCGACCGACGACGGGAGTCACGGCGAGACGGTTTAGAGTGCACACAAATAAGATATTCTTTCGACCGACGGCTCGCACCTCGAGTTCTGATGCCGAAGGCTGTCGACGCGTCCTATAGTTGCTGACCGCACCGCCGGCCGATCGACGGGTAATCAATACTTTGAACATCAGACACTGAAATCAGTCCATACATGTATCCCACGCGCCGGGGATGGACGGTCGTCGGACTCACCGTCGTACTCGCCGTGTTCGCAGTGATCATTGCAGATCCGCTGCCCCTGATCGGTGCAGCGTTGGTCGGCGCGTGGCTACTGGCCCACCAGTATCGTTTCCTCCGCGACCTCGAACAGACAGTGGCGTCACTCTCGGTCACCCAGACCCCCGCTCGGACCGCCGTGCAAACCGGTGCCGCCGAGGCAGTAACACTCACGGCGACGCGGGATACCGAGACAGCACTGACCCTCGAGATCAGCGGCGGGCTGCCAATCGCGGCTACTGCGCCCGAGTCGTTCGAGGTCACACTGACGCCGGCCGCCGAACGGGCGGCACAAACGCTGTCTGTCACCTGGCCCGTCGCTGGTCGCCACGCGTTCGACACCGCGACCGTGACGGCGACGGACGGGCTGTTCCGCGAAACGCTTCCCGTCGGCTCGTCACCGGTTGTCACGGTTGAACCGCCCACCCCGCGATCGATCCACGTCGGCGAGGGCGGCGACCGCGTCGCCACGGCGTACGGCGCACACGGTGCCGGGCGAACGGGAACGGGGATCGACCCTCTTGCGGTGCGTAAGTATGTGCCGGGTGACGCGGGAAACCGGATCGACTGGAAGGCGATGGCACGGCATATGAGGCCATATGTCCGCGAATACGAGGCCGAGACCGACCGCCGGACGCTGCTGGTCGTCGACCATCGCGCCGCGCTGGCGACCGGGCCGCAAGGCGGGGCGAAACTCGACTACCTCCGCGACGTAGCGCTCGCGCTCGCGGCGACTGCGCGGCGGCACAATGATCCGCTCAAGCTCGTGACGGTCGGCGACGAGGGCGTTACTGACCGTCTCGACATGACCACCGCGTCGACCATGTCTGACCCAGTGCGCCGGCGACTACTCGAGCTCGAGCCGACGATGACGGCAGACCCACTGCGTCCGCCGGGCGCCGCTGACGCAGGTGGGGTCGGAGCGAGCGGGCAGGGCAGCCCAGCCTCGGCAGCGACGACCCGCTCGGGCACGCCTCGGAGCCAGGGCCGACACCGCCAACCTACGCCGGCGGACGTTCGGCAAGCACTCGCCGATCTTACGGATTCGGACGACGCGTTCGCCCGGACGCTCCGCCCGTTCTATGACGAGCAGCAGGTCTACCGCACGCGGATCGCTGAGGAGCCGCTGTACGGCGCCATCACCACCGAGATGGCGAACACTCGTGACCGTGGGTGGACCGTCATCTTCACCGATGACTCACGGCCGGCGGAGCTTCGTGAGACCGTCATGCGGGCGCGACGCGGGGGAACGGGCGTAACGGTCTTTCTCGCCCCATCCGTCCTCTATGAGCCGGGGGGCTTGGCAGACGTCGATCGGGCCTACGAACGCTACGTCGAATTCGAGGAGTTCCGGCGAGACCTCGCCCGATTGGACGACGTGACGGCCCTCGAAGTCGGTCCGGCCGATCGACTGTCGACTGTCCTCGAGGCGGGCCGGATGAGAGGTGGGCGGGCGTGAGCGGGCGAATCGAGTCGGTCCCGGCCGCGCCCGGCCGCGACTGGCCGACGATCATCGCCCTCGGCCTGCTCGTCGCGGCGTTCGGCGCCGGTGCCGGCCCGATCGGCGTCCTCGGCGGGCTTGCGACTGCACTCATCGGCGTCGTCCTCGGACCGCCGTACGTGCTGGCAGTCGGCCATGTGGCGCTCGTCGCCTGCTTCCCCGACGGGATCGATCTAGTGCCGGTCGCGGGTATCGAAGCGGCGTTCGGAGCCGTCGTGCTCGCGTCCCTGCGTCGGAGCACACGTCCCGGGCGCGTTGGGACCGTCGCGATCGTGAGCGCATTCTCGCTGGCGGCCGCCGCATGGTACGTCACCCGGCCACAGGCGACCTGGCTGGCCGCCGTGGCCGTGCTTGGGCTTTTCGCGGGCGCCACGTACGGCTGTCACCGGCTCGCGCTCGTCCGACTCGGACTGGTTTCGACCAGCGACGATGCATCCACGGCCGACACCGAACCGACCTATGAACACGAGACATGAACATGAGTGATAGCGACGTGACCGACCGAACCGTGACGACCGACCAGCCGACCGAGGCGACCGACGACCGCCTCGCCCTCGCGGCGAGAGCGGAGCTCCTCGAGGAGGAGAATCGGCGGCTGCGTGCCGAATACGCCCGCACCCGACAGTCACAGTACCGTCGCACTGCGGCGGGGCTCGCGCTCGTCGGTGGGCTCGCTGCCCTCGGTGGGTTGGTCTTCCCCAATGGGCGGACAGTGTTGTTCGCGCTGGCCGCGACGGGGCTGTTCGGCGGCGTGTTGACCTACTACCTGACACCCGGGACGTTCGTCGCAGCGGACGTCAGCGCGCGGGTGTACGCCGCGCTGGCCGCGAACGAGGCCGCGATCACCGATGCACTCGGCCTCGGGGATGATCGCATCTATCTGCCCGGGACAGATGTACGCCTGTACGTCCCCCAGCGGGCGACCGACGACCTCCCCACGGCCGACGATCTCGAGGGACCGATCCAGACCGATCCCGCCCACCGCGGGCTCGTTCTCGAGCCGACGGGGGCGACACTGTTCGAGGAGTTCGAACGTGCGTTGACCGCTGACCTCGCGACTGCGCCGGCACCGCTTGCGACCCAGCTCGCAGACGGGCTCGTCGAGCAGTTCGAGCTCGCGGGCAGCGCTGAGTCGAACATTGATGTCGACTCGGGCCGCGTCACTGTCGCGGTCGATAACAGCGTGTTCGGCGATGTCGATCGCTTCGACCATCCGATCGCGTCGTTTCTCGCGGTCGGGTTCGCCACAGGCCTCGAGCGGCCGATCCGGCTCGAGGTCACACCGGGTGACGAGCGGGCCGAGTGGCTCGTCACGTGTCGGTGGGACGCCGACGGCTCGACTGAAACGACTCTCGAAGAGAGTCTGGACGAAGAGATCGCGACGGTCTAGCTCCACTGTAACAGGGTACTGCCAGTCCCCGAGGACAGAGATGTGTCCTACTCTGTCGGGGTACTGCCGCCGTCGCTTGCGGCACGCGGCTCGTCTGGGCCGGGGACGTCGGCGCCCGGCGGCTCGATGGCGTCGACGATCTCCGCGACGACATCGGTCGGCTCGATGGCGCTCAATTCGGCGTCGGTATTCAGCACAAGGCGATGGCGCAACACTGGCTCAGCCAGCGCCTTCACGTCGTCGGGAATCACGTAGTCGCGGCCGTGGATCGCAGCCCGCGCCTTCGAGCCGTTGAGAAACGCGAGCGACGCACGTGGCGAGGCGCCGTAGGAGACGCTCGCGTGCTCGCGCGTCGCGGTGACGAGGTCGAGTGCGTACTCCTTGACGGGCGGTGCGACGTGGACATGCTGGACGGTTCGGCGTGCGTCGGCGATGCTCTGTGGCTCAATGACTTGGCTGACGTCGTCAGCGCCGAGGTTCGGCGCATCGTCAAACCGATCGAGGAGTTCCCGCTCGGCCGTCCGCTCGGGGAGATCAATGACGAGTTTGAAATGAAAGCGGTCGCGCTGCGCTTCGGGCAGCGGCGACACGCCCTCGGCCTCGATCGGGTTCTGCGTCGCGACAACCATGAAGGGGTCGGGTAACGGCAGGGTTTCACCTTCGATAGTCACACGGCGCTCCTCCATCGCTTCGAGCAAGGCGCTCTGTGTCTTCGGCGTCGCCCGGTTGATTTCGTCGGCGACGACAAGATTGGCAAAGACGGGGCCACGCTGGAGGTCGAACGTGCCCCTGTTCTGCCGGTAGATGCGCGTCCCCGTGATGTCGGCCGGCAGCGTATCGGGGGTCATCTGGATTCGGTTGTGGTCGAGTCCGGTCGTCCGCGCGAAGAGGTTCGCGAGCGTCGTCTTGGCGACCCCCGGGACCCCCTCGAGCAGGAGGTGGCCGCGAATCAAGAGGGCGACCGTCAGGTATTCGACCGCGTCGTCGTTGCCGACGAGCACACGGTCGATTTCCGTCGCTAACCGCTCGTAGACAGCTTCGGGGTCGCTGCTTGCCCCGTCGGCCGGGTCGGTGGTGCCGCTCATTCGTCGGCCTCCTCTTCCGACTGGGGATGGTTAAGCGCTGTTATCACGCGCTGGATCCGCTCCTCGTCCCAGTCGGGATGCCGGTTCCGGAGATACGCGGCGCGTTCGGCGTCGGCGAGCCCGGGCCCGGAAGCGCCCGTCTCGGTGGACTGACTGCCAGCGGGTCTGAACCGAGCCGGCAGCCGCGACCGGATGGTCTCGACGGCGGAGCGGCCGCGGACGTACGAGCCGAGTGTCACGATGCCAATCCCGATGGACCCGACGAGTACCTGCAAGAGCGGTGACGCGCGGATCGCCAGCAGCAAGCCGGTCAGTGGCGGCACGCCGGCGGCGTGTGAGTGGTCGAAGACGACATGGTCCGCATCCGCGTACAAGCCACGGACGAACGCGGCGTTGTCCGGTTCGTCGTACATCGTGTTGATCGTGAGACTCGGATCGCCAACAACAACGACGTGCCCGTCGCTGACGTTCTCGATCGTCGCAACCGGATACGACCGGAGCTCGTCCTGGTCGTCCAACTCCTCGTCTTCGGGACCGAGATACGCGAACTCGCTAGTGGCAACGAGCACGGTCGCGTTGCCGGGGTCGATGGCGGTCGCGTAGTTGAGCGTCAGCCGATCGACACCGGCCGTCCGCGTGTGATTCTTGACCATCGGTGCGACCGGCATTGCCGGCCCGCGGAAGTGATGACGCTCATCCCGGAGCACCTGTCCGTTCGGGCGCGCTTCGGTCTCGAGGTCCGCCAAGAGCGCGGCCCCCGGCTCACCGAAGTTCTCGAGAACGACGAGCGTCCCGCCGCGCGCGACGAACTCTTGGACGTGTTCGAGGTCCTCCCCCTCGTAGGGGTCGTTTGGCGCGATAACGAACGCGACCGTCTCGTTGGCCGGGAAGTTCTCGTACCGGGTCGTATCGCGAAGCAGATGGCGTTCGACCTGTGAATGACTCTCAACGTCCTGTCGGAACTCGGACGAGCCGTCCCACGAGGGATTGTAGAGTCCGAACGCGGTCGACGACGTCGCAGCCACGGTGCCCAGCGCGAGCACGACCGTGACGACGAGTCCGAGTAACAGCACTCGCGGCCAGTCGATCCGGCCACCGTCGTCGACTAGAGCGCGAAGCGACCTCATACCGGACTCACCCCCGGCGGCAGGATCCCGAGGATCCGCCGGACGACGATAACCGAAAACCCGACGAGGCCGAGTAGGATCAGCCACCGAAGCCGGCGGCGCCACGTCGGTGTAACGTTGAACGGGGCGGTCAGCTCCGTGACGACGAGAAAGCCGATTAGCGAGCAGACGAAAAACAGCTCGTAGGTGGCGGCATCCAGCAGCGCGAGCGCCAGCACCGTCGCGACCATCCACGCGACTTGCCCGCGGACGAACCGCATCCGACGCTGGGTTGGCATCTGTCCGGACAAGTGGCGTCGGGATACCTAAACATAGCGCACTCTCCTCGCGACGAGGGGGTGGACTCCGAGCAACCGGCCGCGATCCCCGACCTCCACTCCCTCGAATCGCGGACCAGCGGGCTACTACGAATCTAGTCTGTCCTACGGCTGACCGAAAAGGGATGGCCCCACTGGTTGATGTGCTTACCGCTCTATGGACAGCCGAGCGACGGGCTCAGTTGCAACGGGAACTCACTACACGGTCCCCCTCGATGAGCCCGACATCGCCATACAGGCCACAGGCCCCGTCTCCTGATCCAGATCCAGAGCGGCGTATTTGTGAGCAGAGAACACGGGGGTGCTCGAATCGGGCAGACACGCAAGCGGTCCGACCGCAGAGATTGCTTACAGATGGGGACCTGTAGCTTTCCGACCACCACTCCACCGGCCCGCCACACGACCAGCATGCCACGCCGAACCGACGACTCTCATACAGAACGTCGGCCCTAAGAGGGCCATCCGTGGACGAAGAAGTTTATTAGCCACCGCTCACAATCCCTCGCGCATGAATATGCTTGCCATAGCAGCCGTCGTGCTTTTTGTGGTGACGGCGACGCCCTATGTCTGCTATCTCCTACTGTATGCATGGCTTCGACCGGTAGGATCGCCAGCGGACAAGGAACCTGCCGAACCCACCGTCAGTATCGTGCTCCCGACATACAACGAGGCACAGATCGTCGAGACGAAACTCGACGACCTACTCGCACTCGACTATCCGATGGAGAAGGTCGAACTCGTTGTCGTTGATTCCTCGACTGACGAGACGCGGGCGATTATCCGGGACTACTTCGCGGATCGTGACGCGCCAGAGCTCGTGCTGTTAGAAGAAGACGAACGGCGTGGGCTCGCCCCGGCGCTCAACGACGCTTACGCCGCGGCGTCGAACGAGATGGTCGTGAAAACCGACTGTGACTCGAAACTCGCGCCAGATGTTCTCCGCGAAGCCGCCGCGAACCTGGCGGACGACGAGGTCGCGGCCGTTACGGGACAACACGTTGAGGTGCTCGGCGGAAGCGAGGTTGAAGCCGGCTACCGCGGCATCCAGAGCCACATCCAGCAGTTGGAGTCCCACCTCGACTCGACGCTCATCTTTCACGGCCCGTTTTCCGCATTTGAGACGGACGCACTGCTGCCGATCGACCCGAACTCACTGGCCGATGACACGGAGCTCGCACTGAAGATTCGGCGGCAGGGCGACCGTGTGATCTTCGACCCTGCCGTGGAGTATATGGAAGCCTCCCACTCCGCGTTCGGCAAGCGCCGCCTCCAAAAGGACCGCAGGGGAATGGGGCTAATTCGGCTACTCGTCCAGCACCACGACGCCCTTGGGAAGTACGGCAGGTACGGACGGGTCGTCTTACCATTTAATTGGTGGTTCATGGTGATCTCGCCCTGGCTGGTTGCGCTCAACGTACTGGCGATGACCGCGGCTGCCGTATCGATTGCTGGCCTGGCCGGATTCAGTGTGCCGGTCGCCCTTGCTGGCGTCATCTGGCTCGGCCAACAAGACCTGCTCGGCCCCCTGCAGGCGGTCTATGCCGTCTTCGATTCACAGGTGTCGCTCCTCCACGCCGCAATCGAACTCCTGCGCGGCGAGGGGGACGGGACGTGGGAGGTTGATGAGGAGCTGCGAGAGGTGTTCGAATGAATCGCAGTAAAATACTGTCAGCAAAAGCGAAACGGGGGAGCGGAGTATGAGTGATCGCTCGATCGCCATTGCCCATGGCAACTATCTCGAACGTGGGGGCGCGGAGTCGCTCTCGGACGAACTCGCCCGGACGTTCGATGCGCCGCTGTACTTCGGGTTCGGCGACACTGAACACGTCTCTGATGATGTCGACGCTCGAAGCCTCTATGAGAGCTCCCTGTTCTCGGGGATCAAACGGTCGGTGTTTCTCCGCGACCTCTATTACGCGTGGAACGCCCAGCAGATCCCGGAACTGACCGAGTATGACGTCGTCATTCTGTCGAAAAACGAGTTGAGTTGGTACGTCCCGGAAGACGAACAGGTGGTCATCCACTACACCCATAGCACGCCGCGGGTCCCCTATGACTTGTTCCAGCAGCGGGCGAATTCACTCTCCTCTCGACTGTACGCGTTCGTCGCCCGAACGATGTTCTTGCCTAACACGAAGTTCCCTGATCGGTTTGTGGCGAACAGCGAACTCGTCGCACGACGACTGCAGCGGTACTGGGGGGTCCCCGAGGAGAAGGTCGAGGTCGTCTACCCGCCCGTGAACGTCGAGCAGTACGAGCCCCGCGAAACAGAGGACTACTATCTCACTTACTCGCGGCTCATTCCCGAGAAGCGCATCGACATGATCGTTCGCGCGTTCGACGGACTTGACGCTAGGCTCGTCGTCGGCGGAGCGGGCGACCAGCGCAAGAAACTCGAACGGCTCGCACCTGACAACGTTGAGTTCGTTGGCTATATGTCCGAATCAGAGAAGCGCCGGCGGCTCGGTGAGGCGAAGGCCGTCCTCTTCAACGCGATGAACGAGGACTTCGGCATCATCCCGGTTGAGGCGTTCGCCAGCGGGACGCCCGTGCTCGGCGTCGAAGAGGGTTACACCAAGTACCAGATCCTTGACGGCGAGAACGGACTGCTCCATGACCCGGACCCCACGAACATTCGCGCGTCAGTCGAACGCTTCGAGCGTGAGGGCGTCGACTGGTCCACCGACGAGATCGCGACGTTCGCCGAGCGATTTAGCGCCGATCAGTTCAGAACGAGGATGCGGGCGATCGTCGAGGAGGCGGTCGCTGAAGCCGAAATCGCCCCGCACGAGGAAACCGACACACAGAAGACAGCTCTGGCCTCGAATAGGGGTGTGACTCAGCGATGAGCCTCCAGCAGTGGGCCGAGAACGCCAGGGATCGGTTCGAGCGCGACGGCCCGGCGATGGGTGTCTATGGCGCAGTGCAGGAACTCTGGCAGGGCGGCCTCGGCGTCCTCGGTCGGCACGTCTACAACTACGGCACGCACGTCTTCGAAGAAGAATGGGATATCCTGCTGGTCCTCGATACCTGTCGGCCCGACGTACTCGCAGAGGTTGCCGATGAGTACGAGTTTCTGGCCGACTACGACCCTGAGCGAGACGCACTCAACTCCGTCGGCTCTCGATCACCGGAATGGATCGGGAAGACGTTCGACCCCGACTCGATCGCCGGTCCCGAACTCGCCGATACGGCGTATGTCAGTGCGAACCCCCACACTCGGGATATTCCGGACCCCGACGCGCTCGCGGTCGTCGACGAGCTTTGGAAGTACGGCTGGAGCTACGATCATGGGACGGTCCGGCCAGAGACGGTCGTAGATCGGGCCATCGACGTGCATCGGTCGGGGGATCACGATCGCCTCATCGTCCACTTCATGCAACCGCACTCTCCGTACCGGTCGTTGGTGGAAGAACACCCCGACTGGTTCAGCCTCTCGGTCGGGATGGACAACCCCGAAGATACGCCGGAGTTCGTCCTCTGGGAGCGCCTCCGGACTGGGCGGGTCTCCCGCGAGGAACTGTGGGAGGCCTACCGCGACAATCTTCGGTGGGTACTTGACAGTCTCGAGCTTTTGCTCGACAACGTTGAGGCCGACGATGTCGTCATCACCAGCGACCACGGCGAGGCGTTCGGCGAGTGGTGGTACTACGGCCACAGTAGCACGGCCCCGATTCCCGTCCTCAAGCGCGTCCCATGGGCGACCACCACCGCCACTGACCGCGAGACCTACGAACCAGAGCTAACGCCCGACGAGAACGAGAACAGGGATCCGACATCGGATGAAGTAAACGAGCGACTGCGGACACTCGGCTATATATAAACCATGACACTGCAAGACTGGGTCGACGAATCGAAGGACCGTATTGATGAACACGGCCTCCTCAATGGGGGGCAAGGCGCCGCCAAGGCGTTCTGGGAGGGTGCGCTATGTCGCGTCGGCCGCCGCTGGAACTACGGAACCTCTGTCTTCGAGTATGACTGGGACGTCCTGATCGTCCTCGATACCTGTCGGCCTGATGTGCTTGAAGAGGTTGCTGACGAGTACGACTACCTGCCTCGAGACGTTCCCTCCCAGACGTCTATCGGGTCGGCCTCCATCGAATGGGTCAAGAAGAACTTCACGAACGACGAGTACGCAGCCGAGCACGCCGAGACGGCGTACGTGACTGCAAACCTCTTCTCCGAGCATATCGATCCTGACGACCTCGCACTGCTTGATGAAGTGTGGCGCTACGGGTGGAACGATGACGATTGTACGACGCCGCCGGAAGTCGTCGCGGACCGCGCCATTGATGTCATGCGCGAGCATGACCCCGAGAGGCTGGTCGTCCACTTGATGCAACCACACGCGCCGTATCGCTCGATGCTCGAACAGTTCCCTGAGTGGCGCGTCCAACCAGGACCCGGCGAGGACGATCCCTCACACCCAGCCAAAGCGATGTGGGAAGACCTCAGACATGGCGTTATCTCACGAGAGGAAATCTGGCAGGCCTACCGCGACAACCTCTGCTGGGTGCTCGACGACGGTGTCGATTTGATGCTGAACAACATGGACGCCGACGACGTAATCCTCACCGCTGACCACGGCGAGGCGTTCGGCGAATGGGGCGTTTACGCCCACCCACCGTACTGTCCAGTGCCGATCCTCAAGGAGGTCCCGTGGGTCCACACGAGCGCAAGCGACAGCGGCGAGTACGTACCGGAGGTCGAACCCAACGACACCGCGCTTGCTAACGACGAGGTCGAAGACCGACTCGAGGCCCTCGGCTACAGATGACGTTCCGCGACTGGGTCGTGGAGTCGAAGGGCAAGGTCGAGGCGTACGGCCTCCGTAAGGGGACTCGCACGGCCGCGTTTGACTTCTGGGGCGGGGCGGCTCGCCGGTTCTGTCACACCCTTAGTCTCGATGATAGTGGCACGCCAATCTATGAGCGCGACTGGGACGTGCTGGTTCTGCTCGATACGTGTCGCGTGGACGCGCTCGAAAGCGTGAGCGCTGAGTACGAGTTCCTGCCGAGTTCGGTCCCGGCGTTCACCTCGCTGGGGTCGACATCGTGGGAGTGGATGCACGACAACTTTACTGCCGAGTACCGCGACGAAATGGCCCAGACGGCGTACGTGACGGCCAACCCCCATACGCGGCGCTTCGGCGATGAGTTTCCGATGCCACCTGACGCGTTCGGCCTCCTTGACGAGGTCTGGAAATACGAGTGGGACGACGAATTCAGCGGAAATCCGCCACGGCCGGTGACCGACCGGGCAATAGATGTGATGCGCAAGCGCGACCCCGAGCGACTCATCGTCCACTACATGCAACCCCACGCGCCGTACCCCGCCCTCGGAGAGTACGCGCCGGAGGCGGCCCGCCTACTGGCGGGTGACGATGACAGGGCGGTCTGGGACCTGCTCCAGTCTGGTGACCTCTCTCGGGCGGACGCATGGAGTGCTTATGTAGAGAATCTCCGATGGGTGCTCAACGAGATCAACCTCTTGCTCGCGAACATGGACGCCGATACGCTCGTGGTATCGAGCGACCACGGCGAGGCGTTCGGTGAGTGGGGGCTGTATGGTCACTATCGGCACGTCCCAATCCCCGTTCTCAAGCAGGTGCCGTGGGTCGAACTGTCGGCCACTGATTTGGGTGAGTACGACCCCACAGTCGAGCCACAGGATGTCCATGTAACTGAAGATGACGTTGAACAGCGCTTAAGCGCGCTTGGCTACAAATAATCCCAATGACTGATACAACGCTTCTGGTGACGGTCGATTCGCTGCGGTACGACCACTACCAGTATATGACTGCTACGCGGGAGTTCCTTGGCGACACACATCCCGCGACGTTTGCAACGAACACAGCGACGCCCTCCTGTTTCCAGTCGATCATCGGTGGGATCTACCCTGGCGAGGCCGGCGTCGACGCAGACTCGCATGTCGCGGTCGAACACGACGCGCCGTACAAGTACGGCATCTCGACCAACCGCTTCCTCTCGCCGCGGTACGGCTACGACCGTGGGTTCGACGGATTCACCGCGCCCGGCCGTGAGGATAAAGGACTGAAGGACAGGGTTGCCGAGCACATGACGCCCCAAAGCACGTTGTTCGGCATCGCCTCACGCGTCTGGAACGTGGTTCAGTCGGTCCAACAGCGAGTGGCGTCAGTCGACCGAGACTACCGGCCTGCGGCCGACGTGATCGATGAGTTCCTTGACGCCACCGAGGATCGCGATGCGTGGTTCGGCTGGCTCCACTTCATGGAACCCCACCACCCGTACAATCCAGACGACGGCCCTGTCTCACGCGGCGAGGCCCAGCAGATCACACGCCGCGTGCTCAACGGGCGTGCGAGCGAGCGCGACACCAAACTCGCCCGCGAACTCTACCGTGGCGAGGTTGAGGAACTCGACGACCGACTCACACGACTTTGGGACGCAATCCCCGACGAGACGCGGGTGCTGTTCGTGGCTGATCACGGCGAACTCCTCGGTGAGTACGACGAATGGGGCCACCACGCCACTATGTGTCCGGAACTCCTCCGCCTTCCGCTGGCGACCCGGAACATACCGGTCGACAGTGACGTGATCAGCCTTGTGGACGTCCCGACGCTGTTACTCGGCGAAGAGTACAACCGCGGCTCGGTCGGACGGGCGACGGCCTATGCAGCCTCAAACGGGAACCACGCCGCGATGAACCGCGCCCATATGGCGACCGACGCCGGCGTGGTGACTCTCGACGGGGATCCGGCCGAAGACGACGACCTCATGGCAGCCAAGGCGGAATTCGAGCAGGGAGCAGCCAGACCAGTGACGAAAGACGAACTCCCCCACGACGACCTCGAGGCACTCGGCTATCTCTGAGCGATGAGCACGGCTGACCTCGACATCGGCAGGGAGGCGCTCGTCTCAGTCGCCGCGAAGTTTACCATGTCGGCGTTCGGCTTCGTCGGCGTGATCATCTTTGCGCGAGTGCTGGGCAACGCCGGCGTCGGCCGGTACTATACTGCACTCGCCATCGCACTGATGCTCGTCCGGGTCTCGGCGGGCCTCGGAAAAGCCATCAAAAAGCGTGTCAGTGAGGTCGATACTGACCCTGCAGAGTATATCGGGCTCGGGCTTGCCGCCCACATCACCTACGTCGGCATCGTCACGACCGTCTTCGTCGCGTTCGCCCCACTGCTGCCTGTTCGAGGGATCACGGCTGACGATGTGCTCGGCATCGTCCTCGTGTTCAGCACGGTTGGCTCGTTCCAGATCCTTAACCGCTTCCACGCCGGTATTGGCTTCCCTGGCCGGTCGTTCTGGCTTGACACAGTGCGGAGCGTAGTGACCCTCCTCTTCCAAGTCGGGCTGCTCATAATCGGGTTGGAGGCGTTTGGCATCCTGCTCGGACTCGCGCTGGCAAGTGCCGTCACGGCCATCGTGGTGGCCGTCGTCAGCGGTGTTCGGCCCGCGCTTCCGTCTCGAGAAACCGTTGCCGACACCGGAAAATTCGCCCGCTGGAGTATCCCCACGTCGGTGGTCAACGACCTCTACAAGCGGTTGGATCCGATCCTTATCTGGCTGTTTGTCGGTACCGGTGCAGTCGGGTTCTACGAGACTGCCCTTCGACTGGTCCTCCCCGCCTCCCAGTTAACCGCCAGTATCAGTAACCCACTTCAGGTCAAGGTAAGTGGTCGGTCGTCGCTCGGGGAAGATGTGCGTGAGGACGTGGCCAACGCTATGTCTTATGCTGGGCTGCTCGCCATTCCGATGTTCTTCGGTGCACTTGCACTTCCGGACGTGCTGATGCGCACCTTCTTCGGGGCGGAGTTCGGTGCTGGTGGGCACGCGCTCGTCGGTATCGCGTTGTTTCACGTAGTCTACGTCTACGAGATTCCACTCGAATCGGCAATTAGCGGGACTGATCGACCGGAACTCACGTTCCGGGTGACCATCCTTGGACTGGCAGTCTACGTCCCGCTGGCGCTCGTCCTCGGCCAGCAGTATGGCTTGCTCGGCGTCATCGGAGCGACACTGCTCGCGGAAGTCGTCATGTTCTTGGCCTACCAATACCTCTGCCGGTCCGTGTTTGGCGGCGTTATCCTCCCAACGCCGGTGATATCTCAGACCGTCAGCGGGCTGGCGATGTTCGGTGTTATTTTACAAGCCAGAGATGCCGTGGTGCTCAGCCACTGGGCACCGGTGGTCGGGCTGATCACGCTGGGAGCCGCGGTCTACTTCGTGGTCCTCACGGCCGCGAGTTCTCACTTCCGGCTTACAGTGGGACATGTGCTGGGGCCAGTGTATGAGCAAGTACTCGCACAGGGAAAGCGGTCCGACGGCTAGCCCGATGCTTTCTGCCGCCTTAGTCGACGAGTTCGTGTTTGAACAGGTCGATGACCGGTCAAGGACTGGTGTTCTGACCCTGCGTTGATAGCAAGTTGTCCCTTCTCCCGCTGAAAAATACGTTCCGCCGGAAGGAGAGGGTCGGTCCGTGGGTGGTGCGCAACTCCCCCATATGCTCGCCTATGCCGCGTTCGTTACAGCCGACGAACACCGATCGGTGGCTCGCCTCGAGGGAGATGATCACCAGTGGCGATCCGAGATCGCTCGACGAAAGAGGACTCCGCACACCGAAGTACCCGTGACAGCATGGGGAAGCGTGCTGCCAGTAATGGAAGAGAAGCTTAGCCCGGTCACGCGGTGGAACCCTTGTCGACACGGCGAGGCAGGAAGTCAAAAGGCTTATTCTTGGGTTGGGGTTGGTATTTGCTAATGAGTACTGACACCGAACACGTCGAGGAGGGAACATCAACGTCCGTCCTCGCGTCGGTCCGCGACTGGTATCACCTCCCTGTCCTCGGGGCGGTGATGCTGTTCATGGTCTGGGTACGCACCCAGTCGTATAGCCGGTTCGTGACAGAGGACGGCGCGCCTGCGCTGGCGGGCATCGACTCGTGGTATCACTGGCGGACGATCAACTGGACGGCCGAAAACTATCCCCATACGATGCCCTACGAGGTCTGGACGGGGTTCCCGACGGGCACCTACGTCGGCCAGTTCGGCACCCTCTACGACCAACTGATCGTCACGGCGGCCATGATCGTCGGCCTCGGCGATCCGTCGCAACAGACCCTGTACGCGGTCGCCCTCCTCTCGATTCCCGTGATGGCCGCGCTCACCGCGGTCCCCGTCTTCTACGCGGGCCGCCGCCTCGGCGGCACGCTCGGTGGCCTCGTTGCCGTCGTCGTTCTCGCGCTCGCGAAGGGGCAGTTCCTCGCGCGCTCGACGGTCGGCCAACTCGACCACCACACCGGCGAGGTGCTCTTCATGGCGGTCGCCGTCCTCGCGATGATGGTCGCCGTCACCGTCGGCGAACGCGAGAAGCCGATCTACGAACTCGTCGCCGCGAAGGATTGGCCCGCGCTCCGCACGCCGGCGATCTACAGCGCCCTCGCGGGCGTCGCACTCACGCTTTATCTCTGGATCTGGCCGGCCGGCGTGCTTCTGGTCGGCATCTTCGGCGTCTACTTCGCCATCCAGCTCACTCTCGATTATGTCCGCGGCGTCTCGCCGGACCACATCGCCTTCGTCGGCGCAGTCAGCATGGGCGTCACCGCGCTCCTGACGGCGCTGCTGATCGAACAGACCGGGATCCGCGTCACGAGCTTCAGTTTCCTCCAGCCGCTGACCGCCCTCCTCGTCGGCGTCGGCTGTGTGTTCATGGCCTGGCTCGCCCGCGCGTGGAACGACCGTGACCTCGAGCGCCGCTACTACCCCGCCGCGATCGTCGGCATCGCAGCCGCCGGCCTGCTCGTCATGTGGGTCGCGCTGCCCAGCCTCTACAGTACGTTCGTCGGGAACCTCACGAGCCGCCTCATTCCGCTCAACCCAAGCACGGGGACGCTCACCATCGTCGAGGCCCAGCCGCCCGACGACTTCTTCAACCGTGTCTTCCAGGAGTTCGGCAGCGCGTTCTACGCGATGCTCGCCGGGCTCGCCTTCCTCGCGATCCGCCCGCTGTTCGGCCGGAAATTCCGTGCCGAGCACACCCTCGTGATCGTCTGGGCGCTGTTCCTCATCAGCATGGCCGCGACGCAGGTGCGGTTCATGTACTACCTGCTGCTGGCGGTCGCGATCGTCAGCGCGGCGTTCGTCGCCGAACTCGTCCAGTTGTTCAATCTTGACCTCGAGCGCAGCCTCACCTCGCTCCGCGAGCTCGAGACCTACCAGGTGATCGTCATCGTGCTCGTGGTGTTGCTCATCTTCGCGCCGCTGCTGCCGCCGCTCGCCTCCGCCACCGCCTGGCAGCAGGGCAAAGCCACAGGGCCCCAGAGTGATTCGATCACGTGGGAGGGGTCGAACGCGTGGCTCGCGGCGAACACGCCCGCACCGGGCAACTACGGCGGCGCGGACAACGCCGACCAGCTCGATTACTACGGCACCTACACGCCCGGTGACGGCGACTACGACTACCCCGAGGGGGCCTACGGCGTCATGTCGTGGTGGGACTACGGCCACCTGATAACGACCCAGGCCGAGCGGATCCCGCACTCGAACCCGTTCCAGCAGAACGCGCGGTCCTCGGCGGCCTTTTTCACCGCCGAATCCGAGGAGCGCGGCGAACTGATCATGGAGGGGATCGCCGCGGGCCAGCCCGTCGCGGGCCGTTCGACGGACGAACTCCGGCAGGCGGTCTCCGACAATGAGTCCGACGAGCCGATCAAGTACGTGATGATCGACTACGCGATGGCCGGCGGGAAGTTCGGCGCGATCACGCAGTGGACCGGGCCCGGTTACGGCCACTACGTGACGCCAGAGGACTACACCGGCGGGCCGATCAACGCCAGCGAGCTCGGTCAGGTCTACGGCGACCTGCCGTACGACGACACGATGCTCTCGAAGCTGTACTTCCAGGATACCAGCAACATGGAACACTACCGGCTCGTCCACGAGGGCGCCGACGCCGGGACGGCCACCTACGTCAGCTACGCGCAGGTCGACAACAACGGGCAGGTCGTCCACCTGGGTCCGGACAACCAGCCCGTCCCGGCCGGCCAGGGCCGTCCCGCCGTGGCCGTCAACCAGCGGATGAACCCCCAGCGGGTCGCACAGATCCAGAATCATCCGAACTACCAGGTCTTCGACGTCAAGCAAGCCGCCGCCGTGAAGACGTTCGAACGCGTCGCGGGCGCGACGCTCACCGGCAGCGCCGACGACGTCTCTGATACGGAGAACGCCACGGTCGCGGCTCGGGTCGAACTCGAGACGGCATCGGGTCGTACCTTCAACTACACCCAGCGGACGGATCTCGCCGACGACGGGAGCTTCGAGCTGACGGTCCCGTACGCGACCAACGACGAGCTTACCGTCGACGACGGCTACACCAACAGCAGCGTCGAGGCGACCGGCAACTACACGGTCAACGTCATCGCGCCCGCGGATGGCAGTCTCAGCCAGTACCGCGGTGAGACGGCCGTGCCAGAGCCCGCGGTGATGAACGGTGAGACGGTGGACGTCTCGCTCTCCGAAGTCGAGAACCCGTCGGGCAACGAGTCGGCCGGCAACGAAAGCAGCGGTGAGACGAGCGAGGGGAACTCGACTGATAGCGGCACCGGCGACGGGACCACGGCGAACGCCGTCACACCCGTCGCGGCCGAGCCGGCGCGCTAACCCCACGTCGCTCCAGGTCCGGTTCGATCAGAGCGCATTTCCCGTTCTCGAGTCGGCCAGCATCTCTCTGTGTTCGCGCCCGCCGCCTCGCGTCTATCCCCTCCCGTTCGGTCCAGTCGGTGAGCGGCGAATCAGTAACCGTGATCCAGCTCGATACCAGTGTGTGCATTCTCGCACTCACGATTAGCGGACGGAGCCGAGACTGCGGGCGGCGTCGGCCGAAACGCGGATATCCCGCTCCCGGAGTCGGACCCCACCGTCGGCGACGTCGTCGATCAGGTCGGCCAGCGCTTCGAGAGAGGCGCGATTGCGCTCCTCGCGCACGGCCAGCGTCGCTGTCCCCTCGTGGTCGACGGCGCGGTTCTCGAGATAGGCGTAGACGAAGGTCTCCCGAACGATGTCCGGTGCATCCGCGAGAGAGGCCGGCAACACGAGTCGTCGCTCGGTCTTCGGCCTGACCGGCGCGCCCACCACTGCGAGCACGCGCCCCAGGTCGTCCCGTCCTCCGTCGGCCATGCCTCGGCGGCCCGGCCGTTGCGGTTGCCGACCACGTCGTACTCAACGCCGGCCAACTCAAGTGCGGCGGCGGGTTCGCCTGCCTCACCCTCGGCCGCGGGGCCGCGCTCGCCCGCTCTGTGCCGGAGCTCGAGCGCGGTACGCGGTGCTGTCTTGCCCGTTTGTCGCATTGCCCCACCGCCGGCGACGGCGGCTCACGCACCACCGGAGCCGTCATGTCACACAGCCTGCCGGTGTGTAGCTTTATCGTCGCCCGTGTCCTATGCTACCACATGGCGAGCGACACGCTCGTGTACAGCGCCCTGGTGCTCAGCATGGCGGTCGGAGCCGTCATCGTCGTGGGCGGCATCTTCGCCCAGAACGGGATCGGGACGATCGCGGCGGTCGGCAGCGTGTTCATCCTCGTGAGCGTCGGCGGGCTGGCGTATCTCGCGGCGGAGACCGAGCCCGACGCCGAGCCCGAGCCCGTCTCCACCACCGCGACGGAGCCGTCAACTGACGACGCGGGACCCGGCCACGGCGGCAAAATCAGCTGAGCGGCCGGTCGCGCCGGGGCCGAGCGCGGCCGGCAGCCACGCGCAGGCGCACCGCCGGCCACGGCGGCGAGCCGTGCGGCCAGCGCCCCGCGGGACGCCCGATTCCGTCCGTGTGTACGGCTAGCGTCGTGTTCCCTCGTGGTCGCCGTTGCAGTGACCACAGAGCGGTCGCTGTTTAGACATCGAGATCCGAGGCCGCGAGGAATTCCTGCCCCCACTCGCGGAGCGCGTCCCGCCGCAGGGCGACCCAGCCACCGAAACAGAGCCAGAGGAGGCCCAGATACAGCCACAGGCCGGGATCCGTGAGGTCGCTTCCGACGGGCGTGAGCCGGAGGGAACTGAGCGACGGCACGGCGACAGTGTCCGTCTCGTTCAGCGCGAGCGCGGGCCACCACTGGGCCAGCCACGGGAGGACGACGTTGGTGATCAGGAGGTGCGGGCCGACGACGGCGAGGGCGGTTTCGACCGTCAGTCGGCGGTCGGACGACATCAGTAGGCGGATTTCTCCTAATCACTTTAATTCTGTCGGCCAGTGTGACTGTGATCAATCGAAACTAATTGGCTCGGGACGTCGTCCCGCTGCGCGGGGTCGATCCGCACGCTCTCGTGCACGTCTGGGACCACCTCTCCCAACGGCTGCCAGAATTGGCGTGTTGGACCCAGAGGTGGGAGTAACATGCGCTCCGGTATACGCAGAATGAGTAGAGCGGGGAGCTTCAGAAGCCTGGGTGTGATGTCTCTCCCCGATAATTATAGTGGTCCATACTATTCACCCGGCTATGAGTCAACAAGAGGGGCCAGACTGGCGGGACGACTTTTTAGATGCCGCCGAGCACCGCCGCCTGATGAACGAGCTGCTGGTTGCTATCTTCCTCCCCGCCGCGGTCAGCTTTGTCGCATGCTGGGTCGTCGTTCGGCTCTATCTCGACGCGTTCCTTCGCTCGCTTGGCTTGCCGCAGCTGGAGGCCCACCCGCTGCCGTTTGTCGCCCTCGAGAGTGGCGGCGGCCGCTATCTCCTCCTCGTCGTCGCGGGAACGGTCGTCGTCTGTGGCTATCTCGGCCTCTATCTCCGCTACCTCCGGCCCTCGCTGAAAGCACGCGGGGTCGTCTAACCCCGCCTGGATTTCGTGGGTCGTCGTCGTGGCTGCTGCACGTTCTGTCTTCAGTACGGCACACCCACCAGCACTGGCAGTTGATTGACGAACTGTGTTCGGTTCGTCCACGGAGTTCTCGCAGGCGATCGGGTTCCATCTCACACGCCGAAAAAGCGGTCCGCCGCCTATCACGGGGAGCGCCGACGATCGCCCCTCGCATCACCGCGCGACCGTGGCCCGGACCGCGCAGACCGGCCCGCCGGTGGCGCCGGACGCGCCCGTGTGACACGTCGGCGTGACCTTACTCGTCGAGTACGAGGTCGGACGCGGTGAGGTGGGCGTGCCTCACGCGTGGGCCGGCGCCGGGGATCACGTCAACGCTCGCTAGGCTCCCGTCGTGTCGAATCTTCGGACGACGTCTTCCTGCACTCCGCGGCGGCGATCGCGAACAACGAGCACGCCACCGCAGAGGGCGACGTCGCGGAACGCGAGGAGGTCGAAGTCGAGCCCCGCGCCGCATCGTCGTGACCCGCTTTCTGGTCGACGCCGCCGCGCGAGAGCGCCAGGGTCGCGGCCGAGTACGGTCGATCGGGTGGCAGTCGCCCGTCATCGATCAGCCGCTGGCTGGCCGCAGTTCCTCGCTCCCAAAGACGGTCTGTGCATCGAGGACCCGTAGGCTGGACTCCTCGCAGTCACAGCCGGTATTGGGACTGATCGAAACGGCGTCCGCTCCGGGCGCTATCCACGCGGTACAGATCGTCGCACACTCATCACAGACCGCCACCGCCTTTTCCCGTTCGTCACTGGTCATAGTTGGTGATCTCTCCCCAACGCCGGTGATCGGCTTCGGGGTGTTTCTCTACGGGCCGGATGAATATTGAAACCGCGAGACTGTGCGCTCAGGCTAGAAAGAATCAAGCGGAGTTTTCGTGACTTTTCGCCGTGTTCAGCCGGCCATACAGTCTTACGGATCGCCTAAGCGGTGTGCTCGAATCCACAAAGTCGTGTTATGCGTGGCTCTGGTCGCCTGTTCGAGGGGGTTCCTGCCATCTGAACAGGGACGGTCTCTCCCGCTCTCATTCGACCTCCGAACGGGAGCTCGATGATCGCCAGGGTTGTCGCATTCGTCATACGGAAGCGGAGGTTCGCGCCGGCTGCTGTGTTTTCTCCCGCCGAATCGAAGCCGAGAGGGCGCGCGACGGGGAACCGCTCGAGAATCAGTCAGCGCTCGCGCTGAACTGCTCGGGGCTCACCGCTCGATCGTGCACGCCCCGAGCGTCGACCTGCCGCTGCTCTCTGTCGGCTACGGATACCGGTCACTGACAGCCAGCACCTGTCTCTGAGGGGTGAAGCGATCCACCTGGTGAGAGTCACAGTGTCAGTACCGTTCTCGACTACGGTGTCTGAGCGCTGGCTGCAGCTGCCTCTCCGTCGTCCGACTGGCGACAGACAGAGACGCCACGCCGACTCCTGCAGCGACGACCGTCTCGTCTGACGATGCAAGTCCGACTATCGACGGCGACGGCCTCACCAGCGCCTCAAGTGGCCCGTTGCAAACCACCGCAAACGCGGACCGTCCGCCAGCTGCATCCGTCGCGTCACGGACGGAGTTCGAGCATCGACCAGCTACGACGCCACTCGACTCGCGTGCTGTCCGTAGTGCCCGCGCTGCGGGCGAACCCGCGACTAGGCCTGCGCTCTCCACCCGTGGGTTGAGGCGGGCGCCCTCCGCCTGACCCCGACCGAACTACGCACCGCGTCACGGAAGAGGGCGATGATGAGCATGACATCAGGAAGTAGGGACCATCGACCGATCATCACGACTCCTAGTATAAATGCCACGGCGTGTCGCAGCCCGTGAATCCGGGCAGGGCAGTTACCAGACCCCGATACGTCTGTCCGGCAAACGGCGGTCAGTGATCGTGACGCGACCGCCTCGAGCAGGCAGATCGCCACCGACTCCAACCGCAGCTGCGGCCGCGACCCCGACGCTCGTTCATTCATATTTATTCGTATATGTAAGTATACGATAATTTTATTACCATCGGCGACAACCGTTGGAATGTCATGGACGCGAAAGACAGCATGAAGGATTACCTCGCACAGCACCCCCGAATGATCGGCGCCCTGTTCACCCTGTTCGTCCTGCTCAGTCAGGCCGGCTCGGTGGCCGCGGGCACCACGTCGCAGATCGGTCCGTAACGTCGCTTCGAAGAACCAGTTGAGCACGCCCGTTCGTCTTCTTCGCCGTCGAGTACACAGCCGGCACCGCCGAGTCAGCGCATCGATCGGGACGGTGTCAGTCGAGAGACATCGAGCCGATGCCGTCGTTCCAGCGCAGGTCGCCGTCGACGAGCACCGGCAGCTCGGTCCACGTGAGATACTCCCGGAGCGAGTCGCGGTCGACTTCCGAAAACGGCGTCGTACCGGGACTGAGATGGCGATCGTCGACCGTCTCGAGCGTGGAGGCCGTCGCCGTCCCGAGTCTGAACTCCTTGGTCGAGTACGACCGGATGGCGAACTCGAGGTCGTCGCCGGCGCGGTCGAGGTCGATGATCGCCGGCGCGCCGCCGTCGGACTGGGCGATGTCCGCCGAGCCGTCGCCGACGACGAGGTACTGCTCGCCGAGGCCCGCGTTCGTCCGGGCGATCTCGAGCGCGCCCCGGAGCGGGAAGCCGCGGTTGAGGAGTCGGGCCATGGTCTCGCCGGCCGTGACGGCGTGATCGTTAATGACGTCGGCGTAGGTGCTGACGCCGCCGAACGCGCCGCGGCGGGTGAGCGCGAGCCCCTGTTCGTAGGACCGACAGGCGTTGAGGAAGAAGACGCCCACGTCGACCGACTCGAGGGTGCGAACGTCGAGCTCGCCGTCGGGACACTGGAGGCCGTCCGCGGTCGCGTGGCCGATGTAGTGGACGAAGTCGTAGCCGCCGTCGGCCAGCAGGTCGGCGAGGCGCTCCGTGCTGACGCCGAACTCCGAGCGGATCTCGAAGGGCAGCAGTTCTCGGTTGCCGTAGGTCTCGTCGAGGAGGTCGTGTTCGTCGATCATGCGCACGTCGTTGCAGACGAGCAGGATCTCGATCGACTCCCCCGGCTCCCGATGGGCGAGCTGGTTGCGGTACGCCTCGACCGTCGCCTTGGAGGCCTGCTGGGGGATGCCATCGCCGAACCAGGCGTGTTCGACGGCCTCGTCGGTGACCGCCGGCACGACGAACCGCGACTCGTCCGGGCTCGACGACATCGACCGGGTCGTGGTCGCCGCCCGAACTAGCCCCGCGCTGGCCGTCTCCGGCTGGGGGACGGCGTCCGGCGACCGCCCGCGGGCGGCGCGGACGATCCCGAGTTCGTTGACGATGAACGGCAGCAGTTCGACGGTCGCCGGCTCGGCCGGCACGTGGGCGGTCAGCGGCCACCGCGGGACGTACGGCTCGAGCGTCTCGTAGGGGACGTCGAGATACCGCTCGAGGCGCTGGGCCAGCGGCCGGTCGTACGTCGCCGCGAGGTCGAACGGCAGGTCGCTCTCTAGCGAGGTCCGCTCGAGGAGGTCGTACTGGAAGACGCCCTCCGTGCGCGTCAGACAGTCCAGGAGGAACACCCGTTTCAGGAGGGTGGCGACGGCGTCTTCGAACGTGCGATCGGTCGCGAGCGGGCGGTCGAACCGCGGCGTCTCCAGTCTCGGCTCGTCTCCGAGCCGGATCGCGGCGCCCAGAAAAAACGCGAGCGGGGCGGCCTGGAACAGCGCCGCGTGCTCTCGCGGGACGGTGAGCGTGATGTCACCCTCCGGCGGCGCGACGGCGTCGGGAATCTCGAGGCGGTCGCCGAGTTCGATCAGCGGCGGGTGGCCGCGCAGCGTCGGCCACGTCCGCTCGGGTGAGGTCGTTTTGAGGGCCGAGGGGAGCGCGGCGACGGCGGCCGCCAGCGACTCGAGGTCCGGCGGCGTGGTGATCGTCCCCGCCGGCCGGTCGTGGGGCGACCGCGCGCCGAGGTCGATCGTCGTCGCCTGCTCGGTCGTGATCCGGATCGACGTCATTCCGATATCGATCGTCCCCGGCGCGTCGATTCGGCAGTAGAGCTTGATCGGGCCGCTCAGGCCGACGAACTGGGGGCGGTCGGCGAGCCGCGTCGTCTCGCCCGCGTCGAAGTTCGCCTCCGTGCGCCCGGTCTCGTCGTGGACGGTGACGGAGTACAGCTGATTGAACGCGAGGCTATCGGTCTCGAGCCGGCAGGTCCGATCGACCGGGAACCCGAACGCCTCCGGCTCGACGGCGTCGACCGACGCCGACCCCGGCGTCTCGATGTGGAGGCGACGCTGCTCGATCGAGTCGGACACCTCGAGCCCGGCCGGGGCGGTCGTCTCCGTGAACGAAATCGTCATGGCTCGTTCCGTTGCTACCCCACCTATTCGGGCGCACGATCAAAAAGGATTGTATCGGCCGCAATGGATCGATGTCGTCGAAAATCGGGCTATACAGGCCGATGAGAGGGGCGGACTCACTGCGCTGTCGCTGCAAGCTGTGGCGACGCCGTAGTAAGCCTCCGCGACCACCGGAGTCGGCAACCACTGCATCTCGCCCGCTTTAACGAGTGCAGCGCCCTTCGAGAACGCATCCGGCTCCTCCGCCATCAGGTCGAAGAGATACGAGGAATCGATAATCATTCACGCGCCCCTTCGCTTTCGAAGGCGCTGCGGGCGGTATCGAGACGGTCGCGGTCACCCCCGCGCAGACGGTTCACCGCCTCCTTTGCGTCCTCGGTTTCCTCCTCGGTCAGTAGACCGGCGACGTCGCTCGGGTGCGGGCCGCGCGTCATCCGACACAGCGTCTCCTCCATCGTCTCGTCGCTCTTCTTGTGGGCGGTGAGCCATTCGAGGTACTCCTCCGAGACTCGAATGGTTTTGACCATGCGATATATTGGGATATATGGGAAGAAGGGTCTCACGGGCCACTTTGATCTCTTTTTCACGTGCCCCGGAGTGGCCCTGATCGTGGCGGCGGGCCGCTCGCTTCACGAGCGGCCGCCGAGTTCGACCGTCGGCATGACGGTCCGGCGAGAGATGCTATTCGACCGACTCGCCGTCCTCACGCGCCGTCGAGAGCGAGCGGAACGCGAGCGTCGGAAACCGCGGCTCGACCGCGCTCGGCTGCCGACCGCTAGTATCGCCGGACCGCAACGGGATCCGTTCGAGGACGCCGTCGTCGGCCAACTCGTACAGGAACCGCTCGACCGTCCCGGCGGTCAGCGACGATCGGTCGGCGATGGCGGTCGCCGTCTCGCTGATGGAGCGATCCGCCGCATCGAGCTCGACGAGCGCGAGCAGTGCCTGCTGGCGGGTCGCCGAGAGCGCGAGCGGCCGGCCGACGTGGACGCCGTCCTCGGGAACGTCGGCCCGCGCCACTTCGAGATGGCGGTGCTCGACCCGATCGGCGTCGTCCTCGGTCGCGAGGACCGCGGCGCCGAACAGGGCCGCGAGCGCGTCGTGAGCGTTGCCGTCCGCCCACCCGGCCAGATCGCGGACGGCATCGTGATCGATCGCGCCCGCCGCGAGCCCGCTGGAGGCACGCTCGGTGATCACGTCGACGAGTTCGTGGTCGCGATAGGACGGCACGGTGACGGTCGGTCCCCGGTGACCGTCGGGTTCGCGTTGCCCGACGGCGACGGTGGCGACGCTGTCCGCGACCGGGGCCAGCAGCTCGCGGACGCGATCGGCACCGAGCGTACCGGGCTCGTCGTGGTGATCGATGGCGACGATCGCGCGCCGGTCTGCGGGCGCGAGTCGCTCGCGGACCCGCTCGCGCAGTTCGTCGGTCCCGACGCCGCCGTTTGGAACCCGCTCGGTCGAGAGCCCCGAGAGGACGGCTCGATAGAAGGCGAACGCGCTCTCGACGCGGCGGCCGTCGACGGCGACGAACCAGGTCGCCGGCTCGGACCGGCCCCCGCGGGTCGTGGTGGCGATCGCCCGGTTCGAGCCGCTCAGCTGCTCGTTCAACGCGTCGAACGCCGCGGTCACGACGGCCGACGTGCCGGAGCCCGGCGGGCCGACGACCGCGACCGGCGGCGGCAACTCGTCGTCGAACACCGCCTCGAGCGCGTCGAGTAGCCGTTCGAGGACGGGGACGCGACCGACGGGTTCGGCGAGATGGACGACCGGGCTGAGCTGCTCCCGGTCGACGATGACGCCCCCGTGTTGCCGTCCCGACCGCCGCCGAGCGATGCGCTCCTGGAGGTCCATTACTGCGTTCGGGCCTCCGTGTCGGTTCCGGAAAGCGCTGCGTCGAGCACCTCGAGCGTGTGGGTGATCTCGTAGCCGGTCCCGTGTTCCATCTGCATCGAACAGGTGGGACACTCGGTGAGCCCTCGTTGTGCGTCCGCGTCGTCCATGTGATCGAACATCTCAGACCCGATCTTCATGGAGGTTTCGTAGTTCTCCGCCTTCCAGCCGTAGGTGCCGGAGATACCCGAACAGGAGTCGCCGACGTCGTGTGCGTCGACGCCGTCGATGCGGTCGAGCAGTTCGACCGTCTGGCCGTCGAGCCCCTGATTGCGGGCGTGACACGGCGCGTGGTAGGCGAACTCTTCGAACTCGTCGTCGATCGAGGCTCTCTCGAGTGCGCGCTCGAGATCCTCGTGGACGCGGAGGTACTCGACGGCGTCCCAGGTGTTCGCCGCGACGTCCTCGACCCCGGCGATGTCGAACAGTTCGGGGTACTCCTGGCGGAGCGACATCGAACACGAACTGCAGGAGGCGACGATGTCCGCGCCGTCTTCGATGGCCGCGCCGAGTTCGCGGACGTTCGTCTCGGCCGAGCGGCGCGCGTCCGCGAGCATCCCGTTGGCGAACATCGGCGTCCCCGAACAGTGCTGGTCGGGGACCATAATCTCGTAGCCGAAGCGTTCGTAGACCCGCACGAGTGCCTTCGCGACCTCTGGGGTGTTGTAGTTCGAGTAGCAGCCGTGGAAGTAGGCGACGCGCTTGTCCGGGTTCTCGACCTGCGCGCCACCACGGGCGGTCCACCACTCGCGGAAGGTTTCGGTCGCGAATTCGGGGAATTCTCGCTCGCTCGTGATTCCGAGCAGTTTCTCGCCCAGCCACTGCGTCGCCGACAGTCCCATCACGAAGTTCGTCGTCCGCGGGAACATCGATCCCAGCGGCGCGAGCCGTCGGTAGTTCGCGAGAATACGGTTCCGGACGTACTCCCGCGAGAGCGTATTCATTTGCTCGTCGACGTACTCGCCGCGAGCGGTGTTGTGCATCTGCGAGAGTGGGACACTGGAGGGGCAGGCGCTGTCACAGCGCATGCAGTTCGAGCACTTCATCACCGAGTCGTCGATGTCGTGGTCGTCCTGGCGCTTGAGCCGCCACTGCTCGGGCCCCTGGAACTTCGGGCCGGGGAACTCGTCGTCGACCTCGGCGACGGGACAGTTCGTGTCGCAGGTCGAGCACTTGTAGCAGTCGTCCGCGCCCGGTCGGAGGTCCGTCTCCCCGCTCTCCGGAAAGACCTGAATCGGCTCGAACCCGTCGTCCTGGTCGTCGTCGATCGATACGTCGTCCGTCGGTCGCTCCGCGTCGCTCATCGAATCACCTGTCTAGATCGGTCGCTGTCGGTCGGCGTGGTCGTTCGTCGGTGCTCGAGGTCGTCGTCGGCGGCGGTCGTGCGATCGCTCACTGGCCTCACTGGCATCCCTCCGCGGCGCGCTGGCCCGCCACGTAGCCCGTCGCGAGCGAGACGCCGCTGCCGGATTTCTCCGCCGCGAAGTCGTAGCCGCCGAGTACCGCGCCCGCCGCGCGGAGGTTCCCAAATTCCGGGGCGTCGGCCGCGTCGAGCGGGCGGAGGTCGCGGTCGATGGCGAGCCCGAACCGCGCGTAAGGGTGGTCGCCGAAGACGTCGTCGTCGAACCAGTCGTAGCGGTCCGCGGGGTGTGAGACGTGGCAGTCGAAGATCGGTTCGAACACCCGTTCGCGCTCCGATCGCACGCCTTTGCCGACCAGCCCGCCCGTCGCGAGGACGTACTGGTCGGCGCGGTGGGGAATCTCGCTCCCGTTGCGGTCGACGACGACGCGGTCGATCCGATCGGGACCGGCGTTCTCCGTCGCGCCCGCGTCGGTCTCGCAGTCGACTACCGGGACACCCGTCGTCACCCGGACCCCCGCGTCCTCGAGCGCGTCGTAGAGCAGGTCCTCGAGTCGCATCCCGGGGAGACTCGGCGGCCCCATCGGGACCTCGAAGACGTCGACGCCGAGTCGGTCCGCGAGGTCGCGTCGCACCTCGTCGGCGCAGTCGTCCCCGAGGATCGCCGGAAAGCCGACGCGGGCCTCGTCTTCGAGGTGGGGACGGACGGTCTCGACCAGCGCCGCTCGAGCGCCGGTCTCGCTCGCCCCTGTCGCCACGGCTTCGTCGCGGTCGAGGAGGTGGGCGTATCGGGTGAGCTTCGCGTCGTCCCGGCCGATCCCCGGGAACCGGACCGTGACGCCGCGGGCATCGAAAGGGACGCCGGCGGCCTCGAGATGGGCGGTCGCTAACGGGGCGTCGAAATCCGGCAGCGTTTCGAAGCCGACGAGCAGCGCGTCCCGATCGTCGCTCGCGAGTCCGGCGGCGGCCGCGGTCGGATACCGCGCGGTCGGTTTGACGGTGCCGCCGTGGGTCGGGACGAGCGCGTTCGCGGTCGTGTGCGCGCCTTCGTAGGCCTCGCCCGCGACGTCGTCGAAAAACGCGAGGGCCTCGCGGACCGCCTCGAGCCCGACGCGCTCGTAGGGGTGGCCCGCCGGCAGGTCCGGGATGGCCGAAAACGGGTCGACGAGGGGGCCGTCGCCAGTCGGCGCGTACCCCAGCACGTCGATCAGCCCGCTGGCGTGGCGGAGCGTGCTCTGTCTGTGCGAGACGAGCCGGACTCGGACGTCCCGCTGTGCTGCGGCCAGCGCGGCGGTGGCTCCGGCGATTCCACCGCCCACGACGAGGACGTCGTCTTCGATGGCCATTCAGCGGTCCCCCCTCGAGCCGTCGGCTCGCTCCGCCGCCCCGCCGCCGTCGAAGGCCGCGAACTCGATCTCGGACGGCTCGCTCGCCGGGTCGCGGTCGCGGTTCATCGTCGTCGCGTGCAGGGCGTAGTTGAGCATCGCCTGCGAGAGCTGTTCGCCCCACAGCGCGTGGCGCTGCCCCTTCCAGCGTTCCTGAAAGAGTTCGTCGAGCGCCTCGCGGACCGTCGCCTCGTCGTATTCCGGGTGGAGTTCGGTGGCCATCGGCTGACAGCAGAAGCCGCCCTGACAGTTCCCCATCGAGGCGCGCGTCCGGATCCGGACCGCGTTCAGGTCCGCGCCCGACTGCGAGACCGCGTCGCAGACCTCCGCCCGGGTGACGCCCTCGCACTCGCAGAGCACCGGGTTCGGCGCGTCGGTCTCGAGCACCTCGCGCGCCCGGCTTCCCAGCCGCTGTTTGCTCCGGCGCGCGATCGGCGACCGGAGGCCGAAGTCGTCCATGCCGGCCTCGAGCGTCTCGATACGCTCGCTGCCGGGCAACGGTTCGTCGGCCGTGACACACGAGGCGGTCACCCCCAACTTCGCGCAGACGTGGTCGGCGATCTCCTCGGCCATCGCCCGGTAGGTGGTGAACTTGCCGCCGACGATGCTCGACAGCCCGTCGACACCGTCGCGATCGGCGTGATCGAGCAGGAAGAAATCGCGCGTGATGTCGGTCGGATCCCGCGTGCCGGTCCCCGGGGGCTCGTAGAGGGGGCGCACGCCCCAGAACGAGCGGATCGTTCGCGCCTCGGCGAGGATCGGTACCAGTTCCGAGAGAGTGTCGATCATCTGCTCGACCTCCCACCCCTCCTCGGGGTAGTCGTCCGGATCCGACACCTCCTCGTCGGTCGTCCCGAGGATGGCCGTCGTCTCGTGGGGAACGACGATGTCGGCGTCGCCTTTCGGCCGACAGCGGTTGATGACGGTGTCGACCTGCCGGACGTTCATGATCGTCATCACGCCCTTGGAGGGCCGGACCTCGATCTCGAGGTCGGCCATCGCACCGATCTGACCGGCCCACGCGCCGGTCGCGTTGACGACGTACTCGGCGGTGATCTCCTCGGTCGTGCCGGCCGCGGCCTGGGTTCGCTTTCCGGGGCCCGAGCCGTGGCGGACCTCGACCCCGTAGATGTCGTCGCCGTCGCGCAGGAGGTCCACTACCTCGGCGTGGGTCTCGATGCGCGCGCCGTGAGCCTCGGCGTCGATCGCGTTCGCGACGCAAAGCCGGAACGGGTCGACCGCACCGTCGGGGACTTCGATCGCCCGTTCGACGTCGTCGGCGAGGTAGGGCTCGATCTCGCGCGCTTCGCGGCCCGAGAGCACGCGGGCCGGGATCCCGCAGTCGCGACAGCCCTCGAGTTTCTCGCGGAAGTAGTCGTCCGAGTCCTCGGGGCGCTGGACGAACAGGCCACCGGTCTCCTCGACGCAGTGGCCCGCGATCTCCCGGAGGATCTCGTTCTCTTCGATACACTCGCGGGCGCTGGCCCGGTCGGAGACCGCGTACCGGCCGCCGCTGTGGAGCAGGCCGTGCATCCGCCCGGTCGTGCCGTCCGTGAGGGTGCCCCGCTCGACGAGCGTGACTTCGAGGCCGCGCAGCGCCAGATCGCGGGCGATGCCGCAGCCGGTGGAGCCACCGCCGAGAACGAGGACCTCGGTGTCCGTTGCCATTCGTCATCGGATCTACGGGCACTCGCCCCTTCATTTTATCGGCGATCGACCAACGGCGATAATTCAGCGCGCCTCAATTTCGTCGATGGGTGGGAGCGGCCGAGAGAGGCCGCTACTTGCGGCTAAAACGCCGATATTCGCCCTCTTTTACCTTACATTTGTGAGACGATGGCTAACGTTTATAATGATCGTCAATATTGTTTACTGGTATCATGCGATCGTCAGTAGACGAGTCGTATGGGCGAGGTGACTACCAGTGACAGACACAACGTACGTCGGTGCGGTAGACCAGGGAACGACCGGAACCCGCTTCATCGTGTTCGATCACGGGGGCCAGGTCGTTGCGAACGCCTACGAGAAACACGAACAGATCTACCCCGAGCCGGGCTGGGTCGAGCACGACCCGATGGAGATCTGGGAGAATACTAAGGACGTCATCAGGCAGGCGCTGGGACAGGCGGGGATCGCGCCCGACCAGCTCGAGGCCATCGGCGTGACCAACCAGCGGGAGACGACGCTGCTCTGGGACGCCGACACCGGCAACCCGGTCCACAACGCCATCGTCTGGCAGGACCGCCGGACCACCGACCGCGTCGAGGAACTCGAGGAGGAGGGGCTGGTCGAGACCATCCGCGAGAAGACCGGTCTCGAGGCCGACGCCTACTTCTCGGCGACGAAGGCCGAGTGGCTGCTCGACAACGCCGATCCGATCAAGCTCGAGCGCTCGCGGCCACAGGACATCCGCGACCGCGCCGAGGACGGCGAGATCCTGTTCGGGACGATCGACTCGTGGCTCGTCTACAACCTCACGGGCGAGCATCTCACCGAGGTCACGAACGCGTCCCGGACGATGCTGTACAACATCCACGACCTCGAGTGGGACGACGAGCTCCTCGCGGAGTTCTCCGTGCCCGAAGCGATGTTGCCCGAGGTCCGCCCGTCGAGCGACGACGCCACTTACGGCTCGACCGATCCGGAGGGGTTCCTCGAGGCCGAGATCCCGGTCGCGGGGGCGCTGGGCGACCAGCAGGCGGCGCTGTTCGGCCAGACCTGTTTCGACGCCGGCGACGCGAAGAACACCTACGGGACCGGGTCGTTCTTCCTGATGAACACCGGCAGCGAGGCGGTCGCGTCCGATCACGGCCTGCTGACGACGATCGGCTTCCAGCGCTCGGGCGAGGACGTCCAGTACGCTCTCGAGGGTTCGATCTTCGTCACCGGCGCGGCCATCGAGTGGCTCGAGGACATGACGCTGATCGACGATCCGGCCGAGACGGCGGAACTGGCCCGCAGCGTCGACACGACCGACGGCGTCTACGTCGTCCCCGCCTTCACCGGACTGGGCGCACCGCACTGGGATCAACGCGCTCGCGGCACCATCGTCGGGATGACCCGCGGGACCCGCAAGGAGCACGTCGTCCGCGCGACGCTGGAGTCGATCGCGTACCAGACCCGCGACGTGGCGGAAGCGATGGAGGCCGACTCGGGGATCGAGATGACCTCGCTGAAAGTCGACGGCGGCGCTGTCAAGAACAACTTCCTCTGTCAGCTCCAGTCGGACATCATCGGCTCGGAGATCGTTCGGCCGGTCGTCGACGAGACGACGGCGCTGGGATCGGCCTACGCGGCCGGGCTCGCGGTCGGCTACTGGGACGACCCCGACGAGCTCCGGAGCAACTGGCAGGTCGACGCGGAGTTCGACCCCGACATGGACCCCGACGAGGCCGACCGCCGGTACGACCGCTGGTCGGACGCCGTCGAGCGATCGCGCGACTGGGCGCGGGATGCGGAGGAGTGACCCATGCTGCTGCCGCTATTCCAGATCCCCGTCATCGGGATGGAGCTCGAGGCGTTCGCCGTCCTGCTGATCGCCGCCCTCGCCGGCGGCGCGTTCGGCGCGGCGCTCGGCGCACTGCCCGCGTTCGTCTTCACCGGCTTCGTCGTCTTCCTCGGCGAGGGGCTGGCCGTCCTCGAGGGCGAACTCGGCGGGCTCGATGCCGTCGGCGCCGGTGATATCGCCACCGGCATCACAGGGACGATCGGTTTCGGTGCGGTGACCGGCCCGCACATCGCCTTCGCCGGCGGCGTCGCGGCGACGGCCTACGCCGGCCGGCGGTATCCGGAGATGGAGCCCGACGACTGGGACTACCACTTCGGGAAGGACATCCTGTACGCGTTCGGGACGAAACCCGACATCCTCGCAGTCGGGGCAATCTTCGGCGCGCTCGGGATGCTCATCACCCAGGTGATGACCGGACTCGGCTTCCCGACGGACAACATCGCGCTCTCGGTCGTAGCGACGGCCTTCCTGGCGCGACTCGTCTTCGGCTACCCGCTGGTCGGCCGGGTCGGCGGCTCGAACATCCTCGACATGTCGCCGTTCGAGCGCGAGGAGAAACGATTCGCGGCCGACGGCGGCACCGAGGCCGACCGGCTGGCGACCGAGCCCTGGCTGCCCCACCAGTACGAGTGGTCCGGCGTCACCGCCATCGGAATCGTCGGCGGCGTCCTCGGCGGCTTCATCTGGCTCGAGACGGGGAGCATCTTCATGGGGTACGCGATTTCGGCGATGAGCCTGCTCTTTCTCAACCTCGGCGTCGAGAAGATCCCGGTCACTCACCACATCACGCTGCTGGGTGCCGTGGGCGGGGTCATCGCGATGCCCGTCGTCGGGAGCGATCCGATCGTGCTACTCGTCGCCGGCGCGTTCGGGGCGATCAGCGCGCTCCTCGGCGAAGTGAGCCAGCGCGTGTTCTACTCCCACTCGGGGACGCACGTCGACCCGCCGGCGATGGCCATCGCGGAATTCATGTTCGTCCTCGGACTCCTCTATCTGGCCGGTCTGCTCCCCAACGCGGGCTATCTCGCCCTCTGAGAGCGGTGCGAACCGCGATCGGCCGCCCCGGCCGGCCGACGGCGAGCGGCGATCGATCGCGCTTCCCCATCAGGAGTCCAGCGGCAGGGGGCTCCACGTCGGGAATCCGTCGGCGTAGTAGCCACTAATGTAACAATTCAAGTTATTCGTTATACCATATATGATCTCGTCCCGACGGGCTACTCTCGCGCTCTACCGGGCATAAAACTACGGAACGAATTCACCTCGTGTAGCCGAGGTTCGTGTTTATATTTCACTTTATCTACTATTAATATGGCATACCACGATGGTTGGTGATGATTCGCATTCGCACGACGATTCGAGCATCGATCGGCGAAACTTCGTGCGGGGGTGTGGAGCGGTCGCGGCGATGGCCGCGGCCGGGCTGAGCGTCGACTCCGTCGCGGCGACGGCGGCGGACCTCGACGCGCTCCTCGAGGACCTGCCGGACAACTGGGGTCGGTGGGGAGAGGACGACGAACTTGGCGCGCTCAATCTGCTGGGCAGCGAGGAGGCCTACGCGGGAATGGAGGCGGCGATGCAACGCGGTCCGAACGGGATCGAGCGGTTCACCCTCCAGATGCCGATGACCGGCGAGGCGATCGACGTCCTCGTCGAAGAGGGCGCCGAGGGTCCGACGACGGATACGGGGGATCCGATGTTCCCCGGCCGGACGCCGGCCCGCCGCGACAACGTCGCGGACGCGCGGACCGCCGAACCGTACCCGGGCGGCATGCAGTTCTCCGACGATCGGTTCGTCACGGAATTTTTCCTCCAGGGGACGACCCACATGGACTCCCTCGGCCACGGCTGGTACGGCGACGAGGTGTACAACGGCTACGACGAGTCAGTCACGGCGGCGCCGAAGGAGTTCGAGCACGCGATCCCCGGCTGCACGGACGGAGACGACGGCGACGGGAAAGAGGCGAAGGGCCACTCGGAAGGCGGAGTGAAAGAGACACACGGCCACTCGGCCGTCGATATCTCCCCCCTGGCGGACGCCGGCGTCGCGGGCCGCGGCGTCCTGCTCGACGTCGGCCGTGAGTGCGGCGACGACCGCGGCTGGCTCGAGCTCGGCGCGGAGGTGACCCTCGAGGACCTGAAGGCAACCGCCGAGGCGCAGGGGGTCGACCTCCGACAGCGGGACATCGTCCTGTTCCGGACCGGCTCGCTCGAACGCGTCACCGATCCCGACGCGGAGTGGAACCCGCTGAACGAGCCCGGGCTGGTTTTCAGCGATGACCTCATCCGCTGGATACACGACATGGAGATCCCGATGATCGGCGCGGACACCGTCGCCGTCGAGAAGGTGACCCAGACCGTCGGCGACCACACGTTCGTCCTCCCGTTACACGGCGCGCTCCTGCGGGACCTGGGCGTGTCGCTCAACGAGATCCTGTGGCTCGAGGAACTCGCGACGCAGTGTGCCGACGACGGCGTTTACGACTTCCTCCTGACCTCGGCACCACTGCACGTCGAGCGGGCGACGGGCGGGCCGGTCAACCCCGTCGTGCTCAAGGCGACGAAACCGAAAAAGAAGCGATCCTGACCGCTGGATCGGCCTCCCGTCGCCGTCTCGCTGACGGCGGCAATGGCGGGTCACCGACCCGACCGTTTTAGAGGACGGCTCGCTCATCTCCGATATGACCGCCGATCCGCCGCTCGTCCTCGATGTCGACGGCGCGTTCGGCGCGATCAGCGCGCTCCTCGGCGAAGTGAGCCAGCGCGTGTTCTACTCGCACTCGGGTACGCACGTCGACCCGCCGGCGATGGCGATCGCGGCCTTCATGTTCGTTCTCGGTCTCCTCTATCTGGCCGGTCTGCTCCCCAACGCGGGCTATCTCGGGCTCTGACGGAATTCGAAATTCGACTGCGTTCCGTCTCTTTCGGCTCCCGTTGGAAATTTCTGGTTCCGGCACTCGTCACGCTCAGCGAGAGCGAATCTCGTCTCTGAGCGGTGCGCGTGGAACGACGAGGTGCGGAGCCGACACGAGTGCTGATCGGCCCCCTCTGTGGGCGACTCGGGTGACTAATTCGACGGTTTCACAGGCGGCACGAGGCGATGCCACGGGGCTTGACTCCGAGGCAATTACCCGGGCGGTCTCCGTTCACAGGATAGCTTTATCGTGGTGCTCGATGGCATTTGACATGGTGTTTGACAATGACACGGGAGTGGACTATCGAGGGGGACTACGTCGAAGCCTGCAACTGCGACGTTGCATGCCAGTGCGTATGGATGGAACCGCCTGACGACGACGTCTGTACCGTCTCGCTGGCGTGGCACATCGAGGAGGGACGCTACGGCGACGTCGACCTGAGCGGGGTGGATGTCGGGATGCTCATTTCGACCGACGAGGGAGTCATGTTCGCCCCCGAAACGGAGTGGGACGTTGTGTTACTCGTCGACGAGACGGCCGACGACGACCAGCGCGAGGCCATCGAGGACATCTATTCCGGCCGCGCCGGCGGGATCTGGGCACCCGTCGCTGATACGCACGTCCGATCCGTCGACGTCGCAACCGTGCCGATCAGCTTCTCGCGGGATGGGACGGACTTCTCCGTCGAACTCGGGGACGCCGTCGAAATGGACGCGAGCGGCGCGGCCGGGTTCAACGAGGACGTCGGTACGGTCACACCGCATCCGCTGACGGAGAGTCTCGAGGTGCAGACCGGCAAGTCCACCACGGCCACCGTCTCCTACGACGACCAGTTCGCGTGGGACGTTTCGGGGAACAACGCCTACCTCGGGGACTTCGAACTGGCGAACTCCTGAGGACGGGCGCACAGCGACAGACGATCGATCATGGGGATACACGACTCGGTTCGAGAGCGGATCACCCATCGGGACATCCCGATCGTCGCGCTCGTCACGTACGTGATCGCGTTGCTCGCGTGGGTGGCGATCGTGGGTCGCTGGCTCCCGATGCCCGGCGGCCAGGCGGACATGCAGATGTCCGACCCGGGAGCACCGGAGGCGATGGCGCTCTCGAACGGGCTGTCCGGGATCGGCCTGTACCTGCTCATGTGGGGGGCGATGATGATCGCCATGATGTACCCCTCGTCGGTTCCGCTCTTCCGGCTATACGCCGAGACGCTCGAGGGGACGACGACCGCGGGTAAAGTGACGCGAGTCGGGGCGTTCATCGGCACGTACGCGCTCGTGTGGACGCTGACGGGGCTCGTGCCGCTCGTGGTCAATGCGCTGGTGCCGATCGTCACCCTCGCGAACGCCCACGGTGGCCTCCTGCTGGGCGGGTCGCTACTGCTCTTATCGGGATACCAGCTCTCGCCGTACAAATTCAGCTGCCTGCGGCAGTGTCGGTCACCGCTCGGATTCCTGCTGACCCATCACCGGCCGGGGGTGCGCGGTGCCATTCGGACGAGCTGGCAGTTCAGCGTCTTCTGCGTCGGGTGTTGTTGGGCGCTGTTCGCGTTCATGGTGATCGTGGGCTCGATGAACATCGTCTGGATGGCGCTCATCGCCGTCGTGCTCTCGCTCGAGCGGACGGTCGCGTGGGGTGAACAACTGGCTCGCGCGGTCGGTGTTCTCGCCGGCGTAGCCGGGAGTGCCGTCGTCGTGATCGCGACCGTCTAGAGCGTGTGAGCACGCACGTCGTTTAGCATAGGGCAAGGAGTCGCCGTTGCGGGCGAGTAACAAGTGTTGCATCCGCGAGCGACCTTTTTCATCGAAGTTTTTGCGCGAGCGGTTCGCCGCAGGCGAACCCGATGCGGAAAAAGTTCGCGCGTATTCCGCGACGAACCGATCAAGACATCGCATTTCGACAGGGCCTGCGAAACAGCTTTCCAATCAGGTGTCAGAGGGACACCACCGAGCTGGCGGTCTCGAGCACGCCCGATCCGACTCCTTTAGGCCGTCCGACCCTCGAGTGACGGGTATGACCGCCGATCCGCCGCTCGTCCTCGACGTCGACGGCACCCTGACCCGCCCCGAGGGCTGGGGCATCGATCCCCGCGTCTTCGACCCGCTCCGCGAGTGGGATGCGCCCGTCGTGATCGCCACGGGGAAGGCGTTCCCCTACCCCGTCGCCCTCTGTCACTTCGTCGGCATTCCCGAGCTCGTCGTCGCCGAAAACGGCGGCGTCGTCTACACGGGCGACGACGTGTTCTTCACCGCCGACCGCGAGGCCGCACAGGCCGTCGCCGAGGCGTACCGCGCCGCCGGCTACGATCTGGGCTGGGGCGACGAGGACACCGTCAACCGGTGGCGCGAGACCGAGATCGCGGTGAATCTCGAGCAGCCGATCGAACCGCTGCGCGAGATCGCCGCCGAGCACGGTCTCGAGGTGATCGACACCGGCTACGCCTATCACGTCAAGGACGCGGCTCCGAACAAGGGCGACGGCGTCGCGCGGATCGCCGAGCACGTCGGCGTCGACCTCGCGGACTGCGTCGCCGTCGGCGATTCGATCAACGACGCGCCGACGTTCGACGTCGTCGGTCGTAGTTTCGCCGTCGGCAACGCCGACGAGGCCGCGAAGGACGCGGCCGACGAGGTCCTCGAGGCCGTTCACGCCGACGGGACGCTGGGCGTCCTGGAGCGAGTCCGCGGCTCGCAGTAACGGCCGCGGGCTACCCCGTCGAGGGCCGTCACCGGACCTGCCACCGTATTCGCGGTCGTAGCTCCGTCGACCGGTTCACTTCGCGGCGACGGGCGTCTCGAGCCATCGATCCGGTAACTCGTCGCCGTGGTCGTAGAGCAGCCTGAGTAACGGCTCGATGTCGTCGAACCGGGAGCCTTTCGCGACCCAATTGTCCTCCTGATGCCACTCGATTAGGTCGCCGCTGGCTAGCATCGGGAGATGGCAGTGGCGCAGCTCGGCCACTTGCTCGTCGCGTTTCGCACCGCTAATCGCGACATCGTCGGGCAGCCGAACGTCTCTCTCGCGGTTTCGATCGCGCTCGAGCAGCGTGAGTAGCAGGCAGCGGCGGTAATCGTTCGCGACGATAGTGAGGAGGTCATTGAACATTGGTTCGATCTACTGGCCCTGTACCGTTGTGCGTGCGCCATTGTGTAGCAAGTCTTCTATTCGGTACATTCTCCGATGAATATCCTGTGGAATGCGATACAATAAATAATATTGTTATCCGGATTATCACACGATCAGTCCGCCGAGGTTCGTTACTGGCTGTCCTCGAGCACGTCGTCGAGCCACTGCTCGGGGACGAGCCGTATCTGGCCCTCCGCCTGCAGCGAGTCCGCGGTGACGAACGCGATGTCGGTACCGGAAGCGACGGCGAGCCCGCCCCCGGCGACGGTGTCCCAGTGGTTCAGGACGGTGTCGGGAACCGATAGCATCCGATCGCCGTCGATCTCGCTGCTCGCGACGTAGCGGATCCCCTCGCCGTCCTGAATCGGATCGAAGCGCTCCGACACGACGACGGCGTCGTCCTCGTCGCGGATCCCCCAGAACGCCTCGGCGCTCAGCGACAGCACGTTCCGGTTGAACGCCTCCTGCGGAACCGGAATCTCACTGCTGTGTTCGTCGAACGCCGCTGCTCCCAGCCGCTCGTACGCCTCGGGTTCGGGGACTGCGGGCCCGGTTCCAGATTCGACGTCGGCCCCCGCCTCGTCGTCGGGCTCCGTACCGGCGGTCACGTCCTCGAGGTCGACCGAGGAATCGACGACCCGCTGGGCATCGGCACCGCCGGCGTGCCGGTCCTCGTCTGCTGCACCGCCCTCGAGGCCGCCGATATCGGGCGCGGTGCTGACGACGTCCGTCTGGTCGACGGCGCCCTCGGCTCCGGTGTGCTCGTCGGTCGGTCGCCGCAACTCGAGTGCGATGGCGACGAGCACGCCGCCGAGGGCGAACCGACCGAACGCGCGCTCGCGGTCGCCGCGCTGGAGCGCACGGACGCCGCCGAGGATGCTCGCCCCGCCGCCGATCCCCGCCGCGATTTCCAGTCCGCTCCCCTCTCGGACGCCCCGGATCGCTCTCGAGACGTATTCGCGTCCGATACTCGCGTCTCCCCCGCTGGCGCTGCCGACGGGTTCGTCGACGATCTCAGTACTGGTCTCTGTGTCGCTCATAGATTCGGAATCGGTGTCGCGGCCGGATCTTTCCGATTCGGGTCGGTGTTCAGTTCCCGTCGCTCGGCTCGTCCCCGCCCGACTCGTCGGCCATCGCGTCGGCCTCCGACTCGGCCGAGGACTGCACGGCGTCCATGTCGAGCGCGGAGCCGACCTCCTCCTGGTCGATCGCGCGCTCGAGGGTCTCGGGCTCGGTGACCGCGCCCAAACCCTTCTGCTCGACAGCGGACTTGACTTCGCCGGCGTCGATCGCCGACTCGACGCCGGTGGTGTCGGCGTTCGTGGACCGTTTGAGCGCGCGCCGAACGACGAGATACCCTGCCAGCGCCGCGCCGCCGGAGGCGACTGCGCCGGGAATCCCGTAGCGCTTGTAGCCGAACGTGACCGCTTTCTTGCCGATCGTGTAAGCTCCGATCATGCCCGAAAGCTGGACCGGAACGGGGAAGAGCGCGTGGCTTTCGTAGGGAAGGACGCTGGTCCGTCGCTGCCTCGGGGCGATCTGTTGGGCGCCACGGCCGTGGGAACGGGTCTCAGAACCCTTTTCCCGTCGTTCGCGTAACTCCCGATATGGTCACGCTGCAGGGGGTCGCCGTCGCGCTCCTCGGGGGCATCGTCGCCCTCGGCTGTGCGGGCGCCGTCTACCGCGACGCGACGGACGTGGGGATCTCGAGGCCACGCCTCTGGGCCGGATTCGTCTTTCTCGCGGTTGGCGGTGGGCTGGCACTCTTTCTCTCGCCGCTGGACGTGCCGATCCCGGGACTGCTCGTGATCGTCCTCGCGGGGCCCGCCCTGTACCTGTTCGAGCGCGACGACGCACAACACGGCGACGAGCCCGCCGATCCGCACGCGCTCCCGAACGCGCCCGACTCGGGCGAGTCGGGGCGCGATCGGCGCGGCGACGAGTAGCCGACTGCCGATCCCGACGCAGCCAACGGTGTGCTCCCCACGGATCGGCACCCGCGACCACCGGCCGACTCGCTTCGGATCGACAATCAGTAGGAGAGCGTCTCGAGCCCGTCGACGGCCTCGAAGTCACCGTCGCGAGTGACCAGGTCCGCGCCGTGATGTCGACAGACGCCGGCGATCATGATGTCGGCGACGTTGATCCGCGTCCCAGACGCGAGCAATTCGGCGTGAATCGCCGCTGCTTCGCGAGTCGCGCCGGCATCGAACGCCTCTTGCAGACTGTCACGGTACGTTTCGAGCAGGTCGTTCAGTTTCGACTGCTTGTGCGCGGTGGGCGGGGCAAACGTCGCTTGAAGCGTCTTAGTTATCGTCATCACTGACGTCTAATCCTTTTTCGATTAGTTCAGCGTAGGCACGGGGATGTCGGATACCATTGTCACGAGCGTAGTTTTTCACTCGCTCATGGAGTTTACTTCCTCGCTCTATATCGATTTCAGTTCGCACAATTCCTTGTACGTTATTTGGAACTAATAGATTCCGTTTGGTAGTCGGACTGCCGTAGACGGTGGGTTGTTTAGTCAAGTGACGCGATTCACGCCCGTCGTAAACGGCGGGATTCTCTCGCTGTTTAAGTAGTCGATCAGAAACGACGAATCCAGTGCGATCACGACTGATTTCGGTCACGGCGCTTCCGCCGCTCCGCAAAGGCGTCCTCGAGATCGTCTCGCGTGCGGCCCGCGGTCTCGGCGAACCCCTCGTCGTCAGCGAACATGCCGAACCCCCGCATCACGTCCTGGTCCGCCTCGGTCAGTCGGAGGACCGTCTCCGTGAAGCTCTCGTCGTCGCGTTTGTGCGCTTTCAGGCGCTCGTACGCTTCTTCCGTGATCGTTACCGTCTTCGTCGCCATACGTGTACACGTAAACGTACGTTCGGGTACAATAAACGTTCGCCGGGGCCTCGAGCGGGCGTTCACTGATCGGTAGACCGTCTCCGACCGGATGACGGTCGGGAATCCTCGTTCGCATGCATCGTCGAGAACTGCGTCGGCCGCCCCTGTTGCAGGCCGAGACACCACACGGCTTTTGCCCGCGCCCGCCCAACCCCGGCATCATGAGCGACTCCGCGAACTCCGGGGGCGACGGCGCGAACGCCGCTGACGGCGACGGCAGGCCGGCACAGGTCTCGAGCCCGGACTACCACAGCGAGAACCACACGGCCGCCCAGACCTGCGGCTGGACGGCCAACGCCTTGCGCGGCGAGGGGAAGTGTTACAAGAACATCTTCTACGGCATCGAGTCCCATCGCTGCATTCAGATGACGCCGGTCGTCCGGTGTAACGAGCGCTGCGTCTTCTGCTGGCGGGATCACAACGGCCACGCCTACGAGATGGACGACGTCGAGTGGGACGATCCCGAGGCCGTCGTCGACGCGTCGATCGACCTCCAGAAGAAGCTGCTGTCGGGCTTCGGCGGCAACGACGAGGTCCCCCGCGAGGTGTTCGATCAGGCGATGGAGCCCCGCCACGTCGCCATCTCGCTGGACGGCGAACCGACGCTCTACCCCTACCTGCCGGAACTCATCGAGGCCTTCCACGACCGCGATATCACCACCTTCCTCGTTTCCAACGGCACCCGTCCCGAGGTCCTGCGGGAGTGCGATCCCACGCAACTGTACGTCAGCGTCGACGCCCCCGAGCGCCACACCTTCGATCAGGTCGTCGGCGCGATGGAGGACGACGCCTGGGAGAAGCTGCTCGAGACGATGGCCGTCCTCGCGGAGAAAGACGAGACTCGCACCGTGCTCCGGACGACGCTCGTCGACGGAGAGAACATGCACCACCCCGACTGGTACGCCGGCTTCTACCAGCAGGCCGATCCCGACTTCATCGAGCTGAAGGCGTACATGCACGTCGGTCACTCGCAGGGCCGACTCGACCGCTCGGCGATGCCCGACCACGAGGACGTCGTCGACTTCGCGGAGTCGGTGGCCGAACACATGCCCGCGTTCTCCGAGGTCAAGGGCGTGCCGGCCTCCCGCGTCGCCTTGCTCTCCAAAACGGCAGATACGTGGGTCCCGAAATTGAAGAAGGACAGCGAGTTCTGGGAACGCGATCCCGTCACAGGCACGTAGATGGCCCCATCAGGCTCGGTCGCGGCGTCCCGTTCGCGTCGATCACGGTAGGGCTCTTGCGCGGGCTTCGTATCGGCTGCCGCTCGAGGAGATTGGCCGGAACGGGCGGACCAACACCAGATTACTTTTCGGTTCCGTTCGAGGCGGCGATGTCTTTATACGTGTGTTCGGAATGTAGCCACGCATGACTCTCGGTACCACGGTCTCCGAGCGAGGGACGCGTGGACGGGCTACCGTCTTCTTCATCGTCGTCGTCCTGCTCTTGCCGACCGGGATGAGCGCCGCGTTTCACGGTCCGCGACCACAGTCGGTGAGCGACGACGTAGCCACTGGTGAGATCGCAGAGAATCTGACGGTCGTCGCGGCACAGGGTGACAGAGTAGCCGCCGGTGGCGACTCGCGTCTCGTCGTTCTGGAGACGGAGACCAAGCGGGCGGTTTGGGAGACGACCACGTACACGTCGTACTTCGACGTAGACCCGCTGAACGATTCGACGTTGCTCTATACGGGCACTGTTTCGAACGGAACGACGTACGCCGTCGTCCATAATTGGCGGACTGACGAGGTGTACGATCGCTTCGAGGTGGCCGAAGGAACGCACGACATCGACTATCTGGGCAACGGAACGTACGTCTACACCGACGGGAGGGAACACCGAGTCGTCGTGTACAACCGAACTAGCGATCGAAACGAGTGGGTGTACGATCTGACCGAACGGTTCCCGCCGGACGTCGGCGGGGGCGCTCCATCAGATTACAGCGGTGACTTCTCTCACATCAACGACGTCGATAGCGTACACAACGGATCGGCGTTTCTCATCAGTCCACGGAACTTCGACCGCGTGTTACTCATCAATCGTTCGACGAAGGAAGTCGAGTGGACGCTCGGAGAAGAAGACAACTACGACGTTCTCTACGAACAGCACAATCCAGTGTTGCTCGAGTCGAGCCCACCGACCGTCCTCGTCGCCGACAGCGAGAACGACCGGATCGTCGAGTATCGACGGACCGGTGAGGAGTGGACGATGGTTTGGGAGTTCGCGACAGGGCTGTCGTGGCCGCGTGACGCCGACCGGCTGCCAAACGGAAACACGATTCTCGTAGATAGCGGGTACGCGATGGAGGTGACGCCGTCGCGCGACATCGTCTGGCGCGTACAGGTGCCGAAGTACCTATACGACATCGAGCGGATCCACCTCGGGGACGAGCCGCAGGGGCCGTCGATGGTCGAGTTTCGAGACGAGTTCCAGAGCGCATCGGCACCGACGGATCGGTCAGGTATCGTATCGTACCCCGCACACCTATTTGAGAACCTCTACAGCACTGCGCAGTGGGTGCTTCCGTGGTGGCTCTCAGCGTTCGACTTCGCGACGGTGGGGCTGGCGTTCGTCGTGCTATTCGTCTGGGGAAACGCAGAGATTGGCCGATGGCTACACCGAAGTAGGGGATCTCTGTGGCGGCGAGAGCGGATTCCGGAGGCGTTCTGGAGCGTTCTGATCGGTGTGGCGCTCCTCACCGGTGCTGCGACGCTCTATCGGAGCGTCGCTCCGAGCATCGAATTGGGCAACTCCATCGCTGTCAAGTGGTGGCGGTGGGATCCCTTCTATATCGCCGCCGTCACCGTCGTCGCCCTCGAGGCAGTGACGTTTACGTTGCGCCGCGACCGCCTCTCTCGACGCGTACGAACGGTCACACGGTGGGCCCGAACCGGATTCGCGGTCGCTCTGCTGGTTCTCGCCGTCGGCATGTCGGCGCTCGTCGCGGGACTCGGTTCGAACAACGTTCACATCTCCAACCCGGAGCAGTTGGTTGCTATCGGCTTGGCTGCCACAGTCCTCGGTGTGCGCCGGCTTGGAGCGACCGATCCCGGCGAGTACGTTCATAAACGTCTCACGCCGTCGATACGGACCGTAATCGGTCTCGTGGCCGCTGCCATGGGACTGGCGGTGCTGGGACTCGGGATGTCGGCGCTCGATCAGCCGGGTGGATTTCTCGGACTGGGATTACTGCTGCTGATCGTCGGTGATGAGACCAGTCGGAACGGCGTCCGAGAAACAGCGGCCGTGCGGGGCGAGTACGGGTCGGTGCCCTTCGATGTCGCTCGGTACGTGCTCCGCCTTATCGGCCTGCTTCTGGCCGGTGGTCTATTCCTTCGGACGCTCGGCTTGGGGACCATCACTGGCCTCTCGATCGGCCCCGAACTGCTAAACCCGATGTACGTAACGCTCCTCGTTCTCCTTCCACTGGAGGCCTTCGGACCGTTGCGCCCGGGTGCGGAGGACAGCGAGCGAGCGTAAGAGACATCCGAGCGTGCGAGGTGTCGTCGACCGCAGTACGTCGACACGACTCTCCACGGACCGGGTTCGTCGATTGCGACCACAGTCAGTATAATCGGTGACGTCGAGACCATCGAGGGCAGCCGTCACGGCAGGCTCGAACCGAGAACCGGAAAACAGTGTCTGACCGTCGCCGACGGTCACCAGCGCTGAGCGGACAGATGAGGTGTCCGTGGCGGAGTCCGTCACCGGGTTTCGTGCCGTCATATCGGCGAGGAGTAAACAGACGTCGCCGACTGCGGTCGTCGGACCGCTCGCCGTCGCCTGCCAGCGGCGAGAACACTTACGTCCGCGTCCCGAGAACGTGCGCAAGTGACCCTTCGATCGTTCATCGACGACGCCGGTCCCCCGACGCAGACGATCGCGGTCGTCAGCGAGGACGCGTCCGGCTCCGGGCCGCTCGAGGAGATGCTCGCCGAGACGTTCGAAGACCAGCCGATCGCCGTCGAGGCCGACGTGACGCTGGACGGCGACACCGACGCGCCGCCCGCCGTCGCCGACGCGCTCGCGGCCGACGGCGACACGGCCGTCCTGCTCGAGGACGGCGAGCCCGTTGCGGCCTCGCCGATGCTGAAGCTGTACGACTCGCTGCTGGCGATCAACTCCGATCTGTTCGTCACCGGGGCCCGCGGCGTCGGCGAGATCGAGTTCCCCGACGTGCTGGCTGGACTCGAGGGGACGCGGCTGCGCCTGCGCGGCTACCCGCTCGCGCACAAGGAGAAGCTGCTGTTGATCCTCGTCTCCCGACACATCGAACAGCGGGCCTGGGCGGCGGGCAGCGGCACGCTCCACAGCGCCTTTCAGGACCTATCGCGCATCGACGACGAGATCGGCACGTACGAGACCTACGACGCGCTCGCCGACACGGACGTCGACGTTCACGTCTACGGGGCCGAATCCGGTGGCGATGGCGCGACGACCGATCTCGACGTGACCGAACACACCGGAACCGACGCGGCGTACCGGGACGGCTGGTTCGTCGTCTTCGAGCCCGACGACCGCGCGCCGGCCGACGCCGAGGGCTGTGCGCTCGTCTGCCTCGAGACCGAGCCGCGGATCTGGCACGGCTTCTGGACGACCGATCCCCAGCGCGTCACGCGGATCGAGTCCTACGTAGCGCGCGAGCTGTGAGCTGGGTGCGCTGTGGCGAGCGGGCGGGCGCGGTCGGTGCCGGCGGCTGCGTCCACAGACGGGACGCGACGGCCGCTCCCGTGCGGTTTCAAGTGGGTGTAACTCGAGAGTCGAACGGATGACGGCCGAGAGACCATCGGTGTTTTCCGATCTGATCGACCTGGAGTTCGTCGACGTCGACCCGGGATACAGCCGCGGGGTGATCGAAACGGCTGACGAACTGCTGAACCCGAACGGGGTCCTGCACGGGGGCGTCCTGTACACGATGGCTGACACCGGGATGGGAGCGGCGCTCGCGGCGATGCTAGAAGAGGACGAGCAGTGCGCGACGATCGAGATCAAGATCAACTATCTGGAGCCGGTCCGGACCGGTCGCGTGACCTGCGACACGAACGTCCTGCGGAAGGGCGGGTCCGTCGCGTATCTCGAGTCGGACATCTCCCACGACGGGGAGACAGTCGCGCGAGCGACCGGCACGTTCTCGGTGTTTTCCCCCTGACGGCTCGCTATAGCTCGAGTCGCGAACTCCGAACGACGCCCTCGATCGTCACCCGGAGCTTGCGGCTGATCGCCGTCAGCGTGAGGCCGTAGACGGCCGCGCCCAGCGCGACGATCGCGAGGAGGTGATACCACTGCTCGACGGCGACGGCGCCTTCGACGGGAACGATCACGGCGAACATCACGAGACCGGCGACGAGTTGTTCGGCCAGCGTCCGGGGGAGCAAGACGACCGCCGAGAGCTCCCGCTTGATGACGATCGCGGAGAGGCAATAGCGAAGCGTTTCCGCGACGACCGTGGCGGCGACGACCCCGATCGCACCGTAGGACAGCGTCAGTGCGACGCCAAGGACGACGTTGATCGCCAGCGTCACGGCCGAGATCCGCGTGTTGATGTCGGGCCGATCGATCCCGTAGAGCACGCTCGTGAGCACGCCGGCCTGGGTCTTCGCGATCTGGTACAGCGCGAGGCCGACGAGGAGCAATGCGGCCTCGGCGTAGTCTGGGCCGAAGAACGTTACGACGAGTTGTTCGGGCATCGCCACGGCCCCGAAGAACATCGGGATCGCGATGATGCTCGTAAACGCCAGCGTGTTCGAGACGTCGGCCTCGAGTTCCTCCCCCTCGCTATGCTGGTGGCTCACCCGAGCCATCAGGCCGCTCGAGGCGGCCATCGTGACGAACGTCGCCGGGACCGTGAGCTTGAGCGCGACCTCGTAGTGGCCCGCGGCGGCGGGCGCCAGCAGGTAGCCCAGCAGGATGATGTCGAACCGATCGTAGGCCTGGCCGAGAAACGAGTTCGGAATGCTGTACTTGGCGTACGACCAGAGGTTCGCGACCGTCTCCCGTGACGGAGCGACCGGCCGCGCCCGGACGTAGTACGCGAGGATCGGCACCGTCAGGAAGGTCGCGCCGGCCAGCCCGTAGGCCATGCCGGCGGCGCCGAGGCCGAGCAAGATCAGCCCCAACTGGAGCGGGAAGGTCAGCAGCGACCGGAGCGTGTCGGTCCACATCGAGGCGCCGACGCGGCCCCGCGCCTGCACTATCAGATCGAGCGGCTCGAAGAGCGTGACGGCGAGCAGCAGAACGACGAACAGCACCGGCGCCTCGGCGAGACCCGTGTAGGAGACGAGCCAGCGCGACGTGACGAGCGCGACTGCGACGGCTAGCCCCATCCAGACCAGCGTGAACAGCGCCTGGCTGCCGACCAGTTCGCCCGTCGGGGCGTCGGGCTCCGAGAACCGTTTTTTGACCGCCGTTCCCCACCCGTTGACCGCCCGATCCGCGATCTTCACCAGCGAGAAGAGGAGGTAGTAGCCGCCGAACCCGGACGGGCCGAGCACCCGCGCGAAGACGATCGTCCCGAGGAACCCGATCGCGGCCATGGCGAACTTCGCGGCCGTCGCCTTGACGGTCTCGCCGCCGAGGCTGACCGAGGTCGCGTCACTCATGGAACAGGGTACCAGCGCTCACAGCTGAAAGCGATACCACCGTCACAGGTATCCCAGATCCTCGAGCTGTGATTCCAGACCGGACAGATCCGCCTCGGCGAGGCCGTCCCGCGTCTCGAGGTCGGCGAGCAGCCCCTCGAGTTCGGACTCGAGGGCCGCCGGGTCGCAGTCGCCGAGCAGTTCGGTCCCGGAGAGGCCCTCGAAGTAGTAACAGTCGGCCGTCGCGATGCCGTGTCGTTCGCGATCGACGGGTCCGACGTCGTAGCCGTCCTCCTGGAGCGCGAGCGCCCGCCGCTTCGAGACGCCGTGGAACTCCAGCAGCGCGCTCGATCGCGGCTCCGACGCGAGCGGATCGCTCGAGAGCAGCGGGCGGAACGACTTCCCGCGACGGTGGTCCGACTCGATGCCGGCGAGGTCGAGCACCGTCGCGTAGACGTCCAGCAGGTTCACGAGGGCGTCCCGCGTCGGTCGCTCCGCGCCGTCCGCGCGAGGGGATCGGTCGTCGGCGTTCGGCCCGGGAGCGGAGACGACGAGGGGAATCCGCGTCACTGGCGGGTGGAGCCCGCCGCCGTGTTGCCACGCGCCGTACTCCCCGAGCGCCTCGCCGTGGTCGGCGAGCGTCACGACGTAGTCGAACTCCGCCGCGAGTTCGCCGTAGATGTCGCGGTAGATGTCCGACAGGTACCGGACGGCGTCGTCGTACGCGGTCCTGATCCGGTCCGGATCGGCCGACGGCTCCCCAAGTGTGGCCTTCACGCTGTCGAAATGGGGCGACTCCTCGTCCGGGTGGGTCCGATACTCGTCGGGCGGGTCGTACGGGAGGTGCGCCTCCATGAGGTTTGCGAAGAGGAATTCCCGATCCCGGCTCCACGACTGGTCCCGAACGTACTCGAGGAACTCCGCCGCGCCGTCGTCGGGGTGGCGCCCCTTGAGCCCCATATCGCGGAGCTTCATAAGGGCACCCTGCTTCAGCGACTGGGTCGTATCGCAGTCGCCGTCGACGCAGCGCCAGAGCGCCCGGAGGTAGCGCTCGGGGCCGTCGGACCGGTGTTCGGCGATGAACTCGTCCCAGTCGAAGACGTCCTCGCCGAGGCCGCGGAGTCGCCAGCTCCCGCCGAACTCGTCGAACCCGTGGTGCCAGCCCAACTGTTCCGAGATGTTGACGTTGCAGCTGAACGCCCGCGTTCGATACCCCTCGTCCCGTAGCAGTTCGGGGAGGCGAGTCGTCTGCCGGTCGAAGTCCTGGGACTTGATCGTCACGCCGGCTTCGACCGCGTAGCGGCCGGTGAACAGCGAAGCGTGGGCGGGGGCCGTCCAGTGGGTCGTGCTCCACGCGTTCGTGAACTGCACGCCCGGCAACCAGTCGAAGTGCTCGTCGAACGAGTCGGCTCGAAGTGTATCGAGCACGACGAGGGCGATGGATGGATCGTCTCCCATGATCGCGGTTTCGCTCATCGTACCATACCGCCGGTAAAGAACCTACTCCCGGCAATGGAACCGGCAGCCGGCGGCCGTCGAGTTCCCGTCGCAGCTCCGCTCACAGGACCGTCCCGACCCCCTCCTCGAGGGCCTCGACCTGCGCGTCCTTCTCGCGCTCGAGTTCGTCCATGTCGAACCGGACCGGTTCGCTCGTGACGTCGCCGTCGATCGGCACCCGGTCGAACAGGTTCGCTCGCGGGGTGTCGAAGTAGAACTGGGCCCGGTTGCCGTAGGTCAGCGCGGGGAGGCAGGCGTGGATCCGGTCGGACCGCACGACGTCCGCGTTGGCGTAGAGGAAGAGGTAGTCGGTCACCAGATCGGAGACGAAGACGTTCTCGTCCTCGAACAGCGGCGTCTCGAGGCCGACCAGTTCCCGCGCTCGCTCGCCGACCGGGAAATGGTACGGTTCGTCGAAGGGGGCGTGATCGGGCCGGATGATCGTCGACGACGCGCCGTCGATATCGGGCTCCTCGCCCTTGTCGAACGTGTGGACGTCGAACTCGCGGTTCGCCTCCGGCGGCTGGTGGCTGTCGCCGAGGAACAGCGAACAGTCGATGCCGTCGTACAGGTACTCGACGAGGTCGCCGTACTCCTCGTAGGCGGTCCGATCTCGCGTGAGCAGGACCTCGATGTCGAGCGCGTCGAAGACGGCCTCGACGTCCTTCCGCTCGGCCTCGTCGTACTCCTCGCCGCCCCCGCCGATGATGACGATCGGAATATCTCGCTCCCTGAGCTTCCGGAGCGTGTCGAAGTACTTCCGGAACGTCGGCCGGGAGAGCACGCAGCCCGGCAGGACGGCCAGGTCGGCGTCGATCAGCTCGCTGACGTTCATCGTATTCTGCCGAATGCGGTGGGTCGGCGACTCGTAGTCGGACTTGCCGTACCCCGTCATCCGGGCGAGCTTCCGGGTGCCGCCCCACAGCGCTGCGGTGTCCGCCGCGTGGTTGGGATAGCCGCCGGTCTCGACGATCTCCGCGTCAGGAAACGCCCGCTCGAGCATCGCCCTCGCCCCGTAGTCGATGAATCCGTTTCCGATGTTCGTCGTCCACGTTCGCAGAAGCAGGATTTGCATTGCGGTCCCCTCCACCGGACTCGGTGATAATTATGGAGGGGCTACGCCTCGTGAACGTTCGCTTAGCCACGGTCGGTCGGTTCGAACCCGATCCGCACGGTCCGAGATCGAGGGAGGGCGCCGGTAACACACCGGGGGAGGATAGTGTCAGTCGAGGTGCGTCGTGTCAGCCAAGGCGGATAGCGTCAGTCGAGGTAGCCGAGTTCCCGCAACCGATCGGTCGGCATGTCGATGTCCTCGTCGACGCCGGTGCTGGCAGGGCCCGCCGCCGCCGCCGCTCGTTCCTCCACCCACCGTCGCACGTCGTAGACCGACTCCGGATGGGTGTCGTCCGTGGAACTCGCGTACGCGCGCCAAGAGTGACTCGCCGGCTTCTCGCCCGCGTCGGGGGGGTAGAACTCGGTTCGCATGCCGTGGTCGCTGACGACGAGGAGGTCGTCGTCCTCGCCGAGGGCGTCGACGACTTCCTCGACGAACTCGCCGACGCGTTCGTAGGCGCGACCCAACGCATCCTCGTCGTCGGCGTAGGCGTGGCCGGCCGCGTCCAGCGTGTGGACGTGGACGCCGGCGATCGAGACCGGGTGTTCGAGCATCTCTCGCGCCCAGCCGAACTGCTGGGCGCAGAGTCCGAACAGTTCCCGCTCGAACTCGCTGCGGGGCATCCCCTCCGCGACGGCGTTCATCAGGTCCCACGCTCGCTGGAGGGGCTGTCCGTCGTGGACGCCCGGCCAGTTGTGGACGACCGCGTCGTCGGCGTCGAACATCGACTCGCGGTCCGTCTCGCCGATTTGCTCGCGCGTGCCGGTCCGCGACCGAACGAGTTTGCCCAGCGTCCCCCGCGTCGACTCGTCGAGGTGGCCCGTGACCGTCGACGCGAGGTTGAGGGCGGGATTCTCCCACTCGCTCGTTCCGCCGCCGGTGATCCCGTGCTCGGCTGGCTCGAGCCCGGTCGCGACGGTCGCCCAGACTTCCGGCGTGTACGGGACGTTCTGGGTGTTCGCGAACGTCTCGATCTCGCCGCCCGACTCGAGGCGGTAGGCGTCGAGATCGAAGTGATCGATCAATCCCGCGTCGAGCGCGTCGAGCGCCAGTACGACGACCGTCATGCGTATCCAAGATCCTCCAGATCTTCCTGCAGCGCGTCTTCCTTGACGACGTAGGCGGGATCGAACCGCTCGCGTTCCCGCTCGAGGGCGGGATCTTCCACCCGCTCGCCGTCGTCGAGACGATACGTGCCGGCTTCCGTCGCGATGCGTTCGGCGGTCATCGCGGCTTTTCGGTCCCCGTAGGCGGCGAACGCGATCTCGCGATCGAGCGTCCCCTGGCGGTGTTCGGCGCCGGTCAGGACCGTCGGGACGTCGATCAGCGAGACGACCTCGCCGACGTCCGGGGCGTTCCGCGTGCCGAACGGGACGTTCAGCAGTTCGGGGCGCATCTCGCCGGGGTGGCCCCACAGCCCGTCCTCGCCGAGCAGTTCGCCGTGGTCGCCGCAGAAGACGACGCGCGTCCCGTCGGGGATCGCGTCCCAGAGGGACTCGAGGGCCGCGTCGAGTTCGGCGACCTCCCGCCGGTAGAGGTCCCGGACGAGGGCCTCGTCCTCCTCGGAGCCGCGATCCGAGAGGACGCGGCGGGTGACCCGCTGTGCCGTCGCCCGGTCGACGTCCGCGCCGTCGGGGTCGTACGGGTGGTGGGGTTCCATGAAGTGGAGCCAGCCGAACCACTCGTCGCGGCCGGAGACCTCGCCGAGAAACTGGCCGATGACGTCGTCCGCGGGGCGGAACGACTTCTCAGTCTCCTCGACGTAGCTCCGCAACTGCTGGTACCGGTTGTACCCCCAGCTGGCGACCTTGTACGGGAGCGAGCCGCGCTCGAGGAAGATCGCGCCCTTGTCCTTCAGCGACTCACCGCCCCCCTTCGGCGACGTGAACGAGTCGAAGCCGGTCGCGTAGTCGTACTCCTGGGAGAGCAGGTGGTTCGTCGTGATCCCGACGGAGTGGGCGTCGAACCCGTGGGCGACGCTCGCCGTCGGCTCGAGGCCGCTCCCGGCCGGGTACTCTCCGCCGATAATCGCCGGAAAGCTGCCGGGCGTCGCGGTGCTCGTGGCGAACGCGGCGTCGTGAGTGTCGTCCAGGAATTCCAGGGTTCGCGGCATGTACTGGACGTGATCGGTCCTGAGGGAATCGACCGTGACTAGCAGGGTGGTGTCCGTCATGGGTTCGTATCCGTGTTCATCGTTCGAATCGAGTTCGTGCTCACAGGTATCCCAGATCCTCCAGTCGGGCGCGACTCGCCGCGTCGACCTCCTCGGCGTGGGCCCGTCCGTCGCGCCCGTGGTCGGAAACCCAGTCGCCGAACACCGACTCGAAGAGCCCGTTCGGCACCGTCTCATCGGGCAGTTCGACCTGCTTCGACGGCGGTCCGGAGACGTCGTACACCGCCTCGGTGCCGAGCCGATCGCGGTAGTACTTCCGCTCGTCCTCGTAGACGACCCGCTGGCTCCGATCCCAGTACGATTCGTCTCCGCCCTCCGGGATGCCGGACCCGGAGCCGACGATTTCTGCGCGGGCGCGCTCGCGCTCGAGGGCGAACGGATCGAACGGGTCGTCGCTCGCGAGCGATCGGACCACCTCGCCGAGGTCGGCGTGGGAACTGAGCCCGTTCACGTCGACGGGACGGACGGTGTCGTCGGCGAGTTCGAGGGCGCGGCCGCTCGTGGGGACGACGTCGAACGGCACGTGCAACAACCCCTCCGAGAGGCTGCTCATGTGGTTCATGAGGTAGCCGTCGGACTCGTAGCCGAGGTTCTCGCCGTGGTCGGCCGTCACGAGCAGGATCGACTCGCGGTCGTCGCCGGCCGCCAGCGCGGACAGGAGGTCGTCGACGACCCGATCGAGGTAGTCGACCGTCGCGGCGTAGAGTCGACGGACGCGCTCGACGTCGGATTCGTACTCGCCGAGGCCGTCCGCGACGTTGACGTCCGAATCGCGGAAGGAACTCGAGTGGAAGTCGGCCGAGACGCCGTGGATCGAGTCGTCCAGCCCGCGAAACGCGGTGTGGGGCCCGTGGGCGTCCATGAGGTTGGCGAAGGCGACCACCGGTCCGTCGGGTTCGGTGACCTCGCGCTCGAGCGTCCGAGCGATCGCCCGACCCCCGAAGTCGGTCGGCTTCTCGATCGGCAGCTTCCGACTCACGTCGTCGAGCTTGAGGAGGACGCCGTTCGCCAGCGAGCGCAGCGGGTGGTCGTGGGCGAGCGCCTCGCGCACGAAATCGGCGTAGGCCTCCACGCCGTCGGTCGACCGTTCGGAGATGTGCTGTTGGACGTCCATCCCCGCGGGCAGCCTGCGACTCGGCGAGATGGGGATCGTCCGATCGAAGAACCGGTCGAACCCGAAGACGGGGCTGGCGTAGATGTTCGACGTGACGCAGACCGACTCGTACCCCCGCCGCGCGAGGGGCGCGATCCACGTGTCTCCGACGTCGATCGGGTCGAACCGCCGCTGGTGGGCGTGAACGCCCGTCTCAGAGGGGACCGAGCCGGTCAGCATCCCGGCGTGGCTCGGGACGCTCCAGCCGCCGAGCGCACGCATCCCTTCGAAGCGGACGGCGGCCCGCTCCCGGAGCCGGGTCGCGTACCGGTCGTAGACGTCCTTCCTGACGGTGTCCAGACAGAGGACGACGATATTCGGACGGTCCGTCCCGGTCATGCGAGTGCCTCCAGCGCGGCGCCGAAGCGGTTGCCCTGATTCGATTCGGTCAGATCGGAGACGAGGTCTCGCTGGTCGCTCGCGGCGGCCTCCCGTTCCGCCGGCGACCGCTCGAAGACGTCCCGTAGTCCCTCGAGCAGCCCCCGTTCAGTCGGCGGGACGACCTGTCGAGCGGGGAGGAGTTCCCGGACGCCGGTCGCCTCGGTGACCACCGTCGGCGTCCCCGAGAGGATCGCCTCGAGCGCGGCGACGGGGAAGGCGTCGCCGCGGGACGACTGGACGTAGACGCTCGCGCGCTCGAACCAGGCGGCGAACGTATCCAGGTCGACGAACCCGGGCGTGACGACGTGCGGGCGATCCGCGTACGCCCGCTCGCCATGTCCTTCACCGAGTATCACCAGCCGAACGTCGCTGTCGACCGCGTCGGCGAATCCATCGACCGCTCGAGCCAGTCGATCGTAGCCGTTCGCGGGTTTGGCCTCGCCTGCCGAGAGGATCGTGAACGGATCTTGCGGCGAGTTCGGCGAGAGCGACGCGAGCCGTTCGTACTTCGCGTCGCCGATCGGCGGCCTGACGTACGCGACCGGGACGTCGCCGAGGTACGGCCGCCCCCAGCGGTAGGCGTCCCTGCCGACGGCGATCACGCCGTCCAGCAGCCGATTCGAGAGGGGGCGCAGCCCGCGCCAGAGGTAGCGCGTCGGTCGCTCGGACAGGGTGTAGAAGGTCTCGTCGGCGGCGAGGTAGACGAGGGTCGTTCCCGGGTGTCGCAGTTTGTACGCGAGCCCGGTCTGGAGCGGCGCGCTCCCCTCTGCGATGACGGTGTCGTACGCCGGGAGGGTCCCGGCGGTTCGGAGCCGATCGGCGATTCGCTCGGTGTTCCCGCCGGATTCGGGCGGTCGTCCGGTCTCGAAGTGGCGCCGATCGGCGCCGATGGCGTCGGCGAACACCCGGTGTGCGGGGTGTGCGTCGCTGTTCTGGTAGAGGAGACACCGATCGCCCGGTTCCCGGAGCTGTGAGGAGGCGACGCCCGTCCGAGGACTCGAGTCGCCGCTCTCGCCGTGAGCAGTCGTGCGCGCCGTCACCGATCGGCCACCCCCTCGGCGCGCTCGTCTTCGCGCCGCCGCTCGGCGCGTCGGCCCTCGTCTGCGCGGTCCGATTCCGCCGTCGAGCGCGACGACGGCTCCGGTTCCGTCGCTGGCGCGGGTTCCGACGCGCCGACGTCGGCGGCCGCCGTCTCCGCGACGACCGCGCGGAGGTTCTCCGCGAAGCGGTCGTACTCGTAACGTCTGGCGGCCTGCCGGATCTCGACCGGGTCGAAGTCGGCGGGGTCGAACCGCCGCACCGTGTCCCGGATCGATTCGATGGTCGGCTCGAAGAGCAGCCCCGTCCGGCCGCCCTGGACCTGATACCGGGTGAACCCCTCGTCGACGCCGAGCAGGGGTTTGCCGGCCATCATGGTTTCCGCGCCGACGAGGCCGAAGTCCTCCTGCTTGGGCGCGTAGACGACCGCGGTGGCCCGCGCGACGAGCGACTCGATATCCTCGACGTAGCCTCGCACCTCGATATTGTCGTAGCGGGCGGCGAACTGCTCGAGCTGCTCGCGCTGTTGCCCGTCGCCGGCGATCACGAGCCGTTCGTCGAGGCCCGCGAAGGCCTTCGCGATCAGGTCGATCCGCTTCTCGGGGGCGAGCCGCGACCAGGTGACGAAGTAGCCGTCGTCGCCCTCGTTGCGCCAGTCGCCGGTGACCGGCGGGTAGACGATCGTCGCGTCCCGATCGTAGAACCGCCGAATCCGGTCGCGGACGAGTTCGCTGTTCGCGACGAACTGATCGACGTAGTCGTTGGCCTCCTTGTCCAGCGCCCGCCACCCCTTCGCGTAGGCCTTGACGCCGGCCTCGACGAACGGCTTCCGAAACGAGGAGAGCCGATCGCGATAGAGGTCGTAGAGCCATCGCGGCGGGCTGTGGGGGTAGTGGACGATCCGCTGATCGACCTCGGGGACGTAGTACTTCGACAGCGGCGCGCTCTCCAAGACCACGTCGTAGTGGGCCAGATCCGGGTGCGCGGCGGTCATGTCCAGCGCCACGTTGAGCGTCTCGAGCGGGTTCATCCCCTCGTTTTTCCACTCGAGGAAGGGCCGCCACGGCAGCGAGGTGTACTTCTCCTGTTTGAAGGGGAAGACGTGCACGTCGTCGGGGATCTCGGTCCCCTCGGCGACGTAGGTGGTGTAGATCGGCGCGTCGAGGACCCGGGCGGCCTCGATGGCGAACTCCTCGCCGCCGCCGATGCCGGGGAAGCGGTCGTGGAGGATCGCGACGTCGGTCACTGTAACACCTCCCGGAGCTCCCGGTCGGGCGACCAGGTGCCGTCGTGGGTTTCCTCGTCGCCCTCGGCGCGGGCGCGGAGCAGCGAGACGCTGGCACGGAACAGCGAGATCTGCGTGTCGAACAGCGAGTAGAGCGGCTGGAGCGGTCCGAGCATGTCACGCGAGCCGAGCGCCGTGAAGGCGAGGACGCCGGCCGGCGTCGCCAGGCCGAACGGCCCCAGCACGGCCAGCGACCCGAGCGTCGCCAGCGCGACGCCGGTCGCGACCAGCCACGGCGAGACGATCATGAACCACCAGTTGAAGGGGAGGACGACGCGGCCGTAAGCCCCGTGACTACCGAGCGCGTCGCGCTGTCGCCACAGCAGCCGTAGCAGTCCCATCGCGCGCCGGTCTTTCTGCTCGCGGCGCTTGCCGAACGCCGAGTGGGCGGCCTCCTTGTAGTGGATGTCCGGGTCGAAGATCACGCGGCCGCCGTTGCGCCGGATCTTGAGCGCGAGTTCGGTGTCGTCGGCGATCGAATCCTCGTCGATCGGGACGATCGCGTCGCGCTCGAACGCCGAGAACGGGCCGTGGAAGATCAGCGTCGAGTCGATGTGGGACTCGAGGATCTGGATCATCGTCTGGAGGTCGCGGTAGCCCCGCTCGACCTCGCTGTCGCCGATGACCTCCGCGTTGCGGCCGGTCACCCCGGACACGTTGGGATCGGCGAGGTTCGCGACCGCCTTCCGAACGGCGTCGGGTGCGAGCCGCGAGTCACAGTCGGTCTTGACCACGACCTCGTTGTCGGCGGCGGCGTAGGCCTCGTTCAGCGCGGTCGCGAGCCCCCGCCGTTCGTCCTCGCGGATGAGCGTCAGTTCCGGTTCCGGCCGGCCCGCGAAGAAGGTCTCGACCAGATCGGCCGTCCCGTCGTCGCTCGAGTCGACGACGACGATCTCGACCTTTTCCATCGGATAGTCGAGTTCAGTCAGTTCCTCGAGTTTCGATTCGACTATCGAGCTCTCGTTGTACGTCGGGAGGACGACGCTCACCGAGGGCTCGTCCGGCCACGTGTCGGCGGGCGTGCCGGACGGCCGTCGGAGGTAGTACACCCCGAGGTAGATCAGATACGGGAGGCCCGTCAGTGCAACTAACCCGAACAGGGCCTCGACGAGACGCTTCATGCAAGTACGCCCGAACGCTCAACGGATCGGATCAAAGTCCGATGGCTTGCGATGGAAAGGTATGCAAAGTACCTGTCTGTGACTCCCGACCGGTCCGTCGGACCGGTGTCTTTTTGCCTCCCGCTCGGAATTGCCGAATACGCGATAAACGCTCGACAACACCATCACAGTTTTGTTACGCATGCCATATTCGGTATGCTTTTACGGAGGCGCGCTATATCTCCACACATGTCAGTGATAGCCGAGTCTGCCGTCGGGCACGACGAACTCGCCGTGCTCAAGCTCCTCGCGCTCGAGGGCGGGCTCGAGGGCGACGTCAAGATCTCCTGTTCTCACCTCGCCGACCGCCTCGACGCGTCGAACCAGACCGCCTCGCGACGGCTACAGCGCCTCGAGAGCGCCGACCTGCTCGAGCGCGATACCGTCAGCGACGGCCAGTGGGTGGCGGTCACCGACAAGGGCGAGCGCGCACTCCACGCCGAGTACGAGGACTACCGGCGCATCTTCGAGACGGACTCGACGATCGAACTCGAGGGCACCGTCACCAGCGGGATGGGCGAGGGCAAACACTACATCTCCCTGTCGGGCTACCAGCGCCAGTTCGAGGAACGACTGGGCTACGAGCCGTTCCCCGGTACGCTGAACGTCGATCTCCGCGAGGACAGCGTCCGTCGGCGCAGCGCCATGGCCTCGCTCGAGCCGGTCCCGATCGACGGCTGGGAGACCGACGAGCGGACCTACGGTCCCGCGGTCTGCTACGCCGCGACGATCGAGACCGCCGACGGCGAGGTCTACGAGGGCGCACACACCATCGCCCCCGAGCGCACCCACCACGACGACGACCAGCTCGAGGTCATCGCCCCCGACAAGCTCCGCGAGGAACTCGACCTCGAGGACGGAGATCACCTCACCGTCTCCGTGGGTGATCGCGAATGACGGGCCACCACGCCGGGCCGCAGTCGAACGCCGACGGCGGGACGGCCGGCTCGGGCTCGAGTCCGAACGCGTCGGCGAACGCGTTCGACCGCGCGCTCGAGTCGCTGCGCGCGGGCGAGCCGATCCTCGTCCACGACGCGGCCGACCGCGAGGGCGAGACGGACCTGATCTACCACGCCGACGCCGTCACACCCGAGGCCGTCGCCCGACTGCGCAACGACGCGGGCGGGCTGGTCTGTGTGGCGCTCGGCCACGATATCGCGGAGGCGTTCGACCTCCCGTTCTACTCGGAGGTCGTCGACCACCCCGCGACGGCCGACCACGAACTCGGCTACGACGACCGGTCGTCGTTCTCGCTGACGGTCAACCACCGCGACACCTACACGGGGATCACCGACGAGGACCGCTCGACGACCATCCGCGCACTGGGGGAGGCCGCCGCCGCTCCAGACGGGACCGACTTCGCCGACGAGTTCCGGGTCCCCGGCCACGTTCACCTGCTCAAGGCCGCGCCCGACCTGCTCGCCCAGCGCGAGGGCCACACCGAACTCGGCCTCGCGCTCGCCGACGCGGCCGACCTCACGCCCGCCGTCGTCGTCTGTGAGATGCTCGACGACGAGACCGGCGAGGCGCTCACTCCCGCCGACGCCCGCGCCTACGCCGACCGCCACGGGTTCGCGTATCTCGAGGGGCGCGACGTGCTCGAGCGGCTCGCGTAACGGTCCGCGTCTCGCCGAATCGCCGAGCGATCGACCCTTCGTCGGTCGAACTCGCCGTCCGTCGTTCGGGGCTCCGGTCCGCACGCTTTTATCGGATACCGCGGCAGACCGTCTCGTGTCGCCGAATCGGCGATCGTTCGTCGATCCGCTGCTCGAGTGGTACGAGAACCGCGGTCGGCACCGCCTCCCCTGGCGCGAGCCGGGGCGGTCCGCCTTCGAGATACTGATCGCCGAGATCCTGCTTCAGCGGACGACCGCGAGCGCGGTGGCCGGTGCGTACGCGCCCTTCGTCGCGCGGCACCCGACGCCCGAGGCCGTCGTCGCCGCGCGGTCGGACGAACTCGAGGAGCGGATCGCACCGCTCGGGCTCTCGAAGCGCGCCGCGTTTCTCGAACGCTGCTCGGGACGGCTGCTCGCTCGCCACTCCGGGACCGTGCCGCGACGGCGCTCCGAGCTTCTGGCCCTTCACGGCGTCGGGGAGTACACCGCGCGCTCGGTGCAGATACACGCGTTCGGCGACGGTATCGCGGCGGTGGACACCAACGTTCGGCGGTTGGTCGCTCGGTTCGTCGGCCTCGAACCCGACTCGAGCGAGGTCGCGGCCCGCGCGGACGGGCTCGTTCCGCCGAGGCGGAGCAGCGACTTCCAGCACGCGATGCTGGACTTCGCGGCCGCCGTCTGTACCCCTCGCGATCCCGACTGCGACGGCTGTCCGCTCGCGGGCGGATGCGACAGCGCCGAAACCGCCGCGGACGGGTGAGTTCTTGACCGATGGACCGTTCGAGGACGGGTCTGACGGACGCTCGCACCGATGCTCGACGGGGAACCGCGAATACTTAGTACGGGGGCTTGCAACACACTCGACAATGGGATTCGACGAGATGGACGTCGACACGATCTGGATGGACGGCGAGTTCGTCGACTGGGACGACGCGCAGGTCCACGTTCTGACGCACGGACTCCACTACGGCAGCGGCGTCTTCGAGGGCGCGCGCTGTTACGACACCGACTCGGGCCCCGCGCTCTTCCGCTGGGAGGAGCACTTAGAGCGCCTGTTCCAGTCCGCGAAGCCGTACGAGATGGACATCGAGTACACGAAAGACGAGCTCACCGAGGCGACGAAAGAGCTCATTACGCGACAGGAACTCCCCTCCTGTTACGTGCGACCGATCGCCTTCTACGGCTACAACTCGCTGGGCGTCAGCCCCAAGGACTGCCCGACTCGAACCGCGGTCGCCGTCTGGCCGTGGGGCGCCTACCTCGGCGAAGAGGCCCTCGAGAACGGCATCGACGTGATGATCTCCTCGTGGCGGAAACACGCCTCGAGTCAGATCCCGACCAACGCCAAGACGACCGGGCTCTACGTCAACAGCATGCTCGCCGGCGAGGAAGCCCGCCGGAACGGCTACGCCGAAGCGATCGTCCTCAACAAGGAGGGCAACGTCGCGGAAGGCCCCGGCGAGAACATCTTCCTCGTTCGCGACGACGAACTCTACACGCCCGGGCTCTCGGAATCGATCCTCGACGGCATCACTCGCGATTCCGTGATCCAGATCGCGGAGGAACTGGGCTACACCGTCCACGACAACGTCTCCATCTCGCGAGGCGAACTCAACACGGCCGACGAGCTGTTCTTCACCGGCTCCGCGGCCGAAGTCACGCCCATCCGGAAGGTCGACAACGTCGTCATCGGCGACGGCTCTCGCGGCCCCGTCACCGAGGAAATCCAGCAGCAGTTCTTCGAAATCGTCGAGGAAGCCCCCGCAGAATACGACGAGTGGTTCGAGTACGTCGACGTCTGAGGGCGACTGCTCGGTCCAAACGCATCTAATCGGTCTCGAGATAGCGACTGAACGCTGACGCGAATCGTTCGTTTTCTAGGCGGTTCGTCCTCTAGAGTGATTTACGTGGCCGGGAGCGCGCCTCGAGCACCGCGAGAGGCGCGTGACTCGGGGGAGGGCAGGCGATCGCCCGTAACTCGCCGCGAGCGAGGCCATACGCGGCGCGTAGCGCCGCGATGAGTCGAACGGCCGAAGGCCGTGAGACCGGCCGAGCGAGCGGGCCGACGACTGATGTGAGCGAGGACTGAAAGGACGAGCGAGCGGAAGGAGGAGCGCTTTTGATCGAAATTTTGCCGAGGGCCGCTTCGCGGCCCGCAGCGCAAAATTTCGTTAGTCGTCGTCCGCCCGCTCGACCTGATCTGGTCGGTCGTCCCGGTCCGTCGACCCGTCCCCGTCGGAGCGGTCAGTTCGAGCCTCGTCGATGACGTCGATGGAGATGCCGGCGTCCATGCCGCGTTTGTTGGCGTCGCCGAAGCCGGCGCTCAGAACGCGAGTCAGCGCGTCCTCGACGTCTTCCTCGAGTTCGGTAATCTCGTCGGGTTCGACTTCGACGACGTAGCCGGTCGTGATGTTCGGCGAGGTCGGCAGGAAAAGCACCTCGCGGCCGTCGCTGGTCACTTTGCCGGTCTTGAACGCCGTCATTCGAAGCCCCTCCCAGGTCTCGATCTTGACGGGTTTCTGGAGGGATTCCTGCTCGCCGAAGGCGGTCTCGGCGGCCATCTTCGAGGCGTTGTAGACGACGCGGATCACCGGGACGCGGTTCGCGATGTTGTCGACGAGCCGTTCGACGAGGCTGCCGACCGTGGTTCGCATGAGGTAGCCGACGGAAAAGGTGAGAATGATGAAAACGGTCAACGCGACGATCACGCGGAGGAACTGGGCGACTTGCTGGCGTGTCTGCTCGGCCTGCGCGCTCGTGCCGGGGATGAGGGGCTCGAGCGCCGCCGAATCGAGAATGAGACCGGGCGTCAGCCCGGAGACAAGTCCGTAGAGCCAGTAGATCGCGTAGAGCGTGATGAGGATGGGGCCGAGGACGATGAGCCCGCTCGCGAAATCCCGCTTCCACGAAGCCATGTCCATCACCTCACACTACTGGCTAATGAGCCCTTCCCTTTGTCGTATCCGTCGGCGGACGGGCCGGCGATTAGTGCGGTATTCGGTGACGGTACTCGTGGCGGCGAACGTGGACAGTGTGCAGTCAGTCAAGCGCCAGCTACACTCAGCGTGCAAACGACCGGCGAACCAAATTTCAAGCCCGTTCGGTGAGCACCGATACGTATGAGCCTCGAGCAGGAACCGGCCGACGAGGAAGCCGATCCGCTGGACGCCTTCCGGCAGTTCTTCGCGCTCGAGCGGGACGTGCTCGTCCTCTCGGCGGCGATGTTCGCGTTCAGCCTCGGCTTCCAGATGACCAGCCGATACATGGCAGAGTACATGTCGGCGCTGGGCGCGTCGGTGTTCGTCATCGGTCTGTTCGGGACGGTCGGCAACGTCGTCAGCGCGGTCTATCCGTATCCGGGCGGCGCGATTTCCGACTGGATCGGCTCGCGGTACGCCCTAACTGCCTTCGGGCTCTGTTCGACGCTCGGCTTCGGCGTCTGGCTCGTCGCTCCCGCGCTTGCGGGCGTCTCGATCGGATCGGTGTCGCTGTCGATCGTCGCGATCTTCGTCGGCCTGCTGCTGGCCCAGGCCTGGAAATCGTTCGGGCTCGGGGCGACGTTCGCCATCGTCAAGCAGTCGGTCTCTCCATCGCACCTGGCCGCCGGCTTCGCGAGCACCGAGACGTTCCGTCGCACCGCCTTTCTCGTGGGGCCGCTGTTCGCCGCCGCACTGTTCTACCCGTTCGGCTCGAGCAGTGGCGAGATCGTCACCGCCTTCCAGGTGATCTTGCTCGTCGCCGTCGTCTTCGGCGTTCTCGGAACGGTCGCCCAGCACGTCCTCTACAGAGCCGACGAGGACGACATCGGGAAGCAGTTCGAGGGGGTCCCCCAGTTACTCGCCGATCTGCGGGCGATGCCCGACGAACTCCGGCCGCTGCTGGTGGGCGATACCCTGGTGAGGTTCGCAAACGGCATGGTGTACGTCTTCTTCGTGATCGTCGTGACTCGGTTCCTCGAGGTCGGTCTCACGCTGTCGCTGCCGGCCGTGGGGACGGTCGCGCTCTCCCCGCAGTCGTACTTCGGCATCCTGCTGGGAATCGAGATGGTGGTCGCCCTCTTGACCATGGTGCCGGTCGCCAAAGCCGCCGAACGCGTCGGACTCAAACCCGTCGTTGGGCTCGGATTCGCGGTCTACGCGATCTTCCCGATTCTGCTGATCAACGCGCCCGCGGATCCGACCGTCCTCGCGGTTCTCTTCGCCTTCTCCGGACTTCGGTTCGCGGGGCTGCCCGCTCACAAGGCGCTGATCGTCGGCCCGGCCGAGCGCGGCGCTGGCGGTCGCGTGACCGGTGCGTACTATCTCCTCCGGAACGTGATCGTCATCCCGAGCGCGGCCCTCGGGGGGCTGCTGTGGGGTGGGTTCTCGAATCCGCTGACCGGTGCGCAGGCGTTCGCGGGCGATCCGACGGTCGCGTTCGGCATCGCGACGGCGATCGGGCTGCTCGGAACGGCCTATTTCCTGCTGTTCGGCCAGGAGTTCGAGGCGTATCGGTAGCGGCTCGCGAGCGAGGGGCGGCCGTTAGAGGAACAGTTGGTAGTAGTACGGGCTGACGAACCCTTCGATGACCGCCGCAATCGCGAGCACGATTCCGAGCCCGACCAGCACCCAGAACGTCCGCTCGAGTGCGTCGGCGAGGTCGGTCCGGACCGCACTGCCGCGCCACGTTCGCCAGGCGGTACCGCCCACGGAGATGCCGAGTGCGCTGGCGACGAGGATCGCCGGGATCTCGAAGATTCCGTGAGGAACGACGAAGGCCGCGAGTTCGAGCGGATCGACCTCGAGGCGGGCGTAGATCCCCAGAAAGACACCGTTGAACAGCAACGAGACGATCGCCGGGATCGCGAACGCCACGCCGGCGTAGGCCGTCGTCAGCGCGACCAGCCAGTTGTTACCGAACAGGTTGGCCGCCATCGCCGGCGGCAGCCACCCGTCGAGACGGGCCGTGATCGACGCCTGGAACGTCCCTGCGAAGGGATCGGCGGCCGCCCAGCCCGCCCCGAAGCCGACGAGTGCGAGGACGACGACGAGCGCGTGGATACCCGGCGTCGACCGGACGAACGACAGCATGTCGTCCCAGCCCCGGCGGAGCCCGCCTCGCAGTTGTTCGCGGACCGTGTTCGTCGGCGGCTCCGGTGGCGCGAGCCGATCCCGGTAACCGCAGTAAACGGCCGTCTTCAGCAGATCGAGCGCCGGAAACACGACCAGCGCGGAGAGTAGCGAGCCGACAGTGACAACGTCGACGAGCGAGAGCAATCCGGTGACGGTCGAGAGAGCGACGACCGTTACGAGCGCGACGAGATAGTAAAACAGCGCGCCGCCCGGCCGTGCGCGGACGAACCCGAGCGTGTTCCGTAGCGAACCGAAGACGCCGGCATCGTCGACGACGACTGCGACGGGCGCGAACGCGAACACTGCTCGGACAGCGAGCAAAACGACGAGTGCGACGACGGCGGCCAGCAGAACGACGGGGAGGGTCGCTGCGGCCGAACCGCTCGCGAGCGAGGCGGCGCCGGCGACCAGTGCCGTCACGATCCCGACGGCTGTGAGCACCACGGCCCAGCAGACGAACTCGAGGACGAACAGCCCGAGAAACCGGAGCCAGTAGCGGCGCGCACCGTCGATCCCGGCGAGGAGCCCGCGGTTGTCGCGCAGGCGGCTGTAACAGGTCGCGAGCTGTCCCGCGGCGACGACCGCCGTCAGACCGACGAACAACAGGAAGCTGACGATGGCAGCCACCGCGGCCAGGGCGAGAAGCGGCGGCGCGACGAACTGTTCGACGACCGGCTCGAGGCCGCTGGCCCACGTTTCGAGCGCCTCGGGGTCGGTGTTGGCGCTCGGTGGCGGTTCCAGCGCGGCGAGATCGGCGCGAATCGTCGCGAGTCCCCCGGTCGTTGCAAGAAACGCGTAGGCGACGGCGATCGCGAAGAACGGAACGACGCGCACGATCGCGGGGATCGCGGAACCGAGCAGGTACATCGGGAGGATATCGCCTGGCCGACGGCGGAGAACGGTAACGGCGGCGGCGACGTAGTCGGAGAGAGCCATACCGCCCCTTCGAACGGCTTTCAGTTAAATGAACCCTCTCGACGAACGTGAGATAACCCGGCTCTCCGACACTCATCGTCCGCTTCGGCCGTCGGCCTTGGTATTGACACGTCGGCGTTTACAACGCTTGCGACACTACAGACGTGTATGGTTACCACAATCTCGCCCAGTCGACTCGCCGAACTGCAGGACGAGGACGCGGACTACGTTCTCGTCGATACCCGCCCCGACGACAGCTACGAGGCCTGGCACATCGCGGGCGCGATCCATTTTCCGTTCGGTCCCGAGGAGGAACTCGACGGCCGACTCGAGGACCTCGAGGAGACCGTCGGCGACGCCGACCGCGTGATCGCCGTCTGCGCGAAGGGAATCTCCTCGAGCAATCTGGCGACGCGCCTCGAGTCGGCGACCGACGAGTTCGACGTGGCAGCGGTCGACGGGGGGATGAAGGGGTGGAGCGGCGTCTACGATCGCGCCGAGGTCGACGTCGGCGACGATCTGACGGTCGTCCAGATCCAGCGGCGCGCGAAGGGCTGTCTCGGCTACGTCGTCGGCTGCGACGAGACGGGTGAGGCCGCCGTCGTCGACCCGACTGCGGACACCGACGAGTACGAGGTCGCCGCCGAGGAGGCCGACCTCTCGATCACGGCCGTGATCGATACCCACGTGCACGCCGACCACATTTCCGGCGGTCGCCAGCTCGCCGACGACCTCGATGTCCCCTACTACCTCGGCGAGCGGGCGAGCGAGCGCGACGTGGAACGCGAGTACACGCCACTCGAGCGCAACGAGGTTCTGACGGTGGGTGAGCGCGAGCTGAAGGCGGTGTTCGCACCCGGCCACACCAGCGAGATGATCAACCTGCTGGTCGACGACGCGGCGCTGCTGACCGCCGACACGCTGCACGTCGACTCGACGGGCCGGACGGAACTCGAATTCAGCGAGGACGAGGGCGAGCGAGGGGCGACGCTGCTCTACGAGACGCTCCATCGGACGATCCTGGCCGAGCCCGAGAGCGTCGCCGTCCTCCCGGGACACGTGACGGTCACCGCGGACGGCGAGTTCGAGCACGGCGCGCCCGACGAGCCGATCCAGACGACGATCCGCGACGCGCGGACGGGGATCGACCTGCTCGACCTCGAGGAAGACGCGTTCGTCGACCGCATGGCCGACGCCGGCGAGAAGCCGTCGAACTACGAGGAGATCATCGAGTACAACCGCGGCGCGGCCGAGATTCCACCCGAGGAGCGGGTGGAACTCGAGTTAGGGCCGAACAACTGTTCTGCCTGAGCCGGCAGACGGCGCGAGAGCCGTGAGCGGCACCTTACGCCTTCGCGCCGGCGACGCCGCTGCCGATCGCCGCGCCGCACTTGTTACAGGCGACGAGATAGAACCGTTTCGAGGCCGCGAAGAAACCGGTGGTGGCGTCCATCTCGACGAATTCCACGTCGGTCTTTTCGGAGAGGGTCGCGTCGCATTCGGGGCAGTGGACCATACAGTTCGTAATGATAGCGGTCCTATAATTCTTGTCCTCGTGAACAACTCCTCCCTGCTCGCGTGGCGCCTGGGGTGAGCTAAACCGCACCGCCGCCACCGCCGGCTTTCGCCCCGGCGACGCCGCTGCCGATCGTCGCGCCGCAAGCCGCGCAGTTGGCCACGTAGAACCGTTTCGAGGCCGCGAGGAAGCCGGTCGTCGAATCCATTTCGACGAAATCGATATCGGATTCCGCCGAGAGGGTCGTCTCGCAGTCGGGACAGTGGACCATGCGGTCGAAATGGTCGCTCGTCCTGAAAGTCTTTGCGTCGATCGGTCGCGTCTCGACGCGGGCCGAATACCACCGGCCGTCCTCACCGCGAATACGTCTCGAGGCGGTGGATCCGCCCGTCCGCGAGTTCGAAGAAGTCCGCGAACTCGAAGAGCGTCGTCCCGTCCTCGGTCACGCGACCCCGGACCGCGACTCGTCCGTCCGCGGCGACGACCGACTCGAGTTCGTGGTCGGTGTCCGGGTTCGGTCGCTTCTCGCGCATGAACTCGACGAAGGCGTCGCGGTCCTCGAACGTGCGATCGGGGCGGCGCTGTGAGAACGTGGGCGCGAGGACCGCCTCGAGCGCGTCGTAGTCGTGATCGTCGAGCGCGTCGTAGTATCGCCGGACGAGCGCGGCCGAATCCATACGTGGCGTTTCGCGGCGAGCGTCAAAAGCGTGCCACTCTCCCGACTGTTCGCGTCGCCGAATCGAGGGCTGAGTCTGGCGAACCCTTACACGTGTGGGTGACACTACCAACCATATGGTAGCGACGGACGACTACCGGGAAGCCGTCTCGCTGGAGGATCTCGAGGAAGCAGACGGCGAACTGGTGACGATCGACGGGACGGCGATCGCGCTGTTCCATCACGAAGGCGATGTGAGGGCGGTCGACAACCGCTGTCCGCACATGGGGTTTCCACTATCGAAGGGGAGCGTCGACGACGGCGTCCTCACCTGCCATTGGCACCACGCACGGTTCGAACTCTCCTGTGGCGACACGTTCGATCCCTGGGCCGATGACGTCCAGACGTATCCGACCGACGTCCGGGACGGGACCGTGTACGTGAACCCGAACCCGTCCCACGAGTTACCGCCTGCCGAACGCTGGGCGGACCGCCTCGAGACCGGCCTCGAAGAGAACCTCCGACTCGTCGTCGCGAAATCGGTGATCGGCCTCTCGGACGCTGGGGTCGACTATCGCGAGCCGATGGCGACGGCCCTCACGTTCGGTACCAGATATAGGGAGTCGGGATGGGGAGCGGGACTGACCGTTCTGGGATGTATGGCGAATCTGATCGACGACCTCGCTCCCGTGGACCGAAAGCGAGCGCTGTACACCGGCGTTCGCCACGTCGCGGACGATTGTGCCGACCAGCCGCCGAACTTCGATCAACCGTCGTTTTCGACCGACGAAGTCCCGTTCGACCGGTTGAAGTCCTGGTTCCGGAACTGCGTCGAGGTCCGCGATGCCGACGGTGCCGAACGCTGCCTCCGGACGGCCGTCGCGACGGGACACACCGAGGCAGAGGTCGCCGAACTCCTCGTCGCCGCCGCGACCGACCACCCGTACCTCTCGAGCGGCCACGTCCTCGATTTCGCCAACACGGCCTTCGAAAGCCTCGAGCACGTCGGCTGGGACGCGGCCGGCGAGGCGTTAGCGAGTCTGGTCGATCCTCTCACGAGCGCCGACCGAAGCGACGAGCAGTCCGCATGGCGACAGCCGGTCGACCTCGTCGGGTTGCTCGAGGACGTCTACGGTGGTGACGTGACAGCAACCAGCGGTCTCGAGAGACTCGCGAACGAGGGAGCGGAGAAGGTCTGGTCGCCGCCGTCGACGTTTCAGGAGACGTTACGATCGGACGATCCCGAAGCGATCGTGGACACCCTCGCGACCGCCGTCCGGGAGGGGGCGACGACCGAGGCCCTCGCGGCGGAAGTCGCCCACGCTGCCGCGGTCCGCGTGGCCCAGTTCGGGACCGCGAACGAGTTCGCCGACTGGAACACCGTCCACCATACGTTCACATACGCGAACGCGGTCCACGGGAGCGCTCGACGGACGGACGCGATCGAACCCTACCGCGGCGTCTTCGACGGCGCCCTCAACGTCTATCTCGATCGGTTTCTCAATACGCCGCCGACGCCGATCCCCGACCCCGGCGCGAACGACACCGGGCGGAACGCCGATCCGATCCTTGCGGACCTCCTCGAGACCTTCGACACCGACGGCGAGGTGAACGAAGCGGGACGGCTCGTTGCCGAGTTCTTCGACTGCGACGGCGACCCCGTCGAACTGAAGCGCACCCTCGGCCACGGGTTGCTGCGCGAGGACGCAGGCTTCCACGCACTCCAGAACCTCGAGGCGGCGTTCCGACAGTTCGATCTAGCGAAGATGCGAGCGGCCGAAGGCGAGGGAAACTCCGCCGCCGATCTCGAACGACGACGGTACGTCCCGATGATCGCGACCGCACGCTATCTGGCCGCCCACTTCCCAACCCGTCGGCAGGCGGAACAGACGTTCACAACCGCCGCGCGACTCAACCGCGGCGAGACGATCCACGACGACTAGCCGCAGTCGGTCCGCTCGCGTTCCACATTCCTTTTCTCTCGGCTTCACCTATCGTCTCGCGTGGAGTGCCACGTCTACTACGAGGGCGACGACGACCCCGAGAAGTGCACCGCGCGTCGCCTCGAGAAGTTCGACAAGGCGACCCTCTACCGCTCGATGGGGCAGGTGCCGTACGGGGTCGTGCTCAACCCCCACGCCGAGCGGGCGCTCTCGCCCGCTGACGCGGAGGAGGGGCTGGGGACGCTGGTCGCCCTCGACTGCTCGTGGGAGTCCGCCGAGGCCGCGTCGTTCGAGATGAACGGCGTTCATCGGGCGCTCCCCTTCCTCGTCGCCGCGAACCCGGTCAACTACGGTCGGCCGTTCCGGCTGACCACCGTCGAGGCGCTGGCCGGCGCGGCCTGCATCTTCGACGACTGGGAACTGGCCGCGGACCTGCTCGAACCGTTCCGCTGGGGCGAGACCTTCCTGACGCTCAACGAGGAGCCGTTGCGCCGGTACAGCGAGTGCGCGGACTCGAGCGACGTAGTTGCGGTTCAAGAGGACTATCTGGCCGACGAGGAGTGACGGCTCGAGCGGTCGAATCGGGAATCGCCCGCGCCGGTCGGTACGGCAACCATAGCGGTTAAATGCACCACGGCTAAAGGGTGGGTATGGCCAGTTTCGACGCCGCCGAGAAACGGACGCTCGAGAAGATGATCTGCATGCGCTGTAACGCTCGCAACTCCAAGCGGGCGAACCGCTGTCGCAAGTGCGGCTACGAGAAGCTTCGCCCCAAGGCGAAAGAGCCCCGCGCCGCATAATCGACCGCTCCGTTCTCAATCGTCTTTCCATCCGTAGTCGCAACACCTGTCCGTTCGCGCACCTCGAGTCATCTGTCTCGGACGCGATACGCGCGACAGGGATACGAGTCGTGACGGACGGCGTCAGTCCACGAACTCGACGCCGGTGATCACGAATCGCGCCCCACCGGAGCGGCTCTCCTCGACTCCGATCTCCCAGCCGTGCGCGTCGACGATTTTTTCGACTATCCGCAGCCCGAGTCCGATTCCGTCCGCGCTCGTCGAGTACTCCTCGTCGAAGAGGTCGGACTCGTTCGCGGCAACGCCGCGGCCGTCGTCAGCGACGTAAAACCCGTTCGCGACCGCACCGACGGTAATTCGAACGTCCCGACCACCGTGCTCGACCGCGTTCCGAAAGAGGTTCTCGAGCACCTGTGCGAGGCGGCTCCGATCCGCCTCGACGACGCGATCGGTATCGACTTCGAGCGTCGCGTCCGCCGTGGCGACGTTAGTCCAGCAGTCCCGGACGGTCTCCGCAAGATCGACCGGTTCCGTCTCGCCGATCACCGCCCCTTCGCGGGCGAGTACGAGCAGGTCCTCGAGCAACAGCTCCGTCCGATCCAGCGCGTCCATGGCCGCGTCGACGTACTCGCTGTCGGAATTGGCGGCGGCCGACTCGAGGTTGGCGGTCGCGACGTTCAACGGATTGCGCAGGTCGTGGGACACCGCGCCGACGAACTCCTCGAGGAGTTCGTTCTTCCGCTCGAGTTCCTGCCGTCGGGCGTTCCGTTCGGTGACGTCCCGATAGAGCCACAGGTTTGCCTCACCGTCCGGGAGCGTGTACGGCACGTACGTCCGCTCGAGCGTACGGCCGTCCGCGAGCCGTACCTCCTCGTCGCGCACGGGATCCCGCTGGGCGAGCACCGTCTCGATGCGAGCGACCGCCCTGTCGGCATCGGCGAAGTGGGATTTCAGTTCCTCGGCCATTCGGTCGCAGTTTCGACCGATCAGGTCCGCTGGCTCCACCCCCACGCCCAGAATCTCGCACAGCGCCGGGTTCGCCGCGACGATCGTGCGGTCCGAATCCTCGACGAGAACGCCGACCGGGAGGTGTTCCAATAGCGCCGCGAGGGCAGTCTTCGTTTCGTAGAGTTCGACAGTGCTGGTCGGTGCTGAATTACCGTGTGTCATTGATTTCCGTTCCTCGGTCCATCGGCGCTCATTCGGACTCCATCGGGGCCGACTCGAGCTCCGAGCATACGTCGAGTACGGTCGTCAGGGACTGTGTCGGCTGTCTGTACCGAATCGTCCCGCTTCGGCGATCGTACTCGATACAGCCCGCTGCCTGCAATCGAGGCAGTACAGTGTGAATCAGCGCTCCCCTCGCTCGGTTCAGTTGTTCGGTACTCGGTGACTCCGAGACGGTCTCCCGGTTCGTGGCGAGTTGCTCCGCCAGTTCGTCGACAGTGGCGGCCTCGTTTTTCCGGAGATAGTAGAGCGCGTACCGCCGTCGGTGACTCGAGACGAGATCCAACAGCCTGTCCAACCCGCCTCCCCCGCCATCCGTCCGCACGGCCGTTCTGGATTCACCGACTGTTCTCCCTGAACCGACAGTCGCCCCCTCGCCGTTCATACGTCTGAACAGTCGTTCCTGCGAGTTATTCTTTATGGCTGATTGACAAGTATTATTCGGAGAACGGAACGCAAATACTGACCGTCTCGAGAACGGATTTATTCCCCTGCAGTAGCTATCACCGCTGGAGACAGTTTCGGTCGGAACCCCTGGACGGAGTTCCTACTCGTCGGGATACTTCGGTTCCCGCTTCTCGGCTCGCTCGAGCGACGTCTCCACCACGTCGCGAACGTCGCCGTGGAAGACGCCGCCGTGGCCGGCGTACATGTGTTCGACACCCTCGGGCATGCGCTCGAGCAGGTTCCGAATGCTCTCGATGAGCCGCTCGCGGGACTGGCCGGCCATGTCAGTGCGTCCGAAGCTGCCGTAGTCGAAGGCGCCGTCGTCGTGGACGACCACGTCGCCGGAGAACAGCGACGACTCGGAGACCAGCGAGACGTGGTCGTCGGCGTGGCCCGGCGTGAAGACCACGTCGAACGTCTCGTCGCCGATCTCGACGGTATCGCCGTCGTCGATCTCGTGGGTGCGCGCCGGGTGGTCGGCGTAGGCGTACACGTCCGGGTCGAACGCCTCGACGACCGCCTCGAGCTGGGCAACGTGATCGCCGTGCTGGTGGGTCAGGACGATCGCCTCGAGGTCGTCGGTGTGGGAACGAATTTCGTCGACGACGCCGTCCATCGCGCCGGCGTCGACCAGCGCGGTCCGGTCGCCGACAGCGAGGTAGGCGTTACAGGTGAACGTCTCCGCGTTCTCGGTGACGTGGTGGACTTCCATACCCCGACACTTGTGGGCCGACGGCAAAAACGGTGGCATCGATTTCCGTCGGAGCCAGGACTGTTTACAGTCGTTCGATCCCTGTACGGTATGATGGATTTCTTATACGGATCGGATGTATCACCCGAGACGAGGGCGCTCCCATAGCTGTGAACGAGTTGAATAACCCTAATAAACTGGTGACCATGGAATTTTTCAATCGGTATCCCGTAGACGACACTGTATGGGATTCGGGAGCTACGACGAATCCGAACAGCAGGAAGTCGACGCTGATTTTGACGACGACGACGCAGTCAAATCGGGAGAGAACAGCCACGAAGGAACCATCGAGTTCGAAAACGGTGCGTCCAGCGACGAGTTACTCGATCGGCTCAAAGAGATCAAAGGCGAAGACGAGGCCTGATGAAAGCCGGGGTGCGGGCGCTGGGCATCGCCGAATCGTACCGCAGCGACCGTGACGACGGCCGAAATCGCAGCACGCTGGCCGGTGCCGTCGTCCGCGCCGACCGCGTCTGTGACGGACTCGCGTACGCCGACTGCACCGTCGGCGGCACCGACGCGACCGACGCCGTCGTCGGCCTGCTCGAGGACCTCGGCCGGCCGGACGTCCGGTACGTCCTGCTCGGCGCTGTCGCCCCCGCGTGGTACAACCTTCTCGATCTTTCGCGCGTTCACCAGGCCGCCGACCGACCGGTACTCGCCGTTACGTTCGAGGCGAGCGACGGTCTCGAGGGCGGCCTCCGAGACGCTTTTTCGGGCACCGAACTCGAGCAGCGACTCGAGACCTATCGGTCGCTCCCGGACCGCCGCGAACTGACGGTCAACGGCGAGACGGTCTACGTCAGGTGCCTCGGTCTCGAGCCCGCCGACGCCGACGATATCGTCCGGGCGTTCACGCCGGCCGGCGGTCGTCCGGAGCCGATCCGGGTGGCGAAGCTGGCGGCTCGAGCGGCCGATTCCTACCTCCGGCCGGACGACTGGGGGAGGTGAGCGTCGCCCGGCGAAGCCGGCAGTGGCGAGCCGAAAGAGGTAGGTAGCGGCCGCCTGAGCCACCGGTATGGGTGAGATGGAGGATCTCTGCGTCACCGAGTGTACCCGCTGTCCGGCGCTGGTCGACTCCCGCAGTCGGATCGTCAACGGCACCGGCCCCGAGGACGCCGACCTGCTGTTCGTTGGCGAGGGACCCGGAGCCAACGAGGACGAGCAGGGCGAGCCGTTCGTCGGGCGTAGCGGCTCCGTGCTGGACGACGGACTCCGGGACGTCGGCCTCGCGCGCGAGGACGTTCGCATCACCAACTGCGTGCGCTGTCGGCCGCCCGAGAACCGCGACCCCACGAAAGAGGAGCTCGGGAACTGCCGGGGCTACCTCGAGCGCGAGATCGACCGACTCGACCCCGAGGTGATCGTCACGCTGGGAAAGGTCCCGAGCGAACACCTCCTGGGGCGCTCGGTCGCGGTCACCAAGGAGGCCGGCGATCTCGAGGAGGTCCGCATCGAGGACGCGCCGCGTCGCGTCCTGCTCTGCGTTCACCCGGCGGCGACGCTGTACGATCGCAGTCAGCGGGAGACGTTCGAGGCTGCACTCGAGCGCGCGGCAGAGCTTTCGGGACTCGACGATAGCGAGGGCGGACAGACGCGACTCGACGGCTTCTGAACGCCGCCTCTCCTTACTCCCGCGAGCGCTATCAAGGACTTTCGAGCGACGGATAAAGCTAAGAAATTATATCTGTGCGTGCTATCAATAACGGGTTACGCATGTCTCGGTCCTCGACCTCCGCAACTGCTTCGCCCTCAAACCCATCGTGGCGATACGGTGTGTACCTGTTTCCGGTTGCACCGCTACTGTATCTCGTGACGTACGCCGCGATCAGCCTCTTCACGCTCGCTGCCGCGAACGAATCGGGCGTCGTCACGGTCGCCACCTTCGTGGTAACCGTTCTCACTGGATGGTTGTCGTACCTCTTCGCTATCGTCGTCGCGGTCGCGCTAGTGACGCACGGGCGCTCCGCGATCACCCCGGGTGGAACCCGAATCCGTGGCTCGCGGCCGGCGTCGCGATCGTCCATCTCACTGGCGCAGTATTGGCAGCGCCGTATCTCCTTTCGGTCCCCGCGATCGCGTACTACGTGTACCAGCGGCGACGGCGCGTCGGCGACGACGGTAGCGACAGCGGGCGGAGCCCAGCGGACGCGTCGGTCGAGCGATCGACGCTCGAGTAGCACGCGATTGCGCGAAGGGCAACGCACTTGAACGCGCTCGACCGAGTACCGGTATGAGCAGTGTCTCCGCAACACAGGAGCAGTCCCTCGCCTCGGTGGTCGTCGTCGACTACGGGCTGGGGAACCTCCGCAGCGTCACCCGCGGCCTGGAGCGTGCGGGTGCCGACGTCGAGATCACCGACGATCCCGCGGCGTTCGACGCCGCCGACGGCGTAGTGCTACCGGGCGTCGGCGCGTTCCGGGAGGGCATCGAAAACGCCGATCCGCTCCGCGAGGATCTCCTCGCGGTCGCCGACCGCGGCCAGCCCCTCTTTGGCATCTGTCTCGGGATGCAGATGCTGCTGACCTCGAGCGAGGAGGGCGAAACCGACGGCGACGCCGCCGTCGAGGGACTGGATCTCGTTCCGGGTACCAACGTCCGATTTGCGGAGGGCCAGAAGGTGCCCCACATGGGCTGGAACGAACTCGACGTCCAGCGTGACCACCCGCTGGTCGAAGGCATCGACGGGAACTACGCCTACTTCGTCCACTCCTACTACGCGGTCCCCGACGACGAGCGCGCGACGGTCGCGACGACCGACTACGAACGCGAGTTCCCCTCGATCGTCGCCAACGAGGCGGGCAACGTCTTCGGGACGCAGTTCCACCCCGAGAAGAGCGGCGAGACGGGACTGCAGATTCTGCGGAACTTCGTCGAGATCTGCGCTTAAGCGTAGTCGGACCGACGCGAACGGTAGGGTACGACGTCCACTCTCGATCCGTGGTGGTGCCCCGACTCGACGGCTCGGTTTCGGCTGGTTGAGTTCCAGCGACGCTGATCGGGCACTCAGACGCGACGCTGATTTGGCACTCGGACAGCGTCTCGAGCAGATGGAGGGTTCGATCTCGAAGGGACACACCCCGCGGTGCCGCTGTATGGGGTCGAGAGAGGGTTTGTATCGATGGGAATCGAGGGAAGCGGGTTGAGAGCAACTGCCGAACGGTCGGTGAGCGCGATACCGAGCCCGGAAGCAATCACCACTGATAAATACTATTGCTGCTTCAACGTCCATTAGCTGAATTGGACGAAGAAGCGTTCGACCGGATTGGACGCGGCAGCGCAACTCGAGTCGAACCGACCGCCGTTCTCACCGAGTCGAACTGACCGCCGTTCTCACCCGGCCTCGAGGTTCTCTCCCCCTGAGTTCCCGCTTCGACTCAGCGTTCTCTCTCGGTCCATACTCGTCGTTCTCACCCGGTGACGACGTTCGTCGCGTGCCCGTCGCGTTCTGGAAATCCGCCGTCCGGTCCCGACCTGATCCCCCGCATCGAGTCGACCCACACCGCCACACCGATACAGCGGCACCGCGGGGTGTGTCTCGCCCATACAGCGGCACCGAGGAGTCAGATACCGGCCGACTCTCTCTTCATCCGAACTCTTTTCGTCCCATACAGCGGAACTATGGTGTCCGTCCCGATCAGGGGTCTGGCTCCGCGTCCGTCGAGAAGGACCATCTGGGGCGCCGCCAATCGACTATCTGGTCTGCTCCACCGCCGCTCAACTGGTGTTCCGACCGTCGCGCGGGGCTACCTGCCACACAGCGATATCTGAACACCTTCACTGCGCACCGCGACGAGCGCCACTATACAGCGGCACGCCGGGGCTCCGGCTATACAGCGGCACCGCGGGGTGTGTCTTCCGCTATACAGCGGCACTCTGGGGCCCGTCCGCTCGGGGATACGCCGATCCCGGCGTGGCCTTCAGCAGCCTATACAGCGGCACCGCGGGGTGTGTCTTCCGCTATACAGCGGCACTCAGGGGTGAGATTTAGTCAAATCAGCGACTCTCGCGTCGGAACTTCGTGTATACAGCGGCACTCCGGTTCCGAACGTTTAAGCCATCGCGGCGCGTCGTCACCGACGACTGAATGTCTGGCTCGATGGATTACTTCGGAAGCGAGAACGAAATCTTCCGGAACAAGGAACTCTTGCAGGTCTCGCATCTCCCGGACGGTGACCGGATCATCGGCCGCGAGGACGAACTGACGAACCTCGCGAACGCGATCAAGCCCGCTACGCGAGGAAACACGCCGAACAACGTCCTCGTCTATGGAAAGACGGGGACCGGGAAGTCGCTGTGCTCGAAGTTCATCACGAATCAAGCGATCGAACGCGCCGAGGGCAACGACGTTTCGATCGGCGTGGCGTACGTCGACTGTCTCCAGGAATCGACGGAGACGCAGGCAGTACAGTCGGCGGGCCATCAGCTCAACGATCCCGCGGCGACGGACGTCTCGATCCCCCACTCGGGGCTGAGCACGGCCGAGTACTATCGGCGGCTCTGGCACATCGTCGACACCCGCTACGACGTCGCGCTGATCATCCTCGACGAAGTCGACAAGATCGAGGACGACGACATCCTGATGCAGCTCTCGAGGGCCGTCGAGTCCGGGAAACTCACGTCGAGCACGGTCGGCGTCATCGGCATCTCGAACAAGGTCCGCTACAAGGACTCGTTAGACGAGCGAATCAAGTCCAGCCTCTGCGAACGGGAGTACGTCTTCTCGCCTTACGACGCGACCCAGATCCGAGAAATACTGCGCTCGCGGTCGGACGCGTTCCACGAGGGCGTCCTCGAGGACGGCGTCGTTCCTCGGGTCGCGGCGCTGGCCGCCCGCGAACACGGCGACGCGCGCAAGGCGATCGACATCTTGCGGTTCGCCGGCGAGATCGCCGAAGAGAACGGTCTCGAGATGGTCACCGAGGGCTGCGTCGATCAGGCCCACGAGCGCGAGGAGACCAGTCGGCTGGCCGAACTGATCTCCAAAAGCCCCAGTCACGCAAAACTCGTCCTCGAGGCGATGGCGCTGTTGACCCAGCAGAAGGGAAGCGACACCGCACCGGTGACGACCAACGAGGCCTACGATCTCTACAAGCGCCTCTGCGAACGGGACGGTTCGGAGCACCTGAAGCTGCGCCGCGTTCGGGACATCCTCTCGGAACTCGAGTTCCTCTCCATCATCGACCAGGAGCGGAAGTGGGCCGGCAAGGGAAAAGGCAACTATATGGAGAATCGGCTGATCGACGATCCCGAGGTCATCATCGCGGCCTGTAACGAGTCCGACTAGCGGCGTCCTCAGTCAATCCGGTTCTGCGCTCCCGTCTCGCACCCGTTCAGCGCAGTTCGGCGCGCGATCGCACGATGGCGAGCCGAGCGCTGATTGATCGTTCGATGAGCTCGACCCCGGCGAGCGGAAATCGAACCGCGCACCGATCTCAGATCAGTTCTCGGACGTCCGAATACCACATGTCGTGATAGTCGACGTGGCCGACCCGGCGGGCGATCGCGACGGCCAGCGAGTGCCAGCAGCGCTCGGTCGGATCGTCGGCATCGAGATTGTACTCGCTGTCCTTGCAGGTACAGCCGCCGTCCTCGACGATGTACTCGTCGTCGTAGCCGACGACGATCGTGAAATCGCGGTAGGCCTTCACCCGGTTTTCGCCGACCGCCTCGATGGCGCGGACCCCGCGGTCGCCGTGGATCCGCGAGATGTCGCCGACGATCTCGGGCGTGAGTTCGCCGGCTTCCTCGAGGGCGGCCTGCCATCGCTCGACTGGGTTGGCCTCCGACACGATCGGAACTGTGTACCGAACTGTAAAATCGGTTTGGTTGTCGCGCGGAACGTCGCCGCCGACGCGAGCGTCGAGCCCGGCCGAGATCACGACGTTTTTCGACCGGGGGCGTCCAGAACACGTATGCGCGTCACCGAGGGCGGGGTCGAACTCGAGGTCCCCGGCGAGCAGACCGAGGGAGTCGAGGAGGCGGTCTTCTACAACCCGCGACAGGAACTGAACCGGGATCTGACGATCGCGACGCTGCGGGCCTACCGCGAGCGCGAGGACCGCGCCGAGTCGTATCTGGACGCGATGACCGCAAGCGGCGTCCGCGGGGTTCGAGCGGCCGCCGACGGCTGGGACGTGACCTGCTGTGACGTCGACGAGGAAGCGGTTGCCCTCGCCCGGGACAACCTCGAGCGAAACGACTGCGAGGGGCGGGTCGAACACCGCAACGTCAACGCCCTCATGCATGAGGAGCCGTTCGACGTGATCGACCTCGATCCCTACGGGACGCCGATGCCGTTCGCCGACGCCGCGTTCGCGAACTGCCGGGACCTGGTCTGTGTCACCGCGACCGACACCGCGCCGATGTGCGGCGCGCACTTCAACAGCGGCGTGCGCTCGTACTCCGCCGTCCCGCGGAACACGGACTACCACGCCGAGATGGGCGTGCGGACCCTCGTTTCGGCGCTGGCCCGCAGCGCGGCCCGGTTCGACGTCGGCATCGAACCGCTGCTTACCCACGCGACCAGCCATTACGTGCGGACCTATCTCGAGCTGACCCACAAGGCCACGTCGGCCGACGCCGCGATCGACGCGTTAGGCCACCTCTATCACTGTGAAGACTGCCTCTACCGCGAGGCCGATCCGGGGCTGATCGCCGACCCGCTCGAGCGCTGTCCCCACTGTGACGGAAACCGCGTCCTTGCGGCCGGCCCGGTCTGGCTCGGCCCCGTGCAGGACCCGTCGTTCATCGGGGCGGTCCGCGACGAAATCCCGTACACGTTTGATACTGCGCCCGAGGCCCGCGACCTCTGTGACACGCTCGCGGCCGAACTCGACACGCCGACCCACTACGATCAGCACAAACTCTGTCGGAACTGGGGGCTGCCCGCGAACGCGATGGACGAGTTCCTCGCCGACCTGCGCGAGGCGGGCCATGCGGCGTCTCGAGCCCACTACGGCGGGACGACGTTCAAGACGGACGCGAGCGTCGAGGAGATCCGTGCGGCGACCGAGGAGAACCTCGACTGACCCCGCTGCCCCGTCGGTCGGGCGCTACTCGAGGTCGGCGTACAGCCGGACGAGTCCGCACTCCGGACAGCAAACCCCCTGTAGCTTCGTCGTGTTTCGCACGCCGATCTTCCCCAGGAGCCCGTCGCGCTTGCCAGTCGCGATCGACGGTTTCATTCCCTCGCCATCGCGGACGGAGGCCTGTTCCATCGTCACGCCGCAGTCGGGACAGCGTCGCTGCTCCATACGGTCCGGTTGACGCGCTGATAGAAAAACGAGGCGGGTTCGACGTGACCACCGACCGATCTCGAGTCGCCACCCCGATCGACGGACCCGTCGACCGCGAACACAGTGCCGACAGCCGTGACGAATTTCCGCCGTACAGTTTCTACGGAAGCCGTACGTGGCTGAGATCGGTCGGGCTGGGAAACGAAACCGGTGCCGACTCGAGCGGCCGCGAACGGCAGTGCCGACGTAACGAGCCGTTGGGGTGGCGTGCCATGCGATTACATATTGCGGCCGGACACGTAGGTATCGACGTGATCGATCACCGTCGGGGACGCGAGCTGACGACGCGGGCTCTCCGGCTCGCGAAGGACGAACAGCTGACGCTGCTGGCGGCCGGGGTCGCGTTCTACGGCTTCATCTCGATCGTCCCATTGACGTTGCTCGCGCTGGGAATTGCCGCGTCGATCGGAGGAGAGGCGCTCGCGACTCGGCTGTCGGTCGCGGCCGAGGACATCCTCACGGCGCAGGCCCAGGAGTTGCTCGCCGAGACGATCGTCGATGAGACCAATCGGCAGGGAGCGACCGTCGTCGGTATCCTCGGATTGCTCTGGGGCTCGAGCCGGGTGCTGCGCGGCCTCGATCGGGCCTTCTCCGAGGTGTACGGCACCGCGGGGTCGAAATCGCTGCTCGATACGATCTGGGACGCGACGATCGTCTCCCTCGTCATCGCCGGCGGCCTCGTCCTCGTCGGGATCCTCGAGTACGCGATCCAGTTCCTTCCGGGATCCGGACTGGCTATCGTCGGGCAGTTTTTCGTCGTGGTCGGACTGGCAGTGACGTTCCTGCCGCTGTACGTCATCTTCCCCGACGCGAACGTAGGGATCCGCGAGGCCGTCCCGGGAACGATCGTCGCCGCGGTCGGCTGGTTCGTGCTCAGCCGGACGTTCGCGGTGTACACCACCATCGCCGTCGGTTACACGGTGTACGGCGCGCTCGGGGCCGTCTTCCTCGTGCTCATCTGGCTGTATCTCGGCGCGATCGTCCTCGTCTTCGCGGCGGTCCTCAACGCGGTCCTCGCCGACCGTGAAGTGGATCGGCAGCTACAAAGTCCCGGCGGACGACAGGTCTCGACAGAAGCGATGACCGACGACGCCACGGGTGCCGACGAGGGGGCCGCCGAGGACCGCGAGAGCGAGCGCACCGCGACGAGCCGTGTGAGCGCCCGGACGCACGACCGGGCGGACGATCCGGAAGTCCTGCGCGAGGAGATCGAGCGCCTGCGCGACCGCGTCGACGACTTCGAGGACGACGTCGAGGACCGAACCGTCAGGAAAGAGTCCCTCGAGGGCGACCTCAAGCGCTACGTTCGCCGCCGGATCCGCCGCGGCCACGCCCGCGACTGGGGGCCGTACCTCGTCTTGCTGTACGGGACCGCGATGTCCATCGGGGCGTTTTACTTCCTCGAGGGCGGCTGGGCGATCCTCGCGCTGTTCGTCGTCTGGACCTCGACGCTCGGCCTCTACGTCCTGATGGTCCTGTTCGGCTTCGGAATCTCCCTGCTCGACGTCCCCGGTCGCCTGCGCGATGCGATCGGCGAGCGACGTTCCTGACGCCTTACTGTTCCGTCGGAACGGAGCGGCGGACGAACCGTCGGACTCGATCCGTGTACGTCGCCGGTCGGTGGAGGTTGCAGATGTGGCCGGCGTCCGCGAGCACCTCGACGCGCCCGTCTCTCGCCGCGGCGGCGTGGGCCTGCTCGCCGCGGCGCATCAGCTTGTCGTTCTCGCCGTTGAGGATCAGCGTCGAGGCGGGGACGGTCGAGAGTTTCGCCCGGAAGTCCTCGCCGGCGATCTCCGGCCCCGCGTCGCCGAACGGTTTCGGGTAGAAGCCGGCGTCGATGATCTCCCGTTTGACGTCCCGCGGAAGGTCCCGATTCCGCACCCAGCGCGTCGCCAGTTTCTCGACGGCGCGCTTCCCGAGGTCGGGTTTGGTCAGGAGCCGCGCCAGCCCGCCGGTCAGTCGGGTGCCGAGCTCTATCCCCCTCGTCGGGTTCACGCTGCTGCCCGACAGCACTAGCCCGTCGACCGCGTCGGGATGCCGATAGGCGTACTCGGTCGCCGCGTAGCCGCCCAGCGAGAGCCCGACGAGGACCGCCGAGCCGTCGGTGTGCGTCTCGAGGGCGTCCTCGAGGACGTCGATCGCCGGCTCCATTCGGAACGGCTCGTCGGCGCGAGCGCCGTGGCCGGGGAGGTCCGGGGCGACGACGCGGAACCGGTCCTCGAGTTCGCGTCGCTGGGGCAGCCACATCCGTCGCGTGAATATCGCGCCGTGAACGAATACGATCGACTGCGCGTCCGCGGGGCCGGCGACGTCGGTTCCCTTGTCACCGCCTCGTTCGTCTCTGCGGGCCATAGTCGTCGGACGTATCACGAGCAGGGACTTAGTAGACCGGCCGGAAACGCGCAGCGAGAGAACGTCGGCTCGTGGGCGAGAGACGGCCAGCGTCGCAGTCGAGCAGTGACGGACGCGAGTGCCCACGCGACGGCTATCGATCCTCGGTGGCGTCGTCGTCGGTCTCGTCCTCCAAGCCGGCGTCGGCGAGTCGTTTCTCCTCTGGATCGTCGTCGACTCCCCGCGCGCCGTCCTCGGTCGTCGGCCCACGATCGGCCGCGTCGGATTCGCGAACCGCGTCCGGATCGACCGCCGCGTCGGTTCGGTCGGCGTCCTCGGTGGGCTCGACGGCCGCGTCCGTCCGCTGGGCGCCCTCGTCTGGCCGGGCCGAGAGCCCCGTATCTCGGTCCGTCAACTCGGCCGGGTCGACCTCCGCACCGCGGCCCCGGTCCTCGACGGCGTCCAGATCGTCGGCCGAGTCTCGCCGGTCGGCTTCCATCTCGTCGTCGATTTCGGTCTCGTCGAGCCCGCTCATCCCTCCCGCCGGCTCCGTCTCCGGATCGCGCTCGGCCCCGCGTTCGACGTCGGGAGCTCCGTGGACGGGCAGTTCTCCCTCGAGCCGAACGGCGTCGGCGGTGATCTCTCGGACCGACGCGCGGTCGAGCGTGATGCGTTGCTCGGCGACGCCGTCCCAGCCGAGCGAGGACTTGATCGATTCCACGGCCGACGGGTCGGGTCTGACGTGGGCGATGTCGCCTTCGACCGCGGCGATGACGCCCACCTCGTCCCCGTTGGCGTTCCTGACGGGTTTGTCGATATCGTCGTCCGAAAAGGTGGCACGCATGTGGTTTGCTACCTCGACTCGAGGCAAGCCGGTACTGCCTGCAACGGCCGGTCGCTGGTAATGGGGGACCGGTCGACCGACGCGGCCGTCAATCGATCGGAAACCGGAGCAGCGCACCGACGCCGTCGAACGCCTCGTGGAACCGCTCGCCGTCGGCGAAGTCGTCCGGTACCACGACCGTCTCGCCGCCCTGCTCGAGCGTTCGGTCGCCGAACTCCTGTAACTGCGGCCCCTCGAGCGCCGTCGAGAGCAGGAGCGTCTCGACTGCGTCGTACTCGAGGGCGTCGTCGACCGCCTCGCGGCCGTAAGCCACGGGAATCTCATCGTCCTGAATGCCCTCGAAGAAGATCTCGAGCGTCTCGCGCGTGTCGGTCCGGTCGCGCTCGTCGACGGCGTCTTCGCCGCGCTCGGCGAGCTGGCGGAGGCCCTGTTCGGTGGCGTACTCGACGGCGAACTCGCCGATCAGCTCGTCCGCGAGGCGGTGATCGAGCTCGGCTTCGTCGCGGAACTCCTCGACGGTGCCCGTGGTGCCGCCGAGCAACACGCCGTCGACCGGTTCGCCCTCGACGAACTCGAGACGGGCGCGCTCGGCGACCTCGTCGAAGAAGTCGCGCTTCTGCCGTTCGCGGTCGCGCTCGAAGCGCTCGGCCGACTGCCCGCCCGCGCTCGACTTCCCGGGCACGTCGCTGTCGAACGTCTCGATGGGGTCGACGCCGTCGCCGTTCAGCCGGCCCAGCGCGGCCCCGCCGCGCTCGACGACCAGCAGCCCGTAGGTCGCGTCGGAGCCCGTCACGTCCTCGAACGGCTCGAGATCGAACTCGTTTGCGTGCTCGTAGGTTCTCTCGTCGATGGCGACGGGCAGATCGTCGAAGGTGGCGGTGACGAGGTCGCCGTCGACGACGCCGGCGTAGAGCACGAGCCCATCCTCCGGGATCTCGTCGTACTCGTTCAGTCGGCTCCGGACGTCATCGAGGGCCGTCTCGAGCGGTTTGGGGACGGGTCGGTCGTCGCGCTGAGTCGCCTCGGCGTAGTCGGTTTCGACGGGCTGGCGCGCTTCGCCGATCGACTGGTCGGGCGGGACGGCCAGGGTAACGAGTACGTCGCGATCCGCCGATGCGGCCGAGAGCCGATCGAGTCGCTCGTGGAGTTCGTAGTTCACGCGGGACATGCGTGTCAGGGTGTCGTCGCCACACCGTTACCCGTGCCGTGGGCCGCGGGCTTGTCGAACCAGCGTCCCAGCCACGAGATCACAGCGCGGCGTCTATGATCCGGTACGACCGACTCGAGGGTGAATCCCCTGCCGGCAGCCGACGGTGATCGACTGTCAGCGGGTGGCCGCGAACCGTCGGGTATCGCGGTCAGTCGTCGCGCTCGAGTTGGTCGCCGCCGAACTCGTCGTCGCTCTGGATGCGCGAGGCCTGCGGGCCGTCCTGATCCTGATACTTCGAGCCGCGCTCGCTGCCGTAGGGGCGTTCGGCTTCCGTCTTGAGCTCCGTGAAGGTGAGCTGCGAGATGCGCATCCCGGGCGTGAGCGCGACGGGCGCGCTGCCGAGATTGGAGAGCTCGAGGGTGATCTGGCCCCGGTAGCCGGGATCACAGAGGCCGGCTGTCGCGTGGACGACGATGGCGAGCCGACCCAGCGAGGATCGCCCCTCGACGTGGGCGATCAGGTCCGCGGGAATCTCGACGCGCTCGTAGGTCGTGCCGAGCACGAAGTCGCCGGGGTGAAGGATGAAGTCGTCGCCCTCGTCGACGATCGTCTCGGTGACGTACTCGCCGACTTCCTGTTCGGAATTGGGGTGGATACACGGGATGTTCGTCCGCTGGAACTCGAGGAACTCCCGTCCCAGTCGGAGGTCGATGCTGGCGGGCTGGACTTGCAGCTCCGGGTCGTCGAGCGGCTCGACGACGAGGTCGCCGGTCTCGAGGCGCTCTAAGATGTCCGCGTCGGAGAGGATCATACCGAGTAGGAGCCAGCACTGGGCCATAAATTCCGTCATTCCGAATGAGCAGTCGGCCGACGGACCGCCCCGACTTCGACGTCCGATCCGTCGACACGCCCGGCGGTCACGGAGCCGGCGGCTCCTCGAAGATCGTGACCGGCAGAACATGTGAACGATCTGAAAACCTCTCTCGGACGGCCTAATCGATTATAACGGTGTCTGGTGAAAGCCGACGCATGGACGGGAGGCAGGACCGGTTTACGGGGGACACGGAGGTTCTACACCAGCGAGCGGTCAGGATTCCGCTTCCGGACGCGGAGGCCGAACGTGTCTTCCACGAAAACATGATGACCGTAGCGGACGCTCGAGAGCGGAAGGCGGACCTGCTGGCCGATCCCGATAGCCCGGTGTTGTCCGCGTACGAGGCGGAACGGGACCGCATCGCCGAGACCTTCGAACGACGCCTCAGGCGGATCGCCGGGGACGACTATCGGGAGGTCGCGATGGCGTACAACCGCGGGGAGCGAGACGACCGGATCGGCGCGCTCGCCGCGTACTACTTCGAGGGAGCGTGGCGAGCCCAACAGCGGACCACTATCACCGAAATGGTGTTCGCCCCGCTCATCCTCCGATATCCCGACTGTTTCACGATGAACATGCGGTTCGCGAGCGGCTACACGACACCGCGATCGATCCGCTACGAGTCGCCGGAACACTCCTCGGAGGAGTTAGACGACGAGCACGCCGAGCGGTACTACAAAGAGAGCCGCTACTCGCAGCAGCAGGCAGCGACGTATCTCCAGGAGACGGCCGAGATCATCCGCGAGGAGTTCCCCGATCCCGACGAGACGTCGTTCGAGGAGCGCAAGTACGGCGGCATCGTCTCGGCCAGCGGCCGGCGCGGGTCGACCTTCTCGGCGCTGCTCGAGCGCGTCGAGCCCGACCCCGACCGGTTTTCGGACCCGGTCGACGAACCGACGCTCGTCGAGGCGGGACCGGAGGCGAAACGGACGGAACGGGAACTGCTCTGCGAGAGCGAAGTCGTCTACTGACACGGACTCGGATCGCCGGGGTTGCCGCGAGCGTATCGCTGTGAAGTAGTGATCGCGCAGTACGGACGGTGCAGGAAACGGTGCTCGTGGGGGCTCAGACCGATGGGAGGCTGATGGCGAATTCGCGCTCGAGGACGGCGTCCCACTCTTCCGGGTCGACCGCAGTGGCTGACTCTTCGGTTCCCGTTCGGCGCGTGAGGGTGTCGGCGTCGAGACCGACCCATCCGTTCCGAGTGGAGCGTTTGACGATAGGACCCGTAGTGAAGGTGCCGTTCGGCCGGTTGGCGAGAAACTCGCAGGTGGCTTCGAAGTAACTGAGCGTCCGAGGCTCGGTCTGGAACCGATAGCGGAGCTCCCAGCCGTCGGCACCGGGGTCGCGTTTCTGAAGGACGTAGTCCGACAGCGGCGCATCGCTGGGGACGACCCGCCAGGAGATGCCGACGGCGTCTTCGACGGGAGTCCCATCGAACGGGATCGGCTCGCGTATCTGTGGGGTCCCGGTGCCCACGTCGACGAGATACGCTCGGTCCAGGTGAACGACGTTCGTATGGTGGTTCGCGGGCGGATGACCGAGGCTGTCGTCATCGCCGCCGATGCGAGCGGCACAGCGATCTGCGTCGAACCCGAGCGCGGTGAGCAGCCGATTGAACAGCCCGTTGATCTCGAAGCAGAAGCCACCACGGCGGCGAGTAACGACCTTCTCGTAGAGGTCGGCGAGAGAAAGCGAGACACCGTCGCCCGCGTAGTCACCGTGCGGGTGGCCGACGATGTCGAGGTTCTCGAACGGGACGCTGGTGGCGTGTGCGGGGACGATGGTATGGAGCGTGTCGAGGTCGGCAGGTAGGTCCGCTGGACCGGGGTCCGTGAGACCGATTCGGTCGAGATAGCGGTCCACGTTCATCCTTCGGTCGAACACTTCGTCCCGAGTACATATCAAATCCCCGTACAGCACGCAGCTTCGACGGATAACGGGGAGCCGCTTCCGCTCGGTACCCCTTCGGTCGTACTGACGACGCACCGCTTTTTGACTCGCACGCGACGAGTACCGACTCGCGTCGATCCCGTCGTATAGTCACGGCTAAAGGGCTCCCCCTCCTCGAGTCGGCCATGAAACAGGCCATCGTCGCCCGCACGGATATCGGGATGGGACAGGGGAAACTCGCCGCACAGGTCGCCCACGCGTCGCTGTCGGCCTACGAGAAGGCGGACAACCAACTGCAATCGCAGTGGAAGCAGGGCGGCCAGAAGAAGGTCGTTCTGAAAGGCGAGAGCGAGCGCCAACTGCACGAACTCTCGGAAATCGCCGACCAGGCGGGGATTCCGAACGCGATCGTCCGCGACGCCGGCCACACGCAACTCGAACCCGGCACCGTCACCGCACTGGCCGTCGGACCGGCCGCCGACGACCGCGTGGATAGCGTGACCGGCGAGCTCTCGCTCTTCTAATCGGAGCGGTAGCCCCGCGGCTCCTCCCTGATCGTCGAATCGTCGTCGGTTCGCGGCGCGTCGGCAAGAACGCTCGGGAGCCGTGAACCGAGGTCGATCGACTCGCTACCCAGCACCGCGAACCCGGCGAAGATCGTCAGAAAGCCGGCGACCGCGAGCGCTTCGACGGTCTCGCCGAGCAGCGCCCACCCGCCGAGCGTCGAGACGACCGGGACGACGTAGAAGATCAGGTTCGCGCGGATTGCACCGGCCGCGTCGATGAGGCCGAAGTAGGCGATGTAGGCGAGGACGCCCGCAAAGAGGCTGACGTAGCCGAGCGTGAGGACTGCTTCCGGGGTCCACTCGATCGCCGCCGCCGACTCGCCGCCGGACCAGGCCAGCAGGTGACACAGCGCCGCGGCGAAGGGGAGCCCCCAGGCGACGCGGACCGTACTCGAGAGGTTGCTGTCGGCCCGCCGGATGAGAACGGCCCCGAGCGCGGCGCTGACCGCGCCGGCAAACAGGATCCCCTTGCCGCCGGCCCCGCCCAGCAGGTTCGCGGGATCGGGGCTGACTACGAGACCGACGCCGAACAGCCCCATCCCCATCCCGGTCGCGCCGCGGGCGGAGAGACGCTCGTCGGCGAGCAGTACCGCGGCGAAGACGGGAGTCAGAACGGGACTGAGGCTGAAGACGATCGAGGAGACGGCGCTCGAGACGGACCCCTGTCCGACGAACAGCAGGGCGTTCGCCAGCCCGATGGAGAGAACGCCGGTGGCGAGGATGCCGATGGCGTCGTCGCGGGTCCGCGGGAGCAGTTCCGTCCGCGACGAGGTCCAGCCCACGTAGGTCAGCATGATGACGGCGGCGATGTCGAACCGGAACGCGACGAATAGCAGCGGCGGGAAATAGGCGAGTCCGGCCTTCGCGGCGACGAACGTGCCGCCGAAGAACAGACTCGAGAGGGCGAAGAACGCGAGCGTTCGCCGGGAGACCATTTACGCCGTCACCCCCAATCGAATCGTGTCCGTCGCCCCGTAGACGAGCGACGCGTAGATACCGGGAATCATCGTAGTATACCGTACGAACGCCGGGTTTATAGTTTCGTTCAGAAATAATTTCGAGGTAAGAAAACGATGCGTGCCGGGAAACGATCGGCCGTCGCGATACCCCCGCACGTCGTGAAAGCGTTTCACACCGCGAAAACGGTTTACCACAGCGGGAACGAGGAGAGGGTATGGAATCGGCGCTCGAGGAGATCGAGTTTCTCGCGCTCTCGGCGAACCGCGTCGAGGTGCTGCGGTTGCTTTCGGCCGGGCGGCGGACGCGAACCGAGTTAGCGGCCGAGACCGGTGCCTCGCAGGCGACGCTCGGCCGGATTCTGGGTGACTTCGAGGACCGGTCGTGGATCAGACGAGACGGCGACGGGTACGTCGCGACCGCCACGGGACGGCTCGTCGCGGAGGGCTTTACCGACCTGCAAGAGATCCTCGAGACGGAGGGGAAGCTGCGCGACATCGTGGACTACCTGCCGACCCACGCGATGGACGTCGACCTTCGGCGGCTCGCGGACGCGACGATCACCGCTCCCAGCGCCACGCGGCCGAACGCGCCGCTGGGGCGGCTACTCGACGTTCTCGAGGACGGCGTCGACGTCCGGACGTTCTCGCATACGTTTAACGAACAAGCGTTGGGCGTCGTTCGAGAGCGCGTGACTGACGGCGAGCAGCGGTTTCGAGGCGTGTTCGGCCGCAGTGCGATCGACGCGCTGACCGACGATACGGCGCTCCGGGGACAACTCGAGGCCCTGCTCGCGGCCGACGGCGCCGAGATCAGGGTCCGCGAAGAGGGAGTCCCGATCGCAGTGATGCTCGTCGACGATCTGGTCTATCTGCTCTTGCGCGACGAGAACGGCATCCTGCGAGCGTCCGTCGACACCGACGACGACGCCGTGCGCGCGTGGGCCGTGGACGCGCTGGACCACTACTGGCGGACGGCGACGCCGCTCGAGCCCGAATCGTTGTCGGACTGACGACCGAAACCGGGCGTGAACCTACGGCGCGGCCGGCGCGAGTCCCGGCGAACGCGGCGACTCGAGGGTCGGTGCGGGCCGTGCGAGCGTCGCCGGCTGTGGCCCGGTCGCGAGCGACGACGCGGGTTCCGTCTGGCGCTCGCCGTCAGTTTGCTCGATGACGTACGTCTGGTCGACCGTCGACGCCTGGAGTTTACCGACCGGTGCGTAGTCCTCGGTCAGTATCGGAACGTCGTCAGTCTGGGGCGGCGCCATGTATCCGCTGAGCTCGCCGCTCAGATCGATCCCGATCTCGCGGTTCCGGTTTCGTTTCTCGAGCTCGTCCACGGTGAAGTCGGTGTTGGCTTTCGTCGCGACGACTTCGATGTTCTGGACCGAGTCCCAACTCGAGGTGCGGAAGCTGTAAGTCGAGGCGAACGCCTCGTCGATGGTCTTGTACTGTGCCCGGTAGAACGCCGAGCCGCTGCCGCTGGGTGCGGCGATGATGTTCGCCATGAAGACGCCGTCCTCGTCGAGGTGATTCTCGGCCAGTTCCATGAAGTCGAGCTGTGTCATGTGGACCGGGACCTGGTCTTTCTGGTAGGCGTCGAGGACGATCAGGTCGTACTTCTTATCGGTGTTCTGCAGGAACACCCGTCCGTCTTCGGTGTGTGCGGTCAGATTCTCGCTCTCCTCGAGGCGGAAGTACTCCTTGGCGGCCCGGGTCACCGCGGGATCGAGTTCGACGACGTCGACGTCGACGTCGTACGAACGCTCGAAGTCCTTCGGACCGGTATACCCGCCCCCGCCGATGAACAACACGTCCTCGACCTCCTGTGGATCGTCGACCATCAGCATGGGGGCGTGGAAGTAGCGCGTGTACTCGAAGACGTGTCGATCGGGATCGTCGAGGTCCATCGCGCTGTGGCGGGCACCGTCGAGATACAGCGTCCGAACGCCGTCGCTGTCCACGACTTCGAGTTCCTGATAGGCCGTCTGCGTCTGGTAGACCACGTCGCCGCGGTGGTCGAACGCCACCGGACCGATGCCGGCCGCGACGACGAGCACCACTGCGATGCCGATGCTGGCCCCAGCCGGGCGCGGTGAAAGCGTGGGTAGCGTGAGCGTGAACGCGGTGGCGACGAGGATGAGCCCGAACAGAAAGCCGATCGCGTCGATGCCGAGCGACGGGATGAGGACGTACGTCGTCGCGCCTGCGCCGACGATGCTGCCGATGGTGCCGAGCGCGTAGACGTGGCCCGACGCTTCGCCGATCCCCTCTTTCTGGGAGAGCTCGGCCGCGTACGGGCTGATGAATCCCAGCAGGTAGGTCGGCGGGCCGAAGAGGACGAGCACCGCCGGCAGCGAGGCGTACCGGGCCGGCAACGGCAGCATCGACGCCGAGAGTAGCAGCTGGTCGCTCCCGTAGACGACGATCGCGACGTAGCCCGCGGTTCCGAGCAGGAGCCAGGTCATCCGCCGGTTCGACGCCGTTTCGGCGTGTTTGCCACCCTGCCAGTAGCCCAGGCTCAGCGCGGCGAGAAAGACGGTAATGATGCTCCCCCAGGTGTAGATACTGTTCCCGAACTGGGGCGCGATGATCCGCCCTGCGAGAATCTCGAGGCCCATGCTGGTGACGCCGGAGACGAACACCGCGAGCTCGGGTTTCGTCGGCCGATACGCGGCAGTCTGCCCCAGACTCATTGTCGGCACAAAGGGGCCCCGTGACGAGTACCTGTCGCCTCGTCCCACGGCCGTCGGTCGAACCTCGGCCGCCGACTCCCGTGAGCCGGGGACCGGTCTCCGGCTCGCCGCTCGATCACTGTCGATTCGGCCCGTCAGTTCGTCGTGATGACTTCGATCACGTCCCGAGATTCGACCTCGTACTCCTTGCCGAGCTGGCGGTTCGTCCGGCAGTCGATCGCGTGCAGGAAGCCGTCGCCGATGTCGGAGTGGAGACTGTAGGCGAAGTCCTCGGCGGTCGAGTCCGGCGGGATCAGATAACAGTCCGGCAGCACCTCGCCGCGTTCGTTCCCCAGTCCGTTCGCACCGCCGGGGAACACCGGCGTCACGCCGAGCACGTCGAACAGCGCCGTCTCGAGGGCCGCCTGGACTCCCGTCGCGCCGTACTCGGTGAGGAAGTCCCGGATCTGCTCGAGTCCCTGTTCTTGCTCGCCGGAGATGTCGCCGGTGAGTTCGAAGTCAGCGTCTCCCGGTCGGTAGTCGACGACGCCGGCCTGATCGGCCGATTTCAGCGCCTTCTCGGCGTGGGCGCTGCAGGGGACGATCGTCAGGTGGTCGTAGTCGGGATCGTTCGCGATCTCCTCGTAGTTTTCCTGCGCTTCGGGAGTGTCCATCTTGTTCGCCGCGATCACCATCGGCTTGGTCTCTTTGCGGATCTCGCGGGCGAGTTCGAGCCTGTCTTCCGCCTCCCACTCGTCAGGATCGAAGCCGATATCGACGCGCCGGATCAGGCGTTTGATCTCGTCCTCGCTGGTCTTGAACGCGCTCATCTGCTCGGCGAGCTCCTCCTCGATGGCGTCGTCCTCGGTCGTGTAGCCCGTCTCGTAGCGTTCGATCCCCTTCTTCAGGACGCCGAGATACCACTGGTCGAGTTCCTCCTCGAGGAAGGCGATGTCATCGCGTGGGTCGTGACCGTCGGTGGGCTCGCCCTCGGCGTCGGTCGTCCCGGAGAAGTCGACGACGTGGACGAGCACGTCGGTCTCGTTCAGGTCCGAGAGGAACTGGTTGCCGAGCCCGTTGCCCTCGTGGGCGCCGGGGATCAGCCCGGCCACGTCGACGAGTTTCGTCGGAACGAACCGCGTGCCGTGCTCGCAGAAGCCGACGTTCGGGGTGCACTCCTCGTCGAACTCCGGCGCGGCGCAGTCGACGCGGACGTAGGCCTCGCCCACGCTGGGGTCGATCGTCGTGAACGGGTAGGCCCCCTCGGGCACGTCGTTCATCGTCGCTGCGTTGAAGAAGGAAGATTTGCCGACGGACGGTTTGCCGACCAGTCCGATCCGGTAACTCGTACTCATTACCCGTTCTGGTCGTGGGGTGCCTAAACGGGTTTCTGTCCGTCGGCAGCGTGGTATGACCGGACGTGGCAAGCTCGTGCGGCCGGCTCGAGCTAGACGTGCGTCGGCGGCTCGACGGCCGTCTCGATGTCGAGTTCGGCGGCCACGTCGTCGAGCAGGTCGCCTTTGACCTCCGAACTCCGCCAGCCGATCTCGGCGACCAGCGGCGGCTCGAACTCCGAGCGGATCGTCTCGAGGCGCGCCGTTTCGGTCTCGACGCGCTCGCGGAGGTAGCGCGCGCCGCGGCCGTTCTCGTCGGAATCGGGCGACGGCGTCAGCTTGTTTGCGACGAGCCCGCGGACCGCGAGGTCTTGCTCCCGGAGGCCGTCGATCGCGCGTCGGGTCTCGTTGAGCGACAGTTCGTCGGGATTCATGACGAGGAAGAACGCGGCGTCGTCGTGTAGCGCCGCGCCCGCGAACTCGAAGAACTCCTTGCGCTCCTGCAGTCGCGCGAGCACGGGATCGCCCTCCATCACGCGCCGGGGCTCGTTGCTGCCGACCGCGGCCTTCTCGAAGAGGTCGATGCTCGTCCGGCGCTTGTGCATCAGCCGGTCGATCCACCCCTCGAGCAGGTCCGGAAGGCCGAGTAAGCGAAGCGTGCTCCCCGTCGGCGAGGTGTCGAAGACGACCCGGTCGTAGGCCTCGGCGTTTCGCATCACGTCGACGAACCGGTCGAACAGCGCCGACTCGTAGGCCCCGGGGGTCCCGTGGGCCATCTCGAGCTGGCGGTTGATCTCGTTGACCATCGACGCCGACACCTGCTCCGAGAGGTCCTGGCGGATCTCGTCTAGGTGACGCGTCACCTCGTCCTCGGGGTCGATCTGCATCGCGTCGAGGCCGTCGATCCCCTCGACGGACTGTGGCGAATCGTCGAACGGCTGGTCGAACACGTCAGTGACGGAGTGGGCCGGGTCGGTCGAGACGACGAGCGTTCGGTTCCCGTCGCGCGCACTGCGCAACGCGTAGGCACACGAGACGGTCGTTTTTCCGACGCCGCCCTTGCCGCCGAAGAAGACGAACGGCTCCATTAGAAGTGGTACTGCTGTCCCTTGCGTTCGATGTACGAGTCTCGATCCCACAGCCGCCGTTCCCACGATTCGAACTCGTCCTCGAGGTAGGGCAGCAGCTCCGACGTGTAGTACGAGACCGGCGACGGAATGCCGAAGGCGTCCGGGAAACACGCCAGAATGAACGCGTCTTCGGTGTCCTCGGCTTCCTTCTCGATCTTCTCGTAGGCGGGGTGCGAGATCATCCCGTGGTAGAGCCCTCGCAGCCACTCCTCGAGCGTCTCACGAAACGTTTCGATCCGGTCTGCCAGCTCCATGCCCGTATCTGGGGTGTGAATGCTAAAAACCCTCATGATCGGTTTCAAGTCAGTTCGCCCCCACCGTTCGGGTATGGAAACGGGTACGGACGAGCCGATTCCGGTGACGATACTCTCCGGGAGCCTGGGTGCCGGAAAGACGACGCTACTCAACCACCTGCTGTCGACCGCCGGCGACCGGACGCTAGCGGTGCTTGTCAACGACATGGGCGAGGTCAACGTCGACGCCGAACTCGTCGCCGAGGGCTCGGAACTCGAGCTCGACGACGGCGTCGCGGAGCTCTCGAACGGCTGTATCTGCTGTGAGCTCCAGGACGACCTCGAGACCGCCGTGGTCAGGCTGGCCCGCGATCGCTCGTTCGACCACCTGATCGTCGAGTCGTCGGGCATCTCCGAGCCCGCGCCCGTGGCGCGGCTGTTCACCACCGAGTCCCGCGTCGCGGCGCTGTACGACGTGGACACGCTCGTGACCGTGCTGGACACGCCCGCGTTCCTCGCGGCCTTCGGCGGCGAGGAGACGCCCGAACGCCGCGGCGACGAGGACGATCGGCCGCTGTCGGACCTGCTCGTCGAACAGGTCGAGGTCTCGAATCTCGTCCTGCTCAACAAGGCCGATCTCTGTTCCGACGCGGAACTCGCCGAGGCCGAGGAACTCGTCGGCGCGCTCCAGCCGGACGCGGAGACGATCCGCACGGAGTTCTCGGCGGTCGATCCCGACCGGCTGCTCGGCGCGGGGCTGTTCGATCCGAACCGAGTCAACGATCTGCCGGGCTGGAAGCGGGCGCTCGAGTCGGCCGAAGACGATCACGGGCACGACGGCGACGCGCACGACCACGCCGGGAGCGGGGGTCACCACGACGACCACCACGGCCACCACCATCCCGACGAGGTCTACGGCGTCTCCTCGTTCGTCTACCGCCGCCGCCGGCCGTTCCACCCCGATCGATTCACCGCGTTCCTCGAGGACCTTCCCGCGGAAATCGTCCGCGCGAAGGGAACCGCCTGGCTCGCCGGCAACGAGATGCGGGTGTCGATCGCCCAGGCCGGCCCGTCGATCAGGGCCACCGCACAGGGCCCCTGGATCGCGAGCCTCCCCGAGGTCGAGCGCGATATGTATCGATCGAACCGGCCGAACCTCGAGTGGGACGACGAGCACGGCGACCGCCGGACCGAACTCGTCTTCATCGGCACGGAGTACGACGAGGCGGAACTGCGCGCGGGCCTCGAGGACGCGCTCGTCCCTGACGAGGAGTGGGCGAGCGACGACGCTCTCGAGGGTTCGTTCCCCGACGAGCAGGGCGACGAACTGGTCGTCCGCGAGCCCTGAGCCGCTACTACTGTCTCAGCACGCGCAGTCGCGGCCGGTCGCGCGTTCGAATCGCATCTCCGCGCCGCAGTCCGGGCAGACCGGTTCCCCCTCGAGGTCGACGTCCCTGATCCGAACGTCACAGTCGTCACACCAGTAGGCTCCCTTCGAACCGTCGTCCGGACGGCTCCGCGGTTCGGGCGACGCGAGCGCCGCTTTCATCGAGTCGATGAATCCCATGGGCGACCGTACGTGGGCCAACCTCATAATCCATGCGACGGTATGGCACGATTATCACCGATTCGACGCTGACTCCGGCGTGCGGACCCGAACGCGGTGACTTCAGCCGACGAGCAGAGGGACGGCGAGCGCGACGATGAGCGCCGTCAGGATCGGGATGAGATAGAACAGTCGCTCCGCGCGGAGCGCCGCAGGGACGAGCGCCTCCGGGTCCGCGTTCCACACCTGGCGGTGGAAGGCGACGGTGAGCGCGACGAGGAACAGCGCGACCGAGGCCGCGATTCCCGCCTCGAGCGACAGGCCGAGCGCCTGGCCGTACAGCGGACCGAACGACAGCAAGATCATGAACGCGAGCCCGACTACCACGACGAACGGGACCGGATCGACGGGGACCCCGTGACGGTTTCGAAGGGGCATACGAGTCGTTTCGCCCTCGAGAGACAAAGAGCTATAGTAACAACTGAACCGATTTACACACCGATCGCACGAGGGCTGTGCGATCGGGTGTGCATTGACTTTCAGTGGCTACTATATACCGCCCTCGCGACGCCGTCGATCGACCCATCGGGTTCGCGTGCTCCGCCAGCGAACAGTTAAGTGACGCTACCGTCGTCTCCCTGTATGAGCAACGGTGACTCGGAACAGGAGGGGTTCGAGGCGGGCGTCTCGTCCTCGCGGGGCGATCCACGCGTGCTGCTCGCGATGAACGCCGTGCTGTCCACGCTGTTCGCCTGGACGATCGTCTGGGGACTGGCGTTTCTGGACTTCATCGAGTTCGGTCTCGTCAACGTGGCCACGGCCGCGATCGTGCTGTTCGCGATGACGTATCTCGTGACGCATTCGTGACGGCCGCTCGAGGGCCCCGGACTACCGTCCGTAGATGAGGCGGCGACCGAGATCGTCGATCCGGTCGGTCACGTGGCCGGCCCAGGCGGCCGGCGAAACGCGTCGGAGCGTCTCGTCGTCGATTTCGATCGCGCCCTCGTCGAACGGATCGCGGCGCTCTTCGCCGTTGTCATCGTCGCCGGACGAGGCGACGTCGACGACGGTCGACATCGAGCACCGGCCGCAGGATTCGGTCTGTTTTCCACCCATGTGAGGCTCTTGCACGCTAGTACGGTTTCGACGGCTAAAAGCTATCGACCGACTCGAGACGCGCGACGCCAGTTCGAGGGGGACCCACGTCCACCGACGGATATTTGATAGGCCGACGGCAACCAGTGGTATGAGTGAACAGGTCATGGGACCGAACGAAATCGGATCGGCGCGGGAGCACGACGGGACGGCATCGAACCTCACAGCACGATGAGCGAGAAAGCAGCGCCCGCGGAGTTGCCGGCCGAGATCCGCGAGGCGGTCCCCGACTGGGACGACGAGTATTTCGATCGCGTCTCCGACCGGCTGATGTACAACTACGACCTCGAGAAGGATCGCCGCGTCGGCGGCGAGCGGTGGGACCTCTACGGGGAGATGCGGGTGCTCAGCCAGAAGCAGTTCTTCCATCCGGCGCTTTCCTACGCCGATCACGAGGCCGAGGAGTATCTCCTCGCCCGGCGTGACTCCCGGCCGACCGTGGCGGAACTCGAGCGGCTCGTCGACCTCGGGCACGAGCTCGCGGACGAACACGTTATCGCGGACGAAGAACACTTCGGGACTGACTTCACGTTCGTCCTCGTCGCCGAGGAGCTGCCCGAGGACGTTCGGGAGTTCGTCTCGGGCTTCCGTGACCGGACGCTCCTGAAGTTCGGCTACCACGGCCACTACGAGGTCAACCTGATCGTCGTCGTTCCCGACACCGAAGACCACGTCGCCAGCGAGGCCGCCGATGCCGTCGAGGCGTTCACCCTCTGGGAGAACGTGACCACGCCCGACGAGGGGTTCTTTTCGCGGCTCGCGAAGCGCTTCTGGCGATAGCCGGCCCTAACCGTCGTAGTTCGGCCGATAAAAATACGCGACGCGGTGTGTCAGTCGTCGCCCGGTTCGGCCGCAGGTGTGCTGGGTTCACGACGGACACGACTGATGTTCCGGTACCCGAGCCTGACGAGCGCGAGTGCCAGGCCGATGAGGACGAGCCCGAGGATCATCTGGACGCCCGCCGAGAGCTGGCCCTCGAGGGACCCCGCCCCGCCCTGAAGCAGGTTCAGGTAGAGGTTCTCGTAGAACACCAGGATCAGCAGCCCGAGGACGGTGATCGTGACCATGATCGCCATCGGAACGCCGGTCGAGATGAGCTGCTTGTTGTCGTCCCAGTTGGCCAGCCAGACGGTCGCGGTCAGCAAGGCGAGCGCGGCGAGCAGCTGGTTCGCGCCGCCGAACAGCTGCCAGAGGACGACCCACTGGCCGGAGACGACGAGCAGGTACGCCGGGATGATCTGCACGAGCGGGTTCGTGTACCGTCCGCGTGCGATCGACGCGGGATCGGCGTTCAGCCCCGTATCGGTCCGCCCTGCGGGCGTACCGACGATCTCCTCCATCATGTACCGGCCGAGTCGAACGGCCGTGTCGGTCGACGTGAGCAGGAAGCTCACGAGGACGAGCGCCATGAACACGGCGCCGACCGTCTCTGGAATACCGAGGCTCGTGAGAATGAGCCCGCCGCCGGACGCGAAGTTCGGAAGCGCCTGACCGATGCCGCCGGCATCGGTGAAGCCCCACACCGCGAGTGTCGAGAGGGCGACTGCGGCGAGCAGCCCTTCGCCGAGCATGCCGCCGTAGCCGATCAGGCGGGCGTCGGTCTCGTTATCGAGCTGTTTCGCGGTCGTCCCGGAGGAGACCAGCGAGTGGAATCCGCTGATCGTTCCGCAAGCGATGGTGATGAACAGCAGCGGGAACAGCGGCGCGTAGCCGGCCGCCTCGACGCCCCAGAAGCCTTCGAACGCACCGATCGAGCTGTCGATGACGAGCGGCTCGGACGACGTTCCGAGAAGCGTGCCAACGATGATGGCGACGATCGCCCCGCCGACGCCCGCGTACAGCAGGAACGACGACAGATAATCGCGCGGCTGGAGCAACACCCACACCGGAAGTGCGCTCGCAATTCCAGCGTAGACCATCACGATCGGAATCCAGCCCGCGATGTTTCCGCCCAGCGCACCTGCGCCGGGCACCCAGCTACCGTCGCCGCCGAGCAGGACGATCGTTCCGGCCGGATAATCACCGGCGAACAGCGCGACCGGGAACTGAATCCCGACCCAGACGGCGGCGAACACGCCCGCGACGAAGACGATCGTCCCGGGGACGAACGGGCCGTTGAACTGGTACAGGTAGACGCCGAACGCCAGCGCCAGCGCGATGTAGATGAACGACGCCGTCACCACCTGCGGATACGCGTTGAAGACGATCCCCACGACGAGCGCGAACACCGCCACGACGAGGATGATCGTCAGGAACGCGAACCACAGCAACATGTTCTTCCCGCTCTCACCGACGTACTCGCCGATGATGTAGCCGATCGACTTCCCCTCGTGGCGGAGACTGCCCGACAGCGAGACGAAGTCGTGGACGGCGCCCATCAGCGGGTTCCCGATGGCGATCCACAACAGGGCCGGTACCCAGCCCCAGATCGCCCCGGCCGTGATCGGGCCGACGATGGGCGCACCACCCGCGATGCTCGAGTAGTGGTGGCCCAACAACACCGGTTTCTTCGATGGTACGTACTCCTGTCCGTCCTCGTACTTATGTGCCGGCGTCTCCGCCTCTTCGTCGAGTTCGACGAACTGCGTCAGGTATCTCGAATACCCCACGTAGCCAGCGGTAAACGTGACCAGTACTGCCGCGATGATCCATATGACCTGTGTCATGGTAACCCCACACGGACCAAGGGTGAGCGTAAACCTTAATTGTTATTTATAATTTTTGTGTTGACCGGACGCATTTTTTAACGCAACATGTCTGTGGAATACTGAGTTAAGTTGAAATACCGTTCCAATCGGTAATATCCTATTACGGTTCCGGTAGGCTAGTTTGACAGGGTGTAGACAGTCCCAGTCTCGGAACCGGCCTCCGGAGACGTCCCAGCGGACGGTGTCGTCGTATCACGACGAAGTGAATACGCCCCGGCAGTCGGTGAAATACCGATCGACGACCTCGAATTACTCGAGAACGCCCTCTAACGCGTCCATCGTTCGCTCGACGCGGTCGACGCGCGCGTTGTGGCCCATGTGGCCGACCCGGAGCACGTCGTCCTCGAGGTCGCCGAGCCCGGTCGCGAGAACGATATCGTGCTCCTCGGCCAGTTCGCGCTGGAGTTCCGTGGCGCTCCTCTCGACCTCGAGCGCGGTCACCGTCGGCGAGGCGGTCGCGCCGTCGGGATAGAGCGCCACTCGGAGGTCGGCCGCCCGATCGCGGCAGCGCGCCGCGGCTTCCTCGTGGCGCGCGAAGACGGCCTCGAGACCCTCCTCGAGCAGCAGGTCGATCGCCGCGTCGAGTCCGTAGAGGTTCGTCGAGAGGTGCGTGTAGGGGAACCACTCCTCGTCGGCGGCGTCGCGCCACGGCTCGAGGTCGGTGTACAGCGACGGCGTTTCGAACGATTCGATCTGCTCCCAGGCCCGGTCGCTAACCGAGCAGACGGTCAGTCCCGGCGGCGCGCTGAAACACTTCTGGGAGGCCCCGAGGCAGATATCGATCCGCTCGGTCGGCACCGGCGCCCCGCCGAGCGAGGAAACCGCATCGACGATGGTGAGCACGTCGTGGTCGTCGCACAGTTCGAGCACCGGCTCGAGGTCGTTCAACACGCCGGTCGGCGTCTCGCAGTGGACCATCGTCGCGACGTCGAACTCGCCGTTCGCGAGATGGGACTCGATCGTCTCGGGGTCGAGCGAGTCGCGCCACGGCGTATCACAGACCACTGCCTCGCCGCCGGCCATCTCGACGAAGTCGGAGAACCCCTCCCCGTAGAGCCCGTTCGCGACGCAGAGCACCCGATCGCCGGGTTCGACCAGCGACGCGACGGCGGCCTCGAGGCCGAGAATCCCCTCGCCGCCGAGGATCACGATGTCGTCGTCGCCGTAGATCGACTCGAGTTTCGCGGTCAGGTCGCGGTAGAACTCGAAAAACTCGGGTTCGACGTCCGGGTTCGGCGTCGGTTCGGCCATCCGCTGGCGGACGGCCGCCGGGACCTCGGTCGGGCCGGGGGTCATGCGCAGTCTGTCGTCGGTCATACGCGTTTGACATCCTCCCTCCCCTAAAGGGGTGGGATTCCTCCGGTGGCGCTGTTCCGTTAAGCGTGAAAAGTGAGGCGGCACGATTTTGTGGTGCCTATGCCAAAAATCGACCGTCTCAGCGGGTGTAGCGACTGGATCGATTTGAGTTTTGTGGAGCGGGCACCGTTTAGTTTAGCACCTCCGCTGGCGTCTGACCGTCGAGTGACTGGTGCGGTCACTGCATGCGATCTCACGCACGAAGAGACGAAACGAGTCGTAGAGGTGGAAGAATACCGCGATTGACGCACTGCGGCCCACGGACGCCACCGTCCGTGGAAAACGAGTATCAGTCCGGTCGTCGTCGGTTGGACCGAGAACGCCATGGCAGACTGTACGCTGCGGCGCACGATGGGGGAGCGGCGGATCGACCACCCGGTGTTTGCGGCGCTCTACGACCGCTTCATGCCGGATCGGTTCCTGATTGGCCCGCACCGCGAGTACCTCGCGGCTGACCTCTCGGGGCGCGTCCTCGATCTCGGTGCGGGGACGGGTGCGATGATACCGTACGTCGCCGACGCCGGCGGTGACGACCTCGAGTACCACGCGATCGAGCCGGATCCGAACATGCTTCGCCGAGCGGCGGCGACGGCCGATCGGTCGTCCATGCAGGTACGCCTCCGCGACGATCGCGCGGAGTCGCTGCCGTACGCCGACGACGCCTTCGATGCCGTGCTCTCGAGTCTCGTCTTCTGTACGATCGGCGACCCCGACGCCGCCCTCGACGAGGTCGCTCGCGTCCTGGGGCCGGGCGGCGAACTGCGCTTCCTAGAGCACGTCCGCAACGACGGCCGGCGGGCGCGGACGCAGGATCGGCTGAATCCCGTCTGGGAACGCGCGGCCGCCGGCTGTCAGTTGAACCGCGAGACGGTCGAGCGGTTCGTCGCGCACGACGCGTTCGACATCCTCGAGATCGAACGGCTGCGGCTCGGCCTCTTCCCTGCGACGCCGATCGTCCGCGGTCGACTCCGGCGACGGCGCGACTGACCAAAGGTCGGCCGAACGTTCGCCCGAAGCGGACTGACACGGGAACGTGAGACAGTCGTTAAACCCGGTTCCGTGGTATCGGAGTGCATGCCACGGAAGACGTTAGTCGCCGTCGACGGCTCGCCGCAGTCCGAGGCGGCGCTTGCATACGCGCTCGAGGAGGTTCCGGAGTCGGCGATCACGGCGTTGCACGTCATTCGGCTTCCGGAGGGGTACTGGTCGTCGTTTGCCGCCTCGGACGCAGAACTGCCCGGCTACGAGCAGGCGCAGGAACGCGGTCGGAACCTCCTCGAGGAGGCCGTCGAGGCGGCCGCCGACGGGGGTCGCGAGCTCGAGACGGAGATCGTATCGGGAAAGCCGGCCCGAGAGATCGTCGACTACGCCACCGAGAACGGGTTCGACCAGATCGTCGTCGGGAGCCACGGTCGACACGGCGTCGACCGCGTCCTGCTCGGGAGCGTCTCCGAGGCCGTCGTTCGTCGCGCGCCGATGACGGTCGTCGTCGTTCACGAACAGCCGGATCGGTAGTCTGGGAGAGAGCGGGTGGGACGGTCCAGTCAGCGGATCGTATCCGGAATCCGTTCGATGACGTCCGTCGCGACGACGCCCGGACCGTACGCTGCCGTCGCGAGCTCGCCGCTCTTGCCGAGGATCCACGCGCCGAGTTCGGCGGCGTCGCGCCGGTCCATACCCTGCCCCAGCAGCGAGGCGACGATGCCGGCCAGCGTGTCACCGGTTCCGGCGACGGTCATCGCGGAGGTGCCAGTCTCGTTCGCGATCCGCTCGCCGCCGGCGACGATTTCGTCCACGTCGCCGGTCCGCGTCACGACCGCCCCCGTCTCCTCGGAGAACGCCTCGAGCGAGCCGTAGGTCTCGCTGATCGGATCGGCCTCGGTATCGCTGGGCGTCAGGATCGCGTTCGAGAGGTCGCTCTCGAGGGCGGGTTCGATCGCGAGCGCGTCGACGACCGTCGGCACGTCGACGCCGCGGACGGTTTCGCGAACCGCCGCGGGTTCGGCGTCGACGAGCCCGGGGCCGATGACGAACGCGTCGGCCCAGTCGGCCACCTCGAGGGCTCGGTCGACCGCGCCGTCCTCGAACTGATCGCCCGCGTACCGATCGACGAGCAGGTTCGGCGACTGACCCGCGACGATCTCGTAGGTCGGCTCGGCGACGAACGCCCGGACGTGATCGGAACCGGTTCGTAGCGCCGCCCGACCGACGAGCGCGGGCTGGTTCGGATACGCGACGCTGCCACCGACGATCGCGACGCGACCGTTGTCCGTGTCCGACTCCTCGCCGACGTTCGAGAGCGTTTCCTGGAGTCGCCCCATACTACGTTTCCCGAGCGGCCGTCGGTAGGCGTTCGGCAGGCGTGTTCCGGTCTGCCAGCCGCCTCGACTGCCGATCCGACGGCAGCGGGCGGCCCCGGCGTATGCGACGTAAACGCATAGTACTCCGCCCTCGTACTCCTCCGCAAGGCCATGTTCGACGATCGAACCGACGCTGGCGAGCAGCTCGCAGCGGAACTCGAGCGCCGCGACGTGCGGGCCGATGTCGTCCTCGGCATCCCGCGCGGTGCGCTGCCGGTCGCCAGACCGGTCGCGGACGCGCTCGACGCCGACCTCGACGTGGTCGTCGCGCGCAAGATGGGCGCACCGAAGAATCCGGAGGTCGCGCTGGGTGCAGTCGCCAGCGACGGGAGCGTCTGGTACAACGACGACCTGATCGACCGGGTTGGCGCGTCCGACGACTACATCGATGAGATTCGAGCCGAGGAGGCTGAAAACGCCCGCGAGAAGGCCGACCGTTACCGCGAGACCGAGGGGCTACCGGACCTGCGAGGGAAACGCGTCGTGGTCGCCGACGACGGGGTCGCGACCGGTGCGACTGCGACCGCTTGTCTCCGGCAGATACAGGGGACCGGCGCTGACTGGGTCGCGCTGGCCGTCCCCGTCGGCTCGCCGCGGGCCGTCGACGACCTCGAGCGGGAGGCCGACGCGGTGATCGCCCTGCAGACGCCGGCGAACTTTCGCGCCGTGGGCCAGTACTACCGGGACTTCGGGCAGGTGACCGACGCGGAGGCGATCGAATACCTCGATCGGGGATCGTAAGCGCCGACGGTGGGTCGCAGAAGGGTGGAAAACCGCCAGCGCGAACCGTAGGAGGGCCGGCGAAGACCGCCGATCAGGGCCAGAGCCCGCGCATCTCCTGGGCGTCGGCGATGCGCTCGAGCGCGACCACGTAGGCGGCATCGCGCCAGGAGATATCCCGTCGTTCGACCTCGTCTCTCAGGGCGGTCCAGGCCGTCACCATCTCCGACTCGAGCTCCTCGTTGACGCGCTCGAGGCTCCACGCGCGGCGGTTGATGTCCTGGAGCCACTCGAAGTAGGAGACGGTGACGCCGCCCGCGTTCGCGAGGATATCCGGGATTACGCGGATTCCCCGTTCCTCCAAGATAGCGTCTGCGGCGAACGTGGTCGGGCCGTTCGCGCCCTCGACGACGATGTCGGCAGCGATGGCGTCGGCGTTGTCCGCCGTGATGACGTTGCCGACGGCCGCCGGAATCAACACGTCGACGTCGAGCTCGAGGAGCTCCTCGTTGGAGATCCGGCGGACGCCGTCGTCCTCGTCGATGCCGGCGGCGAACCGGGTGACCGCTTCGGGCTCCTCGTCGTGGGACGGAATCGCGCCGACGTCGATCCCGTCCGGATCGTAGACCGCGCCGTTGACGTCCGAGACGGCGACGACGGTCGCGCCCCACTCCTCGAGCAGGCGGGCGGCGTTCGCGCCGACGCTGCCAAAGCCCTGCACGGCGACGGTGGTCTCGGAGAGCGGGTAGCCGTAGTACTCGCAGGTCTCCCGGGTGACGATGGCGACGCTCCGTCCCGGCGCTTCCTCGCGGCCGTAGGAGCCGCCGATGCCGGGCGGCTTCCCGGTGACGACGCCGGGAATCGTCTCGCCTTCTTGCATGCTGTAGGCGTCCATGAACCAGGCCATCGTCTGGGGGTCCGTTCCCATGTCCGGGGCCGGGATGTCCGCGTTCGGGCCGATCACGTCGCGGATCTCCTGTGCGAACCGGCGCGTGAGCCGCTCTTTCTCGTCGGCGCTCAGCTCTTTCGGATCGACGACGATCCCGCCCTTCGCACCGCCGAAGGGGAGGTCCATCACGGCGCACTTCCAGGTCATCCACATCGAGAGCCCGACGCACTCGTCGCGAGTCACGTCGGGATGGTAGCGGAGGCCGCCCTTGTAGGGGCCGCGGACGCTGTCGTGCTGGGCGCGGTAGCCGGTGAAGACCTCGACGGAGCCGTCGTCGCGCTCGAGGGGCACCGTCACCTCGTGGACCGCCGCGGGGTGTTCCAGGCGCTCGAGGACGGCGTCGTCGATATCGAGCCCCGCGGCGGCGCGGTCGAGCTGTCGGCGCGCGGTCTCGAGCGCGCTCTCGTGGTCAGTCGACGTAGCGGTCGCTTCGTCACTTGCCGGCGGAGAACGCTGATGAGACGCCATGCTCACTCGATCGGTGTGTGTCGATTGCGCATCTCTGCGCCGCATTCGGGGCAGGCGTTCGGTGCGGACGCTCGGACGACGGTTCCACAGTCGAAGCACTCGTAAGTCGATTCGGCCTCGGGATCGAGTTGGATGTCTTTCATGGTAGAGACGACGATCGAAGCTGCGTCGCGGCGTTCGTCGCACCTAGGAATAATAGGGATATTAGGATGAACGTATTCGTCAGATAGCTAGCGCCGGCGCTTGCTCGGCGTTCACTATTCAACCCTTCCCGCAGGGCTTGCCGGAAAACCGACTTCGTCGAAGACGACCTCGAACAGTTTCCGCTGAACGGTCCGGATGTGTCGGTAGAACGCTGCCGGCGAAATCTCGAGCGTCTCGGCGACCGCCTCGCCGGACTGCTCGCGCGGCGATTCGAAGTAACCGCCGTAGTAGGCGAACCGGACGACCTCGAGCTGGCGGTCGGTGAGCCGCTCGCGCAGTTCCGATCGGAGGTCTCGCGGCGTCGTCCGCTCGACGGTCCGCTTCGATTTGAGCTCGACCGACGAGAACACCTTCGAGACGACGTCGGCGCTCTCCCGCGCGTCGACGGATCGGGGGACGTCGACGACGAGCCGAGCGCTCGAGGGGGTCGCGTCGACGCTGCGGACGACGACGCCGTGGTCCGCGAGCTGCAGGGCGAAGACGGGCCGCGAGAGGTGGAGAAGGACCGCCCCGCCGGCAGCGCCGTTGACGTCACCGTTGTCGCCGTCGCCGCGTTCGTCGGTGCTGACGACCTGTGCCCCTTCGACGGCGACGAGTTCCCCGGCCGCGGCGACGACGGCGTCGGGCGACGCCCCTTCGACGGTCGCGATCACCGACGCGCCGTCCTCGCGGTGGCGGATGCCGCCGTCGAACGAGAGCCGGCAGTCGGCCCGGCGGGCGAGCCGCGAGAAGACGAACGCGTCGTCGGCGACCTCGAACTCGAGGCGCGTGCTCGCGTCCGAGAGCAGCGCACGTTTGCGCTCGACCGCGGCGATCGCGGAGGCGATGGTCTCGCCCAGTTCCGCGAGGACGGCACAGATCATGTCGTCGAACGCGTCCGGCCGGTCCGCGTAGACCGTCAGCACGCCGTAGGCGAACTCGTCGTAGGACAGCGGGACGCTCACGGCGGACTGGTACTCGCGGGCGAGCGCCGCCGACCGCCACGGCTCGTCGCGCAGTCCGTCGGCGACGTTCGGAACGACGGTCTCTTCGCGGCCGACCGCGGTCCTGACCGCGGGTTCGCTCGCCTCCGCGAGCGAGAGCGACACGCTATCGAGGTACTCCCGTCCTTCGCTCGCCCCGCCGTGGGCGCGCGACTCGAGGCGATCGCCGCTCGCGTCGGGCTGGCCGATCCAGGCGAAGGAAAACCGGTCGGCGGTCGTGAGCCGCTCGCAGACGGCGCGCTCGATCTCCTCGCGGGTTTCGGCCCCGACCAGCGCCTGATCGAGCTCCCGGATGATCTCGTTGATCCCGTTGAGACGGGTGAGCTGTCGGTTCCGCTGCTCGAGTTCGCGGTCGCGTTCGCGCAGCGTCCGCTCCCGTTCGACCCGGTCGAGCGCCGCTTCGGCGGTCGCCGCCAGCAGGTCGGTCAGCTCGCGGGAGACGTCGTCGAACGCGTCCGGCTCCGTCGAGCCGGCGACGAAGACGCCGTGGTCTCCGAGGGGGACGTACGCCGCGCTCCGCAGGTCGGTCCCGGGGTTCGAGAGCGCCGGCGAGTCGCGGACGTCGGCGAAGAACCGGCTCTCGCCGTCGACGAAGACCCGACCGGGAACGCTGTCGACCGTCGCTCGGTGGTCGCGGACGGGGCCGTGTAACTGCTCCATCCCCGGCGAGGACGCTGCGGGCCGTAACACGTTGTCGTCCGTGTCGAACAGGTAGGCCGCGCTGGCCGCCAGATCCAGCACGTCCGTCGCGTCTTCGACGACGATGTCGGCGATCTCGCGGTCGGTCTCGGCGTACAGGAGCTGGCGGGCGGTCCGGTGAAGCGCCGTCAGCGCCTCCTCGCGTCGCTTTCGCTTCGTGATGTCGCGACAGCTGTAGAGGGTCGTCCCGCCCTGGATCGAGACCTCGCGGACGTTGACCAGCAGCGTGTGCTCGCGGCCCGCCCGGTCGGTCGCGGTGCACTCGATGTTCGTCAGCACGCCGGCCTCCTCGAGTTCGTCGCGGTCGAAGAGCTCCGGCCCGAGCAGTTCGTCGATCGTCCCCATGTCGTGGATCTCGTCGTCCGTGTAGCCGAAGATGAAGTGAACGTTCGGACAGACGTAGGTGAACTCGCCGTCGTCGTCGGCGATGAGGACGGTGTCTGTCATGTTGTTGAGCGTTACCCGGTGAAGTTCCTCGGATTCGCGTAACTCCCGCTCGAGGCGGGCGCGTTCGGTGACGTCCGTCGCCCGCGCGAGCAGCGAGGTGACCGCGCCGTCCTCGTCGCGGACCGGCCGAACGGTCAGCTCGAGTGTGCGATCGCCGTCCATGTCGTCGGTTTCGGTCGCGCTCCCGCCGTCGGCGCGGATCCGGGTCAGTTCCCGGTGTGCGATCTCGCCGCCCGCCGCCCGGTCGATCGCCTCGCGGATCGGCGCGGGACCGTCGCCGATCCCCCGCCACCAGGGGAGGTCGTGGAAGGGCCGGCCCCGAACGTCGCTCGCGGTCGCGTCGATGGCCGCGAGCGCGGACTCGTTGGCCCGTCGAACGGCCCCGTTCGGCTCGAGGATCCACGAGTACGTGTCCGGGTCCTCGAAGATCGCGTCGAACTGGCGGGCGCGTTCCCGACGGTCGCGTCGCGTCCGCTCCGTCGAGAGCGCGCGATCGATCGCCGCTCGGCAGTCTTCGATGGAACCGTCGTCGCTGCCATCGAGCGGGACGTACGCCGACACGCCGGCGGCTATCGCCGCGCTCGCCAGCGATTCGTCGCCGTCGGCCGGCGCGAGCACGACCGGGAGGTCGGGGTCGCGCTCACGCGCAGACTCGAGGAGGTCGAGCCCGGTGGTCCCCGAATCCGGGAACGACTGAACGGTCAGCAGACAGTCGAACGAGCGAGACGCCAGAGACTCGAGGGCTGCGGCCGCGGTCGACACCGCGGTCACGGCGAGCGCTCCGTCCTCGAGCGCGCTCGCCAGCGTTCCGGCGTCCCCCTCGGGGGGCGCGACGACGAGGAGTCGGGCGTCGTCGAGCGTCCGTGTAGAAGACATTCGTTCCCGCTACGATCCGCTACCGATAGAAAGCATCGCTCGATACCCGCGTCGATCCCGCTGGCGGACCCTCGGCCAACGAACCCTCGCACCGATCGACGCCCACTGACCGACAGCCGTTCGTCGCTCGAGTCCCTACGGAGGGTATGCGCGTTACCGTCACCGTGGACGATCGGGAGCCGGCCGGCTTCGTCGAGGCCGTTCGGGACCACCCCGACGTGACTGCGGTCGCCGTCGAGCGGCTGGCGACCGGTGACGTCGCGATCGATTCGATCGGCTTCGAGCGGAAGACGCTCCGCGATTACGTCTCGAGCGCCGTCGGCCGATCCGGCTCGGATCTCGCCGACCAGGTCGAGCGGATGGCCGACGCCTACGACCACTCGTACGTCCTGCTCGAGGACGACTTCGCCGGCCTCGAGTCGCTTCGGACGGGCGTCCCGCCGGCGTCGATTCGGGGGTCGATGGCCTCGATCACCGCTCGTCACGGGGTGCCAGTCATTCCGTGTACGGACCGCCGACAGCTGGTCGACTTCGCGATCAGACTCGGTCGGAAACACGCCGAGGACCCGACGAGCCGCCAGCTACCAGTCGGTTCGGTGCCGAGTCGACGCGAGCCGACAACCAAGCGAATCTACGGCTGTATCGACGGAATCGGTCCCGAACTCGCCGCGACGCTGTACGATCGCTATCCGACCGTCGAAGCCCTGCTCGAGGCGGACACTGGGGATCTGACGGCGATCGACGGAATCGGACCGACGCGGGCCGAAACGATCTACGCGGCGTTTCGAGACGATGGGACCTGACGCGTCACGCAGTGTTTCGAGACACCTGCTGTTAGACGGGGCAGCGTTCGTCGAGAAAAATCGCACTCAGAGCGGCTTACCGGCACTCCGCTACCGTCACGGCCGCCGACTCGGGGACGGCGAGCCAGGCGCCGTCTCGAGCGATGTCGGCGATGACGAGGTGTGATCGGCCGTCGATCTCGTCGGTCGCCGCCACCACTTCGCTCGACGCTCCCTCCTGCTGCCCGATCGGCGTCGCTTCCGGAGCCATACTCATACATCTCCGTACATTGGACATGAATGTTCCGGAATATCTTCGATAGCTAGTTGGGAGTTGGATGGTAGTGCGGGTTTCCCCTTAAAATTAAAAAATAATGCCCGACTATGGTTGAAAGACGGAACTGGCGGCTACAGACGTTACTCGTCGGTTACGACCGATCGGACGTGGCCGACGACGCCGCTTTTCAATTTGACGTGTGGCCCTTCGGGTTCGTCACCGTAGATCGTCCCGATCTCGCCGATGAGCGGCTCCGTGTCCTCGGACTGCGGGTCCGCGTCGTCTTGCACGATCTCGACGGTCATCCCCTGTCGCAGTTCCCCGGCTGTCGGTCGCTCGTTGGACATGGGTAGAGGTGCATGCAGTGTGTCGAAAAGAATGACGCCTGCACTCGCGGCGGGCCGCCGTTCACTCCTCGTCGAACTCAAGGGCGACGGAGTTGATGCAGTATCGCTTGCCGGTCGGCTCGGGGCCGTCCTCGAAGACGTGGCCGAGGTGGCCGCCGCAGTTCGCACACAGGACCTCGGTGCGGCGCATGCCGTGGCTCGTGTCGAGTCGAGTTTCGACGCGGGCGTCGTCGACGTCGTAGAAGCTCGGCCAGCCACAGCCCGACTCGAACTTCGTCTCGGAGTCGAACAGTTCGGCTCCGCAGCCGGCACAGGCGTAGGTGCCGTCGTCCTTGTGATCGACGTACTCGCCGCTGAACGGGGGTTCGGTGCCGGCCTCGCGGAGGATCCGGTACTCCTCGTCGCTCAGCGTCTCGCGCCACTCGTCGTCGGTCGTCGACGCGCGGTCTGCCTCGTTGCTCATGGTCTCCGGTAGGGGCGAGACACTCAAGAGTCTGTCTGCGCGCTCGGTGTGTCGCCGCGCCGACGGCGCCCGCTCGGCGGCGTCGCACCCGACCGACGGTCAGCGGCTCGTGATCACGTCCGTGCTCTCACAGTTCGGACACTGTGTCATCCGGCCGAGTTTCGGGACGACGATCCGTCGCCATTCGTCGCCTCCACCGGGGGCCTCGAAGCCGCAGTTGCGACATCGCGACTGTCCATGCATAGCTGTGTTGCTCGCCATGTCGCGGAGTATGCTACGAGATACCATAGGCGTTTGTTCGACTGGACGACAGTGTCACGTTGACCAACGGGTCGTACGGCCGATCGGTGTGCGACGATCGGCCGCGACCGCAGTTGACAGGGGATGAGCGTGGACAACGCGACTCGGCCGACCTGATCCGACGCGACGCGAACCGCCGTCGGACCGCCCGTCCGTTCGCGCGGATTCCGATCGGAGATCTCCTCGTCGGTTCGGCCACGATCGTCGAGTACCTGTCCTGGAGCGGGCCGAGGTTTCGGCGAACCGCCCGAACCCGGTACTCTGTTCGTCGTCGAGTGGATCAATCACCCAGCACGCCTGATCTCCGTGGAAGCAGTCCACAAACGAACATATAAGCGTTGTTGAACCCATCATTTCGAAAACATTCTAGCGCGCGACTACCATCGCCGCCTCGATCAGTGTCGGCGGACGACGAGTCCGACGATCAGTGCGGCGATCGCGACGACCGCGGCCGGTGATCCGAATCCGGGCATTCCGTCGTCGGCCGCCGTTTCGGAACTCGAGCTCTCGTCGTCGCTCCCCTCGTCGTCGTTCGAGCCCTCACCGTTCGGATCCACACCTTCCACGACGACCGGGCTCGAGGTCGTCCCGTCGGCCTCGGCCGTCAGTTCGAGTTCGCCCGCCGTCTCGACGGGGACCGCCGCGGTCCCCTCAGCGTTCGTCGTCGCGGCGCTCGAGCCGTCGACGCGGACCGTCGCGCCCTCGACGGGTTCGCCGTACTCGTCGGTGACGGTTACGCCGACGGTCTCATCGAGGAGGACGCGTTCGTTCGCAGTCTCGAGGGTCAGCGCCGGCGTTCGCTCGATCCGATAACTCCGACTCGTGTCGGTCTCGTCGACCGTCAGTTGCCGCTCGTGCGTGCCGTAGCCGTCGCCCTCGATGCGGACGGTGTACTTCGTGTTGACTCGCAGGTCGATGCTGCGCTTGCCCTTCTCGTTCGTCGAGAGGGTTGCGTCGCGCTTGCCGTCGTGCAGAATCGTCACGTCGACCTCGAGTGGCTGCTCGAGAATGCCGTCGGTGACCGCGAACGTGACCTCCGCAGTCCCGGGTTCGACGTCGACGGTCGTGCTGTCGGTCGACGCCAGATCGACTGTCGTCGACTGTTCGTAGTAGCCGGATTTGCGGACGGTCACGTCGTAGACGCCGGCTTCGACGGATTCGACCGCGAGGACGCCATCGGAGGCGGTCGTCCCCGTCGCTGCCGCGCGGTCGTCACCGGCCTTGGTGAGCGTGACCGTCGCGTCCGCGACGGGCTCGCCGTCTTCGGTCACCGTGATCTCGCCGTCGGTCGGCGCGTGAACCTCGACGGTCCGGGTAGTGTGATCGCTTACCGTCCCGAGCCTCGCCGGGTTGTTCAGGACGTAGTCGGCGTGATCGACGGTGACCGAAACGTCCGCGCCCTTCGGAACGTCGATGAGCGTCTGGCCGTTCGAGGCCGTCGTTCCGGTCGCTTCTCCCCCTTCCCACGATGCGGTCACCGACGCGTCGCCGACGGCGTTCCCGGCGTCGTCGACGACGTGGACGGTGACGGTTACCTCCTCGGTCGACTGGGCGGCTCCGGCACCAGCGAGCGACGCCAGACAGACCGCCGCGACGACGAGGAGTACGATGCGCTTCATAGCACCGGGTCGAGAGCGCATTTACTTAAATTTCTCCCTGTGACTGTCTCGATCTCCAATCATTTCGGCGGCCAATCTGGATTTCTCGTGGATGCATGTGCCGCGAACGGCGCGATCATCCGGGTCCGTTATGGGGCTGAAACCCGAACTTACGATCCGATGGACGCCAGCCACGACCTCGCTGCAGCGGCCCTCGAGACGCTCCCGATCACCGTGGCTATCATCGACGGCGACGGGGAAATCCTGCTGACGAACCGCTCCTGGCGCGAGTTCGGCTCTAACGGTGCCGGCGACGACCACGTCGGCGTCGATTATCTCGCGACCGCCGCGACCGGTGACGACGAGCACGCCGAAAAGGCGGTCGCGGGTATCGAAGCCGTCCTCGCGGGCGAGCAGGAATCGTTCGCGATGGAGTACCCCTGCCACACGCCCGATGAGAAACAGTGGTTTATGATGCGGGCCAATCGCTTTACCGACGACGACGGCAGACGGCTGATCTCTGTCGTCCACCTCGAGATCACCGAGCGAAAGCTCGCCGAGATCGCCGCGGCGGAAAACGCCGACCAGGTCCGCGAGGAGCGACGGGCGCTCGAGCACGTCCTCGAGCGCGTCGACGGGCTGGTTCGCGACGTCACCGACGCCGCCGTCGGCGCGGGGACGCGGGGGGAGATCGAACGCGAGGTCTGCCGACGACTCGCCGAGACCGATCCGTACGTCCTCGCCTGGATCGGTCGCGTCGACGTGACGAATCAGCGGCTCTCGCCCCGCGAGTGGGCCGGCCGAGACGAGGTGCCCCTCGAGGACGACGAACTCGTCTTGCGTACCGACGGGACCCATCCCGCCGTTCGGGCGGTCGAGGACGGCGACGCGCAACTGATCCAGGACGTGGCGTCGTTCGACGACGCCGACCAGTGGTGGCCGTCGGGGGCCGGAGACCGCTTCCAGTCGGTCGCCGCGCTCCCCATCGCGTACGGCGACGTCACCTACGGCGTCTTGGTCGTGTTCGCCGACGAATCCGACGCGTTCGACGAGCGGGAACTGCTCGTCCTCGAGTCGCTCTCCGGGACGGTTGCGACCGCGATGAACGCCCTCGAGACCAAGCGGATGCTCACCACCGAGCGCGTCGTCGCCGTCGAGTTCACGATCGAGGACCCGTCGCTGCTCGTCACGGCGCTATCGCGGCGACTCGAGGTGTCGATAACCTATCGCGGGCTGACCTACGATCGGGACGGCACGCCGCTCGTCTTCCTCCACGCCGATCGCGAGGTCACCCCCGAGGGGGCGGCGGAGGCGATGGTCGACGGCCGCGACGTGACGGTCCTCTCCGAGAGCGAGGAGGGGACTATCCTCGAGGTCGCCGCCGAGGACGGCCTCGTGACGGCGCTGAGCGAGCACGGGGCGGTGATCCGGCAGCTAACGGCGACGGACGGGACCGCGGAACTCGCGATCGAACTGCCGGACGGACGCGCCGCGCGCTCGACGTACGATCTGCTCGAGCGCCGCTACGACCGCGTGGAACTGGTCAGCTATCACGAAGGGGAGGAGCCGGCGCGAACGAGGGGTGACGTGACGGCGCGACTCGAGTCCTCGCTGACCGATCGCCAGCTCACGGCGCTTCGGACGGCGTACTACGCCAACTACTTCGAGTGGCCGCGCGACGTCTCCGGCGAGGAACTGGCCGCGTCGATGGACATCTCCAGATCGACGTTCCACCAGCACCTGCGGACCGCACAGCGAAAGCTGCTCGACGAACTGTTCGACTGAATTCGTCCGAATCGGTTCAGCTGAACATAGTGAGGGGGTGATACTTTATATACACGTGTCGTAGGAGATACATCCGATCGCCAGTAGGCGGGGCCCACGAGACACCAATGAAACAGGAACATATCGACGCAGGCAAGGCGATACAGAAGCGGACCGGGAAGACGTTCTATCTTGCGACGCGCTTCCTCCCCGAGCGAGTGCGACACGCCACGCACGTCCTCTACGCGTTCTTCCGAATCGCGGACGAAGTCGTCGACGACGCAGACGGCGCTCCTCCCGAAGAGCAACGGGCCCGACTCGAGGACCTCCGGGCACAGGCCCTCGGCGAGCGACCGCCCGACGATCCCGTTCTCGAGGCGTTCGAGGAACTCCGCGAGCGCCACGGGATCACCGACGAGGAGGTCGACACGTTCATCGACGCGATGGCGACCGACATCGAGACCGACCGGTACGAGACCTACGCAGACCTCGAGGCCTACATGCGCGGCTCGGCCGCGTCGGTCGGCGTGATGATGACGGCGATCATGGAACCGGACGCCGAGGAGACCGCGCTCCCCCACGCGGTCAAACTCGGCGAGGCGTTCCAGATGACGAACTTCCTGCGCGACGTGCGGGAGGACGTCGTCGAGCGCGACCGGATCTACGTCCCCCAGGAGACGCTGCGGGACCACGGGGTCGATCCCGAACAGATCGAACGACTCGAGCACTCGGAGTCGTTCGGTGCGGTGATGGCCAGCGAACTCCAGCGGACCGAGGACCTCTACCGCGAAGGCGTCGCCGGTATTCGCTACCTTCCAGAGGACTGCCAGCTTCCGGTATTGCTGGCGGCGGTCCTCTACGCGGAACACCACACCGTCATCCGAGCGCAGGGGTACGACGTGCTCTCGAGCGAGCCGTCCCTGTCGACGGCCCGCAAGCTCTGGTGTCTCGCGAAGACGCGCTGGCACTGGCACTGGAACCGCGACCCGGAGGCCGTGTTCAAGCGGGTGTCTGCGGTGCCGACGGCCGAACCGGATCGGCGCGGTCCCGAGCACGGCGACGGCGTGCCGACCCGGTAGCTCGACGGCGCATATCAAACCCCTCGATATGATGGATTTCCGTTTGTTGTCCCGGCAGTCGAACGAACAGCTATGTCTACGAACACGAACGCGGAGGTCATCGAGAAGGAACGATCGATGGCGCGAACGACTGCGATCGGACTCGGCGTCTGGCTCGCGGTGACGGTCGCCGCCGTCGTGCTCTTGCTCCTGTTCGGCGACGTCATCTCGAGTCTGTTCGTCTGAGCGCGCGATCGCAGGCCGTCAGTCGGCGGGGTCGCCGGTTGCCGGGACGGTGGTTTCGGCTGCGACGAACGACGCCAACTCGGGCTTCGAGTGGCTCTCGAGCAGGTGGTCCTCGAGCTGTTGCCCCTGGGCCGTCGGCTCCCGACAGACCGGACACTCGACGGGCTCTCGCGTTGCCATACCGACCGATGGGACTCTCGTGGTCAAAAGGAGCGTGCCGGCAGCCTCGACCCGTTTTTGGGTCCCGACACCGGGCAGGCCGAGTCGCGGTCGCTGCCGGCTATCGCTCGCGGTGACGCCCCGGCAGCGCCGCCTCGATCATCGCGAGATCGTACCGACCGGTTCGGAGGAGGGCGAGACAGAACAGGCCGGCCACCGCAGCTGCCAGCCACTGCTCGTAGAGGACGTTGATCGTTCCCCAGAGCAGGACGAAACTCACCAGATCGTCCAGCGCGAACTCGCAGGCCCGGACGCGCTCGAGGACGGCCGCGCGATCGAACGCGAGATCGACGAGGACGACGGCCACGGCCCCCGAAAGCAGCCAGCCCCGGTAGTTCGAGAGCGGGACGCCGTAGTAGCCGCCCGGCGGGACGTACGACCAGAAGCCGATCGCGACGGCCCCCGGGTCGAGGACCAGGTCGATCGCGAGAACGGCGCCGATCGCGGCGAGGAGCCGGGGCAGAGCGCGCGTGGCGTGCTCACCCAGTACCAGCAGCGAGAGCAGGTAGGCGTTCAGCACCAGCGGGACGAAAAACAGCGGTAGCGCCAGCGGCACCTCCTCGCCAAGCATCGGCCCCAGTTCGATGCCGTACTCGAACTGACCGTACGGCCAGCCGGTCCGAACGCCGACGAACTCGATCGCGTAGGTGTACGCCGTCAGGAGGGCCAGCGGGACGAGCGCCCGTCGGTCGATCTCGGGAAGCAGTGCGACGATCAGCGGCGACCGCATCACCAGCGTCCCGAACAGGAGCAACAGCGGGTTGTACGAAAGCGGCGGCGGGAGCAGCCCCTCCGCGCTCGCGAGCAGCGACACCGCGCCGACGACCGGGAAGACCACAGCGATCGTGAAGCGGTTCTCGCGGACGAGTTGCTCGAGCCGGCGCTGGACCACGGCTCGCCTATTCTCGACGACGGCGTCGGGACTGGGACTCGCGTGCGGGCTCGAGGCCGATCCGGTCGGTTCGTCGTTAGCCATGCATCAGCCTCCAGAGTCCGCCCATCGTCAGGAGCGCGCCGACGACGGTGTTGATCGCGGGGAACCACCAGTAGGCGCGGTCGACGGCGACGTCGGCGACCGCGATCGCGGCGACGAGCGCGGGGTAGGCGAGCATGAGCGCGCCCAGCCGGAGGTCGAGGGCGCCGAAGGCGACGGCGCTCGCGAGCCAGCACGCGCCGCAGTAGGCGTAGGTGCGGCCCTCGCCCAGTACCGTCGCGGTGGTCCGGATCCCCGCCTCGCGGTCGGGTTCGATGTCGGGGACCGCCGAGAAGGTGTGCATCCCCATGGCCCACAGCCAACCGCCAGTGATCGCGAGGAGCGGCGGCTGCGCGGTGGCGACGGCGGCGTAGGCGGCGATCCCCGGCGTCACGTAGAGCCCGTTCGAGACGGAGTCGAGGACGGGCGTCGTCTTGAACCTGGCCGGCGGGGCGCTGTAGGCCGCCCCGAGGACGAGGAACGCGGCGAGCCAGGGCAGGGCGGCCGTCGAAAGCAGGGGGGCAAACAGCAGCGAGAGGGCCGCAGAGAGCCCGACGGCCGCCGGAACGTATCGCTGGCCGCGGTAGCGCGCCTCCCGATCGTCTTTCTTCGGGTTTTCCGCGTCGATCTCCCGGTCGTAGATGTCGTTGATCCCGTAGAGGAAGACGTTCGCCGGGACGAGGAAGTACGCGAACAGCGCGACCGTTGCCGGTGTGACCAGTTCGGCGGTCGACGCTGCGGCGTAGGCGACGCCGACGAGGACGGGCCCCGCCAGATACAGCCAGAAGCGCGGCCGCGAGAGCGTCAACAGGTACGACAGTTGCTCCCCGACTGCGGTGTCGGTCGCGGCCCTCGAGCTCGAGCCCCCCGTCATCGACGCCTCGAGCGCGCGTCGCGGTCGTTCGGGTCGTTCATCCGTGATCTTCGAGCACCTTTTCGGACGTCACCTTGCCGCTGATGAGACACATCGGCATCCCGATCCCGGGTGTGGTATCGCCACCCACGAAGTAGAGTCCGTCGACTTCCTTCGAGCGGTGGGGCGGCCGGAACAGCGAGGTCTGTCGGAGGGTGTGGGCCAGCCCCAGCGCCGTCCCGCCGTAGCTGTTGTATCTGCTGGCGAAGTCGTCGACCGAGAACCGTTCCTCGAGGACGATCCGGTCCCGGAGGTCGGTTCCCGTGTTCGCGGCGATGTCCGCGAGAATCAGATCGCGGTACTGGTCGCGGGTTTCGGGCGTGTCCTCGAGGCCGGGCGCGATCGGGACGAGGACGAACAGGGCGCTGTGGCCGTCGGGCGCGACGGTGTCGTCGGTGTCGGAGGGGACGCAGATGTAGTAGGCGGGATCGTCGGGCCACTGCGGGTCGTCGAAGATCTGCTCGAAGTGTTCGTTCCAGTCGGTCGGCAGGACGAGCGTGTGGTGGGCGAGTTCGTCCACGTCGCCCTCGACGCCGAGGTAGAGCAGGAACGCGGAGGGGGCGTAGGTCCGCTCGTCCCAGTAGTCGGCGTCGTAGCCGCGCCGCTCGGGCGTGAGCAGTTCCTGCTCGGTGTGTGCGTAATCGGCGTTGCTCACGACCAGATCCGCACGCACCGGGCCGCTTGCGGTCTCGACTTCGAACCCGCCCGTGCGGCCCTTGATCTCCGTCGCCGGTCGCTCGGTGTCGTACTCGACGCCGAGTTCCCGCCCCAGTTCGGTGACCGCGTCGATGACCGCGCCGATGCCGCCCTCGGGATACCAGACGCCGAGGTTGAAATCGACGTGGCTCATCAGATTATAGAGGGCCGGCGTGTTCGTCGGTGATCCGCCCAGAAACACCAGCGTGTACTGCATGATCTGCTGGAGCTTCGGGTGGTCGAAGTAGCCCTCGACGTGGCCCTGCATCGACCCCAGCAGTGAGAGGCCGCGGGCCTGGCGGGCCACGTCGAGATCGATGTAGTCTCGCAAGCGCTCGCGGTCTTCGTAGACGAAGTGTTTCATCCCCACCTCGTAGTTCTCCTTCGACTTCTCGAGGTAGCGCTCGAGCGCGTCGCCCGCGCCGCGCTCGTACTCCTCGAAGACGGCTTTCGTGCGCTCGAGGTCGGGCGTGACGTCGACCAGGTCACCGTCTTTGAAGAAAATTCGGTAGTGCGGATCGAGATGGGTCAGCTCGTAGTAGTCGCTCGGCGTCCGGTCGAAATCGGCGAAGAAGCGCTCGAAGACGTCGGGCATCAGGTACCACGAGGGCCCCATGTCGAACCGGAACCCGTCTCGCTCGAGCCGACTCGCTCGTCCACCGACCTGTTCGTTCTTCTCGATGACGCGCACGTCGGCACCCGCGTCAGCGAGATAACAGGCCGTCGAGAGCCCCCCGATTCCGCCACCGATCACGACGACCGACTCATCGGCCAGCGATTCCATACTCGAACGTGAGTATCCGACCGGTGTTAAACGTGGTTCATACCTATGTAGGGAATCGAGACCCTTCGCTCGAATGATGGGCGACCGGATAGCTGACCGACGTCTTTCCGTGCTCTTCAGAAGCCGCCGACGGCCATCAGGAACAGCGCGACGGCGATAATCGCGAACAGGCCGCCGACGCCTTTCTTGATCGTCCCGGTGTCCAGCGCGGCGGAGACGTACGGTGCGATCTGCCCGCCGAGCGTCGTCGCGGGGACCGTCCAGATGACCATGTTCCACGGCGTCGATGCGAGGTTCATGCTGTGGCCACCCGGGACCAGCCCGCCGCCGAAGACGTGGACCAGCGAGGCCAGCACGGCCGTCGTCGCGACGACGATGTGGTTGGTGCCGATCGCGACGCGGACGGGGACCTCGGTCCGAAGCATCGAGATGATGCCGAGTTCGCCGATACCGAAGCCGGCCAGCCCCTGAAAGACGCCGCCGACGCTGTAGTTGGCGAACCGCTCTACGTAGCCGCCCAGAGAGTACCTGTAGTCGTTCCCCTCGCGATCGACCCGAGTGATGGTACCGCTGTCGTCCCGTTCGACCCCCGCAGGGCCGAGTTTATTCGCGTCGTCGGGGAGTTCGCCGCCGTCTGCCGACACCGTTTTATCGCCGGTACCGCCGGATCCACCGCCGGGTTCCTCGTGGCCGAGGTTCGCCCGGAACAGGAGAAACGACGCCGCGAGGAGCGCGATGCCAAGTAGCGCGTGGAACAGCGGTTCCGGGATAACGAACGACAGCAGTGCACCGGCGACGACGAACGGGACGCCGCCCAGAACCAGCGTCGTCGCGAGCCGGCGGTCGACCAGTCCGTACTGGATAAAGGCGAGCGCGGAACTCGAGAGGCCGAACGACTCGCTGATGAGCCCGATTTTCACTAGCGTGTTGGGTTCGAGCGGATACGCGAACAGCGGGAACACGAAGATGAGGAAGGGAACGAACAGTGCCGAGCCACTGATCCCGACGGTGTTGACGATGGTCGCTCCGATGAGAAACGCGATGAACAACCACCAGTACTCGAGCCAGTAACCGGTGCCCGGATTGGCGGACTCCGTCGGTGCGAAAAAGTAGACGCCGACCACGAACGCCAACGGTGCGAGGAACACGAAGACGTGCTGGTACTTGAGGAAGGCTTTCTGGACGCTGGTGGACGATGACGAAGCGGTCATTGAGCCGTGAGCCCAGCGTTATGAGTTGCGAAATAAGAGTATTTCCGTCTGTTGTCGCCTTGGTAACCGTTCATACAGGGATTGAGGTGGGCAACGCCCGGCAACTGCCGGGTCGGCCCGCCGACGTCCCACGTACTCGGAGTATCATCAACGTTTATCACGTCCCCCGTGCTACAGCCTATCATGAGTTTTCCAGAGGGGCCCCGGAAACCGGGTGAGCAGTCCGCAGTAGACGACAGCGATGCAATCGATCACGCCCCGACGGACGGACTCATCGCGGCTGTACGTGAGTCGCTCCGAACGCACGCCCGGACGTGGGCACGGCGCTACGTCGAGATGCGCGTCGACGCGCGTACCGCCCGTCGGGAGTAACGGCCGCTCGCAGTTCCTGTCGGCCGTTTTTCGTCGTGAGAGAACGTTCCGGTCGAATCAGTACTAGCGTTATCGTTCCCCGTGACGTACCCTATCACGGTGATCGAGAATGCAAGACGTAGCCACGAGTGCGGTCTCCTGTCCCTACTGCAGTGAGAGCGCGACAGTCTCGCTCCCCGGCTCAGGGACGGACGTGAAAGTGCGGCGATCAATCGCGGCGTTCGGCGAACACACGACGGTCACGTGCTCGGAAGGCCACACCTACTGGGTGTACTTCTGTTAGCGCGCCTCCTTTTCGGACTCCTCCTCGCGCTGCGGTAGCTCGAGCGGGTGTTCGTACAGCGCTCGTGCTATCGAGCCATGTTTCCGTCGAGAGAAATGCGTGTCTCAGGCCGAAACCGAAGCAATCAATCGATGTGGCCTTCGCGGCGGAGCTGGTCGGCGTCCTGACCAGTGTAGCGCCACTCGATAGTGGCCTTCTCGTCCTGCCAGTCCCAGGGTTCGGCGACGACGATGTCGTCTTGTTCGATCCAGGTACGGTATTTCATGCGTCCCGGGATGCGGCCGAGTCGCTCCTCGCCGTCCTCACAACGGAGGCGAACGTGGTTGCCACCGAGGTGTTCGGTTACGACGGCGAATACTTCATCGCTGTTGGGCATACGGAGGTTCCGTCGCCCGGAGTCTTCTGTCACAGTTAGACTACGTGCGCCAGACGTTTAAACCATTGGAGATGCACGGTACCGTGACTCGTACAGAGGTCGTTCAATTGTCAGCGGAGTGTTTTTCGGCGTTCCGGGCCTGTTTCGTGCGTCGATCGGCTTGCTCCATCCGGTTTTGCGACGCGTTCGAGAGGGGCTCGGGCAAGTCACCACTCGCCTCGGTGAGACGCTGCTCTACCCGCTGGAGGCGCTCAGCAACAGTGGTAAGCTGCTTGTCAGCGGTGCCTCGCTCACTGTCGCGTGCGCGCTCGGCGGCTTTTCGTGCGGCCTCGACGACGGCTGCGAGGGCACGCTCGAGTCCCTCGACGGCGCTCGACGAACCACCGTCACTGCTCAGCGCCGCGATCTCTTCTCGCGTCTCGTCGGCGATATCCGCTACGAACGTCGCGAGCTGTGCTTTGCCCGTCTCTGGGCGCTCGATGCGGACCGTCGACTCGCTTCCGGGAGTCGGGTTGATCCGGTAGGCGCCGATGGCGTCGTCGCTGTCTCGAACCTCCGTCGTATAGGCCCCGCCGGTGTGGACGTAGATGGCGTCGTTTCCGTCTACCGACGACTCGTACAGCCGACCGGCGAAATCGTCTTCGACGGCCACTGTCGAGAGATCGGTCGCAGTCTTCTCGCCGCCGATTTCTAGCTTCGTCGCGCGATCACGGGCGACCAGCGGAATCTCGCCGCTGACGCCGGCTGCCGTCGGTTTTCCGTCGTCTGAAACAGCGACGCGTTCGCTGTGTGGCGCGCGGCCCGCACCGTTGACTGTCAGCCGATGATCGCCGGCCGAAACGTCCTGCACGACCGCGATGCCACCGAACGTCGGGACGGCCTCGGGATCGCTCTCCAGCAGAACGACCGACTCGACGGCCGTCTCCGTCGTGGTCAGCCCCTCGTTCTCCGGCGCGTCGTCGGTCGTGACCGCCTCCGTCACGCGGGCGATCACGCTGTTTATCGGTGCCGCCTCGCCGATGGCGTCGTAGCGGTCGGCCAGTGCCGTCCGGTGGTTGGGAACGGAGATGTCAGCCGCCGGATTACCGTAGCGTGGCTGGGACCACGGCGTCCCTGTCGTCGTGATATGACCGGCGATGGCGTCCTCGACCACGTCGGGGACGGTGAACTCGAAGCTCAACTGCGGTCCAGTGAAGGCCGCGATATGTTCGATCTCGCTGCTCGGTACGAGGTCGTACTCGACGTCGGCGTCGGCCTCCCGGTCGCGGTGTCGGAAGACGAGCCCCGTCTCGCGCATCGGCAGATCCGTCGGCGGCGATGTCAGCGTGTCGTACGATCGGACCGTCAGGTCGTCGCCGATCAGCGACTCGCGAGTGACTGACGGCAAGCGTTCGTGCTCGTATATCGGGACCCCCTCGTACTCCGGGACGAGGTAGGGAAGCCGTGACCCCTCGTCTCGCGGCAGTCCGTACGCGAGCGGTAACTCGAGGTCCGCGAGGTCTTCGACGCCCTCGAGCGCCGTGTTCGTGATGTCTGCCAGCATATCTTCGATGGCGACCCGCTGGAAGCGATCGGGGACGTCGTTGACCGAGAGCGTACTCGAGTGTGAACCGAGTTCCGAGAGGATGCGCGGCACCATCGCCGGATCCGGATCCAGGAACTCGTTGTTCGGTACCGTCCGGGAGTGAGAACTGGCGACGTACAGTTGCGGCTCGTCAGTCTCCGTGTCGACGAAGACGTGCAGCACTTCCCAGTCGTGCCAGTGGAAGTTGGTCGTGAACTGGTCGAACACCGAATAGAACCAGAACTGGACCACGGCGAGTGGCGAGTCTTCGTACGCGACGGCGTTGTAGAACACCGTCGGATCCGGCGGGTCTCCGTCGCTGTATCGGTCGTGGTACCCGTCGACAGCATCGAATCCGTTGACGACGGTCTCGCCGTCGCGTTCGCTGGCGTAGGGCCGTGGGTCCGTTGGAAACCACGGTTCGTTGGCATCGAAGTACAACGTCGGGGCGAACTCCGTCGCCAACTCTCGAGCGGCTTCGCCGTCCAGACTGCTCGTCTGGCCGTCGCTCTCACGTTTGAACGCCGAACAGCCTGCCAGCGCGGCTCCACCGATACCGGCGAGTGCGCCGAGGACACTCCGGCGACCCGCGTCGAACTCGACGTCGTCGGTCATGAGTTATCGTCCCTCTTCCGAGGTTCCACCGTCAGGACGCGCATGACAACAGCTGTACTGGCCATACCGCTGCGCGGTGCTATTTTCTCAAGAATCTTCTGTACTGACCGCTCGCGACGCACCTACAGTTCGCGATCCGAATCGGGGTTCTCGAGTTCCCACAGGAGCTCCGGGAGGAAGGCATCGAGGTTGTCGATCACGCGCCGCTCGCTAACGTTCAACCCCTCGCAGTGATCGTGGGCCGAATCCCGAATGTCGACGTGGAGGTCGCCGTCCTCGAGCCGGACCCCCAGCGGGAAGACCGAACACCGGGTGGGTTTCCAGTCCTCCTCGAGGTGCAGCGAACAGAGGCCGTCGTCCCGGAGGAAGGCGCAGGCGGAGCCGTCCTCGGCGACGTGGTCGTTGCGATCCTTCGCCTCGCGCGTGACGAACTTCTCGCCGCGGAACTCCGTCGTCGTCTCGGCGAGGTTCGCCCGCTGGGCTAACTCGAGGAGGTCCCTGTCGTAGAGGAGCACGCCGTGGTGGCAACACCACGTACAGTCGTCGACGCACTCGAAGGTGAGATCTGGATCGAACTCGACGACGACCTCGCGGTCGGGGTAGACCTCGACGCGTTGCGGGGCGTCAGCGCTCACGTGTCGTGGGTGGGCGGTCACTGTGAAGTGCCTTTCTACCCGACGTAGCCGATCTGTCCGGGTCGACCAGTAGCCGGAGCGGCGGTCGATCTCACCAGTCGGCGACGAAAATCGTGGACTGACGGCGGCGAACGCGCCACGAATATCCACGAGACGGTCAGTACTCGGGTCTCTGCGATCGGATCACGTCAGAGAACTGCATATGCTCGTCCGCGAGGAGTTCGTTGAGGTCGTCGGACGTGATAATTCCGACCAGTTCGTTGTCGTCGTTACAGACCGGGAGTCGGCGGACGCCGTGGTCGCTCATCAACTCGGTCGCCTGATAGAACCCGTCGGTTTCTTTGATCGTCGCCAGATCGCCGGACATGACGTCGCCGGCCGTCGCTTCTGTCGGGTCCATCTCGTCGCCGATCACGCGTACCGCGAGGTCGCGGTCAGTGACGATCCCGATCGGTTCGTTGCCGTCCGTGATCACGACGCTACCGACTCGGGACTCGTCCATGCGTGTCGCGAGTTCCTGAACGGATTCGTCTTCGTGTGCCGTTACTACGTCGCTTCGGGCCAGGTTTTCGAGAGGCATAACCCGCGTTGCCGTCCCACTGACGCGCGTATAAACCCACACCGTACTGCACGACCTTCATGACCATCAAACGCGTTGACGGAACGGACGTACGACCGGTGTGTGTCAGTTCCACATGTCGTGACTGGCTCACTCACGGAGACCGGAAGCCGCTGGCCGCTCGGGCCGCTTCGAGGTCGTCTCCGTTCCGACGCTGGATCCCTCGAACGACGCAGCCAGTCGTCGTCACATCGGCTCTCGAGGTCGGTCCTGAACCGCTGACCGCCCGACGGTAGCCCGGTTTTCCGTGACCGGGAGGACGTGTATCCGCTGCCGACGGGACTCTTCTACCGACGAATCATCCGCGTCGTTGCTGGATCCCCTGCAAGGCGGCCGAACGGGACGTGTATCCGATGCCGAGCGCATCGCAGTCGACACACTCCCAGCGGTACTCGCCTCTGAATCCGCGGACGGACACGACGGCGCTGCAGTTCGGACACCGCTTGCGGCGACGCGACTCCCGTACTCGCTCGAGAATATCACTGACGGTCCGATTCCCGTTCATTCCAACTGGTGCTGTCGGTCGTCCCGGTATATGCTTTCCCGTTCGAGATACCTCCTGCTGGACGACCGCATTGTGACCGGTTGCCGGGCAGCGGGCGAACCTACGCGCGAACGGTGTCACCCTCGAGCGGGAGACTCTCCCGTTCGCTCGAGTCGACGACGGTGTTTCGGAGGGTACCAACGCCCTCGTAGGTGATCTCGACGGTGTCGCCGGGTTCGACGAGGCCGGGGTTGGCGGGGCTGCCGAAGGAGACCACGTCGCCGGGGCGGAAGGTGACGCGGCGGGAGAGATACGAAATGATCTCGTCCGGATCGAACAGCATCAGTTCGGTGTTGGCCTCCTGGCGGCGTTCGCCGGCCACGTCGGTGTACATGTCGATCCCGGTCGGGTCGACGGCGGTCTCGATCCACGGGCCGAGCGGGCCGGAGGCGTCGAACGCCTTCCGGGGCGTGCGCTCGCCCTGATCGAGGGCGTCCACGTCGTTCAGGATCGTGTAGCCGCGAACGACCTCGGAGACCTCGTCTTCCGAGAGGTTCCGACAGGGCTCGTCGATGACGGCCGCGAGTTCGCCGGCGTAGGTCACTTCGTCGCTGAATCCGGGGTAGGGGATCGGGTCGCCGTGACCGACGAGCGACGCGGGCGGCTTGATGAAGAAGTCGGGTTCGTCGGGCCGTTCGTACTCCATCTGGTCGATGGTCGCCGCGAAGTTTCGTCCGATACAGTACAGCGCCGAGGGGGTACACGGCGGGAGGAAGGCGGTGTCGGTATCGATCTCGTAGACGCCGTCGTCGGTGTGTACGATGCCGTCTTCGTACCGCCCGGCGACCGGGCCGTCGTCCGTCGCGATTCGCGCGAGTTTCATTATCGGCGCTCTCTGTCGTGGCGGATTAGGCGTACCGGTTTGATTTCGGACGGATCACGGTTGCGGGGATCGAAACGGCCCTCACTTTGCCCCGACGAGCGATTCCCGCGCACATGAAGGGGCCGTCCCTACCCGGCTCCCGGCCGACGAGTGAGACGATGTCTCCCGATTTCACGACGGACGACGAGGGAAAGCCCGTTGTTACCGCCGACGGCGAACGGATCGGAACCGTTCGCGAGGTCGACGTGCGTACCGCACACGTCGAACCCGGTCCCGACATGTCCGACAGCATCAAATCCAGGCTCGGCTGGCGCGCTACCGAGGCAAAGACGTACCAGCTCGACCAGGAGTACGTCGAGTCGATCACCGACGACGCGGTCAGGATCCAGCGGCTCTGACCGCGGATACGGCTCCTATTGTGGCGGATTCGAGAGCGATCGTCCCGACCAGTCGCGGGTTGCGAGAGAGTGCAGGTCTCGCTTATATCCGCCTGCTCGCCGGACTCGAAGGTATGTGCGTCAACTTCACCGACGACGACGAAGGCAAACGTGTGGTCAACGACAACGGCGAGCAGATCGGCATCGTACAGGAGGTCTCGGCGGGAACCGTCCACGTCGACCCCGACCCCGGCATAACCGATACCATCAAATCGAAACTCGGCTGGGGTGACAGCGACGAGGAGACCTATCGACTCGACGAGAACAACGTCGAGTCGATTTCGGACGACGAAGTGCGACTGCAGCGACTCTGAGTCGCCCGGAGAACGGGAGCCGGCGTGACGAACCCTCGCCCCGGCCACGGTCGGCGGTATCCGCCGTGCATCTCGATCTGACGGCCGTCTCTCACTCCTCGAGCAACAGGTACGTCCGGCCGCCGCGGTGTTCGAGCGAGACGGCGTCGGTCTCGACGTTCGACTGGACGAACTCTTCGAGCCCCGCCGCGTGCACGTCGGTGACGTCGATCCGCTCTCGGCCTTCGGGCAGGCGGTCGACGGACGCGGTGGATTCGAATCGATTACTCCCTTCGCTGCGATCGGCGCGTTCGTCGGTCGCTTCCACGATCAGTGACATACGTTTCAATTAGACCGACAGTACGTCAAACCGACCCGTCCGGAGTGAAAGTGAAAGTACGGGACGGAGCGGCCTCGATCCGCTGGACTGGGTGTGCGGGTGTCGCGCCGAGCCACCCGGTTCAGCCGAGGGTCTTGACCTCGACGCGGTGCGGGCCGTCGTCGGTCTCGAGCGTGACCGCGTCGACGATCGCTTCTCGAGCCCGCTCCTGCCAGTCCGCGACCGCTTCGGCGTGGCGTTCGCGAATTCGATCGGCCTCGTCCGAGTTCGCGCCCGCGTCGGCGTCCGCGTCCGCGAACGCCGACTCGAGGTCGGGGTAGTCGGCGACGACGTCGTCCGCGATGACGTCGGCGGGCGCGAGGTGGACCGCACCGGTCAGTTCGGTGTCGTCGACGCGGTAGACGTGGATACGGGCACGCATTCGGCCGTGGAACGGCGGTGTCATCCGGAGGACGGCCTCACCGGGGTTTTCCTGACTGTAGGCGTAGGCGTTGACTGCGTCGTCGGGGGAGAGTGCGATCGAGCGGATCGCCGACGGATCGTCGTCCTCGACCATCGGAGAACGGTTGGACGCGCGGCGGTTTAACCCTCGGGTTCCGGGGCCTCGTCCGTGGACCGCGGCCGAAACACCTCGGCGCGTTCGTCCGTCGACACGCCGTAGGTCGCGTCCGCGACTGACTCGGGAAGCGCCACGTCGCCGTCCGCGTAGTGGGCGCGCAGCGACGTCCGGAGGGCGTCTCGAACGCAGGCGCGCGCCGCCGACCCGACCTCGGTACCGCTCCCCGAGAAGTCCGCCGTCGTCCCCGACGGGTCGTGGCCGACGATGATCGCGTCCGTCGTGGTGCCGGGAAAGCCCGTCTCCGCGAGCAGCGTCGCCGTTTTCGCCTCCGCTACGACCGCGATCAGATTCGCCAGCGCGCCCGACGCGAGCGCGCGTGTCGTTCCGACGATGACGTTGACGGTTCCCTGGCCCTGCCCCTCGAGTCCGTCGCGGTCCGACGCAGTCTCGCCTGCCGGATCCATCGGCAGCGCGGCGGGGTTCGAAACTCCGGCGGTCGCGTACGCTGTCACGGGACCGCGGCGAGCGCCGCGGGCGTCCGCGATGTCGACGCCGGTCAGCAGGGCGGGTCCAGTCGTGTCCGCATCGAGCTGCCCGAGATCCGCTCGCTCGAGCCGTTCGTCGACGTACGCGCCGAGATCGGTTCGTTCCCACCCTTCCGGAACGGAGACGTTGTACGCGTAGTCGGCGACGCGGCGGCCGCCGTCCCAGCCGGTCGAGAGCCACTCGGTTCCGGGTCGGCCGACCTGCAGGACGCCGTCCCGTCGAACCGCGTCGTACGCGAGGTCGTCACTCATCCGTTCCCCCGTCGTCGGCGTCGCGAACGCCGAGCGCCGCGAGCAGGCGGTCGTTCGACGCGCGGTCCTTGACCGCGACGCGGACGTGCGAGTCGAGCCCGCGGAAGGTCGTCGCGTCGCGGATCGCGACGCCGTCGGCCCGCGCGTCGGCGATCACCCGCGAGACGTCGCTGTCGCCGACGTCACAGAGGAGATACGGTGCGTCAGACGGATGGACGTCGAACTGCCGCTCGAGCGCGGCTCGCATCCGCTCGCGCTCGCGGGCGACGCGCTCGCGCGTCTCGCGAACGAACTCGTCCCGTCGCAGGCAGTGCGCGCCGACTCGAGCGGCCGGCGTCCCGAGCGACCACGCGCGCCGGGCCGTCTCGAGCCGATCCCGGCGCTGCCCGCTCGCGACGGCGAAGCCGGCGCGCAGCCCCGGGAGGCCGAACAGTTTGGTGAGCGAGCGGGCGACGACGACGTGGTCGCGCTCGAGGCCGGCCGCCGACGGCAGCTCCGTATAGCCCAGGAAGGCCTCGTCGACGAGCAGCGTCGTGCCGGCGTCCGCACAGCGGTCGGCGAAGGCCGCGAGCGCCGACGGGTCTGCCGCGTCCCCGGTCGGATTGTTCGGCGTACAGACCACCGCCAGCGCGCAGGGCTCGAGCACCGTCGGCCCCACCTCGAACAGGTCGTCGTAGCGGACGAACCGCGGCCGAGCGCCCTGGAGTCGGACTTCGCGGGCGTACTCTCCGAAGCTCGGGTAGGGGACCAGCGCCTCGTCGCCCGGCTCGAGCGTGACCTCCATCGCCAGCCGGATCGCGGCCAGCCCGCCGGGGGTCGGAATCGCCCGATCGGGGTCGCAGCCGACGAACGCGGCCGCCGCGTTCCGGTAGTCGGGATAGTTGTCATCCGGGTAGCGGCGCGATTCCGCCAGCGCGGCCGCGTACACGTCGTCGACGCCGTCGGGCGTCCGGGGGTTGGTGTTGGCCGAGAAGTCCAGCAACTCCCGGTCGGGTTCGCCGCCGTGGGGGACCCGCTCGGCGGTGCGGATCGACTCAGGGTCCACGATCACCCTCCGGTGCGTCGCCGGCGTCGGTGTCGCTCCCGACGCTCGGATCGTCGGCGGGCTCGCCCTCGATTCCGAGCCGAGCGCAGACCGTCTCGAGCCGATCCCTGACCTCGTTCATCCGTCCCGACGGAACGAGCGAGAGCGCGCCGCCCATCGCGACGCCCTCCTTCGCTTCGCCGGCGCAGTAGCGTTCCATCGCGACGTGATCCCGTCCGTCGAAGCCGGGATCGGTGACGGTGAGGTCGCAGTCGAACCGCTCGCAGGCCTCGGCGAGCCGATCGCCCTGCTCGTCGGCGACGAACGAGGTGGTCGCGATCGACAGCGGTTCGTCGACGCCGGCGTGACGCAGCGCGGCCGCGACGGCGACCATCTGGGTCCCGCCGGCCAGCGTCACGTCGGTCCCGGCCTCGAGCGCCCCCGTTGCGATCCCGGCTACCGTCGGCTGAACGGGGTCGCCGACGGCCGCGATCGCCTCGAGGGGCGCGCCGTCGCAGTCGCCGGCCTCGAGGTCGCTCGCGGCCAGGGCCTCGTCGACGACGCGGCGCTTGCGTTCGATCGGGTTCTCGGGCAGCGACGAGGAGACGCCGCTGGGTTCGCCGAGCGCGGTGAGGACGCCGAGCGCAGTGGTCGTGCCGCCGGGGACCGTCTCGCCGATCAGAATTCCGTCGTCGGGAAGGCTCGCGCCGTAGTCGTAGGCGCGGTCGAACGCGGCGTTCGCGCTCGGCACGGCTACCGGTTCGCGGATGTCGTTCCCGGGCTGGACGCCGAGATCGACCGTCGGCGCGGCCGTCGACTGGGTGAGCCCCGCGTCGATCACCGCCACGTCGAAGCCGACGACCTCCCGGACGGCGCGGGTGACGGCGGCGGGCGTCGGACAGCCGTTCGGGCTCACCGGCGTCACCGGCGACGCGGTCGGCTCGCCGTACGCGAGGATCTCCACGTCCGCGGCGGGAGTGTGTTCCATCAACTCGGGCGCGGCTCCGGCGGCACTGATACCGTCGATCAGGGCCGTCTCGGTCGTCCCGGCGGGGAGAAGCACGCGCATCTCAGTTCCCCTCCGCGGCGGGGCTCCGCAGCCACTCGGTCGCGACGCGGGCGTCTTCGAGTCGGTTCACGTTCACTGCGAGTCGCGGGTCGTAGTACACGTCTGTCATGGCTGTGGAATCGTCGGTCGTGCCGACCACGTTGACCCCGGTCGGCGCGAGGTGGTCGTCGGGCTCGAGTCGCGAGTCGACACTGACCCCGAGTCGCCGCTTGAGCGCCGCGGGGACGCAAACGGTCCGCGAGCCGGTCCCGTCGCTGTGGGCTGCGAGCACCCGGTCGACGACGGGGCTCTCGAGCAGCGGCAGGTCCGCGGCGACGGTCAGCACCGGCGGCGAGATTTCGGGTCGCTCGAGGAGGTTCATCAGATCGGTCACGTACCCCTCGCCGGCCGTCTCGACCGTCGTCACGCCGGCAGACTCGAGGTGTGTCCGCGTTTCCGGCGCGTTCGACGAGACGGCTGCGTAGGTCGTCTCGACGGCGCTCTCGCCGAGGGCCGCTAGCACGCGATCGACCATCGGCGTCCCGCCGATCGGATGCAGCGGCTTTTCGTGCGGGCTCTCGAGACGAGTGCCTTTCCCGCCGCACATCACGAGAGCGTCCACGCGATCACCCCCAGGTGGACGCCGGCGACGCGGCCGATCTCGTTTGCCGCGCCGAAGATATCGCCGTTGATCCCGCCGAGGTGGCGGTTCGCCCAGTACCACGGCAGGCCGATGCCGGCGACGGCACCGCAGAGGGCCGCCGTCGCGGCGAGGGAGGGGAAGGTAAGCGCGACGGCGGGGAGCGCGACCGCCGCGGGTGCGGCGAACGAGGCAGGGCCGGACGCCGTGGTGAACTGCCGTCCCATTCCGTCGTGGCTCGCCGCTCCGAAGCAAGCCATCGCGGCCATCCCGAGTTTCGTCCCGACCTCGGCTGCGATCGCGACGCCGACCGCCGCGCGGACCGGAAGCCCCGCCAGTCCGAGGCCGCCCAGCGCCAGCGCGGCGACGGTGATCGCGACCGACAGGAGCGCGCCGACGCCGGTCGTCGTATCCTTCAACACCTCGCGGCGGCGCTCGAGGTCGCCGTGGACGACCAGCGCGTCGCCGAGATCCGCGATCCCGTCGAGGTGGTGGATCCCCGTCACGGCGTACACCGAAAGCAGGTAGCCGAGCGCGACGGTCGGCCCCGCGAGCGTCTCCGCGGCGAGCAGCGGAATCGCGGCCAGCGCGCCCGCGACGAGGCCGACGGCCGGGAACGCCGCCGGCGTCGACCGAAACGCGTCCCAGTCGCCGTCGCGGTACTCGACGGGGAGACGCGTCAGAAAGCCGCACGCGCCGCGGACGGCACCGAGCCAGCGGTGGATCGCGCTCATCCCGCCACCTCCAGTGTCGTTCGGGCCAGAGACGCGAGTGCTGCACCGATCGCCGGTGCGGCGACCGCGAGTGCGACGGCGACGAGGACCGAGACAGCGGCTCCCCGTCCCACGAGAGAAACGGCTCGCTCGCCCTCGGCCAGCGTCGGCAGGTCCGCGTCGGGGTTGAGGGCGTAGACGTCGGGCTTCTCGAGGCGCACCGCGAGCGCGCAGGCGAGCGTCGCCATCGGCCAGCCGGAGTTGGGCGACGGCGGAACCCGCGCCCACGATCGAGCGCGGACGAGCGCGAGCGGGGCGGCCGCGCCGACGGCGATCGCAGCGGCGGCGACCCGCGCGGGCAGGTACATCACCGCGTCGTCCAGTCGCGCGCTCGCCGTCCCGACCGGCTTCGAGGGGTAGCCGAGCATCGAGTCGAGCGTGTTGACACCCTTGACCCAGGCGGCGGCCGCCGCGGCGGCCGGCAGCGAGACCGGCGCGAGCACGGCGAAGGGAAACAGCGTCGCGACCAGCCCGTCCGCGAGGTTCTCGGCCGCGCTCTCGACGGCGGCGCTGCGGAGTTCGCCCGCCGAAAGCGTCGACGTATCGCGGCCGACGAGTCCGACGACTTCCTCGCGGGCGCGTTCTACGTCGCCGTCGGTCGCGCCGACGACGTCGGCAGTAAGCTCGAGCAGCGAGCGCAGGCTCGTCGTCAGAAAGAGGACGAGCGCGGCGGCGATACCGCCGGTCATCGGATGCAACGCAGCCGCTGAGACGACTACCCCGCCGACGACTGCGGCGGGGACGAGCGGAGCGAGGGCGGCGATCGCGACGCCGACCAGCCGCTGACCGCGGTCGGACTCGCTCCACTCCCTGTCGAGGGCGTCGACGAGCCGGCCGAACCACGCCACCGGATGGAGGGAGGTCGGCGGCTCGCCGAGCAGCAGGTCGAGGCTGAACGCCAGCCCGATCACGGCGAGTGCCGTCAGCGTCACGTCGTCGCCTCCATGTCGTCAGAACGATGCGGCCGCTCACTCATGGCTACTGCGTTCGCCGGAGGCCCCCAGCCGCGACGGCACGTCCGCGAGCGACAGCTCCTCGAGCAGCAGCGCCGTCCCGCCGACGGCTTCGACCCCGCCGTCCGCGTCCGGATCGTCGCCGACGTGGATCAGTTCGTCGGGGGCGACGCCGAGCCGGTCGGCGGTCTGTTCGAAGATCTCGGGGGCGGGCTTGCGCCAGCCGCAGCCGACGCTCGTGACGATGGCGTCGAAGTCGTCGCGCTCGAACTCGGACCTGACGAGCGTCCGGCCGACCAGCTCCGGGACGCTGCAGTTCGAACAGAGGGCGACCGGCCCTCGCTCGCGGGCGGCATCGACCGCCTCGAGTGCGCCCGGCCTAGTCTCGACGGTCGGATCGAACGCCGCGACGACCGCGCGCCTGGCCGCGTTGTGCTCGTAGTCGACGCCGCGGCTCGCGAGCGCCCGCGAGACGTGGGCCGGCAGCGGTACCTCTGCGCCCTCGGGCGCGTCGACGTGTGGCTCGGCGTAGGCGTCGGCCCAGTCGTCCGGCACCGCTACGTCTCGCTTCTCGAGCTCGGTCGCGACGGCTGCGGCCGGGTCGTCCGGGCGGTCGGCGGTCACCAGCGTTCCGAATAGGTCGAACGATACTCCCACGATCGTGTGACTACCACAAGTTGACTTTAATTTCGCGGTCCGCGAGCGGTCGTCGCGACGACGGGGCGCGCTCGAGCCGGTGACGAAAATCGAGATTCAGCCGCGGGCTCAGTCGAGCCGGGCGAACGCGAGGTTGCCCGAGATGTTCTTGATGTAGATGTCGACCACGTCGCCCTCCTCCGCGCCGGGGACGAAGATCGTGTAGCTGCCCTTCTCGGCGACGCCGTCGCCCTTGCGGCCGGTTCCGGTGATCTCGACGGTGTAGGTCTGGCCCTCCTCGACGGCGTCTTGCTGCTGTTGTTGCTGGCTGCTCGTCGAGCGCTTGGTGACCGGCCGGAACGCACCGCAGGCGTCACAGCGGAGCATCGGCGTTCGATCCTCGCGAACGAGGCGGGTGTCGGGGAGGCCACACTCCGAACAGAGGACGTACTCGTCGACGTAGGCGTCGATCGCCGCGTCGAAGTCCTGCTGGGAGAACGACCCGTTGTACCGTCCACGGCCGTTCTCGAGTTTGCCGCTGGTCCCCAGCTCGCGCTGGATGAACCGGTGGAGGTGCTCGGTCTCTCGGGAGAGCACGTCGGAGATTTCGTCGAGATTAGTTACGCGCGTGAACGCGCCGTCCTTCTGGGGCTGCGGGTCGGGGATCTGCAGTCGCTGTTCGTCGCCCCCGATATCGGGGACGTCGTCCATCGCTCGGTCGAGACTCGATTCGTAATCCATACGCGAGAACAGGTGACGGGAACGTAAATCCGTTCTGCTATCATGATCTACCCGACAGCGTCGAGATAACTACCGATTACGGCGGCACGGGCCGGCGATGAACGCGGGGGACTCAGTACGTGGTGCCGCCGCTCTCTCCGAGCGATCCCTGTTTTTGCTCGTCCAGTTCGTCGAGATCGCGTTCGTCGTTGGCCTCGTTCGGGCTGCCCGCCTCGCCGGTGATCTCGCCGTAGACGGCTTCGCGTGCTTCCTCGGCCGAGTCGTACTGCTCGTCGACCAGCCGGTCGAAGACCGCCCCGAGCGTCTCCGTCTCGTTGGGCATGTCGATCGGTTCGTCGCCGTACTCGGTCGCGAGTTCCTCGCTCGTGACCGGGTACTCTACGTCTCCGAGATGGCGCTCGACGTCCTCGAGGATCGATTCGGTGTGGGCCGCCCGCTCGGATTTGCGTTGGTTGGCGCGATCCTGCACGCGGTCGTGACTCCGTCCGTCGTCGCTCATAGGGGGAGGTATCGTTACCCGTCGGAAAAGCGGCCGGCAGGCAAATGCACCGTCGGCCGTCGATTAACCGCCCTCTATAGTGCTCTATTCGGAAATTATACAGCGTTATCCCACCCGTCTACCGACGTTCAGTCGGCGTGTCTGTTCCCCCTCGTGCCAGCCGTCACGCGAGTTACCGACGACTCTGTGTTTCCCGGGCACGCCCAGCCACTCTCTACACCCCCGCCGCTGGCGAGCCACCAGCGGCACACCCCCATCACTGCATCGCTCTCGACCGAACGGTTCGTGCGGTCCCTCGCTGACGAGCCGCAGCTGTTGTTACGCGAGAAACAACTTCGTTGGTATCACTCGGATCCTCACAGGAGCTATTTATTGACGGTTCGACGACCATCACCGCGAGAATGGACGAAACCGACGCCGATCGACGAACGATCGCCGCGTGCGAGCAGTGTGGTTCGCTTTACGCCGCACTCGAGTTCGCCGACGAAACGCTTCGACCGATCGGCCGCCGGGACGGTTGTCAGTGCGGGTGCACGGAATTCGTTCAGGTGAGCGGATCGCTTTCGGAGTCGTCGGACGGGGACGACGATTAGCGCGGTCGGCGTGACAGCTGTTTTCGGCTCGAGACGCGACCACTGGACGACGAGCGTCGTGACCGATCCGCGGTAACGTCTGTCGACCGGCCGGCGACGCATTTTCAGCGGGCCACTACCGCGCGTTTCGGACGGCCTTCGGAAATCGGCTTCGCGCCCAAACGGCCGCCTACTCCACGTAGAAGCGCTCTACCGTCAGGTACGGCGCTCATATATAGAACGGGTGATCCGGTACGTCAGCGCGATGATCCGTACTGCAGCGGGACTGTCATCGTCGCTGGACTGTGTCACGATCGAACCGATCGGTGACGTCACGCGCCCCGGTCAACGCGGCGCGGGATCACTGGTCGAAGCCGCCGGCAAGGAAACCGGAGGCGAGGCGTGACTATGCGCGGGAGACGAACACTCCGAGCGCGAGTCGCGGGTAGAACCCGAACGCTCCTGGCGCTCGGACTGGGGCTCGCCGTGATCGCCAGCCTCGTCGCGATGAGCGCCGCGGGAGCCGTCGCACAGGACGCGAACGAGTCCGTGTCGGAGGAGGCGTACGTCGAACCCGCGCCGGAGCCGGGTGACCCGTACTTCGAGGCGAGGGCCGACGACGGGACCTGGGTGAGTTACGAGAACCCGCGCGACGAGTACCGAAGTCCATATCTCGGGGACGGCTCGGGGAAGATTTGCGTCACGCTGGTCAACGAGAACGGCGATCCGGTCATCGGCGAGTCGGTGCCGGACACGAAGGTGACGATCCCGACCGGCGGGGCGACGACGTGGCACTCCGAGGCCGATCCGATCACCGTGAAGTTCCCGATGAACGACCACTACAACTTCCCGCTCGACGGCGACCAGTTCGGGACCAGCCCGGACGTCGCGCAGGGCGACGGCTACATGGACTCCCACTGCTACGAGTTCCACGGGAACCCCGAAGATGCGACCATCTCGTACGGCGAAGCACAAATTAGCGGTCAGTACGCCGACCGGATCGAGGTCGCCGGCTACATCCAGCAGACGCCCGCAGGCGATGGCTGGGACACGGACATCGATCCGGTCGCCGCCGCGGAGCCCTACGAGGAAGCTGGCGGCGGCTGGACCTACGACGCGGCCGAGAACTCGACCCACGGTCAGGCGGTCGTCGTCCTCCAGCTCGACGCGCCGGCCGACGAACGCCCCGAGTCCTCGAACACGTCGGACACCGCCGACAACGAGTCGACGGAGCAGCCGACCGGCTCCAACGAGAGCACCGGTGGGGACGGATCCGAATCCGACGGCGGCGACGAGATGCCCGGCTTCGGTGTCCTCGCGGCCGGCGTCGCCCTCTCGATTGCGGTCCTCGCCCGCACGAGGGGCTAACCGCGAGCGGCCAGCCGTGACGCCAGCGATCGCTCTCGAGTCGGTCGCCGAAACACGGCCGCTATCGGAACCGAGGAGGTTTTGACTGTCGCCGTGAGACACCCGGCAAATGACGAACACGAGCGACTCGGACGAGGACGATCCGCGGGTTCCGGTCGTCTGCCCCGACTGCGAAACGACCTCCCGCGTTCCGCTGGCGGACGTTGCCGATGCGATCGACCGCCACAACGAGCAGTTACACGACGGCGACGACGTCGCATCGGTCGATCCCGACGTCGCCGACCGGATCGCGGACCTCGTCGCCACCGAACTCGGGCTACTCGAGGACGACGCGTAACTCGACGGAACGAGGCGACGGACTCGGCCGTCCGTCTACATGTCCTGCGTGTCGTCTCGAGTGGGACAGGAGTCGATACGTCGCGCAGACGAATCGTAGTCGATGAGACCGATATCGGTCATCATCGGGAGGTGAACGTGGTGGAGTTCGACGGCGACATCCGAGACGGACGCCTCGTCGACCGCGTCGACGCCGTCCTCTCGGGCGACGATTCCCGCCGCCAGCTCCGAGAGGTCGACCGGCTCGGAGACGCCCGTGAGGACGTCGAGCGTCAGTTTGCGCCGCGTCGACGTGAGCCGTCGGTGACCGTCGATATCGAGCTCTTCCGGAAGGTGCGGTCGATTCTGCACAGATTCGTGTGCGGGGTAGGTCATAGAGATGCTCGTGCTGGCCGGCCAGCGGTGGCCTGCATATGTCTCAACAGGGCACCGTCTAGTTAGCGCGGTTTGAGAAGCGAGCAGGTCGTAGAGCTAGTTTGGCTATGATGCTCGCAGACCTGCTCAGCGAGTGCTACGCGGCGGAATTGGATGAAGCTTGGGAGCGTGAGCGGA
>NZ_JAMQOJ010000004.1:0-571499 GCF_031626495.1 Natrinema sp. 1APR25-10V2
TCCGCTCACGCTCCCAAGCTTCATCCAATTCCGCCGCGTAGCACTCGCTGAGCAGGTCTGCGAGCATCATAGCCAAACTAGCTCTACGACCTGCTCGCTTCTCAAACCGCGCTAACTAGACGGTGCCGGTTCACCGGACGTATCCGATCGACGGACGGTCCTCAAAACGTTGGGTGCCGCCGGTGGACTGACAGCGACTGCCGGATGTACGCTGTTGAGCAGCAGCGGTTCCAGCGATTTCGACGGCCGAGACGAGATCCGGTTCGGACTGGTCACGGCGACGCAGTCCACCCTCGGCAAGGGCATGGTGCGGTGTGCCGAGACAGCAATCGAGGATATCAACGACAACGGAGGCATCGCCGGGAAGGACGCGAAGTTAGTCGTCGGTGATACGAAGGCCGATCCACAGGAGGGGCTGACCGCCTACCAAGAACTCCGCGACAGCGAGGAGATCGACGTCCTCTCGGGGATCTGGATCAGCGAGGTCGGCATGACGCTCCTCGAGCGAATCGCTCGGGACAACATGGTGACGATGGCCACGGCGATGGGGACGCCGGAGGCGACCAAGAAGGTCGACGAGAACTACGAGAAGTACAAGTACTACTTCCGGTCGCAGGTCCACACGAACCAGATGGTGGAGTGGTCGAAAGACTACATCCAGGAGTACATGCTCGAGCAGTTCGACGTCGGACGAGTCGGACTGCTCGTCGAGGACGCGCTCTGGACCGAACCCTACGGGGCCGGGCTCCGTGACTTCTTCGAGAACGAGACCGACGTGACGCTCGCGTACGACGAACGGCCCGCGACGGACACGAACGACTTCAGTCCGCTTCTGCAAAGCGCCGCAGACTCGGACGTAGACGTGCTGTATACGATCTTCTCGCATCTCAGCGGAACGAACTTCTTCCAGCCGTGGAAACAGAACGAGTTCGACTACCTCCTCGACGGGTTCATCGCCACGGCCGGGAGCTTCAACTACTGGAAACAGACGAACGGAACGTCGAACTACGCGGCCTCACAGCTTCAGGCGGGGATGTCGTCGAAATCGCCGGACTTCTACCAGCGGTTCATCGAGCGCCAGCCCGACGACGATATCGTGTTCCCCAATCCGCAGACGTACGACGGTATCCGCATCCTCGCGAACGCCATCGGCTCCGCCGAGACGCTGGATCCGGACGAACTCGTCTCTCAACTCGAGCAGACGAGCCACGACGGGCTCAACGGCCTGATCGAATTCCACGGGAAGGACGAAGACCACACGCATAACCTCGTGATGGACAAGGACCACTTCTACATGCGCAAGGTCCAGTGGCAGGGGCTCGACGAGACGGACCCCGTGACCGGCGACGGCTACCCCTACTCCATCTGGCCCGCCCACGACGTCGACGCCGACACGAGCGGTGTGCCGACCATCGAACAGGGCGAGTACGAGGTCCCGCCATGGGTCAGCCAGTAACGATCACGGAGGGACCATGGTAAACATCGGATCGATACTCATCTCGGGGCTCGTCATGAGCGCCCTGTACGCGCTCGTCTCACTGGGGTTCACACTGATCCTGAGCCTTCGAGGAGTCGTGAACCTCACGTACGGCGGGTTCTTCCTGATCAGCGCCTACACCTACTTCACGCTGGTGAGTCAGTACGGGGTCAACGCCTTCGTCGCGGCGTTCGTCGGTATCGCGGCAGCCGCCGTCGCGTCGTTGGCGTTGTACCTCGCGCTCGTACGGTACATCGAGCACAACGAGGAACAGACGTTCATGGCGACGTTCCTCATCGTGTTCATCCTTCAGGAACTGTTCACCTATCAGTACGGGAGTCCCGACCAGTTACTGGTGAATCCGGTGGAGGGCGTCGTCGACGTCGGTGGGATCGCCGTGTCGTACTCCGAGATCGGTGCGCTGCTGTCGGCGATCGTCATCATCGGCCTGTTCGTGGCGTTCGTCAACTACACGACGACCGGACAGTCGATCATCGCGATGTCCCTCGACGAGGTCGGTGCCACGCTCGTCGGCGTCGACGTCGACCGCGTCAACTACCTGACGTGGCTCATTTCGGGGGCGATGGCCGGGGTTGCCGGCATCTTCCTCGGACTGTTCTTCAGCGCGTCTCCGACGATGTGGCTCGACCCGCTGCTCATCGCGTTCGCGATCGTCATCGTCGGCGGTATCGGTAGCATCAAGGGAACGGTCGTCGCCGCGCTCCTGATCGGCTACGTACAGACGCTCACCGTCACGGTGTGGTCGCCGGCCTGGCGCGGCGTCTTCGCGTACGCCATCTTGATCGCCATCATCCTCGTCCGTCCGCAGGGCCTGTTCGGCCGGGAGGTGCTGGAATGAGCGTCGAAGAGGGACTCATCTCAGGACGGCTCACGCTACTCAGGGAACGGCCGGCGTATATCGTCCCGGTCGTGCTCGCGGCCTCGCTGTTCGTGCTTCCGTTCGTAACGACCAGATACGTCCACTCGATCGTTATCATCGCCAACATCTTCGCGATCTACGCGATGGCCTGGGACATCCTCTCCGGCTACACCGGCTACATGAACTTCGGTCCCTCGTTCTTCGTCGGTGCCGGGGCCTACGTCGTCGGGATCCTGACCGTCAACTTCGGGGTTCCGGTCTACGTAGCGATCCCCGCCGCGTTCGTCGTGTCGATCGTTACCGGCCTGATCGTCGCCTACCCGTCGTTGCGAACCAGCGGCGTGTACTTCACGCTCATCACCATCCTGCTACCGCTGCTCGGCCTGAAGTTCGTGACGATCTTCTCGGGCTACACCGGCGGGCGACTCGGACTGCAGGGGCTTCCCCTGCTGTCGGTCATGGAGAGTTACTACCTCTCGGTGGTGTTCATGATCGTGACGTTCCTCGCGCTGTACTGGCTGGCAGCCTCCGACTTCGGGCTCGTGCTCCGCAGTATCAAGGCGAACGAGCTCGCCGTGGCGAGCGCCGCCATCAACCCGACGAAGTTCAAAGTCGGCGCGTTCGTCGTCTCCGCGCTGTTCTCCTCGCTCGGCGGGATCATCTACGCCTTCTACGTGGGGATCGTCGCTCCCTCGACGACGATCGACCTCCACATCTCGATCGTCCTGATCATCGCCGCCGTCATCGGCGGAACCGGGACGATCTACGGCGCGATCGGCGGCGCGTACTTCTTCATCGTCGCGAGAGAACTACTGTCTCCCCTCGGTGATATCCGATTTGCCTTCCTCTACGCGTTCGCGCTCGTCGTCGTGCTGATCTTCCCGAAGGGACTGACCCGATTCGCCTGGGAACGAACCAAAGAGATCGTCGAAGGTGATGCAGATGACTGACCCGATCCTCGAGCTCTCGTCCGTGACCAAGGACTTCGGCGGGCTCACCGCCATCGACCGCGTCGACCTCTCCGTCGACGACGGCGAAATCCTCGGACTCATCGGTCCGAACGGCGCCGGGAAATCGACGCTGTTCAAGCTGATATTCGGCGTCCTCCCGGTCAGCGACGGAACGATCTCGTTCAACGGCGCGGAGATCACGGACGAACCGACCCACGAGATCGCCGAGAGAGGTATCGCACAGTTCTATCAGGAGTCGACCCTGATGGACGATGTCACGGTCCGGGACAACGTCCGCGTCTCCGTCGTCCCGAACTCCCTCAGGAAGTTCAGGACCAGCCGCCGGCGAAGCGACCTCGTCGACGAGACGCTGGCGATGGCGAATCTCACCCACGTCGCCGACGAGAAGCCGGCGGACCTGACGCACAAGGAGAAACAGCAGCTCGAACTGGCGAAAGCGATCGCCTGCGAACCGTCGCTACTGCTGTTAGACGAGCCGTTCGCCGGCCTCACGAAAGACGAGGCCGACGAGATCGTCGACATCATCGAAACCCTCAACCACGACGGCGTCACGATCTGTATCGTCGATCACAATCTCCGATGGCTTCGGTCGTTCGTCGACCGAATCGTCGTGCTGAACTACGGACAGATCATCGCCAACGGGCCCCCGTCGGAGATCGTCACCGACGAGGAGGTCCAGTCGGCCTACATCGGCGAGCGCAGCGAGGAGGTGACCGACGCGTGAGCCTCCTCGAGATCGACGACCTGTCGGTCAGTTACGGCCAGTCCGCAGTACTGAGCGGCATCGACCTCTCGCTCGAGGTCGGCTCCCAGACCGGCCTCATCGGCCCCAACGGGGCGGGAAAGACCACGATGTTGCGCGCTATCTCCGGCCTCAAGGAGTACGACGGGTCGATCACCTATCGGGGGACCGAGGTGAGCGAGCTCTCGACGAACGAGCTCGTCGACAGGGGTCTGGTTCAGGTCTCGGAGGCCGGCAATCTCTTCGGCCCGATGACCGTCCGGGAGAACCTCGAGTTGGGCTCGATCGCTGCCGAGGATACCGAGACACAACTCGAGCGAGTCTTCGACGTCTTCCCGCGACTCGAGGAACGAAGCGGTCAGGACGCCAACACGCTTTCCGGTGGCGAACAGCAGATGCTGGCCATCGGTCGGGGCCTCATGGCCGATCCCGATCTGCTGATGGTCGACGAACCGACCCAGGGTCTGGCCCCGGTAATCGTCGACGATCTCTCGGAGGCGATGGACAAACTGTACGACGACCTCACGCTGTTCATCGTCGAACAGAACGCGTTCTTCGTCTTCGAACACACCGACTACGCCTACCTGCTCGAGAACGGGCGGGTCCATCGGTCCGGTGCGACGGCGGACCTCAGAACTGACCAGCACATCAGGGACGCGTACCTCGGCGTCGACTGAATACGCGACGCGGAACGGGCCCGACCGACGGGATTCCCGTTCGTGTCGACGGCGGCGTGTGAGGAGGCGTTCCTCCGCGACCACAAACGCCAGTTTCTCCGACGGCGAGGCCAACGGAGGTTTCCGGCGACGGTCCTGAACTCTATCTGGAACCGGTTCGCCGGGACATCCGTGGTGTCACTCGCAGTCGCTTCGGTGCCGATGGTCGTTCCGCTGCGGTCTCGGAACCGCCAGCGGATCGATCGTCGACGCAACCGCGAGCCAACACTTCTCTGGGCTCGATCCCTGAATCGCGTTTCAGTAGTCGATACCGTTATACGACTGTCCGGTGATAAAACGTATAGCGGGGACGGGCGATATACCGTGTCGTTGACCGCATCAGTCACTCACAGTCACCCGTTCGCACCGTCCTCCGCTACCCTTTCGGCCGCGTTCTCGCTGAACCGTTCGCTGAGCGCACGGTCTCTCACCGACCGGGAACGTCGTCGCGACACGCGATAGTGAAAATATCGCTCTCGAAATGACCTTTCGACCCTGTTCTCCGGTGCGAGCGAGCATTGGGAACAGGGTAGGTACGACAACAGTCCACGTTCCGATCCGAGCCTCATACGACCGTTCCTAACGGTTCCCGCTCCGGTAGGCCAGAATAGTTTGGAGGCTTATTATTATCCGTTCATACCACATATAGTATATATCTGTTTTCTATTTCAGTTTCCACGGTTTTCACCCCGAAACGGCAGTCGTGACGGTGATCGGTAGCCTGTGACGGCAGTGCTCCACCAGCAAGGGACTGCGTCGTCGACGCGCTCTGTTTCGTGGAGTTCCCCGAGCGATCCTCGGACGATGCCGGTTATTTCGCCTGACTGCGGCGACACGAGGCAGAGGGTCGGTACGGAATCGACGCCAGTGTACGGCCGATACCGGTACTCGTCGGGTCGACCGCAGTTCATCGACCGCACCGCGACCCGGACTCGCTCCGTCGAGTAGTTATACCCCACCGTTCGCTCGTACATTATGATTCGATTATAATATAACCCAAATATAATTTTTTAGAACTGAATATTCAAGTGGTTGTTTCCAAGCGGACTTGGACACCGGGCTTCGTCGACGTCACGGTGTAGTCGTTCGTTCGAGAACCCGCAAGCGCTCTCGCTCGAGGGGTCGGTACGCCGATCGGAGGCGAGCACGTCCGCGACCGGCCGGACTCCACACCGGCTCGGCGATCGGTCTCGATGGAAACGCGACCGCGGCTCGAGACCACTACCGTTTTCAGTCGGCCCGTCGACCCCGACGTATGGGAGACGTTACTGCCACCCTGCACACGAACAAGGGCGACATCGAGGTCGAACTCTACGATGAGCGCGCGCCGCGGACGGTCGACAACTTCGTCGGGCTCGCGACCGGCGGCAAGACCTGGACCGACCCGGAGACGGGCGAAGAGGTCGAGGGCGAGCCGCTGTACGACGACGTGGCCTTCCACCGCGTCATCGAGGGCTTCATGATCCAGGGCGGTGACCCGACCGAGACCGGTCGCGGCGGCCCCGGCTACCAGTTCGACGACGAGTTCCACGAGGAACTGCGCCACGACGACGAGGGGATCCTGAGCATGGCCAACTCCGGGCCGGACACGAACGGCTCGCAGTTCTTCATCACGCTCGATCCACAGCCCCACCTCGACGACCGCCACTCCGTCTTCGGGAAGGTCATCGACGGCATGGACGTCGTCCGCGAGATCGGCAACGTCGACACCGACGCCAACGATCAGCCGAAAGAGGACGTCGTCCTCGAGTCGGTCTCCGTCGACTACGAGTAACACGTTCCGGTCACCGACGACGGGTCCCCTGCATCGCCGACTCGAGCCGGCGGACGCGTGCGATCCGACCAAGATATTTTACTGCACGCGACGCTGTATTCGGGTAGAATGGACCCGTCGTCACCCACGGACGCGGCACACGGTACGCAACTCCGTCGGCAGGAGGTGATCGCCGACCTCAGCCAGCAGGCACTGGAGACGGACGATCTCGAGGGCCTGCGACGCGACGCAGTACGCGCCGTCGCGGAGACGCTGGCGGTCGAGTACGCTGCCGTGTTCGAGGTGCCGCCGAGTACGGACGGTGCGGTACTCGAGGCGGGAGTCGGCTGGGACGCGGAGACCGTCGAACCGACGGTTCCGACGGAGCCGGGATCGCAGCCGGGGGAGGCACTCCGGGACGGGGAACCGGTGATCGTCGACGATCTGTCCGACGACGACCGAATCACTGCCAGCCAGCTGATCGCTGATCCCGACATCGAAAGCGGTGTGAGCGTCCGCCTCGGCTCGAGCGACGAACCGCTGGGCGTTCTTGGTGCGTACGCGACCGAGCGAGGGGCGTTCACCGAGGCCGACGCCGACTTCGTCGGGCGCGTCGCCGAGATCCTCTCAGTGGCCATCGAACAGGAACGGGAACGGGGTGACCTCGAGGAAGTGTACGGCCGCATCTCCGACGCCGTCTTCGCGCTCGACGAGGAATGGCGGTTCACGTACATCAACGAGCGGGCACAGGAGTTGATCAACCCCGACGAGCGGCTGCTGCTCGGTACCCGTATCTGGGACGAGTTCCCCGAAGCGCTCGAGCGGGCGTTCAAGCCGAAGTACGAGCGGGCGATGAACGAGGGCGAAACCATCGCGTTCGAGGAGTACTATCCCGAGCCCCTCGAGTCGTGGTTCGAGGTACGGGCGTATCCATCCGAGACCGGTCTCTCCGTCTACTTCCGCGATATCACCGAGCGTAAGGAACGCGAACGCGAGCGCGAACTGTTTCGAACGCTGCTCGACCAGTCCACCGACAGCGTGCTGGTCGTCGACCCCGAGTCGGGCCAGTATCTGGACGTCAACGAGACGGCCTGCCAGCGCCGCGGCTACTCGCGGGAGGAACTGCTGTCGCTGTCGGTTCCCGATATCGAGACCGAAATCGCCGATCGAGCCGAGTGGCGTGCGTTCGTCGACGAGCTACGGACGAGCGGGACGATCACGTTCGACGGCCGCCACCGGCGACGCGACGGGACGACGTATCCGGTCGAAGTCAACGTCAGCCACGTCGAACTCGATCGGGAGTACGTCCTCGCGATCGCCCGCGACGTTACCGAACGCCGAGAGCGCGAGCGTGAACTCCAGCGGACCGAGCGGCGCTTCGAGGCGATCTTCGAGGATCCGAACATCCTCGTCGGCCTCCTCGAGCCCGACGGAACGGTCGTCGACATCAACAGGACGGCGATGGAGTACGTCGACGCGGACCTCGAGGAGGTGGCCGGCAAGCCGTTCTGGGAGACGCCCTGGTGGGACGGCAGCGAGACGAGCGAGGCCGACATCAGGGGATGGATCGACCGCGCCGCGGCCGGCGAATATGTCGACTTCGAGGCCGATCTCGTTCGGCCGGACGGCGAGCAGTACACGGTCAACGGCGTCTTCAGACCGGTCACGAACGACGACGGCACCGTCGTCTCGATCATTGTCTCGGACCGCGACGTGACCGAACAAGTCGAGCGCGAACGGCAACTCGAGGAGTCCGAACGGCGGTACCGCACGCTCGTCGAACAGTTCCCGAACGGAGCCGTCGCCCTCGTCGACGAGGACCTTCGGTATCAGACCGTCGGTGGCGATCCAGTAGACGGGACCGAGGTCACGACGGCGGACCTCGAGGGGGAACCGATCGAGGACATTCTGCCATCCGCGTTAGTCGACGAACTCGTCCCGCGCTACGAGGCCGCGCTGGATGGGGAGACTAGCGCGTTCGAACTCACGTCCGGCAGCTCCGTATACAACGTCCAGACCGTTCCCGTCCGTGACGACGACGGCGACGTCTTCGCCGCGTTAGGGATGTCCCAGGACATCACCGAACGCCGCGAGTACGAACGCCGGCTCGAGGAGTCGGAACAGCGCTACCGGACTATCGCCGAGCACGTCCCGAACGGGCTCGTCACGTTGTTCGACCGGGACTTCGAGTACACGCTGGCTGCGGGCCAGGGCTTCGACCGGATCCCGGTCGAGCCCGCTGATCTCGAGGGACGGGCGTTCAGCGACGTCTGGCCAGAAGAGACCGTCGACGAACTCCGGCCGGCGTTCCAGACCGCCCTCGACGGGGCGGAGCGGTCGGTCGAAATCGAGTACGCCGGCCACGAGTGGCTCTTCCACGCGGTCCCGATCACCGACGAGCGCGGTGAGGTCTTCGCTGGGATGACGATGGCGCAGGACATCACCGAACGGAAAGAGCGCGAACGGTACCTCCGGGACGCCAAGTCCCAGCTCGAGGCGGCGACGGAGGCCGGCGCGGTCGGGACGTGGGAGTTAAACGTCCAGAACGACGAGATGTTCGTCGGTCCGTCGTTCGCCCAGACGTTCGACATCGACCCGGACGTGGCCCAGCGGGGCGTCTCGCTCGACCGATTCGTCGACGCCATCCACGAGGACGACCGCGAACGCGTGGTCGCCGAGATCGAGGACGCCGTCGAGGCCTGCGGCGAGTACGAATCGGAGTACCGCGTCTGGAACGCAGACGGCGAACTCCGCTGGGTCGTCGCCCGCGGTCGCGTCGAGTGCGACGACGACGGTGAAGCACTGACGTTCCCCGGCGCACTGACCGATATCACCGCGCGCAAGCGCGCCGAACTCGAGCGCCGGCGCAACCAGGAGCAACTCGAGACGCTGTTCGAGATACTCCCGGCTGGCGTCGTGGTCGCCGACGCCGACGGACGGCTCATCGAAGCCAACGACACCGCCAAGGAGATCTGGGGTGGCGACGTGTTCGACGCCGATTCGATCGCGGAGTACGAGCAATACGCGATGTGGTGGGCCGACTCGGGCGAGCCGGTCGCGCCCGAGGAGACGACGATGAGCCGGGTCCTCGACGGCGAGGAAGTCCGGGACCCGAACGTCTTCGAGATCGAAGCCGAAGACGGCGACCGTCGGATCATCCGCGTCGAAGGAATGCCGGTCCGAAACGCCGACGGCAACGTGACCCGCGGCGTCATCACGATCACGGACATCACCGAGCGCAAGGCTCGCGAACGGAAACTCCGCGAGCGGGAGCGCCGCCTCGAGGAATCGGAACGTCGGTACCGGACGCTCGTCGAGAACTTCCCCGAGGGAGCGGTGGGCCTCTTCGACGAGAACCTCGAGTACACGGTCGTCGGCGGACAGCTACTCGACGAACTCGGGATCGGACCGGACGAACGGATCGGACACAGCGTCGGAGACCTCCACTCGAGCGAACTCGTCGACGAAATCGAGCCGTACTTCGCTGCGGCGCTCGAGGGCGAATCCAACTCGTTCGAACTCGAGCGGTACGACCGGTATCTGTACGCCCACACGCTGCCGGTCAGAAACGGCGACGGAGAGATATTCGCCGGCATGGTCGTCGTCCAAGACGTGACCGAGCGCCGCGAGTACCAGCGCAAACTCGAGGAATCGAACGAACGGTTAGAGCAGTTCGCCTACGCGGCTTCTCACGACTTACAGGAGCCCCTGCGGATGGTCACGAGCTATCTCAAGTTACTCGAGAGCCGGTACGGCGACGCGTTTGACGACGACGGCGAAGAGTTCCTCGACTACGCCGTCGACGGGGCCGAACGCATGCGCCAGATGATCGACGCGTTGCTCGAGTACTCGCGGATCGAGACGCGAGGTGATCCGTTCGAACCGACGGACCTGAACGCAGTCGTAGACGACGTGCTTGCTGACCTCCAGTTCCAAGTCGAGGAGACCACCGCCGAGATTGCGATCGAGGACCTCCCGCGCGTCGAGGCCGACGCCAACCAGCTCCGGCAGGTGTTCCAGAACCTGCTTGGCAACGCCATCACCTACAGCGGCGACGAACCGCCGCGGATCCACGTCAGCGCCGACCGCAGAGACGGGGAGCACGTCATCTCGGTCGCAGACGAGGGGATCGGTATCGATCCCGACGATCAGGAGCGAGTGTTCACGATCTTCGACCGACTCCACAGCCGCGAGGAGTACGACGGGATGGGGATCGGGCTCGCGCTCTGTGAGCGCATCGTCGAGCGCCACGGCGGCGAGATCTGGGTCGAGTCCGAACCCGGCGACGGCTCGACGTTCTCGTTCACTCTACCCGTCTCCCCTGACGGGGAGAACTGATCCCGTCTCGTTCGTGCCGGCCGTTCGAGTCGTCACCCCGCTCGAGGACCGTCTGCGGGGCGGTCATTTAGGAGACGGAAGACATAACGCGGGTATGGGCTGGACAGCCGACGACGTTCCCGACCAGTACGGACGCACGATCGCCATCACGGGCGCGAACAGTGGCATCGGTCTCGAGGCGACCCGCGAACTCGCCCGAAACGACGCGGCGGTGATCATGGCCTGTCGGAGCGTCGAGCGCGGCGAGGACGCGGCCGACGACGTTCGTGAAGACGTTCCCGACGCCGATCTCCGCGTCGAGGAGTGCGATCTCGGGGATCTGGAGTCGGTCCGCACGTTCGCCGACCGCCTCGGCGACGAGCCGATCGACGTCCTGATCAACAACGCCGGGGTCATGGCAATCCCGCGTTCGGAGACCGAAGACGGCTTCGAGACCCAGTTCGGCGTCAACCACCTCGGCCACTTCGCACTCACCGGCCTGCTGCTCGAGAATCTCCGCCTCGACGAGGAGCCTGACTCCCGGATCGTGACCGTCTCGAGCGGCGTCCACGAGCGCGGCCGGATCGACTTCGACGACCTCCAAAGTGAGGATTCGTACGACAAGTGGGACGCCTACGCCCAGTCGAAGCTGGCGAACGTCCTCTTCGCGTACGAACTCGAGCGCCGACTGCTCACGGCGGACGCACACGCGAAGAGCATGGCGGTCCACCCGGGCTACGCGAACACCCAGTTACAGTTCCGCGGCCCCGAACAGAGCGGCAGCCGAGTTCGGAAGGCGGCGATGAAACTGATGAATACGGTCGTCGCGCAGTCGGCCGAGATGGGCGCGCTTCCCACGCTGTACGCCGCGACCGCGCCCGACGCCGAGGGCGGCGCGTACTACGGCCCCGGCGGCTTCCAGAACATGCGCGGCACGCCCGAACGGCAGGCCTCCTCGGATCGCTCCTACGACGAGGAGACGGCCCGTCGGCTGTGGCGGGTCTCGAGCGACCTGACCGGCGTCACGTACGATCTGCCGGAGCCGAAAGCGGAAATGTCGGTGTAGCCGTATCGCGCTCACTGTTCCGATTGCAGCCCCTCAGGCGTGAATCACCCGGTGAAACCGTCGGGTTCCTCGAGTCGTCGCGCCTTGAGCGTTGACCACTCGATCGTAACGTTTCCCGCGACCACGAGCGACGAGATTCCGAGTTCAGTGACCGTTCTCGAGTCGAAGAGAGCGAACAGCGGCCAGAGCAGGATCGGGTAGATGAGTTGGGCAAAGACCGTCAACAGGAACCAGAACACGATTACACGGATCGGGATTTCTGCGATCATCGGTGCCGAAAGTCGCTCGTAGCGTTGCTCGCCGAGGAATTCTCGACGAATCTGCACGAGTTGCGAGGCAAACAGGAACATCGTCGTGATCAACAGCGCGGGGGAGACGATGGCAACGATACTCTCGAGGAAAATTCCCTCCTCGCTAGACCAGACGAGAGGAGTTCCCTGTGAGGGCTGGACGATCATCAAAAACGACAGGCACCACCAGAGGCCGAGTCCCCAGCCGAGCAGGCCGATCGCGTACGGAACGTTCCGACGGTAGATCGGTGGCAACCGCTCGAACGGGCGAATCGTTCCGCTACGGGTGTTCAAAAACGGCACCGAGATACTCGGCGGGGTGATCGAGCGGCGCTCCGTTCTCGGCTTCCGGCGGACGAACAGCGCCAGTCCGCTATAGGTGACGACGAGGAGTCCGATTTCGACCCAGTATACGAACAGGACGAATGGCAGTCGCCACCCGAGGAACGCGATCCCGGCGAGCGGTAGCAGATTGCCGACGAGAATCGGGACGAACGCCGCTCGGTCGTCTCCCGATCCGGTAGCCATCGGGGTAGCATTCGCACCCACTATTGTTAATTTTTTACCACGGCGCCGAGTTCCCACACCGAAACGATCGTCGATTCACCACACGAGCGACCGTCGATCATCGCTCGCACCAACCGTAACGCGAAAGACGACTCGCTCGAAGGGGTACACATGAGCGACGACGACGGCATCCAGCGCGCCAGCGACGTCGGATCCAGCGACGCGCCGCCGGTCGAGGAGAAACCCTACAAGATCATCTTCGAGGCCAACAAGTGCTTCGGCGCGGGCAAGTGCGCCGAGGTCAGCGCCAACTGGGAGATGTCCATCGCCTCGGGCATGGCCCAACCGACGGAGTACTTCTTCGGCGAGGACGACCTCGAGCACAACGTCCGCGCGGCGGAAGTCTGCCCAGCGAAGAAAGACGACGGCTGCATCCACGTCGTCGACCGCCGGACCGACGAGGAGATCGCGCCGGATCCCCACGGCGACGGAACGCTGAGCGTCGACTGGTAGGACGCCCGTCACGATACGCCAGACGGTCACCGAAACCACACCGAAACGCACATCCCCACCCCGTGACAACGGTCGACTGCGTTCTGCGCGAGGGTAGCCAAGCAGGCCAACGGCGGTGGGCTTAAGACCCGCTCTCGTAGGAGTCCTTGGGTTCAAATCCCAACCCTCGCATGTCGCTGCGAACAACTCGTGAGCCGCGGCTGCATCCTTGGGATTTGAAGTAGAGAAGTCCCAGCACCGAGCGAAGCGAGCGAGCCGTTTTCGCGTTGTGCAAACGCAACCGAATGGCCACTCGAGCAGTTCGTGAACGGCGACTGCGCTCCTCGAGTAGCCGCTCGGGAAGCCACGGTTCCGACCGCGCGAAACACCGGTTCTGTGACGGTTCAACTCGGCAACCGCCCTGCCCGCTCGAGCGCAGCCAGAACGACGATGGTCACGCCGAGGCACAGTGCAGCGCCGGCGAACACCGCGTCGTAGGTGTAGCCGCGCTCGAGGAACAGGCCGAGGACGGACGAGCCGAGCGCCTGCGTCGTCATCCAGACCGAACTGAAGACGGCGTAGGCGCTGCCCCGCGTCGAATCGGGGAGGGTGTCGAGGAGGTAGGTGTCGGTGGCCGGGAACAGCGCGTGGACGACGAAGCCGAGGACCGCAGTGACGACGGCGATCGCCAGCAGGCCCTCGACGGCGGTCAGTGCGAGCAGGCTCGCGGCGAACGCGCCGACGATGCCGAGCAGGTAGGGGACCTTCGGGAGCCGGTCTGCCAGATCGCCGCCGACGAAGAACGCGGGGACGCCGGCGGCGAAGACGAGCGTGAGCAGCGCGCCTGCGGTTTGGTCCGAGAGCCCCTTCGCCCGCATGTACAGTTCGTAGAAGTTGAAGACGCCCTGCCAGACGAACACGGCCGCGCCGACGATCGCCAGCGCAGTCGCGATGACGCGCCACTCGGAGAGCGCACCGGCGACGAAGTCTCGGTCGGCCTGGCCCACGCCGGGCATCTCCGTCCGCTTCGCGGCGACCCACGTCGCGGCCGTGATGACCGCCGCACCGACGGCGATCGCCCACAGCGAGAGTCGCCAGTCGACGACGAGCGTGAGCGCGACGAACGGCGCGGCGACCACCGCGGCGATCTGACTCGAGGCCCCGTGGATCCCCATCACGCGGCCGACGCGGGCCGGGTAGAGTTCGCTCAGGAGGGGATTCGCCGAGACGAAGTAGATCCCGGAGGCGATGCCCATGAGGAAGGCTCCGGCCATGAGGTGGCGGACAGTGGTCGCGGTCGCGGCGATCGCGCTCGAGAGCGCGAGCACGACGCCGGATCCGACCACGATGCGGTGTCGCGGGACTCGCGTGAGCAGCCAGCCGGTGGGCAGCCGAAGCGAGGCGCTCCCGACCCACACGAGCGTCGCGATGAGGCCGGCGGTCGCCTCGGTGATCGCGAACTCGGCGATGAAGACGTCCAGCAGCGGCGCGAAGACGATTCTGGCGAGATTGATGAGAAAGACGAAGCCGCAGAGAGAGGCGAAGAGTCGGTCGCGGGACACAGCCGCTCTTTCTGACAGCGGGCCTCAAACGTTCCGAAACCGGCTGGTTCGTCGGTCGGAGTCCGAGGGCTCACTTCGAGCGCCTCTCCCGGGGACCGACTCGAGTCCCTCAGAACGGGTACTCGCGGGGCTCGTGCTGGACCGAGATCCACTTCGTCGTCGTCACTTCCTCCAAGATCTGGTCGCCGTTGTATCGCCCCATCCCGGACTGTTTCATCCCGCCGAAGGGGACGTGAGGTTCGTCGTTGACCGGCTGGTCGTTGATGTGGATCATTCCGGTCTCGATCGCGTCGGCGATATTCCGGGCCTGCTCCATGTCCTCGCTGTGGACCGACCCCGAGAGACCGTGGATCGTGTCGTTGGCGAGTTCGATCGCCTCCTCGTCGCTCGAGTAGGGGATCACGGGCGCGACGGGGCCGAAGTGTTCGTTGCAGGCCGCGGCCATGTCGTTGTCGGCGTCGGCGAGGACCGTGGCCTCGACGACGAGATCGTCGTGGTCGCCGCCGGCCGCGACGGTCGCGCCCTGATCGACCGACTCCTCGATGTAGTCGACGATCTGGTCGCGCTGGCTCTCGTCGATGATCGGGCCGACGACCGTGTCCTCGTCCCGCGGATCGCCTTTCGGCAGCGAGGCGGCCCGGTCGGCCAGCGCGTCGACGTAGTCGTCGTAGACGTCCTCGTGGACCAGATGGCGGTTGATCGAGATACAGATCTGTCCCTGGTGGAGGAAGGATCCGAAGGTCCCGCCGTCGACGGCCCGATCGAGATCCGCGTTCTCGGTGACGACGTGGACGTTGTTCCCGCCGAGCTCGAGGGCCGGCAGCGCGCAGTTGCTGGCGGCCTTCTCGGCGACGCGCTGGCCGATCTCGGTCGAGCCGGTGAAGGCGAGGACCCGCGGCGTCCCGTGACCGGCGACCGCGTCGCCGATGTCGGAGCCCCGACCGGTGACGACGTTGATGATTCCCTCCGGCGCGCCGGCTGCCTCGAAGATCCGGGCGAGCAGGAGCCCGCCGGTAATCGGCGTACTCGAGGCGGGTTTGAGGACGACGCCGTTGCCGGCCGCGATGGCGGGCGCGACGGCGCGCATCGAGAGGTGCAGCGGGAAGTTCCACGGCGAGATGACGCCGACGACGCCGACGGGCACCCGCTCGGCGATGTTCTCCTTCCCCTGCGTGATCGAGTCCGAGTGCTGGCCGTCCATCCGGAACGGGTAGCTCGCGGCCTGCTGCATCATCCCGCGTGCAGTCTGGATCTCGGCCCCGCACTTGACCTGCGTGCTGCCGCTCTCGACGGTCAGCAGTTCGGCGATCTCCTCGCGGTTGTCGCTCAGGAACTGGATCGCGGCGCTGATCACGCCCGCGCGGGCCTGGGGCGGCTGTGCGGCCCACTCCTCCTGTGCCTCGGCCGCGGCCTCGTAGGCCGCATCGACGTCGTCTTCGGTGCCCGCGGGGACGGTCGCGATCTCCTCGCGCGTGTAGGGGTTCTCGTCGCTGATCGCGTCCCGGTCGCCCGCGTCGGTCCAGTCGCCCGCGATATACAGCGAGTTCCAGCCGTTCTCGGGCGTCAGCGGTAAGTCGGTCATGCGAGTGGGCTACCCCTCGAGCGAGTAAAAAGAGCAGACGCGCAGGCGCAACGGTCGGGGGCTCGAGCGGCCGGCCGACCCGCCGTCGTCACGCGAGCCGCTGGGGGAGCAACACCGCGAGCGAGACGTAGATCACCGCCGCGATCAGAGTCGCGACGAGGGTCCCGACGAGAACGCTATCCGAAACGAACCGCCAACCGAACAGCATGATCCCGGCCGGCGGCAGCGCGAGCCCGGCCGCCGTCCGGTGGAAACCGCGGAGTCGCGTTCCGACATCGGTCGGCGTGGCTTCGTCGTCGGCCGCACCGTCGTCGGCCATGATTTCGGGCAGCAGCAGGTACATCCCGAGTCCGACGACGAGCCCGACGAACGCACCGAACACCGGATCGTCGAACAGCGTGAGGCTGACGTACGCGAACACCGGGACGTCTATCGCACCGGTTCCGAGCGCGATCAGTTGAAGCGGGGGACCCCCATCGTCGACGGAACTCGCCTGCGCGTCGCGTGACCCGTTCATTCGTATGCCGACCGAGTCACTGCAACTACATTATAGTTCTCTGTCGGCCTCGGTCCCCCGACGCTGTCCCCCTCGTGCGACATCACACCCCATCCCGGTCGACCGTGAGATAAACGGGCGGAACCGCATCGGTCGTGTACGTCTCCTGGCCTCGTTTCGCGATCCGGTGGCCGTCCGCGAGCATCGCCCGGGCGTCGACTGCGAGGATGATCGGTTCGTCGGCGTGTCGACGCCCAACCGTCCGGGCGGCGTCGCGGCTCCGCGAGAGGTGGACCCGCTGGCGAGCCATCGGCCGCAGCCCCGCTTCGCGGATCGAGTCGACGTTCGACGGCGCGGTTCCGTGATAGAGTTCATCGGGGATCGGCGCGTCCGTCGGCTCGAGGTCGATTCCGACGGAGTGACCGTAGGCGGCGCGAATGCGACCGCCGTCGCCAGCGTCCCCGTCGCCGCCACCAGTTCCGGTCCCGGCGTTCGTGCGCTCGAACCGGCCCTTCGGGTCGGTCGCGACGACGGCCGCGACGTGGCTGGCGTCGGCCCAGTCGTACTTCCGTTCGACCGCCGCAACGAGGGCGTCGTAGTCGGCCCGGCCGCGCTCGTCCAGTTCGAGGCCGACATCGTCGGGGAAGTGCCGGAGCGCTCCGCTCACGAACGTCGAGAGGCGACGGCGCTGCGAGCCGGAGAGCAACCGGGCTCCCCGCGAACCGCAGCCGGGACAGCGCCCCCGCTCGGCCGAAAACGGCCCGTGTTCCCCACAGATGCGGACGGCCTCGGTCACGGTCGTACTGTGCGCTCGAGCGGAAAAACTCGCTCGGCGGTCCGGTGGTTTCTCGCGCACTCGAGCGCGGGAACTACTCCGCGTCCGCGTCCTGTTCGCGGAGTTCCTCGCTGGCCTCGCGGACCTCGCGCATCACGCTCGAGATGCGCTCTTCGGCCTCGAGTTCGTCCTCGACCGAGAGGTCGACGCCCTCGACCTCGAGGAGGAACTTGGCGACCTCGGTGGCCTCGTACATCACGTCGTCGAGCTCCTCGGCGGTGAAGAAGTCACACATCGCGCCGTAGAGGAAGGTCGCGCCGGCCGTCCGGACCTTGTCTTCGAACGAGGAGCGGGCCTGGTTGACCGCCTGCGGCGTGTAGGTGTCGGTCATGAAGGGGACGAGTTCGGGGAGGTTCTCACCGATTTTCGTCATCTCGACGCCGGTCTCGGTCCGGAAGTCCGAACAGAGCCGCGCGATGGCCCACTCGCGGGCGGTGATGTAGGTTCGATCGCGCAGGAACTCGTTGACCCGATCGTACTGCGCGCCGTCCATCTTCTTGAAGCGGGCGTACTTCCGTACGTCCGCCGGAACGTCGCTCTCCTGTGGCTCGGGGTCGGGAACGCCCGGCATCGAGCCGTCGTCGGCGTTCTCGGTGCCGCTGGCGTCGGAGCTGGTGTCTGGAGCAGCGTCGGCGGCGCGTTCCGTAGGGCTCGCCGATTCCGCGTCGTCGACTCGAGCGGCGTTCGGTCCGTCCTCGTCCATACCCGCGTATTACCAGCAACCCGAGATAAGGGTTGTTCTCGAGCGGGTCGGATTCGGATCGCCTCGAGCCCGGATATCAGCTCTGACGGCACCGTCGGCGGCTCGTTCGCCCGTAAACGCTTCGCGGAGGGACGGCAGTTCGACCGGATTTAAGTTCGTGAGGGGCATTCGGTAGTATATGTCACAGACACCAGTCGTGGTGAAGGCAGTCCGGACGCCACAGGGGAAAGAAGACGGCGTGTACGCCGACGTTCGAAGCGAAGAGCTCTCGGTACCGCTGATCAACGAGATTCTCGCGGAGACCGGCCTCTCCGGCGAGGAGATCGACGATCTGATGTGGGGCTGTGCCCAGCAGCGCGGCGAGCAGGACAATAACCTCGCGCGCGTCATCGCCTTGCTCTCCGAACTCGGCGAGAACGTCCCGGCGACGACGATCAACCGCTGGTGTGCCTCCTCGATGCAGTCGGTCATCTCCGCGTCCGACGCCATCGCGGCCGGCAACCGCGACGCTATCATCGCCGGCGGCGTCGAGAACATGAGCCGCGTCCCGATGGGCGGCGGCTTCGAGGACATCAGCCCGCGACTGGCCGAAATGTACGACCTCGGCGATCTCCAGATGGGGATGACCGCCGAGAAGGTCGCCGAAGAGCACGGCGTCAGCCGCGAGGAACAGGACGAGTACGCCGCGCGAAGCCAGCAGCGCGCCGTCGAGGCCACCGAATCCGGCCGCTTCGACGACGAGATCGTCCCGATCGAGACCGAGGACGGCACCGTCGAGGAAGACGAGGGCCTGCGTCCCGGCACCACCGCCGAGAAGCTCGCCGAACTACCCACGGTGTTCAAAGAGGACGGCACGGTCACGCCCGGTAACGCCTCACAGATCTCCGACGGCGCGGCCGCCCTGCTCGTCACGAGCGAGGCCTTCGCCGAGGAGAACGACCTCGAGATCGTGGCCGAAGTCGGCCAGAACAACGTCGCCGGCGTCGACCCCACGGTCATGGGAATCGGCCCGGTCCCGGCCACGAGGGGGCTGCTCGAGCGCAACGGCCGCGACATCGACGACTACGACCTCGTCGAACTCAACGAGGCCTTCGCCAGTCAGGCACTGTACTCCCGCGACGAACTCGGCATCGACCCCGAGATCTTCAACGTCAACGGCGGTGCGATCGCCGTCGGTCACCCGCTCGGCGCGTCGGGTGCCCGCCTGCCGGTCACGCTGATCCACGAACTCCAGAAACGCGGCGGCGGCCGCGGTCTCGCGACGCTCTGTGTCGGCTTCGGCCAGGGTGCAGCGATCGAGTTCGACGTCAACTGAGACGGTTCGTCGGCTACCACACATTTTACGTTTCTTTGACCGAGAACGAGCGACAGCCGAAGCGATCCATATGCGGCGGCGCGCGCTGTGCAGCGGTGAGCGAATGCGAACCGCAGCTCGAAGCCGTGCGAGGGATGAGCGAACGAAGTGAGCGAATCGGTTGGGGAGGGCGTGGCGATTCCTCGTTGCCAGGATAGCAAAGCGCTCGCGTCGTCTCCGAACTCGAGCAAAACGGAACTTCCAGTCAAACTCCCGACCGTTCGGTTCGAGCGAGCAACCGGCGATTTAGGTAGCTCGAGCCCGTCAGCGTACGTATGAGTCTGCTGTTGCAGGCGGTCGTCGTGGGGATTCCGCTCGCCTGGCACCTCGGCCTGACCGCCGTCACCTACTACGACGCCGGCCGGGTCGGCCTCGAGCCCCCGAAGAAGTGGGCGGCGATCACCTTCTGCATCCCCATCATCGGCTTCTTCATCTACCTCTTCGAGCGCAGCGAACTCTCCTACGACCCGGAGACCGACCCCTACCGCGGAAACAACTTCAACGTCCACCCCTCTCGAGCCGACGACACGCCGCTACCGTCGCGGGGCGACGACCGGCTCTCGCCGCTCGAGGACGACGAGGAAGACGGCTGACGCAGCGCTCGAGCGCTATCGATGTGGCACCGTCGACGAGGGTCGTAGCTTCAAGCCGGTGGCCGTCGAACGGGCGACTGAGATGACAGCCACCGGTACCATCACCCTCGTCCCGAGCGTCCACTTCTCGGCGGTCCACCGCCGCCGGGTTCGGGAGACGATCCGCGAGACTGATCCCGACCTCGTCGCCGTCGAACTCGACGAAACGCGTTTCGACCGGCTCGAGCAGCGCGATCGCCAGGAGCCAGCCGAACTGGCCCACGAGCTGCCGCCGCCGGCCGCGGCGGCCTACGCGACCCTGCGGGCGATCCAGCGGACGGTCGTCCGACTGTACGGACTTGACCCCGAGCAAACGGACATGGAGGCGGCCGTCGAGACCGCCGCCGAACTGGACCGCGACGTGGCGCTCATCGACGAGCCGATCGCCGAGACTGTGACCGAGATTTCGGACCGGCTCGGCTTCGAGACGCTCCCGAAGCTACTGTTCCGTACGTGGGCGATGGGACCCGAAGAGTACGCGAACCAGTTCGACATGCTATCACTGCCGCTGCAGGACGTACGAGACGGCGACGACGTGCAGCCGGCGATCGACCACCTGCGACACCTCCTCCCCGAAGTCGCCGAGGTGCTGATCGATCGGCGCGACCGCGCGATGGCCGAGCGCCTCCACGTGCTCCGCCGAGAAGGGCACGACGTGGTCGCGGTGATCGGCGCGGGCCATCACAACGGCGTCGAGCGGATTCTCTCCGATCTCGAGACGGATGCTGCGGGAGCAGACGACGTGTCGGCGACGACCGTGCCGATCAGAGCGCCGGCTCGGTCGGTGACTCGGATTCCGATTCGAGAACACTAGCTTTCTACGGAAGAGAGCGCGGATTCGGCATGTCGTCAACCTGTTTCGTATTCTGTCTATCTTGGTCGAGCGAGTCAAGCACTACCATAGCATATGTGATTTGAAGAGCCAACAGCAGGGAATTGTTGTATGGAACTTATCGAAGCCACGGCGGATGACCTCGATACACTCGTCGACCACTGGTATTCTCTCGCAAGAGCAAGGAAGCATACGATGAACTGAATACACTCGCCTATACAGATATCAACGAAGTCCCGGATGATGGCTTCCGCGCCCATCTCGACGACGAATAAATTACCGACTACCTCATTCGTTACGAGGAAGAGACGATCGGCTTCGTCACCCTCCGTGAGGGCCACCATTCGTCCCGTCAGTATTCGAAATATCTTCGTATTGTGAACCTTGCTATCGATGAATCGTATCGGAGCCGAGGGTACGGCACGGAGGTGATCAAGCGTGTCAAGGAGATCGCCCACGACAGAGGGTGTGACCATCTCAAGGTCACCTGTGAGTGGCACAACGAGAACGCACGCCGATTCTACCGCGACAACGATTTCCGACCGAAGCAAGTCGATTACGCGCAACCGTTAGAGTAACTCAGAACACGCGTTCAGTACGCGATCTCTACTTCCCGCGGGGTTCACGGGTTCTTCTAAATGAAAGCTTCCTCACCGATCTACTGAGACGGATGACTAAACACTGATCGTCGCCTGTGAGCGCTCAGTCGTCGGCCGGCGCGCCGTGACCGCTCTCGAGTGCCGCCTCGGGAACCGTCCCGTCGTCGTTCCAACCGCGCTCGTCGTAGTACTCGGCCAGCCCCTGCTCGAAGTCCGGAATCTCGTAGGGGAGGCGGTCGTCGTCGCGGTCGAACCCGCGCTGGTTGTTGAAGTGGCGTTCCATCGCGACGACCTCGCCGCCGATCTCGAGCAGCTCCTCGTAGTCGGCGTCGAGTAGCGTCTCCATGCGTTCTTGACTCAGGAAGTCCCGCGAGAACTTACAGAAGACGGCGCTGTCCTTGATGGCGTTGATATTCTCGAGTTCGACGAGTTTGGGTGGTTTGCCCTCGAGGCCCTCCTTGTCGAAGGCGTCGTCGGCGTCGACCAGCGGGTACTCGTAGGGGTAGAACTCGGCGTACATGTGGTCTGCGCCGCGGTTCGAGGTGGCGAAGGCGAGTCCCTGGCCGTTTAACGTGCGCCCGTCGTGGGCGGAGAACTCCATGCCCTTGACGGTCCAGTTGTCGACGCCGAGTTCGTCGTGAACGCGGTCGACACCCTCGGCGAGGGTGTCGCCGACGCCCTCGCGGTGGGCGATCTTCTCGACGAGGTCGTGGATGAGGTCGGCGTTGCCGAACTCGTCTTCGCTCGCGAGGTAGGCCGCGACGGTGTCGCCCGCCGAAATGGTGTCGAGCCCGTACTCGTCACAGAGCTTGTTCGACTTCATCAGGTCGACGATGTCGTCGATGCCGGAGTTCGAGCCGAAGGCCATCAGCGTCTCGTATTCGGGCCCTTCGGTCTCGAGGCCGGATTCCTCGTCTCGCGTGGGCAGTTTGCAGGCGAAGGCACACGACGAGCAGGTGCCTTTCTTGTACTTCTTCTCCTCGACGCGGTCGCCGCTGATTCCGTCGATCCCCTCGAAGGACAGTTCCTCGAAGTAGTAGCTCGGCAGGGCTTCGACCATGTTCGCGTACTCCGCGACCGAAGTCGTCCCCTGGGCCTTCATGGGGTGTTCGGCCTGAGCGGCCTCGCCGTGGATCTCCATCTGGATCGGCGGTATCTCGACCTCGCGGGTCGAATCGCCGTCGAACGTGATCGCTTTGACGTTCTTCGCACCCAAAACGGCGCCGAGCCCGCCGCGACCGAAGGCCCGTTCCTTCGAGGTCATGATCGAGGCGAACCGGACCTCGTTCTCGCCGGCCGGCCCGATGACCGTGGTGTGCTCCGAGCCGAGGCCGTGTTCGTCTTCGATATACTCGCAGGTTTCGGGAACGGTCGCCTCCGCGAGGTCGGGCACCTCCTCGAACTCGACGCCCTCGTCGGTGACGTGGAGGATGACGAGTTCGTCGCTCGAGCCGGAGATCTCGACGGCGCTGTAGCCGGTTCCGGTGAAGTTCCGCGAGAGGAACCCGCCGGCGTTCGACGAGAGCAACCCGTCCGTCAGCGGCGAGACGGCGGTCGCCGACATCCGACCGGTAAAGCTCATCGTCGAGTGTTGCATCGGCCCCGTCGCGAAGTAGAGCGAGTTCTCGGCCCCCAGCGGATCGGCGTCGAACGGGATCCGATCGTGGGCGAGTTTCGTTCCGAGCGCTCGGCCGCCGATATACGACTCGAGAAGGTCGTCGATCTCCTCGGTCTCGACGGTTCGCTCGCCGACGTCGATCGAACACAGCGGTCCCCGTACGTGTTTCATGATACCACAGTGGTGGTCACGGGCGCAAAACGGTATCGGTTTTTCGAACGGTGATAGGCCGCGTATCGAACGATCGGGGCCGAACGACGTCTCACAGCGACCACATTTTCGGGTGCGTTTATGACCCCGTGGCGTCTGGGCTCGCCTATGTCGCGGCCGGACGAACCCGTCGAGGAGCCGACGATCGACGACGTCTACGAGCAACTCGAGACGCTCGCGGAGACGGTCGATACGGCCGACGAACGGACGGAGGTGCGGCGGACGATGCGGCTGGTCGATCGGCTCTCCCACAACGCGGCGGTGGGGAAGGTGATTACCGAGTTCACCCGCAAGGACAAAGCCGAGGCGTTCGTCGGCAGCGTCGTCGTCGGGCTACCGATGCTCGTCGAAGACGGCATCATCGCGATCGGAGCCTACCTCGCCACACATCCGGCGCTGTTGCTGGCGAACCTCGCGTTCACGGCCGCCCTCGTCGTCGGCATCCTCTACGTCGCCGACTTCCGGGAGGTCCAGATCCACGATCCGTACGCCGGCGTCGTTCCGCGTCGGCCCGTCTGGGTGCTGGTGATCGCCTTCGCGACTGCGGCTGGATTGATGACGCTGTGGGGCCGCGTCGGGTGGGACGAGCCGTGGCTCAATCTGTGTCAGATCTCGGTCGTCTTCACCGCGATGGCGATCGGCGGCTCGCTGGGCGACATCCTCCCCGGCGAGGACTGACGACGGGGCCCTCGAGCGAAACGGTTTTCCGGTCGACGGAGCAGTCGCCTGCATGGTCAGTGCGGCGATCGCCTTCGCGGTCGGGGCGTTACTGTTGTACGGCGGCTGGGCGGTCACGGGCGGGATCGCAACGCGGTCGCTCTCGCCCGTGAACGCGGTCTTCCTCTCTTACGTGGCGAGTCTCGTGATCGTCGGCGGCTACGTGCTCTCGGTCCGTCGCCCCGTCTCCGGAACGCGCGTCGACGTCGCCGCCGCGCTCGTCTCGGGCGTCTTCCTCGCGGCCGCCTCTATCAGCTTCTACGCCGGCCTCGCCCGCGGGAGCATGGCGATCGTCTCGGCGATCGCCGCCCTCTACTTCGTCGTCCCAGCGGTCGTCGGCGTCGTCTACTTCGACGCGGCGCTCTCCCCGACGAACGTCGCGGGGCTGGCGCTGGCCGTCGTCGCCGTCGTTCTGGTCGCGACCTGAGGAGAAGCGCGCTCGAGACGAGCGCGGTCCGGGACCCGGCGGCAGTCCTAGACCGGCGTCCCGCAGCGTTCGATCGCCTCGCGGACCGCCTCGGTCCGGCCGATGAGCGTGATGTGGTCCCCCTTCTCGAGGACCACGTCCGCGGACGGGACCTCGTTGGTCCCGTTCCGACTAACGAGCGCGATGAGAACGCCGTTGGGGAGTTCCTTCCCGACATCGACGACCTGCTTGCCGACGAGGTTCTCGTCGGTGACCTCGATCTCCTGGACGTCGCCCGAGCGGCCGAGTTCCGACATCCAGTTCGAGAGCGCCGGCCGTTCGATCACGTTGTCGATCGCCCACGCGGTCGATTCGGCCGCCGAGATGGTCTCGACGCCGAGATCCTCGAACGCCGACGCGTTCGACGGATTGTTCGCGCGGGCGATCACCGTCTCGACGTCGAAACTCGACTTCGCGAGTTGCGCTACGAGGAGGTTCACGTCGTCGTCGCCGGTCGCTCCGACGATGATCCGGGCGTTCTCTGCGCCCGCCCCCCGCAACACCTCGATGTCGGTTCCGTCGCCCTCTCGGGCCGTGAAACCGTCGTTGCGGAGTTGTTCGAGGGCCGCCCGATCGTCGTCGATCAGCACTACGTTTTCACCGCGCGCTTCGAGCCGTTCTGCCAGCGAGCGACCGACGCGGCCGCCGCCGATGATGAGTACACGCATTGGTATCACGTCGAGTTTCTCCGCGATCTGCCTGGCGAAGCCACCCTCGAAGACGACCGTCACGAGGATGACGAGAAAGACCGTCCCGACGAGCAGATCCGCGCCGGCCGGGTTCGTCGGTGCGGTGTCGGTCTGTAACCTGATCGCGAACAGGGTCGCGACCGACGCCGGAATGATCCCCCGCGGGCCGACGAAGCTCATGAACAGCGTCTCTCGGAGCGTGAATCGACCGCCCCGTGTCGAGACGAAGACCACCAACGGCCGCAGGACGAGCATCACGGTCGCGACGATGGCCACGCCGCCGACTCCCAGCGCGAGCAGCTGATCGAACTCGAGCAGCGCCGCGAGCGTGATGAAGACGAAAGAGAGGACCAGCAGCGTGACATCGCCCTTGAACGCCTCGATGTCCTCTTCGTACGGCAGATCGGCGTTGCCCAGGATGAGTCCGGCCGTCGCCGCGGCTGCGACACCGGCCTCGGAGAAGACGAAGTCGGCCAGTCCGTACGTGACGATCGCGCCCGCCAGCGTGAGCAATCTCGCGTTCTGGGGCGCGTTGTCGGGCGAGAGATCGACGTACTGGAGGACAGCCCAGACGACCGCCGCGACGACGCCGCCGATGAGCAGTCCCGTTCCGAGTCGCTCGGCGAACAACTGGAGGTAGATGTCGGCGTGGATCTCCCTGATCGTCATCGACTTGAACAGCACGACCGCGAGGATCGCCGCCGTCACGTCGTTGACGATCCCCTCCGTCTCGAGGGTCGCCGCGACCCGGTCGCGGACGGGAACGACCTTCAGGATCGGCGTGATGACCGTCGGCCCGGTCGCGACGAGCAGCGCGCCGATCAACAGCGCGATGTCCCACTGGGCCGCGAGGAAGAACCGGACCGCGGCGGCGGTCCCCAGCAGCGCGATCGCCGCGCCGACCGTCGTCAGCCGCAACGCCGCCGCGGGAGCCTTCTTGAGCTTGTCGATCTTGAGGTGGAACGCGCCCTCGAAGACGATGATGGCGACCGAGAGGCCGACGATCGCCGAGAGCCCACTCTCGCCGAACGAGTCGATAGTTAGTATACCGACCCCTTCCGGACCGAGCGCGACTCCCGAGGCGATGAGAAAGAGGACGCTCGGAACCCGAAACCGGGCCGAGAGGAGCTGTGAGAAGACACCGAGGCCGACGATCCCGGCGACGAGCAAGAGCAACTCGCCGCCGCCTTCCGCACCCGTCATAGTCGCGACTGTCGGTCCGCGAACGGTCGACGCGACGATACGGCAAGCACGTCCATTCGTCTTGAACGAGACAGTCCACGCGGTTAACTCCTGCGAGAACTAGAGAAAACGGAGCGAGTACAGCGGTTTCGATCGGGGCCGGCACCGACCGAGCCGGAAACCGAACGCGTCACTCCTGCCGGCGCGGCTGGCCACGGCCGCGAACTCAGGCGTCCTCGTAGATCCGGTCGACGCGGTCGTCGAACCGCTCGAGGATGACGCGACGCTTCTTCTTCATCGTCGGGGTGAGCATGTCGTTCTCCTCGGTGAACTCCTGGGGGACGAGTTCGAACTGTTTGATCGTCTCGTGTTTTTCGAAGTTCTCGTTGACTCGATCGACCTCCTGCCGGATGTGGTCGCGGACCCGCTCGTCGTCGCACATCGCCTGCGGGTCCTCGGGGAGATCGATCCCTTCCTCCTCGGCCCACGAGCGGACGTGAGCCGTGTTGGGGACCAGCAACGCGCCAATAAATTTCTCGCCGTCGCCGACGACCATCGCTTGCTCGACGACCTCGCTGGCGGCGAAGGCGTCCTCGAGCGGGCCGGGCGCGACGTTCTTGCCCGTCGAGAGGACGATGATCTGCTTGACGCGGTCGCGGAACTCGAGGTAGCCGTCGGGCCGGATGTGAATGATGTCGCCGGTCCGGAACCAGCGTTCGCCGTCGTCGTCCTCCGTGAACGCGCCCTGTGTCGCGCCGGGCTTGTTCCAGTAGCCCTGCGTGACGTTCGGGCCCTTCACCAGGAGTTCCCCGACGTCGCCGGGGTCGTCTGCGAACGCCTCCTGATCGGCGACGGTCTCGTCGACTGTTACGTCGACGTTGACGAGCGGCGCGCCGATAGTGCCGATCTTCACGGCGTCTGGCGGATTCGTCGAGACGACCGGCGCGGTTTCCGTCAGGCCGTACCCCTCGAAGATCGGGAGCCCCATCGCGTGGTAGAGCCGACAGAGCTCCGGCGAGAGGCTACCGCCGCCGCTGATGAGCAGTTCGATCTCGCCGCCCAGCGCCTCGCGGACCGACGAGAAGACGAGTTTGTCCGCGACCGCCTGTTTGGCTTTCAGTAGCGGCCCCGGCGACTCGGTCCGCTGGTACTGCACGCCCACGTCCGTCGCCCACTCGAAGATCCGCTCCGACACGCTCGAGCCGCTGGCCTCCTCGCGAATGGCGTCGTAGATCTTCTCGTAGACCCGTGGGACGCTCGTCGCCGTCGTCGGGCTGACGGTGCTGAAGTCCTCCTGCAGCGTGTCCGGGCTCTCCGCGTAGGCGACGCAGGCACCGCTGGCGAACAGCCCGAAGTGCCCCGCGGTTCGCTCGAAGACGTGGGCCAGCGGCAGGTACGACATCGCCAGCGACTCCTCGTCTAACACCGGCACGTCGTCGTCCCTGTCCGGGCGCGGCGCGAACCGCTTCCGGATCGCGTTGACGTTCGACCGGAAGTTCCCGTGGGTGAGTTGGACGCCCTTCGGCTGGCCCGTCGTCCCGCTGGTGTAGATCAGGCTCGCCAGATCGTCCCACTCCGTCTCGTCGATCCGTTCCTCGTAGGCCTCGAGATCGAACGTCTCCTCGCCGCGGGCGTAGACCTCGCCGAGAGTGTAGATGTCGTCGCGGTCGTCGTACCCCTCGGTCTCGTCGATCGAGACGATGAACTCGAGGTCGAGAGCGTCCTCGACGTCGAGCACCTTCTCGAGGAGCTCCTCGTTCTCGACGACGACGCCGTCTGCGTCGGGGTCGTCGAGCAGATACTCGACCTGATCGGGAGAAGAACTCGTGTAGACGGTCGTGATGACTGCGCCGGCCGAAAGCAAGGCGAAGTCAGACTGGGCCCACTCCATCCGCGTGTTCGAGAAGAGGCCGACCCGATCCCCCGTTTCGACTCCCAGGTCGCGAAAACCAGCCGAGAGGTTGCGAACGATATCGCGCATCTCGGCGTAGGAAATCGTCCGGAACTCGCCGGGCGTCGCCGCGGGCAGAACCGAGTCGGCCAGCGATCGGTCGTAGATCCCTCCCTTGTACTTCTGTGCCGGTCGATTCGTGTTCCGCTCGGCCGATTCCTCGAACATCCGTGCGAGCGTCGTCTCCCCGATGACCTCGTCTTCGTACTCCCGTTCGGTATCCAACCAGTTCATATATGCGTGAGAGTAGCTCCCGTGCGATAAAACGTGATGAAACGGATTTCATCCGCCGCTGCGTTTATATTCCGGCCCCGTTCGGCGAAAAATCAGCTCAGAAGGGTGAAATAGACCGGTACACGGAAAAGAACCGAACGTTGATTGTCGACGGACCGATGGCCGCTTGCAGGCTCACTCCCGCCCCTCGAGGTAGCCAAGCACACCACGCGTGTTCATCACCGCCTCCGAACTCGACTTCTCCGCGCCCCAGACGTCGTCCATCGCCGCCGTTTCGGCGAAGTATTCGATCACTGCCTCGTCGTCCTCGAGTTCGTCGCGTTTCGCCTCGACCGCCGCGACCCACTCCTCGAGGACGGTCGCGTACTCGTCGAGCGCGTCCGCGGCGTCGTCGCCGACGTAGCGTGGTCCGAAGTGGGGGTAGCAGAACACGTCGGGATCGAGTTCTTTCAGGGTCTCGACGTCCTCGAGACACTGCTCGAGGTCGAACTGCGAGGGCGGCGAAGTCTCCCTGATCTCCTCGGTCTGTGGCACCCAGATGCCGGCCGCGTCGGCGACGAAGACCGCGTCGTTCGCCGGATCCTCGAAGACGACCTGATGGGGCGCGTGGCCGGGTGCCGCGTGAACGCGTAGTTCGTGCGTGCCGAGGTCGATGGCGTCGCCGTCCTCGATTTCGACGATCCGGTCCTCGGGGATCGGCTCGGGTTCGACGTAGTAGTCCCACTGCTCACCGACGGCCGCTTTCGTCCCCGCGACCAGCCGCGAGGGGTCGGCCAGATGATCGGCGCCGAGCGCCGGCACGTAGACGTTTGCGTTCGGACAGTCGCGAGCGAGAAAGCCCGCGCCACCGGCGTGATCGAGGTGGATGTGCGTCACCGCGATCACCTCGAGGGCCGCCCGATCGATGCCGACCTCGTCGAGCGCCTCGAGAAGGAGGTCGTAGTTGGTTCCGATACCGGTGTCGACGACCGCGGGTCGGTCGTCGTCGATGATGTAGACGGCGCCGTACCCGCTGGTTCCGTACATTCCCGTGTCGAGATAGTAGAGATCCGAACAGTCACCGGTCGTGACTTCGTGGACGTCTCCGACTTCCATACCGGGAAACGTGTTAGCGGGGGGGATAAAAGCTCGCGTCGCGGGCGATCGGCGCAACCACGACGGAACGGGGCCGTTACAGACTTTACATCCCACCCTCTTGCACACGGTAGATGCTTCGAATCGCCCCGAAACCAACGCGGTCACCATCGCCGAGATGAGCCACGATACGCCGGACTGGCTCGGCCTGCGCCCGTCGGCCCCGTGGCTCCGACAGGAGTCGGTCCCTTGGATCGTCAGCGGCTTCGGCGGACTCTCGTTCGCCTTCCTCGTCGGCTGGTGGATCGTCTTCGCCGACCTGCTCGACGCGACCGCCGTTTTGCTCAGCCTCGCGCTGGTCGGCGGCCCGGCGCTCGGGCTCGTCTGGGGCGGTTACCACCTCGAGCGCAGTGACATCGACCCCTCCCGATACGGCCGCGTTCTCGAGTGGTTCTTCGGCGGCGCGCTCGGCTTTCTGCTGATCAACCTCCTGACGATGGCCGTCTTCCCCTGGTCGTTCGCGGGGAACGTCTCGTGGGCCCAGTTCGCGGCCAACGCGGGCGCTGTCGGCGGGTTCGCCGTCGGCTACGTCGAGGCGCGGGCGATCCAGCGCGAGGTCGAGGCGACGGCCGCCACCGTCCGCGCCGAACAGCTCGCGGACGAGCGGGAACTGCTGACCTATCTGAACGACCTCCTGCGACACGAGGTGCTGAACTCCTCACAGATCATCAGCGGCCACGCGACGCTGCTGCGCGAGGAGTGCGACGATGAGCGAACCCGCGAGCGTCTCGCGACGATCGAGCGCGAGAGCGACGACCTCGTCGGCGTCATCGAGGACGTGCGAGCGATGCTAGACGCAAACCGTGGACCGGAAGGCGGCGCCGTCGTCGATCTCACCGCCCTGCTCGAGGAGCAACTGGCCGACTGCCGCGCCCGGTACGACGACGCGACCGTCGAGGCCGAACTCCCCGAGGCCGTCGCGGTCAGGGGGAACAAGGGGCTCAGATGGGTCTTCTCGAACCTGCTCGAGAACGCGATCGAGCACAACGACGGCGACACCGCCCGCGTTCGCGTGACCGTCGACGCGGCACCCGAGACCGTCACTGTCACCGTGGCGGACGACGGGCCGGGGATTCCCGAAGCCACCAGAGAGACGCTGTTCGAGCGCAAGTCGAACAACCACGGGCTCGGGCTCTACCTCTCGCGGATCCTCGCGAACAGATACGGCGGCACGGTCGAACTCGCCGAGACGGGAGCCGACGGCAGCGCGTTCGTCGTCACGCTGCCGCGTGCGGGCGGCGACGGAGACACGGCCGCCTGATCAGCGCTCCTCGACCGACTCCTTCCACTCGCCGATGCCCGAGGGATCGAGGTGGACGTGCGCGTCGCCGACCTCCTCGAGCGCGCGCAGGCGATCGACCAGATCCGACTCGATGTCGTGGGCCTCGCGGAACGGCATATCGCCGTCGACCTCGACGTGGACCTCGACCTCGAGGACGGTCCCGTCGTAGAAGACGGTGAGGTCGTGGACGCCCTCGACGGCCGGATGCCGGCGGAGCGCCGCCGTGATCTCCCCGCGCTTTTCTGGGCCGGGCGCAGCGCCGATGAGGTAGTCGACGTTCTCCTTGCCGATCTCGACGCCCTGATAGACGACGAGGAGACTGACGAGGCCGCCGGCTGCCGGGTCGAGCAGCGGCAGGTTCACCAGTACCCCGAGGACGCCGACGATGGCGGCGATCGACGTGTAGATGTCGTTCAGACAGTCTTTGGCGAGCGCCGCGAGGGCCGTCGACTGCAGGCCCTCGTTGATCTCCACGGTGTAGCGATAGACGAGGTACATATCGAGGATCGCGAAGCCGAGTGCCCCGAGCAGCAACACGCTGAACTCGATTTCCGTCCCGTACAGCAGCCCCTGAACGGACCGGTAGAGCAGGTTGAGGCCGAGCAGGGCGATGACCGCCCCGACGAACAGCGCGGTCAGCGGTTCGATCCGGTCGTGGCCGTGGGGATGGGTGTCGTCGGGTTCGTCGAACGCGCTCCGGCCCCAGACGAGAACGACGACGCTGGCGACCAGATCCGCGAGCGAGTGGGCCGCGTCCGCGAGCAGGGCGACGCTGCCGAAGGCGAGTCCAGCCGCCCCCTCAACGACGATCTTGACGACGTTGCCGAGGACGTTCGCCCACGACGCCCGTGCGAACCCGTTCCGTCCGCCGTCCGCGGCAACGTCTCCGGACATGGCTCGATTTAGAGGGAGTCTAACCTTGGCTCTTTTCCTTCCGCGGCCGGCGGCGGGGCAGTCGATGGCCGATTCCGGGGTTTCGCAACGCTCATACCGATTCCGTGAGTCCCCTGGCACAGTCGGGCGACAGAGTTCGCTCGCCCACCGGAACCAGCTATGGCAGCCGACCACCCCCTCGTTCGACTCGAGACGCTCGCGCTGATCGCCGTCGGCGGCTTCGCCGGCGCGAACCTCCGGCTATTCGCGATGGGGCTGTTTCCGGACGTGCCCTCGATCGTCCTCGTCAACGCCGTCGGAAGCGCGGTGCTGGGCTTTCTGGTTTACGAAGCCGAGTACGCTGGCCACATCGGCTCCGAGACGCGAACCGTCTTCGCGACCGGGTTTCTCTCCTCGCTGACGACCTACAGCACGTTCGCGATGCAGACCGCGTCCGCGTCGGGGCCGCTCGCGATCGTCGGGATCGTCGCCGCCAACTACGGCCTCGGCGCTGTCGGCGTCCTCGCGGGCCGGGCGCTGGCCCGCCGCGTCGGCCAGTCGCGGCCGGCCGGAGGTGAGACGGCGTGAGCGCGGCGAGTATCAGCCCGAGCGCTGCGATGGTCGCGGCCGCGCTCCTCCGCTGGCTGCTCGCCGACGGCATCGCCGCGTTCGAACCCGAGCCGGCCCACGTCGTCGGAACTGGCGGCGCGATCGGTGCGGTCTGCCGCCACTGGGTCGGCCGGCAGGTTTCGAGACGAGTCGCGAGCTCTCGATTCCCGCTCGCGACGTTCGTCGTCAACGTCGTCGGCAGTTTCGTACTCGGACTGCTCGTCTTCGCGGGCGCGAGCGAGTCGGCGCTCCGACTCGCGGGCACCGGGATCTGCGGCTCGTTCACGACTTTTTCCTCGTTTTCCGCCGAAACGGTTCGGCTGTACGAGCGCGGCGACCGCGCCCTCGCGGTCGGCAACGCCGCGGCCAATCTCGCCTGCTCGCTCGCGGCGATCGGTCTGGCGTGGGGTCTCGTCGTCGCGACGCCGCTCTGAGACTCGGTGAGACGCAGCCCGCTCGCGCGCTCGAGACAGGTTAGCGATCGGTCAGAAGTGGTACCAAGCCGCACGGCCTCGAGCGATCGTTTCGCGTTCGACCCGCGGTAGGTTTATGTCCGGGCTGCGTTAGACGCCGCTATGGAGGCTCGCCAATCCGCGTGGCGTATCTATCGCGAGTCGCTCCCGATCCTCGTGGTCAGCCTCGCCGGCGGGATCTTCGCAGGGGCGGTACTGGGCTCGAAGGGAATGACCGAAGGATTCCAGCGGTTTCCCGGTATGCTGTTGTTGCTTCCCGCCTTCCTCGCGACCCGGGGGAACGTCTACGGGGCGCTCGGGGCGCGCATCTCGAGCGGGCTCCACCAGGGGATGATCGACCCCGAGTTCTCGTGGGATCGGCGGCTGATCAACGCCGTCGCGGCCTCGTTCATCAACGGGATCAGTATCTCGATCTTCATCGCCGTCGTCTCGTGGGGCATCCTACACGTGCTCGGGCGGGAATCCGCCAGACTCATCGAACTCGTCTCGATCATGCTGGTCTCGGGGATTCTGACCTCCACGACACTGATCTTCGGGTTGCTGGCGCTGGTCTTCGCGAGCTACCAGTACGGCCTCGACCCGGACAACCTGATCGGCCCGATCGTCACCACGCTCGGCGACGTCTTCGGCGTCGTCTTCCTCTTCATCGCGCTCACCGTCGCCGAGGTGATCTTCTGATGGCGGCCGCGGGGGCCGACGACCCGCTCGACACCTGGACGATCAGACACATCGTCGGCACGATGTTCCCCATCCTGCTCGTCCTCTCGATGCTCGAGATGGGATCGGGCTACGTCCTCTCGGCGCTCGAGGAGACCTACCTCTCGAACCCGACGCTGCTCGTGCTCGTCCCCGTGATGATCGGGATGGGCGGTAATCTCGGCGCGATCCTCTCCTCGCGGCTCTCGACCCGACTGCATCTGGGGCTGCTCGAGTTCGACCCGCGGAACGAAGTGCTGTGGACGAACGTACTGGCGATCCTGGGGCTCGCGGCGACGGTCTTCTCTGCACTCGGCGTCACCGCCTGGTTCGTCGGACAGGTCATCGCCCAACCGATGCCCCTGACCGATCTCCTCCTGATCTCGATCGTCAGCGGCATGCTACTGGCCGTGATCGCTATCGTACTGAGCCTCGGCGCGACCTACATTTCCTATACGCGGGGGCTGGACCCGGACGACACGACCATTCCGGTGGTGACGAACCTCTGTGACATCCTCGGCGTGATCGTTCTCTCGGTGGTCGCGCTCGTCGTCCTGAACTGAGCGACGACGCCGAGCGAAACAGGCGCGACTACGCGATGTGGAAACCCGAGAACGGACGATCTCCCGTCATAGCTTCACCTTGTGACCAGAGCCACTTAAACGGCGAACGGAATGGAACCGCCGTCAGGTGGTCGCCAGTTCCCGGAAAGCCGCTGCGGCCGTCCGGGTCCCTTTCGAGATGAGCACGTCGCCCCCGCGGAGTTCGGCGTCGGCATCGGCGACGAGGAGCCAGCCGTCGCTCGGCCGCCGGATGGCGATCACCGACATCGTCGAGTCGGAATCGGGAACGCCGGCGGTGACCGCGGTCCCGTCGAGGTCGCTACCCTCCTCGACCACGACGCGAGTGATGATTTCGTCGCTCTCCTGAACGGCCAACTGGACGACCGGGTGGACGTCGATGTCCCGCAGGACGCCCTCGCTGATCTCGAGTGCGGTGTCGCTGATTCGCTCCGTGCTGCTGCCCAGTTGGATCAACCCCCGCAGGACGACCGGGTCCGCCGCGTCGGCGGCCGCGCGGAGCGTCCAGGCCTCGAATCGAGACTGCATCGCGTCGACCTCGACCTCGAGGTTGCGGACCTCTTCGGCGAGTTCCTCGCTGTCGAACAGCACGCTGCTGTAGGCCAGATCGACCGCCAGTTCGGAGAAGTCCTTCATGTGGACGATCGTGTCGACGGCCCGTTCCAGGTCGTCGATGTCCGGCGCCTCGACGGTCGGCGCTTCGTAGCCGTCGCCGGTCAGCGTCTCGTAGACGTCGCCGATCGCCGTGTCGGGGCCTCGGAGGAGGGCCACGTCGTCGGCCTCGATGCGCGTGTTCGGCCCCGGATTGAGCAGCCAGTCGGTACCCCGCCGGAGTGCGATTACGCGTACGCCCGTCTCCGACTCGAGGTCGATGTCCGCGAGCGTCCGCCCGGCGTAGGGAGAGTCGGGAGCGACGACGCCCCGGACCAGCGTCTCGGCCGCCTCGGGCAGCGCCGCTCGCATCGCTTCGGGTAAGCCCATATCCTCGAGGACGATCTTCGCGATATCGCCGGCGGCGTCGCTGATCTCGTCGGCCGCACCGACGATACCTAGCACGGGCGCGAGCTGTTCCGCGTCGGCCGGTTTCCGGGCGGCCATTAAGAGACTCATTCGCGCGCGAAGCTCGAGGACGTCCATCCGCTCTTCTAACCGGAGCACCTCGGTCGCGAGCTCCTCGCTGCGGTGGAGGACAGCCGAGTACGAGAGGTCGATCAGCAGCTCCGCGGTGTCTTTCATCTCCACGAGTACGTCCTTGACGCTGACGGGCTCGTACTCGATTGGGGCCGACGACGTCTCGCCCTCGAGCGGGTCCATACCTCGAAAGAGGAAGTCCCGCGGAAAAAACGTTTCCCGCCAGCGGCGCTCGACGGCGACGCGGCCTTCCGACACGGTTTTGCCCGGGCGCAAAGAACGCACGACTAATACCAATGCTCGACCGGACCTATCTGCGCGAGAATCCCGACGAGGTACGCGATGCCCTAGAGAACCGCGGGGCCGACGTCGACATCGACGAGTTCCTCGAGCTCGACGAGCGCTGGCGAGAGCTGAAGGCGAAAGGTGACGACCTGCGCCACGACCGCAACCAGATCACCAAGAAGATCGGTAAACTCGTCGGCGAAGGCAAAGACGAGGAACGAGAGGAGGCTATCGAGCGCTCGCGGGAACTCAAAGCCGAGATCGAGGAGGTCGAAGACGAGGCCGCCGAACTGCAGGAAGAACTCAACGAGCGGCTGCTCGAGATCCCGCAGGTTCCCCACGAGAGCGTCCCGCTCGGACTCGACGAACGGCACAACGTCGAGGACCGGCGCTGGGGCTTCGACGACGTCCGCGACCTCCCCGACGAGGTGACGCCCCACTACGACCTCGGCGAAGACCTCGACATCATCGACGAGGAACGCGCCGCCAAGACCACCGGCTCCGGCTTCTACTTCCTCAAAGGCGAGGGCGCACAGCTCGAGCACGCCCTGATCCAGTTCATGATGGACCTCCACCGCGAGCAGGGGTACGTCGACCTCTTCCCGCCGGTTCCGGTCAAGAGCGCCTCGATGCGGGGTACTGGCCAGCTACCGAAGTTCGCCGACGACGCCTACCGGCTCGGCGGCAGCAACGAGGAGGAGTACGAGGACGACGACCTCTGGCTCTGCCCCACCGCGGAGGTGCCGGTCACCAACATGTACGCCAACGAGATCCTCCTCAAGGACGACCTCCCGCTCAAGCATCAGGCGTACACGCCGAACTTCAGGCGCGAGGCCGGCGAGCACGGCACCGAGACCCGTGGCATCGTTCGCGTCCACCAGTTCAACAAGGTCGAACTCGTCAACTTCGTCGAGCCAGACGAGAGCTACGACCGCCTCGAGAATCTCCTCGACGAAGCCGAAGAAGTCCTCCGGCGACTCGGCCTCCCCTACCGCATCCTCGAGCTCTGTACCGGCGATCTCACCTTCGCCTCCGCCAAGACCTACGACATCGAGGTCTGGGCCCCCGGCGACGACATGGACGACGGCCCCGAGGCGGGCGGCCGCTGGCTCGAGGTCTCTTCCGCGTCGAATTTCGAGGACTTCCAGGCCCGCCGGGCCGGCCTGCGCTACCGCCCCGAGCGTCACGAATCGGCCGAGTACCTGCACACTCTGAACGCCTCCGGGCTGGCGATTCCGCGGGTGATGGTGGCCATCCTCGAGTACTACCAGAACGAGGACGGCACGGTGACGATTCCCGAGCCCCTGCGGCCGTACATGGGCGACAAAGAGGTCATCGAGGGCCACGAGAAGGTCGGCGAATCGGCGTTGGGTGCCGGCGAGCGGGAGTAGCGCCTTACCGCCGGTTCGCCGGTTCGACAGGCTCTTTTGCTTCGATACCGGCTTGCCTCGAGTATCACAACTGACCGCCGAAGACACTACATATTTTATATTTGCCTGTTTTAATTAGATGTTATGTACATCGATCTCCGGCAGAAAGTGATCGCCTCGGTCGTCGGCGTGGTGTTCGTCCTCGGCGCGCTAGTGCTGTTCCCGTGGTGGCTCGCGCTGCTCGTCTTCTTCGCTATGGTTCCGTTTTACATGAAAATTTTGACCGCGTAACGAGCGAATTCGAGTCGCAAACGCACGAGTGACCGGTTGTGGCCGAGATTCCGGGCTCGAACGCGTCCGGAAGACGCGCGAGGATCCGTGCAAGCGGTCGGTCTCTTAGATGTAGTCGACGCTCGGCGGCAGCTCGAGCTTCATGCCCTTGCGCTCGCGGATCTCCATGATCTTGTCGCGCTGGAGCGAGTCAGACATGAATTCGAAGCCGGCGTTCTCGGTGTTCCAGGAGGCACGGCCCTCGGTCGCAGACCGGATGTCGCTTGCGAATCCGATCATCTCGTCGACGGGTGCGATACCCTCGACGACCATGAGGTCACCTTCCTGGTACATGTCGTCGACGCGACCACGGCGGCCCTGAATCTCGCCGGAGGCGGCGCCCATGTGGTCGTTCGGAACGTCGATACGGACGTCCTGCATCGGCTCCATCATCTTGATGTGACCGTCGATGAGCGACTTGTGGACGGCCTCACGCGTGGCCGGAATGACCTGTGCGGGACCGCGGTGGATGGTGTCCTCGTGGAGTTTCGCGTCGTGGAGACGGATGAGCGTTCCCTGGACCGGCTCGTTGGCGAGCGGACCGTTGTCGAGGGCTTCCTCGAGACCCTCGATGAACAGCTCCATCGTTTCGTTCAGGTGCTGGATCCCTTTAGTCTGGTCGAGCAGGATGTTCGTGCCGTGGATGTGCTCTACGACCTGGGAATCGTCTTTGTCCATGCCGGCTTCCTGGAGCGCTTCACGGCGCTCGAGTTCGGGCATGTTCATCGACGCCTCTCCCATCCGGATCGTCTCGACGATCTCTTCGCTGAGCGGCTCGGCGGAGATGTAGAACCGGTTGTGGCGGTTCGGCGAGATGCCTTCGACCTCGTCGCTCGCACGGTCGATGGCCTCGCGGTACACGACGATCGGCTCACCGGTGTTGACCGGGATGCCCTGGTTCTTCTCGATACGCTGGGTAATGACCTCGAGGTGAAGCTCACCCTGCCCGGAGATCAGGTGCTCGCCGGTGTCCTCGTTGATCGTAATCTGGATCGTCGGGTCCTCTTTCGAGACCTGTCGAAGCGTCTCGATGAGTTTGGGGAGGTCGTCCATCGTCTGGGCCTCCACGCTCTTCGTGATGACCGGCTCCGAGATGTGTTCGATCGACTCGAACGGAGTCATCTCCGCGCTCGAGACGGTCGAACCCGCGATCGCGTCGCGCAGGCCGGTGACGGCCGCGATGTTCCCTGCAGGGACGTGATCGACCTCTTCGCGTTCGCCGCCCATGTAGATACCGACGGACTGGACGCGGTTCTTGCCGGCGGTCCCGGAGACGTACAGCTCCTGACCCTTCTGGAGGGAGCCCGAGAAGACGCGGCCGGAGGCGACTTCGCCGGCGTGTGGGTCCATCGCGATGTCGGTGACCATGAAGACGACCTCGCCGTCCTCGTCGACGAGACGCATCTGTTCGGCGAGCTCGGACTCGTCGTCACCGCGCCAGATACGCGGAATACGACGGGGCTGAGCGTCGACGGGGTTCGGGAAGTGCTCACAGACCATGTCGAGCACGACGTCCGACAGCGGCGTCTTCTCGTGGAGTTCCTGGCGCTTGTCCGCGCGCTCGAGTTCCATGATCTCGGCGAAGTCCATGCCGGTGCGCTGCATCGAGGGCATCGAGACGCCCCACTTGTACAGCGCGGAGCCGAAGCCGACGGTGCCGTCCTCGACGGAGACGGTCCAGTCGTCGATGTCGTCCATGTCCTGGGTCATCCCGCGGATGAGTTCGTTGACGTCGTGGATGACCGACAGCAGACGCTGCTGCATCTCTTCGGGACCTTCCTGCAGTTCGGAGATCAGACGGTCGACCTTGTTGATGAACAGGGTCGGCTTGACGCCCTCACGGAGTGCCTGTCGCAGCACCGTCTCGGTCTGGGGCATGGCCCCTTCGACGGCGTCGACGACGACGAGCGCACCGTCGACGGCGCGCATCGCGCGGGTCACGTCGCCACCGAAGTCGACGTGGCCCGGCGTGTCGATGAGGTTGATGAGGTGGTTGGTTCCCTCGTACTCGTGGGTCATCGAAACGTTCGCCGCGTCGATGGTGATCCCACGTTCCTGCTCGTCTTCCTCCGTGTCCATCGCGAGCTGTTCGCCGGCAGTCTCGTCGGAGATCATGCCGGCACCGGCGAGGAGATTGTCAGAAAGTGTCGTTTTCCCGTGGTCGACGTGAGCGGCGATGGCGATGTTCCGGATGTTCTCCGGTTCGTCCATCAGCCGTTCACACTCTTGGACGATCTTCTTGCGTCGGCCCATATACACCCCTTTACCGCCAGCGGGGTCAAAAGGGTAGTGTTTCGTCGCCGCCGGAATTCGTCGCCTCACCCCGTCCGAACGCCGGAACGTCCAATTTACGTGAGTGAATGCCACGCAGTTAGCGGTGATTCCCCGACAGTCATCGACTTGCAACCACGGCCGTGGTTCGACGACGGTCCGCAGTCGAGTGAACTGTCCTCTCACTGCAAGGGGGCGTAAGAGACATACAGCAACAGCCCTTGGTATCACCACACATGGACATACGCGTACAGGGTCCGGGTCCGAGCGCGCCGTTTCTCAGCGCTCAAGACCTCTTCGAGACCGAACACGATCTCTCGCTGCCGGTTCAGGTCCAGCTCCGTGACGATCCCGACGAACGTACCTGGGCCGGCCACTACGACGACCGCCACGTCCTGAACATCTCGCGACAGGCCGCTTCGTCGGCGATGGCCCGGGAACTCGCCCTCCACGAGTTCGCCCACATGGCCCGCCACGAGCAACAGCATCCCTCGCATACGCAGTCGACCGAGGAAGTGCTCTACCTCGCGCTGGCCGGCCGCAGCGTCGAGCGCCGCAAACTCTCCCACTGCTACCAGATCGCGAATCACATGAAAGACATCTACGCCGACGACATCACCCTCTCGGTCGGCCCAGGGGAGAAACTGCTCTCCTTCCTCGAGTCGAGCCTCGCCGTCGCGATTGCCGATCGACCGGAGACGCCGCCACGACCGGGACTCGAGCGCCTGTCGGCGAGCGCCGATCCGGAGATTACGGCGGTGAACGCAGCCTTCGCGCTGGCGCTCGCGGAACGACACGACCTCATCGACGAGGATCATCGGCTCTACGATCTCGCCCACGCGGCCGCGATGGACGCTCCCGAGATCGACTTCGGGGAATTTAAGCGCCGATTCCGGGAACTCGCCCGCGAACCCGACGCGAGCACCTACCGACAGGTACTGGTGGACGCCACCCGCTCGTACGTCGGCGGTGACGGCCCCGCTGCGGACTAACCCTCATCGGCCGAACGGTACTGACGCCGAGGGGATCGAACCGACGTCGCACGGACAAGAAAAACGCGACAGGGCGCCGCCGGAAGCGAGTGCGAACGTGTACCCTTCAACCCGAACACTTATTGTTTAAGCCGATAAATGAATGGAACATACCAGTAATGCTCTCGGGAAGGGACTGCACAGAGGCAAACGGCGACGGGTTCTCCGACGAACTCTCACGGTTGAAACGCCAGGGTGCGGGCGTTCTCGTCGTCGGTTCCGTTCGAGCGGACCAGCGTCGGGACGCTTGCCGTCGGCTGCTGGGTCAGAACTCCGAGCAGGTCCGCAGACGGATTCTCGTCTCGACGACCGGTGAATCACACCAGCTTCCCCTGCTCGTCGACGACACCCACCCGGAGACGTTTTCGGCGATTAGCTACGATACAAAGGCTCGCAGCGCCGCTGCGAGCAGCCCCACGGCTGGACCATCGATCCCAGCATCGCCGACCGAAGTCGACACCCTCGCCGACCTCGGTGTCGCCATCTCGAGCGCGATCGAATCCTTCGAGTCCGACGCGAACGGCCTCGAGCCCGCAGAGCTCCGCGTCGGAATCGACTCGTTGCTCCCCTTACTCGAGGAGTACGGCAGACAGCAACTCTTCAAGTTCCTGCATCTGACGAACGGACGAACGCGAGACGCCGACGGGATGGCGCACTATCATCTCCCCGTCGAACGGGACGCCAGGATCGTCCCGATCCTCTCGCCGCTTTTCGATGTCGTCGTCGAACTACAGGAACGGAACGGCGACTATCAGGAGCGGTGGGTTATAGACGATGGAGCCCATTCGTCCGGGTGGGTAACGGTCGACCAGAAGTAACGTCTCGTCGCCGCAACGTCGGTCCCGATCCCGAGGCAGTACTGCGGTCGGCCCGATGATGGCCGCCCGATACGAGCATCCGTTCCGATGAAACCGAAATTCGAGCCGACACAGGAGGGTGTAGAGATAATCGATCCGATCGAGCGCCACCGGTATCGGTTGACGACCAACGAACCGGTCTCGCTCGAGTCAGCGGATGCTGATCAATTTGGATTGCCGGTCGGGTCAGTGGCACGGTTTCGGGCTAATTCGATCACGTTGCCGAAGACCGAAACCGTCCTCGTCCGCGACTCGGACGGGCTGATGCTCACCGAAGTCAGTCCAGCCGAGCAGAAAGTGCTCCAACCGAGGGAGTATACGGTAGATCTGTCCGGTCCGCTGAAAGTATATGCGCAGGTCGATAGTTCGATACGGATTTTCTCCGATAATGAGCGGACGTACATCACTTTCGGCGACGAGACGAGTGTCGTTCTGGGGGCGCGGTCGTTCCACGAGCGCCCAGCAGGAACGATCACGACGACGGCAAATCCGACGGACCTCATGGAAGCGGTGTCCGCGTTCGGTTCCGCGTTGAAAACCACGATGCCCGAGCGGTCCTATCCGACACTCCGGGGTCATCCACCACGTCTTGAGGTCGGCGACGAGCTCCACGTTCCGACGGAGTCCAATCGACCAGACCACGGCGTTCGAATAGAAGTCCCAGCGACGCGTCGGCACGTATTCGTTGTCACGCCGCTTGCCTACTACCTCGGTGCGACCGTCGGTCCGGGTTCGAACCCGCGGATTGTTACTGATGAAGGATATACGTATGCGCTCGACGAGCCAGACGGGTTCGAATCGTCGGTCCGCAAGACGCTGAAGCAAGTGTTCTTTCTCGACTGTGTCGTTCGGACCGAAGGAAAGACACCTCTACCGCTACACGAACGTCAGTCGATCGAACCACTGCTCGATTTCGACGTCGCTGACGTGTACGACCGGCCGCTCGCCAAGCGGGTCGAACGATATCTCGAGATCCCTTATATCCGTCTGAACCCCCATTTACCGAGTTGGCAGTTCGAAACTCAACTCAAACCAACTGCGGACCACATCGAATTTCTTCCGTTTCTCGCGAACGATCTCGCGGTCATTAGCACCGCACCTACAGATACCGAACTAACCCCGACGGAACCAGTCGCGGAACAGGCAATCAAGGCATTCACGCGAAACGACTTCGTCCGTGGTACACAGTCCAGACCTCTCCGCGGAAACAAGGCTGTCGTAGCATCAACTAACTCGCCAGAAGTACCGACGGTTCGGCAATCGTGGACTGGTATCGATGACTCCGAAATAACCAGTACAACGTCACTATCGGCCTATCAAAACAACGTCGGTCGAACGCCAAAAGACGGCCCTATCGAGATCGAGGTTGTCTGCAATGATTCCGAGATGAGCGCAGAACTGGAAAGTGTTGATGGTATATATGGAACTCGTGAGGAATTGCCGTTTGACACCACGGTCCATCACGATCTTTCAAAAAATGGGCTTAAGGAAGTTCTGGCAAGAGATAGTGACTTTTTACACTATATCGGACATATTGACGAAGGCGGTTTTCAGTGTTCGGATGGGAAATTGGACGCTGCAACGGTTGGTACTGTCGGTTCGAAAGCGTTTCTTTTAAACGCATGTAAATCTCACAATCAGGGCCTTCATCTCATCGAAAAGGGGAGTATAGGGGGCATCGTGACGTTCGGTAATGTCGTCAACAGCGGTGCAGTTGCAGTTGGGAGTTTGATTGCCCAGTTACTAAACCTCGGTTTTCCGCTCTACGGTGCCGTAGATGTAGTTCGTCAAGAGAATGTTACTGGGGAACAGTATCGTATGGTCGGAAACGGAGAAACAACGATTGCGCAGCCTGAAACGAGAGTTCCAAACCTGTGCTCTATTTTCAAGAAGGGGAAGGAAAATAGTATAGAGGTGACGACCTATAACTCCACCAACGTCAGGAGAGGAGGAGTGTTTTCACCATATATCGACTCGATTGACTCCTACTACGTCATTCCACGGAAGACGGAACGAATAGCGGTGACCGAACCAGAACTCAGCGATTTTTTCGATGAGGCTCTGTTCCCCGTGATCCAAAATGGTCGGATTCAGTGGAGCAAAGACCTACTCACTGACTAGCGGTTACGGGCCAAGGAACATACTACCGTTCGTTGCTGCAGCACTACTGGCCTGCGCCAGTAATAGTAAAACTGTGAACAGGACGCCGATCATTCGGGGGTGATTCTTCAGGTAGTTCGTAATGTCCGTCATAGTACATTCCAAGTATAGGCCTGGTTATTGTTTAATTTATTTTAATATACCATACATGAATAGATAAGGCCAATGTCATATAGTACTGTTCTGAATCCGATTGAGCGAAGTGGCACAGTCAATAAACTGATCCAGCGAGTGCGTTCGATGGAATTCGTGGGATCAATCCTGCCGGTTGCTGCAGCGTGAGACTCGACCGGGGAACCCAAACAGCGATACGAGAAGATTGCGATCGAATGCCGAACGGCTGTCGCTAGATAAGAACGGAAAGAGAGAACTGAATCGCGTTAACGTGCGGCTGCCGCGACGCGCTCTTTCTCTTCTTTCTGACTGACCGCGTAGGTCTGGACGTCGTAGTTGGCCGCGCCAATGAGCTGGCGGGCGATGGCCTCCTCGACGGACGTGTTCGTCTTGAAGGAGTCGTTGTAGACGCCCTCCGCGAGGAACTTCAGCGCCTGGTCAACCCGGCGCTGCGGGGCGACGTCGACGGCCTTCGGAACGGAGATGCCACCGTACTTCAGGCGGACGGTCTCCTCTCGAGGAGCCGCGTTCTCGACGGCCGTCACGAGCACCTGGATCGGGTTCTCCTCGGTGCGCTCGTGAATGAGATCGAAGGCGTCACGGACGTAGTTGAGCGACTGCTGTTTCTTGCCCGTGTTCTCCTCGGTCTGCATCAAGCGGTTGATGAAGCGCTCGACGATCGAGACCTGCGACTTCTTGAACTGCTTGCTGGCGTGACGACCCGCGGTGTGCGCGACGGGGGTCACCGTGATGTACCGCTCGGTCGAGGGATCGGCGTACTCGAGTTCGCCGATCTCCCACGTGCCGAAGAGTTTCGCCGAGACGTCCGCGTCTGCGCCGCCGGCCGGCGCGTCCGGATCCGGTTGATCTTCTGCCGCCATGGTTATCGCACCGGTTTTTCGGCGTTCCCGCGCACGAGTTCCTTCAGCGCGACGCCGTTGACCTTGTCGACCTTGTAGTTGACACCGGAGAGGTCGCCCATCGCGCGACCCTTCGCCCCACCGATACCGGCGATGGTAACTTCGTCGTGCTCGTCGATAAACGAGATCGCACCGTCACCGGGACAGAACGCGGTGACCTGCTTCCCGTTCTTGATGAGCTGTACTCGGACGCACTTTCGAATCGCCGAGTTAGGCTGTTTGGCTTCGATGCCGACCTTTTCGAGTACGATACCGCGGGCCTGGGGTGCGCCCTCGAGCGGGTCGGACTTCTCGCGAAGTCCGCGGGCGCGACGCGCGTAGTCCGAGTCGGACCACCGCTGGTTCTGGCGGTCCTTCTTGAGCTTGCGCGCGGCGTATTTGCCGTTTGCCATAGTACCCGTCGCTATCCGACGAAAGCACTTAAGCGACCCGTTTCGAGTCGCCGTTACGGCGCGAGAAGCGTCGAAGGACCCCAACGAAGGAACCTGAGCGGGTTTCACCACCGAACAGTCGCTCTCGGAGCGTCCGCGCCGTCGAGCGACCCGTGATGAACCCGGCGGATCGAGCACACGCCGTCCAGTCGATGATCCAGAGAGAGCACCGTTCGAACGCCCGACCTCGGTCGAATCCGCAAGTCGAACTCACAGCGGTTTCCGGACCGTCGACCCGTTTCGGGGTGAAGATTTATCAGTTACGACGATAGTGTTGACTCGATGAATCGTCGAAGCGTTATCGCGGGGATCGTTACGACGACGCCGCTGTTCGCGGGGTGCGCCGAGCAGGGTTCGAGCGTCCAACTCGAGCCGCGAAACGTACTGGTCGTCGGAAACGACCACGACGGATGGACGTGGGACGTGACGTTCGACGTGTGGTACCACCTGAACGCCCTCGCCGAAGGTGAAGGGTTCTACGGCGTCCGCTCACATCTCGTTGCCACCGACGGAGAAGAAATCGATCGGTTCGAGCACGGCGATTTACCGTGGCACGCCCTCGAAACCGACGAGCGGACGAGAGACGAAACCGAAGCGGGGACCGAGTACAACGGGACGTACCGTGAAACGGTGTCGGCGACCGCGGATCGGTTTCCGAACTGGATCGTGTTTACCGTCGACCGGACGGAGACCTCCGGACGGGCGCTCGTTTCGGTTTCCGGTGTGACCGCTGCCGATCCGGTCCCGTTAGAATCCCCCGAGACAGATGATCGGAACCGGACGGACACAGAGACCGGTTCGAGGGGATCCGAAGCCGATACCGGCGATCACAAAAACGAGACCGGATCGAAACGTCTCGAGATCGCAGACGACGACTGGACGAAGATCGAACTGAAACGGTATCAGTCGTTTCCGCCGACCGCCGAGATCGCGTCGGCCGCGAACGCGACGAGCAACCGGACCCAGGATACACCGACCGATCGCAACGTCACGGACGACCGCGACGTCGACTCGAACTCGAGCGGGTAGTCCCGTCGGGCAGACGGAGACCGGTCTCGTCGGGTCCTTCGAAATCACTTCGAAAAGCGGGCCAGGGCCGCGTTAGATCAGCTGAACGTCGTCGATTCCGAAGTGCCGATACGCCAGCGTTCGGGCGGCGTCGATCGTGCGACCGTTCGTCCCGATCGCGACGCCGCGGTCGTCTTCGGCGACCTCGACGTAGGCGACGGTGTCGTTGTTCTCGCTGATGGTGACGTTGTAGACGGCCGCCGGTGCGAGCGCGTTCGCGACGAATTCTTCGGGGTCGTCGGCTCCTTCGACGAGTCGTACCTGCGCGTCAGCGCGTTCTTCGAACCGCTTGACGGTCCGGCCGCCGGGGCCGATCGCCTCGCCAATCCCGCCGCTCGCGACGACGATCAGTAACTGATCGCCGCCCTCGGTGACGAGGCAGTCCCGACCATCGACGCCGGTCACGTCCTCGAACGCGGCGAGGTACTGCCGGGCGTCGTCGTCGAGGGTGACGCCCATCGATCAGTCGGCCTGACTGCTGCCGGACGTGGTCGAGCCCATCCGGAGGTCGACGTCGCCGGTGCCGAGTTTGATCGGCTTGCCGACGATGACGTTCTCCGTGACGCCGTCCAAGTCGTCGACCTCGCCGTGGATCGCGGCGTTGAGCAGGTGGTTGACCGTCACCTCGAACGCCGCGCGGGCCAGCACGGACTCCTTCGAGCCCGAGATACCGTGACGACCGATCGACTCGATCTCGCCGCGGTTGGTCATGATGTCCGCGACGAGCATCAGGTGCCGGACGTTCACGTCGTCTAACCCCTGTTCGGCCAGCGTGTTGTTCGTCTCCTCGATGATGGCCTCGCGGGCCGCCTCGATGCCGAGGTTGCGCCGGATCTCGTGGATGTTGTTACACGTCGTCCGCGAGGCGTCGACGCCCTCGATCTCGAGTACGTCGCCGAAGGCCGACCCCTCGGTGTAGAGGACGAACTCCTCGCCGTCCTCGAGTTCCTCCCGGCGAATGACGACGCGGGAGATGTCCTCGATCCCTTTGAACGTGATGTCGCGCAGCTCTTCCACGAGTTGGAGCAGGTCACGGTAGGACGGCTCCTCGGGGCCGAACTGGATCTGGGTCCCCTGCTGGACCGTGCTGACGCCCAGCGAGTCTTCGATGATCTCGGCGACCTCCTCGGGCGTGATCATCCGCTCGCGGAGGGTGTCCTCGTTGAGCGAGATCTGGACGCGCATGTCCGCGACGTTCGTCGAAACGTCGCCCAGTGCGAGGATCTTGGTCGCCTCGATCTTCCAGACGACCTCGTGGGCCTTCTCGCGCTCGGTGGCGTACTCGCCCTCGAGGTAGACCGTCATCATCGGCGTGTCCGGGGTCTTCCGGGCGTCGACCAGCTCGATCAGCCGGGGCAGCCCCTGGGTCACGTCGATCTCCGCGACCCCCGCGTAGTGGAACGTGTTCATCGTCAGCTGCGTGCCGGGTTCGCCGATCGACTGCGCGCTGACGGTGCCGACGGGGTCGAGGGGGTCGACCCGCGTGTCGAGATACCGCGTCTCGACGGCCTTCGCAAGTTCGTCCGCCTCCTCGACAGTAGCGTCCTCGCGGGCCTCGAGCGTCTCGTAGACGTCGTCTTTGAGCCGGCGTGGGAGATCGGTGTCCTCGACGACCGCGATCGTGTCGTCGTCGACGTCGTAGTGGACCTCAGTCATCGGAGCTCACCTCCGTGCCCTCGGCGAGGCGATCGTCGGCGTGTTCGGAGAGGTTCGTCGGCCGCGGTCGCGAGCCGAGGAACTCCTGGCGCTCTTCCTCGGAGTCGAACTCGGAGTCGAGGACGCGGCTTGCGATGTGTTCGACGTCGATGTTGTTCTCGTCGCCGGAGGAGACCTTGACCGGCGAGGTGCCGTCCTCGCCGAACTCGAACTGAACGATCGTGTCCGAGGTGTCCCGGACGGTGCCGTCGTACTGCGTCTCGAGTTCGGAGAGGGCGTTGATCAGCCGGCGCTGCAGGTAGCCGGACTTCGACGTTCGGACTGCAGTGTCGACCAGGCCCTCGCGGCCACCCATCGCGTGGAAGAAGAACTCCCGGGGGGTCAGACCGCTCGTGTAGGAGTTCTCGACGAAGCCGTGTGCCTCGGCCGAGAGGTCGTTGGGCTCGTAGTGAGAGAGCGTGCGGTCCTCGTAACCGCGGTTGATCCGCTCGCCCCGAACCGCCTGCTGGCCGACGGCGCCGGCCATCTGGGTCAGGTTGAGCATCGACCCACGCGCGCCGGAGTTGGCCATGACGACGGCGGGGTTCTCGTCCGAGAAGTGCTCGTCGGCGATGTTCCCGGCGTTGTCACGCGCACGCGAGAGCGTCTGCATGATCTTCATCTCGAGCGTCTCGTCGATCGTCCGACCCGGGAGACTCTCGAGTTCACCGCGCTCGTAGGCCTCGATCAGCTCCTCGACGCGGTCGTTGGCGTCCTCGATCGTCTCGTCGATGCGGGACTGGGCCTCCTCGGGGATGGTCTCGTCGTCGATCCCGATCGAGAACCCGAAGTGCATGATGGCGCGCATCGCCAGCGTCGAGACCTCGTTGATGAAGATCCGCGCGCGGGTGTTGCCGTAGATCTTCGTGATCGTGTCGACGATCTCGCCGCCGAACTCGCCGACCTCGTCCTCCGCGATCGTTCCCTGCAGCAGCTGGCCGTCCTCGATGACGACCTCGTCGCCGACGGTCCCGGTGAACTCGAGGTTCAGGTCGTCGGGCAGGAGCTCGGAGAAGACGTCGTACCCGGTCCAGAACGGTTTGCCCTCGTCGTCGATCCCGCTGGGTTCGGGCAGTTCGTCGATCCGGGTGGCCCGGAGCAGGTCCAGCGCCTGGGTCTCGTTGAATCGGGGGTTGTCGTTGGTCAGCAGGTACATCCCACTGATGTGGTCCTGAATGGCCCCGATGATGTTCTCTCCGAAGCGCGGCGAGAGGATCTGTTCCTGAACCCGCATGAGCACGCGAGCCTCGGCGCGGGCCTCCTCGTTTTGCAGCGCGTGCATGTTCATCTCGTCGCCGTCGAAGTCGGCGTTGTACGGCGGACAGACGACGGTGTTCAGCCGGAACGTCTTGTACGGCATGACCACGACCTCGTGGGCCATGATCGACATCCGGTGGAGCGACGGCTGGCGGTTGAAGATGACGATGTCGCCGTCGATGAGGTGGCGGTTGACCTCCCAGCCGGCCTCGACCTTCTCGGCGAGCTGTTCGCAGTTCTTCTCGGTCACCTTCAGCCGGCGGCCGTCGGGGCGGCGGACGTAGTTCGCGCCGGGGTGGCCCTCGGGGCCGTTCGAGACGAACCGACGGGCGTCCTGGAGGTTCCGCTCGGTGACGTTCATCGTCTGGGTCATCTCCTTGGCGACGCGGTCCGGAACGCCGACCTCGTTAAGCGAGAGGGTCGGGTCCGGCGAGATGACGGTCCGGGCGGAGAAGTTAACGCGCTTCCCGGACAGCGAGCCCCGGAAGCGACCCTCCTTGCCCTTCAGGCGCTGGGAGAGAGTCTTGAGCGGCCGGCCGGAGCGGTGTCGCGCCGGCGGCGTCCCCGAGATCTCGTTGTCCATGAACGTCGTGACGTGGTACTGCAGGAGCTCCCAGAGGTCCTCGATGATCAGCTGGGGCGCGCCGGCCTCGCGGTTCTCCATGAACCGCTGGTTGATCCGGATGATGTCGACCAGCTTGTGCGTGAGGTCGTCCTCGGAGCGCTGGCCGTTGTCGAGCGTGATCGACGGCCGTGCGGTGACCGGCGGGACGGGGAGGACGGTGAGGATCATCCACTCCGGCCGGGAGCGCTCGGGGTTGATACCGAGCACTTCGATGTCCTCGTCCGGGATGTTCTCGAACCAGTCCCGGATGTCGCTGGGCATCAGCTTGTTCGTGTCCTCCTCGGTGAGGTCGATATCCAGCGCCTTCTCGATGGCCTTGCGCTGACTCTCTCGGGGTCGGAACGAACCCGAGAGGATCTCGTTGACTCGAGTGAGTTCGATGTCGGTCTTCTCGGCGAGTTCGTCCGGCGTCGTCCGCTCGACGCCCGCCTCCTCGTCACCCTGCATCGCGCCGGCGATGCGCTGGGAGTACTCACTGGTGAGGACCTGCTGGACCTCGTAGTAGGTCGTCGGCTTCTCGTGATCGATGTCGTACTGGATTTCGCCACAGAACGGACACCGGTCCTTCTTGCGAGCCTGCCGAATCGCGGCCTTCGTCACGTCGTTTAAGTCGCGGCTCAGCTTCCGGGATTCCTCTAGCTGATCGCGGAACTCGTCGCGTTCGTCCTCCGTCAGGAGGAGTTTCGAACACTCCCGACAGGTCCCTCGCAGGAGCCGTCGGATGAGCTTCGTGAAGCCGACGTGGATGACCGGTGCTGCCAGTTCGATGTGGCCGAAGTGGCCGTTACACGACCCCGAGTGTTTGCCGCAGGTCTTGCACTCGAGTCCGGGGTCGATGACGCCCAGCCGCGGGTCCATCAGCCCCATGTCGATGGGGAAGCCGTCGTCGTCGTAGGTGTCGGCAGTGATGATCTTCGTCGCGCTCATCTCCCGATACTCCTCGGGCTCCATGAGCCCGAAGGAGATCTGCCCGATGTCTTTTGGTGTACTGTTTTGCATGGTTTAGACGGCGTCCTCCAGTTCGAGTCGCGGCGCGATACCCAGGGCCTTCATCTCGTCTAGCAGGAGCTTGAAGGCGTAGCTCATCTCGATTTCGTGGATATCGGTCTCCTCGTCGCAGTTCGGACAGTAGACGCGCCGTTGTTCGACGTTTTCGACCGCGCTCATCCCGCAGTTCGCACAGACGTGGATGAACTCGCGGTCGGACTCGTCTAACAGTCGTTCCTTCAGCGTCATGGCCGCCCCGTGGCCGATGAACACGTCGCGTTCCATCTCCCCGATACGGAGGCCACCCTCCCGGGCGCGTCCCTCCGTCGGCTGGCGGGTCAGCACCTGCACCGGCCCGCGCGAGCGGGCGTGCAGCTTGTTCGAGACCATGTGGTAGAGCTTCTGGTAGAAGATCACGCCGACGAAGATCTCCGCCTCGATCTTCTCGCCGGTGATGCCAGAATACATGGTCTCCTTGCCGGCCGAATCGAAGCCGGCGTCCTCGAGCCCGCCGCGGAGGTCGTCTTTGTCCTCGCCGAGGAACGGCGTCCCGTCGACGCGACGGCCCTCCATCGCGCCGAGCTTGCCGCCGATCATCTCGAGGATGTGACCAACCGTCATCCGCGACGGCAGCGCGTGCGGATTGAGCACGAGGTCGGGCACGACGCCCTCCTCGGTGAAGGGCATGTCCTCCTGCGGTGCGAGGTGGCCGACGACCCCCTTCTGGCCGTGGCGGCTGGCGAACTTGTCCCCGAGTTCGGGGATCCGCTCGTCGCGCACCGAGACCTTCGAGAGCTTCGAGCCGTCCTCGCCCTCCATCAGCGTGACTGTGTCGACGATACCGGACTCGCCCGAGCGCATGGTGACGGAGGTCTCACGCCGTTTCTGCGGCGAGAGGCCGCCCATGTCGTCGGGTTCCTCGAGGAACCGCGGCGGGCTCGTCTTCCCGAGGAGCACGGAGTTCTCGTCGACGTTCGTCTCGGGGTTGACGAGGCCGTCCTCGTCTAAGTGGTTGTACGCTTCCTCGCCGCGAGCGCCGCGGACGTCCTGGCTGGGGATCTCGAAGCGGTCTTCCTGGCCGCCGGGGTAGCGGCGTTCCTCGCCCTCGTAGGTGCGGAAGAAGTGCGAGCGAGCCAGCGCGCGCTCGACGCTGGCCTTGTTCATGACCAGCGCGTCCTCGATGTTGAACCCCTCGTAGCTCATCACGGCGACGACGAAGTTCTGCGCGGCGGGGCGCTCGTCGTAGCCGATCTGCTCGGTCGTCTGGGTCTTCACCATCGAGAGCTGCGGATAGTGCAGCAGGTGCTGGCGCGTGTCCGGCCGGATCCGGTAGTTGGCCGAGGGCAGCCCCAGCGACTGCTTGATCATCCCCGCCCCCATTGTAATGCGGGGCGAGGCGTTGTGCTCGGGGTAGGGGATCATTCCTGCACCGATCGAGAAGATCAGCGACGGGTCGATCTCGAGATGCGTGTGCTTCTCGGTCAGATCGTCCTCGTCGACGGCCACCAGGATGTCCTCTTCCTCCTCGGCGTCGATGAACTCGATGTAGCCGTGATCGACGAGATCCTCGAACTCGAGGTCGCCGTCCTGGAGCGCCTCGATCTCCTGGTCGGAGATGCGCGGCTCGCCGTCCTCGACGACCAGTAGCGGTCGCCGGGCGCGGCCGGCGTCGGCGTTGACGATCACTTCGCGGGTGCGGTCTTTCACCGAGACGTTGACCATCTCGGAGACGTCGCCGATGCGACGCGCTTCGCGGATCTGTTCTGCGAGTTCGTGCGGATCGGGATGGGTCCCCACCAGCGACCCGTTGACGTAGACTTTCGCCTCTCGTTCTTGGCTGCTCATGATATCAGTCGTCCCCTGACGCTGTCGTCCGTTCGATGCCCTCGAGGCCGGGAATGCCCTCGACGCCCATCGATGCCAGTTCGCGTTTGAGTTCCTGTTCGTCCTCGACGTTCTGGGAGAGCTCCATCGACTGTGCGAAGTTCTTCACCAGTCCGCAGTTCGGACCCTCCGGCGTCTCCGACGGCCCGATGCGACCCCACTGGGTCGCGTGCAGGTCCCGCGCCTCGAAGTGCGGCTGCGAGCGCGAGAGCGGGCTGCGAAGCCGGCGCAGGTGGCTCAGCACGCCCATGAAGTCCGTTCGGTCCACGAGCTGGGAAACGCCCGAACGGCCGCCGACCCAGTTGCCCGTCGCGATCGGGTGCTCGAGCCGTTCGGTCAGCACGTCGGATCGAACGACCGTGTTCACCGAGAGCTGCCGGTTGCGCATGTTGGCGCGCTCGAGCTGGTATTTCACGTCCCGGGCCAGCTTGTTCAGCGCGGTCCGGAACAGGTCCTTCATCAGATCGCCGCTGACCTTCAGGCGCTTGTTCGCGTAGTGGTCCTTGTCGTCGGCCTCGCGTCGGCCGAGCGCGAGTTCGAAGCAGGCCTCGGCCATCCGACAGAGGTAGTGAGCCTTGTTGATCCGGACGTCCTCCTCCTCAACGCCGTCCTCGTGGAGGTGTGGCAGGAGGTACCGGTCGATGACGTAGTTCGCTCGCTTGAGCTGGTAGTTCTTCCCCTGACCGGAGGCGACCCGTTTCCCAAGCGCCTCGATGGCCTGCTCTTCGGTCTGGACCTCCGCTTCCTCCAGGTTCTCGAGCATGTACTTGACGACCTCGGGGTCGTTCGAGACCTTGTGGACGATCTCCTCGTCCGATTCCAGTCCGAGGGCACGCACGAGGGTGACGAAGTTGATCGAGCCCGACACGGAGGGGAACGAGACCTCGAGCAGGCCGTCGCGCGTCCGTTCACAGAGCACCAGCGCGCGGTAGCCGCGGCGCTGGGAGAAGGTCTTGGCGACCTGGATCTCGTCGCCGTACTTGGTGTCGTACTCGGCGAGGATCTTGTTCGGCGCGAGGTCCTCGCTGGTCATCAGCACCCGCTCGGAGCCGTTGACGATGAAGTAGCCGCCGGGGTCGGCGGGGTCCTCGCCGATCTCGATCAGCTCCTCGTCGGAGAAGCCGGCGATGTTACACTTGTCGGAGCCGACCATGATCGGCATCCGGCCGATCTTCGTCTCGGTCGAGTCGACGACTCGCTGGTCGCCTTCCTCGCCCTTGACGATCGACATCTCCATGAACACCGGCGCGGAGTAGGTGATGTTTCGAAGTCGGGCCTCCTGTGGGTAGAGCAGTTCCTCGGAGCCGTCGGCCTCCCGGACCCGCGGAGTGACGACACGAACGTCGCCCAGTTCGACGTGGACCGGCTCTTCGCCCTCCTTGTCGCCGATGTCCGTGTCGATCGTCGCCTTCTCGTCGACCACTTCCTGCATCCCCCGGTTGAGGAACGCGTTGAAGGAGCGGTAGTGGTGTTCGGCGATCCGTTCCTTCGAGAAGTATTCGCGCGAGATCTCTCGTCGTTCGTCGCGGTTGAGTTCCATTGCCATTTATTCCACCACGAGTCGGTATACGACTGCTTGATCGGTCGTTCGCGAGTCCCGGACGATCTTGATTACGTCGCCGATCTCGGCGTCGTCCGGCAACGCGGGATCGTTGCGCTCTATCTTCGGTAAATCTGTACGGTCGATATCGTATTCCTCGAGCACCTCGTTGAGGACGTCCTCGTCGAGGACGGTGTGCTCGGGAACCAGGTCGTGTTGGCTTACGTCTACCATGGATTGGTGTGGGTGTGCGTGTCGGCTATCGGGAGAGAAGCGGCTGTCACGAGATACTACAGGCAGATACCGGCGGGAGGCATTTAACGGTTACTAACTCGACGCACAAGCAGGGCTACCCGGTCGGGCGGACCTGACCGGAGCGGACGATCACACTCGAGAGTATCCGGTTCTCAGTTATATTCCTTGTGGGTCGTGCCAGTCAGTGCCACGATAGGACGCGAGCGAGGGCTCGAGGCGGCGATCGTGGCGGGGCTGCCCGTACCACACGACCTCCGATTGAAAAGCCTTAATACCAGCAGCGGGCAACGATGAATCGGAAGCCCGGGTGGTGTAGTGGCCCATCATACAACCCTGTCACGGTTGTGACGCGGGTTCAAATCCCGCCTCGGGCGCTTCTCTCAAACTCTCACCGCGAGCGGCCAGCTCGCTATGTCGCGAGCACCCGAGTTCGAGAAACGCAGTCCGGAATTTGAATCACGCGAGACGAGCGTAGTGAGTCTCGACCGGGTTCAAATCCCGCTTCGGGCGCTTTCTGCTGCGATCGATTCGCGACGAGGGAGCGCGATCGAAATCCAGCCACGAAGCAACTGCGAGTCCTGTCACTGAACGGTATCTTCGACTGCGGAGCAAAACCCTTAATACCGTCACCGGGAAACGGAGAGTTGCGAGCCCGGGTGGTGTAGTGGCCCATCATACAACCCTGTCACGGTTGTGACGCGGGTTCAAATCCCGCCTCGGGCGCTTCTCTCGAACTCAACTTACCAGCGACCAGTTCGCCGTGTCGTGAGTACTCGAACGTCCGTTCTCGAGCGAGCGCGATGCGTGCGACGGAGCCGGACGTTTTTATCCGAAATGACAAATACGATCTCGTCGTCGATGACGGGACCGACCTCCACAAGATCCAGTGTAAGACGGGGTGGTCGAACAACCCGGAGACGCTTCGATTCAATACTCACTCTCAAACCACGAAAAGCGGCGTCTATCACGAGCAGACATACCACGGCTCGATCGACGCATTTTTCGTGTATTACCCGGAAAACGATCGGTTTTACTGGATCGACGCGACTGACGCGAACGACCAGAAAATGGAGCTTCGATTCGAATCCGAGATCGATCATCCGTCGATAAACTGGGCCCGAGAGTACGAATTCGATGGAGATATTCGATAAGTACTCGTCGGAAGCGAGATCGAATTTGCTAGTCTATATGATTTGAATTCGCCGTCAGCAAATGCTAATTGTTTAGTCTTCGCGCGGCAATACGTCAATAACCGAGAGGGTAGGGATAGAGGGCAATGACGAAACCGATCACCGTACTCATCGTCGACAACGAACCCGGCTTCGCGGAGCTCGCCGGAGAGATGCTCGAGCGCGAGCGTGATTCGATCACCGCGCTCGCGGCAACGAACGGCACGGAGGCGCTGTCGCTACTCGAGCGACGCGAGGTCGACTGTATCGTCAGCGATTACGAGATGCCGGAGATGACGGGACTGGAGCTGCTCGAAGCGGTTCGCGAGGACGATCCCGACCTTCCCTTCGTACTGTTCACGGGACGGGGTTCCGAAGAGATCGCCAGCGAGGCGATCGCAGCAGGAGTGACCCAGTACCTCCAGAAGGAGTCGGGGAAGGAACAGTACGCGCTGCTGGCGAATCAGATCACGAACGCCGTCGCGCAGTACCGGACGGAGACGGAGCTTCGGGAAAGCGAGCGCCGGTACGAGCGAACGCTGACGACGTTACACGAGACGACGCGGGATCTGATGCGAGCGGAGACCAAAGCGGAGATCCATCGATCGGCGGTCGAGACGGCGGGCGAGATCCTCGACGTGGCGATCGTCGCGGCCTACGCGTTCGAGCCGACGGACGGCGTCCTCGAGCACGCGGCGTCGACGCGGCGGTCCCCCGAGCGGATCGATCCGGAACAGACCTTCGAGCGCGGCGAAGGACTGGTCTGGGAGGTGTTCTCGGAGGGCGAAAGTGCGTATTACGAGGACGTCGCTCGCGAGGAGAGCGAAGGGGTAGTGACCCCGCGTGCAGAGGGGGAAGCCGGCGTCGAAACCGCGAAGACGGCGAGTCGGTGCGAGCTGGTCGTGCCGCTCGGAACCCACGGCGTGCTCGTCGCTGGAACCGAGGGCGTCGACGGATTCGACGAGACGATGACCGAGCTGTTGCACATTCTGGCGGCGAACACGGAGGCCGCGCTGGATCGAGCGGAACGCGAGCAGTTACTTCGGGATCACGATCGGACGCTCACCCAGCAAAACGAGGAGCTCACGCGGCTCAATCACACAAACGAGATCGTCCGTGAGATCAACCACGGCGTCGCACAGGCGTCGACGCGAACGGCGATCGAGGAGACGGTGTGCGATCGCCTCGCGGAGACCGATCGGTACCGCTTCGCCTGGATCGCCGCGAGCGACGACGATCCGCCGATACCAACCGCCTGGTCCGGCATCGACACGGCCTACATCGATCGGATCCGTGACGACGGCGGCCGGGCGCCCGAGATCGAACTCGTCCGTGACGTCCTCGAGTCGGGCCGAGTGCGCCTGGTAGACGACGTTCTCGAGACCGGGGCCTGGCAGACGCGACGCAAGGAAGCCTTAACATACGGTTACCAGACGGTTCTCGGCGTTCCGTTGACCGCCGACGAGCGCGAGTACGGCGTTCTGGTGGTCCACGTCGCTGGGGCCGATTCGATCGGCGAGCGCGAGCGGGAAGTGCTGGCCGAACTCGGGGAGACGATCGGGCACGCGATTCAGTCGGTCGAACGAACCAGGGCGATGCTCACCGACAGCCGGCTCGAGCTCGAGCTCACCGTGGGAGATTCCCGGCTGCTGCTCAATCGACTCTCGGAGCACGTCCCGGACGCGGAGCCGATAACGCTCGAGGGCGTCGTCGATCGGGGCGAAAACGGGATCGTCTTGTTCGTCAGTGCGCCGACGGCAGCGGACCTCGAGTCGCTCGCGGATGGATGGGCATCGATCGAAACGCTCTCCGTCGTCTCCGAGGGTGACGACGAGACGTTGTTCGAGCTCACGGTGACATCGACGCCGTTTCTCGACGTCTTGCGAACGTACGACGTGAAAATACGGATGGCGACGGCCGAGGATGGCACGTCGACGCTCGTGCTCGAGGTGCCACAGCAGGTCGAAACGCGGTCACTGGTCGAGGCGATCCGAGAGGAGTACCCCGAAACGGAACTGGTCGCCAAACGAGAAACGACCAACACGCAGTCGGCGAGACAGCTCGATACCCATCTCGAGGAACGGCTGACGGACAAACAGTTCGAAGCGCTGCAAGCGGCACACTACAGCGGATTCTTCGAGTGGCCGCGAGAAAGCACCGGGGAGGACCTCGCTACCGCGCTGGACGTATCACCGCCAACGTATCATTACCACCTCCGTGCAGCCGAGCGGAAGCTCGTCACGCTGGCGTTCGATGGTGTTTCTAATTAATTAGTACTGAGTTGAGAACCACCCAAAGGGTTAGAAGGTATACTTAACCACTACCCGTACCTACCCGTAAGTGGCGATCTGAGATAGACTGTCGCCACCCCCCAATCCCCCACCCCCTTTCCCCCCGAACCCACAGTCAATAGCGGCGGCGCCCGTGCGGCCAGCCGATCGATGTTCGTAGTCCCATCAATCCGAACGTCGACCGTTGTCGTCCGTTCGTTCACACCAGATGCTCGAGATACATCGTCGCCGGCCACTGAGACCAGCCACACCTCTGGTATCGACGGCCAATTACTATATCGCGTTCTCCCGCCGACCCATACTAATTAATTAGCGAGACCATCTAGACGACACCAAACAATTAGAGAATATATTTACTTTCTCACGATGCGTACCGATAAATGGCGATCTGAGATAGACTGTCGCCACCCCCAATCCCCCCACCCCCATCCCCATTTTCCCCCTTCCCACACGTCGAGAGTCATCCGGGTGGTACGAAACGAACGGTGGGTCGGAGGCTACGACTCGGCGATTTACTAGATGGGTTCGCAGACAGTTCGTCAGGGGATAGTGCGTCAAGGGCAGCGTACTATCGCGACCGGCCGCGCCGTGAGTGGCCGTCAGTCGCTTCCTCCCATTCGATCCAGTCCTGTTCCCAGCCGCGACGGGATTCGGCGCGGCGTTGGGCTCGTTCGCGGTCCTCGCGGGTCATCCGGTTGCGTTCGACGGCGCCGGACTGTTCGCCCTCGACCAGCAACGGATCGAACGAAACGGGGCCGAACCGATCTCGCTCACCGTCGGTCGAGAGAGCGACGAGGTGTTGACGCTGTGTCCCCTGTGGGAACACCAGTCGCCCACCCTCCTCGAGTTGCTCGAGGAGGGTATGCGGCGGCTCGACGGCGGCCGCCTCGAGGAGGATTCGGTCGAAGGGAGCGTACTCGGGGTAGCCGTTTGCGCCGTCGCGGCAGTCGACGAGGACGCCATCGTACCCCGCTTGGGCGAGGTTGCCGCGCGCTTCGACGACGAGTGGTCGGGAGATATCGACGGCGTGGACGTTGGCCTCGCCGACGAGTTCGGCGGTGACGGCAGCCGTATATCCGACGCCGACGCCGACGATCAGGACGGACTCGTCGTCTTCGAGAGCCAGCGCCTGGAGGAGGCGAGCGGCGGTCCGCGGCGCGAGGACGCGAGTGCCGAGGGCCTCGTGGTCGCGGTCCGCGTAGGCCGTCCGCTCGTCGTCGACGAACGCGTGGCGCGGGACGTCGCGCATCGCGACGGCGACGTCCTCGTCGACGAGGACGTTCTTGGGCGCGGCCTCGAGGCCGTCGACCATGTCCTCTCGTAGTACCGCGGGGTCCATACGCCAGCTATCGCACCGGCCGTTATCAATGGCGCGCTTGCGGGGTCAGCCTCATCGGACCGCATCGCTTCAGCCGCGCATCCCCACGAATCGAACACCGCCGCGTTCGGTCCGCTCGAGCGAGCCGTCCGATCGTTTCGTCGCGTCGACGAGCGTTTGCCAGCCAGTTCCGACGGGGGCGAGCAGCTGACCGCCGGCCCGCACCTGCTCGACGACCGCCGGTGGGACCTCCGGGGTCGCACAGGTGACGTACGCGGCGTCGTAGGGGGCGTGCTCCGCCCATCCCTCGCGGCCATCGCCGACGCGGACCGAGACGTCGTCGTAGCCGAGATCGGCGAGCCGGTCGCGGGCCTCCCGTGCGAGGTCACCGCCGTACTCGACGCTGTAGACGTTCTCGTCGCCGACCAGCTCGGCCGTGACGGCCGCGTGGTAACCGCAGCCGGTACCGATCTCGAGGACGTCGTCGCCGGGATCGACCGCGAGCAGGTCGGCCATAATCGCGACCATGTGCGGGGCGCTGATCGTCTGGCCGTCGCCGATCGGGAGTGGACGGTCCGCGTAGGCGCTGTCCCGGCGATGGGGTGGAACGAACTCGTGGCGCGGGACCGACTCGAGGGCCTCGAGGACGCGGGCATCGTCGACCCGGGACGCGACGGTCTCGACCAGCCGCCGGCGCGCGGACTCGTAGCTGTCGGACATGGGCTAGCTTCGAATACGCGCTCGAGAACAGTAGAGACTGGGGAGACGACTCGGTTACCAGGCCGACCAGGCGCTGCTCTGCTCGTCGTAGGCGTAGACGCGCTTGATGTCCTTCGCGAAGGCGGTATCGCCCTCCACATCGAAACGATCTCGTCGGTAGCCGTCGGCGTCGCCGCGGACGACGAAGGCGTCGATCTCGAACTCGTCGTCGCCGAAGGACTCGACCGCGCCGACCTCGAACTCGTAGTCGCCGGGGACGTGGACGGTGATACTTCGGCTGTCGTCTTTCGACCCGTCCTGTGGATGGACGGTCACGTTGACGCCGACGTTGTCGACCTCGCGGGTCCAGACGGTCTCGATCTCGTCGGCCGATGCCTCCTCGACGCGCTTCTGTCCGTCGAGTTCGACGCTCGTGACGCGAACCGTCGAGAGCACTTCCTCGGTCTCGAGGATGAACTCGTCGCCGACTTCGATCGATTCGTCTTCGGGCGTGGTGACGTTCGCCGTGAACGATTCGCCGCCCTGCGAGACGACGACGTCGAGGGTGACCTCTCGCTCGGTGTCGGGCTGTATCTTGTGGACGTGACTACACTCGCTGCATCGTACCGTCAGGTGTCCGCCGCCTTCCGTGAGAACCTCGTGGACCGTCTCGAGGTCCGGCGAGCAGGAGGGACAGGGGGTCGGGACCCGATCCGGAATATCGCTCATACCACCCCGTAGCGGCTACGCACCTAAAAGGCGATTGAAGCGGTCGTCGGCTCAGTTCCCCTGAATGGCGTCGATGACCATCGCCGCGGCCACGATCGGCTCCTTCGGGACCGTACTGGCATCGTCGATGGTGATCTCGTAGCGGTCGCGCAGCGAGAACTGCCCGCTGATGGAGCCGACGTGGTTCCCCTGCTGGTCGGAGATCTCGTACTTGTGCGGGATCCAGCCGCCGAACGGAACGATGTTCCGTGCGAGCGTCACGGCGGCTCCCCGGGAGTTGATCTCGGCCAGTTTCTCCTCGGTAGTCGCGTCGCGGATCTTCCACGTATCCTGGAAGATCGAGTAGTCGTTGTCCAGAACGATGATATCCTCGCCGGTCTGCGCGTCGGTGAGGACGTAGTTCCCCGCGACGTCGATGATCCCGCCGGCTTTCACCGTGAACACCTCGTTGCCGTCGGCGTCGACGAAGGGGAACTCCTCTTTCATTTTGAGCATCTTCTGCTTCCCCCTGAGCACGACGTTGCCGTCGGCGTCGAGCGCTCTGTACTTGTTCCGGATCAACCCCTGTTCGACCGTGTAGCTGTCGTCGATGAGTTCGACCCCCGCGATGTCGTACCCTCGTGTATCGCTCATCGTCCCCAACTATCACTAGGGGTACTTGAAACCACTAGGTACCCACAGGTATGTAGCGTATTCAACTGCACGAACGGGAAGAAATTTCGATTCGAAGGCCGGAACGGGACTCGAGAGCCGCGGAAACGGTGCAATCGGTGACTACGAGTCAGCCGGTGCAGGGAGGTCGACCGGTGTCCCATCGGCGAAGACAGTCGGCTCCCGCAGGATCCCGTCGAGGTGGATCGGGGCGTCGGTGTCGCCGCCGATTCCCGCATCGTCGCCGATAGCGATGTGAACGGTGCCGCCGGCCTTCTCGTCCAGCAGAACCGAACCGACCAGTTCGGTGACGGCGACGTTCGTCCCGATACCCAACTCGGCGAGGTTGTAAGCCGCGTCCCCGACCTCGGCGGCCGCGTTCTCGACCTCCTCGCGAATGTCGTCGTCCGAGATGTCCGTGACGAATCCGTCCTCGACCTCGAAGGAGAGGGTCTGCCCGGCCTCGAGTAACCCGTGGGGCATCATCGTTCCGTCGACGACGAACGTTCCGTCCGCTGTCTCGGGGCTGATGAACACCTCGCCCGCTGGAAGGTTCGACATTTCGCCGGGGTCGTGGACGATTCCGGTGTCTGCGAGCCACTCCCGCTCCCTGACGTCGAAGGTGATGTCCGTCCCCGCGTCGGTCGTCACGCGGATCTCGTCGGCCCCGGCGACCTGCTCACGGACCGCCTCGCAGTAGGAAGAAATCGACTCGTAATCGGCGTCCAGCCCCGTCGTGAAGACGTCCTCGGTGATTCCCGGGAGCGTCGCCACCCGCGCTCCGGCCTCGTTGGCCTCGGTCCGGGCACGGGTGTGGCTCAGGCTCTTGGTCGTCGGCGCGAGCACCACGTCGGCCCCTGCCATCGCCGCCGCGACGGGTTCGGGCGGCTCGCCGCCGTGGGTCTCGCCCGGCGGATAGCGGACGATCACCGCGTCGTCCGTGATCTCGCTCGCCACCTCGTAGAGTGCCTCCCCGATCGGTTCGCGTTCGTCGTCGGTGATAATCGCACAGGACTCCCCTGCCTCGAGACCCAGACACTGGCGGACGGCCGTCTCCGCCGCGGCTCGAAGTGCTGTCATACGTGACCGTGGGGCGAGCGGGCCGATATGTCTTGCCCTCGGCCGCCCTCGCGGGTCCACGAGCGGTTTCGCGCTCGATCGGAACCGAGCAGCGGTTCGGACGGGAAGCGCAATGTGTGAACGAGTGTCGAAATCAGCCTCGAGAGCGATCGAGAACTCCGATCCGAGTAAGGATCGGCTGCGAATCCTCGAAACGATTATCCCGCTCGGTGGACCACTCCCGGTATATGCAACAGGTCGCCATCAACGGCTACGGCACGATCGGCAAGCGCGTCGCGGACGCCGTCCGAGCACAGCCCGACATGGAGGTACTGGGCGTCGCCAAGACGCGCCCGAACTTCGAGGCCGAGACCGCGATCGAGAAGGGGTTCCCGCTCTACGCGGCCGTCGAGGAGCGCGAGGAACTGTTCGACGAGGCCGGCCTCGAGATAGCGGGCCCGGTCGAGGACCTCGTCGCCGAGGCCGACGTAGTCGTCGACGCCACGCCCTCCGGAATCGGCGCACAGAACAAGGACCTCTACGAGGACCACGACACGCCCGCCCTCTATCAGGGCGGCGAGGACGCCGACCTCGTCGACGTGAGCTTTAACGCGCGCTCGAACTTCGCCGAGGCCGTCGACGCCGACCACGTCCGCGTGGTCTCCTGTAACACGACCGGACTCTCGCGCGTGATCGCACCCCTCCGCGAGGAGTACGGCGTCGAGAAGGTCCGCGCGACGCTCGTCCGCCGCGGCGGCGACCCCGGCCAGACCGGCCGCGGCCCGATCAACGACATCCTGCCGAACCCGGTGACGATCCCCTCCCACCACGGCCCCGACGTCGAGACCATCTTCGACGACCTCGACATCGACACTCTCGGGATGAAGGTTCCCGCGACGCTGATGCACATGCACAGTCTCAACGTCACGCTCTCCGAGGAGGTCGACGCCGCCGAGGTCCGCGACCTGTTCGCCGACGAGTCGCGGCTGTTCCTGATCCCCGAACGGATGGACATCGACGGCAGCGGCAAGCTCAAGGAGTACGCACTCGACGCGGGCCGGCCGCGCGGCGACATCTGGGAGAACTGCATCTGGGAGGAGTCGGTCTCGACCGTCGGCGACGACCTCTACCTCTTTCAGGGCATCCACCAGGAGTCAGACGTCGTCCCCGAGAACGTCGACGCGATCCGCGCCGTTACCGGCAGCGCCGACGCCGAAGAGAGCATCGAGACGACTAACGAGACGCTCGGAATCGGCCTCTGACGTCGCGAGATCACCGCTGTAGCGGTTCTTGTCCGTCCCGTCTTTCGTATAGGGTCGACAGAAAGTTTTTGCCACCCGGTGCCCTAGGTGCTCTCATGCGCCGAGACGACCGCGACGAACCCTTCGACGACCTGTTTCGCGAGATCGAGCGGATGATGAACGAGATGATGAACGGAGCCGACACCAACGTGAACTTCGATTCCTCCACTAACGTCGACAGCGGCTTCGGCATGGACACCCACGTCGACATCCACGAAACCGACGACGAGGTCCGCGTCGTCGCCGACCTCCCCGGCGTCGAGAAGGACAACATCGAACTCGAGTGCGACGGCAAGACTCTGACCATCTCCGCCGAGAGCGAACACCGCCAGTACGACGAGCGCGTCTCGCTGCCGACCCGCGTCAACGAACACACCGCCGCCGCGACCTACAACAACGGCGTCCTCGAGGTCGTCTTCGACCCCGCCGAGCAGTCCTCGGACATCAGTCTCGAGTGAGCGACCGGTCGCGGTCGTCGCTGCTCGTTTCCGCCTCGTTTTCGTCGGCGGCCCCGCGGATCGCAGCCGCGAGCCGGTCGTAAAAGTCCGGTTCGTACTTCGTCTCCTCGTCGATCGTCGGCCGCGCGTTCGTCTCGTTGACTACCAGTTTCTCGCCCGTCTCGAGCAGATCGACGCCGAGGAACGGGATCTCGAGTTCGGCGGCGACCGATTCGGCCAGCTCGCACCACGGCTCCGGCAGATCGACGCCGGTCGCTTCCGCGCCGCGGTGGACGTTGTGCTTCCACTGGCCCTCGCGGATCGCCTCGTCGGGGAGCCGGCGCTCGACCGCGCCGACGTACTCGCCCTCGAGCACCATCACCCGATAGTCGGTCGCGTTCGGCAGGTACTCCTGAACCAGAAACGACCGATCGCCCGTCGCGCGGTAGTCGTGAACCAGCGAGAGGTAGTCGCAGATCCCCAGAAACGAGTCCAGATCGTGGGCTTTCGCGACGCCGACGCCCCGCGTCGTCGAGTTGGGCTTGACCACCACCGGCGGCTCGAACCGCTCGAAGACGTCGACCAGTTCGGCCTCGGAGACGTCGTTGGAGACGTAAACGGAGTCGGGAACCGGAAGATTCGCGCGCTCGAGGCGCGCCAGCACCTCGGCTTTGTTTCGCGAGGTCAGAACAGCCTCGTGGTCGTTGAGCCACGGAATCTCGAGTAGGGCGTCGGCGACCCCGCCCTCCATGAGCCGACCGGGGTAGACGAAGCCCACGTCGTAGTCGTCGGGCGACCACGGGGCGTCCCCGCCAAGCGGCACGACGCGCTCGCTCGCGGGCACGTGATGAACCCGTATGCCGCGCTCGGCCAGCGGCTCGCGCATCCGCTGAAACGTCTCCTTCGCGTTCGCCACGGCGAGATCGATCATATTCGGGACTCGGGAGTAGAGAGGTAAAAAGGTGCTCGAGACAGCAATCCGTAGTCAGGAGACTGTGGCCGGGAGTGTGGCTCGAGCAACGCGAGAGACGCACGATCCGGGGAAGGGCAGGCTGCTCAGCGTTACCAACCGCGAGTGAGCGAAAGCGCGGCGCGACGCGCCGCGAAAAGACGAGCGGCGGAAGCCGCGAGTCGAGCGAACGAGCGGGCCGACGACTGATGTGGAGAACGCTATGCGTTCGGAACGGAAGGAGGAGTGCTTTTAATCGAATTTTTGCCGAGGGCGCGGCTTCGCCGCGCCCGCAGAGCAAAACTTCGTTCTTACGCGATAAGCTGCTCTTCGCCCCGTTCGACGACGACGCGGCACGGCGGCGAGATCTTGTTGTAGGCGCGACGGAGCGCGTCCTTGGCGAACTCGGCGTCATCGACGTCACACCAGATGGTGAAGATGCGCTCGCCGGCGTCGATTCGAGCGGCGGTGCCGACGATCTTCCCGAAGGCCTGGCGCATCCCGTCGGAGACACGGTCCGCCCCGGCACCCGTCGCCTGCTTGTTCTCCCGGATGACGTGGTGGGGGAACTTGCGCAGGATCATCTTGTAGTTGCCCTCGCCGGCGTTTTTCAGCATGTGGCGGTTGGCGGACAGACGCGAAGCCTCGAGGCTCCCGTGTCGGATCTGGACCTCCTCTTCGGTGACGAGGCTGATCTGAACGGGGTAGTCCTCGGGGTCCGCGGCGGTGTCGCCCATCTTGTGCTGTGCGATCTTCGAACCCGGGATGCCAGTAATGTATTCGCGGCGCGTGTAGGCCGGCTTACTGATCTCCCGGTACATGGAGGCGGGTTTGTCGGACATGGTTGTGGTTACTTACGAAAACGCAGGCCCACCGCGCGGATAAAGGCTTCGAAGCGCCGCGTCGGCCGGTTCTGCGGGCGAGCGTCTCGAGTCGGCTCGAATCGAGGCGAGCCACCGCCGGTGGTGGCGGGCAGCGACGGCTCGCGGACGGGACGGGAAGCGCAGAACCAGCGAGGGATCGGCGACGGGCCGGGCGGTCAGCGGCGACTCAGTTCGCGAGGACGTACTCGGCGTCGCTCCGCTCGATCAGGCCCTGGCTCGAGAGCGAGGAGAGCACGCTCAGGATCGAGATTTTCCGCATGTTCAGCGTCCGGTTGAGGTCGGTCACGGTCGAACCGCCGGTCATCTCGAGGGTGAGGTAGACGAGTTTGCCCTGGGCGGAGCCGATTTCGGTCGGAAGCTGGCTGGGTCGGTCGATCGTTTCGGTCTGTTGCATCATCTTGCTAACATCTACAACGAACTCGTGTATAAAGCTATGGGGCTGAAGATATATATGGACTAGTAGATATTATTGTGATTATATCTATTTAGGATTCCGTCGCCGAGCGCAGTAGACGACCGCGAGGGCGATTGGAAACACGCGCGCGAAGGAACACAGTACGGCGGCGTACTTAAGGTTCCGCCGCCGAAACTAGTGAGTATGAGGAGTTTTCGGATCGGATCGCTGTTCGGCATCCCGATCAAGCTCGATTTCACGTTCTTGCTCGTCCTGCCGCTGTTCGCGTATCTCATCGGGACGCGGATCGGTCCCGTCGCGGAGCTCCTGAACGTCGGGCTCGGCGCGGAGATCGACGTCGGCGTGATCAGCGGCGGCGCGACGCCGTGGGTGCTCGGGCTGACCGCCGCAGTCGGGCTGTTCGTCGGCGTCATCCTCCACGAACTCGGCCACTCGCTGACCGCCCAGCGGTACGGGTTTCCGATCGACTCGATCACGCTCTGGCTGTTCGGCGGCATCGCCTCGTTTTCGGAGATGCCCGAAGACTGGCGGCAGGAACTCACCATCGCCATCGCGGGGCCGATCGTCAGCGTGCTGGTCGGTATCGGTTCGTACGGACTCTACGCGCTCGTCCCCGGTGTGCTTGGCGACGCCTCGCCGACGCTGTTCAACGGCGCGCGGTTCGTCCTCGGCTATCTCGCACTCCTGAACGTCTCGCTCGCGATCTTCAATATGCTCCCCGCGTTCCCGATGGACGGCGGGCGCGTGCTCCGGGCGCTGCTCGCTCGCAGCAAGCCCTACGCCCGAGCGACCCAGCAGGCCGCCAGCGTCGGCAAGGTGTTCGCGGTGCTCATGGGGCTGCTCGGCCTCTTCGCGTTCAACATCATCCTCATCGGCGTCGCCTTCTTCGTCTTCATCGCCGCCTCGAGCGAGGCCCAGCAGGTGACGATGAAGGCGGCCTTTCAGGACGTCACCGTCGGCGACATTATGACGCCGGCGAGTGAACTCCACACCGTCGAACCCGACACGTCAGTCGCGGAGTTGATCCGGCGGATGTTCACCGAGCGCCACACCGGTTACCCGGTCATCGACGACGACGCGTTCGAGGGCGAGCGGCTGATCGGGCTCGTGACGCTGTCCGACGCCCGGCAGATCGAACCGGTCGAGCGCGACGCCTACACCGTCGAAGACGTGATGACGACCGACCTCCAGACCATCACGGCCGATTCGGACGCGATGACCGCGATCGAACGCATGCAGGAACACGGGATCGGCCGGCTACTCGTCGTCGCCCCCAGCGAGCGACTGTCCGCCGACGGTACCCTCGAGGAGTCGTCTCGCGGCGGCGGGGACCTCGTGGGATTGATCTCGCGCAGCGACGTGATGACCGCGCTGGATATCGTCCAGCAGAGCGGATCAGTCTCCCCCTCGAGCCGACCGCGAACTGCAGACTGACCGATTCGGACCGGCAGACGCGACACGACACGGTAGCAGAGACGGGTCGCAACGAAGCGGGTGTCTTGCGTGCCGCTACCACTATTCTTAACCGCCGCCGGGGCCGAGGCTGGGGCGATGCCACCGGCCATCGAGACCGTCGACCTCGTGAAGGAGTACGGCGATCTACGCGCCCTGCAGGAGCTATCGCTGACCGTCGATGAGGGAGAGTTCTTCGGCCTGCTCGGCCCGAACGGCGCGGGCAAGACGACGTTCATCAACACGCTGGTCGGCCTGGTCCGCAAGACCGGCGGCGAGGCGCGGGTCTTCGGCCACGACGTCGAGGACGACTACCAGCAGGCCCGCGACGCAATCGGACTCGCGCCGCAAGAGTTCAACGTCGATCGCTTCTTCCCGATCCGCGAAGTCCTGATGCACAAGGCCGGCTACCACGGAATTCCAGAGGACGAGGCCGCCGAGCGGGCCGACGAGGTCCTCAAACGCGTCGGCATCTACGACAAGCGCAACGAGCGCTTCGACTGGCTTTCCGGCGGGATGAAACGCCGATTACTGCTCGCTCGAGCCCTCGTCACCGATCCCGACCTCCTGATTCTGGACGAACCCACTGCGGGGGTCGACGTTCAGTTGCGCCACGACCTCTGGGAGCTCGTCACCGAACTCAACGACGAGGGGACGACGATTCTGCTGACGACTCACTACATCGAGGAGGCCGAGCGCCTCTGCGACCGCGTCGCGATCATGAACGAGGGCCGGAAGGTGACCGTCGCGACTCCGGACGAACTGAAACAGCGGGGCACCGACACCGTCGCCGTGGGACTCGAGTCGTCCCCCGCCACAGCGCCCGCCCTCGGCGCGTACGCACACGAAACGACGGTCTCGGGCGACCGCCTCGAGGTGCGCGTCGACGACGGCGGCTCGATCGCGCCGCGCCTGCTCAACGATCTCGAAGCGATGGGGTACGAGATCGCCGACCTCGAGATCACCAGAACGTCGCTCGAGGAGATCTTCGTGGATCTGACGCGAAGCGAAGACCGAACCGTAACTCGGTCCTCAGCGGAGAGCGCGGGAACTGACGACGAACCGCCGGCGAACCGCGACGGGGAGCGGGAACGCGAACAGGAGGGGGTCGCCTGATGCTGTCGGTCGGCTTCCGCGCGCTCTTCCGGCGCGAGATCCTGCGGTTCGTCCGGCGGCCCAAGAACACGTTCATGCCGCCGGCGATCACGAACGTCCTCTACTTCGCCGTCTTCGGGGTGATTCTGGGCGGCCGGATCGACCAGATCGCGGGCTTCAGCTACATCCTGTTCATCGTGCCCGGCCTCATCGTGCTGGGGGCGATCTCGAACGCCTTCGAGAACGCCTCGTTCTCGATCTTCCACGGCCGGTGGAACGAGTACATCCACGAGACGCTGACCTCGCCGCTGTCGTACGCCGAGATGGTCGTCGCCTACGTCGGTGCCAGCGCGGTCCGCGGGATCATCGTCGGCGTCATCATCGCCGGCGTCGGCCGCGCGTTCGTCGAGATTTCGGTGAAACATCCGCTCTACCTGATCGCCACGCTAGTCATCATCACGGCGCTGTTCGCCGGCTTCGGGATCATCGGCGGCCTCGTGGCGCGTGACTTCGACGATCTCACCGTGATGAACCAGTTCATCATCCGCCCGCTGGTGTTCTTCGGCGCGGTGTTCTACTCGCTCGAGACGCTCCCGGGAATCTGGCAGCAGGTGTCGCTGCTGAACCCCATGGTACTGATGGTCGACAGCGTGCGCTACGGCTTTCTCGGCTACTCCGATCTCGTGCAGGTCGCGCCGGCCGGCTACGCCGATATCGTCCCGCTGGCGTCGCTCGCCGCGCTGACCGTCCTCACCGCGATCGTCGTCGCGATCGACGTCTACCTGTTCGAAATCGGCTACGGGCTGACCGACTGACGAGGGCCCGATGGTTCGACCCCACGATTTTCTGGTGAAACGAGGATACACCGCGTGATCGAGAGAGGAGCTCTGTACCACTCCGACCCGATTACCCGCAACGGTGGCGCGCGCTGTCGGCCGACCGAACGTCAGTGAGGGCGGTCGACGATAGTGTGCGAGGGATGAGTGGGTGACCAGCGGGAGCGAACGTTAGCGCGGGACCGACGGTCCCGCGAACCATGCGAACGGGCAGCGCGCGGCGCAACGCGCCGCGACTGTCGGGACGGTGGAACCGTCCCGCAGCGCCCGTGAACAGAAATCGGCTGGGGAGGACGTGGAAATCCCCTGTTGCCACGATAGTAGGACGCTTCGTTTCGTCTCCATCACCGCTATCTATCTCGCTCAATACGCGCACAACGTTATCAGGTCGCGTAGTCGCGGTTCGATTCGGTATCGGTTCGCGCTTCGATTAGTCGCGATAGAAGAGAACGTGTGCGCTTCGACCTGGCGCTCGATCGACCGTTACTCGTCTCGGTCGGCGACTTTCACTAACTGCTTCCCGATGTTCTCGCCCTCGAACAGGCCGAGGAACGCATCGGGTGCGTTCTCGAAGCCTTCGACGACGTTCTCGCGGTAACGGATCTCGTCGTTCCGAACGAATTTCGAGAGGCGCTGGAGCGCCTCGCCCCAGCGGTTCTCGTAATCGCTGACGAGCAGCCCTTCGACCTTCGCGCGGGTCTGGATGAGCTGGGCGAGTTTCCGGGGCCCGGTCGGGACGCTGGTCTCGTTGTAGAGCGCGATCTGGCCGCAGACCGCGACGCGAGCGTGTTCGTTCAGGCGAGGCCAGACGGCGTCCGTGATTGGACCGCCCACGTTGTCGAAGTAGACGTCGATCCCGTCGGGGCAAGCCTCGGCGACGGCGCTCGAGAGGTCGTCGGTCGTCTTGTAGTTGATCGCGGCGTCGAAGCCGAGTTCCTCGGTGAGCCAGTCGATCTTCTCGTCGCTGCCGGCGGTGCCGACCACGCGCGCGCCGTTGATCCGAGCCAGTTGGCCGACGACGGAGCCGACCGCGCCCGCGGCGGCGGAGACGACGACCGTGTCACCGGGATTCGGGTCGCCGACGTCGAGCAGGCCCCAGTAGGCGGTTACGCCGGGCATCCCGAGGACGCCCAGCGCCGTCGAGATGGGGCCGAGTTCCGGGTTTACCCGCTGGAGTTCGTCCGCGTCGGCGACCGCGTGTTCCGCCCAGAGGAGGTCGCCGGTGACGACGTCGCCCGCGTCGAACTCGTCGGCCTCGGATTTGACGACCTCGCCGACGACGCCGGCCTTCATCGGATCGCCGACGTCCCAGGGCTCGGCGTACGATTCGGCGTCGCGCATCCGGCCGCGCATGTAGGGGTCGACCGATTGGTACAGCGTCTTCACGAGAACCTCGCCGTGACCCGGTTCGGGCCGGTCGACGGTGACGAGTTCGAAGTTCTCCATGGTCGGTTCGCCGACGGGACGGCTTGCGAGTTGCCACTGCCTGGTTTCTGCCATACCCTCCCATAGTCTCCCGGGTAAGTGAATATTGGGCTCGCGGAACTCCGCGGAGAACCGGGACCGAGCCGGCGTTCGTCGTCGGTCGTCCCGACGGATCGAACCTTTTTGTTCTTCGTTCGGGTACGTCAGGTATGGCTACCGATCGCGATATCCTCGAGAAGCTGCTCGCTGGCAACCAGCGCCACGTCGAGGCGCTCCCGGACGATTACTTCGCGGAAGTTCAGACGGAGCAGCACCCGAACGTCGTCGCGATCTGTTGCTCCGACTCGCGGGTCTCACAAGAGGGGATGTGGGGTATCGAGCAGCCGGGAGTCGTCTTCACGCCGAGCAATATCGGGAACCAGATCTGGGACGAGGACGACGGCGAGCGGATCGTCGACGGCGGTATCCTCTATCCAATCCACCACACCGGAACCGACGTCGTCGCCGTCGTCGGCCACACCGGCTGTGGCGCCGTCACTGCCGCCTATCAGGTCGCGATCGGCGAAGAACCGCCGGGGCCCCAGGGCGTCGACAAGTGGGTCGACCAGCTCGTCCCCGTTATCGAGGAGGCCCTCGAGAGCGATCTGATCGACGCCGACGACGAGCGGGTGATCAACCAGCTGGTCGAGTACAACGTCGGCTATCAGGTGCGCTCGCTGTGCGAGGCCGACGAGGTACCGGACGGCGTCTCCGTCTACGGTTTCGTCTACGACTTTCAGGGCGTCTACGGTGACGAGTCCGGTCGCACGTATCTCGTCGCGGTCGACGGCGAGACCGATCAGGCCGCGCTCGCCGAGCGGGTTCCGGACGGGTACGAAGTGGCACAGCGGAGCCTCCTCTACGACGGATAGGCGGTGGAAAACGAGCGCTGCTGCCGGCGCGGCTCAGTCGTCGTCCGCCGTCGGTGCGGTCGGCGCCGCGGACTCGGTTTCCGCCATCGCTTCGACCTCGGCGTCGGCCTCCCACTCGAGGTCGCCCGCGTAGCGGAAGACCGCGTTCTCCTGCTCGGCGTCGACGACGGTCAGATCGCCGATCCAGTCGTTCTCGAGCAGCGTGCGCACGTTCTCGTGTTCGCGGAGGATCTCGGTCACGCGTTCGACCGGCGCGTGGACCACCGCCGTCAGTCGCAGCGGCTGGTGGTACGGGCGGTCGTCGTCAACGTTCAGCGACTGCAGCGGGAGACCGGTCATCAGATCGCCGCCGTTGCCCTGGACGACGCCGACGTTGCCGACCGGGTTCTGCGTGACCTTCGAGCCGCTGCCGTAGACGGCGTTGTCGACCGTCGCGAAGTAGTACTGGTTGTTGATCCACTGGGTGACGACCAACGGACCCGCGAAGATCGCCTCGAGCGCGTCGCCGTCGGGGTCGGTCGTCCAGTCGTAGGAGTGGAGGAACGCGCGCCCGTCGAAGTTGCGGTCCGCGGTCAGGTCGCGCGGCCCGATGACGAAGGAGGCGTTGCCGGCCAGTCCCCACTCGGGGCGGGCCTCCGCCCAGTCGGCCGCCTTGCGTTCGACCTCCTCGACAGCGGCGTTCTCGCTCCCTGACGCGGTGCGCTCGGCCGCGGCGCCGGCGCGGGCCGCTTCGAGGTCCTCGCGCAACCGCTCGAGGTCGGCCGCGTGGCTCTCGGGGACGTCGCTATCGAAGAGGGTGATCTCGTCGGTCGTCGTGTTGTGCTCGCCCGCGAGGAAGACGGTGTCCTCGGGGATCCCGAAGCCGCGCTCGCGGAGGGTCGCCGCCACGTCCTCGTCGTTGCAGATCGCCGCGAGCACGCGGGCGTTCGGGCCGCCGGGGTTCCCGGCACAGGCGCCGCAGTCGAGGCTCGAGTCGAACGGGTTGTTCGTCGTCTCGCCCGCGTGGCCCGTGAAGACGACCAGCCGGGCGAACTCCGTCCATCCCATGAGCTCGAAGGCGGTCTGGGCGTACCCGACCTTCTCCTCGTGGCTCATCCCCTGCGGGAGGTCGTGATCGGCGTGGTCGCGGTCGTCGTACTCGTCGTAATCGATCGCCGGCGCACAGACCTCGTGGGGGCTCGGCACCCGCTCGTCGACGGCGTCGCCGAGTCTGGCGATCGCCGAGGGTGACAGCGTCCGGGCGGCCATCGCCGATCCGTAGGCGCTGCCGGCACCCTCGACGAACGCGAAAGCGGCGACGAGGTTCGTCTTGAGCGTCTTGAAGTGTTTCCGGGCCGCGCTCACCAGCCCGTTCCAGCGGTCGTGGGCGGTCACCGCCTCGTCTACGGGGCGGTCGACGACGCGGTGTTCCGGCTCGACGATCGGCGGACAGGCGTCGGCCTCGGCGCGGGCGTCGTACCCCTGGTGGCGAATCGGCACCCCGAAGAAACCCGCGTAGCCGTGGGTCTCGTAGGGACCCTGCGCTTCGATGTGGCGGCGGATCACTTCCGAGCGCGTGTCGATGCAGAACACGAGCTGTGCGGCCGGCCGCTCGCCGTCGTCGGTCGCCGACGGATCCGTTACCGAGTCGTCGATCCCCTCGAGCAGTTCACGCCGGTAACTCTTCTCCCAGGCGGTCAGCCAGATCTCCGGGAGCGGCGGCTCGTCCGCGTCGTCCGTATCGCTGGTCCCGACGGCGGTCGTAGTCTCGCCGTCCCCATCGTCGGGGTCGATCGGGGCGTCCAGTAGATCGGCCAGCGTCAGGCGCACCGCGAGGTACTCCACCAGTGTGATCGGATACCGCTCCTGCCACGGATCGGCGTCGTCGGCTCGCTGCTTGACGAACCCGCTCCAGCCGGGGAGCGCCGCGAGGTGGCGTTCCAGGATGTCGACCCAGCGCCCCTCGGGGTAGTCGCCCAGGACCGACTCGAGCGCCGCGGTCGCCGTTTCGGGGAGGTCGTCGGCGTCGTCGCAGCCGGGCACGTCACCATCGTGGGGCGCGACCCCGCGCCACGCGGCGTAGAAGCCCGCCTCGCGGTTGGGCATCGGCCACTTCGCCTCGCCCTCGTCGAGGAAGGCGGCGAGCCACTTCGACAGCACGCGGTCGACCTCGGCCGTCGCGTCGTCGGTCTCGGTCTCGCGGCGCTGCGCTTCGGTCTCGGCCAACTCCTCGAGCAGCGTCTCCGGGTCGCGGTCGATCCCGTGAGCCTCGAGTTCCGCGTCCAGTACGTCGGGATCGATCCGGCCGTCCTCCCAGGCTCGACGGAAGACTGACGGGTGCGGGTAGCCGCGGCCGCCGAACAGCCGCCGGCCCTCCGCGACGGCCCGGTGGAACGGTTCGTCCTCGAACCCCGAGAGAGGGTTGGCCGTGACGAACGAGTGCAGCGGCCAGACCGAGCCGATACGGTCGGCCGCGCGGTCGATGCTCTCCTCGATGCGGCGCTGGTCGTCGGTTCGTTCAGACGTCATGGTAGTCCTCCGTGTCGGTCAGCAGGGTCGTCGGGTCGGGCTTCGAGAGGTTCAGCAGGGCAACGTAGAGGCGCTCGCTCGAGCGGAGCCAGCCGAGTTCGACCGCGAGATAGGCGACGGCGAACAGGCCGACGACGAGGTAGTGGGCGGCGGTCATCTCCGTCGAGACGTACGTCATCGGCACGCCCGAGAGCATCGTCGAGACGGCGTTGAATGCAACGGCGTAGCCGCCGATGGCGGTCAACACGACCAGCGGGACGCTGACGTACCTGAGCGCCGTCGGCAGGGTCGACCGCCGGAGGATGTCCCGCGCCGCGGTCAGCGTCGTCAACACGACCACGAGCGTCAGGACGGTCCCGCTGTTCGGCTCGAGGCTCGTCACCTTCCCGGTGAGGACGCCGAACAGCACGCCGCCGCCGACGGCCGTCACCAGACTGACGGCGATTCCCGGGAAGCCGAGAGGGGTTCGGTCGGCGGTCTTCGGGACCGTTTGCTCGACACCGGCCCCGGACGAGAGGAAGAGGTAGGCCTTGTAGAAGCCGTGCAGGATGAGATGCGCGATCGCGGCCGCAAAGAAGCCGAGCCCGCACTGCAGGATCATAAAGCCCATTTGGGCCATCGTCGAGCAGCCGAGTTCGCGCTTCACGTTCGACTGGACGAGGATCATCGCCTGCCCCAGAAGGGCGCTGATCGCCCCGAGGACGACGATGGCCGACATGACGGCGAGATGGTCGCCGACCACCGGGGCGAACCGGGTCAGCAGTACCCCGCCCGCGTTGACGAACCCGGCATGCATCAGGGCGGAGGCCGGCGTCGGCGCCGTCATCGACGATAACAGCCAGCCGTGGAAGGGGAGCAGCGCCGACTGAATGATCGCCGCGAGGACGAGCCCCCCAGCGGCGACGAGTCCCGTCGTCCGCGAGACGGACTCGAGGCCGTCGAATATTCCGCTGATCGAGGTCGCGCCCGTGGCCCAGACGAGGACGGCCAGCGAGGCGGCCAACACCGCGCTGCTGGCGAGGAAATAGCGGCGGGCGAGGGCGCCCGCGGCTCGGGCCTGCTCCCAGTCGCGGACGTGCCCGATGAGCGAGGCCATTAACAGTCCCATCGCCAGCCACGCGGCCGCGAACAGCGCGACGTGGTCGGCCGCGGCCAGCGTTGCGACGGCGAGGGTAAAGGCGAAAACCCGGTAGTAGAAGCGGTCGAGATACCGGTCGCCGGCCATATAGCGACGCGAATAGCTGTGGACGATCCCGCTGAAGAAGGTGACCACGGTCCACAGCACCGTCGTCAGCCCGTCGACGCGGAGGTATCCCGCGACCTCGAAGACGGCGCCCCGCCGGGCCGCCAGTACGAGGACGCCGATACTACAGAGGAACAGCGCCCAGACTGCCCATGTCGACGCTCGCGGAACGAGCGAGGTCGATGTCGTCGGTTCGGAGAGTTGTGCGACGCCGTCGTCGTCCGTTGGTGCTGTTTCACCGCTCATGCTTCGATTTCGTGCTCGGACCAGCACAGGCACGCTCCCGTCACGGCGAGCCGTTGGCGGCAACCTTTGCGTGAACTGGTCGTCTCCACTCTGTATGTGAACAGAGCGGTTATTATAGGCTTCGGTTCGAACAAATCGTTCGACACCTAGTTTGTGAGAGAATAACAACCGCTGGAACTCGAACGAAACGGACGGAGACGAACGAGCGACGAGCAGTGCTCGATCGCCGCATATCCCGGAATTAGACGTCGAGCCGTGGAAAATCGGTCACTGGGACGAGAACGTGTCGAACGAAGTCGATCGCTGACTGCGCACGAGCACCTCGTCGGTGATCGTCAGTCCCAGGTCCGAGATTTCCTGGGCGATCGGCGTGATGTCCCGGTCCGTCTTGCCGACGACCGTCACCAGCAGGTTCTGTTCCCCCGTGACCAGTTCCTGGACGGAGACGACGCCGGATATCTCGAGGATGTCGTCGATGTACTCACTCCGGTCCGGAATCGGGGCGGTACAGAACAGCAGCATGCGAATGGGGTACCCGGACTTCGTGTAATCGATGTTCGCGCTGTAGCCCTTGATCACTCCCTCGGACTCCAACCGCTGGATGCGTTTGCGGACCGTGCTCGAGGACGCCTCGGTCCGATCGGCGATCTCGCTGGACGAGAGGTTCCGGGCTTCCTCCTGGAGCGCGTAGAGTATCTCCCGATCGATCGCGTCGAGCTCGTACTCCGTCATACGTTTCCTATCCCCAGCGCAGGTACAAGGAACTTCGGCCGAGGACCCCTCTCGTTCCCGGCTACGCGTCGCGGTCCCGAACCGGTCACGGTGCTCGACAGGAGAGGAGTGCACGTCTTGAGGCCGTCGGACCCCATCGACGGGTCGCCTCGACTCCTCGTCCGCCATTCGAGGTGACGGCGAGGTGTGCGCCCGATCCGCTGGGAAGCGACGAGGCGAGACCGCGACGCAGTTCACCGAGTGACCGTCTCGAAGCGAATCTCCCGTTGTCCGCCGAAATCGGCTGCTAGACTGTGTCGATAACGTTTTGCAGTCCCCGGAGAAACCCCCACCTATGCGCGGATACCTCGAGTCCGACCTCGGCTTCTACTACGCGTTCGGGGCGTTCATCATCGCCGTCTTCGTCGTCGGCCTCGCGGCGTTCGCCCTGCTCAATCCCGCGGGCGTCGGGACGATCGAACTCGTCGGACTCTCGGGCGGCTTTTTCCTGTTCATGCTGGTGTACTTCATCTCGATCTCCGTCCAGCGACTCGAGGATGGCGACAGCTTCTGATAACCCGCGTTCTCCCGGTGAATCGGCCCCAGACGGCGCGTAACTGCCGGACTCGGGGCCCGTTCCGAGTCGGAGGGTTTATCAGTCCCGACCCGTTCTCTTTAGAAGCAATGGCGAAAGGAACCGTTGATTTCTTCAACGACACTGGCGGCTACGGATTCATCGAGACTGAGGACGCGGACGACGACGTGTTCTTCCACATGGAAGACATCGGCGGCCCGGACCTGGAAGAAGGACAGGAGCTCGAGTTCGACATCGAGCAGGCCCCCAAGGGCCCGCGCGCGACGAACGTCGAGCGCCTGTAAGGCGGATTCGTAACGGTATCGGCACTTGACTGCAGTATTTTACTACCCCTGAGCGGAAGCTGTGTCGATCGCGGATTGATACACCCTCGTTCGGGAAATTCATATTTTACTGATACGTAGCGCCGGTAATGGCGGATCGATCCGACGCGATCACGTGGACGCGCCGCACGTCGGAATCGACGCTCGGTCGGGTCTGTCAGTACCTGCAGGTCGGCTTTTTCGGCGGGATGGCACTACTCGTGGTCGCCCTCGGCGTCGCGGCGCTCGTTCTCTCCGCCGCAAACGGCGCGTACGAGCAGTTCGCACTGCTCGTCTTGGTCTTGCTGATCGGCGGCCCGTTCTCGCTACTGTACTTGCTCCCGCTTGTCGACGACGAGACGGCTCGCTCCTCGGTGGGGACCTGAGCGGACCGAACCGGGTACGACCGGCTCCGGCCGCTCCCCGCAGCGGTGAGCGTCCTCGCCGGTGTAGTCGCGATCGTCGGCTCGGTCGCAGTGTCTCCGTTGGCACCGTTCGCACTGTTCTTCGCCGTCCTGTTCGGGACATCGGTCGGCATGCAGCCGCTGACCTCCCACGGCGAGATCGATCCCGTGGCCGGCACGGTTCGCGTGAACGGCCAGTCGTTCGATCTCGAGGAACTCGCGGCCGTTCGCGCCTACCGCGTGCCGGCGATCGAAGCCGTCGTGCTCCGACTGTCGTACGCGACCAAGACGCGAGGGGTGACGGCACCCGGGTACGTGACGCGGCCTCGCGACGTCTACGAGGAGGCCCGACCGTTGCTCGAGGCCGCCGCGAGCGAGACGGAGCGGACGACCCGACAGAGCGGGACCGAACGCGTCGTTCTCGCCGTCTTCGGCGTCGGCGCGCTCGTCGGCGCGGTCGGTGCTGCGTTTCTCGGATTCGAACACGGGGGCGACGCACGCGTAATCCTCTCGTACGTCGCACTGATAGCCGGCTGCTTCGGGGTCGGGTTCCTCGCGCTGGCCGCTCGAGAACCGTGACGGCCTCGACCCGGACCGTTTTGGTGATCCGCCACCGACTCGAGACCATGACGGAGCCACAGGTCCGACGCGACGACGAGATCGAGTACGAACCGGTCGACGCCGCCGACGGCCTCGAGAAGGGCGTGCTGATCGCCGACGACCACGGTGCGCCGAACTTCGCGATTCGGCGGTTCACGCTCGCGCCCGGCGGCGAGGTACCGAAACACACGAACGACGTCGAGCACGAGCAGTACGTCCTCGAGGGCGAGTATACGGTCGGTATCGGCGACGAGGTGTACGAGGTGGAGGCAGGCGACTCGCTGTTCATTCCCGCCGGGACGGTCCACTGGTACCGAAACGATGGCGACGAACCCGGCGCGTTCATCTGCGTCGTGCCGAACGGGGACGACGAGATTCAGCTGCTCGAGTGACGATCGGAGTCCTCGGTGTCTCCCCTGTCGGATGCGAGACGGCGTTGCGAACCGCTGTCACGTCGTCTCGCAACCGCAACACCTAAACGTCTTTTAGGCACACCTAAACGTGATGGCAGAAGCGCAGTCGGTCGGTGAGCAGACGTCCACTCGCGAGCGAGAGGGATGGGTCACGGGGACGCTCGTCCTCTTTTGTCTGGCGAGTACGGTCGTGACCGTCGTCGCCGGGCTGATTCAGGTGAGTTTCGGCGAGTACTCGATGACGTTCCTCGAGGCCTGGCGAGCGGTGTTCAACCCCGAAGTGATCTTCAGTCTCGACGCGTGGTCGGCGTTCCTCCTCGGAACCGAGACCCCGGAGATGAGCACCGGCAGCATCGTGGTCTGGAGCCTCCGGCTGCCGCGGGTATTCGTCGCGATCATCGCCGGCGCGACGCTCGCGGTCTCCGGCGCGATCTTTCAGGCCGTAACCCGCAACGAGCTCGCGAGCCCCTTCGTGCTGGGGGTCAGCTCCGGCGCGGGCTTTGCCGTTCTGGCGACGTTGATCGTCTTCAGCGGGCTCGCACATCTGTTACCGCTGGTCGCGACCGTGGGCGGTGCGGTGGCGTTCCTAACCGTGTACGCGATCGCCTGGAAGGGCGGTACGAGCCCCGTTCGACTCGTCCTCGCCGGCGTTATCGTCAACATGGTCTTCCAGTCGCTCCAGCAAGGGCTGTTCTTCTTCGCGGACGATCTCGGCGTCGTCCAGACGGCGATCGCCTGGCTCACGGGATCGCTCACGGGCACCGGCTGGGACGAAGTCCGAATCGCGGTTCTGCCGGCGATCATTTCGATCGGGATCGCGATCGGCGGCGCACGACAGCTGAACGTCTTGATGCTCGGCGAGCGCACCGCCCGGTCGCTCGGCATGCGCGTCGAACGGACCCGGTTTTTCCTCTCGGTCGTGGCTATCCTGGCCGCGAGCGTCGCGATCGCCGTCGCCGGCATCGTCAGCTTCTTCGGGCTCGTCGTCCCTCACATCGTCCGAAACACGGTCGGTGGCGACTACCGACGGCTGGTCATCGGCTGTCTCTTCGCCGGCCCCGCGCTGATGGTCGTCGCCGACGTCGGCGCGCGCCTCGCGATCCCCGGCACGCAGCTCCCGGTCGGCGTCGTGACCGGGCTGGTCGGCGGTCCGTACTTCCTCTATCTGATGCGCAAACAGCAGTCGATGGGTGAACTATAATGGCACGCACACAGCAGGACTCGAGCGACGAACCGAACCGGATCACTGACGGCGACGATGTCGCCGTCGAGAGCGCACTCGTCGGTGACGACCTCGAGGTGAGCTACCCGACCAGCGAGGAGCCGGTCGTCGAGTGCGCCCGCCTCGACATTCCCGAAGAGGCGGTAACTGCGCTCGTCGGCCCGAACGGCAGCGGGAAGAGTACGCTGCTGAAGGCGCTCTCGAACCACCTCGAGCCCGACACGGGGACGGTCCGGATCCACGGCGACGAACTCGACTCGTTCGGCCAGAAGGAGCTGGCGCGCGAACTCGGCGTTCTCTCACAGGAGAACGACTCGCTGAGCTCGATCAGCGTCGAAGATCTCGTCTACCACGGCCGCTACCCCCATCGGGGCTTCTTCGACAGCGTCGGCGACGACGACCGCAGGGCGGTCGAGCGCGCGCTCGAGCTCGCCGGGATCGAACACCTTCGGAGCGCCGAACTGGGACAGCTGAGCGGCGGGCAGAAGCAACTGGCCTGGATCGCCATGGTTCTGGCACAGGATACGGACGTCCTGTTGCTCGACGAGCCGACGACGTTTCTGGACGTCCACCACCAGTTCCGCGTCCTCGAGACGATCCGCCAGCTGAACGAGGAAAAGGGCGTCACCGTGGCGGTCATCCTCCACGACATCGCGCAGGCGGCCCGCTTCGCGGACTACCTGGTCGCCATGCGCGACGGCGAACTCTACGACTGGGGGCCGCCCGAAGAGGTCGTGACCGAACAGTTGCTCGCCGACGTCTTCGGCGTGGAAGCGACCGTGGAGTACGAGCCCGAATTACAGGTGTTGCCGAAGCGAGCACTGCCGGATCAGTGATCGATCGGAACAGTTTTGTATTTTTAGGTCAGCCTAAAATCTGATGGCGAACGGACCGCGACGGACGAGACGGACCGTAATGAAGACGGGTGCGGCGATCGCCGGACTCGGGACGACCGCCGGCTGCCTCGGTACCGACGAGGATAGCGACGGCGACGGCGACAGGGCGTACTCGGTGACTATGGAACCGGTCGGAACCGTCGAGTTCGACGCCGTTCCGGAGACGTGGCTCGCGTTCACGGGCGACTACGCCGACATGGGCGTGGCGCTCGGTCAGGGCGACGGACTGGCGGCAATCGGACTTCGGAGCCGGTACGCCGCCCACCACTACGAGGAGTTGCCTGGCGTCGCTGTCGACCCCGCCGATCTGACCCAGCTTTGGGACGGCGGGACCGACAAAGAGATGTTCTACGAACTCGAGGCGGACGTTCACGTCGTCGATCCCAACTTCATGATCAACCGACTGGGGTGGAGTCGGGACGACGTCGACGAAATCACGGAGACCGTCGGGCCGTTCGTCGGAAACACGATTTTCTCGGCCAGTTACGACTGGCACGGCTACACGCGCTACAGCCTCTACGAAGCCTTCGAGAAGATCGCCGAGGTGTTTCAGGAGCGAGCGCGCTACGAGGCGTTCGCGAACCTCCACGATGACGTGCTGACGGACGTCCACTCGCGACTCCCCGACGAGCGACCCGAGGTCGCGGTCCTCGTCCCGAAGTCGGCCGAGCCGGAAGCGTTCTATCCGTACCGCATCGACGAGGGGACCCAGTCCAAACACTGGACCGATCTGCGGGTCGAGGGAGCGCTCGCGGCGAACGGCGTCGGCGACGCGCAGGCAACCGGCAGCACCATCGACTACGAGACGCTGCTCGAGATCGATCCCGACGTCATCGCGATCAGGCAGCAGGGCGCGGTCCCGGAGTCGGCGTTCGAGCGGGGCATCGTCTCGTTCATGCGCGACCACGACGTCGCGAGCGAACTCCGAGCAGTGCAGAACGATCGGGTGATCTACGGCGGCATGACCTACCAGGGGCCGATCGTTCACCTCTTCCAGCTCGAGCGGGCGGCTCGAGGGCTCTACCCCGACGAATTTGGCGACGAGGAGCTGTTCGACCGGGAGCGAGTCGGGTCGATCGTCACCGGAGATTTCTGAGCGTCGGACGGACGAGTTCGGAAGGCTTTTAATTTTTTAGGTTTACCTAAAAGTTGATGAGCGACCACAGAACGTGGACGAGACGAAACGTGCTTCGAACGGGTGGAGCGATCGCCGGCGTAAGCGCGCTCGCCGGTTGTATGGGCGGCGACGACAGCGGAAACGGCAACGGCAATGGAAACGGATCGTCAGACGGCGGCCCGTACACGGTGTCGATGCCGCCGGTCGGCGAGGTCGAATTCGAGAGCGCCCCGCAAAACTGGTCCGCCAACAACGGGAGCTGGGCCGACATGGGGATCGCACTGGGCCAGGAGCCGCCCGAAGCCGTGTACCTCACCAGTCGCTACCACACGCAGTACTACGACGAGATTCCGGACGTGAGCGTCGACAAAAGCGGAATGAAGGCGCTCTGGGGCGACGGCAATCTGAATCCGGAGGAGTTTCTGGAACTGAGTGAGGGCGTTGACGTGTTCGTCAACGACCCGAATTTCGTCATCGGCAGGGCCGACGGCTGGAAACAGGACGACATCGACCAGATAGAGTCGACCGGGACGCCGTTCTTCGGAAACAGCATCTTCTCGACCGGTTACAACTGGCACGACTACGACTACCTCTCGCTGTACGAGGCGTTCGAAAAGCTGTCACAGGTATTCAAGGAAGAGGAGCGCTACCAACAGTTCGCTGCCCTCCACGACGAGTTCCAGTCGAACGTCGAGGAGATCGTGCCGCCTGAGGGTGAACGGCCGAACGTCGCCATCATGTGGGCGAGCGAGAGCGATATGGGTTCGTTCTCGCCGTACCTGATCGGGGAGGGGACGAGTTTCAAGCAGTGGCGTGACCTCGAGGTCAACGACGCGTTCGCCGAGACGGACGTGCGGGACTTCCACAGTACGCGCGGGAAGGTCGACTACGAGACGCTCCTCGAGATCGATCCCGACTACATCATGTTCCGCGGGCAGGAGGACAAGACCGCCGAGGAGTTCCAGAACGCGATCGTTTCCGAGATGGAAAACGACGACGCCGCCAGCAAGTTGAGTGCCGTCCAGAACGGCAACGTCTACCGCGGCGGCCCGCTCTATCAGGGACCGATCACGAACCTCGTCGTCACCGAGCGAGCGGCGAAGCAGGTATACGACGCCGAGGGAGAGCTCTACGACCGCCAGAAAGTCAGCGACATCGTCAACGGCAACTTCTGATCGCTCGGTAGCGTCCGAATACGCGCACTCTCGTTCGATTTCGCTACTGCGGCTGCGTCCAGTCGAACTCGTGTCCCCACGCTGCCGATTCGTCTTCGTCTGTCGAATCGGTTGCTTCGTCGTCGCCGTCCGCTGCGTCGATCACGTAGTCGTCGGCAGCGGGAAGTTCTCGATCCATTGGTTCCAGCGCGGGATCGTCCGCGCCGTCGCGAGCAGGCTCGGCCTCGACATCGAACGACGAGAGTGTTTCAGAGAGCTCTCGCGCGCGCTCCGACAGCGCTGTCGCGGTGTGCGACACCTCGACGAGCGACGAGGTCTGTTCCTCGGCGGCCGCCGCGACCGTCTCCGCCTCGGCGCTCGTCTCCTCGCTGATCGCCGTCACGTCGTCGGTCATCGTGACGACCTCCTGGGTCGCGCCGGCCTGCTGTTGGGTCGCCGCCGAGATCTCCTGGACGCCGTCGTTGGTCTCCTCGGCGAACGCCGAGATCTCCTCGAGCGCGTCGACCGTCGTCTCGACCGCGCTGCGGTGGTCGGCGATCCGCGCGTCGGTCTCCCGGACCACGGCCGCGACCTGCTCGGTCTGGTCGCCGACTCGCTCGAGGCGCTCCTCGATGTCCGTCGCGGCCTCCTGGGTGTCCGCGGCGAGGGACTTGACCTGGTCGGCGACCGCGCTGAACTGAGCGTCTTCGGAACTCGAGCGCGAGGCCTCGATGCTCGCGTTGAGCGCGAGCATGTTCGTCTCCTTCGTCACGTCGCCGATGAACTCGAGGAGGTCGTCGATCGCCTCGATCTCGGCCTCGAGCCGGTCGACCTCCGCGACGGCGTCGGTCGCCTCGTCCTCGATTGCGTTCATGCCGGCGATCGCACGGCGGGCGGCCTCACGGGCGTCCGCGCTCGTCGTCGCGGTCCGTTCCGCGAGGGTGGCGACCTCCGAGGAGGTCGCGGCGATCTGCTGGGTCGTCGTCGAGAGCTCGTTGATTTCATCACCGATCGCCGCCATGTGGGTGCTCTGGCGCTCGGCACCGTCGGCGATTTCCTGGACGGAGGTCGTCACCTGCTCGGAGGCCGAGCGGACCTCGCCGACGCCGTCGGCCGTCGACGCGGCCGCCTCGTCGACCGCGTCGGCGAACGCCCGCGTCGCGGCCACCGTCGCCTCGAGGTCGTCCATCATCGCGTTGAACTCGGTCGCGACCGTCTCCATCGCCTCGCTCTCGGCGTCGGGTTCGAGCCGGCGCGTGAGGTCGCCGTCGGCGCAGGCCCGCATCGTCTCGCCGTAGGCGTCGGCCGTCCGCTCGAGGTGCTGCGAGAAGCGCTCGGACTCGGACCGGGCCTGCTCGGCCTCGGCCCGCGCCGCCTCCGTCTCCTCGATGCGCTCGCGCAGCGACCGGCGCATCCGGTCGATCGACCGGTAGAGGTCGCCCAGTTCGTCGGACCGAGCCGACTCGAGGGATTCGTTCAGGTCGCCGTCCTCGATCGCCGCCGCTCGCTCGGCAAGGTCTTGGAGCGAACCGGCGGTGTTCCGACCGATGGTCGCGCCGAGCAAGAGGAAGCTACCGAAGACGACGGCGAGCATCGCCAAGATCTGCGTCGAGATGTCCGACTGCAGCGAGTAGGCCTGCGACGCGGGGACGCGAGTCGTCAGCGTCCAGCCCTCGTTTGCGAGCGCTGCGTAGCCGACGACGGTATCGCCCGAGGCGCTCCCGTCGCTGCCCGCAAGCGAGGTCGTCCCGTTGTCCGCCGAAACAGCTGCTGGATCGAGAACGTCGTCCCGAAGCAGCATCGATCGATCTTCGGCAAGGACGATCGTTCCGGTCCGATCGACGACGATCACGTCGTTGGTCTCCTCGGAGCCGATCATGTACCGTGACAGCGACTCGAGGTCGACGAGGCCGACGACGACGCGGTCGGCCTGGCCTGGAACGCGGCTGACGGCGAGCACGGCGGGTCGCCCGTCGTCGGTCCGAAACGCCTCGGAGAAGACGACCTGTGATTCGTCTTCCATCGTGGTCGCGAGCCGATTACGGAGCGTCGGACTGAGACTCCCCTCCTCGATGATTGCGGTCGTCCCGGCGTTGGCGTGGACGGTCCCAGTCTCAGCGTCGACGTAGTAGGCTCCTTCGAACGCGGTCCGGTCGTTCATTCGGTGGAGCGAGTCGGTGATCGCCACCCGATCGTCGTTGCGAAACGCGACCGAGCGCGGCAGCGACCCCAGATAGCGTTCGGTGGACTGAAACCAGATGTCGAGCCGATTCGCGTCCTTCGTTGCGTCGCTGACGAGTTGTGACTCGACGTCGGACTGGAGTTCGTTCCCCGTCTCCGCGTAGATGCTCGCACCGAAGAGTCCCACCACCAGAAAGACGACGACGAGCGCGGAGACGAACCGAAGCGCGTAGTTGCGTCGAACGCCCGGAATAGCCTCCCACGGATTCAGCTTCATCGAGTGGGGAATTCGACGCCCCCTGTATGTAAGTCGCTAAGAGTATTACGTACGGCTATAGATCACATGCACTAGATACGAAACTCGCGGCCGGATCTGCAAGCGGGCTCGGCGGCCCGGCGAGCGGTCGGCATCGGGACGCGCTGCAGTCCGAATCGCTGAAATACCGCCCCGCCCTACGAACGTGCGTGTCGAAGCAGGTCCCGCAGGTCGAAACGATCTTTTGCCACCAGACCGGCGACGACTACCTCGTCGTCGTCGAACGTGACGGCCAACGACTCTTCCGGGCCAAACTCGAGCTCTCCGAAACCTCGGCCGGCCCTCGCCCCGCGAAGTTTCGGCTCAAGGACGGCTCGAGCGAGGAGCCCCGCCAGCCCGACGAGTTCGTCGAACTCGCCCGCCGAGCCGAGCGGATCCGCATCTCCGAACAGACCTCGGCGGAAGCCCGGAAAGAACTGACCGAGATGCTCGCGGGCTACCAGCTCGAGGACAAGGCCAAGGCCGTCCGGACCTGCCGGTACTGCGCCTCCGCGGGCCGCTATTCGCCGGTTACGACCGAAACCGCGGTCAAAGACGACGAGGACTGGATCTGCCGGGACTGCGCCCGACAGGAACTCGAGCGCCAGCTCTCCTTTTCGGGTGGCGGCGAGGTGACCGGCGCTGCCAAGGACCGCCTCGAGGACCTCATGATGGAGGTTCAGGACCTCGAGCGGATCGTCAACCTGCTCAAGGGGCGGCTCGATCCAGATCTCACGAAGTTCGATACCATTTCGGCGACGACCGACGAGGTCGATCCCGTTCGGACGGACTCGCTGAACCTCCATCCCGGGCTCCAGGGGCTGCTCGAGGACCGGTTCGAGACGCTGTTGCCCGTTCAGAGCCTCGCAGTGGAGAACGGCCTCTTCGATAGCGCGGAACGGAGTTCCGCGGACCATGCGAGCGGGCAAAGCCCGCGAGCAGACGGCGAGGATCAGCTGGTCGTCTCGGCGACCGCGACCGGGAAGACCCTCATCGGCGAGATGGCCGGAATCAACCGCGTGTTGAACGGCAAGGGGAAGATGCTCTTTCTCGTCCCTCTCGTCGCGCTCGCGAATCAGAAACACGAGGACTTCAAAGCGGAGTACGGCCACCTCGTCGACGTCTCCATCCGCGTCGGCGCGAGCCGGATCGCCGACAACGGTAACCAGTTCGACCCCAACGCCGACGTCATCGTCGGTACCTACGAAGGGATCGACCACGCCCTGCGAACGGGCAAGGACATGGGCGACATCGGCACCGTCGTCATCGACGAGGTCCACACGTTAAAGGAGGACGAACGGGGCCACCGGCTCGACGGCCTCATTTCCCGACTGAAGTACACCTGCGAGCAGCGGGCGAAGCGGCGCGACGACTACGGCGGCGCGCAGTGGATCTCACTCTCGGCGACCGTCGGCAACCCCGAACAGCTCGCAGCGGCGCTCGAGTCGACGCTGATCGAGTTCGAGGAACGGCCCGTCCCGATCGAGCGCCACGTCACCTTCGCGGACGGCCAGGAGAAGGTCCGGGTCGAAAACAAGCTCGTCAAACGCGAATTCGACACCGAGTCCTCGAAGGGCTATCGCGGGCAGACGATCATCTTCACGAACTCCCGGCGGCGCTGTCACGAAATCTCGCGGAAACTCGACTACTCAGCCGCGCCGTACCACGCCGGCCTGGACTACGGGCGCCGGAAGGAAGTCGAACGCAAGTTCGGCGACCAGGAGCTGTCGGCGGTCGTCACGACGGCCGCGCTGGCCGCAGGGGTCGACTTCCCGGCCTCGCAAGTCGTCTTCGACTCGCTGGCGATGGGAATCGAGTGGCTCTCCGTCCAGGAGTTCCACCAGATGCTCGGCCGCGCGGGCCGACCCGACTACCACGACGAGGGGAAGGTGTACGTCCTCGTCGAACCCGACTGCACCTACCACAACTCGATGGAGATGACCGAAGACGAGGTCGCTTTCAAACTCCTCAAAGGCGAGATGGAGTCGGTGATGACCCACTACGACGAGGCCGCCGCCGTCGAGGAGACGCTGGCCAACATCACGGTCGGCGGGAAAGCCGCGAAGGCGCTCAACGATCGGATGCTCGGCGAGGTCCCGACGAAACACGCCGTCGGCAAGCTACTCGAGTACGACTTCATCGACGGCTTCGAACCCACGCCGCTCGGTCGCGTCGTCACCGAACACTTCCTCTCACCCGGCGAGGCGTTCACTCTCGTCGACGGCATTCGAAAGGACGCACACCCCTACGAACTCGTCGCGGACCTCGAGCTTCGCGACGAAGAGCTATAACAACACCCACATTCGTATCGGTAACTACCGGCAGCGAGGCTCACGACGGCCACAACCGTTTTATCTGACCCGTCTCCGGCCGGAACGATAAAGAGCGAGAGGGACCATTCGATGGCCGACGCGGGGAACCGCACAGCACTGCCACTATGGACCCGATTACGCCAGCCGCGATCGACCCACCGGCGAACGTCCTGCTCGTCCACCCGAAACGGACGGAACCGGATGCCTGCGAACAGTTGTGTCACGACGACGGCGGCACGGCGCATCTCGCGGTTACGTTCGCGGACGAGGAGCCCGATTGTCCGGACGGAACCGTCGTCGACGGGAAGCACGGACAACTCACAGTCGGAAACGTACTGACCGCCGACGAGTCGGAACCGGACTTCGACCGGCCGGTCGTTACCGACTCGGTAACCGACCCGACCGATCTCTCTGCGATCGGCGTCGCCGTCAGTCGCTTTTGCAAACACTGGTCCGAGGCCGACGAGGACATTACCGTCTGCTTCGACTCCCTCGACGCGCTGCTTCGACACACCTCGCCGAAGGAAGTCTTCCAGTTCACACACGTCCTCACGAACCGGCTCGCGAGCGTCGACGCCTACGCGCACTTCCACTTCGATCCGACGCGCCACGAGGATCGCGTCGTCTCGACGTTCGGCACGATCTTCGACGCGGTCGTCGCCGACGACGACGCCGACGAGTCACTGCCGGAAGCGACCGACGAAGAAGTCGCAACCCTCCTCGCCGAATGGGAAAACGAGCCGAGTTACGATCTCACGCCCGACGCCAGCACCGAAGCGACCGACGAGGACATCGCACAAATTCTCGGGAAGTAACCCTGTCTCGAGCGGTTAGAAGGCGATTCCGACCAGCGATAGCACGATCACGAGTACCGAGCCCGGGATACCGCCGATCGCGACGATTACGAGGACGATCGGCGTCACCGCGACGCCGATGCCGAAGACGGCCTGTGCGAGATACAGCACCACGAGCCCAGCCACCGCGTTGACGATGAAGGGTCTGGCCGTCTGCACGAGCCGTGCCGCACCCAACACGACGACGAGTACGAGAACCAGCAGCAGTATCTCGAGGCCGGTCATAGTGAACGCTATCACGCCAGCAGCCAAAACCGTTCGGCCCGGCTTTCGTCGCTGCGACTCGAGAGCGGTACCCGCTCGGGGCGGGGAATCAATCGACCAACGACACCGCCGGAAGAACGAAACGCTTTATGAGGTCGGGGCGGTAGCGAAGGTACGGGATCGTGGGTTAGCTTGGTATACTTCGGGCCTTGGGTGCCCGTGACCCCGGTTCAAATCCGGGCGATCCCATCCTCTTATAAGTTGGAACAGGGTTGAATATAGTCCAGCGACGGCCATCTATCGGGTCATCGGGGGGGTCGCGGTGACTCTACCCCCTGATTTCGAGACAATAACTAGCTACGTTTTTCCACCACCAGTAACCTCTATGCTATCTATCTCGGCGCTATCCGTATCGTTCCTTGAGGATTCATCAGCCGAGGGAACTTTCTGCGCTGTGGGAGTCGAACGCTCCATCACTCGCGCCGTGGCATCACCAGCCATTTTATAGATCGCACCGTGTAATCCGCCGAAAATTACAATAATACCAACTCCTGCAAGTCCCAGTCCGAGTAACGGCTCGGACTCAATGGCAAACGCAAGACCAAGCCCCATCATGAAGAAACCTATGACGTACACTACTCCCATGTACACCATATGTTTAATTCCGTACCAAATCGCTGCTGAAGTACTGATTCCACTCATATCACAGTTCAATGTCAATACTGGCCGATAATATAATTAACCCATAATTAGCAACTGTCTTGTATGAGATGTTCCGAGTGCCGAGAACTGATTCAGGATGACGCCGAGATGTGTCCGCATTGTGGTGCAACTTTTGAAACTGACGGCACAATTGGAGGGGTTGGCTGGTTATCGAATGATGTCCTTTTAGTCGGTGGAGGCATTCTTCTGTACCTTCTCACGAGTATACCGTTCCTTGGGCTTAATCTTCTGAGTCTATTTATCGGGATTTTGTGGGTTGGGGTGCTGCTGGTTGCGACTTGGGTATAGGCGAATTAGTGACGAGTCCATGCTGCTCAAGATCACGAACGATCCCCTACTAAGTCTCTATACGTGGTTGTTCGTGATCCTGACGACAACCGAGTAACCGATCATGACGATGTATCCGACTTTAGGAGAGAATCAGAGTAGCATCTCTCCAATAATCCTGACACCTCTGTTCGCCGAGAGATGAGGTCTTCTGTTGTGGTTTTATTGAGTTTAATGAGAAGAATAAACAGAGCCGGCGCTATCCTAATGTGGAAGAGAATCCGCAGGGAGGACGCAAGGCCAGACGAGTCAATACAGGAGGTCAATTAGTATAGTAGTGGTGGTGAACATGTTCGATAAGTAGGCGCAGAGAAGGCTCTCTGGGGCATTTAGGCTGGTGTCTGCCATAACCGGGCAGACACGCAAGGCCAGACAGGAGGAAATAGGCACGCGATAGTACGTCAGTGTATCCCATTATCTCCATCTGCCGCCGTCCGACAACGCGGGATCCGCTATCCTTTTGCCGTCGCTCACACAATAGAGTTGATACAGTGGATAAAAGCGAGTCCACTGTCTCAGCATATTACTATCGGCTGAAACACTTCATCGAGTGGGCCGAAGACAAGCAGATCGAGTCTATGAGGGAGTTGACTGGGTGGAATATCGATTCTTATGAGACATTCCGCCGGCAGCAGGGGCTCAAACCGGTCTCCCTCAACAACGAGATGGGGACGCTGAAATCGTTTTTCGAGTATTGCGCACGGATCGAAGTCGCTGACGAAGATCTGCCGAAGAAGGTCGACGTGCCGGATGTCGACTCAAGTCAGCAAGTCAGCGACTCCCGGCTTACGACTACTGAGGCGCAGACGCTTCTCGAGTACTACAAGAACGACTCTGAGAATTACGCGTCACGCGCACACGCACTACTCGCAACCGCCTGGTATACTGGCGCACGTCTCGGAGCACTCCGAGGGCTCGATGTCAGTGACTACGACCCGGAGGAACGCTGCCTGCAGTTCATGCATCGGCCACACGAAGATACGCCACTGAAGAACGGCACGGACGGCGAACGGATCGTTGGGCTGCCAGAGCAAGTGTGTACCATCCTTGATGAGTACATCCGAGTCAACCGGCATGAGAAGTTCGACGATTATGGCCGCCGGCCACTGTTCGCGAGCGAAGTGGGACGTGCATCAACGAATGCTGTTCGTGCCTGGATGTACTTCGCAACCGTTCCGTGTCTTCATTCAGACTGTCCCCACGGGAACGATCGGGCGACATGCGAGTATCTCGATTACTCGTCGATCAGCAAGTGCCCATCATCGGTGAATCCCCACGCAGTTCGGACTGGGTCGATCACCTGGCAACTCAACCAGGGGATCCCCCGGAACGTGTCTCGGAGCGAGTCAACACTTCGATCGATGTGTTGCTTAGACACTACGATCAGCCGACCCGAATGGAGGAAATGCGAGAGCGAAGACGCCCATACCTCGATCGGCTGACCTTCAGTGACAAGGAGGGCGAAGGTCAATGATGTGGGAATCCGGGCGATCCCATCGTTTTGTTGCGGATGGCAGCAAGTTTTCAGACTCCGAATACGCCATGTGAAATGACGGTCTCGATCGGGATAGAACGCGAAAAACCTACGCTGAGAGAGTATTTGATCCACCAGCACTGACGTTACGCCCAGAAATCTGCCCCGAGTCCTGCTCGAGACAACACTCGACGATGGCCAGTGGATCGCGGAATACCACCTGTCTGGACCGTTCGTCGTACTCGACGATGTTGTCCTTGCAGAGTTTCGGGAGGTAAACGTAACGCAGTGCCGTCTCTCGAGTGTGAAGCTGTTCGTAGAATCCAGACACAGTTGCCTATTCGTACTCCTATAGAGCACTGTGTGCAAACATTATCTCCAAATCTTCTTCCGACAACCGGAATGGAAAACGACAGCTGGAAGCCGAGGATCGCGATAGAGTGGTGGCGAACGTGATGTAGTCCGATGTGAACCGTCTCAGGATCACAGGGGTACTGATCACAATGGCCACAGGGGTTTCCGTCTGAATGGATGGACCGGGTTGGTATTCGTTGTCATCACCTCACTATGCCGCATGCTTCGTCAAATAATAAAGCTTGTTGACTAGGCAGTATCGACGAGTTCAAGAAGGTTTCGAAACATATGTTTTCCTCAACCAACCCATATACCTAGATGGTGAATTTTTCTTCTTCTGAATCCGGGAGGCCTCTGGTCGTTCACTGAACAAAGCCGAGTGGGACGGAATCGAAAGTGCATGCCGACCATCTAGCGGCGACCGGGAAGGAGATAGATTGCTCGTGAGCCGACAACCCGCACACTGGTCGATGACAGTGCCCCCGCAAGCCAAACGATTTCCGTGACGCCTCGATTGTCAGGTACTATGGCAGGTTCCGCCGGGCGACTCAAACGATGGCTCGTAAACGGGATCGTGATTACGATTCCGCTGGTCGCGACGCTGCTCGTCGTCCTCGTCGTCGTCAACTTCATTCTCAACGCGCTCTCGCCGGTGACGGCCGGCGTCCGCCTCTTCTGGCCCAACGAACCGCCAGCGCCGATCATCGAAATCGTGACGCTGTGCTCGCTGCTCGGCGTCTTCGTCCTGATCGGTATCGTTGCGGAGTACACGCCAGGTGCGTACATCTCTAGTCGCGTCCACGCGACGATGGAGTCGGTCCCCGGCGTCAGCACCGTCTACGAGAGTATCAGGCAGGCGAGTAAAATGCTGGCCGATGATGACACCCAGCAGTTCCAAGACGTGAAACTCGTCGAGTTTCCCCACGAGGGAACGTACATGCTCGGGTTTCTCACCGCGGAAACGCCCGCTGCCATCGAATCGAGTGCGGGCGAAGTCGAAATGCTGACGGTCATGATCCCCCTCGCACCGAATCCGGCGACGAACGGCTACGTTACGCACCTTCCAACCGAACGAGTCCACGAAGTCGACCTGACCGTCGAGGAGGCGTTTCGATCGATCGCGACGCTCGGTGTCGCCGCCGACGGTCTCGACGAGGTAGAAGACGAACGCTAGCCGTTTTCTTTGAACGTCGGTTCCGCTAGTACCCAAAGATGATTGGCCGTGCCTACATGATCTCGGAGTCGAAACCGTCACTGTGGCCACGCGGCCCGCCGACGGGAATACAGGACACGGCGTGTCGGACCGGTGATCGCACGGCACCTCGTGATCGACGCGGTCGACGTGGCCCGTGTGAGACTCACTTCCGTTTCTCGAGGCGCTTCCTACCCGATCATCGCGTTCGTCGGCCACGCGGTCAAGCGACGGCTCGAGCCGGCAAATCGGCTCCGGCGGCGGAGGGTCGTTCGCCGGCGGAACCAACCAGTTTCACCGCGGTATACGACCATTTATACCCGATGGCGGTCCTAGAACGGTGCAATGGCGCAAGCGGGAAATTCCGAACTCGTCGACTCCTTCGAGCAGTTCTTCCGCAACTACTACGACAACGAGATCAAACAGCTTGCGCAGCGCTACCCCAACGAGCAGCGATCGCTCCACGTCGACTGGCAGGACCTCTACCGGTTCGATCCCGACCTCGCCGACGATTTCATCGCCCAGCCCGAACAGCTCCAGCGCTACGCCGAGGAAGCGCTTCGGCTCTACGACCTACCGATCGACGTGAGCCTCGGGCAGGCCCACGTCCGGGTCCGAAACCTCCCCGAGACCGAGTCCCCCGAAATTCGGGAGATACGTGCCCGCGATATGAACTCCCTCGTCCAAGTCCGCGGAATCGTCCGCAAGGCTACGGACGTCCGTCCGAAAATCGAGGAAGCCGCCTTCGAGTGCCAGCTCTGTGGTACCCTCACCCGCGTCCCCCAGTCCAGCGGCGACTTCCAGGAACCCCACGAGTGCCAGGGGTGTGAACGGCAGGGGCCGTTCCGCGTCAACTTCGACCAGTCCGAGTTCGTCGACTCCCAGAAGCTCCGCCTCCAGGAGAGCCCGGAGGGGCTCCGCGGCGGCGAGACGCCCCAGTCTCTCGACGTCAACGTCGAAGACGACATCACCGGCGAGGTCACCCCCGGTGACCACGTCTCCGCGACCGGCGTCCTACGGCTCGAGCAACAGGGCGACCAGCAGGAGAAATCGCCCGTCTTCGACTTCTACATGGAGGGGATGTCCGTCGAAATCGACGAAGAACAGTTCGAAGACATGGACATCACCGACGAGGACAAGAAGGCGATCTACGAGATTTCCAACCAAGACGACGTCTACGAGCAGATGGTCGCCTCCATCGCGCCTTCCATCTACGGTTACGATCAGGAGAAGCTCGCGATGATCCTCCAGCTCTTCTCGGGCGTGACGAAGCAGTTGCCCGACGGCTCGCGGATCCGCGGCGACCTGCATATGTTACTCATCGGTGATCCGGGGACCGGGAAGAGCCAGATGCTGGGCTACATCGAGAACATCGCACCCCGTTCGGTCTACACCTCCGGGAAGGGGTCGTCCTCCGCGGGTCTCACAGCCGCTGCGGTTCGCGACGACTTCGGCGACGGCCAGCAGTGGAGCCTCGAGGCCGGCGCGCTCGTCCTCGCCGATCAGGGGATCGCGGCCATCGACGAACTCGATAAAATGCGAAGCGAGGATCGGAGTGCCATGCACGAGGCCCTCGAGCAACAGAAGATTTCGGTCTCGAAAGCGGGAATCAACGCCACGCTCAAATCCCGCTGTTCGCTGCTCGGAGCGGCCAACCCCAAGTACGGCCGGTTCGACCAGTACGAGCCCATCAGCGAGCAGATCGACCTCGAGCCGGCGCTGATCTCGCGGTTCGACCTCATTTTCACCGTCACGGACACGCCCGACGAGGAGAAAGACAAGAATCTCGCCGAACACATCATCACGACCAACTACGCCGGCGAGTTGACCACCCAGCGCGAGGAGCTAAACCAGCTCGAGGTCAGCCAGAGCGAGATCGACGAGATGACCGACCAGGTCGACCCGGAGATCGACGCGGAACTCCTGCGCAAGTACATCGCGTACGCGAAGCAGAACTGTCACCCGCGGATGACCGAGGGCGCCCGCGAGGCGATCCGCGACTTCTACGTCGATCTCCGTTCGAAGGGGACCGACGAGGACGCCGCGGTACCGGTCACGGCGCGGAAACTCGAGGCACTGGTTCGTCTCTCGGAGGCCAGCGCCCGCGTTCGGTTGTCGGACACGGTCGAGCGGGACGACGCCGAACGCGTCATCGAGATCGTTCGCTCGTGTCTGCAGGACGTCGGGGTCGACCCCGAAACCGGCGAGTTCGACGCGGACATCGTCGAGGCCGGCACCTCGAAGTCCCAGCGCGACCGGATCAAGAACCTCAAACAGCTCATTAGCGACATCGAGGAGGAGTACGACGACGGCGCGCCGGTCGACATCGTCATGGAGCGGGCCGACGAGATCGGGATGGACCAGTCCAAGGCCGAACACGAGATCGACAAGCTCAAACAGAAAGGCGAGGTCTACGAGCCGAGTACGGACACGCTCCGGACGACGTAGGTTACAGATCGTCGATCTCGGCGACCGTCGACCGGATCGTCGTCGCCGCGACGTCGGCGACGTCGGCCGCGTCGGCCTGGGTCACCGTCGGCCACTCGTCACGTTCGCCGGCGGCTTTGTAGAGACAGGCCGCAGCGACCCCGCTTGGATTGCGGCCGCCGATCCGCTTCGCCTCGAGCAGCGCCTCGAGGTGCGCTTTCGCTCGGTATTCGACGGCCTGCTCGAGGTCGAGCTCCGAGGCAAACCGCGGCAGGTACTCGGCGGGGTCGATCGGTCCCGTCGGAAGGCCGAGGTCTCGGTTCATGGCATCGTAGGCGGCCGAGAGTTCGTCGGCGTCGGCGCGCGCGACGGCGACGATTTCGTCGATCGTGCGGGCGTTCGAACTGGTCCGACAGGTCGCGTAGACCGCAGCAGCGGCGAAGCCCTCGAGGGAGCGCCCCTGAAAGAGCCCCTCGGACTGCGCGGAATCGAAGAGGACACAGGATTGCTCTCGGACGGTATCGGGCAACGAGAGTCGGGCGGTAATTCGTCTGATCTCCGTGAAGCCGTACACCTGGTTTTGATCGGCTTTCGTCGCGATACGAGCACGGTTGTGTTCCCGACGAAGCCGAGTGATCTGTCGCCGTTTTCGGCCGGTCAGCCGGGTGCGGCGAGCAGATCCGGAGCCGGTGCCGTACCCGATCCTCGTCGAGAGTCCGCGATCGTGTCTCGAGCGAGTGAGCGGCGCGCCGGTTCGCCGTCGGTCAGTGTCATCGTCGTCGAACGACCGCCACTCCGGGCCACGGTCGATCGCGTCTTCGGCAGCGACGAGTCCACACTCCTCGCAGATCGCTTCGGTACCGCTCCATCGTAATCTGCCGGCGCACTCTGGACAGGCCGCAGACGAGTCGACATCTGACATAGGGTAGTTACCTCACTTGTATTCGTATTTGTTGTAGGGTATTTAAAATAGCACGGGTACTTAATGAACCAGAAAAGAGGCGAAAAACGGAACTCGAAGGTTATCGACCGATCAACCGAGACAGAAGGGGTGAGGATTCCCCCGAGGACTCGGACACGGAGTCCACGTGGTCGCGGTCGGCCAACAGGCGTTCGTACTGTTCGATGATGTCTTGACGACGCTGCTCGCTCGTCTCGACCGCTCGCTCGAGCGCGGCGACGCGAGCACGGAGCCGCGTTCGTTCGATGCGGTAGGCGAGCGGCGGCTCGAGTCGCCCGGAGTCGGAAACCGGTTGTTGGAGCGAGCTATCGGAGCAGCAACTCGTCGTGAGTTCTGGAACGGAACGGGCGATCCGAGGCCGTTCATCCGTGGAGCGGGCGGGAAGAGGGGCACGTTGTTCGGCGGACATGGCTCGACACGGACTACCACACTGGGTCGGAAAAAGGTCAGTCAGTCGGGTGTCAGACGCGTCAGACGCGAGTCGTACGTCTGAACGACGTTAGTTTTTGAGGTGCTCGAGTACGCCCTGCGTGTCGGCCGGCACGGGTTCGGGGTCGCTGCCGGCGGCGGCCGCGGCGTCGGGGTCCTTGAGCAGGTGGCCGGTGGTGAGACAGGCGACGCGCTCGTCGGCGTCGACGACGCCCTCGTCGCGGAGCTTTCGCAGGCCGGCGACGGAGGCGGCGGAGGCGGGTTCGACGCCGATCCCCTCGGTCGCGATGTCGCGCTGGGCCTCGGTGATCTCCTCGTCGGAGACTGCAACGGCGGTGCCACCGGTCTCGCGGATGCCGGGGAGTGCTTTCGGCGCGTTGACCGGGTTACCGATCCGGATGGCGGTCGCGCGCGTCTCTACGTCGTCCCAGCGGCGGACCTCGTCGGCACCGTTTTCGATGGCCTCGACCATCGGCGCGGCCCCCTCGGCCTGGACGCCGGTCAGTTTCGGCACGTCGCCCTCCGCGAGCGCGTCGGCCTGGACGAGTTCGCGGAAGGCCTTGTACAGCGCCGACGTGTTGCCCGCGTTGCCGACCGGGAGAACGATCCGGTCCGGGACGGCGTCGTAGTCCGCGAGGAAGCCCTCGAGGATCTCGAGGCCGATCGTCTTCTGTCCCTCGAGCCGGAACGGGTTCAGCGAGTTCAGCAAATAGGCCTCGCCCTGCCCCGCCAGTTCCTGGACGATATCGAGGCAGGCGTCGAAGTTGCCGTCGACCTCGAGAATGCGCGCGCCGTGGAGGCTGGCCTGGGCGATCTTGCCCGCGGCGACCTTCCCCGCTGGAAGGAGGACGAGCGTTTGCATCCCGCCGCGGGAGCCGTAGGCGGCCAGCGCGGCACTGGTGTTTCCGGTGGAGGCACAGGCAAGCCGGCCGACGCCGAGTTCCTTCGCGACCTTGACGCCGACGGTCATCCCACGGTCCTTGAACGAGCCGGTCGGGTTCATTCCCTCGTGTTTGATCCGCAGGGCCTCGACGCCGACCGACTCTTCGAGTCGGGGCACCTCGTACAGCGGCGTCGCGCCCTCCTGGATCGAGACGCCCATCTCGAAGGGGAGCGCGTCGGCGTAGCGCCAGACGCCCCGCCCCTCGAAGTCGTCGAACGTCGGCAGGTCGGCGTAGCGGACCTCGAGCAAGCCGTCGCACTCGTCGCAGGTGTACCGAACGTCGTCGAAGGGGGCGAACGTGTCGCCACAGTCGATGCACTCGAGCCAGACGCCCTCATCGGCGTCGGCGGGCACTTCCGGCTGGTCGGCCGAGAGACTGAGACTCATTGTCGGCGAGAAGGAGGCGAAGGGGAAAAAGTGAGTGGATTCGGCGGTCCGTTCACCGGTTGGTCCCGTCGAACTCGTCGATCACGTCGTGGACGGTTGCCGTCCAGGCGTCCAGCGCCTCGTGGAGGTGTGCTTTCGCGTCGGACAGTTCGATGGCGGTGTACTGATAGATGTAGCCACCGCCGTCCAGCAGGCGCCGGTCGCGGCGGACGAGTCCTCGATCACGCAGTGTCGACAGCGAGCGGTTGACCGTGCTCCGGTCGCGCTCGAGCGTTGCAGCCAGTTCCTCGATCGTACTCCCCGGTTGCTCGCACAGGACGAGATACGTCCGCGTCTCGTGGGTCTCGATTCCGAACACGCAACTCATCACTTCCTCGAATGGGGGGTTCGACTGCTCCATCAGTTCTCCGAGGCGATGTTGCGGGGTATCAGTCATATCCATCCGTACGGACGGGAGCATGAAAAAATCGCCGCAGTCGGCGTCCACAGCTGACGGTCGGGATAGCCGTCTCGACAGCAGACTCGCCGGGCGTCCGGGACGGCCGTCTCGACGTCAGGCGTCCGTCCCGTCCGCACCGTATCCCATCTTTCGGATGCAGGATCGCATTTCCCGTTGGCTCTCGTGGCGGTGGAGTCGCGTCGGCGTGTCACAGTAGTACACCGAGCCGTCGTACCGCAGCGTCACCTCGTACTCGTTCCGGGCCGCCGTCGTCGTGATCACGACCCGTCGTCCGTCCTCGATCGCGTCTATGATCGCGTCCGTCTCGAGTTCGCCTGCCGAGATGCGAAGCGGGGTCGCCATCGACTCGTCGTGGGGCCGCTGGCCCAATGAAGCTTCGCGTCGGCGGCGGCTGTGCACGGCCGGTGCCAGACCGAGATACCGCTACACGCATCCTAGTCGTACGGTAGCACATGGCATCAGAAGTCACCACTCGAACTGCCGACCGAACCAAAACGCGACTCGAGCCCTGGCAGGCGGGCACCGTCGGCGGTATCGCCGGTGCGATCGTCTTCAGCGCGATGATGGCGATGCAAACGCCGGGCGTCCTCGAGGGCGCGATCCCGGCTCTATACGGACTCGAAGGCGGATTCGCGGGAATGGTCCTTCACGTCGCACACGGGGCCGTTCTGGGCGTCGTCTTCGCCGCGTTGCTGGTCGCGACGGACCGACGCAGTTCTGGGATCGCGACCGGCGGTGCGCTCGGACTCGGCTACGGTATCGTCGTCTGGGCGGTCCTCGCGGTCGTCGTCATGCCGATCTGGCTCTCGACGGTCGGCTTCCCGATGGCACCCGCCGTCCCGAACGTCGCGATCGAGAGCCTCGTCGGTCACGCTGCGTACGGACTCGTCCTCGGCGTAGCGTACGCGTTGCTCGAGTGAGTGAATCGCAAAAGAGGAGCAACGCACTCCTCCGGTCAATCGCCGATACCCAATCCCCCTCGTCACAGCACGAACAGCGCCATCAGGGCCGTAGGCCCCGCCAGCATGAGCAGCGCCGCGAGCAGCAATCTGAACGACATGGTTCACTTGCTTCGTCGTGGTGGTTGAATATAACAGCGCCAGATAGTTCAGAAAGGATGAGTCTCATAGAGAGGTACTAATACAGTGTTGACTGGGGAAACGATCGATTTCTTCGCCGACAGCGGCGTTCTGCGGCGTGTCGAGCCGTCATCGCCGACTACTCGAGTAGCCAGTTCAACAGCGCCTTCGTGGCCACCTTTTTCCGCTCGGGTCAGCGAAGCTGACCTCTCGCCCAAAAATCTGGACCAAAAATCCGCCCGCTCACTTCGTTCGCGGCCGGTCACTCGAGCAGCCAGCTCAACAGCGCCTTCTGGGCGTGTAGCCTGTTTTCCGCCTGATCGAAGACGATCGAACGATCGCCCTCGATGACGGCGTCGGTGACCTCCTCGCCGCGGTGGGCCGGTAGACAGTGCATAACCGACGCCTCGGGGGCGTGCTCGAGCAGATCCGAGCAGACCTGGAAGCCCTCGAAGTCGTTCATGCGGACGTCGCGTTCGTCCTCCTGACCCATACTGATCCAGACGTCCGTGTAGATGACGTCGGCGTCAGTGACCGCGTCGACGGGGTCGGTCGTGGTCGTCGGATCGCCGCCGAGGTCGCGGGCGCGCTCGAGGACCGCCTCGTCGACCTCGTACCCCTCGGGCGTCGCGATCGTCAGGTCGACGTCGGTCAGCGCACAGCCGAGCGCGAACGACTGGGCGACGTTGTTGCCGTCGCCGATCCAGGCCGCCGAGACGCCGTCGAAGCCGTCCTCGTGTTCGCGGATCGTCTGTAGGTCTGCGAGCGTCTGGCAGGGGTGGGCGTCGTCGGTGAGTCCGTTGACGATCGGCACCGACGAGTACTCCGCGAGCACCTCGACGTTCTCGTGTTTGAAGACGCGAGCCATCACCGCGTCGACGTACCGCGAGAGCGCACGCGAAGTGTCTTTCAGGGGTTCGCCACGCCCGAGTTGGATGTCGTCTTCCCCGAGGAAGATCGCGTGCCCGCCCAGTTGGGTCATCCCCGTCTCGAAGGAGACCCGGGTACGGGTACTCGCCTTCTGGAAGAGCATCCCCAAGGTCTGTCCGGACAAGTCGGCGTGGTCCTCGCCGGCTTCGACGGCGCGTTTGTACTCGTCGGCCCTGTCGAGGACCGCGAACAGTTCCGTCTCGGAGAGGTCGTCGACGTCGAGGAAATGTCTCGGCTCTGTATCGTCCATTGCTGTTGTCATGGTCTGGTAGCTCGTCTGAGAATCCGTCTGTTCAGTCCGTACTGAGCGTCCGCGCGACGCGTTCTAAGATCGACACTGACTGGTCGAACTCCGACAGCGGGAGTCGTTCGTCGGGCGCGTGGTCGAGGTCCGAGTTGCCCGGCCCGTAGGTGACCATCGGACAATCCCAGGCCCCGGCGTAGATGTTCATGTCGCTCGTACCGGTCTTTCGCACCAGGCGGGGATCGCCGCCTTCCTTGCGGATGGCGACGCGAAACGCCCGTGCCACCTCCGTTCGCGGGCTCATCATCACCGGCGGAACCTTGTCCTTCCAGGTCACGGTCCCGACCGCGAGTTCGCCTTCGGCGGCTTCCCGAACGGTCTCGACGTCGAGTGCCGGCGGCACGCGCAACTGGACGTCCATCGTCGCCTCGACGGAGAGGCCGTCGTCGCTGACGCCGCCCTCGATGTCGACCGGCTTGGTCGTCACCTGCTCGAAGACCGGTTCGTACTCGTCGCCCTCGAAGTACTCCTCGACGGCCGACCACCAGCGGACGGCGTGTTGGATCGCGTTCGGGTCCGGCCGGGAGGTGTGGCCGGACTCACTGGTCGCGACGTACGTCCCGGCGATCAGGCCGCGATACCCCAGCGTGATCCCGTCGGCACCGGACGGCTCGCCGTTGACGACGGCCGCCGGTGGCTCGTCGCGGTCGTCGACCAGGTAGCGCGACCCCGTCGAGTCGATCTCCTCGCCGACGACGCCGACGAAGGAGACGCCGGTTCGGACGGCGGCGGCCGCCATCGCGGCGAGCGGCCCCGTCGCGTCGACGCTGCCGCGACCCCAGAGGATCTCGTCGTCGCCGGTCTCTTCGACCTCGACGGGAATGTCCCCCGGCACGGTGTCGATGTGTGAGGTCAACAGTACGGAATCGTCCGCCGGCGCGCGAACGTTCCCGACCGCGTCGATCCAGACCTCCCGGTCGTGGGCCTCGAAGAAGTCCACGAGACGTTTGGCCGCCTCGCGTTCCTCGCGGGTCGGCGAGGGGATCGAGACGAGATCGACGAGCAACTCGCGGGCGTCCGCGGCTGACACGTCGCTCGAGGGGTCGGCGTTCGCGCTCATGATTCGGTGTCGGATGCGACGACCGCGGTCAACGCGTCTACGAGTTGGTCCGCCTCCGCCTCGCCGATCACGAGCGGCGGCAGCAGGCGAAGCACGGTCCGGCCGGCGGGCAGCGCCAGCACCTGCTGATTCATCGCCAGATCGCGAGCGACGCGGTTCGCGCCGCGTTTCAACTCGACGCCGACGAGCAGTCCGTCGCCGCGGACCTCGCGGACCTCGTCGCCCAGCGCCGCCTCGAGTTCGGTGACGAGATAGTCACCGATCTCGGCGGCGTGGGCGGGCCATTCCTCCTCGACCAGCGTCGAGACAGTCGCGTGGACCGCCGCCGCGACGACGGGACCGCCGCTGAACGTGGCGTTGTGCGAGGCCGCGCCGTCGGCGATCCAGTCCCGCACTGCGACCGCGCCGACGGGCAGACCGTTGCCGAGCCCCTTCGCCGTCGTCAGCACGTCCGGCGTGACGCCCGCGTTCTGGCAGGCCCACATCTGACCGGTGCGGCCCATCCCGGTCTGGACCTCGTCGAAGACGAGCGCCGCGCCGGCCTCGTCGGTGCACTCGCGGGCGGTCTCGAGGTAGCCCGCTGGCGGGACGTTGATCCCGCCCTCGCCCTGAATCGGCTCGAGGATCACGGCCGCGGTCTCGTCGTCCACGGCGGCCGCGAGTTCCTCGCCGTCGCCGTAGGGGACGAACGCCACGTCGCCGGCCAGCGGCTCGTAGGGCTTCTTGTACTTGTCCTTCCAGGTGGCCGCGAGCGACCCCATCGTCCGTCCGTGGAACGAGCGGGTCGCGGCGACGATCTTCGACTCGCCGGTCGCCGACCGGGCGAACTTCAGGGCGGCCTCGTTGGCCTCGGTCCCGGAGTTACAGAACCAGGCACCCTCGAGTCCGTCGGGCGCGGCCGCGACGAGCGCGGCGTAGGCGTCCTCGCGCGACTGGACGGGATAGGAAGAGTCGACGAACGTCAGGTTTCCGACCTGCTCCTGGACGGCCTCGACGACCGCCGGATGCGAGTGTCCCAGCGGCGTGCACGCGTAGCTCGCGCCGGCGTCCAGATACTCCGTGCCGTCGGCGGTGTAGAGGTACGGCCCCTCGCCGCGCTCGAGGCCGATCGGCTTGCTGCCGGAGACGAAATCGAGGTCGCTCATTCCGCAGCCTCCTGGGCTGTCTCGTCCGTTTCGCTGTTCTCGAGCACCCCGGGCTCGAGGGTCGTCCCCTCGCCGGCAAGTGCGCTCGTGATCGGGTCGTCGGCGTTGGCCGTCGCGACGATGACCGAGGACGCGCCGCCCTCGAGCGCTTCTTCGGCGGCCATGACCTTCTTCGTCATGAAGCCTTCAGCGGCGTCCTCGACGGCCGCGAACTCGTCGGGGGTCGACGCCGACTCGATCTTCGTTGCCTCGTCGTCGGGATCCTCGTATATCCCCGAGACGTCGGTCAGTACCACGAGATCGGCCTCGAGCGCGCCCGCGATCGCCGCCGCGGCGCGGTCGGCGTCGGCGTTGACGGCCGTGTAACTGCCCGACTTCTCCTTCCCGAGCATGGGAACGGAAACGACCGGCGTGTAGCCGCCCGCGAGGACGGTCTCGAGCAGGTCGGCGTTGACCGACTCGATCTTGCCGGAGTGGTCGCCGCGCTTGATCTTCTTCTTGCCGTCCTCTTTGACGCGGACGGCCGATTTGCGCTTGCCCTCGAGTAACTTGCCGTCCGTACCCGAGAGACCCACGGCGTCGACGCCCTCGTTGTGCAGGCTCTCGACCAGGTCGGTGTTGAGCCTACCGGGCATCACCATCTTGAACACGTCCATCGTCTCCTCGTCGGTGAACCGCCCGACGACGCCGCCGGGGGTCTCGACGTAGGTGGGCTCCTTCCCGAGGTCCTCGAGGGTCTCGTCGACCGCCGTGGAACCGCCGTGGGTGAGGACGACGTCCTCGCCGTCCTCGACCAGCGACGCGACATCGGAGAGCGCGCCTTCGGGATCGACGGCGCGTGCGCCGCCGATTTTGACGACCACCGTCATCTACGGTGCCCCCACGGGGTGCAGCCCCGTAAACTCGAGTCCGGCCGTCTCTTTCAGGCCGAGCGCGATGTTCGCGGCGTGGACCGCCTGTCCTGCGGAGCCTTTCATCATGTTGTCGATCGCCGAGAAGACGATGATGCGCTTGTTCGACGGGTCGAGTTCGAAGCCGACCTCGGCGAGGTTCGTGCCGGCGACCGCCTTCGGTTCGGGGTAGCGGTAGACGCCGGAGCCGCCGGCGGCCATGCGGACGAACGGTTCGTCCTCGTAGCAGGCGCGGTAGGCCTGCCAGAGGTCGCCCTTCGAGACGGGGCTCGAGGGGAAGACGTGGTTCGTCGCGCTCGCGCCGCGGATCATGTCCACGGCGTGGCAGGTGAAGGCGACCGAGGTGTCGAGGAACTGCTCGATCTCGGCCTCGTGGCGGTGACCCGTCGGGGCGTACGGACGGACGACGCCCGAGCGCTCGGGGTGGCTCGAGGCCTCGCCGCCGCCGGCGCCGCCCTCCGACGACCCCACTTTCACGTCGACGACGATCTGCTCGCCGCCCTCGAGGATGTCGTGTTCGAACAGCGGATACAGGCCCAGAATGGTCGCGGTGGCGTTACAGCCGCCGCCGGCGATCAGTTCGGCGCCTGCGAGGTTCTCGCGGTTGATCTCGGGTAGCGCGTACTCGGCCGTCTCGAGGTACTCGGGGGCCTCGTGGCCGTCGTACCACTCGTCGTACTGGGCCTCGCTCTCGAGGCGGAAGTCCGCCGAGAGGTCGACGACCGTATCTGCAATCTCGAAAAAGTCGTCGATCTGTCCCATCGAGACGCCGTGGGGCGTCGCCGCGAACAGTACGTCGACGCTCTCGAGATCGTCAGGCTCGGTAAAGCGCAGGTCCGAGCCGCGAAGCGGCGGGTGAACTGAGCCGACGCTCTTGCCGGCCTTCGAGCGGCTGGTGACCTCCGTGATCTCGAAATTGGGGTGGCCCGCGAGCAGGCGAAGCAGTTCGCCGCCCGTGAAGCCGCTGCCGCCGATGACGCTCGCGGTGACCGTCTCGGCGTTCTCGTCGGCGCCGGTCTCGGTGCCGACCGCCATCAGGCGGTCACCTCGAGTTCCGGATCGGCGGCCTCGGCCTTCTCCTCGAGCCAGTCGACGACGGTGCCGGCGACGTCGGTCTCGACGGCCCCGTCGAGCGCTTTGAACTCGACGGTGTGGTTGACCTCGTGGACGGTATATCCATCTGCGGTCTCCATGAGATCGATGCCGAGCAGGCCGCCGCCGACGGCGTCGCTGGCCTTCTGTACCAGCGCTTTCGCTTCTTCGTCCGGTTCGAAGACGTTCGTCTCCGCACCCTTGGCGGCGTTGGTGATCCAGTGGTCCGAGGACCGGACCATCCCGGCGATCGGCTCGCCGTCGGTCGCGAGCACGCGGATATCGCGTCCGGGTTTGTCGACGAACTCCTGGACGTAGAACACCTTGTGCTCGTAGTGGCCCAGCGTCGCCTTGTGCTCTAGGATCGCCTCCGCGGCGTCGCGAGAGTCGATCTTGGCCATCAGGCGACCCCACGAGCCCACGACGGGCTTGAGGACGCACGGGTAGCCGAACTCCTCGATGGCCTCCATCGCGGTCTCCTTGGTGAAGGCGACCTTCGTCGCGGGCGTGGGCACGCCAGCCTTCTCGAGCGCGAGGCTGTTCTTCACTTTGTCCGCGCAGATGTCGGCGGTCTCGTGGCTGTTGACCACGGGGATGCCGTACGCCTCGAGGAACTGGGTGGCGTACAGGCTCCGGCTCGTGGCGAGACAGCGGTCGACGACGATGTCGAGGTCGTCGAACCCGTCGGGAGCGTCCGAAATGTCGAACGTCTGCTTGCGGACGTCGATCTTCGTCACCGCGTGATCGCGCTCGCGAAGCTCGTTCAGGAGGAGCTTCTCGTCTTTGCGAATCCGTGAATAGAGTATGCCTACGTTCACGCGAGCCACCTCTGGCTGATCGTGAGGGACTCGCTACGAGCCCCTCGAGTCGTGTGTGCAGCGCGGGCCGGTGTCGCGCCCGTCTGCAAGGTCACTCACCCCAGTCCTCTTCGAGCTCGGGGGCTCGCTCGAGGACTGGCGGCTCGGTGTCGACGACTTCCAGTTCGGCGCCACAGGTCGTACAGTCAACGATCTCTCCGACTTCCAGATCGTCGTGCAGGGACACCTCGGCCCCACACTCGACGCATTCGGTCATTGTACCTGCACGTGGGAGCCCGGCTCCCTTAAAGCCTTCGAACTTAACAGCAAAATTATACTATCTGCACTCCCCTCTAACGGGCCGTGGACGCTATCTCACCGCAGGTTTACTTTGACATATCATGAAATCGGTATGTGATCCCCCCGCGGGGATCGTCGGCGAACTGGCCGGGTGACCGGCGGCGATTGCGGCGGTCTCCAGGTCACCGCCCCGGACGTGTCGAACTCAGACATAGCCGTTCCCCTCCGACCGGAGCGCTTCGTGTGCCGCCTCGAGCGCCCCCGTCAGCTCGGCATGGCTTTCCTCGTCCGCGGCCAGCGCTTCGCGAGCTCCCTCGAGCTGGGCTTCGACCGCCTCGGGTGCGGGACCGCCCTGCGAGTCGCGGCTCGCGACGCTCTGCGCCGGATCGAGCGCGTCCTCGACGGCCGCGGGGTCGACGTGGGCGTCGAGCGACTCGCCGAGGACCTCCCGAGCCGCGGACTCGAGGGCGTCGTAGTCCGCCCCGCTCTCCGCCGCGATGGCCACGAGTTCGTGTGCGGTGCGGAACGGCAATCCGTTCGCCGCGAGCAGGTCGGCGACGCCGGTGGCCGTCGAGAAGCCCTCGCCGGCCTCCGCCGCGAGCGCCTCCTCGTTCCAGTCGGCAGTGGCGACCGCGCCGGCGGCGACCTCGCTGGCCTCCGTCACCGCGTCGACGGTCTCCCAGGCGTGGGTCGTCGCCCGCTGGAGGTCGCGGTTGTACGCGCGGGGTAGCCCCTTGAGCGTCGTCGTCAGCCCCTGGACGCCGCCGGCCGCGTCGCCCGCGACTGCGCGGACGAGTTCCAGCGTGTCCGGGTTCTTCTTCTGGGGCATGATCGACGACGTCGAGGAGTAGTCGTCCGAGAGGTCGACGAAGCCGCGGTTCGCGAAGATGATCACGTCCTCGGCCAGCCCTGACAACGTCGTCGCGTGAGTCGACAGCGCCTGCACCGTCTCGAGCAGGAAGTCCCGGCCAGAGGCGGCGTCCATCGAGTTCTCGACGACCCCCTCGAAGCCCAGCAGGTCGGCGGTGCGCTCGCGGTCGATATCGAACGTCGTGCCGGCGAACGCGGCCCCACCCAGCGGCGATTCGTTGATCCGCCCGTAGGCCTCGAGCAGGCGTTCGGTGTCGCGGCGAACCGCACCCTCGTAGGCCAGCGCCCAGTGGGCCACGGTGGTTGGCTGGGCGGGCTGGAGGTGGGTGTAGCCGGGCATGATCGTCTCGGTGTGCTCCGCCGCGACCTCGATCAGCGATTCGCGCAGCGCGAGCGTCGTCTCGATGGCCTCGAGGACGTCCTCGCGCAGGCGATACCGAATGCAGGCCGCGACCTCGTCGTTGCGCGATCGCGCGGTGTGCATCTTGCCGCCGTCCGCGCCGATGCGCTCGATAACGGCCGTCTCGATGGCCTCGTGAACGTCCTCGCCGTCGGGCAGGGAGCCGTGGCCGTCGACCTCGATCGCATCGAGCGCCGTGAGGATCTGCCCAGCCACGTCGTCGCCGATGATGTCCTGCTCGGCGAGCATGACCGTATGGGCGCGGTCGACCTCGAGGTCCGCCTCGAAGATCCGCTCGTCGGCCGCGAGCGAGGAGAGGAAGCTCCGGGCGGGGCCGCCGCTGAAGCGGTCCCGGCGGACGACTCCTTCGTCGTCCCCACCGTCAGTCCGCAGCCCACCGGACTGCGTACCGCCATCGTGAGCGCTCTCCTCGGTCATCGTTACTCGTCTTCGTTTCCGCTGCCGTCGGTCGCAAGTTCGACTTCCTCGTCCGCGGCGTTCGCGGCGATCGCCTCGTTGGCGAGGCGGCGCTGGAAGCCGTGGTACTTCGCGACGCCGGTGGCGTCCTCTTGTTTGATCTTGCCGACCGTCTCCGTGTCGAAGGAGGCGTGCTCGGCCGAGTAGGCCGCGAACTTGCTGTCGCGAGCGACCGGGCGAGCCTGGCCGCCCTCGAAGCGGATGGTGACCGTGCCAGTCACGCGCTTCTGGGTCTCCGCGATGAAGCCCTCGAGCGCGCCCACGAGCGGCGCGTCGATCAGGCCCTCGTAGCCCTTCTGGGACCACTGCTGGTCGATCTGCTGTTTGAACTGGCGTTCCTCCTGCGTGAGGACGAGTCCCTCGAGCGCTTCGTGGGCGTTCAGCAGCGTCGTCGCGCCGGGGTGCTCGTAGTTCTCGCGCACCTTCAGCCCGAGCATGCGGTCTTCCATCATGTCGGTGCGGCCGACGCCGTAACTGCCGGCGAGTTCGTTCAGGTACTCGATGAGTTCGACGGGCTCGTACTCCTCGCCGTCGACGGCGACGGGGTAGCCGTTCTCGAACGTGATTTCGATCTCCTCGGTCTCGCTGCCGGGCTCGTCGGTCCACTCGTAGATGTCACGCGGCGGGACGTAGTTGGGGTCCTCGAGATCGTCGCCCTCGACCGAACGACTCCAGATGTTGGTGTCGATCGACCAGTCGCCGCCGCTGCCGCCCTCGACGGGGAGGTCCTTCTCGGCGGCGTACTCCTGTTCCCACTCGCGGGTGAGCCCGAGTTCGCGCACGGGGGCGATGACCTCGAGGTCCGAGTCGCGCCAGACGGCCTCGAACCGCAGCTGGTCGTTGCCCTTGCCCGTACAGCCGTGGGCGATGCCGGTACAGTCCTGTTCCTCCGCGACCTCGAGGATCGCCTTCGCGATCACCGGGCGGGCCAGCGCCGTTCCCAGCGGGTAGCCCTGATAGGTCGCGTTCGCGCGAACGCTGTCGAAACAGAGGTTCGCGAACTCGTCTTTCGCGTCGACGACGTAGTGCTCCAGGTCGAGCGCCTCGGCAGTCTCCTCGGCTTCCTCGAACTCCGAGGCAGGCTGGCCAACGTCGACGGTGACGCCGATCACGTCGTCGTATCCGTATTCTTCCTCGAGCAACGGGACACAGACAGTCGTGTCCAGGCCGCCCGAAAACGCAAGTGCCACGCGGGTCATGTCGTACTCGAATCCACTCCCAGGAAGGCCTTAAGCCCGTTGGTTTCGTTTTCGAAAATAAAGGACAGAGCGTCTGCTAACCGAGAATTCTGCATATTCGGAGTCGACGGAACGAACCGGGACGTGAGATGAAGTAGAGTACGGGCTCACGGAGCCCGTCGCCGTCGTCGCCCTCGAGCGACGGTCCCGTCGGTGCGGAAAACGGCGAACGCGATGCCGACGGAATGGCTCATTGCGCAGACGGAGTAGATCCACGGTATTAAATCCTGCTACATGGCGCTCTCGGTGGGCGACAGCGGGCCTACGGTCGATCCCGAAAGACACCGGCGGGCTCTCGACCGTGCGTCGAACTACTCGTCCTCCGGCAGCGTGAGCACGTTCTCCCTGCCGATCCGGAACACCTCGATCTCGTCGTCCTCGCGTAAGTCGCCGACGACCTGACTCGTCTTGGCCTCGGTCCAGTCCAGTTCCGAGACGACCTCCTGCTGTTTGATCCGGCCGCCGCTGTTCTCGAGCAGGCGCAACACCCGTTCTTCGTTGCTCAGCAGTTCCGGTGGCGGCCCGGTCGCGGTCGAATCAGCGTCGCTCGAGCCGTCGGTCCGTCGGACGGCGTCCGTGCCGGTATCGGTCGGCGGGGCGTCGTGCCGACGGCGGCCGAGTAACCAGCCAGCGACACCGACGGTCGCAAGCAAAGCGAGGGCCAGCGCGACGATCGCCCACGGCATCGACGGCCCCTGTTCGGGTGGGGCCGATTCGTTCGTCGCACCGGTGTCCCTGATCAGTTCGATTCGGGGCTGGTTATCGGTGAACGACGTTTCTTCGCCGTGCCACGTGACCGAGCCGTCAGGCGTATCGCTCGGCGCGGGGTCGACTTGCGGTTCGCCTTCGTGCTGATAGATTGCGTACGCATCCGGCCAGCGGAACTGCAGGGTCGTCCCGTCGTCGAGCGTAAATCCGGAGAGCGCAGCACCCGCCTCGATGCGGGTGAGTTCGACGAACGCGAACTGAGACCACTGGAAGGTGACCGTGGCGTGGCCTACCGTCCGCGGTGCGCTGGCCTCTTCCGTGGTGATCGAGAGGTTCGAGATGTTCATCTCCCGTTCGGTCACGTTTACACCCTCGGTGAGCGTTTCGTTCCACTTCGCTCGCTCGTCTGAGACGTACTCGGACGTGTTCGACTGAATATCGCTTCGGAGTTGCTCCCACTGGGTCGTGGAGTTGTTCCCCTGATCGAGGTGGAACTGATAATCGACGGTCACCAGCGCCGAACCGTTCTCGGCGATGAAAAAGTCGACGTGGATCTTGTCGGCGTCCTCGAGCGCCATGCTCTCGTTGCCACTGGCGTCGGCCTGTAGCGCCGCATGGTGGCTACTGGCGTCCGCCACAGCGGCGGTCGAAGCCGGGACAGACGCGAACGAACACACCACCACGAGCACCCAAATCAGGGCCCGAAGCCCCTTCCCGTCCATTACCCGGACATGCCGTGGCCGGCTAAATAGGTCTTTCCGACGATAATGGCAGTTTGTTTTTCACATAGTCGTCCGAACGTGAACGTATGGGAGATAGACGCGGTGAACTCGACGTCGAAACGCTGCTGAAAATCGTACTCGGACTGATCGCCGTCCTGCTCGTTATCGAAGTTCTCGAGGCGATCGTCGGAACCATCGTCGGTTTGCTGGGGCCGGTCATCGCGTTGGCGATCGCCGTGCTGATCGTTCTCTGGCTGCTCGACCGGCTCTGAGCCGGCCGTTCGAATCCGGATCAGCAGACTGATAGCCGCCGCAACCGTATCTCGGGCGAAGTGTACAGCGTCAACGTTCCGGTCCCCGGCCGCGTCCGCCGGCTCGCGGACCGACTGTATCCCGACCTAGTCGGGTTCGACACCGTCCGCGAGGACCACTCGTGTCTGCTCAAACGGCTCGGCAAGGCCGACCACGTCGCACAGCTCCAGCACCGCGCCCACCGCGCGCTCGAGGGAGCCCCCGCCGTCGAGGCCGAGATCACGGGCATCGACTATTTCGCGGATCCGCCGCTTGGCTCCGCACCGGTCGTCTATCTGGCCGTCGAGAGCCCCGGCCTCGAGCGGATCCACGACGACCTCACCGAGGCCTTCGAGGTCGTCGACGGACTCGAGGGCAGCGACTACGTCCCCCACGTGACGCTGGCCCGGGGCGGCGACCTCGAGACGGCGAAGCGGCTGGCCGACCGCGAGATCGAGCCCGTTCGGTGGACCGTCAGCGAACTCGAGTTCTGGGACGGGACCTACAAGCTACCGGTGAGTCGAGTGTCGCTCCCGTCGTAGCTCGCGTGGCGCGGCGACTACGTCGCGCGGCCGACCGGCGCGCAGAGTCAGTTGTCGGTCTTCACAAATACCGCAGCTACCTACGCCGGCGTGTCCGTTAGACCTCCTCCGGATATCGAGCCAGACGAGGGCTGTCCCGTCTGTACTCCGCCGTCGAGCGCGTCAAGAGTCGGGGTAGCGTCGTCCGGCTGGCCGCAGGTTAAGACGTCCACCCCCCTGATTCCGGTGTGGTCTCAACGCTACTCGTCGCAGCGGCCGTCGGAATCGCCATCGGAGCCTTCCTCCAGAAGGGGCGATTCTGCTTCGTCAACGCCTTTCGGGACTTCTTCGCGTACAAGGACTCTCGAGTCACGAAGGGCGTGCTCGCTGCGACGCTTCTGACGATGGTTTTCTGGGGTATCGCCTATCAACTCGGGTACTATCAGGGGTTCTGGACGCCCGACTGGGGACTGACCGGCCTCCTCGGCGGTTTCATCTTCGGCGTAGGGATGACCTACGCCGGCGGCTGCGCCAGCGGCACGCTCTACCGCGCCGGCGAGGGCTACCTCCAGTTCTGGCTCACTCTGCTGTTCATGGGCGTCGGCTACGCTGGCTTTACCGTCGCCTTCCCGACGCTCCAGAGCACGTACTTCGAAGCGCTCACGTTCGGGACGGGAGCGACCCTGTTCGAACTCACGTCGATTCCGGGCGGACTGCTGGCGCTCTCGGTCGCGGTCGGCTCCGTTCTCGTTTACGCGACCCTGATCGGCCGGTCGTCGACCGCCGCCGCGTTCGGCGAGCGTGCCGACGTGGCGCAGCTCAACTCGACCGCGTTCCTGGCACCGGTCGTGGGCCTCCGCGGGTTCGCCCGCGGAACGGCGGCGTACGCCCGCGGTCTGGTGCGCGCGTGGCGACATCCGATCGCGGCGAGCAAGCAGCCGTGGGATCCCCGCACCGCCGCGCTGGGGATCACCGCGGCTGCTGTGCTCTGGTTCAGCCAGGTTTCGATCGTCGGCATCACCGGCCCGGAAGCCCGCTGGACGGGCTATCTCCTCTCGCAGGTCGGCGTCGACGCGGGCTCGTTCGACTACTGGGGCTCGGTCCTCTTCCAGGGCCAGGGCGTCGGCGTGACCGTCGACATGGTGATGATCGCGTTCGTCATCGTCGGCGCGTTCCTCGCCGCCCTCTGGAGCGGTGATTTCTCCGTGCGGGTCCCGAAGCGCCGACGGCTCCCGAACGCCGTCGTCGGCGGCCTCATGATGGGCGCGGGCTCGCGGCTCGCACCGGGCTGTAACATCGGGAACATCTACTCCGGCATCGCGGAGCTGTCGATCCACTCGTTCATCGCGGCCGTCGGCATCGTCGCCGGCGTCTACGTGATGACCCACTGGATCTACCGCGACGTCGGCTGTGCGATCTGAGGACGAACCGTTCGCCAACTACAAACCGATCCGACGACGGAGACACGATACAATGCCATCCATCGACGACGTAACCGACGCACCGGACGAACTGAGCGACGAACGAGCGGACGAACTCCTCGAGGAGGCCGATCTCGTCCAGGACATGATGGGCGAGGTCTGCCCCTACCCGCAGGTCGAGGCCAAGAAGGGCCTCCAGCAAATCGACTCGGGCGACCTCCTCGTTCAGGAGACCGATCACGTCCCCTGTACCGAGAACGTCCCGCGGGCCGTCGGCGACGACGCCGACGCGCAGGTGTGGCGCAGCGGCGACGCAGTCTACCGCATCTACCTCCGGAAGCGATAATGGTCGCGGAACTCGCCCCCGAGACGGTCCGCGAGCGTCTCGACGCCGACGACGAGTTCGACCTGCTCGACATCCGCGACGAGGAGGCCTACGACGACGGCCACCTCCCCGAGGCCGAACACGTCACCATCGACGAACTCGAGGAGACCGTCGTCGACCGGGACTGGGCCGACGACGTGGTCGTCTACTGTTACGTCGGACAGACGTCGATCCAGGCCGCGCGTCTCATCGAGGAGTACGGCGACGCCGAGCGGGTCGCCAGCATGGCCGGCGGCTACGACGCGTGGGAACCGGTCGAGGCCTCGAGCGCCGACGATTGATTTCGCGCCGAACGGACCAGTTCACGGTGCCGGCGGCTCGCCGTCGTACGCGCCGTGATCGCCGTAGAAGTTGCGCATCGCGAACTTGAGCTTTTCCGGGTCGATGTCGATCAGTTCCTCGCGCTCCTCGTGCGGGAAGATGCCGTTGACGCTGTACTTGCCTAGGTCTGGCTTCGCCTGTCGCGAGTAGCGCCGATCGAGCAGCGCGCGGACGCCGACCTCCTCCGGCGAACGGATGACCCGGCCCAGCGCCTGTCTGGTCTTGCGGATCGTCGGGAACTCGACGGCGTAGCGCCAGCCCGTGTCGGTGCCCTCGAAGGCCACGTCGTAGGCCTCCTGAACCGCCTCGGCCCGGTCGTCGAGGTGGGGATAGGGGACGCCGACGACCAGCACCGTGTGGGCGTCGTCGGCGTCGAAACTCACTCCCTCCGAGAGGGTGCCCCACAGCGAGGTACACAGCACCGCACCGTCGTCCGCGACGAACTGCTGGCGGAGTTCTTCGGCGGACTGGCCCGGCTCGTCCACGTATACCGTCCGATCGCTCCGAGCCGCGATCCGGTCGGCGTACCGACTCGCCTCGCCGTAATTCGGGAAGAAGGCGAGCGTGTTGCCCGGCGTCATGCGGACGGCGTCGTGGATCGTCCCCGCGACTTCCTCCTGAACCGCGGGGTCGTCACGATCCGAAGAGAACAACGGCGGGGTTTCGACGGCGTACGTGCGACGGTTCGCCTCTGGAAACTGCAGTCCGTAGGCCATCGTCACCGCGTCCTCGAGCCCCAGCACGCTCTCGGTGACGTCGAACGGCTGGATCGTCGCGCTCATGAGGACGGTCGCGTAGATCTCGTCGAACAGCTGCCCGGTCACCTGCTGCGGCAGACAGGAGTACAGTTCCGCGCGGCCGTAGACCTCGTCGGTGCCGGCGTCCCGCGTGACGGAGACGACCGGATACAGCCCCTCCGCGGAGCCCTCGTTCATCCACGCGCTGACGAACGCCGCAGCCTGAAGGGTTTGACACTCCGTTCGTGTGGCCGTCTCGCCCTCGCGGTAGGCCTCCTCGTACTCTTCGTCTAACTCCTGGCCGAGTTTCATCGCGGCCTCGAGGTCGTCCTCGATGCCGCGGCCGGAGTAGCGCTGGAGGAACTCGAGGGTGAGATCGTCCTTGCGGTCCTCGTTCGCGATCGGTACGTCGGACCAGTTCTCGCCGATCGACTCCCGGTCACCGAAGCCGAACGAGTCCTCGTAGGTCTCGACGAGCGCGCGGTGGAACGCCGAGAGGACGTTCGCGGCGTCTTCCGAGCGCGAGTCGTCGGTGTCGGCCAACTCGTCCAGTGCGGAGTCGAACGTGCGCTCGGAACAGGATCGGGTGGCGTGCTCGCGGGCGGCGTCCTCGACGTTGTGGGCCTCGTCGAAGACGGCGATCACGTCCTCGGGATCGCGGCCCAGCCACCGGAAGAACTGCTCTCGAATGGTCGAATCCAGCAGGTGGTGGTAGTTACAGACGACGAGATCGACCCCCTCGATCCCCTCCTTCAGGAGTTCGTAGCCGCAGAACCCCTGTTTCTCGGCGTATTCGTAGATCTCGTCCGGCGTGCGCACGTCCTCGAAGAGCCAGCCGAAGAAGTCGTCCGTATCCCGCGTGAGGTTGTTCCGGTAGTAGTCACAGACGTTCTGCTCCTCGAGATCCTCGAGCCGTTCTTCGATGGACTCGAGTTCCTCCATCACCGCCGAGCGGGCGTCGGCCGCCGATCCGTCGCCGTCCTGGCTCTCGGCGAGGAGTTCGCGCTGGCGGCGCTCGAGCTGTTCGCGGTCGCGCTCGGCGTCGACGACGGCGCGGGTGTTGTCCCGCAGGGCCTGACACTCCTCGTAGCCGACGTCGATGTGGCACATCGAGGACTTGCCTTTGAATACGATCGCGCGAATATCTTCTTCGCGCGTGATCGCGCGGGCTTCGGCGACGAACTGGCGCATCTGCTGGTGGACGTTCGTCGTGATGACGACCGTCTTGTCCTGCTCTCGGGCCACGTCGAGGGCCGGCACCAGCGACGAGAGAGTCTTGCCGGTCCCGCAGGCACCCTCGAAGAGGACGTCCTGACCGCGGTGGAGAGAGTTGTGGATGCGGTCCATCGCCTCGCGCTGGTTCTCGTACGGCTGGTCGTACGGGAAAAAGCGCATGTACCCGGCTGTCTCGGACACAGTACGTGATAGGTTCGCGCTGCGATAAAAGGATTCGTCTCGATTCGGTCGCTCCCTTTAAACGGTCGCGGGGGACGACTATCACCGGCCGGCGAGCGCGCGGTACAGGGCCATATACCTCGAGTCCTTGCCCCCGATATGGCTATTCCCGGATACGATTCGAACAACGTCGCCGAATACACACTCGAGAGTGCAGGGGCTCGCGTCGACCTCGTCGCCGGCGTCGTCCCCGACGCGTTCGGCCTCGAGAAGAGCGTCAGCGAGCCGCCGAGGGATAGCCTGGCGGATCCGGTCGACCTCGTCGCCTGCGAGGACCTGAAGGCGGTCGAAGCCGTTCGGATCGCGCTCGTTTACGATCCCTCGAAGCTGCCGCCGGGAGCGAGCCCCACCGACGTGACGGTCTCCGTCGAGACGGACGAGGGCTGGGAGCCGATCCACTCGACGGTGGATCTCGAGGAGACGACGGTGACGGCGGTGCTGAACGATCGGCCGCCCGGTTCGACGATCGTCGCAGCCCACGACGACGGGGACGACGAGACCGGCGGCGCGAGCGAGTAACGCGGATCGCTATCCGTTCGTCTGCGGTTCGATATAGATCCGGTTGACCTGATCGTCGTGGTCTTTCAGGGCCCGCTCGAGGCCGGTGATGCGTTCGTCGATCGTGTCGGCGTCGAGGTCCGATTCGAACGCGACGTCGGCCGTGACGAGCAGTTCCTCGGCGCCGAAGTAGACGGTCCGGAAGTCCATGAGTTCGGTGACGCCGTCCCAGCCGGCGACGATGTTCCGGAGTTCGTCCTCGTCTGCTTTCGGGAGGCTCTCGCCGACGATGAGTCGCTTGTTCTCCCAGGCGAGCGCGACGGCGAAGCCCATGAGCATGATGCCGATGATGAGCGCCGCGGCGGCGTCGTACATCGGGTTTCCGGTGGTTCGGGTGAGGTAGATTCCGAAGAGGGCGATCCCCGCGCCGGAGAGCGCGATGGTGTCTTCGGTGAGCGCGGTCAGCGTCGTCACGTCGCTCGTTTTCCTGAAGGCCTCGCGAAAGGTCGACCAGCCGTACTCGTCCATCTGGCGGCTCATCCCCTGATAGGCCTTCCAGAGCGCGTAGGACTCGAAGACGATCGCGCCGATCAGCACCGCGTAGTTGACGTAGACCGGATCGAACGTCTGCCCGAGCAGCGTGACGTCCTCGCTGGCGCGGTGGACGCCGCCGTGGGTCAGCGCGTCGTAGCCGTGGCGGGCGCTCTCCCAGCCGGCGATGCCGAAGAGCATGACGCTCACGAGGAGGCTGTAAAAGAACTGCGCCTTCCCGTGGCCGAACGGGTGGGTCCGATTGGCCTCCTGTGCGCCGTACTTGATGCCGATCAGCAGAAAGACCTGGTTGCCCGTGTCCGAAACTGAGTGATACGTCTCCGACAGCATCGCGGGGCTCCCGGTCAACAGAAACCCGCCGAACTTCAGAACCGCGATCGCGCCGTTCGCGAACAGTGCGGCGAGCACGACGGAGGTGCTACTGGCCATCGGCGACGACTACGAAGGGGGGCCTCAAAAGTGTAAGCGGTTCTAGAGCCGGCCGGGCGCCGCTCGGCGTCGATCTCCCCCGATTCCGGCCGCCGTCGACGACCGGCGACCGGATCCGAAAGGAACCTGTCGGGAGCGGGTGAAGGGCGACCATGATCGCGATCTTTTCCGACACGCACAGCGGCGACGGCCACGAGCTCGAGGAGGAAGCCCTGACCGCGGCCCGGGACGCCGACACCGTCATCCACGCGGGCGATTTCACGAGCACGGCCGCGCTCGAGGCTTTCCACAGCGAGTGCGACCGGCTGCACGCGGTCCACGGTAACGCCGACAGCGCGGCGGTCCGTGACCGGCTCTCGACGGCTCGCGTCGTCGAGACGGGCGGCGTCCGGTTCGCCGTCACGCATCGCCGGGAGGGCGGCGAAACGGGGCTCGCGATGTTCGGCCGCTCGCGCGGGGCCGACGTGGTCGTCTTCGGCCACAGCCACCGGCCGACAGTCGTCGAAACCGACGACGTGACCCTGTTGAATCCCGGCAGCCACGCGGATCCGCGCGGGAATCGGCCCGGGTTCGCCGTCCTCGAGCCGACAAACGCGGGAGACGGCGGGCTGGCGGGCGAGATTCGGGAGCCGGACGGAACGGTGATCGAGACGCTCGAGATCTCGACGGCGTGACGGTCAGCGCGCGACCGCATCACTCGACGCGGACGTGGCGGGAGGAATGCACGATCGGACGGGACGGGCACAGCGCCAGCGGGGACGACTGACGGACGCGATGTCAGAGGTGTCCGCCGCCCCGGGGGATCCGGGCTGTCAGACGGGAGGGGGCGACGGACGGACCGGCCGCGGTCGACGGGGAGGGCGACAGGCCTCGATCCCGAGGACGAGTCCTCGGACGATAGGTGGTGACCGGAGGGGCGACGATCGAGGCCTACCAGAACCTGTGTGCCGACCCACGTTATACACAGCGCAAGCTGAAACGCCGATTTCAGTTAGGTTTCGGGCCCGGTTTCACCGGCTCGAGGTCGAAACGATTAACCGCGCTGATAGAGTACCCGGCGCGTATGCTGGACCTCATCACCGGCCTCCTCCCCGACGATCCCGTCATCATCGCGGTCGTCCTGATCCTGCTGGCGCTGGTCTTCTTCTTCTATCTCCTCTTGCGACGGACGGTCCTCGAGTTCCGCGACGGGATGCGCGGCAATCAGTAGCCGCGGACCGCGCGGGTCGCCGTCTCAGGCGAACCCGTCTTCGATCCGCTCGAGCGCCCGATGGATATCCTCGCGAGTGACATCGCGATGCGTACAGAGCCGGATCGTCGTCGGGCCGAAGGGAGTTACCAGCACATCCCTGTCGCGGAGTCGTTCGGCAACGACTGCCGGCTCGGTCCCCGTCTCGGCGACATCGGCGAGGACGATGTTCGTCTCCGGCTCCTGGGCGTCGAACCCGTCGATGTCGTCGAGTCCCGCAGCGAGCAGACGTGCGTTCTCGTGATCCGCTTCGAGGTCGGCGACGTTTTCGAGGGCCCGGAGTGCGGGACCAGCGACGATCCCGATCTGACGCATCCCGCCCCCGAACAGCTTTCGAATGCGACGCGCACGTTCGATGAAGTCCTCGCTGCCCGCGAGCATCGAACCGACGGGCGCACCCAGCCCCTTCGAGAGCGAGACCATGACCGAGTCGACCGGTGCCGTAAAGTCAGTGGCCGGGACGTCCAGCGCCGTCGCGGCGTTGAACAGCCGTGCGCCGTCGAGATGCACCGCGACATCGCGTTCGCGGGCCGCGGTCGCTGCCGCGGCGATCGTTTCAGGGTCGATCGCGAGTCCGCCGCGGGCGTTGTGCGTGTTCTCGAGACAGAGCAGTCCCGTTCCGGGCCGGTGCAGGTCTTCCGCGACGGTCGCGGCAGCGACCTGCTCCGGTGTCGGTACCCCGCGGTCGGCGTCGAACATCCGCACCTGCAGTCCCGAGTGCTGTGCCAGCCCGCCGAGTTCGTACTTCACGACGTGGCTCTGGCGGTCGGCGAGCACCTCCTGTCCGTGCTCGGTATGGACGCGAGCGGCGGTCTGGTTCGCCATCGTCCCCGTCGGGAAGTAGAGCGCCGCCGCCGTTCCCAGCCGGTCGGCGACGCGGGCCTCCAGTTCGTTCACGGTCGGATCCTCGCCATAGACGTCGTCTCCGACATCGGCGGTGGCGGCGGCCTCGCGCATCCCCTCGTCGGGCGTCGTGACGGTGTCGCTTCGGAGGTCGATCATGGGCCGACGTTCCTCGTTGTGGGTGAAATAGCCGGCGGCAACACGTCGTCACTGCCTGCCGAGCAGATACTGGAACTCACGTTCCCGTCCGTGGGCTTCCCCATCACGAACCGTTTTTTCCTCCCCCGGTCAATAGCGGGGCATGGACCCACGCATTCGCGAACACGCGGAGATCATCGCGAACCACTCCGTCGACCTCGAGGAGGGCGACAACGTCATCGTCGACGCCCATCCCGTCGCCGAGGATCTGGTCGTCGCGCTCCACGAAGTGATCGGCGACTACGGCGCGAACCCCGTCACGACGAGCCAGCGAACCGGCAAGCGAAGCCAGCGGGCCTATCTGCGGGCATCCGACGGCGAGTTCGAGACGCCGGAGCACGAACTCGCGCTCATCCAGAACGCGGACGTCTACATCGCGATCCGGGCCAGCGACAACGTCACTCAGACCAGCGACGTCGACCCCGAGATCAGCGCGGCTTACCAGCAGGCCCACCGCCCAATCCTCGAGGAACGGCTCTCGAAGCGATGGTGTCTCACGCAGTTCCCCGCGCCAGCGAACGCCCAGCTCGCCGAGATGAGCACCGAGGGTTACGAGAATTTCGTCTGGGACGCCGTCAACAAGGACTGGGAGGAACAGCGCGAACACCAGGAGCACATGGTCGAGATCATGGACCCCGCCGAGGAGGTCCGTATCGTCAGCGGCGACACGACCGACGTGACGATGTCCGTCGCGGGCAATCCGACGATCAACGACCACGGCGAGCACAACCTGCCCGGCGGCGAGGTCTTCACCGCGCCCCAGCCCGATAGCGTGGAGGGCGAAGTGCTGTTCGACATGCCGCTCTATCACCAGGGTCGGGAGATCACGGACGTGTATCTCGAGTTCGAGGGCGGCGAGGTCGTCCAACATTCGGCCGCGAAGAACGAGGACGTGCTCACGGAGGTTCTCAACACGGACGACGGGGCGCGCCGGCTCGGGGAACTGGGCATCGGGATGAACCGCGACATCGACCAGTTCACCTACAACATGCTGTTCGACGAGAAGATGGGCGATACGGTCCACATGGCCGTCGGCCGGGCCTACGACGAGACCGTCGGCGAGGGCAACGAGGCCAACGATTCGGCGGTCCACGTGGACATGATCGTCGACATGAGCGAGGACTCGTTCATCGAAGTGGACGGCGAAGTGGTGCAGCGGAACGGGACGTTCCGGTTTGAAGAGGGCGAGGTCTGAGTCTGCGAAGACCTCGACTCGGAACGGCGAGCACTGCGAGCCGTGGAGACGGTTTCGAAGAGTAGTACCGCGACTAACGCAGGGTCGGCTGGTAGGTCACTCCGCCGAGAAGGCGTCGCCCGGCTCGTTCACAGGACCGGAAGAGTCCTCGCTCGGAACGATGGCGTCCACCAGCCGAGACTGGATCTGCATCAGGTGGTGCCCGACGGTGGCGGCGTTGCAGCCGAGTTGCTCCGCGATATCCTCGTGTGTGACCTCCCGCGGCGGGTCGAAGTACCCCTGCTCGTGCGCGGCGATCAGCACCTCCTGCTGGCGGTCGGTGAGCAACGTGAACAACCGGTTCTCGAAGGGGTTGTACTGGCCCACCTCCGTGATTTCGGCCCGAACGCCCTCCGGTTCGATCCGGACGATCCGTTGGAGCGCCCGCTGTTTCCCGACCTGCGTGATCTCGAGGACCGAACGCGTCGGTTCGACCAGTTCGACCGGGAAATCCACGATGACGCGCTGCGTGCGGAAAAACTCCAACACCTCGTTCAGGAGTGGTTCCGGCTCCGTCTCGAGGAAGATTATGACCCGGTCCTTGTTCTGTGCCAGGGAGTGATACCTGATGTCGTCGGTGGCATCGATGGCGGCTCTGACCTGCTCGGCTGTGCCTCTCACCTCGTAGAGTGCGAGTATCACCCCGTCGGCAAGCAGCCGGATAGCGTGTACGCGCTCCGGTATGGCCTCCTGCTCCCGAAGGAGAGCTTCTATCGGGTGGAAGTACCCGCGCTCGCTTGTCAGAAGGAAGGTCGCATACCGCATGTTCATTGGTTCCATCTATCGTAGAGTGTGTTATCGTTCTTCTCATTCCTGCCGAAGAAACGGAGGGGTGCTACGGTAGTCGCTATAGCTCGGAGAACCGTCAGATCCCTCCACTTCCGTCACGGCAATTCTGCGACGCCGGCGACGGTCGCCCGCACGCTCGGCGGGTGGTTACCAGTTCGCGACGACCTGATCCATGCAGCCGATGTCCGGACGGAAGTAGTCGCAGTGGGCGCCGACCGAACTAGTCACGTCGACATCCGTGTAGTTAGACGCTGGCGTACCCTCGAGGCCGACCTCGCCGACGGCTTTGTCCAGTTCACGGCTCTCGAACGTGTCGTCGAGCACCCCGTCGTTCTCGCTGTGGTAGTTGTAGAACTGGCTGACGGAAGCCTCGATATCGTCGCCCCAATCGGCTTCCATCGGCGGCAGGTCGTGTTCGACGGCCCCGCCCAGCAGATCCGCCGACGTGTACGTCTCGCCGTACTTGTCGTCGAGATCTTCGAGGGCGACGCAGGTCACCCGGGCACCGAGCGAGTGGCCGATGCTGCGGATAGTGTCCTTTTTGTTGTTCTCCTTCTTGACGAAGTCGGCCCACATGTGGCCGGCCTCGTTGGCGTTGTCCTTGCCGCCGGCCCACGTGAGTGTGTCCGAGGGCCACCGGACTGCGACGACGGGCTTGCTGTAGCCGTTCTGTTCGAGTGCCTGCTTGCACGTATAGGCCTGGTCCTGCGCGAGTTCGACCGAGTCGACGTTCCAGCCGTGGATGAAGTAGGTGACCTCGCTGGCTTTCTTCGGATAGTCACCGTACTTCTTCCCGTCTTTGACGTACGGGAAGTCGCTGGGCGCGTTCATGAAGCTATCACAGCTGCCGGCCATGGCCGTCCCAGACATGCCGGCGATGCCAGCGCCCGCGACGAGCGACGTCCCCACCGCTTTCAAGATTCGTCTTCGACTCTGTCCTTTCCCCTTGTCGTTTAGATCCGACATAGCGAAGAATGCTTATCGGTAACAATTCCTTAAGCCACTGGCCGGTATCCCGAATTATTTTTAAAACAGTTCCTGTCGTGAATAGCGGCCACCCGGCATACTGGGGGAAAGTCGGCATCGAGATGTCACAGAGCTAGATTCCATCGAGACGATCACCGGTCGAGATTATAACAGTCGGACCGATGCGAGCCCCGTTTTCGGACCGGCCGTTCGCCGTCGGGGGTGGTTTCGATGTGGCGTCCGACGGCGGGCGGCCGGCTGGCCGCCGGAGCGCGAGCGAACAGCCCACCTACGCGCCCAGCGGACATATCACTCGCGCTCGAGCAGGCCCCGCGGCACGAAACAGCCACAGGGAGTGGCTGCGCCGGTGGTGGGCCGAGATCAACACTGACTCGCCACAGCGCGGACAGATGGGGTACGGCGAGTCGTCGTCGCTCGGCTCGGGGCTCATTCGTTGCGACCTCCAGTCGATCTCGAGGCAAAAATGGGACTCGAGACCGACACGGAAATGGTTTCCAGCACTGCTCGAGAAAGGGGATATCGACGAAGCCGGCGCGTGAAACGGGACATCGAGAAAAGAGTTCCCTGCTATCGTGGCAACGAGGGTTTCCACGTCCTACCCAGCCGATTCACTCGCTCCAGAGTCGCTCGCTCAGGAAGACGCGACGCGTCTTCCGAACTGCTCGAAAACGCTACGCGTTTTCGGTATCACGAGACGGCGGAGCCGTCTCGAACGACTTCGCTCGCGGGCTCGCGAAGACCTCGCACGGCGTTGGGCCGCGACTCGGCTGTCGCTCACCGTCACGCCAATTCGGGGGTACCGGCGACGGTCGCCTGCACGGTTGGCGGGTGCTTACCAGTTCGCGACGACCCGGTCCATGCAGCCGATGTCCGGACGGAAGTAGTCGCAGTGGGCGTCGACCTGGTCGGTGACGTCAACGTCCGTGTAGTTGTGGACGGGCGTGCCGTCGAGACCCTCTTCGCCCACGGCGGCGTCCAACTCGCGGGTCTGGAACGTGTCGTCGAGCACCTGATCGTCCTCGTTGAAGTAATTGTGGAACTGGCCGACTGCACCTGCGATGTCGTCGCCCCAATGGCCTTCCTTGGCAGGGAAGTCCTGCTCGATCGCCCCACCGATGAGGTCCGCCGACGTGTACGTCTCGCCGTACTCGTCGTGGAGGTCTTCGAGGGCGACGCAGGTCACCCGCGCGCCGAGCGAGTGGCCGATGCTGCGGATAGTATCTTTCTTGTTGTTTTCTTTGCGGACGAAGTCGGCCCACATGTGGCCGGCCTCGTTGGCGTTGTCCTTGCCGCCGGCCCACGTGAGGGTATCAGACGGCCAGCGAACGGCCACCACTGGTTTCGTATAGCCGTTCTGTTCGAGCGCTTTCTTGCACGTGTAGGCCTGGTCCTGCGCGAGTTCGACCGAGCCGACGTTCCAGCCGTGGATGAAGTAGGTGACCTCGCTAGCTTTCTTCGGATAGTCGCCGTACTTCTTCCCGTCTTTGACGTACGGGAAGTCGCTGGGCGCGTCCATGAAGCTATCACAATTGCCGGCCATGGCCGTCCCGGACATGCCGACGATACCAGCGCCTGCGACGAGCGACGTCCCCACCGCTTTCAAGATTCGTCTTCGACTCTGTCCTTTCCCCTTGTCGTTTAGATCCGACATAGCGAAGAATGCTTATTGGTAACAATGCCTCAAACTACTGGTTGGTATCCCGAATTGTTTTTAAACAATTCCTGTCGTGAAAAGCGGTCTCCTCGACATACTGGCGGAAAAGTCGGCATCGAGGCCCCTTAGAGTTATACTTTCTGGAGACGACCGACGGTCGAGACTGCAAGAGCCGAACCGACGCGAGCCCCGCTTTCGGGCCGACCGTTCGCCGTCGGGAGTGGTTTCGATGTGGCGTCCGACTGCGGGCGGCCGGCTGGCCGCCGGGGCGCGAGCGAACAGCTCACCTACGCACCCAGCGAGCATATCACTCGCGCTCGAGCAGGCCCAGCACCACGGAACAGCCACAGGAGCTGACGAAGCGGTGTGAAGCCCGAGCGCGGTCGAAATCAACACGGAGCCTTTTTCGCCTGGATTTTGCTCCGGCGCGACATCGCAAGGCCGCGAGCCGTGTGAACGGACGCGAAGCGTTCGTCAACAGAAAGCGGGTAGCCGGAAGCCGATCCGGAAGGAAAAGCGGTGGACGTTAGTCTTCGGTCGTCGTCTTGTCCACGTCGAGTTCGCCCTGATAGATCTCCGCCCCGTCCTGTGCGACCTTTTCGGCGAGGACGGCGCATTTGACCCGCATCGGCGAGATGTCGACGCCGAGCATGTCGATCACGTCGTCACGGTCCATCTCCTGGAGTTCCTCGAGGGTCTTGCCGGCGAGTTTCCCCGAGAGCATGCTGGCGGAGGCCTGACTGATCGCACAGCCGTCGCCCTGGAAGGCGACCCGTTCGATGGTCTCCTCGTCGTCGGCGAGTTCGACGTCCATGCGAATCTCGTCGCCGCACATCGGATTCTCGCCGATGTGGGTGAACGTGGGATCCTCGAGCTCCCCGTAGTTGCGGGGGTTCTTGTAGTGGTCGAGGATCTGCTGTCGGTACATATCCGAGCCCAGTCCCATTGTTGTGTGCGGATAGGCCAGTGAGTTGTAAAAGGGTTCCGGGGCCGAAACGACGCTCGAGTCCGTCTGCGACGGTTCCGAGTCCGGATCGAGATCCGTTCGTCACTCGTTCGGTCAGCGGCGAGTCCCCCGCTGCGTCGCGGGCTCACTGCGGCGTTTCCTGAACGATCGCGAACCAGAACTCCTCGACCGAGTGAACGAACTCGACGAAGTCGTCGGGTTCGACCGGTTTCTGCAGGTAGGTGTCCGCCTCGATGCCGTGGGATTTCACAATCTTCTCGCCGGCGTCCGAACTCGTGAGTACGACGACCGGAATCCCCTCGAGTTCCGGTTCGTTTTTCAGTTCCGAGAGGACATCGATCCCGCTTTTGCCGGGTAGCTGTGGCTCGAGGAGGATGATATCCGGCTGTGGCTCGTCCGCGTTCTCGCCGCGCTGGGCGAGGAACTCGAGCGCGGCCTCTCCGTCGGAGACGGTGTGGATGGTATTCACCAGCTTCGCGTCTCGAAAGTTCTCCTCGAAGAGACGGCTGTCACCGGGATTGGGTTCGACCAGCAGAATCTCGATCAGATCCTTCGGCCGCTCGTCGTCCGGGGCCATTTGCATGAGATATCATACGCTACGTTAAAAACTCGCGTTCGCCGCAATCGAACACTCCGTCTTTCGGACGGCTTACGTCGGTCAATCAAGTAGTTTGGATTCCGGTTCTCCGTCGGTGGGCCGGAATTTTGCGACTCGCCGGTGGCGGTTTCGCTTGGCGTCACTCGAGCCGCCCCCCGATATTTATCCCATCTATCAACAGTAGATATAAGTCACCGATGTCGACAATCAGACTGGAAGCCGGTCTCCGAACGCGCGAGCGATGGGGGCGTGAACCGAAACGCCCCGGGTGCAGGGACACCCGAGGCCTGGCTTCCAACCCGCGAGGGTTCGAAAGCCATGATTGCGTACATTCTATCGGGATATAAACGCCCCGCACGACAGTGGAATCAACTCGAACGACCAGCGACGGCACCCGATCGTCGACACAGATTACGTCGCCCACGTCGTCCGGGGTGGGAGCGATGACCGACGACGGTGTGCCGATCGATCCGAGCACCATGACGACGGCGACGGCCGACGAGGCCGCGGACGCGACCGACTGGTCGCTCCCCGCCTGTCCCGAGTGCGGTCGCCCCGTCTGGATCGTGACCGTCGCCGGCCCCGGCGTGGGTACCGCGTCGCCGTGTGGCTGTGCTGTCGTTCCGGGCGGTCTCGAGCACGAGTAGTCGGACCAGGCTCGAGTCGGTGCGACCGGCTCGCGTCTTTCCTGATGGGTGAAGACGGCACGAGAAATTACGTCGGAACTCGATTCGCGGTTTTTGAAGGCTGGCTCGGTGGCTTTCGGATGAAACGGATGTAGCTAGACGGGTATGCGAGCGGGGCGACACTTCACTCACGCCAGCTCATCTGTTCTGGCGGTTCCCGCTTTTCGCCCTTTGCGAGTCGGTCTGTCGGCCAGACGGTCACACCGAACATCGCGAGGTAAAATAAACTCACGACGGCGACCACGAGTGTCCCGGGAACGGGACCTATCGCCGCGGCTTCCCACACGCCGTCGGGCGAAAAGATGGCGATGCGGAATCCCCACGAGGCAACGATAATCGTCATTAGCGGGAAATAGACGCGCCTGAGCCGTCGTGAGAGCGCTTCGAGGAACGGGACCTTAGAGTCGGTCGTCGAAGGTCGTCGGCGAGGAACTCACGCCACTGCTCGTGGACGGCCCCCTCTGGGTCGGCCGCGTTAGCGAAGATGTTCTCCTCGACGAGCCGGACTCGAGACCGCCAGATATCGTAGATCCGGTACCGCCGCGTCTCGATGTAGAGAAATATCGTTACGGCGGCGAGGCTGCCGAGGATGATGTAGTGAGGGCGGTCGGCCGCCGAGAATGCTCACGTGATCAGCGTCGCCACGAGCCCGACCGCCCAGTTGGTCGTTCGGTCGATCCGTGTCCGCCAGTGGGTCGTCCGGCCGAGTTCACCGCGGTAGAAGTGTTGCATGAGGCCGACGAACTCGGCCCGCTGATCGGCAAGTTCGGCGGCCACCTCTCGCTCGTTTCGCCCCTCCGGGTCGAAGTCGTCGTCCTCTTCGTGTGCCATATTCTCACGTGGTTGACGAGAGCCAAAAGTGTCCGTGGCGCCGTCTTGGGGACGATTTCGCTGAGGTCGCCGAATCACACCAAGTTAGACCGTATTCTCGGTCATCAGACAGCTCAGCGCTTATCAGATGAAGTGAACGAGAAGCCGGTGTTGCGTGCAAGCTCTATAGACGAACGGTCTCCTGTCAGAATGGGGCATCTATACATGCCGTTTACGTCCTCTATTCAGCACGGTCGGGACGATCTATCCGACTACTGTTAGAAACTGTCTGCTGGATATAGAGGATGAGTTCAGCACGATGATCTCGTTTGTTTCACGACCGATCTACTGAACCAACTATTCCGTAGATATGCTTATTGATCGCTGGAATTCCTCCCAATCAGCGTATCTCTTCAAAGAGTCGCGCTGAATACAGGGCGCGAATGCCACGGGGATTCAGCTTGATTTACGAATGGTGGTGATTGGCCAGTTCAGGCACTACGTCTACCCGCATGGGAGCCGAAGGTACGACCAATATGAGTGTCATTGTGGAGTTTACCCTTGACGACGAAGACTTCCGGTTGGGGCAGGTGCTCGCGGAGCCGCCCGACATGTACATCGAACTCGAACGTATCGTCCCTACAGGGAGTTCACTTATTCCGTTCCTGTGGGTACAATGTGAGGACACCGAGACGTTTAAACAGCGGATCAATGAGAGCGAACACATCACCTCGTTCACGGTGCTTGACCGGTTCGACGACTGGGTGCTGTACCGGATGGAGTGGAAAACCGAACAGCAAGACGTCCTCGAAGGGCTCGAAATCAGCGATGCTGCTGTGCTCGAAGCCTACGGCAATAGTGGCTGGACGTTCCGATTGCGCTTTCCCACCCACGATCAAGTCTCCCAGTTCTACAACTACTGTATGGAGTACGAGATCCCCATCGACATCACGCGGAGCTATACCCTCACCGAGCGATCCGACGTCGCTCAAGAGTTCGACCTCAGTAACGAACAGCGCGAAGCACTCGTCCTCGCCCTTCAACGCGGGTACTACGACACGCCGAGCGAGGTGACCATGAGCGATCTTGCCGACGAACTCGGGATCTCTCAGCAAGCCGTGTCGAACCGCATCCAGCGTGGAACCAAGAAGGTCTTCGAGCGGACACTGCGATAGGGTGCGGATTTCAGATGCATACCCGGATTCAGTAAAAGGGGTTGTGATCACAATGGATAGGAGTTCTTCTGATCGTATTCTAGGTTGGCTTAGTGACTACCGACCCATCCGCGACGGGGGCTGATCAAGCCACTTCATCTGGCCCCGAAGCAAGCCCTATCGAGATTCTGTTGATCGAAGCCAATCACGGGGATGTGAGACTCATTCGGGAGCGATTCGTGGACGCTGGCATTCTGAACGACCTCCACGTCGTCTACGATGGCGACGAAGCGCTCGATTTCGTTCACCAGCGAGGCGACTACACGGATGCCTCTGTACCGGATATCGTCCTCCTTGATCTGAAACTCCCGGGAGGGCGCAGCGAGGATGTGTTGGCAACGCTCGATGATCAATCAGAATTCGACCGCATCCCGGTGATCGGGATGACAAATTCACCTACAGAGACAGATATCGCTCAATCGAGGGGCTTCGACCCGGACGGCTACATACACCAGCCGTTCGATCCCGGTGAGTTTCTTGATATCGTTAGAGAGTTCGAAGGGTTCGATCTGTTGCTTGTCAAGAAGTCATCCAGTGAAACAGTCTGACTCCTGTACCTGTCTAAAATGTTGATGGTGGGCCGGGATTTCAGATGAAGTATTTTTCTCACACTCTGCTGAGTATACTCTCTATATTCAGCAGGCGGCTTTTGGCATAGTTCGGACAGATCGATAGCCGCTTCGGTAACTGCTTGCTCTGTACTGAGCGATCACCACTCTCGTAGATCGGCCCCGACCTCGTGCCGCATTCGCGCTCTGTGTTTTGCACAGCCTTGACGAGCCATCGAATTGTTGTCAGGAACAGTCGACTGGATATAGCGGATGAGTTCAGCGTAATGACTCTGGTTATTTCAAGTTGAAATTCCTGGATCAGCCGTTCAAGATAGTTGCACACACAACGCTGGGACTTCTAGTAACTCCTCCCACACAGAACATCACGCCCAGGTTCACTTTCAGCCCAACCGGTACAGAGCAAAAACATATAAACTCTGAAATTTACGATATACTTACAATTATGCGAATCGTTATAGTATCGTGAGTGATGATACCGTGACCCAAAGCGAACTCTCACGACGAACCGTCCTCCAGCGGGGTGCCGTCCTCTCGACTTCCCTCGGACTGGCCTTGGCGACCACGACGGGCCAGGTCGCCGCAAAGAGCGATGCCGAATTGATCGAGGCTATAGCATCCGAAGCAGGCATGTCACAATCGGACACGAAAACGGCTCTTGATGGATTTGTCAATGCGACTACGGAGGCGCTGAAGAAGAACGGTCGGGCCTCGTGGGCCAGATTTGGATCCTTTAGCATCAGCAAACGGTCTGCACGTACGGGGCGCAACTCCCGAGCAGATACAGAACGGGAGACTGCCCCTGCGAACGCTGTCCAGTTCAGATGCAGTGACGAATTGAGTGCCGCACTCGACCTCCTCCCGGGTGAAGGCGACGAGCGTCGTCTTGGCCGTCGAGAGCGGGACGCAACTGCCCGTCCAACCGACGAAAATCTGATCGACGCCGACCGACTCGCGTCTGAAACCGCTATTGCGAGAGAGACTGCAACCGCGTTTCTCGACGCGTTTATCAATGCAACCACGAAGGCACTGAAGAAAGGAGACAGGCTCTCACTGATCGGCTTCGGTTCGTTCAGTATTTCGAAGCGCTCCGCGCGGACAGGGCGCAACCCTCAGACCGGTAAAGAGATTCAGATCGCTGCTAAGAACGTCGTGAAATTCAAGGCAGGAGCCGAGCTATCCAAAGCGGTCAACTAGGGATCGTCTCGGCTAGCGAAAGAGCTGACGCGCCCGGCGAGAGCTTCGCTCTCGCTGGCCGTCACTCACTTCGTTCGGGAAGACATCGTCGACATCTCCTCGCAATCCGTTGTTCGCTTACGCGAACAACTGTCGTGCGTCGTCGATCGCCTCGACGAGCTTGTCGATCTCTTCTTTCGTGTTGTAGACGTAGAACGAGGCTCGAGCCGACGCCGCGACCCCCAATTTGTCGTGCAGCGGCTGGGTACAGTGGTCGCCGGCGCGAATCGCGACCGCGTGGTCGTTCATGATCGAGGCGAGGTCGTGGGCGTGGACGCTCTCGAGGTTGAAGCCGACGAGGCCGCCGCGCTCCGGGCCGGGTTCCGGGCCGTAGATCTCTACGTCCGGCTCGGCGTCGAGTTGCTCGTAGGCGTAGCGTGCGAGTTCCTCCTCGTGGGCTTCGATGCGGTCCATACCGATCTCCTCGAGCCAGTCGATGGCGGCGACGAGGCCGACGGCTTCGGCGATCTGTGGCGTCCCGGGTTCGAACTTCCAGGGGAGCTCGTCCCAGGTCGAGTCCTCGAAGGTGACCTTGCGGATCATCCCGCCGCCGTAGAGATACGGCTGCATCTCCTCGAGCAGTTCCTGCTTGCCGTAGAGCACGCCGATGCCGGTGGGGCCGGCCATCTTGTGGCCGGAGAAGGCGTAGAAGTCGGCGTCGATGGCCTCGACGTCGACGGGGCGGTTGGGGACGGCCTGTGCGCCGTCGATGAACGCCAGCGCGTCGTGGTCGTGGGCAATATCTACCAGCTCGGAGACGGGGTTGACGGTACCGAGCGTGTTCGAGACGTGGACCGCCGAGACCATCGCGGTGTCGTCGGTGATGATCTCGCGGGCGTGGTCCATATCGAGGCGGCCCTCCTCCGTGATCTGGATGTACTTCACGTCGGCACCCGTTCGCTTGCCGATCTGCTGCCAGGTGACCAGCGAGGCGTGGTGTTCCATCTCCGTGAGCACGACCTCGTCGCCGGGTCCGAGCTCGTTCAGGCCCCAGGAGTAGGCGACCAGGTTCTCGGCCTCGGTCGTGTTCTTGGTGAAGACGACCTCCTCGCGGCCGCTCGCGCCGATGAATTCCGCGACGCGGTCGTGGGCTTCCTCGTAGGCGATCGAGGCTTCCTGACTCAGGTGGTGGATGCCGCGGTGGACGTTGGCGTTGTACTCGCGGTAGTAGTCGCTCATCGCGTCGACGACCGGATCGGGCGTCTGGGTCGTCGCCGCGTTGTCGAGATAGACGACCTGCTGGCCGTCGAATTCTCGCTCGAGGATCGGGAACTCCTCCCGGATTGCATCGACGTCGAGCGGCTCGAGCTGTCGTTGACTCATTAGTGACTAGAACGAACCCCACGCAAAACACTCCTTCGGTCCGGCCACTGCCGACGTGGCCGCGACCGCGGTCATCCGGCTGGAATTGCCGATTCCGATCCGATTCGGCGACGCGGAGCCGAACGGCTACACGCAATCGGGCCGGGGAACGGAAAGGGGGAAGGGGAGGTGGAGGGGGGTGGAGGGAGGCGGGTTCGGGAGGTGAAACGGCAGGGCGTGGGAGGTGGGGGAGGTGGTACCCTGGTGGGGGTCCCTGCCGCAATATGGACTTCGTGTGCATCGGAAATACCGGTGGCTCCAAACAAGTTTGGTACTCGCAACTGCTGCCGATGTGGCGACTCGAGATCGGTCGTGTTCGCCTGACGGTTCGCTACTCCCACGGCGGTTCGGTAACGACCGACGGCTGCGTGTTCCCCAGCAGCAGTTCCGCGTACCGCGCGAGGAGCCAGCCCACGGCGTTGAACAGATGAAGCACGACGAGGCCGACGAGGACGCCGATCGCCGAGACGACGAGCGCCGCCGGCAGCGAGTCGACGTGCAGCGAGAGCAGTTCGCCGTCGGCGATCGAGAGCGTGACCGGTGAGACGTCGACGGTCCAGCCCTCGTGTTGATAGGTGAACTCGGGGACGAATTCGATCGGATCGCCGATGTGGATGCCGACGGTATCGCCCCGGTAGTGCAGCGGCGCGGCGACCAGTGCGTACGTGAAGGTGACACCGACGGTGAGGGCGACGAACGCGGCCGTTCCGTAGAAGAACTTGCTGAACAGATAGATCACACCCTTCCACGTGCCGCGGTCGACGACGAGCCGTCGCGCCCGCTCGCGGACGCTCCGGGCCGGCTCCGCCGTCGGCACCTCTGCCTCGAGCAACCGCTCGGCGAGGCGTCGCTCGAGGGCGGCCAGCTGGTTGGCGGCGAACAGAGTCACAAGCGCGGCCGGCAGGCCGATGCCGAGCCCGAGCAACGCGATCGGAATTCCGGCGATCAGGAGCACGAGCGGCTCCGACAGGCCGATCTGGACGAACGCGAACGCGAAGCCGGCCGGCAGCGCGAAGCCAGTCACGAGCATCGTAAAGTAACCGACTCCGAGCGGGAACGCGAGCAGGAGATAGAGGAGCGTGTAGTAGGTCTGCCGGCGGGCGACGACTCCGACGAACCGGCGACACCACCGTCGAACGCGAGCGAGCGCGGCCAGCGGGTCGGACGTGCGCGGCGAACTCATGCGGTATCGGGCCTCCTGAACGACCGAACGATCGAAACGAGCCCGAGCAGGTGGCAGGCGGTGACGACGAGCAACACCGTCGCGTCGGTCGCGCCGGTCGCCAGATCGACCGTATGCGAGAGGGCGAACGGAACGACCGTCAGGAAAGCGACGCCGACGGCCAGAAACAGCATCGGTTTGCTCTCGTTGCGGGCGTACCCCCGGTACGCCGTCCACGCCACCACCGACCCCAGCGCGGCGCTGGCCAGCCCGACGAAGAAGATCGTCGTCTCCTCGTCCAGCCCGAAGACCGTCGTCTCGAGGACGGGGGCGACGCGGAGTCCGGCGACGGCTGCGAGTCCGGTCATCGCCACCACCTCGAGCGTGCGGGGAGTTCGGTCGCAACTGATCCAGAGGCGTACAGCGGCGCGGAGCGTGGTTCAGCGTTCATGGGCGTCCGTAGACGGTGTAGAGGATCGCCGTGAGGCCGGCGATCTCGCTCGTCGTTGCGACGACGCTCGTCGTCAGCGAAGTCGCCCCGAGTAGCGTGGGCAGCAAGAACCGAACGACCGTCGGTACGGCGGCCAGCAGCGCGATTCCGAGCGCGAGCCAGAGCAGCGCCGGGCGGCGCGCGTCCCGGTAGCCGTCGTAGGACCGCTTCGCGATCCAGCAGGCGATCACGAACGCGATCGCTTGCCCGACGAAAACGGCGATGGCGACCGTCGGCGCCCCGCCTTCGACGGTCTGAAGTGGGATTCCGAGCATCGTCACAGGTCCTCGAACAGCCGGGTGAACCGGTCGGCCGGATCCTCGTCGCGGCGGTACACGTCCAGTTCCATCGAGCCCTCGGCGATCTCGATCGCCACGCGCTCGAGTCGCGTGCTGTAGGTCTTGTAGTGGTGGCCATCGGGATCGAGCTCCTGGTATTCGTCGAGGAACCCCTTCGCCTCGAGCCGGTCGATCCGTCGATAGATCGTCGGCGGCGAAGCGTCGCAGCGGTCGGTGAGTCGGTCGACGGACATCGGTTCCTCGCTGGCGGCGATGAGGATACGCCGGGCGTACTCGTCGTCGAGCAACGCGAGCACCTCCTGGCCCTCATCGTCGGTCATCCAGTGATTCGTATGGACAGATGATATAAAAGAACCCACAGTTTCCGACCGTGAAACCGTGGCTGCCGGTCTATTTATACGGCGGCTGAAGTCGCTGACGAGATGAGCGCGATAGAGACGTCCGGTTTGACCAAGGAGTACGGCGACCTTACCGCCGTCGACGATCTCGATCTGACCGTCGACGACGGCGAGGTGTTCGGCTTCCTCGGCCCGAACGGCGCGGGGAAGTCGACCACGATCAACATGCTACTCGATTTCACGCGCCCGACGGCGGGCTCGGCGACGGTCCTCGGCTACGACGCGCAGACCGAAGCCGACGAAATCAGCCCTCGCGTCGGCGTCCTCCCGGAAGGGTTCGACGTCTACCCGCGCCTGTCGGGTCGGCGCCACATCGAATTCGCGATCGAGACGAAAGACGCGGGCGACGACCCCGACGAGATACTCGAGCGCGTCGGCCTCTCCGCCGACGACGCCGCGCGGCCCGCCGGCGACTACTCGAAGGGGATGCGCCAGCGGCTGGCGACCGGCATGGCCTTAGTCGGCGACCCCGACCTGCTGATCATGGACGAGCCCTCGAGCGGGCTCGACCCCCACGGCATCCGCGAGATGCAGGACCTCGTCCGCAGCGAGGCCGAGCGCGGGACGACCGTCTTCTTCTCGAGTCACATCTTAGAGCACGTCGAAGCCGTCTGTGACCGCGTCGGCGTCCTGAACGAGGGCGAACTCGTCGCCGTCGACACGATCGAGGGGCTACGCGAGGAACTCGGTGGCGGCGCGACGCTGACGCTGACGCTCGGTGGTCCCGCCGTCGAACGGCGAGCGGTGGCCGACGGCGTTCCGGGCATCACCGACGTGACCGCGTCCGGCCGCACGCTCGAGTGTACGATCACCGACTCGACGGCGAAAGCCGGGGTCGTGACCGCGCTCGCCGACGCCGGCGCGACGATCGAGGATCTGCGACTCGAGGAGGTCTCGCTCGAATCGCTGTTCACGGCGCTGACGAACGGCGACGCGTCCGAGCCGGCGGCGAACGCGGAGACGCCGGAGACGCTCGAGGCGGAGACGGGGGTGGCGCGATGACCTCGCATATCACCACCGTCGCCCGCAAGGAGTTCGACGACGCCGGTCGGTCGAAGCTGCTCTGGTCGTTGATCGGGCTGCTCGTCGGCCTCGTCGTCATCGGCTACGTCGCGATCTGGTATTCGGTCGACGACGTGACCGCGGCCGAGGTGCTGAGCTTCCTCGGGACGCCGCTGCAGGTGATCCTCCCGGTCGCGGCGCTGATAGCCGGCTACATGGCCGTCGTCGGCGAGCGCCGGTCGGGCAGCGTCAAGCTCCTGCTCGGCCTGCCGCCTAACCGGACCGACGTCGTCTTCGGCAAGCTGCTCGGTCGCATGGGCGTCGTCGGACTGGCCGTCGGCCTCGCGTTCCTCGCCTCGCTCGTGCTCGGTGCGCTGTTCTTCGGCTCGGTCCCGTTCGTCGACTGGCTCGGCTTCGCCGCCGTCTCGCTGCTGTTCGGCACGACGTTCGTCGGGCTGGCCGTCGGCGTCTCGGCCGGCGTTTCCACGCGCGGCAAGTCGATGGCCATCGTCGTCGGCCTCTACATGATCTTCGTCGCGCTCTGGGAACTGCTCACCGCCGGTCCGTACTACCTCATCTACGACGAGCCCGTACCGGTCGAGGCAGAAACGTGGTTCCTGATCTTAGAGCAGTTCAACCCGATCCTCGCGTACACCAACCTGGCCAGCTCGATCGTCGAGGGCTCGATCTTCCCCTTCCAGTTCCGGTACGGCCTCCAATCGATGGAAGCCTCCGGCATGACCCCCGCCGAACGCTATCCGGGCGACGCCCCGTTCTACCTCGAAGACTGGTTCGGCGTCGTCGTCCTGCTGTTCTGGCTGGTCGTGCCCGTCGCGATCGGCTACTATCGGTTCCGACGAACCGATCTCTAGGGCTCTCGAGTCGGTCGCAGAAAATCGACCCCCGCTGACGCACGAGGGAATTCGGCCGCGCTACGACATCCGCAGCAACTGCGCGTGCAGCGTCGACCCGACCTCGAGGACGTTCGCCTCGTCGATGAAGCCCGCCTCGACGGCCAGTTCGACCGCGCGGGTGCCGACGATGTTGGCGACGTCCGCCTGCGCGAGGCTCTCGAGGACGGCGTTCTCGTCGGCCGCGTCGCCGCCGTAGAACTCCTCGGTGACGGTCAGGGAGAGGTCACCGTCCTCGAACGTCTCGCCGAGAACGTCCTCGTCGCAGACGGCGACGAGCAGTCCCTCCTGGGTCTCCCGTTCGTTGACGATCATCTACTCGAGTTCCCACTCGCGGTCGTCCTCGTCCTCGGCGTCGCCCGTGAGGTCGCCGAGCCCGAGGTCCTCCAGTCCGACGTCGCCCCGCTGGGGCCGTGACTGCCGTCCGGCTCCGAGTCCGGGCTGGCCGCCGGCTCCCGGTCCGGCACCGGCTCCGGCGCCGCCCGGTCCCTGGCCGTACATCTCCTCGCGGTCGTCTATCATCTCCTGTTCGGCCCGTTCGCGCATCTGGTTCGCCTCCTCGGCGATCTCCTCTGCCTGATCGAACTCGCCGAGTTCCTCTAAGATCTCGGCTTTCTCCTCGAGCACCTTGGCGTTGCGCAGGCCGAGCCGGATCGCGTTGTCGATACAGTGGAGGGCTTCTTCGGCCAACCCGCGCTCGGAGAGGAAGAAGGCGCGGTTGAACCAGCCCGCGGCGAACCGTTCGTCGATCTCGATGGCGCGCTCGGCGTGCTCTAAGGCCTCCGAGGTCTCGCCGAACTCCCAGAGCGCGTAGGCGAGGTTCGTCTCGGCGGTCGCGGCGTGTTCGCTCGAGTCGTCGATCCGCAGCGCCTCGCGGTGGGCACCGATCGCCTCGTCCCACTCCTCGAGTTCGCCGTGGGCGACGCCCTTGTTGACCCAGGCCTCCTGCTCGAGCCGCTCGTCTTCGGCGTAGCGGGCGGTCCGCTCGAAGGCGTCGGTGGCCTGTTCGTAACGGTTGATCTGCATGTAGTTCAGGCCGACGTCGAGCAGTTCGCTCGCGTCGACGTCGTCCTGATCGATGTTGTGCTGGTCTAGCGTGTCGGTGACGACGCGGGAGTCGACGGGGTCGACTTTCGAGGGATCGACGCCGAGCTCCGGCGGGTCCAGGTCGAACTCCTCGTAGGGATCGCCGAACCCCTCTCCTTCGGAGAAGCGATGGTCGCGATCGTCGTCTCGGTCGGTCATTGTCTCGAATTGGCGGTGACGACTGTTAAGGGCTGCGACCCGGGCACAGCGGCACTTCGACGGCGACACGTTGCGGCCTGGAACGCGTCTCAGACCCGCCCACTGAATCGTCTGGTGACGCCTCGAATCGAATGCGTGACCGCGCCCGGATGGGGCAGCCCCAGTCGATAGCGGACCCGGTCTTGCCGTTTGAACGGCTCGAACACCGCCGGCTCCGCGAGCTCCCAGATCCGGGCCTGCGATCCTCGAACCCCGCGTCGCTCGAGGACGGCGTTGGCCGCCCGCCGGCCGGCCTCGTTGGCCGACTCCATCGAGGCCAGATCGGCGTTCGTCCGAACGTAGTCGCTGGCCACCGTCAGGTTCTCGACGGCCACGTCGGCCGGCGGCCGGTTCCGCAGCGAGCCGACGGTGTTGATCAGCAGCGGCGAGCGGTTCTCGACACCGCCGTCCGTTTCGACGATCGCCGGATCGAGGAACCAGTCGACGAGCAGATCGTCGTGGAGCCGCTGGTCGGGCCCGTTCAGGTGATTCTTCAGCTGCTCCCAGATCTCCGTCGCGATTTCGTCGCGCGTACACTCTCTCGCCGGTTTGTCGTAGAGTATTCCGGGGGTGTCCCAGTCCGAGGCGATCACCGAGAGGACGCCCTCGACGTCGTCGGGACCGTGGCGCTCTACGTCGTAGCCCGTCCAGAACTGTCGTTGCGAGATCGAGGTCAGCGCCCAGGGGGCGTCGGCGTAGACCTGATGGCCACGGGTCAGATCGACGTTGTCGGCGAGGTAGAACTGGATGCCGTTCATCCAGGCCGTATCGAGCTGCCCGATCCGCTCGAGTTCGGGGACGCTCCGGGCCAGTTCCGTCGGGATCAGTTTCGGGGCGACCTCGACAGGGACGGCGAGGACGTACTCGTCGGCCGCGATTGCCTCCCCGCTGGCCAGCGTCGCGCCGGTAACGCGCCGGCCATCGGTCTCGAGGCGCTCGACGGGGGTGTTCGGCCGGAACTCGACCCCGAGCGACTCGAGGTGGCGCAGCCAGGGGTCGATCCAGGCCTCGCTCGTCGGCGCGTTCAGGACCCGCTCGGTCGATCGCGTCGGATCGAGCTGGCCGAACAGCAGCTGGAGGTAGACGGTGCCGATCGTCCGGGCGCTGCCGACCTGCGGCCGGAGCGCGACGAGCGACTGAACGGCGAACGCGAGCCGGTCGCGGAACTCCGGGGAGCGGTTCTCGGCGTCGATGAACTCCCACCAGGAGACGTCGTCGAGTTCGTCCTCGCGGCGGGCTTCGCAGGCCGTCAGCAGGTAGAACAACCGCTCGAGCAGGAAGCGCACGTCCCTGGCGGGCAGATCCTCGGCGAAGGCCGGTCGCAGTGTCTCGAGCCACCCTCGAACCGAGTCGGGCGTGGTCGTCTCGGCGATCTGGCCTGGCCCCGTCGTGCTCGCGATGAGCGTCGCCTCGGTCTCGACGAGGTTGTCCGCGACAGTGCCACCGCCGTCGGGGATCCGCTCCATCGTGTCGATGACGTGGCGGTAGAACGCCGGAAAGAACCGGAAGCCGTGCTCGCCGTGTAAGGGCGCCGGCTCGTCGGAGATCGGCATCGAGCGGGCCTTTCCGCCGAATCGGTCGTTTGCCTCGTAGACGGTCACGTCGACCCCGCGCTCGGCGAGTTCGTGTGCCACGGTGAGGCCACCGATTCCACCGCCGAGGACGGCAACGTCAGTCATTGGTCGGTCTGCGGCCCGGACGGGCATAACAGCCGTCCCTAACTACGAATCCTCGAGCCGGCGCGATCGTCAGTTCTCTATGTGCTCGAGGACGGCGTCGGTCGTCACGACGTCGCCGTACTTCGCGTCGATGTCGAGGAGATTCGCCCTGTGCGGTCCCTCGGCCCTGTCGCCGACGGCGTCGGCGGGGACGATCGTGCGGTAGCCGTGCTGGAGGCTGTCGACCGCCGTCGCGCGCACGCAGCCGCTGGTCGTAACGCCGACGATGACGAGCGTATCGACGCGGTTCGTCGTGAGCTCCGACTGCAGGTCGGTCCCGAAGAAGGCGCTGGCGTACTTCTTCAGGATGACGCGCTCGTCGCCGACCGGGGCGACCCGATCGTCGACCGCGACGCGATCGGTACCGAGCCGGAGCTCTTTGAGCGCGGGGACTTTCTCGACGAACATCCCCGCGTCGCCGTAGGACTCCTCGAACGCGACGGTGGTGAAGTAACGCGGGAGATCGCGCTCCCGGAAGGCCTCGAGGAGGCGCGCGGTCGCCTCGAGTACGTCGTCGACGTCCGACCCGAGATTCGACTCGGGATCGGTGAAGGCGTTGATGAGGTCGATGACGAGCAGCGCGGGCCGCTCCCCCATCCCGACGCTCTCGCCGAATTCGCGGTCGTCGTAGCGTTCCTCGGTGGCTTCGATCCAGTTCGCGGCGCGTAGTGTGTCGTCCGGTGGCATCGTGTGGTGGAAAGGGGTCGTCTCGAGGCGGTCGTCGATCGCTCAGTCGTGGCGGTCGTCGAACTCGCGACGCTCCTCGGCGATCCGGTCGGCGAGTTCCGCGTCGTCGGGCAGCGGTCCGTAGTCGAACTCCGCGAGTTCGTCGCGGGTCTCGCGCCGGTCCGCTCGCGTCTTCTCGGTCGCAGTCTCGTCGACGGCACCGTCTTCGGTGACGACGACGCCGTACTCCTCGCGGGCCGTATCCGTCGAGACGAGCCCCTGCCGGACCTCCTCGGCGACGAGTTCGGGGTCGCGTTCGAGGGGGTCGCCCAATCCACCGCCGCCGGCGGTCCGGAACACGAGCTTGTCGCCGGCAGCGACGGCGACGTTCTCGACCTTGGAGGGGAGTTCCTCCTCGGTTCCGTCCGTTCGGATGAGCTTCTTCTCGCTGGTCTGGGCGTGATTCCCGCCGTCGACGCCCCACGGATAGGTGTGTGCGCGGTCGTCCTGGAACGTGATCGCGCCGTCCTCCTCGAAGGTGTAGACCTTCGTGATACCGTGGCCGCCTCGGAACTCGCCGGCACCGCCGGTGTCGGTCCGCGTGCTGTACTCGTCTATGGTGAGGGGGTAGTAGGCCTCCTGGTACTCGGCGGGAACGGTCCGGAACAGCGGCCACCAGGAGTGGCCGTCGAGCCCGTCGCCGCCCGGGCGGGCGGGGATGCCGCCGTAGAGGATCTCGAGCATCTGGAAGTCGTTGCCCTCGGAATCGGTGCCGGCGTAGACGAGGTTCGGCGAGGTGCCGTAGCTCCCCGCGACGGAGAAGCCGTCGATCAGCTTCGAGAAGGTCGCCTGCAGGACGTCGAACTGGCGGGCCATCAGCGGCAGGCGGTTGCCCAGCGCGGCCGGGAACTCCGGCTGGACGACGCTCCCTTCGGGCAGGTTGACCTCGAAGAGGTCGTAGTAGCCGTCGTTGAACGTCAGCAGCGGGTCGAAGGCCATGATGAGGAAGACCCCTGTGAACATCTTGAACATCTTCTCGTTCAGGAGGAAGTTCACCGTGCCGGGGACCTGATCGTCGGTTCCCTCCCAGTCGAGGTAGACGGTGTCGCCCTCGCGGTAGATCTCGAGGTGGAGTTTGATCGGCCCGTTGCCCATGCCGTCGTCGTCGACGTAGTCCTCGAAAGTGTAGCGCTCGCCCTCGGGCACGAACTCGCGGATGAGGTCGATCATCCCGTCGCGGGTGCGATCGAGGATGGCGTCACAGCCCTCGAGGTAGGTCTCCTTCCCGAACCGCTCGCAGAGCTCCTGCACGCGAGACTCGGCGACGGCAGTCCCGGCCGCGAGCGCCTTGATGTCGGCCTCGGCGTGTTCGGGGAGGCGCGTGTTGTGCGCGAACGTCTCGAGGAGTTCGCTGTCGAACTCGCCGCCCTTGTAGAGCTTGACCGGCGGGAGGCGCATTCCTTCCTCGAAGATGGTCGCCGCCTGGACGGGCATGCTGCCGGGGGTCTTCCCGCCGACGTCCATCAGGTTCCCCCACTGGCTGCCGAAGCCGACGAGGTCGCCCTCGTAGAAGATCGGTCGGAGCAACAGCATGTCCGGCGTGTGCGAGACCGCGCCGGCGCACATGTAGGGGTCGTTGGTCGCGATGACGTCGCCGTCGTTCAACTCGTCCCAGCCGAAGGGAGCGTTCTCGATGATCGTGTCGATGGCGCTGCCGAACTGGCCCATGACCATCCGCCCCTGCGGGTCGGCGATCAGCGGGAACTGGTCGGACTGCTCCCGGATGACCGGGCTGATCGCCGTCGTCTCGAGGACGCGGTCCATCTCGTGGCGCGTGTTCGAGAGCGTGTTCTCGATGATGTCGAGGGTCGTCGCGTCGATGTCGTGGTCCCCGACGAAGTCGGGCGTGGCGTCCGCTGCGTGCTGGCTCATTTCGAATCACTCCGGTTGATCTCGAGGTTCGCGTACCGATCGACCGTCGCCGCGTGATCCGGCTGGACGACGACGGTCGAGTCGTCGTCGGTGACGATCGCCGGGCCGGCGATCGCGTTGCCGGGCTGCAGCTGCGCGCGGTCGTAGATCGGCGTCTCGTGGTAGCTGTCGTCGAAAAAGACGTCCTGCGTGCCGACGCGGGCGTCGCTTGCGTCCTCGTCGCCGAGGTCGCGCTCTTCTAACGTGACGCCCTGCATCGTCCCCTTCCCGATGACGCGGAGGTTCGCGATCTCGAGGGGAGCGTCGAGCGAGAAGCCGAAGCGCTGGTCGTGGCGCGCCTCGAAGTCGTCTTTGATCTCCGCGATACCCTCGTCGCTCCTGAGGTTCGCGAGGTCGATCGGGATCGACATCTGAACGTCCTGGCGGTAGTACCGGCAGTCGGCGTAGTACTCGAAGGCGTGGTTCGCCTCGTCGACGCCCTCGGAGACGAGCCAGTCGGTCGCTTCGCCCCGGAGGCCTTGATACGCGTCGTACACGTCCTCGCCGTCGACGTCCTGGTCGGTCTTCAGGTAGGTCTCGGAGAACTCGTTCTGTACGTCGCTGGTCAGGAAGCCGAAGGCGCTCATGACGCCCGGCCCCGGCGGGACGATCAGCGGGTAGGCGTCCATCACGTCCGCGAGCGCGTTCGCGTGCATCGGGCCGGCGCCGCCGAAGGCGACGAGCCCGAAGTCCCGCGGGTCGTAGCCGCGCTCGACGGAGACGACCCGGAGCGCGCCGTACATGTTCTCGTTGACGATGTCGAGGATCGCCTGTGCGGCCTCCTCGACGGAACTGTCGCGCTCGTCGGCGACAGTCCGGATCGCGTCGCGGGCCGCGTCGCGGTCGAGGTCCATCGTCCCGCCGAGCCGGACGTTCGGCGGAATCCGGCCGAGGACGACGTTCGCGTCGGTCACGGTCGGCTCCTCACCGCCCTGTCCGTAACAGGCCGGTCCCGGATCCGCGCCGGCGCTCTCGGGCCCGACCTGAAGCGATCCCGACAGCTGGACGCGGGCGATGGAGCCGCCGCCTGCGCCGACCGTGTTGACGTCCACGGCCCGGGACTTGAACTCCCGATAGCCGACCTTCGTCTGGCGCGTCGTCTCCGGTTTGCCGTCCTCGACCAGCGAGACGTCGGTCGAGGTGCCGCCCATGTCCAGCGTGAGCACGTCGGGAACCCCTTTCTTCTCGGCGATGGTCGCCGCGCCGACGACGCCGCCCGACGGCCCCGACAGGGCGAGTTCGACCGGCCGATGTTTCGCGGCCTCGGAACTCATCAACCCGCCGTCCGAGCGGACGACGTTCATGGTCGCCGACGAACCGGCCGCCTCGAGCGAATCGTCGAGGTCGTCGAGGTAGTCGATGACCTGCGGCCGGGCGTAATCGTTGATGACCGTCGTCAGCGTCCGCTCGTACTCGCCGTACTCCGGGACGATCTCCGCGGAGATCGACACCGGGAGGTCCGGACACTCGTCCCGGATGATATCCCGAACGCGCCGCTCGTGAGCGGGGTTCAGATACGAGTTCAGCAGCGCGACGGTCAGCGACTCGACCCCCGAATCGGCGAGCTCCTGGACCGCCGCTCTGACCTCCGCCTCGTCGATCGGCTCCTGCTCGGCTCCGTCGGGCGAGGTGATCCGGCCGCCGACGCTCCGCGTGTCGACGAGGTCCGCCAGCGGCGCCGGCTTCTCCATGTCCATCCAGCCGTAGAGCGGGCCCGGCGTCCACGCCCGCGCCAGATGGAGGATGTCCTCGTGACCCTCGCTTGTAAGCAGCCCCACTCGGGAGCCGGTCTCCTCGAGCAGCATGTTCGTCACGACCGTCGTCCCGTGGAACAACAGGTTCAGGTCGCCGACGGTCGTGTCAGCCTTGTCGACGGCCTCCTCGATTCCAGTGATCACGCCCTCGGACGGGTTCGCCGGCGTGGATAGCACCTTGTCGATCGTGAGTTCGTGGGTGTCTTCGTCGAAGACGATTACGTCCGTGAACGTCCCACCCACGTCCACTCCTAGGTTGTGTGCCATTTGTTATCGTACGGGTATCAAAACCATAGCGTTTCGAGTAAGCGTTCTCCCAACCAGTGGGGGCGGTTTATATGCAACACCTCGATCGGGGGTTGAGGAAGCTAGGTCGGAGTACTCGCCGAACCGTTCGCTGTGCTCTCGATAATTGGTGCGTATCGTAGCAATTCTCACCGAATTCTTCCGTACGACGCGTCCAGTGGCTCGTCGCTGTCCCGACCGAGGGTATATAAACAGCCAACACTGGGTGGACCAACTGTCTTCGGTCGGGAGGGAGTGGTACGGGGCAATGGCTGCTCGAGAACGAACCGGTCCGCTCGACGGACTCCGGGTCATCGACATGTCCGGAATGATAAGCGGTGCCTTCGCGACGACGATGATGGGCGATTTCGGCGCGGACGTCGTGATGATCGAACATCCCGACAACGGCGATCCGATCCGCGAATGGCCCCAGAAGACCGAGAGCGGGGAATCGCTGGCCTGGAAGTCGCTGGGACGCAACAAGCGGTGTATCACGCTCGATCTCGGCTCCGAGCGCGGGCGCGAGATCGCGCTGCTGTTGATCGAGGACGCCGACGTCGTCTTCGAGAACTTCCGGCCGGGAACGATGGAGCGGTGGGGACTCGGCCCCGAGGACGTCCACGCGGTCAACGAGGCGGCGATCATGGTCCGGCTCTCGGGCTACGGCCAGACGGGGCCGAAGTCCCAGAAACCCGGCTTCGGGACCATCGCGGAGGGCATCTCCGGCTGGGCGCACGCCAACGGCTTCCCGGACAGCGAGCCGCTGCTCCCGCCGATCAGTCTCGCGGACCTGACGGCGGCCCAGTTCGCGATGCAGGCCACCATGATGGCGATCTTCGAGCGCGACGTGGGCCGCGGCGGGAGCGGCGAGGGACAGGTGATCGACGTCTCGCTGATCGAACCGCTCTGGCGGCTCTTCTTCGGCGAGGTCGAGGCCTACGACCGCATGGGTCACGTCCGCGAACGGACCGGTAACCAGCACCCGAGTACCGCCCCGCGGAATATCTACGAGACCGCCGACGGCTACATGACGATGTCCGCGTCGAACCAGAAGATCTTCGAGCGCGTCGCCGAGGCCATCGACAAGCCCGAACTGATCGAGGATCCCCGCTTCGAGGACAACGAGGCCCGCGTCGAGAACAACGAACCGCTCAACGCGGCCATCGAGGAGTGGACGCGCCAGCGGACGACCGAGGAGGCGACCGAAATCCTCGAGGCCCACGACGCCATCGTCGGCCCCGTCTACGATATGGACGATATCTTCGCGGACGAGCAGTTTCAGGCTCGAGACAGCATCATCGAGGTCGAGGACCCGGACGTGGGATCGATCAAGACCTTCGCCCCCATCCCGAAGTTCTCCCGGACGCCCGGCGAGGTGGAGTTTCTGGGCCCGGGACACGGCGAGCACAACGAGGACGTCTATCGGGGCGAACTCGGGATGACCGACGAGGAGTACGCCGAACTGGAAGCGGAGGGGATCATATAGATGCAGCTGACCGACGTGACGCTCCGGGAAGGCGATCAGATGCCCGGCCGCGAGTACACCGCGGAGCAAAAGATCGAGTGCGCCCGCGCGCTCGACGACCTCGGCGTTCCATTCGTCCAGCCCGCCTTTCCCGCGACGGGAGAGAAGGATCGAACCGTCGTCGCGGAACTGAGCGGCACGACCGACGCGGAGATAGTCGCCCTGGCCCGCGCCCTCGAGCGCGATATCGACGCCGCGGTCGACGCGGGGGCCGACGTGGTCGAGACGTTCGTCTCGGTCTCGGACAGGCACCTCGAGCACCTCCTCGACGCGTCACGCGAGGAGATGCTATCGATGCTGACCGATGCAGTCGATTACGTCGTCGACCGGGGTGCGACGCCACACGTCACGCTCGCGGACGCCTTCCGCACGGATCGCGAGGACCTGGTCGAGGTCTTCGAGGCGATCCCGAACGTGCCGTTCGTCACGCTCGCGGACTCCGTCGGAGCGCGGACCCCGGCGACCGTCTCCGCCCGACTCGATCGGCTCGCCGACGACGTCGACCTCTCCCGCGTCGGCGTTCACTTCCACGACGACATGGGCTGTGGGACGGCCAACGCCCTGACCGCGTATCAGGCCGGCGTCGCCAAGGCCGACGTGAGCGTCGCGTCGCTCGGTGAACGAGCGGGCAACAGCTCGCTCGAGGAGGTCGTCGTCGCCTGCGCCGTCGACCTCGGGGACGATCTCGGCATCGAGACGGACGAACTCGTCCCCGTCTGCCGGGACGTACTCGACACGCTCGACGAGGAGTACGGCGACCGGAAGGCGATCCTCGGCGAGGAGATCTCGGAACACGAGTCGGGGATCCACACCGCGGCGATGCTCAGCGACCCCGCGACCCTCGAGCCGTTCGACCCCGCCGACTTCGGCGGCAACCGTCGGCTCGTGTTCGGCAACCCGACCGGGAACGACGGCGCGCGCAAACTCCTCGAACGAGCCGGCCTCGAGCCCGACGACGAGACGGTGGCGGCGTTCAGAGCGACGCTGGCCGAGCGCGGCCCGCTCGAACTGGACGAGGCCGTCGCCCTCGCGAAACGGGAGTTTATCGACTGATCACCGCCCTTTCCGTCGACCGAGCCAACACTGGTCGGGTATACTTACGCAAACGTTATACTGTGGGAGAGGGTAACATACGAGCGACGACCGGCGAAGATGTTTCAAGCCGAAATCCATCTCCAGCAGGAGAAAGCCTGCGTCCTCGACGACTTCGCGGATCACTTCGGCACGTCGTTCGACGTCGAGATCGAGGAACTTCACGACCACCTCGTGACGTTTACGATCCGCATCGAAGAGCCGTGCGAGGAGTACGTCGAGTTCTTCAGAAACGCCGAGCAGGTCGAGCACATCGAACGGCTCGACGAGGCCACGTATCTGATAACGAAGACCTCGTGTGGCGCGTACTCCGCGGTCGACCGGAACCACGGCGTCCTCCGCCGACAGAGCCGCGTCCGCGGCGATCGCCGCGTCTACACCGTCCTGTTCTTCCGTCGGGAGGATCTGCGGGCCATGATCGACGACTTCAGCCGGATCGGGACCGTCACGCTCGGCAAACTCACAGAGTTCGAACGGTCGAAATCGATGCTCACCGACCGACAGCTCGAGGTCGTCACGCGCGCCCTCGAGGAGGGGTACTTCGAGTGGCCGCGGACGATCGACAGCGAGGAACTCGCCGACGAGTTGGGGATCAGTCGGACGACGATGCTCGAACACCTCCGGAAGGCGCAGTCGAAGCTGCTGACCAGCGCTATCGAGGAAAACGACCGACTGAAGCCGACGGAACGGACGGAGCCGTAGGTCGACCCGACGTTCAAGAGCCGCCCGCCCGAACGCTCGCGTATGCGACTGTTCGTCAGCGTCGACCTCCCCGACGACCTCGCGGACCCGGTCGCCGACCTGCAAGACGAGTTCGCGGGCGCGAGCGGACTGAACTTCACTGATCCGGCACAGGCGCATATCACGATGAAGTTCCTCGGCGATGTCGACGACGGTCGAGTACCCGACCTCGAGCGTGAACTCGCCGCCGCGGTCGACGACGCCGACATCGACTCGTTTACCGTCCGGTACGGCGGACTCGGCGTCTTTCCGAGCCTCGAGTACATCAGCGTCGTCTGGCTGGGCGTCGAACGAGGCGGTGACCGACTCACCCGGCTGCACGAGGCGGTCGAGGACCGGACGACCGCGATGGGGTTCGACGCCGAGGACCACGACTTCACGCCTCACGTCACGCTCGCGCGGATGAAACACGCCGGCGGAAAGGACCTCGTACAGGAGCTCGTCCGGGAGCGCGATCCGACGGTCGGCGAGGCCCGCGTCGACGAGATCCGCCTCACCGAGAGCACCCTCACGGACGAGGGGTCGGTCTACTCGACTATCGAGTCGTTCCCGCTCGAGTAAAGCGAGCGCCGCGCAGTCGCCGAGAGACGACTGTCAGCCGAACGCGAAGGTCAGGGCGACCCCGGCGGTATAGTCAGGAATTACAGAACTGGGTATCATGAGGGGCTTCGGTGTAGCGGGCAGGGAGAATGCCCGACGACGCCGCGAGCGCGAGCAGTCGGCTGTCCGTTACCCGCCGGGAGGCCCTCGCCGCGATCGGCGGTGCGGCCCTCGCGGCTCCCACCGGTACCGGCGCGACCGCCGTCGCCGGGGACCGCCCCGCTCCCGTTCTGGTTCGCGTCTACCCCGGAGCCGTCCCGCTTCAGGCTCGGCTGCGGTACGGCCCCGACGCGCTTCGCGGGGACTGGCCGCGTCCGTTCGGGGAGGCGCTGGCCGCCGTCGAGTCCGCCTTCGAGCAGGTCCTCGCCTACGCCCGCGAGCGCTCCCGGCTCGAGGACCTCGAGGTCCGGGTCGAGCGCGGCCCCGCGATCCGGTTTCCGCCATCGACGACGCCGCTGTCGGCCGATGCCGTAGTGCCCTCGCTCGAGGGCCTGCTCGACCGATTCCGCGACCGACTGCGAAAACGGGACGCGATCACCGACCGATCCTGTCACCTCCTGTTGCGCTGGTCGCCGCTCAACTACCGCGTCGGCTACGGCGGGACGGTGTCGCCGCACGCGCTGACCGGCGGTCCCGACGGCGGCGGCGACGCTCAGTCGGTCGCGAACGTCGGCGCGACCGAGGTCTGGGACTCGCCAGCGGTGACGCGAAACATCGCGATCCACGAGACGCTCCACACGTTTCTCTCGAGCGGCGTCGTCGCCGACATCGGTGACGCGGTCTGCGATCACGAACTCGGGGAAGCCGTTCGGACGGCCCCGGACACCGTGCGCGTCTCGCCGATGGCGACCGCCTACGCCGGCCCGGATCGGATCGGCGGCGGCACGCGGTTCCACGGGACCGGCTGTTACGATCACGACCGGTTCTATCGCCACGGCGGCACCGACGGCGTCGAGCACTGGACCTACACGACGGAACTCAGCGAGGCGACGCTCGAGGGCGTGACGCGGTATCTCGAGCGGCGGTTCGAGGGCTGACGGCCGCTCGGCCACGCCTCGGCCGGCCGATCGTCTCCGAGGCCCTTCGCTACCGCGCTGCCGGCCGCTGTGGCCGGTATCGGCTGGCAGCGCCGGCCCCTGCAAGATGGACAAGATTTTAAGCCAGCGTGGGCTACGTCCGGCCACTATGGGTAAGAAATCGAAGGGCAAGAAGAAGCGACTTGCCAAACTCGAGAACCAGAACAGCCGCGTGCCGGCCTGGGTCATGATGAAGACCGACATGGACGTCCAGCGAAACCCCAAGCGACGCAACTGGCGGCGCAACGACACTGACGAGTAAGCATGAGTGCCAGTGATTTCGAGGAACGCGTCGTCACCGTTCCCCTGCGAGACGTCAAGAAGGGCGCGAACCACGAGGCCGCCGACTACGCGATGCGACTCATCCGCGAGCACCTCGCGAAACACTTCGCGGTCGACGAGGACGCCATCCGACTGGACCCCTCGATCAACGAGGAAGTCTGGTCGAACGGGCGCTCCAACCCGCCGCGAAAGCTGCGCGTCCGCGCGGCTCGCTTCGACGAAGAGGGAGAAGCCGTCGTCGAAGCCGAGGTCGCCGACTAAACTTGCAACGCCTCGCCTTCGCCGGGTCGGCCTACGTCGGCGTCTTCGCCCGTGCGACCGACTCGTGCGTACTCGTTCGCCCCGACATCGACGACGACGTCGTCGCCGATCTGACCGACGAACTCGAGGTGCCCGCCATCCGGACGACCGTCGGCGGCTCCTCGACGGTCGGCGCGCTAGCCACGGGTAACGAGAACGGCCTGCTCGTCAGCGCTCGCGTCCTCGAGTACGAACGCGAGACGCTCGAGGAGGAAGTCGACGTTCCCGTCGCCGAACTGCCGGGCAACATCAACGCCGCCGGCAACGTCGTCCTCGCGAACGACTACGGGGCCTACGTCCACCCGGACCTGCCCCGCGAGGCGATTCAGATCGTCGAAGACACGCTCGAGGTACCCGTCGAACGCGGTGATCTCGCGGGCGTCCGGACCGTCGGTACCGCCGCCGTCGCGAACAACACCGGCGTCCTCTGCCATCCGAAGGCGACCGACGAGGAGCTCGACGCCCTCGAGGCGGCGCTGGACGTCCGGGCCGACGTCGGCACGGTCAACTACGGCGCGCCGCTGGTCGGCTCCGGGCTCATCGCGAACGAGGCCGGCTACGTCGTCGGTGAGGACACCACCGGCCCCGAACTGGGACGGATCGAGGACGCGCTGGGTTATCTCGACTGACGCGACGCGTCTCTACTCGCAACGGTCGATTCGACGCTCGAGTTCTCGACGCACCCAACCGGCGCGTATATTTACTCTATAGCGAGTACTCCCTACATGGTCTGGCAGGATTCGGTTTTCATGCTTGGAAGCGTGCTCACGGTCGTCTTTCTCGTTCCGGCCGTCCGGGACGCGAACGCGCGGATCCCGCTCGCGACGAGCCTGCCGAAAATGGCGCTCGGGGCCGTCTACGCGCTGACGTTCGCCTCCATGGGAATGCGGCTCGCGGCGGTCGGGCTGGTCGCGACCGGGGTCGCGTGGAGCCTGCTGGCGGTGTATCGCTCGCCGCCGGCAACCTCGTCGTCGCGTTCTCGCCGCTCCATTCTGCCGGCGCGGAACGGTCGGCGTTGACGCGTGCGACCGGTCGAAAACTCGGCTCTCGCTGCGTACTTACCGTCGTTCGAACCGGTGTAACACGACCTCGCTGTCGTCGTCCCAGTCGAAGTTCTCGTGGGCGCGCTCGAGCAGGCGCTCGTAGGCCTCGAGGTCCGCCATTCCTTCGGCCTGTGCGTCCTCGTCGGTCAGATCGCCGAGCGTGCGCTCCCGGGTTTCGGTCACTTCGAACGTCGTTCCGTCGATCGCGAACGTGTCGCCTTCGTCGGCGTACTGATGGCCCCGGTGGATCTGCGTGATCTCGCCCTCGAGAACCTGCGTCTGCATTCGCTCGCTGGGCAACAGTTCGCCGGGATCGAGTTCGCTCATGCTCGCGGCTTCGGCCCGATGGCGTAAAATCGTTGACCCTCCGCTCGTCGGCGGATCGGCTGGACCGGACCGTCTCTCCGGCCGTCGCGCGGGCTGCGAAGGCTGGGCCCGGAAGGGAAGATTCTTCCGACTGCCCGCCGGATGGAGACGTATGAGTCAATTCACGGTCAGTGGTCGGTTCAAGAGCCGCGACGGCTTCGCGCCGTTCGAGACGACCATCGACGCCGAAAACGAGAACGTCGCCCGCGAACACGCCTACTCCCAGCTCGGGAGCCAGCACGGGCTCAAACGCACCGAGATCGAACTCGAGGAGGTATCCGCACAATGAGTCAACAGCAGCTCCAGCAGCTCTCGCAGGAACTCCAGGAGATCGAGGAACAGATCGAGGCCCTCCAGACCAACGTCGAGGCCATCCAGCAGGAGAAGACCGAAGTCGACGAGGCCATCGAGGCCCTCGAAACGCTCGAGACCGGCTCGACCGTCCAGATGCCGCTGGGCGGTGGTGCCTACCTCCGAACGACCATCGAGAACATCGACGAAGTGATCGTCGACCTCGGTGCCGACTACGCCGCCGAGTTCGAGGAGGACGACGCCGTCGACGCCCTCGATAACAAGAAAGACCACCTCGACGAGCAGATCGAGGAGCTCAACGAAGAGATCGCCGAACTCGAGACCGAGAGCAGCGAACTCGAGCAGCAGGCCCAGCAGCTCCAGCAGCAGGCGATGCAACAGCAGATGCAGCAGATGGGACAGGGTCAGGGCCCGCAGGGCCCCGACGAGTAACGCGTCGGTCCCCACTCGATAACCCATGTTCGATAACCTGAAGGACAAGCTCGGAAGCTTCCGCAAAGACGCCGAAGAGGCCGCCGAAGAGAACGTCGAGGAAGTCGACGAGGACGAACTCGAGGAGTCCGCCGAACCCGAAGCGGAGCAGCCCGAAGCGGAAGCGGCCGATACCACCCCCGAACCGGCCGACGACGAGGTCGCCGAGACCGTGGCCGCATCGACGGCCGATCCGAACGCCGAACTCGAGTCGGAACCGAGAGCGGCGGCCGACGCCGCCACGCAAGCGGCCGAGTCGACGGGTCAGGAGCCGGCGAGCGACGCCGTTCCCGACTTCGGCGAGGAGCCCACCGAACCCGAGACGGAAGTAGACGAGGCGTCCGTCGACGAACCCGACGAAACGGACGGATCCGCCGAACCGGATGAACCCGACGAGTCCGACGAACTCGAGGACGCCGACGAAAGCGGCGGGACCGGGTTCGGTGCCAAGGCCAAATCCCTCGTCAAGGGGAAGTTCGTCATCGAGGAAGAGGACCTCGAGGGTCCCCTGCACGAACTCGAGATGGCGCTGCTCTCGAGCGACGTCGAGATGGGCGTCACCGAGGAGATCCTCGATAACATCCGAGACGAACTGATCGGCGAGACGCGGACCTTTACCACCTCGACTGGCGAGGTCGTCGAGGAGGCCCTGCGCGATGCGATCTACGACGTGATCAGCGTCGGGCAGTTCGACTTCGACGAGCGGATCGCCATCGAAGACAAACCCGTCACCATCATCTTCACCGGCGTCAACGGCGTCGGAAAGACGACGTCGATCGCCAAGCTGAGCCGCTACTTCGAGGAGCGGGGGTACTCGACGGTGATGGCCAACGGCGACACCTACCGCGCCGGCGCGAACGAGCAGATCCAGGAACACGCCGACGCCCTCGGTACGAAGTGTATCAGTCACCAGCAGGGCGGCGATCCCGCGGCGGTGCTGTACGACGCCGTCGAATACGCGGAGGCGAACGACGTCGATATCGTGCTCGGCGACACCGCGGGTCGGCTCCACACCGACGAGGGCCTGATGGACCAGCTCGAAAAGATCGACCGCGTCGTCGGTCCCGACATGACGCTGTTCGTCGACGAAGCGGTCGCCGGTCAGGACGCGGTCAACCGTGCCCGCGAGTTCGACGAGGCCGCCGAGATCGACGGGGCGATTCTGACGAAAGCCGACGCCGACTCCAACGGCGGTGCGGCGATCTCGGTCGCCCACGTCACCGGGAAGCCGATCCTCTTCCTCGGCGTCGGACAGGGCTACGACGACCTCGAGCGGTTCGATCCCGACGAGATGGTCGATCGGCTACTGGCCGAGGACTAACTCGGTCATCGTCTCGGCAGCTGTCAATCGTTTCAGAAGACACTTATTATATGGCTGAGATGTTCGGGTATGGACCGTCCCCGCTCTCGACGTGCCCTCCTCGCGTCGGCCGCGACGGCCGCGGCGCTCACGGCTGGCGGGTTCGAGTACGGCTCGAGCGAGGCGAACGCGCCGCCGCTCGAGTCGGGAACCGTCCCAGACGACTGGTACGACTGCAGTGCGGTCACGCGACCGGACCCTGATACGCCGGCCGAAGCGAACGCGCTCGAGCCGCGAGCGTATCCGTCGCCGCCGTCGACGCTGCCCGCCGACGAAACTGGTGGTTCGACGGACCGTGGGTCGACGTCGGAACCTGCGACGGGCGCAGGCGAGTACATTACTGACTTCGAGCGGACCTACCGACGGAACGCGTTCGTCGCCCGATACAGCGGTGTGACGCGGACGTTCGAGTTTCGGCTCGACGAGCGTCGGACCAAGCCGGTCGGCTCGGCGACGGACACGGCTGCCGTTCTCGTGGCGATCGTCTACGATCTGACGACGGGGACAAGCCAGTCACCGCCGAGCGACGAGTGGGACACCCGCGTCACGTACTATATCGACGAAAACATTCTCCTCCGGGCCCAGTACGGAGGTATCGCCGAGAAAGCGACGTTCGATCCCGACCCACGACAGCAGGGCGAGCTCGTCGCCTGTTTCGAGTGACAGCAGTGCGCTCACACCTTGTCGGCTACTATTGCCGCTATCACCGACGGTTCGCTCGCGGGCACCGACCCCGAGCCGCTCATTTCGGGATCCTGTCGGGGTTTTCGGCCGCCCCGATCGGCGGCGACCGATCGATGAGGCAATATTTACTGGTGGAAACGACCCACGTCATGATTCGCCGAGTTGCGGGAGTGTATAGGGGCGGGGGAGAATTACCCGTTAAACGATGGTCCATCAGTATCTCGAAAGCGCAGATTCTTTTGACGGCGGTCGAACCACGAGGTGGTTCGCGTGAATACAGTCGAAGAACACAAACAGGAGAAACACCCGCTCGACGTCGTCGACGACGTCTACGACTACGCCGAGGACGAGCTCTCATTCGAGGAGATCGAGGAACGCGCCGGCGGCGGCGAGTGGGAGCGCCTGAAGTGGGCCGGCATGTACGCCCAGAAGCAGGAGGGCTACTTCATGATCCGGACCAAGGTGCCCGGCGGCTACCTGACGCCGGAGCAGGCCGAAGTGATCGGCGAGGTCACCGACGACCTCGCGGTCGCCCCCGAGGAGTACGGCGGCGAGGAACAGAACGAACTCTGGGGCGACGCCTACCTCGACATCACGACCCGACAGGACATCCAGAAACACTGGATCCGCGTCGAGGACGTCCCCGAGATGTGGGACCGTTACGACGAGGTCGGCCTGACGACGGTTCAGGGCTGCGGTGACTCCGCTCGAAACATACTTGGCTGCCCCGCGGCCGGTCTCGACGACCACGAGTGCTTCAACGCACAGCCGGTCATCGATGCTGTCAACGAGTTCTTCACGGAGAACCGCGAGTACGCCAACCTCCCGCGAAAATTCAAGATGACGATCACCGGCTGCGCCCACGACTGCGCGCAGTCCCAGATCAACGACGTCGGTCTCGTCCCGGCGAAAAAGGAGATCGACGGCGAGCACCTCTACGGCTTCCACGCCCGCGTCGGCGGCGGCCTCTCCGACGGACCGCGGATGGGCTCCGAACTCGACGTCTTTATCAAACCCGAGGACGCCGTCGAGTTCTGCCGCGCCGTCGCCCAGACGTTCAAGGAGATCGGCGACCGCAACAATCGCGGCGTCTGCCGCATGCGCTACCTCGTCGAACAGCTCGGCCCGGAGAAGTTCGAGGAGGCGATCCGCGACCGCTGTACGGTCGACCTGCCCACCGGCGGACAGAATCTGACCGTCGGCTACCAGGGCGACCACGTCGGCGTCCGCGACCAGAAGCAGGACGGACTGAAGTACGTCGGCTTCAACGTCATCGCTGGCCGCATGGGCGGCGACGAGTTCGCCGAAGCCGCCCGCGCCGCCGAGAAGTACGGCACCGAGGACGCCTCCGTCCGCCTGGCGACCGACCAGAACTTCCTCATCACCCACATCCCCGAGGAGAACGTCGACGACCTCCTCGCGGAACCGTTCGCCCAGGAGTACAGCCCCGATCCGGGTCCGTTCTCGCGGGGGGCGGTCGGCTGTACCGGCAGCGAGTTCTGTAACTACGCCATCATCGAGACGAAAAAACGCACCAAGCGCTGGGCCCGCGAGCTCGACGACCGCATCGACGTCCCCGACGACATCGAGGCCATCCGGATGCACATGTCCGGCTGCTCGGCCTCCTGTGCCCAGCCCCAGATCGCCGACATCGGCTTCCGCGGCGAGACCGTCAAGCTCGAGGGCGAAGACAGCCCCAACGAGGAAGGCGACAACCTCGTCGAAGGGATGGACTTCGGCCTCGGCGGCTCGCTCGGTGCCGACAACGAGTTCCTAGACTGGATCCAGAACGCGGTGCCCGCCGACTCCGTGATCCCGGCGCTCGAGCAGTTGTTCGACGCCTACTCCGAGCATCGTAACGACGGCGAGAAGTTCTACCAGTGGTGTCGCCGCGTCGACAACGAGCGGCTCCGGACGATCATGCAAGGGGCCGACGCGCCGGTCGCACGGGGTGTTGCTCATGGGGACTGACGGCGAGGACGAACGAAGTGAGTCCCCGGAAATGCGAGCGGGAGCGAAGCGACACGCGAGCCGTGACCGCGAGGCCTCGGACCGAGCGAGTAGCGCGGAGCGAAGCCCGCGAGAAGACGGCGAAGCCGCGAGCCGCGAGGACGAGCGTCGTTTCCCGCACGTCCCAGAATCGGACGACGATGACGACGCGGTCATCGTGCCCGACGCCGGTGCTGACGCGTCCCGTTCCCGCGAGGGAACGGATCACGCTCGAGAGGGCGCCATCGCCACTGACGGCGGCGCGAACGCGGAAGGCAACGGCTGCTCGCCCGACACCTGCACCTGCGGCGAGAAGACAACCGAGCCGACCGCCGAATCGGCCGGTGACAAGCGCGTCGCCACAGACGGAGCCGGCGCCGCCAACGTCGACGAGATGGGCGAACTCGGCGACCTCGAGTTCACCGAGCCCGCGGAGAACGTCAGTCAGGACGTCTACGACGACGCGCCCGACGCGCGCGTCGGGGTGCCGGAGGGCGTCGACCTCGAGACGCCGGAGTACTCGATCCGGTCGCGGATGAACGACATCGAGACGCCGGACGAGAAGACCTGGTTCATGGAACTGGACGAGGCCGTCATCGACGAGGGCCGCTGTATCCAGTGTGGGACCTGCGTCGCCGCCTGTCCGTCGGACTCGATCGGCGTCGGCGACGACGACCTGCCGGAGCTGGTCAAGATGTGCACCGGCTGTTCGCTCTGTTGGGACTTCTGTCCCCGCGGCGGCCTGCGCTACGAGCGCCAGTGGAAGATCACCGGCGGCGACGACAACGTCAAGGGCGCCGGCGACCCGATCACGGAGTTCTCCGCGAAGGTCGAGGACGACTGGACCGACAACGCCCAGGACGGCGGCGTCGTCACCGGCATCCTCGCGACGCTGCTCGAGGAGGGCGAGATCGACGGCGCGCTCGTCGCGACCGAGAGCGAGGAGGAAGAGTGGAAGGCCGAGAGCTACCTCGCGACCACGACCGAGGAGCTCATCGCAAACGCCGGCACCGTCTACAACCAGACGCTGGCGCTCGGTAACCTCGACTTAGCGCAGTGGGAGCACAAGCTCCCCGACAAGGACTGGGAGGACCTCTCGCTCGCCATCGTCGGCACCCCCTGCGAGATCGAGGGCATCCGTGCCCTGCAGGACTTCGAGTGGGACTATCAGGCTCAGAACGAGGGCGTCCGCGCGGTCGATTACACGATCGCGCTGATGTGTACCAAGAACTTCAACTACCACAGCCTCATGGGCGAGCAGTTGGAGGAGAAACGCGGCATCTCGCCGTCCGAAATCGGCAAGATGGACGTCCTCAACGGCAAGATGATGGTCTACGACCACGACGGTGACATGATCGTCGAGGAGGACATCGAGAACTTCCACGACGCCGCGCTCAAGGGCTGTGACGAGTGTGCCGACTTCACCGGCTTCTGTGCCGACGTCACCGTCGGCTCCGTCGGCTCGAGCGACGAGTACTCGAGCGTCATCGTCCGCACCGAGCAGGGGATGAAGGCGTGGGAGTTCACCGAGCCGAAACTCGACTACCACGATCTCGAGGACAAGTCGGCAGTCGGTAAGCTCCAGGGCTGGGACAAGAAGAAGGCCTTTGAGAGCCTCGAGCGTCCCTTCGACCCCGACGCGCCGCGGTTCATCGACTACACCGACCACGCCGAGAACTACGGCACGGCGATGAACCCCCACGATCAGGGGCACTGAGCTGACGCGGACGCCGTCTTTTCGTTCCGTTCTCCGTCGGAGTCCGACGCGTGACCCGACGGGCCCTACGCCGATTCGACGGCCTCGAGGAGGTCGTCGTAGGCCGGTTCGTTCGTCGGATCGTCGGCGACCCAGCTGTACGTGACCGTCCCGTCCTCGTCTACGACGAGGACGGCCCGGTTCGCGATTCCGTACAGGCCGAGGTCCTCGATATCGATCTCGAGGTCGTAGTCGCGGATTGCGTCGCCGGCCGTGTCGCTCACGAGGTCGAACTCGATTCCGTGTTCGTCGCGAAACGCGCCCAGCGAAAACGCCGAGTCCGCGCTGACGCCGATGACGGTCGCGCCGGCCTCGCGGAACTCCTCGAGGCGGTCCTGGAAGGCGACCATCTCGTTCGTACACGGGGGCGTGAACGCGCCCGGGAAGAACGCGAGGACGATGGGGCCGTCGCCGAGGTGGTCCTCGAGGTCGAACGATTCGTGGTCACTGGTCCCGCGCGTCGCGGTGAACGTCGGTGCGGTGTCGCCGGATTCGAGCATCGGTGAGGCGTTCCACGAGCAGCCCCATTAATCTCGGTCCGGACGTGTTCGCCGTTCGGCGTCCCGAAGTGGCGAGTGGCTCGGGATCGACGACGGCCGCTCCCAGGACCGCAAGCGAGCGCTGACGCCCTCAGATCACGATCCCGGACTGCAAAATCGCGATCAGAACTGTCAGCGCCGGGATCGCCAGCAGCGTCGTCAGGAACACGCAGGTCGAGACGTACTCCGAGACGAGTACGCCGTCCGAGCGGGCGCTGCCGGCGAACTCGATGACCAGAATCAGCGGCGTCACGGCGGCCGGCATCGCCGTCTCGAGGACGAATACCCGCGCCACGGTCGGGTTCTGGAAGCCGAGCGCGAGCGCGACGCCGAGGCCGACGACCGGCGCGACGCCGAGCTTGAGCGCCGTCGCGGGCCAGGCCCGGGAAACGGCGGCCGCAGTGTTCGACCGAGCGAGCTGGATCCCGAGGATGAGCAACATGAGCGGAATCGAGGCGTCGCCGACGAGTTGCAGCGTCTCCATCGCCGCCGTATCGGCCGGCGGAATCAGATCCAGCGCACGCGCGCCCAGAGCGGCGACGACGGCGTACACCAGCGGGATGTAGAACACCCGCCGAACGCCCTCGAGGCCGGCCGAGCCGCTGCTCCGGGAGGCGACGTAGACGCCGACGGTGTACATCAGAACGGACTGGACCGAGAGGAAGAGGACGGCCGTCTGTCGGCCGACCTCCCCGAACGCGAAGTCCGAGACGGGGATGCCGAGGTTGCCCGAGTTGGTGAAGATCGCGACCAGTACCAGCGCGCTCAGCGCCGGCTCCTCCTCGCCGACCGCACGCCCGGCGAGCTCGGCGATCATCCACATGACCGCCGTGAAGACGCCGATCCCGACCGCGACACGCAGCAGGGTCGACGCCTCGAGCCTCGTGGTCGCGAGGCTGTGAAACACCAGCGCAGGGGCCAGCACGTAGACGACGGCCGTGTTCAGCGGCTCCGGATCGATCTCTCTGACGGTGGCCAGCACGTAGCCCACTCCTGCGATGGCGACGATCGGCCCGACCGCGGAGGCAAAGATATCGAGGAGGTCGGCCATCGGTCAGCGCTCACCCTCTCGTCGCGGTTGTCGGCTCGAGGAACTCGTCGACCTCGAACCGGTCGTCCCCTGCATTACGGCCTCAGCTACTCCCCGTACTCCCTATGGGACTTACGATGCAGCCGTTGCGGTCCAACCGCCGACCGACACTGCTGCTCGTTCGTTAAGTGTCTCTGGTCACAAGGTAGAGCTACGACGGGACGTCGTTCTCCGCGTGTTCTCTCTCTCCGGAGCGACGGCAGCGGCCGATTCGCTCGAGCGTAAAGCGGTCGACGCGCTGCGAGCGGTCGCTCTTTAAGTGCCTCTGGTCACAAGCTAAAGATACGACGGGAAGCCGGCCGTTCTCGCGATGGAACTACCAGACCAGCCTCGGGCTTCGGCGCGTTTATGCCGTGACGCGGAAACGCCAGCGTATGGCATCCGACGCTCGGATTCGGGTCGCGACGCCGGCGGACGCGGCGGCCGTCCGCGACATCTACGCGCCGTTCTGTGAGGCGACGGCGGTCACTTTCGAAGAAACTGCGCCCACCGAAGCCGAAATAGCCGACCGGATCGAGTCGACCCTCGAGAGCCATCCCTGGCTCGTCTGCGAAATCGACAGCGAGGTCGTCGGCTACACCTATGCGGGACCGCTGCGAAAGCGCCGCGCCTACGAGTGGGTCGTCGAACCGTCGGTCTACGTCGCCGAGACGACCCGCCGATCGGGCGTCGGTCGGGCGCTGTACGAGTCCCTGTTCGCGGTCCTCGAGCGCCAGGGGATCCGCGACGCATACGCCGTGACGACGGTTCCGAACCCCGAAACGGAGCGGTTCCACGAGAAGATGGGGTTCGAACGACTGGTCGACTTCCCGGGGATCGGCTACGCGGAAGGCGAGTGGCGAGACGTGGCCTGGTGGCGGCGACCGCTCGCCGAGAAGCGGAGCGAGCCCGACCGCCCGCGCCCGTTTCCGGCGGTCCGCGAGGACGCCGACTGGGAGTCGCTCGTGCGGTCGGGCGAGCGGTCGCTCGAGCGTTCCTGAATCGGTCGCAACCGCCGCCGACCGAAGCCGATTTCCGCGACTACCGGCTGGTATCTCGCATGAATCCCTCGAGCTGGCGGACCTATCTCGTCACGCAGGCATCGCTGTCGGGCGACCGATCGACCCCCGAGATCGTCCGGGCGGCCATCGACGGCGGCGTCGACGCCGTCCAGTTGCGCGAGAAAGACTCGAGCGCCCGCTCACGATACGAACTCGGGCACGAACTGCGCGAGGTGACGGTCGCGGCGGGCGTCGACCTGATCGTCAACGATCGGATCGATATCGCGCAGGCGATCGACGCCGACGGCGTCCACGTCGGTCAGTCGGACCTGCCGGTCGCGGTCGCCCGCGACCTGCTCGGGCCGGACGCGATCGTGGGTTGCTCGACCTCGACGGTCGCCGAAGCTCGGGAAGCGGAAGCCGAGGGAGCGGACTACCTCGGCGTCGGTGCGGTCTACGGCACATCGTCGAAGGACGTGGACGACGACAAGGACGGGATCGGCCCCGAGCGGATCGCCGCGATCGCCGACGCGGTCTCGATTCCGGTCGTCGGCATCGGCGGCATCACGGCCGACAACGCCGGGCCGGTCGTCGAAGCCGGCGCGGCCGGCGTGGCCGTCGTCAGCGAGATCACGGCGGCCCCGGATCCGCGAGCCGCGACGGAGGCGCTCGCGGCGGCCGTCGAAACCTCGAAGGCCATCGACCACGGAGGTGGAGACGAATGAGTGTCACTGACATCGCCGCCGCGGACCTCGCGGACTCGGTCCGGACGGTCCGGGAAGCGGAGCCGCTCGTCCAGCACCTGACGAACACGGTGACGATCAACGACGTGGCGAACGTGACGCTGCACTGGGGCGGACTGCCGGTGATGGCCGACTCCTTCGGCGACGCCGGCGAGATGGCCGACCTCGCGCGAGCGGTGCTGATCAACATCGGCCAGGTGCCCGACGGCCGCGTCGAGGCCATGCACGAGGCCGGCCGAAAAGCCAACGAACGCGGGATCCCGGTCGTTCTCGATCCAGTCGGCGTCGGCTCGACGCCCTCGAGGCAGGCGGTCGCCGAGAGCCTCCTCTCGGAGGTCGACTTCACCGTCATCAAGGGCAACTACGGCGAGATCGCCGCCCTCACCGGCGTCGAAGCCGAAGTGAAGGGCGTCGAATCAGTCGGCGACTACGAGGAGATCGAGCGGACCGCCCGTTCGCTCGCCGAATCGACCGACACAACCGTCGTCGCCTCGGGCGTCGACGACGTCGTCGCGGACGAAGACGGCGCGGTTCGCGTCGCCGCGGGCCACGAGATGCTCGGCGAGGTCGTCGGAACCGGTTGTATGCTCGGCGCGACGGTCGCCACCTTCTGTGCCGCCCTCGAGGACACCCACGCCGCGGCCGTCCACGGCACGCTCGCGTTCGGAATCGCCGGCGAGCGGGCGGCCGACCTCGAGTACGCGGGGCCGGGCAGCTACCGGACGAACTTCCGCGACGCCGTCTACGGCGTGACCGGCGACGTCGCCACCGGTCTCGACCTCGAGGGCCGCCTCGAGGGCGTCCTCTGAGGGGGCCGACCGGAACGCGTCACCGTCGCTGGTATTCCCGCTGGCCGGAACGTATTGAAACCGTTTTCATACCCCCGGGCGAACGGTGAACTATGGCTCGAGAAGAACTCGAAAACGCGGCCCAGTCGATCGAACAGGCGGCCGACGCCGCGTCCGACGACGAGGCACAGGAGCGACTGCAGAACCAGGCGGACAAGTTCGCCGACTACGCCGGTGCCGACCGCGGGCCGGACCACGGCCAACTCGCGCGCCACGAACACATCCTGAACGACATCGCCGACGAGGAGGGCGGCGACGTCGCGTCGAACCTCGAGGACGCCCTCGAGTCGATCAGCGCGTTCCGAGAGACGGTCGAGGGCGTTTAGGGATAGCGGCGGTTTCGCGGGCTGTGGTTTTTTCGCCGGTCGAGAGCGGTAGTCGAGCGACGATCCGAGGAGTCGGTCGGAGGCTCGATCCGCGGCGTATCGGAGGTTCTCTGCCAGTACGTTCGCGAAGGTGCGGGGAAAAACACGTCCCACTCTCGTGGTGACACGGCGTCGCCACGTCCTCCCCACCCGACTCGCTCGTTCGCGGTACTCACTCACTCGTCCACCGGAAGACGCGTCGCGTCTTCCGAGCTGCTCGAAAACGCGACGCGTTTTCGGCATCACGAGACGGCTTTGCCGTCTCGAACGACTTCGCTCGCAGGCTCGCGAAGACCTCGCGCGGCGTCGAGCAGACGGTTCGCCGTCGGCGAACCGCTGCACAGCACGCGCCACTGCAGTCGGTCGATCGGTCAGAAACGAGTCGGAGAACGCCACACCGGCCGACACGAACTGGCCCCTTCCACCGCGAACCAGTCGATCTCCGCTCAGCAGACGGGCTTCGGGTTCGCGCCCATCCCCTCGAGCGTCTCGACGTACTCGTCGTAGGCGGCCTGGATCGCGCCGGTGGCGGCCTCCTGGGCGCGCTCCCAGTCCTCGTCGGTCTCGCAGACGTCGGTGAGGAGTTCTTTGGCGCGCTCGAGCTGGTCGTCCAGGTCCTCGCCGAAGCCGCGGAACAGGCTGGCGGTCTGGGGGTCAGCGTCGCCGACGAAGTAGCCGACGACCTGATCTTTCGAACGCTGGCTCGCGAGGATGCGGCCGATGAACGCGCCGACGCGCTCGGTGGTGTCCTCGCGGTCGCGTAGATACTCGTGGAGGTTCGGGACCTCGTCGGGTTCGTACTCGTCGTCGAGCTTCCCGTCGACGGTCTCGTAGTGGTCCTGCTCTTCCTCGGCCGTGGCCTCGAAGGCCGCGCGTACCTCGTCGTCGGCCTCGTCGTCGGCCCACTCGAGGAAGGTCTGCCAGGCGGCGTACTCGGCGTCGGCGGTCGCCTCGAGGACGGGCTCGGTGTCGATATCGCCGCCGGTGTCCGCGTACAGCGACTTCGAGGAGCCGAGTCGCGAGAGCGCGGTCTGGTTCTCTTCGCTGACGGTCTCGACGAACGTGTCCGGATCGGTCATGGCGAGTCCTTCGGGAGGGCTCGAGTTATGTCTATCGCGACGACGACCGCCGAGGCGCCCGTCGTTCCCGCGGCGGCGGGCGATAGGTGGCGGCTTCTGTTCGCGAATTGAACTCCAACGGCGACATAACAAAATCGATCGTCGGAATGTCGTCCGTCAGAATGAAACGACGAGCGTATCTCGTGACGGCTGCTGCGGCGACCCTCGGCGGCTGCTCCGCCCCGAGCGATTCGAGTTCGTCCGACGACGACGGGAACACCGCGACCGACGACCCACAGGAGACGGTCGACGAAGAAGCCGGCTCGTTCGATCAGTTCGACGACCTCTCGATGTGGGAGGTGATGGAGGGCTCGCTGGAACTCGACACCGACCGGGCGTACGTCGGCGACCAGTCCGGCCGCATGGAGGCGACCGAAGCCGAGACGCGGGTGATGATCAAACGCCGATTCGACACGCCGCGGGACCTCTCGAGCGAGTTCCCCGCGCTGGCGCTGGCGTCCGAGCAGGACGTCAGTCCGTTCGTTCAGCTCACCGACACCGGCGGAAATCGACTACTCCTCCAGACGGAGGTCAGGTCGGGGCTGCCGTTGCTCCATCAGAATCCGAGCGTCGTCAGGACCGACGGCGAGCCTGATCTGAGCGAGATCGTCCACGTCAAGATCTCGGCGTGGGTCGGAGAGGGCGATCCGGCGACGGTCTGGTGTGACGACCTCCACTTCGTCCCCCGGCCGGAGACGGGCAAAGTCCTCATCCAGTTCGACGACGGCACGGAAACCGCCTACACCCGGGCTCGGTCGACGCTGTCCGATCACGGCTTCCCCGCGACGGCGTTCGTCCCGACGAACTACGTCGGCCGCGAGGGGTACCTCAGTACGGACCAGTTAGAGACCCTCTCGAGCGAGGGCTGGACGATCGCCAGTCAGGGCCGAACGGGCAGCGGCCTCGTCGGCCAGAGCGAGTCCGACCAGCGACGCGAGATCCGGGGTGCGATCGATTGGCTCGAGAGCAACGGGTTCGGAGACGGCGCGAGCTACTTCGCCCACCCGCTCAACCGGTACGACGAGACGACGATGACCCTCGTCGAGGAACACCACGACCTCGGCTTCGTCGGCGGCTACGCCGGCCACGCCGATCTGCTGAACCCGGCGCTCGCGCCGCGTGCAGTCGGGCCGTCGGCCGACGAGGCAAAGCAATTGATCGACCAAACGGCACAGTACCGGACGATCACGACGCTTTCCTATCCGGACCTCTCGGGCGAGACGGGCGCGGCGTTCGAGGAGACGATGTCGTACCTCGCAGACGCCGCGTCGGCCGGCGACCTCGAGGTCGTCGGACCGGACGACATCGCGTCGGATCACGTCTACGAACCGTAGTCGGTTGGAAGACGTACGGTCCCCGTCGCGCCGCTGGCGCTCTTTCTGCGGATACGACGAAAACGGGTGCGATAAAATTGTTCGTTCGGTAGTGCGCTATGTCGCTCAGTTGCCCTTTTCAATCGGGGCGTTGACCAAGTTGCCCCACTCGGTCCAGGAGCCGTCGTAGTTGACGGTGTCGTCGTAACCGAGCAGTTCGTGCAGGGCGAACCAGGCGACCGACGAGCGCTCGCCGATGCGGCAGTAGGCGACGGTCGTCTCGTCGCCGTCGATGTCCTCGTCGGCGTAGAGCTCTTCGAGTTCGTCGCGGGTCTTGAACGTGCCGTCGTCGTTAGTCACGGCGGCCCACGAGATGTTCTTCGCGCCGGGGATGTGGCCGCCGCGCTGGGCGGTCTCTTGGAGTCCCGGGGGCGCGAGGACCTCGCCGGAGTACTCCTCGGGCGAGCGGACGTCGACGAGCGGAACGCCGCGCTCGATCGCTTTCTCGACGTCTTCGCGGTAGGCGCGGATGCTCTCGCGCGGGCCGGCGGCGTCGTACTCGGTCTCGGAGAAGCCCGGCTCCTCGTCGGTGGTCGGGTAGTCGTTCTCGAGCCAGTACTCGCGGCCGCCGTCGAGCAGCTTGGCGTCGTCGTGGCCGTAGTACTTGAACTGCCAGTAGGCGTAGGCGGCGAACCAGTTGGAGTTGTCGCCGTAGAGGACGACCGTGTCGTCCTCGCTGATGCCGTGGCTGCCGAGCAGGTCCTCGAAGTCCTCTTTCTCGAGGATGTCACGCTGGGTCTGGTCCTGGAGCTGCGTCTCCCAGTTGAATCCGATCGCGCCGGGGGCGTGCTCTTCCTCGTAGGCTTCCGTGTCGACGTCGACCTCGACCAGCCGGAGGTCGGAGTCGTCGTCCTGGAAGTCGTCGAGTCGCTCCTCGACCCAGTCGGCCGTGACGAGTACGTCGTTGGCGTAGTCGCTTGCCATACACAGCCGTTCAATGGCGACACACAAAGGGACTTCTTAACCGGTCAATTCGGTCACCGGTCGATCCTGTCGGACATACTTGCCGCTTCTCTCGGCGCTCGAGCGCCGCGTCCGTCGATTTCGCGGTCGAATCGGCCGATGACGGGGCTCGTTCGATACATAGCGGACTATACCGGTCAGATTTCTCACCGGACACCAGCAAGCATTGCCACTGTCCCGGTAGGCGCAATTCGACGCGAAACCGGTGCGTACTCGGGCTTGGGTTTCGTAGGCGTCCTCTAATGGACGAAACCGTCGTCGTCTCCCCCGACTGGCTCGCATCGCGTCTGGACGACCCCGCCGTGCGCATCGTCGACGTCAGGGACGCCTGGGAGTACGACGGCATCGGCCACATCCCCGGCGCGGTGAGCATTCCGTTCGACAGCTACCGCGACGAGAGCGACGTGGATCGGGGCACCCTGCCTGGTGCCGACGCCTTCGCCGATCTGCTCGGGGAGGCGGGGATCGAGCCCGACGACACGATCGTCGTCTACGACGACACCCACGGCGTCTTCGCCGCCCGCTTCGTCCTCACCGCTCTCGAGTACGGCCACGACGACGTTCGCCTGCTCGACGGCGATTACAGCGCGTGGAACCGAGAGCACGAAACCACGAGCGACGAGCCCGAGATCGAACCGACGGACTACGAGCCCGATCCGCTGGCCCCCGAAGAGAGTCCGCTGGTCGGCTACGACGCCGTCGCGGACGCCCTCGAGCGCGACGCCGTCTTCGTCGACACGCGCGAGCGAGACGAGTTCGAGGAGGCCCGCCTGTCCGGCGCGGTGCGGTTCGACTGGCGCGAGGTCGTCGACGACGAGACGCGGCGGCTGAAACCCGAGGCCGAACTCGAGGAACTGCTCGCCGATCACGGGATCACCCCGGACCGCGAGATCGTCCTCTACTGTAACACGGCCCGGCGGATCAGCCACACCTACGTCGTCCTGAAAGCGCTGGGCTACGAGAACGTCGCCTTCTACGAGGGGAGCCTGACGGAGTGGCTCGCCAACGACGGCGAAGTCGAGAGCGGTCCGGTCGACGAGTAATCCCACGGACGAGCGAGCTACGGTCCTGTCGTCATCCCGTACGTTGATGAGCATCGACACGAATCGGGTGTCATGAACGCGGCTATCGGCCGGCGTCGGTTTCTCCTCGCAACCGCCGGCGCGAGCGCGCTCGCGGGCTGTTCGTCCTCGAGCACCGACGAGTCGCCGTCCAACGAGACTGACGAGAACCCGGACGCGGGTGCGGACGCGGACGCGTCGGTGGAACTCGAGGGGATGTCGGCGACGCTCCAGTACGTCCGTCCGGCGACCGATGAGCGACGGCCCGAGGTCCTCGCGACCGACGGTCGCCAGTACGTCGTCGTCACGGTCGGCGCATCGGCGGTCGAAGCGAGCGATGTCGCCCTCCGATTGGATGGGACCGAATACGCCAGTTCGTTCACCGCGACGGCGGACGGCCGACTCGACATCGGGTTCGCGGTCCCGCGCGACGTGGCGGCCGAGAGCGGGACCGTGCTGGTCGGCGGCGAATCGAAGCCGATCTATCGCGATGTCCTCGACCGACTGGCGAACCCGCCTCGCTTCACGAACGTCTCGTTCGACGCCGACGCGGAGATCCGACCGGGGGCGTTCATGGGACTCGACGTCCGCGTCTGGAACAAGGGCGGACCAGGACCGTTCAACGGCGTCTTCGACGTTCCCGACGCGTCCCCGAAGGTGTTCTCGGAGCGCGTCGACAGCGGCACGTTCGCCAGCTACGCGACGTACGTGACGATCAGCGAGGACGCGGCGCCGGGCGATCGAACGGCCGTCTTCGATACCGGGTTCGAGCAGTACACCGTCCCGTTCACGGTTGTTCGGTCCGATTCGAGATAGCGACGAATCCGACGACAGCCGTCGACGACCCGATGTTCGTCAGGCTTCGTCCCCGTCGACGGCCGGGAGCGTGAATCGAAACGTCGCGCCCTCACCGGGCTCTGTGTCGACCCAGATGTCGCCGTCGTGGCGCTCGACGATACGTCGACAGAGCGCGAGGCCGATCCCGGTTCCGGCGTGTTCCTCGTGGCTGTGGAGTCGCTCGAACACGTCGAAGATGCGTTCTTCGTCGTCGGGATCGATGCCGATCCCCTCGTCCGCGACCGAGACGATCCACTTGGCGCCGTCCCGTTGCGCCCCGATGTCGATCTTCGGGGGCTCGTCGCCGCTGTACGTGAGCGCGTTCGACAGCAGGTTCTGGAACACCTGCCGGAGCTGGTCCGGGTCGCCCTCGACGCGAGGCAACGACTCGCTCGAGAGGGTCGCATCGGTTTCGTCGAGTCTGAGCCGCAGATCCCGCCGGACGTCCTCGAGCACGGCGTCGAGATCGACGGGCTCGAAGGGATCGCCCTGCGTCTCGATCCGGGAGTACTCGAGGAGGCCGTCGATCATCTCGCGCATGCGCTCGGCCCCGTCGACGGCGTACGCGATGAACTCCTCGCCGTCGGAATCGAGGTCGTCCTCGTAGCGATCCTCGACGAGCGAGAGGTAACTGGTGACCATCCGCAGCGGTTCTTTGAGATCGTGGGAGACGGTGTACGCGAACTGCTCGAGCCGTTCGTTCGACGCCTCGAGTTCGCGTTCGTACTGTTGGCGCTCGAGTTCGGCGCTCACCCAGTTGCCGAGTAGTTCGACGAACGTGACCTCCCAGTCGGAGAACTCCTCGGCTCGCGCCTCCATGTCGTAGAAACAGAACGTGCCGTACACGTCGTCGCCGACCGAGACCGGCGTGCCGAGATAGCAGGAAATCCCCCACTCGGCGTTCCCCGCTCGGTCGGCGAGTTCGGGCGCGTCCGCATCGACGTCCTCGAGGACCAGCGTCCGTTCGGTGTCGACGACGCGCTCGCAGTTCGTCGCGGACAGCGCGGTGGTGTCGCCCGCCGCGAGGTCGGCGTCGACGGGCGCGTCGACGGCCTCGAAGATGTACTCGTCCGCGTCTTCGTGGACGCAGGACAACGTCGCGTAGTCCGTGCCGATCGTGTCTCGGACGACGCTCAGCAGCGCCTCGATCTGATCGGCGAACGGCCGGTCGGGATCCGCGATCACTTCGTAGGCGTCCTGCAGCGCTCGTTCGCGGTCTCGGAACTGTGCCGTCCGGCGCGTGCGCTCGGTGTCGACACGTATCGAGACCGTCAGTCCCGTTTCGGAGGGATACGCACGACCGTCGAGGCGGGCGGCGAGCGACTCGGCAACGACCTCGAACGAGGCCGGTTCCTGCGTCCGCATCGCTCGCTCGTACTCGTCGCGGCGCGCTGAGCCGATCGCGTCGGGCACGGCCTCCCAGACGACCGTCCCGAGCACCTCCGCCTCGGGCCGCTCGAGCAACCGCTCGGTCCGTTCGTTGCAGAACGTCAGCCGCCACTCCTCGTCGACTGCGAAAACGGCGTCGGTGATGCGCCCGTAGACCGCTCTCGCGGCGTCACCGTCCTGCGGCCCGGGCGAGTCCGGTCGCTCGGCCATTTGCTACGGTCACGGGCTTGAAGCTGATAAGCTACCCGTCGCTCACGTCCCGCCAGTCCGGCGCCGTCGAGTACGTCGCGTCGGAGAGGTCGTCGAACGCCGAATAAACGACCTCGTTCAACGCCGGATGAACGTGGACCGGCCCCGCGACGTCGTCGACGGTCCCGTCGGCGCTGTCCATCGCGACGACGACCTCGTGGAGCAACGTTGCGGCCTGCGGGCCGACGATGTGACAGCCCAGAATCTCGCCGTCCGGCGCGGCGATCGCCTTCACGAAGCCATCGTCGGCCTCGAGGATCATCCCCAGCGGCGCGGCCCCGTAGGGCTCGGTCACAGTCTCGTACTCGCGGCCCTCGTCCTCGAGTTCCGCTTCCGTCTGTCCGACGCTCGCGACCCGCGGGCTGGTGAAGATCGCGTGGGGCATGGTCCGGTAGTCGACTTCTCGCCCCGCGTCGTCTCGCGGCGCTGCCGCTCGACTGTCCGAGGCGCGTGGCGCCTCGCTGTCCTCCAGCACGTTCGCGGCGACGACTTCGGACTCGTAGTCGGCCGCGTGCTTGAACGGCTGTGTGCCGAGCACATCGCCGAGCGCCCAGACCCCGTCCGCGGTCGTCTCGAGCCGATCGTCGGTCTCGACGTACCCGTCGTCGTCCGTTTCGACGCCGGTTTTCTCGAGGTCGAGCGTGTCGGTGTTGGGTCGGCGACCGGTCGCCAGCAGGAGGTCGTCACCGGCGAACTCGACTGCGTCGGCGTCGCTTTCGTCGTCCGCAGGGTCGGCGATTACGGTGACGCCGCCGGACTCGCTTCGGTCGACCGACGCCGCTTCGTAGCCGGTGTAGATGTCGCAGTAGGCCTCGAGCGACTCGGTAACGGCGGCGCTCACGTCGGCGTCTTCCCGGGGGACGAGCAGGTCGCTGCGGCCGACGATCGAGACAGTGGTACCGAGCGCGCCGAAGAAGTAGCCCAGTTCGGTACCGATGTAGCCCCCGCCGACGACGACGAGTTCGTCGGGCCGGTCGTCGAGGAAGAGGGCGTCGTCGCTCGTGAGGAAGTCGACGTCCTCGAGGCCGTCGATCGGCGGGATCATCGGCCGGCTCCCGACGGCGATGACGACGGTGTCGCCGCGTACCCGGCCGCCGTCTCCGCTGTCCGCTGTCCCACCGTCCGCACCGTCTCCGGCCGGCTCGACCGCGAGCGTGCGGTCATCGACGAACCGCCCTTCGCCGCGGTAGAGGGTGACGTTCTCGCTGTCTCGGAAGCTCGAGGCCTGATTGTCCGCCTTCTCGAAGACCGTGTCGTGAATCGACGACGTGATCTCGTCGTAGTCGACCGCGGCCAGCTCGGCGCGGACGCCGAACTCGTCGGCCCGTCGCAGTTCGTGGACGATATCCGCCCGGTGGATGAGCGCCTTCGAGGGGACACAGCCCCGCGTCACGCAGGCTCCGCCGAGCGGGCCCGGTTCGATCACGGCCGCCACGAGCCCCTGTCGGGCCGCCGCGGTGGCGACCTGGCTTCCCGATCCGCCGCCGACGACGACGATGTCGTACTCGTCCATACCGGTCTCGACCACGGACGACCGCGTAAAATTGGAGCCTGCTATTCGCACCGAAACGGCTCGTTCCCCGTCCGCCGAAATCGCCGCCGCGGCTGCCCCTCAGAGCCAGTCGTCGCCCGGATCGTCGTCCGTCGCTTCCCTATAGGACTCGACCGCCGCCGCGAGGTTCGCCAGCGCCTCTTCGGGCGTCTGTCCCTGACTCGAGACGCCGGTCACCTCGTCGTCGGCGATGTGGAGCCCGTGCTCGTTCTGTCGCATCGTCACGTTCGCGTCCTCGAGGGCCTCGTACTCCGAGGGGTCGACGTCTGCGTCCGAACTCATACGCGAGGGTTGTCGCGGTCGAGGGAAATACCCACCGACGCCGCTCGAGGGGCCGTCGCGTCGTCGGCCGAGGTCGTGCGATCGATCGCCCGAGTCGGGACGCCGGCGGTGCGTCGAGCGATCGAACCGGCATTCGCGTGTCGAACGTAGAAAAAGCCTTTAACGCCATCGCCCCGTAGACGGTGCAAATGGTACTCGACGATCTCGGGAGTTCTCTGCGGGGCACCCTCGACAAGCTCCGCGGGAAGTCGCGGCTCAGCGAGGAAGACGTCGAGGAGATCGTCAAGGAGATCCAGCGCTCCTTGCTCTCCGCCGACGTCGACGTCTCGCTCGTGATGGAGCTCTCGGACAACATCAAGGAACGCGCACTCGAAGAGGAACCACCCGCCGGCACCCCCGCGCGGGACTTCGTCCTCCGCATCGTCTACGAGGAACTGGTCGATCTCATCGGCGACTCGACCGAGCTGCCCCTCGAGGAACAGACCATCCTGCTCGCCGGGCTGCAGGGGTCCGGGAAGACGACCTCCGCCGCGAAGATGGCCTGGTGGTTCTCGACGAAGGGGCTTCGCCCGGCGGTCATCCAGACCGACACCTTCCGGCCCGGTGCCTACCAGCAAGCCGAAGAGATGGCCGAGCGCGCGGAGGTCGATTTCTACGGGAACCCGGACAACGACGACCCCGTCGAGATCGCCCGCAAGGGCCTCGAGGAGACCAGCGAGGCCGACGTGCACATCGTGGACACGGCCGGTCGCCACGCGCTCGAGGACGACCTGATCGACGAAATCGAGCAGATCGAGGACGTAGTCGACCCCGACACGTCGCTGCTCGTGCTCGACGCCGCGATCGGGCAGGGGGCGAAAGATCAGGCCCAGCAGTTCGACGAGTCGATCGGGATCGACGGCGTCGTCATCACGAAGTTAGACGGGACCGCGAAGGGTGGCGGTGCGCTGACCGCAGTCGACCAGACCGACTCCTCGATCGCCTTCCTCGGGACCGGCGAGGAGGTCCAGGACATCGAGCGCTTCGAGCCAGACGGTTTCATCTCGCGGCTGCTCGGCATGGGCGACCTCTCGCAGCTCGCCGAGCGCGTCGAGCGCGCCATGCAGCAGACCGACATCGAGGAGGAGGACTGGGATCCGGAGGACATGCTACAGGGCCAGTTCACCCTGAACGACATGCAAAAGCAGATGGAGGCGATGAACAACATGGGGCCGCTCGACCAGGTGATGGACATGATCCCCGGCTTCGGCGGCGGGATCAAGGACCAGCTCCCCGACGACGCGATGGACGTCACGCAGGAGCGGATGCGCACCTTCAGCGTGATCATGGACTCGATGACCGACGCCGAAAAGGAGTACCCGAAGGCCATCGGCGCGAGCCAGATCGAGCGCATCGCTCGCGGCTCCGGCACGAGCGAGGAAGAGGTCCGGGAACTGCTCCAGCAGTACAAGATGATGGAACGCACCATCAAGCAGTTCCAGGGCATGGGCTCCGACCAGGAGATGCAGCGCATGATGAAGCAGATGCAACAGGGCGGCGGTGGCGGCGGTGGCATGGGCGGGATGGGTCCGTTCGGGTAACTCCCTCGCCCGTCCGCCCACGCTCTTCGATTCTCTCGCGCTATTTCACGCGGTCGTCACCGATTCGACTGACATTCGCGCTGCCGCTACGTTAATGGATCTCTAGACGAACTCTCGAGTAACAATGAACCGTCGACAGTATCTGACTCGCGCCGGCGCGGCCGGCGCAACGACCGCTCTTCTCGCGGCCGGTGCCGGTTGTCTCGGCGACCTCACCGGATCGGACGGCGGCAACGGCGACGCCGACGTCGGTAGTCGCGCCGGCGTTCGCGCGCTCGACCGCGCCGCCGGCAAACTGAACGAGGCCGCCCAGTCGCTGAACGAACTCTCGCTCGAGGACCCCGAAAACGTCGAGTTCGACCCCTCGGAGCCGCGGACCAAGATTTCGGAGGCGCGCGACCATCTCGAGACCGCCGAGTCCGAACTGGGCGAGGACCGGCAGGCGGATATCGAGACGCTCCGGTCGTACGCCGACGCTCTCGAGGGGCTGGTCGCGGTGACCGCTACCGTCACCGACGAGACGATCGCCGACGACATCGACACCGTCACGACGGCGATCGAGGAACAGGGCGACCTCGAGACGGCGAACGAGACGGTCGACGACCGGTATGCCGAGATCTCGTCGGCCCACGAGCGGTTCGAGCAGGCGGAGACGACGATCGGAGACATCGACGGGGACCGACTCAGCGACCTGACCGGGGTCGATCTCGCGGATCTCGAGGAGGGGGTGAGCGCCCTCGGCACCGCCGTCGGTTCGCTCGAGACGCTCGCGGCGGCCTACGACTCGACGCTCGACACCGAGTCGGGCTACGGCGCGCTCGAGGCAGGGCGGACGAAGTTCGAGAACGGTGAGTACGCGGCGGCCCAGAGCGAGTTCGCCACCGCCGAGTCGACGTTTGCGGATGCACAGACGAATCTCGAGAACGGGACCGGGTCGGCCCCCGAGGGACTCGTCCAGTACTTCGAGACGGCGGCGTGCCAGACCACACATCTGACGACGGCAGCGGGGGCGTTCGCCGACGCCGCGGGGGCCGCAGCCGACGGCGACGCGGTCACCGCCAGAAGTCGGAAAAACGACGGCGAAGACGCCCTCGACGACGTCAATAGCTGTGCGAACTGACCTACTGCACCGCCGTCGCGTCGCGCTCGCGAGCCGCCGTCGGCGGGAGTTCGTCGACGAGGACGACCGCGTCCCCCTCGAGGACCGGAGTGTCGTCGCCGTCTAGCACGGTCGTCTCGATCCGGTACTTCGCCCGGCCGAGGTCCTCGACGACCTCGCAAACGGCGGTAGCGCGCTCGTCGATCGACAGCGGGGCGCGGAAACTGCTCTCCTGGGACAGGTAGATCGTCAGCCCCGGCAGTCTGGCGAGCGCGGCGCTGACGAGTCCGTTCGCGAGGACGCCGTGAACGATCCGCTCGCCGAACCGCGTTTCGGCGGCGTAGCCCGCGTCGAGGTGAACCCGGTTGGTGTCGCCGGTCACCTCCGCGAAGGCCTCGACGTCGTCCTCGGAGAGCGTCTTCGAGAATCGGGCGGTTTCGCCCACTGAGACCGTCGATTCGTCCGCACTGCGGTACTCGAACTCCCAGTCGTCGCGCTCGTACAGCGTGTCGGACCGAACCCGCCGACGCGCTGGTTCGGCCTCGTGGTGATCCGGTCTGTGGGCGAGATGGGGCACGTAGTATGAGAGCTCCGTCGTCGTGAGGATGCCCGCGAGCGTGCCGTGATCGTCGCCGTCCTCGACCACGGGCAGGTGTTCGATTTCGGACGACCGCAACAGTTCGACGGCGTCGACGATCGAGGCGGTCGGCGCGATACTCGTCAACGGAGTCGACATGACCCCCGATAGCTCGAGGTGGCCGAGGTCCCCCCGCTCGCAGAGTTCGGTTGCGAAGTCGCCCTCGGTGACGATGCCGACGGGTTCGCCGTCTCGGACGACGACCACCGAACTCACGCCCTCGCCGCGCATCAGCGTCGCCGCCTCGGTTGCGGTGGCGTCCGGTGCAGCGGTGGCGACGTCCTCGACCATGATCTCAGTGACGGGTATCGTGTCGCGCATTTGATATCCGTACGCCACCGAGGCCTACAATCGTTGGGGTCAGGTTCGACGTTCGGTATCGGTCCCCTTTCAGACCGATCTGAACAGCCGGCAAATGACACGGGCCACGAGAAGAGGCGGCGATGCGGGACCAGACGCCGTGTCAGGCGTCGACCGGCCGGCCGTCCTCGGTCGGCGGCGCGATGTGGTCGACGTACTCCTCGAGAGTCGGCTCGTCGACCCGCACGCGGACCGAGATTTCGCCGAGTTCGTCGGGCTCGCCCACCGAGAAGTTCACGCGATCCTCGAAGGCGGCCTGCTTTTTCAGCGCGAAGGAGAAGGTGTCACCCTCGCGGTTCGCGAAGAACTCCCCACGGGCGGTGTCGAGGATTTCCTGACGGTGGAGCAGATCCGAGAAGTGATCGAGCGCGTGGGCCTCGCCTCTCACCTCGCCGAACTCCTCCGCTATGTCGGCGGTGGGGAAAATGTTCGCTACGGCGTCGATCACGCGGCTCGTGACCTCCGTGTCGTAGACCGGTGCCGTGATCTCGACGTCGACGCGGTAAACCTCGCTCATGGTTCCAGTTCCGGATCCGCGGGTTTCCCGTCGTCGATTCCCTCCCGGATGATCGACCGAATCCGCTCGCGGAACGCCTCGAGCGAGTCGGTGTTCTCGACGACCACGTCGGCCCGCTCCATCGCGTCGTCCATCCCGAAGCCGCGCTCGCGCTCGTCGCGGGCGGCCAGCCCCTCGCCGCCGTCTTCCTCGCTCGCGTCTCGGCCGCGGTCATCGATCCGCTCGGCGCGGAGCTCGAAGGGGGCCTCGATGCTGACCAGCGTAAACGCGTCGCCGAACTCCTCCTCGAAGACGTCGACCTCTACGTCCGAGCGGAGGCCGTCGACCAGCACCGTCTCGTGGTTCTCGAGTCGATCCTCGATCATCGGCAGCGACCGCTGGGCGATCGCCGCCGGGCCGTTCTCCTCGCGCAGCGCCTGCGCGACCGTGCCGTGATCCTTCGCGGGATCGAGGCCGCGATCGGCCGTCTCCTGGCGGACGACGTCGCCCATCGTCACCACCGGGATCCCGTCCTCGCGTGCGACGGTGGCGGCCTCGCCCTTGCCGCTCCCGGGGAGTCCCACCGTTCCGATGACGTGCATCGAGGGAACGTACCGGCGAGACGTGCATAAGCGCTGTTGTTCGCCAGTCGTCCAGCGCCTCCGCCGCGTCGGCTTCGATCGCCGCTCTCCACCCCCTCGAGTCGTCACTCCCGTTCCTGTACAACGGTTTTAGGGCAGTCTTTGCGCCGTTGCAGTCCCGACGATGGAGCCCGTTCGCGACGGCATCGGTGTAATCGTCTCTCTGCGGACGAGATCAGCGCGATTCGCCTGGGTCAGACGAGTCCGCTTATGGGTGTGCTATTCCTCCCTCCTCGTGGCCAAAAGCATCGATCTGGTCGCTCTCGCCAACCTCAAACGTTCGAATTCGAAACGAGTGACTCAAATCCTGACTGATACGCGAAACGGACTCTCGCCGTTATATGCCAGTCCGTTGCGGGCTCGAGTGCCGCACTATGACAGACAAACGAATCACCAGGCGTCGACTCACGGCCGGACTTAGCACCGGACTGATCGCCGCAGTGGCGGGCTGTTCGGGCGGTGGCGGCTCCGAAGACGACTCCTCGAGCGACGGTTCGGACGACTCGAGCGGCGATACCGGCGGCACCGACGGTCTCGAGTCCGACGACTCCGGGAGCAACGAGTCCGACACCGGTGGCATGGGCAACGAGTCCGACACCGGTGGCATGGGCAACGAGTCCACCAACGAGACGAACGAAACCACGACCGATCCGACCACCAACGAGTCGGGCACCGACAACGAGAGCGGCGACGATTCGGAGGTCGAGTTCTGACGCCGGTCACGATCACCGCTCACGCCGTTCAGGGACGCTTCTCTTTTCTCCGCGGCCGGTCGGTATCGGGTACACTGTCTCGCGACGCTCTGCGTTCTGTACTAGTGAGTGGAGCGGGCTGTGGCCCGAAATCCACACCGCTTATGCCGTTCCGTCGTGGATTCGGACTCGAGGGCACGTAGCTCAGTCCGGAAAGAGCGTCGGACTTCTAATCCGACGGTCGTGGGTTCAAATCCCATCGTGCCCGTTCTTCCACAGGACGGTCAGATTCGATAGACAACGTGGGGGTCGGGGTTTATTTCACGCCGTTTGTGAATCGTGTTCGTCATTGCGCTAGACGGGGCTCAATTCTGTCTGGCGATTCCGGATGATACGATGTGATGCTGCGCCATAATACTTCGATCAGCCTGCGAGAACGCGATTGGGAAAATTATCCCCGATGGCTGTGTTGTAGAGGACTAGAGTAATCTCGTCACAGTGAGATTGAACCGCGAAAAACGAATGTTGGACTGCTTATCCGTCGTATTCGTAGGAAGTGATGACGTTATCACTCCCGTCGTACGTTCCAATCACTTGGATCGTTCCTGCACCGGTACAATTCACCTCTGCCGTAGCCCCTGCATTAGCAGCTAAGGAGGGGTCGGTAGATGCGCCGCAATCACTGGCGTTAATACTAAGACTATCAGCCCGTTCTACAGAGTTCACTGTAATAGTGACATTATCACTTGATGTATTCTCACTAAACTGAAGTCCGGCCTGTGCGTTCGCGCTCTGACCCTGACCCATGTCAAGGACGAACGCTGCAATCACGGCCGCAAGAATAACCGTAATTGCAACCATGAGGATTACGCCGATCACGGGCGATACGGCTCTCTCTTCTTCGGTACCTACCAGCTTGCTGCTGTAGTCTTTTAAATCCATTTTGGTATTATGATTATGGTTCGTAATCGTAGGTCGTAATGACGTTCTCACTACCGTCGTACGTCCCGATCACCTGGATCGTCCCTGACTCATTACAGTGGACGGTTTTTGTAGCACCAGCACTGGTACCAAGGGCAGTGACATTATCGCTGGTGCCTTGCTGACAGCCTGCCTGCTGAATGTCCAGCGAATCGGCACGTTCCACTGAGTTAACTGTGACATCCACACTATTTGATCCTTGATCAAACTGAATCCCGGCCTGGGCATTCGCACTCTGACCTTGCCCCATGTCAAGGACGAACGCAGCAATGACAGCCGCGAGAATGACGGTAATCGCAACCATCAGTATCACGCCAATAACGGGTGACACTGCGCGTTCATCATCTGTACCAACCAATTTCTTGCTGTAGTTTTTCAAGTCCATATTTGGCTCTTGTTCATCGACACCGGGCGTGAACGGTGAGAAAGCTTATTTACAGCCTCGGTGAACCGAGGCCTGCGGATCGGGGGATTGGAACCAACCTTGCCTCCCCGCTTTCTCGAGCCGTCATCGTCCGGCGTTACCAGCAACGAGTGAACCCCTCCCATATATACTTAAGGGAAGGTTAGAGTCACGAATATTGATAGCGCTTTCATACCTGATAATCAGCGGGTGCTATCCCGGTTCCAGCAACCGCTTGAAACGGTGCAGTCTTGCGGTTTTCTTGTTGCTTCGCGAAGCGATATGGATTTTACAGTTCAGGCGAAGTCTTTCTCATGCTAATCGACAATATGCTCGTGAGCGAACGAAATCTCGCGCGTACCTACCCGATAACAGGTGTAGATACCTGACCATCGGTCGAAGAACATCTCTATGCGAATACGAATAGCGGAGTCGATCGCGATGAACTGGTAGCGTGGTGACTGTATCAGTCGCACCAGAAGACCAGTCAGTCGCGAGTCGATCTCGCTGGACGACAGTCCGATCCCTTTCATTACTCAGTGGCTGACATCTCAATACGAATCGGTTCATGCGTCTGTGAAATCGCCGGCTCGAACTGAGGCATGAACGGTTGTCAGGTCGGTGTGGGAGTAGCCGGTCGTGCTCCTGCTCGCCTGACCCGGTTACCGGATCCGACGGCAGCCGAAAGTAATCGGTGTCTGATCAGTTCCGATACACTAATGTCGGCCACTAACGGTATATAGACCGTCGGCAGAGCCGATCAATGGCATCACAGGGGATCGGGGGACGCACCGATCATCGCCACGCACGCACGACGATCGCCATCCCCGCTGCCGACTGTGTACACCCTTTCCTGACACCCCACTCGTTCGATAGCGGCCGGTACGGCTCTCGAGTCGTCGCTCGCCCGGACGTAAAGCGGCAGCCGCCGTTGCGGGCTACCCTTTCAGGCCGACGATACAACCGTCGCCGACCATTCGGCCCGATCATGGACGAGACGAGCACCTACACCGGACCCGACGCGCCGTCGGTACCGGATACGTTCGCCGACCAGGCGCGTCGACGAGCGGAGACCGAGCGTGCGGCCGTCGAGTGGGCCGTCGGCGAACTCGAGTCGCTGATCGCCGCCGAGAGCGTCGATCTCGAGCCGCTGCTCGAGTACTCGCGCCGGAGTCGCGAGAGCATGCCGGACCGGCACGTGCGAGCCTACGAGGCGATGGCCGAGACGTTCGACGTCGACCCCGACGTGTACGAAGCGTACGCGTTCGCGTACAGCGACCTCTGTGACGAACTGGCCGACGAGCCGGCGGCCGATCCCTCGCGCGGGTGTACGAACGCGCTCGTCTCACCGCCCCGGACCGCCCGCGAGGGACCGCTCGTGCTCAAGAACCGCGACATCGCGGGACGGGGCGTCCGGCCCAAATCGATCATCGAGCAGCCGTCGATCGACGACTATCACGGCTTTCTCACGGTCGACACCTGCGGGACGATCATGTGCTACAAGGGAGTCAACGATCAGGGGCTGGTCGCGGCCAACACCTACATCGACGCCAACAGGGACGACGTCGAGCCCGAAGCGCAGTACCGGAACGGCACCGTCGTCCGGCGGGTGCTCGAGGAGTGCGCCACCGTCGACGAGGCTCGCGAACTGCTCGCGTCGATCCCGACGCGGCAGTTGATGGCGCAGACGCTGTTTCTGGCCGACGGAGACGAGGCCGCGTTGCTCGAGGTGAACCCCCTCGAAGAACGTATCGCGGTCGACGACGACGGCGGCGTCGTCCGAACGAACCACTTCGTGCTGTCGCGTTCGGACGCGACGGAGAGTTCGCGATGCCGGCGGAAGCGGGCAGCGGAACTGCTCGCAGACGTGGGTGACGAGATCGACCGCGAGTACCTCTGGCGGATCGCGCGGGATCACGCACACGGACCCGGAAACGACTCGATCTGTCGGCATCCCGAACCGGAGACCGACGAACACGCCTTCGGTCAGTTGACGACCGCGAGCGCGGCGGTGTTCGAGGGCGGTTCGCCGACGGTCGAGTTCGCGATGGGCAACCCCTGCGGGACCGAGGCGGCGCGGTGGTCGTTCGGCGACGAGATACCGAGCCCCCTTCGGACGGGCGGGCAGTGGCTCGAGCGGCGTCGATCGGACCGCGACGGCTCGCCGGTTCGGTAGCCACCGATCGTCCCGCCGCGGCCGGCCCCTCGAGTCGGAACCGTTGAGTGGTTGGCACGACGAGCCGACAGGTATGCGTAGTCGACTGTGGCTCCTCGTCGCCGATCCCGCGGCGTTTTTCGAGACCGCGTCGCCGTCTGCAGCGGCGTCGGCCGGCGTGCTCGCGGCTGTCGCGTTCACCTGTCTCGGGGTGTTCGGGCCGGTCCTCTCGCTACTCCGGTCCCCGATGATCCCCGACGAGGCGGTCTTCGACGCGTTTCCGCCGATCCGATACGCCACCGCCGACTGGGGCGTCTCCCTGCCCGGCGTCGTCGGCGTCCTTCTCGCGGTGCTGCTCGTCGGACCGATGCTGGTCTGGCTCGCGTTTACGGCGCTGTTTTACCTGCTCTCGTGGCCGGTCGCGGACGAACGTGGATTCGGCAACACCGCCGCGCTCGTCGCCTGGGGGTTCGCGCCGCAACTGGTCGCGAACGTCGTCGCGGTCGCCGTCCTCGCGGTCGCCTTCCCGGCGAACCCGACGGAGATCTGGAGACTCGGCGTGACGGTGCCCGCTCGAATCTACGCGTTCCCGCCCTCGTTCGATCCGCTGTTCGCCGCGGTGGCCGCCGTCGGCGTCGGCTGTACGCTCTGGTCGGGCTACCTCTGGGCTCACGCCCTCGCGGTCGCCCGCGGGCTGACGCTCCGTCAGGGAATCGCCGTCGTCATCGTTCCGACGGTACTCGCCCTCGGGCCGATCTAGATCCGTCAGACGCGGCGTGCTCGAGGTCGGCCTCGAGTCGGTCGGCGGCACGGAGTCGGAGCCGCTTCGCGCGACGGCCGGTGATCCGCGAGTCGGTCGCGCGGTCGGCGAGCGGGTCGTACGCCGAGGGCGTGAACCCGAGCCCGCGCAGATAGCGGCGGACTTCCGAGTCGTCGAGACCGTCGCGGATGGCCGCGTCGGTGATCGACTCGACGGCGTCGAAGGCGGGGAGGTGGACCGGTTCGCCAGCCGCGTTCGAATCGATGATCGCGTCCGACTCCGTGGGGCTGCCGGAATCGTCGACGACCGTCCCGCGGGTGTCCGCGCGAGTGACGACCGAACGTACCTCCGCTGCGAGTCGGAGTACCTGACTCGGCAGCGCCGCGTCGGGCGAGCGCCACTCAACCGTCGGCATCGCTTTTCGCAGTCGGACCGGGTTCCAGACCGCGTCGTAGGGCTCAAACTCGTCGTCGAACGTCTCCGGGTCGACGCCGCGCTCTATCGCGCGTTCGCGAAACGACCGATAGGCGTCCTCGAGCCGCCGCTCCCACTCGGCGACGCTGTCGACGTATGGTTGGAGCTGTCCCTGTTCGGGACAGGCCTCGTAACACGAGCGTCGGTAGAGGAACGGGCGGGCGCACTCGAGGATGCGTTCGCCGTGGTAGTGCGACGAGCTGTTGACCAGCGAGAAGGCCGGGTCGATCGCGGTCAGGGCGTTGAGCTGGGCGGCGACGTTCGACTGCTCGAAGTGGACGTGCGTTCCGGCACAGACGCGGGCGTCGTCGAAGGCCGGTCCGACGATCCGGCGCTGGAGGTCGGTGCTCTCTTTCTCGCGGTAGGGGATCTCGTCGGGGGAGGCGTACAGCGGCGTTGCGAGCGGGACGAGCCGCTTGTCTCGCTCGCGTGCCGCGTCGACGACGCGGCCGATCCGGCCGCGGAGCTCCTCGCGGAGCTCGATCATCGATTCGCAGGGGGTTGTCTTGATCTCGAGCATCGGCTCGACGAACTCCGGATCGACCTGATCCGAAACGTCGAGCAGTGTATCGGGTGCGACCAGATCGCCGTCCGTATCGACGACCCAGTACTCCACCTCGAGGCTGGTGTTCATGGATGAGTCTGTCGGAGCGTAGTGAATGGCCCTCGAGCAAGCCGTCACCGGGCCGTGACTGGCGAACGGAGGTCGGCGATTGAACGCCGATCGGGTAATCGCCACCGCGCCGTCCACCGATCGTTCTCCTGTGGATACGGTCGTAGGCTCGACTTACGCGAAGGGGTTGAGCCTGCGCGCGCAGGCCGTGACAGCCAGTTACAGTGTGAGCGGGCCGCGTTCCCCGAACGTCGCCGTTTTCTGATCCGGTTCCACTGGCGGTCTCCAGGCCACTGACACCAGTGTTACGTGGTTGCTTCGGGGTTGCTGCTAGATTGATATCTCTGCGGTAACATAGTGTAACTACATGAGCGACGAAACGACTGCGGACGATGCGAGCGTAATCGTTGTCGGCGGCGGCCCCGCCGGACTGAGTGCGGCGCTGTTCACCGCGAAGAACGGCCTCGAGACGACGGTCTTCGACAGCGACGGGACGTGGATGCACAAAGCGCACCTGTTCAACTACCTCGGGATCGGTTCGGTCGGCGGCAGCGAGTTCATGACGACGGCCCGCCAGCAGGTCGACGACTTCGGTGCCGACCGCCGGCAGGACGAGGAAGTGACCGCAGTCGACGAGTCCGGCGACGGCTTCGCAGTCGAAACCGACGAGGGCAGCTACGAGGCCGACTACGTCGTGCTCGCGACGGGCGCGAACCGCGACCTCGCCGAGGAACTGGGCTGCGAGCTGACCGAGGAAGGACCCGTCGAGGTCGGCGTCTCGATGGAGACGAGCGTCGACGGCGCCTACGCGACCGGCGCGATGGTTCGCGCCGAGGAGTGGCAGGCCGCCATCGCCGTCGGCGACGGGGCCGCCGCAGCACTCAACATCCTTTCGAGCGTAAAAGGCGAACACTTCCACGACTTCGACGTTCCCGCGGACGCCGAGCGCGTCTTCGGGGAGCACCTCGCGGAGTAGTCGCGGCGACGACCACGACCGATCGAATCGGTCCCGAATCGACCTGACTCACCATGTCTAACGAACCCACCAATCCAGTCACGCCGGAACTGCCCGACAGCCCCGTCCACGCGACGGGTACCGACCACATCACCATCTGGGGGAGCAACGAGGCCGATACGATCGAGTTCTACCGCGATCTGCTCGGCATGCCGCTGGTACTCCGCCAGCCGAACCTGGACGACCCCTCGCAGACCCACCTGTTCTTCGATACGGGCGACGGGCGCATCCTGACCTTCTTCGTCAGCGACGACCGCCCGTCGAATCAGCGCGGCCAGCGCGGCGGGATCGGATCCGTTCACCACCTCTGTTTCAGCATCGATCCCGACGAGTACGAGGACACGATGGACGCCCTCGAGGAGGCCGGCTACCACTACAACGTCTTCGACCGGGGCATCTTCCACTCGATCTACACTCGCGACAACAACGGGCTGGTGATCGAGCTCTCGACGGACAAGTACGAGATCCCCGACGACCGCCGCGGCGAGGTACTGGCGAAGGCCCAGGAGCTCCGCGAGGCAGACGGTGCGGAGTACGCCAAAGACGAGCACCTCCGCGAGGCAATCGAGGCCGTCGGCCTCGAGGTCGTCAAACACGACCTGCCCGACGCCAGCGCCGGCGTCGGTGGTGTCGAATGAGCGCCGGCGCCGACGTGGACGGCCCCCATCAGGGGCAGCAGCTCGTCACCGGCGGCACCGACCTCGAAGACGCCGAGGCGGCGCTCGTGCTCACCCACGGCCGCGGAGCGACGGCTCGAGGGATGATCCAGCTTGCAGACGAGGTGCATCGAGAGGGTGTCGCCTTCCTCGCGCCGCAGGCGGCCCGCCGGACCTGGTATCCGAACTCGTTTCTCGCACCCGTAGAGCGCAACGAGCCCGGCCGATCGTCGGGCCTGCAGGCGATCGGCGACGCCATCGAGCGGGCCAACGTCGCCGGGATCCCGACGGAGCGCGTCATGCTCGTCGGCTTCTCGCAGGGCGGCTGTCTCGCCAGCGAGTATCTCGCGCGCAACCCGCGCCGGTACGGCGGTCTCGCGGCCCTCAGCGGCGGGCTGATCGGCGAGGAACTCGACGACGAGTATCCCGGCGACCTCGAGGCGACCCCTGTTTTCCTCGGCTGTAGCGACGTCGACCCGCACATCCCCGAGGAGCGGGTCCACGACACGGCCGACGTCTTCGAATCGATGAACGCCGACGTGACCGAACGGCTCTACGAGGGGATGGGCCACGGCGTCAACGAGGACGAACTCGAGTTCGTCTCCGGGATGGTCGCCGACCTACTCGACTGACTCGGATCGGCGCGCACGCTCGAGGTTCAGACCGGCCATCTCGATCGACGGCTGTCAGCGGCACGATCTCCTGTTCCGCTCGATTTCCACTCACGGTGGCGCGCGCTGCATCGCGGTGAGCCACTGGCGTGTGAAAACCAAAATCGAGCGAAAAAGACGAGACGTCAGGGGTTGCCGAGAGCGGACTCGAGCGGTTACTCCGGCTTCAGGCCGCCGTCCTGAACGCGCATGACGGCCTCGCCGTCGGCGAGGTTCGGCGCGTCGACCAGTTTGACGATCCGCTTGTCGCCCTTGGACTTGCGCAGGTAGATCCGGAAGGTCGACTTGTGGCCCAGAATGTTGCCACCGATCGGCTGGGTCGGGTCGCCGAAGAACGAGTCGGGGTTCGACGCGACCTGATTCGTCACGATGACGGCGCAGTTGTAGAGGTTCCCAACCTTGTCCAGATCGTGGAGGTGCTTGTTGAGCTTCTGCTGGCGGTCCGCGAGTTCACCCCGGCCGACGTACTCGGCGCGGAAGTGGGCGGTCAGCGAGTCCACACAGAGCAGCCGAACGGGGTACTCCGAGTCCTCGTGTTCGCCCGCGAGTTCCTTGGCCTTCTCGGCGAGCAGCATCTGGTGGTTCGAGTTGAACGCCTTCGCGACGTGAATCTTCTCGAGGACGTCCTCGACGAGTTCGTCGACCGCGTCCTCGTCGTCGGCCGAGCCCTCGATCTCGCGGTCCTCGAGTGTCGCGTTGATGGCCTCGTCGGACAGCCCCCGAACCATGTCGTCGATCCGCTCGGGCCGGAAGGTGTCCTCGCTGTCCACGAAGATGGCGCTGCCGTGGAGGCCGCCGACTTCCTGGGGAAGCTGGACGTTGACGGCCATCTGGTGGGTAACCTGGGACTTGCCGGCTCCGAACTCGCCGTAGACTTCGGTGATCGACTGGGTCTCGATCCCGCCGCCGAGCAGGTCGTCGACCTCGTCGATGTGCCAGCGTAGCTTGCCGATCTCGTTTCGTCGCTCGAGGACGGTCGACCCGGTCTCGAAGCCGCCGATGTCGGCCGCGTCTCGGGCGGCGCGGACGATGTCCGACGCGGTGGACTCGCCGACGTCAGCCGTGTTCGACAGTTCGGACGGCGAGGCGACCGCCAGACTCTGGAAGGAGTCGAAGCCTGCGTCGTGGAGTTTGTCTGCCGTTGCCGGTCCGACGCCGGGGAGCGTCTCGAGATCTGCTTCGGGCATACTCCTCCGTAGTGCCGGACCCCCCATAAAGCCTCGTTTACAGGGAAGTGAAAGTGAAAGTGCCGGAGGGCGGCGGGAGAGTTCGGAGAGACAGTCTCGGACTTCGAAATGAAGGGGACGACAGCGATGCGAGGGCGGCCGCGAGCGAGGGCAAAGCGAGTTCAGCGGTCCCGGTCGCCGGTATCCCACTCGAGGCAGCGGAGCCGTCCGTCGTCGCTCCCGACGAAGAGTCGGCCGGGCGCGACCGCGGGCGTCCCCGCGATGGCGTCGTCGGCGCGGACGTTCCAGATCGGTTCGGCGTCGTCGACGTCGATTCCGTAGAGGGAGCCGCTGTCGTCGCCGACGCAGAGCACGTCGCCGACGACGACCGGACAGGAGCGGACCGGCCCGTCGAGTTCGATCCCCGTCCGCGAGAACAGCCAGCCGCGGAGTTTGCGCCGGCCGACGGTCGTGTCCGTGACGTGGACGTAGCCGTCGGCGGCCCCGACGAACGTCGTCTCCGCGGCCGCGAGGACGGTCGGTGACGTGGTGAACGCGGCCCCGATCTCGTAAGTGAACCACGTCTGCCCGGTGGCGGCGTCCAGCGCGAGCAGCGTCCCCGCGTCGTCGGCGACGTAGACTCGGTCCTCCGCGACGGTCGGTCCGACCGCGACCGCGCCGGCGGCGGGTGCGGTCCAGACCTCCTCGCCCGTCTCGGCCTCGAGCGCGAGCACCGTTCCGGCCGCGGTTCCCGCGAACGCCCGCTCGTCGATCCACCGCTGATCGGGTTGCTGCCGGTCGTCCGCGAGCAAGTCCGCATCAGCCGACTCCGAGAGCGGGGTCCGTGACGGTTGTGACGGGTCGTACTCCCGGCCGTCGGCGAGCGCCGGTCGGCCGACCACCGCCGACTCGGTCTCGTGGGTCCAGAGCTCCTCGCCCGTCTCGACCTCGAGCGCGGACAGTCCGACGGCGTGCCCGGCGTAGAGTCGGCCCTCGGAGAGCGACAGCGCAGACTCGAGATCCCCCGGAAGGTCGGCCTGCCATTCCTCGTCGCCGGTAGCTGGATCGAGCGCGCGGACGGTCCCGCCGGAAGTTCCCAGATAGAGCCGATCGCGGGTGACAACCGGCGTCGCTTCGGCCGCCGCCGTCGTCTCGACCGTCCACCGGCGGCGGCCCGTCTCGGCCTCGAGCGCGTAGCAGTTGCCGCCGTCCGTCCCGACGTAGACGGTATCGCGGTCGCAGACCGGCGATCCCGGCCGCCCAGCGAGGTCGGCCGTCCAGGTCTCGGTGACTCGGGACGGTCCCTCGAGGTCGCGCCGGAGCCCCGCGTTCGTCGGTCCGCCCTTGTGCTGGTTCCAGTCGGTCACTACGTGCGGCTACCGACCGAACCGGTATAACAGTGGGTGGAGACACCGTCCCCGCTCGAAGGGATGTCCAATACGGGAAAAGAACGTGTCACTCCCATCCAATCGACCGCAGGCTGTGGCGCGCGCTGGTGGTGGGCCGAGCGTCAGCGAGGACGACCACAGACACCGTGCGAGGGTCGAGCGAACGCCGAACGGCGGGAGCGAGTCGGTTGGGGAGGGCGTGGCCAACCCGTGTGTCCACGATAGCAGAACGCTTCGATTCACATCGTCTCGTTCGATCCGACTGTGATATTCACGCACCTACCGAACGGACGTCCGCGAGCTACCCGCTTCCGGACGCCGAATTGACTACCGACTCGTGATCGACCTGTGACTCACCGAAGGAAGGGAGAGCGGCAGGAGAAGGGGGAGCAACTGGTGTATGGCGCAGTTGTGATGATGTGGCTTCGATGGGTCCCTGCCGCGTACTTCGTCGTATGCGCCGAACCGCAATACCGGTGTTCCCAACACGATTTGGAAGTCCGCCGGTCGGGCCTAAACGCGAATACGGACAGCGCTCGCCGACCCGCTACTCCCAGGGGTGCGTGCCGCGCTCGCTGGGCCAGAGCGGATACCAGTACTCCTTCTCGCTCTCGATCTCGAGTTCGCCGTCCAAGGCCGACTCGAGGGTGAACTCCGCGCTCGAGTCGCGTTCCCGACCGCCTCGCGGGACGAACGGATAGAAGCGGCCGCGCCGGAAGGAGTAGATCCAGTACGCGGTGCCATCGCGGTCTCGATACGCGAACACCGCCGCCAGCAGCCGCGAACCGTAGCCGTGCTCGATGAACGTGTCGGCGGCGAAGTGCATGCTCGTGATCAGATCCTCGGGATCGTCGTCCTCGAGGACGACCCAGTGATAGCCGTGATCGTCCGCCGTGACCGAGAACTCGGTGCCCGTTTCCTCCTGGCCGGCCTCGAGGATCGCCTCGACCTCGTCGACGGCGTCCCGGAAGTCCCTCGAGTCGACGCCGGAGAAACAGAGCGCGCCGACGTCGATCGATTCGTAGCCCAGATCGGCCTCCATCGTGAGGTAGGCGGTGCTCATCCCGAAGAGGTCGTCGGGGTCGGCGTCGCGTCCGGCGTCGGTCTCGGCGCGCGAACCGAGGATGGCCCGGAGTCCGTCGAGTAGTCCCATAGATCCTGTGAGGGGGCTGATCCCTTAGAAGGTCTGCATCTCGCGCTCGAGTTCCCGGAGCTGCTCGACCCGCCGCTCCGTTGGGGGATGGGTCGAGAAGAGCCGGCCGATGACGCCGGACTTGATCGGGATGATGAAGAAGGCGTTCATCTCGGCTTCCTCGCGGAGGTCGTCTTTCGGGACCTTGTCCATCTCGCCCGAGATCTTCAGCAGCGCCGAGGCGAGCGCGGAGGGGTTGCCGGTGATGGCTGCAGCCCCGCGGTCGGCGGCGTACTCGCGGTACCGGGAGAGCGCCCGGATCAGCAGATAGCTGATGATCCAGACGACCAGCGAGACGAGGATGGCGACGATTATCCCGCCGCCGCCACCTTCACGGCCGCGGCCGTGCCCGCCGCCGAAGAACGCGCCCCAGCGGACCATCATGAACGCGATCGTCGAGAGGAACGACGCGATGGTCATCACCATCATGTCGCGGTTCTTCACGTGGGCGAGTTCGTGGGCCAGCACGCCGTCGAGTTCGTCCTGATCGAGCGTTCGCAGGATTCCCGTCGTCACGCAGACGGCGGCGTTCTTCTGGTTTCGTCCCGTCGCGAAGGCGTTGGGGACCTTCGAGTCAACGACCGCCACCTTCGGCTTCGGGAGATCGGCCTGCTGGGAGAGTCGCTCGATCGAGGCGTGGAGTTGCGGATACTCGTCAGCCGAGACTTTCTTCGCGCCCATGCTCTTCAGCGTGAGCGTGTCGCTGAAGTAGTACTGTACGAGCGAGAAGCCGCCGAAGAACAGCGCGAAGACGAGCAGTCCGCCGCCGACGTAGGCCGTGATCACGCCGGCGAAGACGATGTACAGCGCGAACAGCAGGAACATTGTCACGAACATTCGCGCGCGCAATCCCCAATCCGCCTGCCAGTTCATACCTGAATTGAGGGGCTCCGACGAAATAAGTGCCCTGTTGGGACGCTCGAGCGGAAATGACGAGGCGTGGCAATCTCCCGCATCGAGTCCATCGAGTCGAACCAGTACGGAGAGCAACTGTTTTCAGACCCACCCTCGAGTGTCAGTGCAGACGGAGCGAAAGACAGTGAGCAACGAGACCGAACCGGAGTCATCGCTAGAGGTGGCGGTTGCCGATGCACTCGAACGAGGGGACGGCACCGACCTCGCAGCACTCGTTCGTTCCCTGCCGTCGGCTCCGACCGAGACGCGCAAGACGTGCGTGCGGCGACTGAAAGACGCCGTCGCCCACGATCCGACGGTCGTGGAACCGGCGCTCGAACGGTGCGAAGACCTCCTTACGGACGGCGAGCGCTCGGTCCGCCTGACGACGGCGAAACTGTTCGTCGCGGTCGCCGAGCGCGATCCGGATGCGGTCGTTCCGATCGCTCCGGCGCTCTCGAGCCGACTTGCCGACGAAGACGAGTTCTATTACGTCCGGGCTCGGTCGGCGGAAGCGCTGGGATACCTCGCGCTCGAAAATCCAGCTGTCGCCGCCTCACCCGACGTGCTCGCCGACCTCCGTGTCGGCCTCTCGTTCGACGAACCGGAGGTCAGAGAGAAGTTAGCCAAGGCGCTCGAGTTCGTCGCACGAGGGGACCCGGGACGGCTCCGACACCACGTCGCGAGCCTCTCGGACCATCTCGACGACGAGAACGACCGCGTACGGTACCATCTCTGTACGGCGCTCGCCGTCGTCGGCTGCGAGTATCCGGAACCACTCGTCGACGGTCGGGCGGCGCTTTTGGCTCGCCTCTCCGACGAAAACGGCTTCGTCCGTGGCCGCGCCGCCGAAGCACTCGGGTTACTCGCGCGAGCGGACGGACGGGGCGCTACCGCTGTCGGAACTCGAGGCGATGAGCGAGGACGACCGGCCGTTCGTGACGAAGCGAGCCACCTTCGCGCTCGACGCCGTCGATGAGGGAACGACGGGAGACGAGATGTCCGACGGGGTAGGTACCCTCGACGCAGTCGGCGAATCGAGCGACGGAATCGCCGAGGAGATTACCGCATCCGGTGACGATGCCGAGTGTCCACTCTGTGGCGTTTCGCTCCCGGTGGAAGATCCACCGATGTGTCCGAACTGCGGCGCACCGTTCTGATCGACCGGTTTTGTCCGACCTCGAACACTATGGGGGGAGATTCGACCGATGGCAGCGCGTCTGCATCCCGTGATCGCTATCACTAACTACGAACGTGATCTCGACGTCATCCTGACGCGCAGCGGTCCGGAACGGCCACGTTCACGCGCAGGGGGACGCGTTCAGGGCCCCGTAGGTGAACCGATCAGTGCCGGAGTGGTTCTCGATTTGATATCAGTTCGCCGGGCTTCCTGAACCCCTTCGTTTCGCATGGAGACCGCGGGACGCGGTCACGTCTGACGGACCCGATTCCGACGATGTCTGACATATGTCTGACTGAAAGCAGCCCGGACGACCCCTCCGTTTCGCGTAGAACAACGCGACCGTCACGAACGGGAACCGATCACGACCCGCGAGCGAAACGGCTCGGGGTTCGTAGACGAGGAAGCAAAGTACGACGGGCAGAGCGGGCCCCTTAACTCCGCGAAGTCCCAATCGGGAGCAATGAGTGAGTCGCGTGCGTTCTGTCCCCGGTGCGGGGACGCGGTACCCGAGCGATCCGCGAGCGACGCGAACGATCCGTTGCGACCCGGCGCGGAGGTCGAACTCTGCGATTCGTGTTACTTCGAGGACTTCGACTTCGTGGACGCGCCGGATCGGATCGACGTTCGCGTCTGTTCGCGCTGCGGCGCGGTCCACCGAGGGAAGCGGTGGGTCGACGTCGGCGCGGAGGACTACACGGACATCGCGATCGAGGAGGTCAGCGAGGCGCTGGGCGTCCACGTCGACGTCGAGGACGTCGCCTGGCAGATCGACCCCGAGCAGGTCGACCAGAACACGATCAGGATGCACTGTTACTTCACGGGCGTCGTGCGCGGGACGCCGGTCGACGAGCAGGTGACGGTGCCGGTCAAGATCGCCCGCCAGACCTGTACCCGCTGTGGCCGGATCGCCGGCGACTACTACGCCAGCATCGTCCAGATCCGCGCCGAGGACCGCACCCCGACGACCGAGGAGACCGAGCGCGCCGAGGAGATCGCGAACCGAATCGTCGCCGATATGGAGGAAACCGGCGACCGCAACGCCTTCGTGACCGAAACCAGCGAGACCCCCGACGGGCTGAACATCAAGATCTCGACCAACAAGATCGGCAAGAAGATCGCGAACAAGATGATCGAGGAGTTCGGCGGCACCGTCAACGACGCCGAGACCCTCGTCACGGAGGACGAGGACGGCAACGAGGTCTACCGGGTCACCTTCGCCGTCCGCCTCCCACCGTACACGCCCGGCGACGTCATCGACCTCGAAGACGACGGCGGTCCAGTCATCGTCCGCAGTGCCCGCGGCAACCTCAAGGGCGTCCGCGCGACGACCGGCGAGCGCTACGAGGCGAGCTACGAGGAGGGGAACTCGCCCGAGGCGCGCAGACTCGGCACGCTCGAGGACGCCGTCGAGACGACGGTCGTCACCGTCGAGGACGACAATGCCGTGCAGGTGCTCGACCCCGAGACCTATCAGGCGAAGACAGTCGCGCGGCCGGACTACTTCGATCCGGACGCCGAGACCGTACCCGTGCTGAAGAGTCGCGCCGGACTGCACGTTCTGCCCGACGAGCGCGATGACTGAGGACGGAGAGGCGGACGATCGATCGGCGAACGCGGTGGACCGCGGACTCGAGCCCGCGGCCGACGACGTCCTCGAGCGAGCGGAGGCCGACGCCCCGCTGGCCGCGATCGTCGAGAAACCCCGTGCGGAGACGGCCATCGAGTCGTTGCGCGCCGAGGGCGTCTACGACGACACGCGCCGCGTGCGCGAAAACGGGGCCGACAGGGTCGCGCTCCCGGTCACCGAACCGCCGGCCGAGACGGCGGTCCTCGAGGTCGTTCGCCAGCTCGAGCCCGAACCCCGAAACCCGGCTCTGGAGGGCCTGCTGGCCGAGCGGGGCTGGAGCGAGGCGGCCCTCGAGTCCGCACCCGGCTCCTGGGCGGTGATCGGCTCGGTGATCCTCGTGACGGTGCCCGAAAACTGTCCCGACGAGACCGAACTGGGCGAAGCCCTACTCGAGGTACACGGCGAGGCCGACAGCGTGCTGGCCGACGAGGGGATCGCGAACGACGGCGCGGCCGGCACCCACCGCGAGCCCCGCACCCGGCTCATCGCCGGCCAGCGAGACACGGAGACGATTCACACGGAACACGGAACCAGATACGGGCTCGATCCCGCGAGGGTGATGTTCTCGCCCGGCAACCAGGCCGAGCGCGCCCGCATGGGCGAGATCGCGAGCGACGACGAGCACGTCTTCGACATGTTCGCCGGCATCGGCTACTTCACCCTCCCGATGGCGCGGGCCGGCTCGCGGGTGACCGCGACCGAGATTAACCCGACCGCGTTCCGCTACCTGCTCGAGAACGCCGTGCTCAACGACGTCGGCGACCGGGTCGACGCCTACATGACCGACTGCCGCGACCTCGCGGGCGACCTCGAGGCCGACCGCGTCGTCATGGGTTACTACGGCAGTTCGGACTCGGCCGGGACTGCGGCGGCAGACGAGGCGGCGGACCACGGCACGCGCACCAACGAGGCGGCCGACTTCCTCCCGGCCGCCCTCGAGGCGCTCTCCCCCGGCGGCGTCGTCCACTACCACGAGGCGACGCCCGAATCGTTGCTGTGGGACCGGCCGATAGAACGCCTCGAAGCGGCCGCCGACGAGGCCGGACGGGGACTCGAGGTACTCGAGAAACGACGGGTGAAAAGCCACAGTGCGGGCGTCGCGCACGTCGTGATCGACGCGCGGTTCGAGTAGGCGACGCTGGCTCGTTCCGACGGCGGCGCGCTCTCGTCGTGAAATTGATACTCCAGCAGCCACTGCCTGGGAGTATGAACAGGAATCAGCTCATCGCCCTCCTCTTCGCGTTCCTCATGATCTCTTCAGTGGTCGCCTATAGCGCGACGGCGTTCCTCTAGAGCGGGTCGCCGACCGCGAGCGATCAGCCGTCCGTGTCCCAGACGTCCGCGAGCGGGCTCGAGCGCGACGAGCGCTGCGATCGGCGCGACCGCGACGATCCACCGCCAGTACTCTGTCGACTGCTGGACCCGGTCCCGCTCGAGCTGCCGTTCGTTCCCGCGTTCGTCCGCGCGCTCGAACTCGAGGCGTCGCCCAGCGCCGCCTGCGGCTCGAACGGCGGGAGGTCGGGCTGGCTCATCCGGTCGACCTGTTCCTCGAACCAGTCGGGCATGTCCGTCCGGGCGCGCTCGAAGCAGTCCAGCAGGCTCGAATCGGCCAGATACGTCGCGCCGTAGTCGTCGGGCGCGCGGACGACCCGGCCGCAGGCCTGGATCACCGTGCGGAGCGTGGTCCGGTAGTACCACGCCCACTGGCCCTCCTCGAGCCGGTGGGCCACCCGCGAGTCGCCGGTGTTGAGAAACGGCGCTTTGCAGATGACCTGCCAGCGACAGAGGTCGCCCTTGAGGTCCAAGGCCTCCTCCATCTTCACCGAGAGGAAGACGTCGGGGTCGTCGCTGGCCTTCCAGGCCTCGAGGGCGGCGTCGCGGCCGTCGCGGTCGTGGGTCCGGATCCGGTCGCCGACGCCGAAGTCGTCGAGGAGATCGGCGAGTCGCTCCTGAATGCTGTAGGAGTGAGCGTGGATCAGCCCCTTCTCGTCGGCGTGGCGGGCCATCAGCCGGACGATCGTGCGAGCGATCTTCGGCGTCGTCTCCGACCGCTCCTCGTAGGTCATCTTCCCCTGCGTCACGTCGTACAACGGCCGGTTCTCGACGGGGAAGGTGTGCTCGACGTCGACCAGCGCGACGGTGTCGGGCTCGAGGCCGACCTGCCGGCAGAAGGCGTCCTTGTTCAGAATCGTCGCCGAGAGGAGCGCGAACTTGTTGCCCCGGTCCCAGACGGTGTGCTGGAGGTACTTCTCGGGGTTCATCGGCTTGATCGTCAGCGGACCACCCGGGGGATCGTCGCCGTCACCGCCGTCGCCAGCGTCGCTAGAACGCGGTTCGGACTGGTCGACCAGCCACGTCGTCGGGCTCTCCGGGTCGCGGAAGTCCGAGACGAACCACTCGAGTTCGCCGATGAGTTCCTGCAACCGGTCGCGCTCGCGCACTTCGCCGGGCGAGAGGGAGTCCTGTGCGAGGAGGTCGTCCTTCCGGCGTTCGCAGGTCCCTGCCAGATTCTCGGCGTAGCGGACGGCGCGCTCGATCGAGTCGACCTCGGGGACCCGGAGGTCGTCCCAGAACGGGACGGTCCGCGGTCCCAGTTGAATGGTCGCGTACATCTCGGCCCACTCGGCGAGGCCGTGGGCCTCGTCGACGACCACGACGTCGCGTTTGCGGAAGACCTCGCTGCCGGCGGTCTGCATGAAGTAGGCGAGCGTCATCGCCGCGATTTCGCGGTTCGAGGCGATCGCCCGGTCCGAGAAGTACGGACACCGGTGTTTGACCGAACAGTCGTACCCCCGCTCGCGCACGCAGGGGGCCTGGTTGACCGGCGTATTTCGCTCGTCGGGTAGAATACAGGTGTAGTTCGACTTCCCGCGGATGACGTTGAGGTCGGCAAGCAGGTCGTCGGCCGCCACGTCGTCCAACTGCGAGACCTGCGGCGTCGTGTAGTACGCGCCCGTGGCGTCGCTGGGGTCGCCCTCGTCCGCTCGGCGGGCACAGCCGGCCACGGCGCGAGCCAGCAGGGACTTGCCGCTCCCCGTCGGCGCGCGCACGAGGACGACGTCGTTGCCGGCCGCGAAGGCGTCGCGGATGTCGCGGAGGGCCTGCTCCTGTGCCCCGCGGTAGCTCGGCGCGGGGAACGCCTCGAAGATCCGCTCGGGATTCACCGTTCGATGCAGGGAGCGGCCGCATCCTAAACCCTGCGGACCGTCGCGTCGGATGCGACTCGAGCGATTCGCGCGCGGGCCGAAACGGCGCCGAAACCGCCGGCTACCACGCGGTATCGACCGCATACCCGGTATCTCAGTCCGGTAGCCGACCGATTACAAATACGAAATCCGCCGTCGCACTGACGTGCGGAAGGGTCGCTCAGCGGTAGAGCACCGCGGTGCCACCTGGTTCCGCGGCGGCATTTCGCCCCGTGGCGTTCGAATCCCACCCCTTCCGCTCGCGGCCGCGGTCCGCTGCGATCGCGTCGTGCCTACGCTCGTCGCGGCCGACCGCGCCGCCCGTCACATCGCCTCCACTCCCCGACTTCCGTCATTTTTCCGGTCCGGTTCGGCACCTCGAGGTTATGGCGTCCGATACCGCGAGGTCTCCCCGTCGACCCGCTCGAGTCGCTCGACGTCTTCGGCGGTCGGGTGATCCGGGATCGCCTCGATGCACGGATAGCACAGCAGGTGCGACGTGCCGTCCTCGAGTTCCAGCGTCATCGCGGTCCCGACGGTGCCGGCGTCGGTGCCGAACGACCAGAGGTTCGCGATCCCGCCCGAAACCGTGACCGTCCGGCCGCAGCCGTCACAGGAGGTCTTCGACATACGCGAGCGTGGGTTCCACAGGGAGAAAATCGTTCGCCCGGCCGCCGCTCTGCGCGGGCGGCCGAACGGCGAGCGCCCGCACAGCGGTTATACCTGCCAGCGGTGTACCGCCGCGCATGGAGGTGAACTGCGAGGGCTGTGCTGGCTGTTGCATAGACTGGCGAGGGCTGCTCGAGGACGGAGCCGACGCCGGCGACGACAGCGACGAGGAGTCGGCGAGGCGACACCGGCGACGACGCGCTCCGTTCGGCAGCGACGAGAAAACGACGCCGTCGCGGGAACCCCTCGACGGCGACCCCAGTTTCGTCCCGCTGACCCGCGACGAAGTACGGGCGTTCCTCGAGGTCGGGGCGGGCGACGCGCTCACCCTGCGGTTCTGGCACGCCCGGGACGAAGGCGAGGAGCCACGGTCTTCGGGAGCCTCGAGCGGCGATTCGCCGCGAGGGAGCGAAGGCGTCGAGATCGACGGTCACAGCGTCGCCGCCGTCGCGGGTCGGCCGGCGTTCTTCGTCGGCCTGCGGAAGCCGCCGAAGCCGGTCGCCCCCTTCGGCCGCGAGGAGCCGACGTGGCTCCCGACCTGTGTCTTTCTCGACCCGACGACGCTGCAGTGTCGGATCCACGACGACGACCTGTATCCCGACGAATGCAGCGCATACCCGGAATACAACCTCGCACTCGAGCAGGAGACCGAGTGCGAGCGCGTCGAAGACGCCTTCGGCGGCGACCGGCTGCTCGAGGCCGGACACGGCGATCCCGACGGGCTGTTACTCGGCTCACAGGCGATCGGCGCGAAACTGTTCTGTCATCCACGGCCGGCCGATCTCGAAGGGGTCGTCGAACGGGCCGCAGCGGGCGAACTGTCGAAACGGGACCGCGCAGAGCCCGTAGCGGTGGCCGCGGCCTCGAGCCCCGGCACGCTCGCGATCTCAGAACACCACTACGAGCGAGCGAAAGAGCGGCTGCTCGAGGGAGGAGGGGACGACGGCGGGGACGAATCAACGGCGATGGACGACGAGTCCTGGGTTGGGCCGGCGATCCGCGACTGGCAACGGCGCTGCCGGGAGGCCGGCGAGGAGATTCCCGCGCCGGAGGTCGCCGACGCCGTCGAGGTCGACCGCGGTGCACCCGAAACGCCGGGCTGGGATGGCTTCGAGTAACCCGGCAGTGCGCAACCCGACAGCGGCGCTGTCCAACCACAGGGAGCGAGCCGGGACGACGGTCGAACGGCCCGTTCGTCCTCCGGCCGCGCCGCTCGAGGGCGTTCCGGTTGTCGGAGAGGAACGGACGCCGAGCGGATCGTCACTCGGACTTGATCTGTTCGAACTGGTCCAGGAGGTCCTCCGCGGAGTCGCCGGAGTCGTACTCGACCTCCCCGTGATAGATCGTCCGCTCGTCGTCGAAATCCGTGTCGACCGTTGAGGCTTGTTGTTCACGGCGCTCGTGCTCATCCTCGTCATAGGCACCCATTGACATGGTAACTATACGCAAGATAGGGGACTGTCGATTATTAATGTAACGGTCCCTCATACCCCGGTTCCGGTCGGCCGCGAATCGCGTAAGACGTATGCACCCGCGCGCTCTAAGAGGAACCGTGGCACGGCCGCTTCGCTTTCGATACTCGCCCCAGTCCTGGAGCGATGGGCGAGTTCACAACGATATTCTCCAGCCCTTGCAGTCCAATATCGGGGCTCGCGCCGTCACGCCGTGGTTCAAGATCGGCGGGAACTGGCGATCACACCGGTTCGAAATGGACAACGGCGACGTCGCTCTCTTTGCGCGCACCGACGACGAGGCGTACTGGATGGGGAACACGGAAACGCCCTCCGCGCTGTGGAAGACCGACAAGTTCGGTTGGCGGGAGGTCCCCCACCACGTCTCGCGGTGGGCCAAACGGGAACTGACCGCGACGCTTCACGAGGAGGATGCCTGGCTCGCCGACTATCCGCACCTCTCGTGGTTCTTTCTGCCGGTGTTCATGTCCAAAGACGGGCGCGACTCCACCCGCTCGTTCTTCCGCGACCACGCCGCCGGCTTCCCCGACGCGAGCCGCGACGAGGCGACGCGCTTCTTCGAGGAGTTCCTCGCGACCGGCGTCTTAGACGAGTACCGACACGTCATGTCGGGTAAACTCGGCACCAGCAACCACGTCGACCGCGTCCGGATGAGCGCCGCGATGGCCGAGTTCATCGCCGCGAAGATCCTCACGGACGCGGGCTACGACGTGGTGCCCGAAATCGAGGTGACGACCGGGCACTCGCTGGATTTCCGAGCCGAAGCCGACGACACCAACGTCCTCGTCGAGGTCACTCGCCCGCAACCGCCCCAGAACCGCGCCGCGTCCAGCCCCGTGGCCGCCGTCCGCGACACCGCCGAGACCAAGACCAACGGCCAGCTGGCCGCACACGGCGGCGGCGCGACCCTGTTCGTCGACTGCTCGAGCTTCCGAGACGACGCCTGGGCGGCCGTCCGCGGCGAACAGCCGGACGTGCGCCACCGACCCGCCGTCGTGTATCGCGCCCGGCCGGACGGCCACGTCGAAGGCTACCGGAAAGGCGGGGTCCCCCTCGAGTTCGGCGATGCGATCGAATTTCTGGACTGATCGGCCAGACCGACAGTCGATAGCCGACGCCGCTCGACGAGACGGACCTATCAGCCGCTGAGAACGGGTCGCACGTATATGTAGGTCGATACCGAGAGCCATACGCATGCGCGCAGCTGTCCTCGAAGAACACGGAGAACCGCTATCGATCGAAGACGTCGACGCGCCGGAGCCGGCGCCGGACGGGGCCGTCGTCGAGCTCGAAGCGTGCGGCGTCTGTCGGAGCGACTGGCACGGCTGGCAGGGCGACTGGGGGTGGCTCGGCCTCGAGACCCAGCCGGGACAGATCCTCGGCCACGAGCCGGCCGGCCACGTCGTCGCCGTCGGCGACGAAGTCGAGAACGTCGCGGAGGGCGACCACGTGGCAGTTCCGTTCAACCTCGGCGACGGGACCTGTCCGCGGTGCCAGCGCGGCCACTCGAACATCTGTGAAAACGTGATGCCGCTCGGATTCATCGAGCAAGCGCAGGGCGCGTTCGCCGAACAGGTCCACGTCCCCGTTGCCGACCACAACCTCGTGGAACTCCCCGACGGCGTCTCGTCGGTCGACATGGCCGGCCTCGGCTGTCGGTTCATGACCTCGTTCCACGCGCTGGCCCACCGCGCGGACGTCGGCGCGGGCGACTGGGTATCGGTCCACGGCTGCGGCGGCGTCGGCCTCTCGGCGGTCCACATCGCCGACGCGCTCGGCGCCAACGTCATCGCCGTCGACCTCAAGGACGAGAAACTCGAGAAAGCCGAGTCCCTCGGCGCCGTCGAGACGATCAACGCGGAAGACGTCGGCGACGTCCCCGGCGAAGTCTCGGCGATCACCGACGGCGGCGCTCACGTCTCGATGGACGCCCTGGGCATCGCGACGACCAGCCAGAACTCCGTCTCGAGTCTCGACGCCCGCGGCCAGCACATCCAGGTCGGCCTCACGACCCAGGACGAACAGGGGATGATCTCCCTCCCGTCCGACGCGATGGTCATGCAAGAGATTGAGTTCATCGGCTCGCTGGGGATGCCGCCGACCCGCTACGACGAGATCTTCCGCATGGTCTCGACGGGGAAACTCGAGCCCGAGAAGGTGGTCTCCGAGACGATCGGTCTCGAGGACGTCAGCGACAAACTCGACGCAATGACGGACTTCGAGACGGTCGGCATTCCGGTCATCGACACCTTCTAACCAAACTTTTGCGCTGCGGGTGCGCCGAAGGCGCACCCTCGGCAAAACTTTGATGAAAAGCACGGCGTCACCCCCTCAGCTGCGCCGCTGGCGCGGCTTCGAGGGTTCCTTGGCCCGCTCGCTCCCTGCGGTCGCTCGCGGATACCAACAGTTGACACCTCCGCCTGTGGAAAATACAAGTGGCAGTACCGAGTGCGAGCGAAGCGAGCGCTCGGCTTTTTCATCGAAGTTTTTGCGCCGAGCGGTTCGCCGCAGGCGAACCCGAGGCGTAAAAAGTTCGGTTCTAGAAGGAAACTGCGTCGGGCGAGTACGGGCTCCCGACCGGGGTCGGGTCGCGGTCGCTGTAACCGACGCGGCCGACGGCCTTGTCGCTGACTGCGGAGTAGACGGCGAAACGCGCGTCTTCCGGATTTTCGAAGGTTTCGGACTCGAGGCGGGCGAGTACATCGCCGACCGTTTCGCTTCCGTTGGGAAGTTCGAGGGTGCGGTCCCCGTACTCCTCGATCAATTCCTCGGTCGTCGCGGGGTACTCGTGGTCGTCGATGACCTCGCCGGTGCCATTGAGCAGCATTACACCCGAACCTCCGTGAACGATAATTATAAACATTGTCCATCTATGTTTCCTAGTCACACTGTACACCTAAAGGTACTAGAATCACCCTAGAGATTCCGGGAAATCGGGTGCAGGGGCGGAGAAACGCCTTTAGGACCGGGGCCGTTCGGGTACGGTATGCCATATGCGGATTTACACGTCCACACGACGCGCTCGGACGGGAGCCTCACACTCGAGGCGGTCCCCGAGGTCGCGCGCCGCGACGGCGTGGAACTCGTCGCGGTGACGGACCACGACCGGGTCCAGCCGTTCGACGGGCCGGTCGTCGAGCGCGACGGCGTGACGCTGCTCCACGGAATCGAGCTGCGGGTCGGGACGGAGAGTGGTGAGCCGAGCAACGCGAGGCGATCCTCGCCGGATCTCGGATCCGGCGGCGGTCAGCGAATCGACCTGCTGGGGTACGGCCTCGAGCCGAGCGCGGAACTCGAGACCATCCTCGAGCGGATTCAGGAGAACCGCATCGAGCGCGGGCAGGCGATCGTCGACTGCGTCGAATCGCGCCTGGGGATCGATCTGGACGTGACGGTCGACGGCGGGTTCGGGCGGCCCCACATCGCGCGGGCGATCGAGGCCCATCCCGACGCGGAGTACGACTATCAGGCTGCGTTCGATCACCTCATCGGCTCCGACTGCCCGTGTTACGTACCACGAGAGGTACCGTCGTTCGAGCGAGGTCACGCGGCGCTCGCCGAATCCTGCCAACTCGTCTCGCTGGCCCACCCCTTACGGTACCGCGACCCAGAGAGCGCGCTCGCGCTGGCGGCCGACCTCGACGCCGTCGAACTGCGGTACCCCTACGGTCGCGAGGTCGACAGCGAGCCGGTCGAGCGGACGATCGAGCGCCACGACCTGCTCGCGACCGGCGGCAGCGACGCTCACGACGAGCGGCTCGGCGTCGACGGGCTCTCCCGTCGGGCCTACGAGCGCCTCGACCTTCCGACGGAGTCGGCCCGTAGTGACAACTGAAACGGGTATACACCGATCGGACAGTCCGCGGCTCTCGCTCTCGCTGCTCGCTCCGAACTGTGCGTCCGCCCTGCGATCGAGTGTGCAGTGACGTTCTGTGGCGACCATAACCGTTCGCCGATAGCGGAGGGTTCAATGCATTCTGGTTCCTACGGCTGCGTATGAACTGTCACTACTGTGACCGCGAGGCCGCCTTCGCCGCGGAGTCAGACGGACTCAAAGTCGGCCTCTGCGAGGAACACTTCCGCGAACGATTACAGGAGCTCGCGGAAGCCGACGGCCTCGAGAACCTGAAGGAGAAAGTCGACGTCGACCGCGCCGAGTAATTTTACGCCGTTCGTCCGGCGTCGACGTCGATTGCGTCGACGGGACAAACGTCGACGCAGAGCATACAATCGATACACTGCGCTTCGTTCGCGGGATCCGCTTTCTCTTCGCTCTCCGGATGGCCCGGCGTGTCGACCCACTCGAAGACGTCGACCGGGCAGTCCTCGAGGCAGGCCCCGTCCGCGATACAGAGGTCGAAATCGACCGCGACGTGGGTGCCGTGGATCCCGAGTTCCTCGGGCTCGTCGACGGGACCCCAGACGACGTGTCCCTCGTGTTCGTCGACCTGTTCGCGGTTCTCGTGGAACTGTGGGTCTATGGCCATTGCTAACAGATCAAACGAGGGACGTTTACTTAAAAGTACGTCTTCGCTACAGTCCGCGCGATGACGATTTCGATATCGATACACACGTTTTAGGCTCGCCGAAAAAATCGACACTCTCATATGTCATTAGGCGAGCCTAAAAATGATGCGAACGCGACGTGAGTGGTTGAAAGGAAGCGGTGCAACGGTCCTCTCGCTCGGTCTCGCCGGGTGTGCCAGCCCGTTCGGAGGGGAGCAGTCGGCGGAAAATAGTGAGACGACGAAGCCGGCAGCGCTCGGCGTCGCCGCCGAATGGAACGCGATCCGGGCCCGTGTCTGGGACGCGTTCGCGCTCGGCCGCGGCGGCCACGCCGACGCCGGCGCAACTGTTGCACAGAACGTCTTCGAACGGTTCGAGAACGCGTCGGGAGCGAACAACGCCCACGAGACGTTAGCGGAGACGGGCGAGGACAACTACGCCGAGTTCGAGGAGGCCCTCGGCGAACTCCGAACGGCCGGCCTCGAGGAGGGCGACCTCGAGCGCGCCCGCGAAGAGGCGGTGATCGCGAGCGGCCGGCTCCGAGCGGCCCAGCGGGCGCTCGCCGGCGACGATGTGGCGCAGGCGATGGACCTCCAGTTGGTCGCCGACACGCTCCGGAACGCCGTCGTACTCGCTTCGGCTGGCTCGTTCGATGCCGCCGCGACGGTCGCCTCGGTGACGGGAACCCGATTCGAAGAATCGAACGTCTACGAGACGCTCGAGGGAGCAGACGGCGACGCGGCCGGGCGACTCGCGGCCGCGATCGACGGCGTCGTCAGTGCGGCGGAAGGCGAGGACGCCGAGGCGGTGCGCTCGAGCGCGAGCGACGGACTCGCGGCCGCGCTCGACGGCTCGTACGCGATCGCGCCGTCGGAGGCGGCCGCGGGTGCGGGCCACGTCGCGACGTTCCAGGCGCAGGGTTGGGACGCCGCGGCCCTCGCGAGCCTGGGCGGGCCGTCGACGGCGTTCGCCCACGCGGCCGCGCTGACCGTCTACCGACTGCGCGTGCGAGACGCCGCGTGGCTCTACGAGCGCGGACGGGTGGCCGCGGCCAAGCGGATCGTCGAAAACGTATTCGCCCACTTCGAGGGGGCCCGCGCACACGAGGCGCTCGAAGAGGCCAGCGAGGACGCCTACCAGGAGTTCGAACACGACGGGCTGGAAGCGCTTTCGACGGCCATCGAGAACGACGACGCGGAGGGCGTCGGCAGTGCGGTCGAGACGATCGACGACGCGCTCGTCACCGGGATCGAGACACTTGGCACCGGCGTCGAACCCGCGCTGCTCGAGGCAGGCTACGTCAAAGCGCGCATCGAGGACGCCTACGAGCGCTACCGGCTCGGCGAGAACGCGGTCGCCGCCGAGACCGCCCGCGGGCTGTTCGAGACCTTCGAGGCCAACGAGGCCGATTTCCACGAGACGCTCGAAGAGACCAGCGAATCGCTCTACCACGCCTTCGAGGAAGAACACCTGAATGGCCTCATCGGGGCCTTCGAGAACGACGACGCGACGAGCGTCGACGAGCACGTCGCAGGGATCCGCGAAACGTTACTCGAGTTCGAGACGACCGCGGGCACGACGGCGCAGGTCAGCGCCGTCGAGAGCGGCTACATGGCCGCGCAGGTGTTCGATGCTGGCGTCCTCGCCGTCCTCGGCGAGACCGGACGCGCCGAAGCCGTCGTCCAGGCGGCGTTCCAGCACTTCGAGGGCGGCGCGGGCGGCTTCCACGAGGCGCTGGAGGAAGCCGATCACGACCGCTACGAGTCCTTCGAGGGCGCGCTCGAAGCGGCGGGCAGCGCCGCGGGGCGCGGCGGCGACGTTGCGTCGGCGAGCCGCGAGTTCAACGCGGAGGCGATCGAGGCGATATATGCCGTGGTCGCTGCGGCGGGTGGCTCGTTCAACGGTGCAGCGACGGCGATCGGCCAGGACACGTTCGCGCGGTTCGAGGAGGCGCGCGTCCACGAACTGCTCGAGGACGCCGACCACGAGGCCTACGAGGGGTTCGAGGCGGCCCTGAACGACTACATCGGCGCGCTCGAGGCGGGATCGGGCGTGAGCGGGGCCGCCGAGACGTTCGCGACGGCGGCGCTACGGGCACAGTTCGCGGTCGCCGGCGCGCCGGACGCCGCACCCGTCGGCGACACCGATTCCGGCGAGGGCGAGAACGAGCCCGACCTGGCCGGCGGTCCGAACGTCGTCGGGGGCGTTCCCGACGACGCCGACCACGTCGTCGACATGACGGCGGTAGCGTTCGAGCCGGCCGAACTCACCGTCGAAGCGGGCGACACCGTCGCCTGGAAACACGCGGGTGGCGAGCCCCACTCGGTGACGGCGTACGAGGACGAGATTCCGGGCGGTGCCGCGTACTGGGCTTCGGGCGGCTTCGAGAGCGAGTCGGCCGCTCGCGAGGGCTGGGAGAACGGGACCGGTGCGATCCAGTCGGGCCAGTCGTACGTCCACACCTTCGAGACGATCGGTGAACACGGGTACGTCTGTATCCCCCACGAGAACGCCGGCATGGTCGGCACGATCGTCGTGGAGTAGCGGCCTCGAGCGGTCGTCGCCATCGCACGAAACGGGTGGCGATCGCTCGCCCGGAGTCAGCCGTCCTCGTCGCGGTCGGTGAGGCGGTTGTCGAGCAGTTCGCGCATCCAGACGGCGAAGCCGTGATCGCGGCCGTAGGTCCAGACGGCCATCTCGTTGACCACGTCGGGCAGATCGCTCTCCTTGATGCCGGCCGCGACGATGGATCGTTTGTCCACTAGGAGCAACTGGGCCGGCCACTCGTCGTAGACGTCGTTCGTCTCCTCGAGGTCCGACGCGACCGCGATCTCCGCGCTCGGGGCCGCGTTCGCGAACTCCACGCGGGCGTCCGCTGTCGGCACTTCGACGTAGACGCTGGCGCCGCGGTCCGCGGCTGACTCGAGCGCCACGAGAATCTCTCGATCCGCAACCTCGGGAGCCGGGACGAGGTAGTGGACGGTGTCTTCGGCTTCCTCGAGGAAGGTGACGACGCGCTCGGTGACGTGTTCGCGCTGTGTGATCGCCCACATCCCCTCGTCGTCCGGCGAGTCGGGCTCCTCGAGCTGACCGAGGGCGTTCTCGGCGGCGTTGATCCGGGAGTCGTAGTCCTCACGGATCCGCCGACACGCCGTGTCGACCGGGACGGCCTTGTACTCGCGGGGCTCGGTCTGCTGGACGCTGACCAGTCCCTTTCGATCGAGTCGCTCGATGGTGTCGTACACTCGCGAGCGAGGGATGTCCGCGACCTGGCTGATCTCCTTGGCAGTCCCCTTCGAAATGCGCGTGAGCGCGACGAAACACCGAGCCTCGTACTCCGTCAGTCCCAGTTCCTCGAGCGCCCCGACCGCTTCCTCGGCGTCGGACATAGCGGCCGTACGATCAAGAGTCGGGAAGGACTGAGGCCTTCTGGCGCCACGCCGTTATAAGACGGGCGCTATCGGCGGTCGATCACTCGAACGGCCGAAACGAGGTTCCACCGCAGGGACAGCCGTCGGCGCTCCCGATCGGCCGGGTCCCGCTCGAGGAGATCCAGACCGCCAGCGCTCTGCCGCAGTCCGTACACCGCGCTGCGCCCTTCTGTCGTGACTGTGCTGCCATCGGTCGATATCCGCCAGCAGCGCGTATAAACTGGTCGTGAGTGATCCCGGAGTACACGACCGCATACTTCAGTTGTAACAATAGCCAAGCCGCCCCGATCAGGCACCGTTGCGAGCGGGAGAGACGATTCGACTGCCGAACCGCTCGAGGGTCCCTCCGCGAGGCAAAGGCGTATGGGCGCAGGTGCAGACGGTGTGAGTACTCATGGCACTCGAGACGGAGACACGGACGAACGCCCTCGCAGCGACGGACGTGTCCGCGGGGCGACTCACGGCGCTGGCCGATCGGGTCGGCTGCGACGGCACGGAAACGATAGACGTGCGAGCGCCGGCGACGGATACCTCGATCGGGGAGGTGCCGGACTGCGGCGAGACCGACGTCGAGCGGGCCGTCGACCGGGCTCGAGAGGCGCAATCGTCGTGGGCCGAAACGCCGGTCGACGAGCGCCGCGAGATCCTCGATCGATTCGGCGACCTCGTCCTGCAACACCGGGCGGAGCTGCTCGATATCCTGCAACTCGAGACGGGCAAGTCCCGCCGCCACGCCGTCGAGGAGGTCCTCGACGTCGCGATGACCTGTTCGTACTACGCCGATCGCGGCGATTCGGCGCTCGGGGAGGATCGCCGGCAGGGCGTCTTTCCGCTCGCGACGACCGCCCGCGTGACCTACGAGCCGGTCGGCGTCGTCGGTGCGATCTCGCCGTGGAACTACCCGCTCACGCTCTCGCTGACCGACGTGCTGCCCGCGCTGATCGCGGGCAACGCCGTCGTGCTCAAACCCGACGAGAAGACGCCGTACACCGCGCTCGCGCTGGCGGACCTGCTCGAGCGCGCCGGTCTTCCGGAGGGCTGTTTCGAGATCGTCACCGGGCGCGGCGCGACCGTCGGCCCGGCGCTGATCGACCGCGTCGACTACGTCTCTTTCACCGGGAGCACCGAGACGGGCCGGCTCGTCGCCGAACAGGCGGGCCGCAACCTGATCGACTGCTCGCTCGAGCTCGGCGGGAAGAACCCGCTGATCGTCCTCGACGACGCCGATATCGAGGAGGCCGCCCGCGGTGCGGTCCAGGCCTGTTTCGCGAACGCCGGCCAGCTGTGTCTCGCCGCCGAGCGCATCTACGTCGCCGACTCGATCGCCGATGAGTTCCGCGAAGCCTTCGTCGATGCAACGAAGGAGCTCACCCTCGGGACGGGCTTCGACTTCGAGGACGACGTGGGATCGCTGATCGACGGCGACCAACTCGAGCGCGTCGAGGCTCACGTCGAGGACGCGCGCGAGCGGGGGGCGACGGTGCTAACGGGCGGCGAGCGCCGACCCGACGTGGGGCCGTTCTGTTACGAACCGACGATCCTGACGGACCTCGAGCCCGAGGCGACGGCCGCCTGCGAGGAGACCTTCGGCCCGGTGGTCGCGGTCGAGTCGGTCCCGAACGTCGCGACGGCGATTCGGAAGGCCAACGACTCCGAGTACGGGCTGAACGCGAGCGTCTGGACCGGGAACCGAAAACGGGGCGTCGCCGTCGCCCGCGAAATCGACTGCGGCACCGTCTGCGTCAACGACGCCTACATCTCCGGCTGGGCGGCCGTCGACGCGCCGATGGGGGGCTTCGGCGACTCCGGACTCGGCCGCCGCCACGGACCCGAAGGGATCAGGCGCTACCTCGAGTCCCGAACGGTCGCGACCTCTCGGATCGGCCCGCTGGATGCCCCGCCGGGCGTGCCGACCGCGTGGTACGCCCGCGGAATGTTCGCGCTGACGCGTCTGCAGCGACGATTGCCGACCGTCGCGAGCGTCAAGCGGCGGCTCCGGGACGCTGGGCTCTGACGGATCGCTTCCGGAGCGAGTCGCTTTTGCGGCTCCCGTCGAATACCAGCGTATGGATCTCACACATCGCCCCCGGCGGCTCCGCCAGGACCGGGTCCGCGGGCTCGTCAGCGAGACGAGCCTCGAGCCCGCCGATCTCATCGCTCCGGTGTTCGTCGACGCGACAGCCGACGAGCGGGTGCCGATCGAGTCGATGCCCGGCCACGAACGGGTGCCGATCGAGGAGTCCGTCGCCCGCGTCGAGGAAGTCCTCGAGACGGGCGTCGAGGCGGTCATGCTGTTTGGGATTCCGGAGTCGAAGGATCCCGAGGGAAGCCGCGCCTGGGCCGAAGACGGCGTCATTCAGGAGGCTCTCCGACGAATCACGAGCGAGACCGACGCCTACGTCGTCACCGACGTCTGCCTCTGTGAGTACACCGACCACGGCCACTGCGGCCCGCTCGAGGAGGAACTACGGACCGACAGCAGCGTCGTCGAGGCGGACGGGCCGGCCTGCGAACCGACGATGACCGTCGACAACGACGCGGCGCTCGAAGCGCTGGAGAAGATCGTCACCTCCCACGCCCGTGCGGGCGCGGACATGATCGCGCCGAGCGGGATGATGGACGGGATGGTCGGCGTCATCCGGTCGGCGTTGGACCGCGACGGGTTCGAACACGTTCCGATCATGAGTTACGCGGTCAAGTACCAGAGCGCCTTCTACGGCCCGTTCCGGGACGCCGCCGACGGCGCGCCCGCGTTCGGCAACCGGCGACACTATCAGATGGATCCCGCGAACGCCCGCGAAGCACTTCGGGAGGCCCGTCTCGACGCCGAGCAAGGTGCAGACGTGATGATGGTCAAACCCGCCCTGCCGTATCTGGACATCGTCAGCGCCGTCCGCCGGGAGTTCGACCACCCCGTCGCCGCCTACAACGTCTCCGGCGAGTACGCCATGCTCCACGCCGCCGCCGAGAAGGGATGGCTCGAACTGGAGGACGTGGCGCTCGAGTCGCTGCTCTCGATCAAACGTGCGGGTGCAGACCTCATTCTGACGTACTTCGCGGAGGATGTCGCAGAGCGACTCGCCGCGGACCGACGCCGATAGACGGCAGCCACTGTTTCTCGGGACTACTGACGGTGCTCCGAGGCATCGGCCACTGCCGATGCAGTCGCCAGTGCGGACGAGGTAGCTCGATCGCTTTCGGCAGCATTCGGACGAACGTCCATCCGCCCGCGTCTGTACCACAACGACTGGCAACATCTGCCGCGCGCGAGCGATATCGGGCCTTCGACGGCACCATTTCGGCACTGTACGGTGGTATATTCGAAGCGCTCCGGTTTTTCCAGCTTTACAAAGAGAGAATATATAACCACGGCTCGAAAAATCCGTAAGATCGTATTGCCTTATACACATTAGTTCCCCTCTAGATTTGCTCGGTTGTTCCTATTACCTGGACTATTTTAGACGATCGTCAACGCTAACCCTTATATGAAGCTAGTCCATCGGGTTCAGACGTGATTCAGAAGACAACCATGAGCTCGAACGGTTCAGACGTGGACAAACGTCTACAACAAACGGATGGCGGTAGAAACGGTATGGGGGTGGGCGAATGATGGAACCGACGCTGTTGCAGACGATGTCGGATCTGGAGGTCCTCGCAGAGGGAATTAACCTCGTGTGGGTGCTGATGGTGACGTTCCTGATCTTCTTCATGCACGCCGGCTTCGCCATGCTCGAGGCGGGACAGGTGCGCTCGAAGAACGTGGCGAACCAGCTGACGAAGAACCTGCTGACCTGGTCGGTCGGTGTGACGGTGTTCTTCCTCATCGGCGTGGGCGTCGATGGGCTCGTCGCCGGTAGCGGGTTCGCACCCGGATTCGATGTCGCGGAGGTCAACGAATGGACCGGCTGGCTGTTCGGCGCCGTCTTCGCGATGACGGCCGCAACGATCGTCTCCGGGGCGGTGGCCGGCCGTGCGAAGCTTCGCGCGTACGTCACGTACACCTTCCTGCTGGCCGCGGTGATCTACCCCGTCGTCACCGGTCTCACGTGGTCGGGCGGACTGCTCTCGTACAACGGCGTGCTGTTCGACGACTTCGCCGGCGGGATGATCGTCCACGGGATGGGCGGCATCGCCGGACTCACCGCCGCCTGGATGCTCGGACCGCGCCTCGACCGCTACAACGAGGACGGCTCCGCGAACGTCATTCTGGGTCACTCGCTGACCTTCGCCGTGCTCGGGACGCTCATCCTCGCGTTCGGCTGGTACGGCTTCAACGTCGGCACCGCCGCGCAGGTCATCTCGGTTACTGAAGAAGGACTAGCGCTCGGTGACTTCGCCTACGTCGGTCGCGTCGCGATGACGACGACGGTTGCAATGGCCTGCGGTGCGATGGGTGCCGGGCTCGTCGCCTGGCTCAAAACTGGAAAAGTCGACACCCTGTACGTCGCGAACGGACTGCTGGCCGGCCTCGTCGGGATCACCGCGATTCCCCACGCGTCGACCTGGTGGGGGGCGTTTCTCGTCGGCGGACTCGCCGGTGCGCAGCTCCCCATCGTCTTCGACGTCGTCGAGAACTACCTGAAGATCGACGACGTCTGCGCGGTCTTCCCCGTCCACGGTTCGGCCGGCATCCTCGGAACGCTGCTGCTACCGGTCGTCGCCGCTCCCGAATATATGAGCGGAATCAGCGGTAGCCGCGTCGACGTATTCGTCGCGCAACTCCTCGGCGTCGTCGTCATCGCCGCCTGGACGATCGCCGCGACCGCCGTCGTCTGGGGTGCGCTCAAGGCGATCGGACAGGCCCGCGTCACGCCCGAACACGAGCGTGACGGTCTCGACGTCTCCGAACACGGCGTCGACACCTACCCCGAGTTCGGTCAGCCCGACGTCGCCACCGACGGTGGGTCCAGCGAGATCCTCCGCACGGACGGCGGTGCACCGAACGGCGGCGAGATCAAGATGGTCACCGCGATCGTGCGTCCCGACCGCCTCGGGGCGATCAAGCAGTCGCTGGCCGAAGCCGGCGCGCCGTCGCTGACCGTCACCAACGTTTCCGGCCGCGGCTCCCAGCCCGCGAAGAAGGGCCAGTGGCGCGGCGAGGAGTACACGGTCGACCTCCATCAGAAGGTCAAAATCGAGTGCGTCGTCGCGGACATCCCGGCCCAGGAAGTCGTCGACGCCATCCGCGAAGGCGCCGAGACCGGCGAGCCCGGCGACGGCAAGATCTTCGTCATGCCCGTCGAGGGCGCGACGCAGATCCGTACCGGTAAGACCGGACCCGACGCCGTCTGAGCGCGAGACGTAGTCGATTACCGGCGGCTCGAGGACGGGGCCGACGTGCAGCGCGCTCCGTCCGAAACGTCGATCGTCGTCCGCGTTGGCCGCAGCCGAGTCCGGCTCGGCCGTTTCTCGCCGTTTTCATCGCCTCGAGCGGCGGGGCTCGAGTCCCGCTGTCGACGTTCCGCCGGGGCTCGAGCCCGGACACGTTCGGCCGCCGGACGGCGGTTCGCGAACGGACCTCGGTACTACTTTGCCGTCCGAATCCCAAGCCCCGCGTATGACCGAGGATAACTCACGCGCGCTGTACGATCGGGCGCTGTCGGTGATGCCCGGCGGCGTCAACTCCGCGGTTCGCGCGGCGATCGAACCGTATCCGTTCTTCGTTCGCAAAGGCGAGGGCGGCCACGTCATCGACGCCGACGGCAACCGATACATCGACTGGGTGATGGGACTGGGGCCGCTGCTGCTGGGCCACGACCTCCCCGAACCCGTCCGGGCTGCCGTCCAGCAGAACGCGAGCGAGGGGCCGATGTACGGCACGCCGACGGAGGTCGAGGTCGACCTCGCGGAGTTCGTCGTCCGCCACGTTCCGAGCGTCGAGAAGATCCGCTTCGTCAACTCCGGGACGGAGGCGACCGTCTCCGCCGTGCGCCTCGCGCGGGGGTACACCGGCCGGAACAAGATCGTCGTCATGCAGGGCGGCTACCACGGCGCACAGGAGTCGACGCTGGTCGAGGGCGACGCGGAAAACCCGAAACCGTCCTCCGCGGGGGTCCCGCAGTCGTTCGCCGAGCACACCCTCCCGGTCCCGTTCAACGACGAGGACGCGATGCGCGAAGTCTTCGACGAACACGGAGACGACATCGCGGCCGTCCTCACAGAACCCATCCTGGGCAACTACGGCATCGTCCATCCCGAAGACGGGTACCACGAGTTCCTCCGCGAGATCACCGACGAGCACGGCTCGCTCCTGATCTTCGACGAGGTCATCACCGGCTTCCGCGTCGGCGGGCTGGGATGTGCGCAAAGCGAGTTCGGCGTCACGCCCGACCTGACGACCTTCGGCAAGATTATCGGCGGCGGCTTCCCCGTCGGCGCGATCGGCGGCCGCGCCGAGATCGTCGAGGGGTTTGCCCCCTCCGGCGACGTCTTTCAGGCCGGCACCTTCTCGGGCCACCCCGTCACGATGGCCGCCGGCCTCGAGACCCTGAAATTCGCCGCGGAAAACGACGTCTACGACCACGTCAACGGGCTGGGCGATCAGTTGCGGAGCGGGCTGACCGACATCGTCGCCGACCAGGCACCCAGCTACACCGTCACCGGCACCGACAGCATGTTCAAGGTAATCTTCACGCGGGACGGGCCAGGGCCGGACTCGCTCGAGGAGCAGTGCGAAGCGGGCTGCCGGCAGAACCCGACCTGCCCGCGCTACGACTACTGCCCGAAGAACGCCGCCGACGTGAAAAACGCCGAGACCGAGCGCTGGCGGCGCATCTTCTGGGGTCAGATGAAAGACCAGGACGTCTTCCTCTCGCAGAACCAGTTCGAGTGCCAGTTCGTCAGCTACGGCCACACCGAGGAAGACGTCGAGGAGACGCTCGAGGCGTACAAGGAAGCGCTGTAGACGACCCCGCGCGCTACATCACCAGGAGCGCGGTCGTCGGCGTTTTTTCGACCGGATCGTGGGATCGGGCACTCGAGGCCGCCGGGAGTTCGACCGCGAAGCGGCTGCCGGCAGGACCGGTCTCGACGAGTTCGACGGGCCCGCCGTAGCGGTCGACCAGTTGGCTAACAAGATAGAGTCCCAGCCCGTGGGTACTCCCGCGGCTTTCGGTCCGATCGAAGAGCGACTCGAGTTCCGAGTCGGGAATTCCGGGACCGTTGTCTGCGATTTCGAACCGGACGGTGTCGGGGCCCGGTTCGACCGTGACCTCGATGCGGGGCGTCTCGGCGTCGTTGTGTTCGACCGCGTTCGAGAGGAGATTACCGAACACGCGGGCGAGCAGGTCGTCGGCGCGAACGAAGACGTCGGGGATCGACGCCGCCACCTCGAGGGACTCCCGCCTGTTGGACAGTTTGTCGACTTCGTCGGCCAGCACGCGGGACGCGTCGACGGCCTCGGGCTGGTAGCTCCCTTCGGTCGTCCGCAACAGCACGCGGACGTCGTCGATCACCGTCGACATCGCCTCCGATTCGTCGATAACGATCTCGATCCAGCGACGGCTCCGTTCGTCCAGATCCGATTCCCGTTCGAGAACGCGAGACGCGTAGCCGTTGATGATCGTCGCGGTGTTCAACACTTCGTGGCGGAGGACGCTGTCGAGGTAATCGAGGTAGTCGCGCTGTTCCGCGGACGTGTTCCGATCGGAGGGCCGCTCGCTCGGCGGTCAGGGTGCGCTCGCGGCCTTCGATGCAGCCGACGAGCAGCCCGGTTCCGACGCCGAACGCCACGGCCCACCGGACCCGCGCCGCGACCAGGGCCCACGAGTCGATCGGAAAGACGGCCATGAGCGCGACGTTGACGCTCAGAAACGAGACGAGACCGCCTACCGACCACCACGCGATGCGCGGATATCGCGCCGGCGAGAGCGGGGACGAACGGAGCCAGCGGCCGGCGTACGTGATCCCGGCGAGAAAGGGAATCGTCGTAACGACACCGACCAGAAACTCGCCATCAGTCACGGCGGCCGAGACGATCGTCGCTCGGAGAACGATTTCGGCGAGCAACGCGAACGCCAGTCCCGCACTGAACAACGTCAAGTGCGTCGGCAGTCGCTCCGCGGCGGGCGTTTCGGCGTTCTCGACTCGCTGCATACCCCGTTAGTACCCATCGGCGCGGTTAGTCGTTCCGGCCATCTGTCCGCGAACGGTCCTAAAACGTCCGTATTCGAGCTCGAAAGAAAATCGATCCGCGTCTCAGTCGTCGTCGCTGACCGGCTCGACGGAGCCGCGGTCGGGGACGAGCCGATCGGCGATGACGTGATCGCGCGTTTCCTCGGCGGTCGCCTTCCGCTGGAAGAGCAGCTTCGCGGCCACGTCCCAGGCGAAGATGACCGCGCCGAGGATCAGCAGCGTGTCGCCGGGCATGCGCAGCCAGAACAGCGTCTGGACGAGTCCGCCCTCGTAGAACTCGAGGGCCCGGGAGGCCGCATAGCCCTGCGTGAACCCGACCTCGAGCTGGAGGAAGCCGATCGGGAGCAAGGAGAGGAAGATCATCAGCGCGAGCCCGACGTTACAGCACCAGAACGACCAGCGCAGACGCCGGTCGCTCCAGCGCGCTTCGCTGGTGGTCAGCCGGAGGATGTAGACGGCCATCCCCATCGCGAGCAGGCCGAACGCGCCGAACATCGCACCGTGGGCGTGGGCCACGGTGAGGTAGGTCCCGGTCTCGTAGTAGCTGATGATCGGGAGGTTGATGAAGAAGCCGATCACGCCGGCTCCGAAGAAGTTCCAGACCGAGGAGGCGACGATGAAGTAGAACGCCATCCGGTAGGGGAAGTCTTTCCCGGCGGAGTCCATCGCGCGATACTGGCCGAGCGCCTCGTAGAGGATGAACAGCAGCGGAATGAACTCGAGCGTCGAGAAGACGCTGCCGATGGGGAGCCAGACCTCGGGGAGGCCGGCCCACCAGTAGTGGTGGGAGACGCCGATGATGCCGCTGCCCATGACGAGGGCGGACTGGAAGATGACGGCCTTCTCGGCGGCCTTCTTCGAGAGGAGGTTCATCGAGACCAGCGTCAAGGCGATGACGACGAGGATGAAGAACTCGAAGACGCCCTCGACCCACATGTGGACGACCCACCAGCGCCAGAACTCCGTCACCACGATGTTCGTCTTCGGCGTGTAGAGGAAGCCGGCCATGAACAGCAGGCCGATCGAGCCGCCCGCGTAGACGATCATGTGGGCCAGCCCGTAGCGGGGTTCGCGATCCAGCAGCGGCTTGAACCCGCGGGCGACCAGGGCGGTCCAGCCGACGAAGCCGACCAGCAGGCCGACCTGCCAGACGCGACCGATTTCGAGGTACTCGAGGCCCTCGTTGCCGAGCAGCCACCAGAGCTGATCGCCGAAGAAGTTGTTCGTCCCGAGCCAGATGCCGGCCAGACCGCCGACGACGATGACCAGTAGCGCGCCGAGCAGTCCCTTGACGTACAGCGCCTGTTTTGGCGGTTCGCGGCCGGTCAGCAGCGGCGCGAGAAACAGGCCCGCGCCGAGCCACATCGTGGCGATCCAGAGGATGCCCAGATCGACGTGCCAGGCCCGCGTGATCGACCAGGGGAGCCACTGGAGGATGTCGAAGCCGATCGCCTCGCTGAGGCCGAAGAAGCCGTCGCGCTCGACGTAGTAGTGGGCGAGGAGCCCGCCGAGGAACGTCTGCGCGACGAACAACAGCGCGCCGATGAAAACGAATCTAGTGCTCAGGAGTTGGCTCGGCGTCAGATCGATCTCCTTCGGGTGGGGGATCGAGACGTTGCGGGATTCGGGTTCGGGGATCTCGACCGACTGGTAGAGCCAGATGGCGATCCCCGCGCCGCCGACGAGCAGCACCAATGCGATGACGCTCCAGGTCATGATAGCGCCGCCGGCGTCGTTGCCCGCCGCTGGTGAGTACGGCCAGTCGTTGGTAAAGGAGACGGACGAGCCGGGGCGATCAGTGTGGGAGATCCAGGCGGTCCAGAGCGCGAAGTCGGCGAACTGTTCGGCCTCCTCGGCGCTCGGCACCTGTCCCTCGGGGATCCCGCGCTCGCGGTCGCCCTCGTGGTAGCGCTCGACGTAGTCCTCGCGGACCTGCTCGTGGGCGTACACCTCGGCCGCGGAGTACTGCACCTGCGAGCCGTACTCGCTCGACTGCAGTTCCTGTCGGACTCGCTCGTCGATGCCCGCCTGCGTCGTGGCGTTAAGTACCGTGTAGTTCTCGCCGTGGCGCTCCTGTGCGTAGTACTCGCGCATGTACTCCGTCTTCAACTCGAGCGCGTTAGCGGTGTAATCGGTGTCGTAGTAACTGCCACGGCCCAGAACCGAGCCCTGGTTCATCAAGCCGTTCTCCTGAAAGACTGCCTTGCCGTCCCGGACGTCCTCGCCCGTCGCGATCGTCTCGCCGTCCGGCCCGACGATAGTGTCGGGGATGTCGGGCGAGTTAGCGTAGGAGAGCCACGCGCCGCCGCCCATGACGACGAGGTTCACGACGAAGATCGTCGCGAGGAACGTCGCCAGTTGCTTTCGTTTCACTTGCATGACGGCTACGACTAAGCCCGAGACGACCGTCAAACGACCCCCCTTTTCCTATCGACTGGAAGAAGGGGCGAACGTGTTCGCGGCTGGCGTTAGGGTCGACACGCTCGTAGCTCCCCTTCGACTCGAGCGGGGCGGACCGGTGACTGCGCGTTCGCGCTGCTCGCTGGGAGAGCTCTCGCCCGGGTCGCGGACCCGTCTCAGTCGGCCGCAGTGACGATATCGGACCTGTAGCTCGCGATCGCCTCGAGGACGGCCTCGCGGTCGTCGTCGGCGACGTCGAACTCGGCGAGTGCGTCGTCGAGATGGGTTGCGATCGCCTGGAAGTCCGACGGCGTGATGCCCATGCTCGCGTGGGCGGCCGCCATCTCCTCCCCAGAGTACTCGACGGGACCGCCGGCGACCGAACTGATGAACTGGGTCTGATGGGCGCGCTGTTTCTCCATATCGACGTCGTCGAAGTAGCCAGCGACCTGTTCGTCCGCCATAACGCGGTCGTAGAATTCGTCGACGACGGCCGCGATCGCGTCTTCGCCGCCGAGTCGCTCGTACAGTGAATCCGTCATCGAGCCATATGTCCTCGCTTCAGATAAATAAATACTAGCCCGTGTCCATCACGCAAAAAATACGAGTGTGATTGTCACACGTATTATCGGGCGAGAAATATCGGCAATCGACTCGAGAGGCTGCCGCTCTCACGTCAGCGAGGAACAGGGTCGACACACGCCGGGCAAGCGTGCGCTTTTCATACCCCAGGCTCCGACTGACGCCTATGAGAACGCGCGGGACGTTGCGACTGGCGACGAGGGGATCCGCACTCGCCCGGCGGCAGGCCTCACTGGTGAAGGAGTCTCTGGAGGACCGCCGGTACGAGGTCGAACTCGTCACCGTCGAGACGACGGGTGACCAGATCAGAGACGAGTTGATCCACCGCCTCGGGAAGACGGGGGCGTTCGTCCGCGAGCTGGACGAGCGCGTCCTCGAGGGGGACCTCGACGGTGCGATCCACTCGATGAAGGACATGCCGACCGAACAGCCCGCGGAACTCGTGACCGCCGCGGTCCCCGAACGGGGCCGCCCGGGCGACGCCCTCGTCACGCCCGACGGAAAGACGCTCGAGGAACTGCCCGCCGGCGCGACCGTCGGCACCTCGAGTCTGCGACGGCGCGCCCAACTACTGTCCGAACGCGACGACCTCACCGTCGAGCCGCTGCGGGGGAACGTCGATACGCGCCTCGAGAAACTGCTCGCGCCCGCGCTGCAGGAAGAACACCAGCAGCGATCGGAAGCGGACAAGGAGCGCAAAGGGAATACAGGTAACGAAGACTTCGAGCCCGAGTACGACCGAGACGTGGACGAGTGGTTCGACGACCTCTCGGAGCTGAAAAAGCAGGCGCTGGGCCGTGAGGTCGAGACGGAGTACGACGCGATCGTCCTCGCGCAGGCGGGCCTCGAGCGCAGCGGGCTCACCCACCACGTCGACTATCGGGAGCTTCCCACCGGGACGTTCGTCCCCGCGCCCGGGCAGGGAGCGCTGGCCGTGACCGCGCCCGACGGGGAGACGGCCCGCGACATTCAGACGGCGATCGACCACCCGCGGAGCCGCGTCGAGACGACCGTCGAACGGACGATTCTCGCCGAACTGGGCGGCGGCTGTATCGCCCCGGTCGGCATCTACGCGGTCGTGCAGGGCGAGTACGTCCACGCGACCGTCAGCGTCTTCGATCGTGACGGCGACGAGTCGGTGACTGCCAGTCGCGACCTGCCGGTCGAGGCTCACGCCGAGGCCGCTCGCGAGTTTGCGCGGGACCTCGCGGACCGCGGCGCGGACGAGTTGATCGAAGAAGCGCGTAAAGACGCGGACGACGAGAGCGACGACGGTATCTCCGAGGAAGATAAACCCGAGGGGAAGTAGCTAGCGAGTAACGAATGTCAGGACCCGATATCGATGCCGAACCCGGCACCGTCTATCTCGTCGGCAGCGGCCCCGGCGACCCCGAGCTGTTGACCGTGAAAGCGAAGCGCCTGCTCGAGGCCGCGGACGTCGTCCTCCACGACAAGCTCCCCGGCCCGGAGATCATCGACCGGCTACCGGAGGACCGCCGCGAGGACGTCGGCAAGCGCGCCGGCGGCGAGCGCACGCCCCAGTCGGAGATCAACGAGCGGCTGGTCGAACTCGCCCGCGAGGGCAAGTCCGTCGTCCGGCTCAAGGGCGGCGACTCGTTCGTCTTCGGCCGCGGCGGCGAGGAGGCCGAGTATCTGGCGGCCCACGAAGTCCCCTTCGAGGTCGTCCCCGCGGTCACCTCGGCGATCGCCGCGCCCGCGGTGGCCGGCATCCCCGTCACGCACCGCGATCACGCCTCCTCGGTCTCGTTCGTCACGGGCCACGAGGACCCGACCAAGGCGGAGTCGGCAGTCGACTGGGAGGCCCTGGCCGCGACCGGCGGCACCATCGTCGTCCTGATGGGCGTCGGCCGCCTGCCCGACTACACGGCAGCGCTTCTCGAGGCCGGCATGGCCCCCGAGACGCCGGTCGCGCTCGTCGAACGGGGCACCTGGCCCGGCCAGCGGGTCGCGACCGGCACCCTCGAGACGATCGTCGACGCCCGCGACGAGGCCGGCATCGAGCCGCCGGCCGTGACGGTGATCGGCGACGTCGCGGGGACGCGAGAGTCAGTGGTCGACTTCCTACAGAACGACTACGGCGCGGCTGAGGGTGAGAAGTGATGAGCGACGCGCCCACCGTCGCCGTCTTTCGTCCCGACGACGACCGCCTCGAGCGGGCCGCGACGCTGCTCGAGGATTTGGGTGCCGAACCGATCCCCGACCCGATGCTCGCTGTCGAGCCGACCGGCGCGACGCCCCGAACCGACGCCGACTACGTCCTCTTTACGAGCAAAACGGGAGCCGAACTGGTCTCCGAGGCTGGCTGGAAACCGAGCGACGAAACTGTCTGCGCGATCGGCCCCGCGACGGCCGACGCGCTCCGCGCGGAGGGATACGCGGTCGACCTCGTCCCCGAGGAGTTTACCTCGAGCGGGCTCGTCGCGGCGCTTTCGGACGCCGTCGGCGGTGCGCGGGTCGAGGTCGCCCGTAGCGACCACGGCAGCCAAGTGTTGCTCGATGGGCTCGACGACGCGGGCGCATACGTCCACGAGACGATTCTCTACCGGCTGGTCCGACCCACGGAAAGCGGCAAGTCGGCCGCGATGGCCGCCGAGGGGGATCTCGACGCCGCCTGCTTTACCTCGTCGCTGACCGTCGAGCACTTCCTCGCGGCCGCCGCCGAGGCGGGCGTTCGGGAGGCGGCGCTCGAGGGACTCGACGACGCCGTCGTCGGCGTCATCGGTGAGCCGACGGCCGAGACCGCCGCCGAACACGGGCTCGCGGTCGACGTGGTGCCCGAGGAAGCGACCTTCGAGGCGCTCGCGCGGGAGACGGTTACGACGATCACCGACGAGTAGGTCGGCGGCTGACGGCTAGTTCTCGAGCAGCCGAGCCGCGAGCAGGACCGGCAGCGCGAACCCAAACGCGTTGACGCTCCCGTGCCAGCGGATCATCTCCGGGATCGATACCAGCGAAGCAGTGCCGGGAAACGCCGAGGAGGCGAACGCGAGCGCCAGCGCCATCGTCCAGCACAGCGATAGCGCGGCGACGGAAAACAGCGCCCCCGGGAGCCGCGGGACCGCCGGGACGACCGCGCGGAACACGAGCAGCGCGAACCCGACCACGGCTGCCGAGAACGCAGCGGCAGCCACCGCCTCGAGCACCGGCGAGAAGGTGATGCCCACCGCGATCAAAAGGACGCCAGCGGCGATGACGGCCGTCACGGCGGCCGCCGCTCGTCCTGCAAGGGTCGGCGGGTACTCACCCTCGTCGGTCGCCACGATACGGCCGGTGAAGCCGACGATCAGCGGCAGCGCGAACCCGGCATAGTGGAAGTGGACGCCCGTCAGGAGGACGATGATCGGCGCGAAGCGTAGACTGATTTCGGCCGCGTGCAAGCAGAGGAAGACGGCGGCCACCGGAACGTAGAGAAGGGAGGCGTCGATCGCGAGCTCCGGCAGCGGGCCGGGACCGCGAACCAGCAATCGCCGGAGTCCGACCAGCGCGATCGACCCGGTGACGGCGAGCCACGGGACGGTGAGCGCTACCGCGGCCAGGGTTCCCCTCGGCGCGGCGAGTCCGGCGACGACGGCCACCGCGGCGGGGAACTGGCTGCCGACGGCGACCGTATAGAAGGACACGGAGCCGTCGCCGGCCCGCGACTCGAGCAGGCCAAGGCCCAGCGGCACGACGACGAGCGTCGCGAGAGCGACGTACAGTTCGACGGCTGACAGTGGGAACGGCCCGCCGATCGTCCCGACCGACAGCACCAGCCACCCGCCACCGCCGACCAGCGCGCTCAGGTCGGTTACGCGTCGGCCCGCGACGGTCGGTGACTGACTCGAGTGCCCCGTTCGAGCGGGGGTCGCTTCGAGATCGGTCACGCGTTCTCACCCGGCAGGTCGACGCCACCGTGAGTAGCGGAGGTCGTCGCGTCGCGATCGACGGCCCGGAAGTCGCTCTCGAACGTGCCCGTGTAGCCGAAGACCGTCCCGATCAGCGAGTTGGTGATTTCGGCCGCCACGCGGAATCGGGCGCTCTCGGCGTCGTACCAGTCGCGGAGGCGACCGTCGATCGACAGGCGGTCGGGGAGAGCGACGTAGGTATCGCCGGCCCGGAGCCATTGCGTTCCGATCGAGAGGGCCAGCGCACCGTCGTCGGCGCGTACGCGGAGGTCCGCGGCGACCAGGCCGCGGCGGCCGAACAGGTCGGTGATACAGCCTCGAGCGGGGTTCCACCGCAGCGTGTCCACGAACTCACGCGGCGGATCGGTCTCGAACGTTCGGTGGAGGAACAGCGCCTCGTTCCCGGCGTCGTCGACGAACGCCTCCGTAGTGATCCTGAAGGGAACGTCCGTCCCGCCCTCGGGAAAGAGGAAGTCGTCGATCGTGCCGAGCCACAGTACCGGCAGCGCGAGCGTACTCCGCTCGAGGTCGTCCATCCGGCCGACGCCGACCGCCTCGCGGTCCTCACCGCTCTCGAGGCCGTAGCGCTCCCGTACGCGGGGATGGAGAGTATCCCAGTCATCGCCGACTGCGCGCTCGAAGAGTCCGGTCACGGTCGTCCCTCCGCGACTGCGGTGGATCGATCGCCCGTACCTGAAGTCGAGACCATCTATCGCTCACCTCTCGACTGGTCGATATACGCCGACAGCGTTCGGAGCGAGTCCGGATCGACGCCGAACGCCGCGAGAGCGTCGTCGGTCGTCGTGTTGTCCGACTGCAGCGCGCGATACTGATCGCGGCCGAACGGGATCCAGGGGAGCGGATCGACGGCTCGCGCCGCGATTCCGGCGAGCGCCATCGGGATCGGGACGACGACGCCACCGCCGCGGATCGTCGTGACCGTCTCCGCGAGCGTGAGTCGCTCCGGACCGCCGATCTCGTAACACCGGTCCGCGTGACGATCGTCCTCGAGTCCGTCGGCGATTAGCGGGGTGAGATCCTCGACCCAGATGGGCTGCAGTCGCATCCGGCCGCCGCCCGGTAGCGGCGTCACGAGCGGCGGCACCATCCGCTCGACGAACGGCACGAACGCACAGCCGTCGCCGAAAACGACCGATGGGCGGTAGATAACGTACTTGAGGCTCGAGTCGCGGACGACGCGTTCGGCTCGCCGCTTGGCCCGGAAGTACGCCGTCTCCACGCCGTCGTCGACGCCCAGCCCGCTCAGCTGGACGAATCGCTCGACGCCAGTCTTCTCGCTCGCAGCGACGAGATGGCGCGTGCCGTCGTAGTGGACCGCCTCGTGGCTCCGGCCGCGAGGCTGGACGTGGGAGGGAAGCGCCACGAGGTTGACGACGGCGTCGTGGCCGGCAATCGCGGCTGTGAGATCCGGCTCGGTCACGTCCAGCGCCGTCGTCTCGACACCGTCGGGAAGCCTAGCCGCGTCGGGTGACCGCGAGGCGGCCGTCACCGCGTGCCCGCGGTCGACCAAGACGTGACAGAGAGATCGACCGACGAATCCAGCGCCGCCGGCGACCAAGACGCGCATACCGGCCACTTTTGTCACAGATCCTTAATTTTACCGCTAGTGTGCCGATAGCTATCGATTCGAGAGCGACCCCCGACGGACTATTTGCGCCTAGAAGTCGAAGAGGCGACCAATGCGCAAACTCGAGCCCGCTCGATCGATCGTGAACCGAGACGCTCGCGAGGAGAGACGGGCACAGCCATCGGAACGATGAGCGGAAGGCGACGGTTTCTGGTAGCGGCGGGAACGACGATGCTCGGTAGCCCCGCGGTCACGGCCGATCGAGTTGCGATCGGCGAACACGACCGCCACGGAACGACGATCGGCTTCATCGGGGATACGATGCTCGGGCGCGGCGTGGACGAGCGATACGGCCGGAGCGGCGCGGACCCGGCGGCCGTCTGGGGCGATCTCCGCTCTCGACTGCGATCGCTGGACGGCGTCTGCTGTAACCTCGAGTGTTGTCTCTCGACGCGGGGCGACCGATATCCCGATCGAACCTACTACTTCCGGGCCGACCCCGAGTGGGCCGTCCCCGCGCTCGAGGCCGGGAACGTCCGGTTCGCGTCGCTGGCGAACAACCACATGCTGGATTTCGGACCGACGGCGCTGATGGATACCCTCGACGTGCTCGACGACGGGGGCATCACGCATGCCGGCGCGGGCGAACGCCCGGACGATGCCCGAGCCCCGTCGATCGTGTCGATCGGCGACCTCGACGTGGCAGTGGTCTCATTTTCGGATCAGAGCGCCGAGTACGCTGCAACCGAGGACCGCGCGGGAACCGCATACGTCGAGTGCGATTCGACGAATCCGGAGACGCGGCAGATCGTCACCACGGCCCTCGAGCGAGCCTCGGCGCGAGATCCCGATCTGCTCGTTGCGTCGCTCCACTGGGGGCCGAACTGGGTCGAGGTTCCGGACGAAACCTATCGCGAGTTCGGACGCTGGCTCATCGAGGAGGGAGTCGCGATCGTCCACGGCCACAGTGCGCACGTCGTCCAGGGGATCGAACCGTACGAGGGAGGCGTCATCCTACACGATACGGGTGATTTCGTTGACGATTATACCGTGAAAGAGGAACTGTGGAACGATCGAAGCTTTCTCTTCGAGGTCGAGATCGACGATGGCGACCCCACGGCCGTTCGGCTCGTTCCCGTCGTGATCGACGACGAAGCGGTCCGCCGTGCGGATCCGTGGGAAGCGGCCTGGCTCCGGAAGACGATCGCGGAGCGCTCGGCACCGTTCGACCCGAGCTTCGAATACGACGATCAAGAGGTGATCGTCCCCCTTTGACGAGGGCGGGTCCGCACCTTTATCCCGAAAGGCGCCCCACCTATTTTCGATGGCAGGGCCGGTTCCCGAACTCGAGGATCGCGCGACCGCGTGCGCGGAACGATTGTGCGAGGCCGATCGCGTGCTGCTCGCCTCGCATATCGACGCCGACGGACTCACCAGCGCCGCGATCGCCGCGCAGGCGCTCGAGCGGGCGGAAATCCCGTTCGAGGCGATCTTCGAGAAGCAGCTCGACGAGGACGCGATCGCGGACATCTCGGCGACCGACTACGAGACGGTTCTCTTTACCGACTTCGGGAGCGGCCAGCTCGATCTCATCGGCGACCACGAGGACGCGGGCGATTTCACCCCCGTCATCGCGGATCACCACCAGCCCGCCGACCGGGAAACGGAGTACCACCTCAACCCGCTGCTGTTCGGGATCAACGGCGCGTCGGAGCTGTCGGGAGCGGGCGCGAGCTACGTGCTCGCGCGGGCGCTCGCGGAGGTCGCCAGCACTCGAGGTGCTGCTACCGACGGCGGGACCGTCGCCGAACCCGCGGGGACGACGGTCCGCGCCGACAACCGCGATCTGGCCGCCCTCGCAGTCGTCGGCGCGGTCGGCGACATGCAGGCCTCCGGCGGTGAACTCCACGGCGCGAACGCGAAAATCGTCGACGAAGGCGTCGAGGCCGGCGTCCTCGAGACGGGGAAGGATCTCGCGCTCTACGGGAAACAGACCCGGCCGTTGCCGAAACTGCTCGAGTACGCCACCGACGTCCACATCCCCGGGATCTCGAACGACGAGAACGGCGCGCTGCGATTCCTCGACGGGCTGGATCTCGAGTTGAAACGCGACGGCGAGTGGCGGCGCTGGGCCGGCCTGACGAACGACGAAAAGCAGACCGTCGCCAGTGCACTCGTCCGGAAAGCGGTCTCGAGCGGCGTCCCGGCGTCGAAGATCGAGGGACTGGTCAGCACGGCCTACGTCCTGAGCGAGGAGCCCGTCGGCACCGAACTCCGGGACGCCAGCGAGTTCTCGACGCTGCTCAACGCGACCGCCCGCTACGAGCGCGCCGACGTCGGACTGGGCGTCTGCCTCGGCGACCGGGAGGGGGCGCTCGAGCGCGCCCGACAGCTCCTGCGCGAACACCGGCGGAACCTCTCTAACGGGATCGATCTCGTCACCCGCGAGGGGGCGACCCAGGAGGAACACGTCCAGTGGTTCCACGCGAGCGACGAGATCCGCGAGACCATCGTCGGCATCGTCGCGGGAATGGCGATGGGGAACCAGGGGATCAGCCGCTCGAAGCCGATCGTCGCCTTCGCGGAGAAGAACGAAGAGGAGGTGAAAGTCTCGGCCAGAGGCACCCACTCGCTCGTTCGCAAGGGACTGGATCTGTCGGCCGTGATGGGCGAGGCCTCCCGCGCTGTTGGCGGCGACGGCGGCGGCCACGACGTGGCGGCGGGCGCGACTGTACCCAAAGGTGAGGAAGCGGCGTTCATCGAACGCGCCGACGAAATCGTCGGCGAACAGCTCTCCTGACACGACACACGCACGATCGAACCGACGGAACCCCTACAGCTCAGTAAACCAGGGGTGTATCCACTCCGAGAGAAACGGTCTGTGGGTCGCAGCTAGGTCGATCTGTCCATCGACGCCGGCACCGTCGGTACCAGCGGCGCGCGCGAGGTGAACATGTACGTCGTCTTGCGCACTGCCCCCTTCCCGTACTGGACGGCGCTCTTGCGGATCGGCGTCCGCTTGCCGTGGATCTGGGTCCGCCCCTCGAGAATCGCCTCGACGAGGTCGTCGCCGTCGATGTCGGCTTTCGTGGGATTCGCGGCGTCGGGCATGACGAGAACCTCGGTGTAGGCCTTCCCGACGTTCGGGAGGTAGTGGGCGTCGCTGGCTCCGATCTGGGGGTAATCGCGTCGCTTCGCGAAGGTCCGGGCGCGGCGGTTCCGATAGCCGGTGAACAGCATCGAGTTGTAGGTCTCGATCGCGTCGGCGTCGTCGATCTGGCGCTTGCGGACGCCGTGGCGGCTGCGCTGGAACGGATGGGGTACGATCGCCACGCCGCCCAACTCGCGGACAGTCTCGACGGTCTCCATGAACGGCTGACCGGGATCGGGGCGTCGCTCGACCCCGATCGCCAGCAGGTGGCCGTGCTTCGTCGAGACCTCGACGCCGGGGATGCCGATCAGGCCGTACTCGGGGGCGAGATCGGCGGCCCGGCGGGACTCGTCGATCTCGTCGTGGTCGGTGATGACCACCCCGTCGAGCCCGATATCGGCGGCGTGCTCGAGGATGAGTTCGATCGGTTCGTGCCCGTCGTAGGACTCGTCGGAGTGGACGTGAAAGTCGATCGCGAACGGAATCTGCGTGGTCATGGGAGGTACCGAATGTCGGGTACAGCGGGAGGCGCTACCATCAATAACTCGTTGGCGCGCATAAACGCTGTGCTGCCGATCGGCTCCCGGCACGAGGGCAATTCAATATATCGTTATGAGATTTATCGGGTGAGGATCGACTGATGACGGGTTCCGGTTACAGCGCGAACTGCAGAAACGCGGCAATCGACAGCCAGGGGCAGCAAGCGAGTGCGAACGACAGGAGCCACTGAAAGCCACTGCACACCTAGATTGCAGACGCACGCGCGGTTCGGAGCGAGCAGCGAGCGCGCCGCGGACTGTGCGATCGGTGTGTGAATCGATCCAGTTGCCAGAAAACGGGGGTCGAGACACCGAAGAATACTGCAACTGCGAAAGTCGCGGCAGCGATCGACCTCGGACTCGAGTCGAGCGAACCAGCGGTCGATCGCGGTGTCGCCGGATGAGACACCACCGCGCTCCCGACCAGTCGTACCCCAGTTCGAGTGTATCAATCTGTACACCGATCCGACGCCGATTCACGCCCGTTCGGCCGCGAACGGCGACGGTCGCCGCTGTATCGGTCGCAACCACTATACGAAATTCCCCATTTGAAGCCCCGGGCCGATGATAGAGCGGCAGCAGGACTCGAGATCGGAAGCGAACTCGTTTCGAAGGCGGCGCAAAATCGTGTGCCTGCTCGAAGAACGATACGTTCGACAGAGAGAGTGACGGTAACAGTGTGTTACCGTTATCTCCGCCGCGGTTACTGGCCACTGGCCGTCGAGGACGACCGTGATAGCGGAGTCGTGTGGCTTCACGCATGTATCGGTCGTCGTGTCTTCTGGACCGTTCGGTCACTGGGGAAACCCGCTCTGCTTCGGCTGCACCACGAAGAGTACACGGAGAGAGACCGTAGAAAGCGCCTCAGCAACCACTGCAGGCTCCGAATCGAGGACACTGTCGCTACCTTGGTGAAGCGCGTATCGATATATCGAATCGAGGTAGCCGAACGAACCGTCTGCGGTTCAGCGACGACACCGCTACGAGCGAATCACCGATATATCGCGACGGGTCCGCCGTTAGCGGAACCCAGTGTCGCTCGAGTCGGAGGGCCATCGGCTCGAGGATCGGATGATTAGGTCAGCCTAAAATTCGGTGGACTTATAGTGATTTAGGTGTGCCTAAACAAACGAACGACGCGAGGGACCCCATGGTCGGAACGACACTCCGAGAGATCCGCAGCGAGATCGAGCGCCTGGCCAGCGACGACGGCGCGTTCTACGTCGTCGGTGCGCGCTCGGGCGAACGACCCGTCCCGGTCACTGGACACCGATTTGCGACCCGAGCGGCTGCAGCCGAAGCCGCTCGAGCCACGGAGCAGTATCGCGCCGCACTCAGACGCTACGATCCGAAGGTACCGTTTTACGATCCGATCGTCTGCGAGGAGCGGCCGACGAGCGCAGACGGTGATGCAGTTGAAGCCGACTCCGGCGGTCCGGATCGATCGAACGCGACCGGCGAACCGTGCGTCCGGGTCGACCGCGAGGAACGAGCCCGAAGCGAAAGCCCGCTGATCGAGTTCTGCCACGACGTCTCGGGGGCCGTCTTCGAGGCGCTCTCGGCCCGCAATCACGAGGCCGCAGAGCGGGCGATCATGGACGCGTATCTGGCCGCGGCCGAAGCGCCGACCGATCGGAACACGCTCTGTCTGGTCATGCTCGAGACGATGGCGTCGGAACTCGAGCGACAGCTCGACGCGGCCGAGCAGAGGCGGGTTCTAACGGCGGCTGCAGCGGCTCTCCCGCCGGTCGATCCCGCGGCGGATCCCGTAAAAGCGAGCCTCGCACACGTAGACTCGCTCTCGCTGGTGAGCGAGTACGGCGTGAACCGCGAGTCGGACGACGGGCCAGGAGAGACGTGGACGGTTTCCCTGCGAGGATACGCCATCGAGTGCGGCGAGGGACGGTTCCCGACGCTGCCGATCGGGATAGACCTCCTGCGGCGGACGGCAGCACCGATCGAGGCGTTCGGCGTCACCGACGTGACCGCCCTCGGCGACGGTGACTGGCGGTTCGTCCTGACGAACGCGGAGGCGGAGCGCGGCGGTCTCGTCTGCACGCGAGGTGAGACCGCGTGAGCGATACCACGGCCGTCCACCGGGCGGTGACGTGCATCGATGACGAACGCGAGGCGATCGCCGATCGGAGAGCGGCGCTCGAGGCGTTCGAGAAGCGCGTTCGGGACGTCCCCGCAGAAACGCCCACCCTCGCGGGAAGCCAGTATCGACAGGGGACGACAGCTCCGCTCGCGACGACGATGACGACGGGAGTCAGCGCGTCGGGATCGAGCGCGTCGACGCTGGGCGAGCGCTGCGTCACCGTCCGTGAGGCGTTCGCCGAAACGGTCCGTCCCCACAGCACCGCGGACATCGCGGCCGACGAGCCCCTCGCCGAGACGATCGCGGCGGAGCTGACGGAAGATATCGCCGTCGCGCTCGCGACCGAAACCGGCTGGACGCCGGCGCTGAAACGCGCCGTTCTCGAGGAAACCGAGACCAGACAACGGGAGACGACGGCGTATCTGGAGACGCTACGCGAGGAGCGACAGGCGCTCGAAGCGGCGATCGACGAGATCGACGAGATCGTCGCGTGGCTACAGACGACGGCCGACGAATCGCTCTTACAGTGTGACTTCGACGCGTTGCGGGCGAAACACGACCGCCTCGAGCGCGACCGCGATCGACTCGAGACGCTCGCTCGCGAGCGACAAGCACGGCTTACCGATTCGACGAACCGATACGGAACCGGCGGAACACGGTACCGATCGCTGCTAGCATCGTTTTACTCCGATCTCTCCGTTCGATATCCGCTGCTGTCGACTGCGACGCGGCTGTACGAAATCTGTGGGGACTGTCAGCGGACGGTTCGAGCGCACCTCACGCGCCGCGTTTGAACGGCGGCTTCGGTCGGAAGCGGCCTATCCGGTGGAGCGGAGCCCGTCGGGGACGAAATCACAGAGCGACACGCTGTCGAGAACCTCCCCGACCTCGACCGGGCTGTCGGCCGCCGAGACGGTGTTGTGGATCCGCCGCATGCACTCGAGAAGCCCGTCGGCGGCGGCTCGACGCGTCGAGACGCGACCGATCGGCTCCGTAATCGCTCGATCCGCCATGAAATACCGGTATCGAAGTTCCCAGCACCGGCAGAGGCCGAGTCCCGGGTGTGATCGATCGGCAGGCGTGCTGTCCGCGATCAGTTCGATCGGCGGCCGGCTGTGGCAGTAAACGAACCGATCGCCACAGCGCTCGGCGAGGCCCCATCGCGGCGGCAGCGCTTCTCGCGGAATGGGGTCTTGGTCAACGGCCATATAGGGCGTTCTCGCCGAGAGCCGGGGTGTTCGTTCCGCCTGCAAGTGCGGGCACCTGTATAGGGAACCCCTACAGACTCAGCGAACTGGTAGGTTCGGAGTCGCTGGGCTGGCCGGTCGAGGGGTCGGGCCCGAGACGTTGGCGAGCGCGACCGATCGTCCGACTTTTGTCCTCGCTACCGCGTATCTCAGGTATGGCCGACTTCGATCCCGAGAAGTTCGAGGACAAGTACGCCAACTACTTCCCCGAGCTCCAGCAGGCGTACAAGAACGCGTTCAACCGCATGAACGACCGCTACGACTCCCAGCTCGTCCACGCGATCGACCAGCAGGTGCTAAACGAGAGCGAACCCTTCTACGAAGGCGACGGCGAGTTCCGCATCGAACTCCCCGACGACCCCTACGGGCGGATTTCCGGAGTCGTGGTCGACGAGGCGAAGTTCGAGGAGGTCCTCGAGACCCACGTCGAGGAGATCGAGACCGAACTGCGGCGCGTCTTCGGCTTCGCCTGAAGACGGGCGCAGCCAGCGGCGACGCCGGCAGCCGAACATGGAGGACGGAAGGTTTAGGGGGGCTGATACCCAAGGCATTTCTATGAGTACTGAGACCCAGAACGACGGGGACGACCTCGAGGAGCGCGTGACGAACTTCCTGCGACGCAACTTCCCGCAGATCCAGATGCACGGCGGGAGCGCTGCGATCCAGGACCTCGACCGCGAGACCGGGGAGGTCACCATCGCGCTCGGCGGCGCCTGCAGCGGCTGTGGCATCTCGCCGATGACGATTCAGGCGATCAAGAGCCGGATGGTCAAAGAGATTCCCGAAATCGAGCAGGTCAACGCCCACACCGGCATGGACGGCGGCGACGAGATGGGAGGCGGTATGAGCCCCTCGTTCCCCGGCGAGACCGTCGACGACGACGGCGAAGCCGACGAAGGGCCGGAAGCACCGTTCTAACGCGTCGGTCGTCCCGTTCGATTTCGGATTATCGTTTTCGTATTTCGTTCAGCCAGCCACGGGTCCGCCGGTCGCCGGTTTTGACGGGCGAGTAACCCGCGTTCGAGCCGCTACCGTAAGCTCCGACCGTACTCCCAGGTCCTGATCAGCGTCGTCAGCGTTCGATTCGTCGGAACCTCGAGCCCGGCTTCGGCCGCGCGGTCGACGACGTAGCCGTTGATCGCGTCGATTTCGGTGCGACGGCCGGCAAGCACGTCCTGGCGCATCGAGGACGTGTTCGCCGCTGTTGCATCGGCGACGGTCTCGAGCGAGACCAGCGCCTCGCGGTTCGAAAGCGACACGTCACAGGCCCGGGCGACGCGAGCGGTTTCGCGGGTCGCCGCCCGCGCCAGATCGCTCGCCGGTTCCGTGAGGATCGCTCCGTTGTCAGTGTCGGTCAACGCCGTCACGGGGTTGATGCCCGCGTTGACCGCGAGCTTCTCCCACAGGCGGCGGGGCATGTCCTCGGCGACGGTCGTCTCGAGGCCGGCGTCGGCGAATACCGCACCGACCCGGTCCGCGACCGGCGAGGGACCGCCGTCGCGAGCGCCGACCACGATCTCGCCGCGGCCCGTACACTCGACGACGCCCGGCTCCTGCAGGATCGCACCGTACGTGGCGGTTCCCGCGAGGACCGGCGTTTCGAGCCGCGAAGCGAGCGTCGATTCGTTTCCCATACCGTTCTGCAGCGAGAGCACGGCGTCGAACGAACCCGTCGCGAGCGCGGCCGCGGCCGCGGCGGTGTCGAACGACTTGACCGTCACGACGGCGAGATCCGCCTCGAGGTCCGTGCCGTCGGTCGTCGCGGCCGGTGTAACGTGCGTCCGGCCGTCGATAGCGCCCTCGAGGCGGAGACCTGACTCGCGGACGGCGCGAGCGTGATCCTCGCGCGCGACGAGGGTCACGTCGTGGTCGCGCGCGAGCACGCCGCCGACGAGGCTGCCGAGGCTCCCCGCGCCGAAGACGACGGTATTCATGGCTCGAGGTGGTGCAAGCGGGGTAAAAACGGTTGCCGTCGATCGCCACGCGTGCGAGCGCGACGTGTTCAGTCTTCGGTCCAGTAGTACAGGTCTTCGCGGTCGGTACCGCAGTTCGGGCACTCGTCGGGGAGTTCGCTGTCGAGCCGCCCCATTTCGCCACACTCCCAGCAGCGCCACATGAGTTCGGCCTCGCCGAACTCGTGGCCAGACCGGACGTGCTCGACGCTCAGCCCCTCGAATCCGTCCTGCAGGGTGACGTAGAGTCCGTTTTCGTCGATCCCTCGAATTCGGCCGATTTTCGTGCCGTCTTCGGTGTAGACCGTCGTTCCGAACGCCAATCGCGGTTGTTCCTCGGCCATGTGATTCACCGGTGAACGCTACGCCCCGTTCAAAAATAAACCTATGAGTGCTATACAGAATGTGGTCGGTGCGGGCACGAGTCGGCCGACGTGGGTCAGTCCTCGGTCCAGTACATCAGGTTCTCCTTCTCGGTCCCACAGTTCGGGCACTCGTCGGGGAGTCCGTCGTCGATATCACCCATCTCGCCGCACTCCATGCAACGCCACATGAGTTCGGCCTCGCCGAACTCGTGACCCGCCCGAGCGTGGTCGACGCTCATGGCTTCGGCACCGTCGCGGGTGGTAACGAAGAACCCGCTCTGTTCGAAGCCCCGAATGCGGCCGAGCGCGTTCCCGTCGTCGTCGTAAACGGTCTGTCCGAAGCTGAGCTTCTCGACCTCCTCGACGGCTTCCTCGTCGCCCTCCTTTGCCGGTGTCTCGCCAGTATTGACCATGACCTGAATCAGACCGGCGACGTGAATAAAGCCCAAGCGCGCATTGTTCGACCGGTCGCTCGAGGGTGCGCATACGACGATTACGGACAGGAGTGTCGAGGCAATCTCATGATAGATATCCACACGGTAATAGAAAACAATATACACCCCCCGACGAGAGAGACGTATCATGATACTTCGTCTCACACCACTGTCGGTCGGCGGTATCTTTTCACTCGGGCCGCGTTCTCGCGAGTTGCGGGGGCCAGGAACGACGTCGACCGGTGTGGCGGGACCGGATACCAGGGGACCGGTAGGAACGGGGGATCCACAGCAGCCGTCGTGTCGGATAAAAGCCCTCAGTAGCAACGTGATCGCACATACGGATGCAGGGCGTTGTACTGACGACGTGATCCGATCATGAGCGGGACCGGCGTCGCGACGATCGGCGACTGTCGGATCGCCTACCGACGAGCGGGGACGAGCGGTCCACCAGTCGTCCTCTGCCACGGAGCCGGGATCGACGATGCGACCGTTTCGTGGCGACACACGATCGACGCTCTCGCGGACGACTACCGCGTCTACGCCATCGACTGGCCGGAGTACGGGAACAGCACGGGCGATGTCACGCACACCGTCGAAACGTACGTCGAGGTCCTCGAGGGGTTCCTCGAGACGCTGCCCTTCGAGCGCGTCTCGCTGGCCGGCATCTCCATGGGCGGCGGCGTCGCGCTCGGCTACACGCTGGCCAATCAGGACCGCGTCGATCGGCTCGCACTCGTCGACAGCTACGGTCTCGGCGGGCGACTGCCGAGCGCCCTCCAGTGGAAGGTGCTCTCGCAGGTCCCGGGCATGACCGAGTTCGGAAAGATCGCCGCCAGCACAACCACGGCGAGCGTCCGAATGGTCCTCGACAGCCTCGTCGCCGACGCCGACGGGCTCCCGGAGCAGTTCGTCGCGGACGCCAGACGAAAGCTGATGGAGCCCGGCTCGATACAGGCGTTCACCGAGTTCCAGGAGAACGAACTCTCCTTTAGCGGCCGCGTCAAGACGAACTTCGTCGACGACCTCGAGTCGCTGTCCGTGCCGACGCTGCTCGTCCACGGCAAGCAGGACCCGTTGGTCCCCGTCGAATGGTCGGTTCGCGCGGCGAAACGGATCCCGAACGCCAAACTCGACCTCGTCGACGACTGCGGCCACTGGACGCCTCGAGAGCGCCCGGAGCGATTCAACGAACGCCTCGAGGAGTGGCTACCGGATCCGCAGTGTGCGCCCCAACCACAGTACACGAAGGCGGAGATGCCGGGCGTCACGCGCGTCAGCAGCGACTGATTCTGTCGTTCGTCCGTTCCACGTTTGGCCGGGAGTGCGTCTCGAGCGGATGCGAGAGGCGCACGACCCTACAGAAGAGCAAGCTCTTCTGAGCGGCGAGGGACCAGCGGTCCCTCGAGCAGTCGGCGCTTCGCGCCGACGACCTCGCGGACGCTGCGCGTCCGCTCAACGGGGAAGGGCAGGCCGTCACCCGGTCACTGAGCGCGAGTGAGCGAAAGCGCGGCGCGACGCGCCGCGAAAAGACGAGCGGCGGAAGCCGCGAGTCGAGCGAACGAGCGGGCCGACGACTGATGTGAGCGGACGACCGACGGGAGTGAGAGAACGGAAGGAGGAGTGTTTTCGATCGACCTTTTGCCGAGCGACTGAACGAAGTAAAGGAGCGCAGAGCAAAAGGTCGGCTACATGAAATCCTCGATCCCACTCTGCTTGTTCTTGTCGTTCTCGAAGATGCTCTCGAGCGAGCGCTCGAGCACCTCTAAACGCTGTTTCGTGTAGGGTCGACAGTCGTACTCCTCGGCGACCTGGATCGCGGTCTGCATGTACTTGTTCACGGAGCCCTTGTGGACGGTGAGGTTGACGCGGCCGCCACACTCCCGGCAGTCGCCGGTCAGGGGCATCCGGCGGAACTTCTCGCCGCAGTCGAGACAGCGGGTCTCCTGCCGGGCGAACGCCCGGAGGTTGCCGATGAGGTCCGGCAGGAAGTGGTACTCGATGACCCGTTCGGCCACGTCGGTCTCGTCGACTGCCTCGAGCTTGCGCGAGAGCTCGAGTTGGGCGTCCATCTTGTCCATCATCGAGCCGAGCGTCTTGTACGCCGAGAGGTCAGGCCCCATGGCGATGTCGGTGGTGTCGTGTGTGTGCTCGAAGCCGGTGTACTCGGTGTCGGTACCCAGCGTGTCCTCTGCGATCTCGACGTCGACCTCGCCGGGGTCGGCCTGCTCGCGGGTCGCGAGATAGAAGTCGCGGGGGTACTGCGAGACGACGTCCATGTTGTGGGCCTCGTCGTCGATCTCGGAGGGGTCGATGCGGGAGGACATGACGAGGGGGGCGTCCATCTTGCCCCCGCGCTGATCCGGCAGGAAAGACTTACTGAAGTTGAGAAGTCCGTCGAGAAGGAGCATGACGCAGTCCTCGTCACCGTCGCAATTGCGGCGCTTCGCGGCGTGGAAGTACGGATGCGCGTATCCGACCGCTGCGCTCGTGAAACCAATCACCCTCCCGACAGTTGCCGCTGACGTGTGCGGTGCCATCCCGAAGACGAGTTCGCCGACCAGGTCCTGGCGGTCCTCGAACTCGTGGAACGGCTCGAGGCCGTAGTACTGCTCGAGCAGGTCGTCGATGAAGTCGGCGGTCTTGAGCATGTGTTCCGCCGCGCCGTCGGAGAGGACGATGTCCTGCACTTTGAGCTCGACCAGCTGGTCCTCGTGGGTGAGCGGTTCGCCGTGGATGTCCTCCTCGTAGCCCAGCGCTTGCAGTTGGCCGACGTCGATATCGAGTTCGCTCGCGCGGACGGACGTGACCGGGAGGTCGGTCATGTCGTAACGGACGGTCCCGTCTTTGAACGCCGAGACGTCGTGTTTGGCCCGCAGAATTCCCTTCTCGATCGGTTCGGGGACCTTGTCCGTCGAGGACAGCCCCTTGACGCCTTTCAGGATCTCGAAGGCGTTCTCGCGTTCGCCGACCGACTCGAGGGCTGAGCGGTACTCCTCGTGGATGTCGATCTCGCGGGAGTCGACGCAGGTCGCCTCGCGCTCGCAGCGCGGACACTCGACGCGGCCGGCGTCGTCGGGTTCGACCGCCACGTCGCAGTCGTAACAGCGGTAGTCAGGCGTCGTCCGCGTGTTGCAGTCCGGACAGCGGTTCTTGAACGTCTCCGTCCCGCACGATTCACAGCGTTGGCGACCGATCTGGACGTCGACGACGCCGGGCGTGTCCGACATCGTCTCGGCGTGTTTGGCGGCGTCGGCGACGTTTCGCTGTGCGCCGCCGGCCTCCCCGATCGGGAACAGCGTGTGAACCGGCGGGCTCAGATCGCGGCGCTCCGATTTCTCCGGCCGGCCCATTCGGTTGCCGACGCGGGTCGGCGCGCGCTCCCGAACGCTGAAGGGCGCGACCTCGTTGACCGCCTCGATGGCGTTGTCGCCCTCGGTCTCGTGGCCCCACGTTCGCGCGCGCTCGGAGAGATCGTCCGCGTCCCAGGTGCGCTCGAGTTCGATCGTCGATTCGTCCTCCCGGCCGTCGGGGTCGAGCGCGGCCCCGTCGGCGACCGCCTGCCGGGGTTCACAGCCCAACGTGTGGACGAACGGCCGCCAGTCGTCGACCTCGATCCGGTCGTCGTGCTCGCGCTGTCGGTGTTCGATGACGATCGTCTCGAGGGCGTCGGCGACGGTCTCGTCGTACGCGAGGACGAGCGCGCCGTCGTCGCCGGGTTCGTCGGTGCCGCGTTCGATCCGGCCGTCGGCCACCGCCGCCGCGAGGTCGCAGAAGGCGTCGACCGAGAGGTCGTGCCAGAGGTAGGTGTACTCGGGGTGGAGGGGTGCATCGTACTCGAGTGCCCACTCGAGCGCGTCGTCGGCGTCGGGGAATTCGAGGTCGATGCGGGGGTCGTCCTCGAGCGCCTGCGTGTCAGCGCCGGCGGCCGCGAGGTCCTGAATCCACCACTCGTAGGTGTAGGAGGCGGGCGCGAGGGGGTGGTTGTTCTCGACGAACTCGCCGTAGTTGACCAGATACTCGCCGAGGTCGAGAATCTTCTCGACGCCGTTTCGGATCTCGAGGGCGTCCTCGGGGTCGTCGATCCGGCGGACGTCGCCGTTGGCGAGTTTGATGGTCGGCCCCTCGAGGGAGTCGACGGGGACGACGCCCGCCGCTTTGCCGGGGCGTTCGGTCTTGATTTGGGTGCCCGTCGCGAGGAAGTCGTCGACCAGATGCATCGCGGCGGGGTGGACGCCGGCGGTCGCGAAGCCGTGATTGCGCGCCCGGCCGTAGCGAAGCCGAAAACCACCCTTCGCGCAGGGGTGGGCGAAGACGGGGCGGCCGGCGATCAGGTCCCGGAGGAACTTCTGGGATTTCTCGACGCGAGGCGGGCCGTCGGGCTCGCCGTCGGTTTCGTCGCCGCCGTCGGCTTCCTCCGGGTCGTCGGACGCGTCCTCGCCGTCGTCACTGTCGGCCTCACCGTCTCCGTCGTCGGCACTCTCTTCGCCGCCGGCGTCGTAGTAGGTGCCGTCGATGAGGTCCTGGAGCCACGGCCAGTCGATCTCGTCGAGGTTGCGGGTGTAGCGCTGGATCTTCGGCGCCTTCAGCGCGATCCCCTCGGCGAGGACGAGACACATCCCACCGCGGGCGCTGTTAGTATCGACCCGCTCTAAGTCGCGGAAGCCCGAAACCTCCTCGTCGCCGGTGGCCTCGCCGTCGAGCATGATCGGCATGTGCTTGGCGATGAACTTCGTCTCCTTGTCCTTCGGCGTGTACTGGAGGCCGGTCTCCTTGTCGTACAGCGAGATCTCTTCGGCGTAGCGCTCGACCTCCTCCTGACGGGCGTCGTACTGCTCCATGCCCACGAGCGCCCGCGTGTAGTCGGCCACGAGTACCGAGAGTGCCTGTGCGGTCCCGCCCGCCGAGCGGATCGGACCGGCGTAGTAGACGTTGACGAACTCCGTCCCGTCGTCGTTGGTGAGGATCTCGACTTTGTCGATCCCCTCGATGGGTGCGGCGACGACGCCCTCGGTCAGCAGAGCGACCGCGGTCCGAACCGCGCCTTCGACCTTCCCCGCTTTCGTCTCGTAGTCGCCGACCCGTCCCTCGGCGAAGTCCTCCGCGAGTTCGAGGGCCGCCTCCTCGCGGGACATCTGGCCCTCGAGTTCGCGGACGCGCTCGGCGACGCCGTCGATCCCGAGGATGTTCTCGACGCGGTCGGCCATGTCCTTGGCGACCGGGATCTCGACCTCGGGTTTCGGATCGCCGCCCCGCTCTTTGGCCCGCTCGGCCACGTCGAAGGCTTCGTCGAGCTGGGATTCGAGCCGCTCGAAGTAGCGTTCGTCTTCGGCCCGCATGTCAGAGCCAGAGGTCCAGTTCGGTAGTCTCGTCGTACTCGCGCTCGAGTGGCTCCTCGAAGGCGCGCATGTGGACCTCGCCGGCCCAGACCGTCGCCTCGTTCAGGTGGCCGGCGACCGTCCCGCCGTCGGGCCCCGAGAGGACCGCGTGGGTGTGGGCGAACCGTTCGTCGTCCAACCGCGAGACGTTCCCCGTGCAGCTCGCGACCTCGAGCGGTTCGTCGAACTCGATCGGGTTGTACTCGCAGGCGTCCTGATCGTAAAACCAGAGTTCGGCGTCCTGGACCGCACCGAGGGCGGTAAACCAGGCGGCGTCGGCCTCGACCGCGTCCGCGAGCGACTCGATCTCGGCCCGCCAGTCGGCTCCCGTCTCGAGACTGGCGACGTACTCGCCGGCGGGTTCGACGGCTCGATAGTTCATACGACATACCAGTGTCTGCCGGTAGAAAAAGTTCTGCGTTCGGTCGGTGACGGTCGACCACCGATGACAGTATGCACGATAGTGTTGAGAGATGATCACAAACCGTCTCGGTCGGCAATCTTTGTTCAGTTTCGGTTGATTATCCGATTTATACGCCAATATTGGGGGTATAGGTGACAATACGAAGCTGTTACTCGGGTATTATCGCCGTAAACGATACACATATCAAAAGTTATATAAGGGGGACCATAGCATATGAGACAGTATGTCACGCAACGTGGCAAATATTACCAGGCGGCGGCTGCTCGGTTCGGGAGCGGCTGTCTCCGCGTCAGTTATCGCAGGGTGCATCGGTGGCGACGGTGGGTCCGGAAACGGCGACCGCTTCCACTTCACGCAGGAGCAGTCGCGCGAAGAGAAGTTCGACCCCATCGTATCGAACGACGCCTACAGCTTTCAGGTAATCCAGCTCGTCTTCGACGGGCTCTACGAGTACGGTGAGAACCTCGAGCTACAGCCGAAACTCGCGACCGGCGAACCGACGGTCGAACGCGAGGGGACGCGATACATCTTCGAACTCGAGGAGGGCGCCACGTTCCACAACGGCGACGAGGTGACCGCGGAAGACGTCGCTCACTCGTTTACCGCGCCGGTCGAGGAAGAGACGGAGAACGCCTCGGAGTTCAACATGATCGAGAGCACCGAGGTCATCGACGACTACCAGCTGCAGGTCGACCTCGGGGACCAGCCGTACGGTCCGTTCGAACTCGCGACGATGGGCGTTACGGTGGTATCCAAGAGCGCCCGGACCGAGGACCGCGACGCGTACAACAAGAATCCGGTCGGCTCCGGTCCGTTCACGTTCGCCGAACTGCAGGAGAACGAGTACGTCGACCTGGAGCGCAACGACGACTACTGGGACGACCTCGAGCCCAACATCCCCAGCGTCCGCTTCGTCGCCCACGACGACAACGCGGGCCGGGTCTCGGACATCCGAGCGGGGAACACCGACGCCATCGCGGGGGTTCCGAACGACGACTGGAGCGTGCTCAAGAACGAGGAGGGTGTCCAACTCCACTCGTCCGAGAGCCCGACGTTCATGTACATGGCCTTCAACTGTAACGAGGGGCCGACGACCAACCCACAGGTACGGAAGGCCATCGCCCACTCGTTCTCGATGTCGGACTTCATCGAGTCCAACGCGGGGAACGTGACCTCCCCGATGTACAGTCCGATTCCGCCGGTCGTCAACGAGGTCTGGGAGTTCCCGGAGGACGAGTACAAGGAGATGCTCCCGTCGTACGATCCCGATCAGGCCCAGTCGCTGCTCGACGAGCACGCGCCCGACGACTTCACGCCGACGATCATCACCCCGGAGGGGATCCGCGCGCAACTCGCTGAGCGGATCGCCACCCGATTGGACGAGATCGGCTACGGGGCCGACGTACAGGTGCTCGACTTCGGGACGCTCGTCGAGAAGTACACCACCGGGAAGGCGAGCGACTACCAAATGTACCTGCTGGGATGGACCGGCGGCCCTGACCCCGATTACTACCTCTACCCGCTCTTCCACGAGAGCGTGGCCGGGACGACCCAGGGCCACTACTACGGCGGGAGCGACGGCTTCCACCAGAACATCGCCGACGCCCGCAACTCGGCCGATCAAGAGGCGCGGTACGACCTCTACGAGCCCGTCATCCGAGAGATCGTCGACCAGTTACCCGTGTTGCCCGCGTTCACCCAGGACAACACGATGGCCTCGCGCAACTACGTCTCCGGCCTCAAGGCCCACCCGGAGGTGACGAGAAACCCGACCCTCGTCGCGGAGTACACGAACGTGTCGATGGAGTGAGGCGGAGCCGCTCGAGCGACCGCGACCGACCGACCGCTCATGCTCCCCGCGCGCGGTCGGCGGGATCGATCGAACGGATCCCCGCCGACTCGCCCGCGGCGGCGTGAATCGAGACGAACGCGACGAGATACCAGACCGATTCGCGGATCAATGAAACTGCTCAAATACGCTATATACAGACTCTTGCAGGCGATTCCGGTCCTGATCGGGATCTCCGTGATCACGTTCCTGCTCGCGAACCTGGGACCGGGCGATCCGGTCAGTCTAATGCTTCAGGGGCAGGAACACAGCGAGGAACTGGTCAGAGCGATCGAACAGAAGTACGGGCTGGATAAACCGCTACACGAACGCTACCTGACGTACATGGCCGGCCTGCTCCGGGGCGATCTCGGGCAGAGCATCTACTACCAGCGGCCGGTGGCGAGTCTGATGCTGGATCGGCTCGGACCGACGCTCCTGCTGGTCCTGTCGGCGTACGCGTTCGCCCTCGTGACGGCGATTCCCCTCGGCATCGTCGCCGCCGACCGGCGCAACGAGCCGACGGATCACGCCTCGCGCATCGCCGCGCTCGTCGGCGTCAGCACCCCCTCGTTCTGGATCGGGATCGTCCTGATCCTGATCTTCGCCGTGTGGGCGCCGTGGCCGCTGCGGACGATACCGGGCCTTCCGCTCCCCTCGAGCGGACTGGTCTACCCGTGGCGTCCGCCGAGCGCCTACCGGGGGATCGACGGCCACCTCGAGCTGTACTACCAGACGCTGCGACACCTCTTGCTGCCGATGATCGCGCTGGGGACGCTACAGATGGCGACGATCATGCGCGTCGAGCGCACGCAAATGATCGAGTCGCTGCAGGGCGAGTACGTCAAGCTGGCGCGGGCCTACGGCGTGCCCGAGCGGAAGATCCTGCGGAAGCACGCCTTCCAGGTGGCCCAGCTGCCGATCATCACCATCGTCGGCCTCAACCTGTCGACGGCGCTGGGCGGGGCGGTCCTGGTCGAGACGGTGTTCAACATCAACGGAATGGGACAGTTGTTCATCGGGGCGATCCAGCAGAACGACTACCAGCTCGTGATGGGCGTCACGATGATGCTCGGCGTCCTGTTCGTGGTCGGCGTCATCATCACCGACATCTCGTACGCGTACGTCGACCCGCGAGTCACCTACGGAGAGCAAGAATAACGATGGCAATCGGCGACTCACACTACGACGGCGATCGAGACTCGACGGCCGGAGAGGCGGCCGGAGACGAAGTCGAGGCGCGCGTCGGCTGGCAGCACACCTTGGCGCAGATCAAACGCGACACGACGGCTCGATGGGGGCTGTACATCGTCGCGACCGTCCTGTTCGTCGCGGTCTACGCGTTCGTGGACAGCAATCTCTCGACGCTCACGCTCGGGCTGCTGTCGGACTTCACGTTCGCGAAGCTTATCCCGATCTTCGACCATCCAACGCGCATTCCGCCGCCGGGCGTGGGAACGCAGCACATGCCGCCGTACTTCCCGCTGGCCGAGCAGTCGTGGAACCCGCTGCCGGCCGGTGGGACGCTCGACCACCCGCTCGGGACTGACCACACCGGCCGCGATTACTTCACCAGAATCGTCTACGGGACGCAGGTATCGGTGTTCGTCGGGCTGATCTCGACGTTCATCGGGCTCTCCGGCGGGACGATCGTCGGGGCCGTCGCCGGCTACTACGGTGGCCGGGTCGACGATACCCTGATGCGACTCGTCGAGACGATCTACGCGATCCCGCCGCTGATCCTCATCATCGTCTTCACCGTCTTCGTCGGCGGGGCGAACATCTGGTACGCGGTGCTCGGCGTCGGAATCGCGTTCGTACCGGTCTTCGCTCGCATCATCCGCAGTCGGGTGCTGAGCATCCGCGAGATGGACTACATCGAAGCGGCGCGGGCGGCCGGCGTGAAGGATCGGCACATCATCATGCGCCACGTCGTCCCGAACAGCTTCGCACCGGTGCTGGTGTACGCGACGCTCCAGATCGGCGTCACGATCCTCATCGTGGCTGGGCTCTCCTTCCTCGGCTACGGCGCACAGCCGCCGACCCCGGACTGGGGCCAGATGCTCCAGATCGCACACGGCTACATGCACTCGAACATCTGGCTCTCGATCTGGCCGGGGCTGGCGATCATGATCACTATCATGGGCTTCAACCTGTTCGGCGACGGGCTGCAGGACGCCCTCGATCCGCGGATCGATGACTAACAATGAGTTCTGAACCACTACTTCGCGTCGAGAACCTCAAAACGCAGTTCGATACGGAAGCCGGAACAGTACGCGCCGTCGACGGCATCTCCTTCGAGGTCCGCGAGGGCGAAATCGTCGGCCTCGTCGGCGAGAGCGGCGCCGGCAAGAGCGTCGCTTCGATGAGCTTGCTCCGACTCGTCGAGAACCCCGGCGAGATCGTCGCCGGCGAGATCACGTACAAGGGCGAGACGATCGTCGGCGTCGAGGAGGGGCCGGACGGCGAGCGTCGAGAGCGCGACGACATGCTCTCGAGCGAGGAGATCCGGACCCGAATCAGGGGCAACGAGATCGCGGTGATCTTCCAGGATCCGATGGAGTCGCTCAACCCCGTCTTCACGGTCGGGGGCCAGCTCCGGGAGTTCATCGAACTGAACCGCGGACTGCCGGAAGACGAAGCGAAAGCGGAAGCGATCGATATGCTCCGCGAGGTCGGCATCCCCGACCCCGAGCAGCGCTACGAGGAGTATCCCCACCAGTTCTCCGGGGGGATGCGCCAGCGCGTGCTCATCGCGATGGCGCTGGCCTGCGAGCCGAGCCTGATCATCGCCGACGAGCCGACGACGGCCCTGGACGTGACCGTCGAAGGACAGATCCTCGACCTCGTCGACGACCTCCAGGAGAAGTACGGAACGAGCTTCCTCTGGGTCACCCACGATCTGGGCGTCGTCGCCGAGATCTGCGACCGCGTGAACGTCATGTACCTCGGCGAAATCGTCGAGCAAGCGCCCGTCGAAGAACTGTTCTACGACACCCAACACCCGTACACCAACGCGCTCCTGAACTCGATTCCGCGGCCCGACCGGACCGTCGAGGATCTCGAGGCGATCGAGGGGGTGATGCCCGAGGCGATCGATCCGCCGTCGGGCTGTCGGTTCCACCCGCGCTGTCCCGACGCACGCGAGGTGTGCACGCGAGTCCACCCCGAGACGCGGGTCGTCGCGGACGCCGACGGCCAGCCCCACCGCGCGGCCTGCGTCAAACACGACGCGTTCGACGTCGACTACGACGGGAGTCCGTCGCTCGAGGGTTCGGCGGCCGGCGAAAACCAACGGAGCGTCGAGGCGGAATCGGAACTCGCTGCCAATCCAGTCGCCGACGACGGCGGAGGTGAGGGCAGTGAGTAGCGGGATCCGAATGGACGAGGAACGGAGCTACGACCGAGAGGGGCCGCTGCTGGAACTCGAGGGCGTCTCCAAGTACTTCGCCCAGGAGTCGGGACTGCTCGGGGGCCTCCAGATCGACCCCGGTCAGTTCCCGCCGATCAGCGTCGATCGCGGGCAGGTCGAAGCGGTCGAGGACGTCTCCCTCGAGATCCGGCCCGGCGAGACGCTGGGGCTCGTCGGCGAGTCGGGCTGTGGCAAGAGCACGCTCGGTCGGACGATCCTCCGCCTGCTCGAGCCCACGGAGGGGGACATCTACTTCAAGGGAGAGAACCTGGCCGACCTCGGCGGCGAGGAGCTGCGGCAGACGCGCTCCGATATGCAGATGATCTTCCAGGACCCGCAGTCCTCGCTCGATCCGCGGATGAAGGTCGGACAGATCATCGAAGAACCGATGCGGGCCCACGACATGCCCGCCGCGAATCCGAACGTGACGACGACGGCGACGGTCGACGCCGAGGGGATCACCGCCCCGATCGAGGCAACGGTCGCGGACGACGCGGATATCGCGGTCGACGCGGACGACGACGGCGTCGTTCGCGTCCCGGTGTCGGTCTACCGCGACGGCGACGGCGTCGAAGCGATCGCCCCGAAACACCTCGCGGCGACCGCCACCGAGACCGACGACGGCACCGTCGCGGTCGACGTCGTCGTCTCGGCGTCCAAAGACGAACTCCGGCGCGAGCGGGCGAAGACCCTCCTCGAGAAGGTGGGCCTCGACCCGCGCCACTACAACCGGTATCCCCACGCCTTCTCGGGCGGGCAGCGCCAGCGAATCAACCTCGCGCGGGCGCTGTCGGTCGACCCCGACTTCGTCGTCTGCGACGAGCCCGTCTCCGCGCTGGACGTCTCGATTCAGGCGCAGGTGCTGAACACGATGGAGGAACTCCAGGCGGAGTTCGGCCTCACCTACCTCTTCATCGCCCACGACCTCTCGGTTATCCGTCACATCTCCGATCGGGTGGCGGTGATGTATCTGGGCCACATCGTCGAACTGGCGGAGAAGGAAGCGCTGTTCGAGAACCCGCAACACCCCTATACGCGGGCCTTGCTCGAGTCGATTCCCGTTCCCGACCCGCGAGAGCGGGGGACCAGAGGCGTGCTCGAGGGCGAGGTGCCGAGCCCGGCCGATCCGCCCTCGGGGTGTCGGTTCCGGACGCGGTGTCCACGCCTGATCGCACCCGACGGGTACGACTGGGCCGACGGCGAGTGGGAGCGGACGCGGGCGTTCATGCGCGCGGTCAAGCGGCGGGCGTTCGAACCGATGTCGGCCGCGGAGACCGAAGCCGAGTTCTTCGACGGCGACCCGCCGCAGGGGGAAGTTGGATCGATCGTCGCCGAGGCAATCGACCTCGTCGCGACCGACCGGGAGACCGACGACCGCGAGGAAGACGAAACGGTCCAGTGGGAGGCGGCGGCCGACCTACTGCTCGAGTCCTTTGCAGAGCGAAGCATCTGCGCGCGCGAGCGGCCGGCCTACGACCTCGAGTCGGCGGACGGAACGAGCGAGCGGTTCGCGGCGTGTCACTTGCACCGGTGAGCGAACGGAGCGGTATCGCTGCCGTATCCGATTTTTATCATTTGTGGATCGGTCTCGAGACTCGAAAATCGGCGGTGAGGGAACGCCCGAAACACGACGGTATGCGACCTGATACCGTCGTCCGTTCGACGACGAGCGAATCGCTCGCCGACGTCGAACCTACACGATCGTTCCTCTCAAAAACACTTATACAACCGCCGTGCTTCTTTACTCTTGTATGAGTAAACTACTCGCAACCGTCACGGCAGGCACGCAGCGAATCGCAAAGACCCGACGAACGATCGCCCACTCCCCCGCTTTCGGCGACGACCGGCCGACCAACGAGGACGGGCGACCCGCGACGCGCATTCCACCGGGCGGCTTCCTCACCGGGTGAGGACTCGAGTCGATGACAGACCCTCGCGGCTGCGGTCCCCGCTTTTCACTCGATCCAGTTCCACTCAGTCGAACACCGACGACGGCCCCTTGAGATATATGTCCTGTTCGGTCACCCGCTGGTAAACGTCGTAGAGCGTCTCCACCGCCGCCTCGTCCGGTTCGAATCGGATGTGGGGTGCGGCGTGGTAGCCACGACAACTGATCAGGAAAAAGTACAGCGTCCGATGGTGGTCGGGCGTCGCGTCGACGACGCCCAGCGAACGCCCGCCGAGATCGTCCGAGAAGTCGTTGAGCATCGCCGCGATGTCGTCGTGAAGTTGTTCGTCCGGCCGATATCGAGGGAGCCCGAACGTCCGCCGCATGTACGCCGTCGCCGTCTCGAGGAACGGATTCGAATCCAGTCCCGTCGGATCGACGGCCCGAAACGTCTCGTAGAGATCGAGGATCGACGAGAGTTCCCCGCGCGTGACCGCGACGGGCATCACGGGGTCGCCTTTCGGCAGCGAATAGTCGGGAAACGCGTGCGAACCGGGGTCGGGCAGCCGGGCGAACACCTGCTCGAGTGACATGTGATAGCTTATGCCACGAGATCCCAAACTGTTACCGGTGGCGTCGGCTCGCGGCTACGCCTCCCGGTCCGCGGCCCACTCGAGCAGCGGCTGGAGTCTCCGGCAGAGTTCGTCGCCGTCGTCGGTGAGGTCGTACTCGACGCGCGGCGGGATCTCCGCGTACCGCTCCCGGTCGAGGTAGCCGGCGTCGACGAGGTCGTCGAGCCGGCTCGAGAGCGTCGAACTGCTCACGTCGTCGAAAGCGTCCTCGATCTCGCCGTAGCGCGCGGGACCGATCGCACCGACGACGCAGATCAGTTGCATCGCGTACCGGCGACTGAGCAGTTCCATCAGTCCGTCGAGTCGGCAGTAGCAGTCGATCTTACAGGGCGAATCGGTCGGCTCGAGTCGGTCCTCCGCGGGCTCTGGCATGGCTTTCGATCACCGAAGGTACTCCGTTACTTCTGACTCGACAGTACAAGTACTTCGCGAATCGAAGTGAAGGTGTATGAGCGAGCAAACCTGCGATTGCTGTGGCACAGTCGAAGACCGACCTGCGGACGTGGCGGGCGAAGTGGAGCCGTCGACCGATCGCTGGCTCGGTGACGCAGCCGCGATGGAAACACCCCTCCCTGACGACGTTCGGACGGCGATGGAGGGGTTCTTCGGCGACGCGTCGATCGAGACGCTCGAGGACTGGGTCGCCGAGCTTCGGGAGCGAACTGGCGGCGGCTCGATCGACGCCGAAGACCTCTGTCACGCCGACGGAGAGACGGCCCACTGGGGCGAACTGGACGGAACTCGGCACCACTTCCGATGTTTCTACGACGCCGTGGTGCTGGCCGAACTGGCGTCGGAGCCGATCGAGATCCACACTGAGAGTCCGAGCGGGGACGTCATCGAGGCGCGAGCGACGGGGGACGGCGAACTGACCGCGACGCCGTCGACGGCGGCCGTCTCGTTCGGGGTCGTGACCGACGACGCGGCACTGCCAGCGGCTGAGGCGACGCTCGAGGACGCCTACGGCGCGATCTGTCCAGCGGTCCGGGCGTTTCCGACGCGGGACGCTCACGAAGGATGGGCAGCAGAAGCGAACGCGGCGACCGTCGGTATGCCGTTATCGATCGCGACGGGGGTCGCGATCGGACTCGTCGGCGAATAATCCCGTTCCCTCCCCCAGTTATCGCCAGGCCGGAAGCGTGGGCGCGTCGTCCGCCTGCATGGAAAGCCAGGCACCGTCGGCGGAGATATCTGCGATGACGTACTCGTCGCTTGCGGCCGTCGAATCGATCGAACCGACGATCGTGTCGTCGGACGTCATGGCTTGGGGGTTCGTCGCCATGTGAGAGAGTCACATTCACACACATATAAACTCATCGAATCGGAGTGTCCGTTCACGATACCCATCGGCGATCGGAGGAATGCCGGCCAGTGAAACACTGGGTTTATACTCATTTTCGCCGTACCGACGGGATATGAACGTAGCCGATGCGATGACGCCCCGCGAGGACGTGGTAACCGCCGACCTGCCGGGTACTCGCTCGGACGTCCTCGAGTATCTCCAAGAACAGTCGTTCTCGTCCGTTCCAGTCGTCAAACCGAGCGACGACGGCCCGGAGTACCGGGGACTGATCTCGCGAGAGACGCTCATCGAACAGCCCGACGAGGACCAGCTCGTCATGCTAATGGAGGAAGACGTGCCGGCGACGACCTCCGGGACCGCCCTCGAGGAGGTCGCGCGGACGATGGTCGAGCACGGCGCGCGGCGCGTGCCGGTCGTCGATAGCGCGGAACGAAGTTCCGCTGACCGTTCGGGCGGCTCGGAGCCGCCCGAAGACGGCGAGTTCGAGGGGATCGTCACGGTGACGGACGTGATCCACGCGATCGCAACGGGCGATCAGGAGACCGACAGCACCGTCGAGTCCGTCGCCAGCGAGGACGTGAACACGTCCTACGAGGGGGCGCCCCTGCCGGTCGCCGAGCGGGAACTCTCGTACGCGAACGTCCCCTACACCATCGCGCTGGACGACGACGGGGAGATGAGCGGCGTCCTCACCGAGGTCGATATCCTCGAGGTCGCCCGGATCGTCGAGGGCGAGGAAGCGACCGGCGACAACTTCGGAGATCAGGACGACGAGTGGTCCTGGGAAGGAATCAAGGCCGTTGGGAGCCGCTATCTCCCGACGCGGGACATCGAGATTCCGGCGGGCCCGATCCGGGAGTTCATGAGCGACGACGTGGTGACGGTTTCGACGGATACGTCGGTCCAGGAGGCCGCCCAGCAGATGATCAGCAACGACATCGAACAGATCCCGCTGGTCACGGGCGAGCAGCTGGTCGGCATCGTCCGCGACGTCGATCTGCTGGAGGTACTCTATGAGTGAGCACGTGCACGCGGCGGAACCGACGAGCGAGAAACTGGTCGAACTGGCCAAGCGGCGGGGGTACTTCTTCCAGTCCTCGGGGGCGTACGGCGGCGTCGGCGGCTTCTACACCTTCGGCCCGCAGGGCGCGGCGCTGAAGGGCAACGTCGAGGACGCCTGGCGCGATCGCTTCGCGGTCGCGGAGGGCAACATGGAGATCGACGCGCCGACGATCATGCCCGAGCCCGTCTTCGAGGCCTCGGGTCACCTCGAGGGGTTCGACGATATGCTCGTCGAGTGTCCCGAGTGCGGCGAGAGCCACCGCGCGGACCACGTCGTCGAGGACGAGACGGAGTACGAGGACGCCGAGAGCCTCCCCATTCCGGAGGTCGAGGACGTCATCGCGGAGTACGAACTCGTCTGTCCGAACTGCGGCGCGGGGCTGGCGGGCCAGGCCGTCGAAGCCTTCAACCTCATGTTCGCGACGAACATCGGCCCCGGCGACTCCCAGCCGGGCTACCTCCGGCCCGAGACCGCCCAGGGCATCTTCGTCGAGTTCCCCCGGCTCAAGGAGTACGCGCGCAACCAGCTCCCCTTCGGCGTCACCCAGATCGGCCGCGCGTATCGGAACGAGATCAGCCCTCGGCGCTCGATCATTCGAACGCGTGAGTTCACGCAGGCCGAACTCGAGTACTTCGTCGACCCCGAGGCCGACGAGCCGGACCTCTCGGGCGTCGAGGACGTCGAGGTGACGCTGTATCCGGCCAGCGAGCAGAACAAAGAGAACGGCTCGGAGATCGAGACGACCATCGGCGAAGCCGTCGAGGACGGGATCATCACCGACCAGTGGGTCGCGTACTTCCTCGGCGTCGCGAAGCCGTGGTACGACGCGGTCGGCGTCGACATGGACCGGTTCCGCTACCGCCAGCACCTCTCGGGCGAGCGGGCCCACTACGCCAGCGACTGCTGGGACGCCGAGAGCGAGATCGACGGCAACTGGATCGAGATGGCCGGCTTCGCCCACCGGGGGAACTACGACCTCTCGAAACACGCCGAGCACTCCGGCGACCGCTTCACGATCTTCCGGCAGTACGACGAGCCGAAGACCGTCGAGCGCGCGACCGTCGACCCCGACATGAGTTATCTCGGTCCCGAGTTCGGCGGCGACGCGCAGGCCGTCGTCGGGAAGCTCGAGGATCTGGCTGCGCGCGACCGCACCGCGTTCGACGGCGAGACGGTCGAGATCGACCTCGAGGGCGAAACGCACGAGATCCCCGTCGAGAAGACCGGGTTCGCCGTCGAGGAGCAGACTGAAGCCGGCGAGCACGTCACGCCCCACGTCGTCGAACCGTCTTTCGGGGTGGACCGACTGGTCTACACCGTCCTCCACCACGCCTACCGCGAGGACGAGGTCGACGGCGAAGAACGCACCTACCTCGAGCTCGAGCCGGAAGTCGCGCCGACCTTCGTCGGCGTCTTCCCGCTCCAGAACGACGACGAGCTGGTCGACCAGGCGCAAGACATCGTCGACGACCTCCGAGAGGCGGGACTGTCGGTCACCTACGACGATTCGGGTAACATCGGCCGGCGCTACCGCCGTCAGGACGAGGTCGGCACGCCGTTCTGCGTGACCGTCGATTACGAGAGCATCGAGCAGGACGACGGCGGCGTCACGGTCCGCGAGCGCGATTCGACCGCCCAGAAGCGGCTGCCGATCGACGAACTCCCCGAGACGCTGTCGGCGATCCGGGCCGGCGACCTCGAGTTCGACGAACTCGAGGAGTGACCGTCGATCGAATCGGTTCGACGACTATTTTGAGCGATTGCGGCGGCTCCATCTCGCTTCCGTTCGGCGGTCGGAGGGTGGGCAACGACCGAGTACGGGACGGAGAGAAAGACGATGTCGTCGGTGCCCACTATAGTATCGGTAGGACAAGTTAACCGACGGACTGAAGGTCACCTCACTCGAGGCACAATACGATGGCCGACGAACTGAAGCGGCGGCTCGTCCACGCCAGCGGCTCGGGACTGGTCGCGCTCTATCTGCTCGCCGGCGCGCTCGAGCTGGGGCTGACGTGGCCCCGGTTCAAGCTCCTCATGGTTACCCTCGCAGCCGGCGCCCTCGTCCTCGAGTTCTTCCGGCTGCAGGTCGGACTCGACTGGCGGCTCTACGACGTGCTGACCCGCGAGTACGAGCAGGACAACCCGGCCGCTTACGCCCTCTACCTGATCAGCATGGCCGTCGTCGTGGTGGCCTTCGATCCGGACATCGCACTCCCTGCGATGTTGATGCTCTCGCTCGGCGATCCGATCAGCGGCGCGGTTTCGGACAACAGTTTACAGCGGATCAAGCCGCCGAAGGTGCTCGGAACGATGTTTCTCGTCTCCACGCTCGTCGCGATCCCCTTCCTGCCGCTGCCCGTCGCGGTGATCGCCGCGATCGGCGCGACCATCGCCGACGGCGTGACCCTCGAGATCCGGACCTACATCATCGACGACAACCTGACGATTCCGATCTACGCCGCCTGTCTGGCGTTCGTCGCGATGAAGGTCGTCGCCGTGTGATGTCGTCGCGGGTCGTCGGCCGGCCGCGCGAGGGCGCTGTCCCCGTCGGGTTCCGAAATCGGCAAGCCCGTACCGTTCTGGAGCTATCAAGACGTTCGCTGCCGAACGACAGCATCCACTGTGTCACGGCTGGGAGCGATCGACCGAGTGTCGAACGTGCGGACCTTCTTCGCGGACGGCCGCGGCTCGATTCTCGTCGCCGTCGCCGCCGGCTGGTTCCTCTCGATCGGCGTCCGACTCGCCTACCCCGTCTTGCTCCCGTACCTGCGGGAGGCCTACGACCTCGATCTGACGACTGCCGGACTGCTGTTGACCGCCCTCTGGCTCTGCTACGCGCTGGGACAGCTCCCCGGCGGCCTGCTCGCCGACCGGTTCGGCGAGGGGAACGTCCTCGTCGCGAGCACCGTCATCTCGGCGGTGACCCTCGGCTTCGTCGCCGTCGCCGGCTCCGCGCCGGTGGTCTACGTCGCCACGGCCGCGTTCGGGTTCGGAACGGCGCTGTACGGCGTCGCCCGGTTCACGACGCTGTCGGACACCTACCCCGACAACGACGGGGTCGCGATCGGCGTGACGATGGCGGCGGGTCAGGCCGGTAACACCCTCCTGCCGCTCGCGGCCGGGGGCATCGCGTCGGCATTCGCCTGGCAGTACGGCTTCGGCCTCGCCGTCCCGGCGTTCGCCGTCGTGGCGGTCGGCCTCCGGTTCGTCGTCCCGGCCCGCACCTCGGGATCGACCAGCGCCGTCGACAGCGTCTCGGTCGAGACGGTTCGCTACGTGGCCTCCCAACTGCGCCGCCCGGAGATCCTCACCGTGGCAGCGATCCAGATCCTTACCTACTGCGTCTGGCAGGGATTTACGGGCTTCTACCCGACCTACCTGATCCAGATCAAGGGCTTCTCCGAGGCCACGGCGACCGGGCTCTTCAGCGCCTTTTTCGCGGCGGGAATCGTCGTCCAGCCGTCGACGGGGCGGCTCTACGACCGGTTCGGCATCCGGAAATCGCTGCCGCCGGTGCTTGGCATCGTCGTCGTTTCGCTCGTCGCGCTCCCCTTCCTCGAGGGCTTCTGGCCCCTCGTCGTCGGAACCGTCTTCCTCTCGAGCATCCTCGGCTACGGGACGATCACCCTGCCGTACATGACTTCGGCGTTTCCCTCGGACATGCAGGGGACGGGACTGGGCTTTCTGCGGACCGTCTACATGACCATCGGCGCGCTGAGCCCGGTCATGGTCGGCGCGCTCGCCGACCGTGGTTACTTCGACGAGGCGTACTTCGTGCTGGCCGGGTTCGTCGTCGTCGCGATCGGTTTCACGTGGTGGCTGCCGGAACAGTAACCCCGACTCGGGAACCCGCTACGGCTACGCGTTCAACCGCCAGAGCTCGAGGTTGAGGACGGCAGCGAAGGTCACCCACGCGAGGTACGGGACGAGCAGCGCCGCCGCGCGCCGGTCGACCCGTCGAAAGGCGAGAATCGTCCCGGCGATGAGCGTCCAGAGGACGACGATGACGACGAACGCGGCGAAGAGCGCCTCGAGCGTAAAAAACGTCGGCGTCCAGACGACGTTGAACAGCATCTGTGCGGCGAACAGGCCCAGCGCGAGCCGCCGGCCGTCGGCGTCGCTGCGCCAGACGAGCCAGAGCGCGACGCCGAGCAGTGTAAAGAGGATGGTCCAGACGACCGGGAATGCAATCGTCGGCGGGTAGAACCAGGGCTTTGCGAGGCTCCGGAACCAGGCGCTGTCCGGCGACGAGAGGACGCCCGGGAGGCCGCCGACGACGTTCACCAGGAGGACGAACCCGGCCGCGCGGAGCAGCGACCCGGGTTCGGGGACGGAGAGGGAAGTCGTGCGGGTTTCCATGCGTTTGCTACGTCGCGAGCGCGCTTATACCGGTGGCCAACCGATCGAACCAGTGGTACGTCGGGGATTCTCGTCGCCCGCTCGAGCCGCGGACCACTTTCACCGCGGTACGGGAACCCTTATTCGCGACGACGATGAACGCCCGGTAATGGCAGCGACGGACGAGGACGCGGCGACGCCGTCGATCGAGCACCCGCTCCTCGAACCCAATTTTCTCGAACGGCGACTCTACCAGTTGAAACTCGCCGGCACGGCCGCGAACCACCATACGCTCGTCTGTCTCCCGACCGGGCTCGGGAAGACGACGGTGAGCCTGCTCGTGACCGCCCGCCGGCTCGAGGAGGTCGGCGGGAAGTCTCTGATGCTCGCCCCCACCAAGCCGCTCGTTCAGCAGCACGCGGACTTCTACCGGGAGGCGTTACAGATCCCGGACGACGAAATCGTCGTCTTCACCGGCGACGTGAGCCCCGACGACCGCGCCGCGATGTGGGAGTCGGCGACGGTCGTGATGGCGACCCCGCAGGTGATCGAGAACGACCTGGTCGGGAGCCGCATCTCGCTTTCCGACGTGACCCACATCACCTTCGACGAGTGTCACCGCGCGACCGGCGACTACGCCTACAACTACATCGCCGAGCGCTACCACGCCGACGCCCGCGAGCCGCTCGTAACGGGCATGTCGGCCTCGCCCGGCGGCGACGAGGAGGCGATCCTCGAGGTCTGTGAAAACCTCGGTCTCCAGGAGGTCGAGGTGATGACCGAGGAGGACGCCGACGTCGACGAGTTCACCCACGACACCGACGTCGAGTGGGAGCGGATCGACCTTCCCGACGAGGTCATAGAGATCCGGGACGCGCTGAACGAGGTGATCAAAGAGCGCCTCGAGAAGCTCAAAGAGCTGGGCGTGGCGAGTTCGACCCAGCCCGACCAGTCCCAGAAAGATCTCAACCGAATGCGGGCCGAGCTCCAGCAACTGATCAACAACGACCAGTCCGAGGGGTTCGAGGGGATGTCGATCCACGCCGAGGTGATGAAGCTCCGGCAGGCCGTCACCCTCGTGGAGACCCAGAGCGTCGAGGCGCTGCGCCGGTACTTCGAGCGCCAGCGCAACCAGGCCCGTTCGTCGGGGGCATCGAAGGCGAGCCAACGGATGGTCTCCGATCCCCGCGTTCGCGAGGCCATGCGGAAGGCCGAGAGCTTCGACGAGATTCACCCGAAATACAGCAAAGCGCGGATGCTGCTCGCCGAGACGTTGGGGCTCGAGGGCGGCGAGCGCGTCATCGTCTTCACCGAGTCCCGCGACACGGCCGAGGCGCTGACGGACTTCCTCTCGGAGAGCTTCGACGCCAAGCGGTTCGTCGGCCAGGGCGACCGCGAGGGCTCCGACGGGATGACCCAGAAACAGCAACAGGAGGTGCTAGACGACTTCCGAGCCGGCGAGTTCGAGGTGCTCGTCTCGACCTCCGTCGCCGAGGAGGGCCTGGACGTGCCGGAAGTCGACCTCGTGCTCTTCTACGAACCCGTCCCGACCGCGATCCGCTCGATCCAGCGGAAGGGCCGGACCGGTCGCCAGTCCGAGGGACGGGTCGTCGTCCTCATGGCCGAGGACACCCGCGACGAGGCCTACTTCTGGATCTCGCGTCGCCGCGAGAAGGAGATGGAGTCCGAACTGCGCGACCTGAAGGGGATGGCCGACGACCTCGAGGACGAGCTCGACGACTCCCAGCGGTCGCTGGCCGACTTCGACGGCGCCGGAGAGAGCGGAGCGAAAGTGAACGACGACCGCGGAAATACCGACGCCGTCGGCGATTCTTCCAGCGGAAGCGGAGGGGTTGCCGACCAGCCGGGAATGCAGGAGTTCGCTGCCGAAACCGGCGCGGATGAGAGGCAAGAGGACGTCGAAACGCACGAACCGCACGCCGAGGGCGAGACCGTCGAGATCGTCGCCGACCAGCGCGAGATGGACGCGAACATCGCCCGCGACCTCTCGCGACGCGAGGTGTGCGAGGTCCGCCTCGAGACGCTCGAAGTGGGCGACTACGTGCTCTCCGATCGGGTCGTCGTCGAGCGCAAGTCCGTCGCGGACTTCGTCGACTCGCTGGTCGGGGGCGACCGATCGGTCTTCGAACAGGTCGGCGCGATGGCCCGCCACTACTCGCGGCCGATCGTCGTCGTCGAGGGAGAGGGGCTGTACGAACAGCGCGACGTCCACCCGAACGCGGTCCGGGGCGCGCTCTCGAGTCTCGCCGTCGATTTCGGCGCGAGCGTCCTGCGGACCGAAAGCGAGGACGACACGACCGAACTGCTCGCGGTGGTCGCCGGCCGCGAGCAGGCGACCGCCGACCGCGAGGTGTCGGTCCACGGCGAGAAAGGCAGCAAGACCCTGAGCGAACAACAGGAGTACGTGGTCGCCTCCATCGCCGAAATCGGCCCCGTTACGGCCCGGTCGCTGCTCGAGGAGTTCGGCACCGTCGAGGGCGTGATGATCGCGACCGAAGACGAACTACAGGAAGCAGACGGCGTGGGGAACGTGACCGCCGAGCGGATCCGAGAGGTCGTCGGGAGCGACTACACGGGGTAGCGAATCGAGACTGACGACATGACGGCCGAACGACGGCGGTCAGTCGTCGGACTCGGAGGTGATTCCGTCCGTCGCCTCGTCTAACGTTGGCGTCGGGTCGACCCCGCCTTCCGCCCGGCCGACGATCCGTTCGGCCGCGAACAGGCTGCCAATGGCGAGGAGGATTCCCGCGATCACGTCGATCAGCCAGTGGATTCCCAGGTACATCGTCGAGAAGACGACGCAGGCAGTCACGAACGAGGCGATCGGGAACCAGCGCGGGTACTCCTCGCGCGACCGCCAGGCGAGTAGCATCACGACGACCGCCAGTGACGTGTGCAGCGACGGGAAGACGTTCGTGTTGGCCGAGACGGCTGCGGTCAGATCCTGCGTCTGGGGGTAAAACGAGTACATCAGGCCCGAGACCGACGACAGGTGGTTTCGCGGGCCGTAGACGATGAACAGCGTGTAACACAGCGAGCCGATCACGTAGTTGAACACGTACGCGACGAGGAGTTCCTTGAGGTGGCGCTGGGTCGGCAGCATGAAATAGAGGATCGGCGCGGTCACCAGCAGGAACGGGAACCCGAACATGTACATCGCCGAGAAGAACTCGAGCGTCGCTTTGGGGACGACGTCCTGCAGGACCGCGACGAACTCGCCCTCGATGGCGTAGATCTCCGCGGTGAGGTCCCAGTCGAGCTGTTTCGAAATTCGGAGGCTGAGACCGTGTGTCGCTCGCTTCGCCAGAAAGAACAGCGCAGCGACGCCGAGATACGGGGCGATCTCGAGGAGCCGATCGTCGAGTTCGGCCGCGGTTCGACGGAGGCCCGTTCGGTCGACGCAGAGCGTACTGGTTCCGACGAGCCCGGTGCAAACGACGAGTACCGTGAGTAGTACGACGAATCCAAGTGCCATCGTTGGGTATGGTTCGAATCTGTGGGTCGGCAACCGGTCGCAACGGACGAGCCGGCGGCCGCGGAGGGCAGGTGGCGGTCAGCGTCCGACCGCTGTTTGTCGAACGATCATATATTTTTGCTAAACTTATAGTTGCTGGTATATATTCCCCCGCCGGGATCGACCGGCGCAGTGACGGGCCGACCCGAGGAGAACCGACACTGACACCATCACCGAAGCGTGGACAGCGTCTCGCTGGCCTCGCGAGCCGCCTCGAGACAGTCGCGCGCGTATCGGGGGTCGTCGGTCGCGGCGGCTTCCGCGGCGAACTTCTCGAGGGCGCGGACGAGGTCGGCGCGGGCGGCCTCGAGGTCGCCGTCGACCGAGGACGGGCTCGCTGCGGGGGCGTGACGGGACGGGGCGGCGTCGGCAGACCGACCGTCGGAGGCGGTGGCGGGGGCGGATTCAGCGTCGGACCCGGCCGTCGACTGTCGGTCCCGCGGCGGCGCTGTCGATGACTGTGGCTCGGAATCGGCGCTCGAGGCGGCCGTCTCGGGCTGGGTATCGCGGGCGACGTCGTCGCCACGTCGATGGCGGACAGTGGTCGGTTCCGCGCCGGCGTCGGCTGCCGCATCGGCCTCGGTTTCGGCGGTGTCCGGCGCGGGTCGGTCCGCGGTGGACTGGTCCGTCGCCGGCTGGTCCTCGGCCGGCTGGGCCTCGAGCTCGGTCCCGTCGACGGCGTCGGGGTTGCCGTGACAGCTGGGACAGAAGGTGGTCCCGTTCTCCTGAAAGAGCGGATCGCCGCAGGTCCCACAGTGGGCGTTCGTCATCGTCGCGCCCTTGAGCAGCAGATCGCTCATTCGCTGGGTCGCCTCGCGCTCTTTCTTGTCGCGCTCGTACTTCTCGCGAAGTTTCTCGCGCTCGGCTTCCTTGTCGAAGTCGCTCATATCCGTCTAAACGTGTCCGAGCGTCGAAAAAGCTGCGACACCCGACAGTCAGCACAACAGAATGGGTCCGATCACGGCTCGGCGGCAGCTTCGACGGCATCGACCGCCGCTTCCGGAGTTTCGACCGTCTCGAGAGCAATCTCGAGATCGGGGAGTTCGTGAGTCTCGAGGCCGACGACGGGCCGGTCGTAGATGCCGGCGAAGCCGATCTCCGAGAGCGTGCCGACGCCGCCCGCGAGCGCGATGACGGCGTCGCCGTTCAGCGGGACGAGCGCGTTTCTGGCGTGACCGAGTCCGGTCGCAATCGGTACGTCGACGTGGTCGTTCGCCTGTTCCCGATCCTCGCTCGGCAGAATTCCGATCGTTGTCCCACCTTCTTTTTTTGCGCCGCGACAGACCGCTTCCATCGTTCCGCCGCGGCCACCGCAGACGACCGTGTGTCCGCGGCTGCCGAGTTCGCGGCCCACGGCTTCTGCGCGGCTCGTCTGTTCCTCGGTGATCGTACCGCCGCCGATGACGCTGACGCGCATCCCAGTAGAACGGTCGCGAGCGCGGGGTTTGGTCGGTTCGGTCTCGAGTCGAACCGCGGGGCACCGAGCGGTGAGACCCCGAGCCACGGTCACACTGTACGACAGGTGTCGTAATATACATCGTCAAACTGTCCGAAGTCGTGGGTTTCGACGGATTTAACGCGGAGGCAGGTGGAGGTTTACGTGGTATGACGAAAGTTAGCGTGGTCGGCGCGGCCGGCACCGTCGGGGCCGCCGCAGGCTACAACATCGCGCTTCGGGACATCGCGGACGAACTCGTCTTCGTCGACATTCCGGACAAGGAAGACGACACGATCGGACAGGCCGCCGACGCCAACCACGGCGCGGCCTACGACTCGAACACGACGATCCGCCAGGGCGGCTACGAGGACACCGCCGGCTCGGACGTCGTCGTCATCACGGCGGGCATCCCGCGCCAGCCGGGCCAGACACGGATCGATCTGGCGGGCGACAACGCACCGATCATGGAGGACATCGGCTCCTCGATCGCCGAGCACAACGACGACTTCATCACCGTCACCACGTCCAACCCAGTCGACCTCCTCAATCGGCACCTCTACGAGACCGGTGACCGCGCCCGCGAGAAGGTGATCGGCTTCGGCGGCCGGCTCGACTCCGCACGGTTCCGCTACGTCATCTCCCAGCGCTTCGACGCGCCCGTCCAGAACGTCGAGGCGACCATCCTCGGAGAGCACGGCGACGCTCAGGTCCCCGTCTTCTCCAAAGTGCGGGTCAACGGGCAGGACCCCGAGTTCGACGAGGACGAGAAAGAGGAACTCCTCGAGGAACTCCAGACCTCGGCGATGAACGTCATCGAGAAGAAGGGCGCGACCCAGTGGGGCCCGGCGACCGGCGTCGGCCACATGGTCGAGGCCATCCTGCGCGACACCGGCGAAGTGCTGCCCGGCAGCGTCAAGCTCGAGGGCGAGTTCGGCCACGAGGACACCGCCTTCGGCGTCCCGGTCAAACTCGGATCCGACGGCGTCGAGGAGATCGTCGAGTGGGATCTGACCGAGTACGAACGCAACCAGCTGGGCGAGGCCGCCGAGAAACTCTCGGAGCAGTACGACAAAATCTCGTAATCGACGGACCCGCGACCGATTCTTTTCGCGTGCCGCTCGAGGCGCTCTCAGGGAATCAGCTGCTCGCCGTCGTCGTCGTAGATCGTGATCGCGTCGACGGGACAGGCTCGGGCAGCGAACTTCGCGTCGAGTTCCGCGCTCTCGGGCACCTCACGGACGAAGACGCCGTCCTCGACCTCCTCGCTGTCCTCGAGGACGGCCTTCCCCCTCGATTTGTCCTTCTCGAAGGCGTCCCACTCGGCGACGCACTGGAACATCCCGATACAGACGTCCTCGTCGTACTCGACCTTCATGCGCGGGGATTGGGTCGATCCCCGTAAATCGTTAGCGGTCGCCGGTCGTGTGATACGTTACTCGGAACCATATGTCATCGTGTTTTTATTACCGGTCGTCTCGTCGACTCGAGCGTGACTCGCGATCGCCCCCGTTCGTCGGCGGAGGGACGGCTCGAGCGGGGCGACCCGCTCGGCCGAGCGATGCTCGCCCACCAGCGCGGCGACCCGGGACGGCTCGTCTATCGAGACGGTGACAACGTGCAGGACGGGAACGTCGCCGAATTCTACTTCGCGCCGCCGGAGACGTGGGCGCCGGAACCGATCGAGGTCCTCGAGCGACTGTCCGACACCGACCCCGTCCTCGACGTGGGCTGTGGTGCGGGGAGACACCTCCTGTGGTGGGCCGACCGCGGCGTCGAGGCGGTCGGCGTCGACGTGAGTCCGAACGCCGTACGAACGGCCTGGGAACGCGGACTCGAAAACGTGTTCGTCGCCGACATGTTCGACCTGCCGGTCGCGACGGACGCGTTCGGAGCCGTCCACGCGGTCGGGACGCAGATCGGACTCGGCCGCTCGCTGGCCGGTATCAGCGAGTTGCTCGGCGAATTCGCTCGCGTCACCGAGGCCGACGGGGTCGCCGTCGTCGACAACTACGATCCGACCCGGCTGGACGCGGAGTTCTTCGGCTACCGCTCGGACCCCCGCGAGGGGATCGCCCATCGGTGTTTTCACCTCGAGTTCGAGCGCGAGACGGCCGACGGCGAGCGATACCGGGAGATCGGGCGGACGCTCCAGTTCCTGCTGTGCTCGCCCGCTCGGCTTCGAGAGGCGACGGTCGGAACGGCGTGGGACATTTGCGACGTGTCCCGTGACGGCGATGGGGCGCACTACCGAACGGTGCTCGAGAAGACCGCCTGAGGCGGTCGACGAGACCGCGACGAACAGTCGGCCGACAACGATACCGAGGGAACGCTTTTCCATCCAGTCGTGGAACGAGAGGGTACGAGAGACTGAATGGTTGCACTGTCGTTTGCCGTCCTCGTCGGAACCGCGATCCTCACCTGTCTGTTCATGGCGTGGGTGCTCGGGGCGAACAGCAACTCGCCGCCCTTCGCGCCCGCGATCGGCGCGAACGCGATCTCGACGATGCGGGCGGCGTTCGTCATCGGACTGCTCGCCGCCGCGGGGGCGCTCATGCAGGGCGGGAGCATCTCCGAGACCGTCGGTGCGGACCTGATCGACGGCGTGGCGATCACGCCGCTTGCCGCCACGGCAGGCCTGCTGACGGCGGCGACGTTCATGGCGGTCGGGATCTACACGCGGTATCCGATCCCCGCCGCGTTCGCGACGACGGGCGCGATGATCGGCGTCGGCCTCTCGCTCGGCGGCGACCCGGCAATAGACACCTACCGGCGGCTCGGGATCTTCTGGGCGCTGGTGCCGATCATGTCCGGCGGGCTGGCGTACGCGACGGCGACGATTCTGCGGCGCGACGACGTTCCCGAAACGGTCGGGGTCCCGCTGCTGGCCGGCGTCGTCGGCTCGATCGTCGCCAACGTTCGGCTGGGCGTCATCCCCGATCCGACGGCCGATCAGGGCACCCTCGCCGGGTTCGTCGCCCGCCAGTTCGGGGGCGGTCCGACGCTCGCCGCCGGCATCGATCTCGGAACCATCCTCGTGACGGTCGCGATCGGTGCCCTCGCGTTCCTGTGGGTTCGCGCTCGCGTCCGCGTCTCCGTCGAGGGCGGAATCCGCTCGTTCCTGCTGGTCCTCGGCGGGATCGTCGCCTTCTCTTCGGGCGGGTCGCAGGTCGGACTCGCGACCGGCCCCCTCGAGAACCTCTTTCGGACCGAACTCGGACTCCCCGGAATCCTCCTGCTGGCGATCGGCGCGACCGGCATCCTCGCTGGCGCGTGGATGGGCGCGCCGCGGCTGCTGCAGGCGACCTCTCGAGAGTACGCCCAGCTCGGCGTGCGCCGCTCGATCGCGGCGCTGGTGCCGGGCTTTATCATCGCCCAGATCGCGATCGCGCTCGGCATCCCCATCTCGCTGAACAACATCGTCCTCTCGGGGGTGATCGGCGGCGGGCTGGCCGGCGGCTCCGCGGGCGTCTCGCGGCGCAAGATCGCCGTCACGATCACTTTCTGGCTTGTGACCCTCGGGAGTTCGGTCCTCGTGAGCTACGGCCTCTATCGGGTACTGGCGAGCGTAATCGGCGGCTGACCGAACGGCGGACTCGAGGTGCTCACTCGAGGACGGTCACCGGCTCCGGCGTCCGTTCGACCACCGTCGCGGCGATCCCGCGGCCGAGAAACCGTCTGAGGAGGCCGTCCCTGCCGCCGCCGGAGCCGGCCATCACGACGTGGTCGATCCCTTCCTCGGACGCGTAGCGGGGGACGACGTTCGCGGGTCGCCCCTCGGCCGTCTCGATCTGGACGCGGTCGGTTGCATCGGGATCGGCGACCGACTCGAGCAGTTCCGTCGCGCTGGCTCGCGCTTCTGCGGAGCGCTCCTCGTCTCGCTCCAAGACGCCGCCCTCGCTGAGTGGGGCACCGAGCGGCGTGACGACGGCCAGCAGCGTGATCTCGGCGTCGGGAAACGTCTCGAGGGCGTAGGAAAGCGCCTCGTCCGCTCGCGGGCGGCCGAGCGTGGGAACGAGGACGCTGTCGGGGTCGACCATGGACGGGGTTTCGGTCGCCGGTCCCATCGATCTATCGCCATCGAAGATCCGCTCGTCGTATGAATAGAACTGCGCGCTCGAGGAAGAGAGCGAATAGAAGCGTTCTGCTATCGTGGCGGCTAGGGTGACCTCGCCCTCCCCAACCGACTCGCTCACGCCGTTCGGCGTTCGCTCGACCCTCGCACGGTGTCTGTGGTCGTCCTCGCTGACGCTCGGCCGACCACCAGCGCGCGCCACCGCGCGGCGGTTGATCGGTCCGTGCGAGCTGCCGCTTCCCGGCATCGAGCGCTCGAGGAGCCGATCCCAGTTCCCGAGACGACAGTTTAAACCACGGGACGCGCCAAGGACGGGCAATGAATATCGAGGAGCTGTCGGGGCTCCCGTCCGGTGCGACCCGGCACTTCCGGGAGGAGGGCATCGAGGAGCTCTACCCGCCCCAGGCCGAGGCGGTCGAGGCTGGCGCGACCGACGGCGAGAGCCTCGTCGCCGCCGTCCCCACCGCCAGCGGGAAGACGATGATCGCCGCCCTGTCGATGCTGTCGGCGATCGAGCGCGGCGGGAAGGCGCTGTACATCGTCCCCCTGCGAGCGCTCGCCAGCGAGAAAAAAGAGGAGTTCGAGGCCTACGAGGAGTTCGGGGTCACGGTCGGCGTGACGACCGGCAACTACGAGAGCACCAGCGACTGGCTCGCGACGAAGGACATCATCGTGGCGACCAGCGAAAAGGTCGACTCGCTCGTGCGCAACGGCGCGGACTGGCTCTCCGATCTGACCTGCGTCGTCAGCGACGAGGTCCACCTCATCGACGACCGGAACCGGGGACCGACGCTCGAGGTGACCCTCGCCAAACTCCGGAAGCTCAACCCCCGCATGCAGCTCGTCGCGCTCTCGGCGACGGTCGGCAACGCCGACGAGATCGCCGACTGGCTCGACGCCGCGCTGGTCGACACCGACTGGCGACCGATCGACCTCCAGATGGGGGTCCACTACGGCAATGCCTTGAACTTCGACGACGGTTCGACCCGGGAGGTCCCCGTGCAGGGGAGCGAGAAACAGGAGGCCGCGCTCGTCCGCGACATCCTGCAGGAGGGCGGCTCCTCGCTCGTGTTCGTCAACTCCCGGCGCAACGCCGAGGCGGCCGCGCGGCGACTCGGCGAGGTCTCGAGCAACGAACTGACTCCCGAGGAGCAAACCGAACTCGCCGAGTTGGCCGACGAGATCCGCGACGACAGCGACACCGAGACGAGCAGGGACCTGGCCGACTGCGTCGAGCGCGGCGCGGCCTTCCACCACGCCGGCCTCTCGAGCACCCAGCGGAGCCTCGTCGAGGACGCCTTCCGCGACCGCCTGCTGAAGGTGATCTCGGCGACGCCGACGCTCGCGGCCGGCGTCAACACGCCCGCTCGGCGCGTGATCGTCCGCGACTGGCGGCGCTTCGACCCCAGCGCCGGCGGAATGGCGCCCTTAGACGTCCTCGAGGTCCACCAGATGATGGGCCGGGCGGGTCGGCCCGGGCTCGACCCCTACGGCGAGGCCGTCCTGCTCGCCAAGAGTCACGACGAGAGCGAGGAACTGTTCGACCGCTATATCTGGGCCGATCCCGAGCCCGTCCGCTCGAAGCTGGCGGCCGAGCCCGCCCTCCGGACGCACGTGCTCGCGACCATCGCCTCCGGCTTCGCCCGTACGCGTGAGGAACTCCTCGAGTTCCTCGAGGCCACCCTCTACGCGAGCCAGTCGAGCGAGGCCGGCCGGCTCGAGACGGTGACCGACACGGTGTTGCAGTACCTCGAGTCGAACGACTTCATCGAACGAGACAGTGAGGACGACGAGGGTGGTGAAGGGAACGACGGCGCGTTCACCTCCGCGGCCGATCTCGCCGACAGCGGCGGTCGAGACGAATCGCTCGAGGCCACCAGCCTCGGTCACACCGTCTCGCGGCTCTACCTCGATCCGATGAGCGCCGCTGAGATCGTTCACGGCCTCGCGGACGCCGAGGAGCGCCCGACCGCGCTGGGGCTCTACCAGCTCGTCTCGCGGACGCCGGACATGTACGAGCTCTACCTGCGCTCGGGCGAGGACGAGCAGTACGGGGAGCTCTACTACGAGCGCGAGGCCGAACTGCTCGGCGACGCGCCAAGCGAGTTCGAGGAGGAGCGCTTCGAGGACTGGCTCTCGGCGCTCAAGACCGGGAAGCTGCTCGAGGACTGGGCCGCGGAGACGGACGAAGAGCAGCTGACGGACCGGTACAAGATCGGTCCCGGCGACCTCCGCGGGAAGGTCGACACCGCCGAGTGGCTGCTCGGCGCGGCCGAGTCGCTGGCCGCCGAGATCGACAGCGAGTGGACCGTCGCGGTCCGCGAGGCCCGCGCCCGCGTCGAACACGGCGTCGGCGAGGAGCTACTCGAGCTCGTCTCCGTCGGCGGCGTCGGCCGCAAGCGCGCCCGACGACTCTACGACGCGGGGATCGAGGAGCCCGCCGATCTGCGAACCGCGGACAAGGGCGTCGTCCTCAGCGTGCTCAAGGGGGAGAAAACCGCCGAGAACATCCTCGAGAACGCCGGTCGCGAGGATCCCTCGATGGACGGCGTCGAGCCGAAATCGCCGGCCTCGAGTGCTGGGGACGCGACGGCGGACTCGAGCGAGAGGGCGAGCGACGACGGACAGCCCGCGGCGGAATCGGGCGAGTCGGACGAGAGCCAATCGAGCCTGGGTGATTTCTGATGCGGGTGCTCGAGTGCCGACTCGCGATCGACGACCTCGATTCGTTCGTCGTCGACATCGGCGAGATCGGCGACCGCCACGGCGTGACGATACAGGCGTTCGACGCGCGCTACGTCGCCGACCGTCGCCACCTCGAACGGGCCGTCGAACTCGCGGATCGCGCCATCGAGCGCGGCGAGAACGTCGCCCGGGATCGCGCCGTCGAGATCCTGCTGTACGCCGCCGGCCGACGCCAGATCGACCGCGCACTCGAGATGGGCGTCGACGAGGGCGAGAACCGAGCGGTGGTGCTAGTCGACGGTAGACCCGACGCTGACGGAGACGAAGCCGGCGCCCTCGAGGAAGTCACCGCTCTCGAGGCCGTCGTTTCGACCGAGCCGACGCTCGAGGCGTCCGACGAGGAGACGTTGCGGTCGTTCTTCGAGATCACCGAGGCCGAGCGCGGGGCGACCGACGCCTCGCTGTCGGCGCTGGTCCGCGAGCGCGTGGCGCTGCTCGAGGTCGAGAAGTAGCCGGCCCGGGGTTGCCGACGAGTCGACGCCGTCAGTCGTCGGCCGGCTTCTCGAGCCGTCCCTCCCTCGCCTCTCGAAGGCCGTCGCAGATCCCGCCCTGGCTCGACATGTTGACCGTCGCGAGTCGGCCGCGCTGGTGGACGAGGTCGAACGATTCGGGATCGATCGGCTCACCCTCTGGCGTCCGGAAGAGTCGGTCGTCCGGGTCGGAGACGAGCGCGGTCTCGCGGGCTTTCTCGAGATAGCGCTCGATCGGCGCCGCCGGTGCGGTGACGGCGAACGAGCGATCGCGGACGAAGACGGCGACGGTCTCGTCCGCGCCGTCGGCCGAGTCGGCCGTCGTGTCGGCGTCGAGTCCCTCGAGATCGCGTCGCCGGAGGTCGACGATCGCCGCCGGATCGAGACCGGCCTCGAGCAGCGCCTCGACCGCCTCGTACTGTCGGGCTACTCGGGCCTTCTCGTCGAGTTCCGCGCGGACGGCGGCGACGTCGCCGTCGGCGTCGGGAAACGCCTCGGCGAACGAGAGACGGTCGTTGACGCCGCGATTGATCTCCGTCTCGTGCATGTGCTCGTCGAGCGTGATCCGGGCGGTCTCGACGGTCGGCAGGGACTCGACCTCGTCGCGGGCGTCGACGGCCATCATCCAGGCGAACGCCGGCGAGCACCACGCCGTCGGGAGCGTGAACTCGACCGCGACGCGGGCGCCGTCGATCTCGATCCGATCGACGTAGTCGAGCGCGACGATCGAGCGGTCGAGTTCCGGATCCGTGACCCGGTCCAGTCGGTCGCGGACGGCCGCCCGAGTGGGCGCAGACGTCGAGCCGTCGGATTCGGTCCCGGTCATCAGTCGTCGGCCGCCGCGGGTTCCTCGCTGGCGTAGTGGTCGCCGAGCCCGAACTCCTGGCTGATCTCGTCGTCCTGGAACTGGCGGCGCTTCGCCTCGATGTCGATGTCGTAGAGGTCGGCCGCGTTCTCACCCATCACCTTCTTCTTGGTCTCGAGGTCCCACTCGACGCCGTACTCCATGCGGTCTTCCTGCGTGAATTCGGCCTCGAGGACCTCCTCGACGAGCCAGTCGGGGTTCCACAGCGCGTAGTCCGAACCGAACAGGATGCGGTCCTCGCCCAACCACCAGAGCAGTTCGGACATGATCTCGGAGAATTTGCCCGGTCGGTTCTGGGCGAACGGCGCGGCGACGGCCAGTCCGCCGTAGACGTTGTTCTCCTGAGCGGCGATCCAGCAGAAGTCGTCGAGCCGCGGCAGGCCGACGTGTTCGACGATGAAATTGAGGTCGGGGAACGACGAGGCAGCGTCGTCGACGTCGGCGACGTCGAAGGCGTCGCGGTTCAGCGGCCGAATGGTCGGTCCCTTGTGGGCGTGGATGTTCTCGATGCCGAGGTCGGCGCACTTCTCGAGGAACTCGAAGGCGTCCTCGTCGTCGAGTCGCTACCCCTTCGAGTCGCCGCGCCACTCTGCGGTGTAGAGCTTGACCCCCGGAATCTCGTATTTCTCGTGGAGGGCCTCGAGATACTCGAGGCCCTCGTCCCCGTCGCGAGGGTCGAAGGTACCGTTGAGGACGAACCGCTCCGGATACTCGGTCGCGAGTTCGGCGTTCTGCTCGGTGGTGTTGAACCCCTCGACGTAGAAGTCAGTGAGGTACGTCGGCTGGAAGATCGCCATGTCCGCGGCGGCGTTCCCGAACAGGTCCTCGACCATCCGGTCGGGGCCGTACTTCCGGTACTCCTCGATGCTCCACTGGCGGTCCTCCGGCGTGAACGTCGTGTGGTAGTCGTAGAAGCACTGGATGAACTCCTCCCCGCCGTCGTGGTCGATGTTCTCCTCCGTTGCGTCCCACAGGTGCACGTGTCCGTCGATGACGAAGATCTCCTCGCCGTTGTGCTGGTACATCGCACAGTGCACGTCGTTACCACACCACATTACTCTTATTCAGATATAACTGAATTACACCCCCACACCACTTTTCGCCGCCAAAATAAGCGTTCTACAGCACCAATATAAATAATCGAACATTCGCGTGAAGCGATACGGGAGGTGAACGTTATCACCGATGGCGGTGAACTGTGACGCAGTCTCATGCAAGCAGCCAGGCTCCACGAGTACACCGACGACATGAGCGACGCGTTGCAGATCGACGACGTCGACCGGCCCGACCTCGAGCGGTCCGATCAGGTACTGATCGAGGTCGAGGGCGCGGGCTGGTGCCAGACTGACAACCACATCATCGAGGGGATGTGGGCCGACTACGCGCCGCAGGACCTGCCGATGACGCTGGGCCACGAGAACGCCGGCATCGTCGCCGAGACAGGCGACGAGGTGACGCTGGTCGAGGAGGGCGATCCCGTGATCTGTCATCCCGTCCAGACCTGTGGCATCTGTCGCCCTTGTCGGCTCGGCGAAGACATGTACTGCGAGAACAGCGCGTTCAACGGGCTCACGACCGACGGCGGCTTCGCTGAGTACCTGCAGACCAACGAACGCGCGGTGATCCCGCTTCCCGACGGCGTCGATCCGACCGACATCGCACCGCACGCCGACGCCGGAATCACGGCCTACCACGCCGTGAAGAAGGCGGTCGACGGACTGAACCCCGGCGACACCAGCGTCGTCATCGGTGTGGGCGGCCTCGGCCACATCGGGCTCCAGTGTCTCGAGGCGATGAGCGCCGCCGACATCGTCGCCGTCGACATCAAAGACGAGGCGCTCGAGCTGGCCGAGGACCTCGGCGCCCGACACACCGTCAACTCCGCCGAGGAGAACCTCGCCGACGTCATCGCGGACCTGACCGACGACGAGGGCGCCCAGCAGGTGATCGACTTCGTCGGTGGCGACGAGACGACCGGCATGGCACCGGACATCGTCGCCGCCGGCGGCGACCACCACGTCGTCGGCTACGGCGGTCACGTCCACCAGCCGAGTCAGGCGCTGGTCAACGGCGAGTTCTCCTACCGCGGGACGCTGGTCGGCAAGTACGCAGAGCTCCAAGAACTGGTCGCGCTGGTCGAGCGCGGCGCGGTCGAACTCCACACCGAGCGCCACGATCTCGACGAGATCAACACGGTCGCGGAGCGACTCGAGCACAACGAAATCGAAGGGCGAGCGGTCGTCCTCCCGCCCTGACCGACGGCCGTCGCCGCGTCACCGCCTCCGACGGACGGGGCGTTCGCTCCCGCTCCGGTCGGTCGAAAAAACGGGGCGATTCGCGGTCGATACCCCGACCCGTCAGCGGTCGACCGTTCCGCGCGCGTCGCGGTCGGTCAGACGCCGGCGCGTGCCCACTCGTCGTCGGGATCACGCCGTTCGAACCGAGCACCCTGTCCGCACTCGGGACAACCGAACTGTCGGAACTCGACCTCGCTGCCGATCACCGGAATGGTCTTCGTGGTCCCTGCAGCCCTGCGCTCCATCTCGATTTCGCAGCGCGAACACGTCGGCGGATCGATCGTGGGTTCGTTCTCGAGGGACATCGCACCACCCCAAGATATGGTACCACCTGGCACGTTTTAGGCGTTCGTGTCCGACCGGTCCACAGCGGTCGGCGCGCCGACGGGACACGAACTCGGAATCGGCGCTACGCTCTTGTGTACCCGCCTGATACGCCCTGCATGGCCACCCTCGAGGATCCCATCGAGATCGGCGGTGTGACGGTTCCGAACCGACTCTACCGCGCGCCGCTGCTCGAGTGTGCGGGCAACGGCCCCGACGCGGTCGACGCGCTGATCGACGATCTCGAGCCCGCCGCGGCGTCGGGCGTCGGACTGCTCTGTCAGGGCGCGACGATCGTCCGTGGCGATGGGGGGTGCGCCGCACCGGGGATGACCCGGGTCCACGATCCCGACTTCGTCGAGCGGCTGTCGCGACTGACCGACCGGATTCACGACCACGGGAGCCGGATTTTCGTCCAGCTCGAGCACGGCGGCCTCCGGAGCATGGAGACCTGGCACGCCGAGTACCGGGAGGAGCATCCGGACCTCGAGCAGCTCGCCGTCTCGGAGCCACCGTGGCAGCTACGGCTGCTCGACCGACTCGGGTTTCTCGCGTACGATCCGCACGTCCTCTCGACCGCGGAAGTGTACGAGCTCGCGGCGGATTTCGGTCGCGCAGCCGCCCGAACCGTCGAGGCGGGCTACGACGGCGTCCACCTCGCCGGGGCGAACATGGGGATCGTCCAGCAGTTCCTGTCGCCCTTCTACAACCGGCGCGACGACGAGTTCGGCGGGAGTCCCGAGGCCCGCCTCGAGTTTCTCGCGGTCGTTCACGACGAGATCCGCGAACGGGCGGGGGACGTGCCGATCATGACCAAGGTTCCGGCGGAGACGCCGGCTCCCCCGTCGCCGATCGTCCGCCGAACGCTCTCGCTCGAGGACGGGATCGAAATCGCTCGCCGGCTCGAACGAATCGGCTACGATGCGGTCGTCCCGGTTCAGACGTCGGTCGCGTGGGACATGAGCATCGTCCGCGGCGAGTACCCGGCTCGAGCGTGGGAAAACGAGGCGCTCCGCGAGGAGTACGACGCGGCTTTCGGCGGGGCTGCTCGCAGACGGCTCGTCGCGCTGGCGAACCGCGTGCAGTCGTTCCAGTACGATTTCGAGCCCGCGTGGAACGAGGAGTTCTGCCGGCGGGTTCGCGAGCAGGTGTCGATTCCGGTCCTGGCGGAGGGCGGCATTCGCGAGCGGGCGGAGATGGATCGATTGTTGGGCTCGAGCGAGAAGGGGGCGTACGGCGACAGCGACGGGGAGCCCGCCTGCGACATGGTCGGCATGGCCCGCCCGTTCTACGCCGAACCGCGGCTGGGCGCACGGCTGCTCGATTCGGACTCCGGGACCGAAAATCCGCGCGTCGTCTGTGAGAGCTGTAACAACTGCACCGTGCCGCAGGTGACCGGTGCGCCAGGTATGTGTCGCACTCCAGACGTTCTCGAGAAACGGGGCGAACTCGAGCGAGAAGGTGCCTACGAACGGTCCGAAACGTAGCGGGCTGGCTCAGGCCGTGACGGTGGTACTCGTCAGTTCCTCGAGAGTTCCTTCGACGGTGTAGTCGGGGGCTTCGACTCTAAATCGGGAATCGGTCGAGCCCGCGTAGTGGAGTTGCAGGGTGTAAGAGCCGTCGTCGGCGATCGGTGCTGCTTCGCGGCGGTCGGCGTCGAGTTGCTCGAGCATAACCATCTCGCCGGCGTGGGCAGCGTCGGACTGGCCCTGAATCGCGTACGTCGATCTGTTGGCCGAGACGTTCGCTCCTTCGATCGGATAGCCGCGATCGATCCACGCGTTGAGTCCCTCGTCGATCGCGTACGTGCGTTCGTAGCCCGCGTCGATCAGTGCCGCAGCGCGCATCGTCGAGAGGTGATGGGGGCACGCGCAGTAGGTGACGATCTGCGTGTCGGTCGACCACTCCTCGGCCGGATCGTTCTCAGTGCCGTTCGGGGCCGGCGAGAAGACGGCACCCGCGATGTGGACCGCTTCGTACTGGTCGCGACCGCGTGCGTCGGCGAACTTCGCCTCGTCGTTTTCGTACCACTGGTAGACGTCGTCGACCGGTGCCAGCGGTACCTCGGTCCCGTCGGTGGTCGTCGTCTCGTATCCGTACTCGTTGGCCGGCGTTCCGCCGTTGCCTCCGAGACAGCCGGCAACCCCGCCAAGCGCCGCCGTCCCTCCAACAGCGAGGAACGTCCGTCGGTTCATACTTCGAATCTAGCGACGGCGCAAAGATAGGGTTTCTGGTACCACGGTCGATACCGCAGACCCCTTCGTTTCAACTGGAGACCGAGGTCTGGGAGAGGGAATGTGCTCGAGTCGAAAGAACGGAAGAGTAGTCCCCACAGGATTCGAACCTGTGTCGAAGCCCCCAGAAGGCTTCAGGATTGGCCGCTACCCCAGGGGACTGTGCTGCGACAGATCGTTGGATTCGATCCTATTTATGACTGTCGGGTTCGAGTTCCACCGATCCGCACTCGGGCGGATTCGCGTGTTCGAGTCGGTGGCAGTTCGCACAGAGGACGACACACCGCTCGATCTCGGCTCGAATACTCGCCTTCGAATGGCCGTTGACGACCATCTTTGCAACGCTGTGTTCCTTTTCGCCTAGAGGTGAAAGTCCATACAGGGTGGTCTGTCTTCGTCACACTGATCGCACTCGCAGTACCGATCCTTGTACGCGTAGAGCCACCGACGGATCTCCGCCCGACGACGATCCTTTCGTTCGATCCGTTCCTCTCGGTTCTTGTAGTACCAGCGCCGTTGTCCCGTGAGTTCCTCCCACTCGGCGTCGTCAGGAATGTCGACCCATTCTGGTTTCGGCTGGATCGGCTGGCCACCCGTCACACATGGGTCGAACGTTTCTAATCCGGCGCGCTCCTTCGCCGCGTTCCAACCACCTATCGTTTCCATAATCGTCGCGAAAGCCGGCGTCAAACCCAGCTCCTCGTACTGTGCTTTCGTTGGCGACTCGCCGAGCCGATCGGCGGCCTCCCGCAGCGCCTCGAGGCACTCGTCCTCCGTCGTCACACCCCCATTGGCCGCGCTATCGCACATAAACCCGCAGACGATATCAGCGAGTCCACCCCTCGAGCTCGAACCGATACCCCTTTTCCCCTCTCGCGCGCATCGGCGAGTATGTACGTCGGACGATTCGTCGTCGTCGGCCCCGATGTCGGGGCGTACCGCGTGTCGTCGCGGTCGTTCCCGAACCGCGAGATCACCGCTCGAGAGGAGGCCCTCACGGTAGGTCCGACCGAGGACGCTCCCGAGACGGACAACCCCTACGTCTCCTACAACTGTCTGCGGGTCGTCGAGACGCCGACGGGCGAGACGGTCGCCTTCGGCAACGGCTCGCACGTCGATCCGATCGCGGAGAAACTCGAGCTCGGCTATCCCGCCCGGGACGCGCTGGCCGAGAGCCTGCTGGCGCTCGACTACGAGAAAGACGACTACGACACGCCCCGGATCGCGGCGACGATCGGCGACGGGGGCGAGGCGCTGATCGGCACGGTTCGGAAAGACGCGCTGCTGGTCGAGACCGTCGACGAGCCGACGCTGGTCGCGACCTACGAGAAGAACGCGCCCGGATCGATCGAACTCGAGGCCGACAGCGCCGAGGCGGCGGCGAGCGAAGTCTACGACCTCGAGTTCGAGCACGCGGTCTGTGCGGCCGGCGTGGCGCGCACCGAGGACGGGTTCGAGACGGCGATCGAGAACGGCGACTGAAAAAGAACCCCGCAGTAGACGATCCTCGTCAGTTAGTAGCGGTGTGTGGTGAATGCAGTGTTCAGTTAGGAGAATAAGAAAAGCGTCCTGCTATCGTAGGCACGAGGATTCTCCACGTCCTCCCCAGCCGATTCGCTCACTTCGTTCGCTCATCCCTCGCGCGGCATCGTCGGCACGCGCCACCACTGTCGGCTGAGTAGGACGGCATGATACGTAGTTTCCCGCTACCGAACGGAACCGCGTTCGAGCGACTGCCGGATAACCTACAAATCCCCCGCGGCTGTTACTCTCGAGCATGAAGGTGGGACTCATCTCGGACGTCCACAGTAATCGGGTCGCCCTCGAGGCCGTCCTCGAGGACATGCCCGCGGTCGACGAACTGTACTGTGCCGGCGACGTGGTCGGCTACAACCCCTGGCCGGCGGACTGCGTCGACGTGCTGCGAGAGCGCGGTGTTCCGACCGTGATGGGCAACCACGACGCCGCCGTCGCCGCGGAGACTCCCTTCCGGTTCAACGGGATGGCCAAAGCGGGCGTCGAGCACGCGAAAGCGCAGCTCTCGGAGGAGCAACTCGAGTGGCTCGCTTCGCTACCCGGCGAGCGCCTCGAGTGCGACGGCCGGGTAAAACTCGTCCACGGACATCCGGACGACCCCGATCGGTACACCAGATACACGTACCCGAGAGAGTTCTCCGGCCGAATGCTCGGCGACGAGGACGTGCTGGTGCTGGGCCACACCCACGTGCAAGGCGCGGAGCAGTTCGCGGAGGGGATCGTCGTCAACCCCGGCAGCGTCGGCCAACCCCGCGACGGCGATCCGCGGGCGGGCTACGCCGTCGTCGATTTCGACGCGCTGACCGTCGAGACGTGCCGCGTCGAGTACGACATCGAGGCGGTCCAGAAGGCGGTCGACGAGGCCGGCCTCCCCGATCGCATCGGAACGCGACTGGCACGCGGCGAGTGAGCCAGCGAGAGCGACCGAAACGAATCTTTTTACACGCCCGCCGCTACTACGTCCGGCCATGGTATTCACCGGCCCTACCGCGTGTTTCGACAGGAACTATCCTCGTCGCGCCGCGGGCCGGTGTTGTCAGTCGCCGGCGCGGCCGTCGGTTCGAGCGCAGCGGCGTCACGAGATCGGGTCTGTGGTGGCGCCAGACGAGGCCGATGGTTAGGCGCATCCGCGAAGACGTCCGGGCGATGCGCAAACGCGATCCGGCCGCGAAGGGGTGGTTCGAGGTCATGTTCGGCTATCCGGGACTGCACGCCGTCTGGGCCCACCTGCTGTGTCACCGACTCTGGAACGCCGGCTTCGAGCTGACCGCGCGGCTGGTCTCGAACGTCGTGCGCTTCCTAACCGGCGTGGAAATCCACCCGGCCGCAGAGCTCGGCCGCCGGGTGACGATCGATCACGGGATGGGCGTCGTCGTCGGCGAGACGGCCGAGATCGGCGACGACGTCCACATGTACCACGGCGTCACCCTCGGCGGCGACACGAACGAACCGGTCAAGCGCCATCCGACGATCGAAGACGGCGCACAGCTCGGCGCGAACGCGACGCTTTTGGGCGACATCACGATCGGCGAGGGCGCGGCCGTCGGCGCTGGCTCTGTCGTCACGCAGGATGTCGAATCCGGCGCGACCGTCGTCGGCGTGCCGGCCGAACGAGTCGACTGACGGCGGGGCGGTCTACCGATCGCTCACACCAGCGGTTCGACCAGTTCCCGCCCCGCCTCGAGCAACTCCCCGACCCGCTCTTCGTCCGCAGCTTCGGCGTATACTCGCAGTACGGGCTCAGTCCCACTGGGACGAACGAGCAGCCAGGAGCCGTCGGCCAGCAGGAGCTTGAACCCGTCGGCGGTGTTGATGTCCTCGACTTCGGTCTCCGCCACGGTCTCAGGAATTTCGTCCTCGAGATCCGATATCACACGCTCCTTCTCGTCGTCGGGACAGTCCACGCTGATCTTGTCCTGGACGACGGTGCCGTGGGCCTCGAGCAGTCGATCCGCGCGGTCGTCTAACGGTTCGTCGGCGTGCATCGCAGCCGCGAGCAGGGCCATGAGGACGCCGTCTTTCTCGCGGACGTGGCCCCGGACGGTGAAGCCGCCGGACTCCTCGCCGCCGACTAAGGCGTCGCCATCGGCCATCGCCTCGGCGACCCACTTGAAGCCGACGGGAACCTCGCGGACGGTCTCGCCGTGGGCCTCGGCGACCCGGTCGATCAGGTAGGTGGTCGAGACCGAGCGCACCGCCGCTCCCGACTCGTCCTCGAGCAGGTAGTCGTAGAGCGCGGCGAAAAAGAGGTTCTCGTCCAGATAGCCGCGCTCGGGCGTGACAATTGCAATCCGGTCGGCGTCGCCGTCGTTGGCGATCCCGAGGTCGACACCGTCGTCGTCCGTGACGGTCTCGATCAGCTCTTCGAGGTTCTCGGCGGCCGGTTCGGGCGAGCCGCCGCCGAAATCGGGGTCGCGTTCACAGCGCAGCCGTTCGACGGTGGCTCCGGCGCGCTCGAGGAGGGCGTCGGTCGTATCGCGGCCGCTGCCGTGCATAGCGTCGTAGGCGACGGTCAGCCCCGCGAGGTCGGCGTCGCCCGCCAGTTCCGTGACCAGCTCGAGGGCGGCGTCGGCGTGCGATTCGGCGAAGTCGACCTCGCGGGCGGTCCCGCGCTGGTCTTCGGGGAGGGTCTCGGGTTCGGCGAGCCGATCCGCGATCGCGTCGGTGACGGCGGGCAGCGCTGGCGCACCGTCTTCCGGGATGAACTTCACGCCGTTGTACTCCGGCGGGTTGTGGGAGGCCGTGATGACGAGCCCGCCCGCGAGGTCGCGGTCGACGATCGCGTGGGCGATCAGCGGCGTCGGCCGGTCCCGATCCGAGAGCAGCACGTCGAAGCCGTTCGCACACAGCACGCGCGTCAGTTCCTCGGCGAACCCCCGCGATGTCTCGCGGGCGTCGTACCCCACCGCGACCGGCCCCTCGAGCCCCTCGTCTGCGAGGTGCGTCGCGACCGCCTGCCCCACCATTCGCACACGGGGGGCGGTAAAGTCCTCGAGCGTCGCCCGCCAACCGTCGGTGCCGAAGCTGATCGTCTCCATGCGCGGATCCTCGGCGGCCGGTGCGAAAAAAGCGACGGCACGGTCCAGCGTGTGCGACTCGAGGCGCGGCTCGGATCAGGCGTCGACGTCGGCGAGGCGCTGCTCGAAGAGGCGCTCGCCGGTCTCCTCGCAGGTAACCGCGACGACCTCGTGGGAGCTACAGCAGGATTCGACGACCTCTTCGCCCATCTGGACGGTACCGCCCGACGGACAGGTCTCGAGGAACATCCGGAGGCCGTTGAGGATCTCACCTTTCGTCTCCGGCGGGACGGCGTCCCAGTCGTCGACCCACGACGAGAGGGAGCGACTGGCGGCGACGTCGGCGATCAGTGCGGCACGGGAGGGCCAGCGGCCGGCGCCGCCGGAGCGCGAGAGCAGCCGGTAGGTGTCGCCCTGCGAATCGAGCTGGAACTCGTCGGGGTCGGCGTCGAAGCCGAACGCGTCGACGGCCGCGGCGGCGTCGACGCCGGCCTCGTCGAGCGGTTCGATCTCGTCGAACCAGTCGGCCTCGAACGCGTCGGTCAGACAGAGGTCGTCTCTATCCGCACACGGCTCGAGGACCTCGTGATCGAGGAAGAACGTCTCGAGGTCGGTGATCTCGGGAGCGTCGTCGGTGTCGGCCTGTCCGTCGGCGGATCGATCCGCGGTCGACTCCGTTTCGTCGACCGTGTCGGCGTCGTCGATATCGCCCTCGTCGAAGGTAGCGACGTCGTCCGTGGCTGTCGTCGGGGCCGTGGGATCTGCCGAGCCGGTCCCGACATCGAGCGGTGTCGCGGTATCGACGCCACCGAGCCCGCTCGCCACCTCGGGTTCCGGCTCCTTGCCGAACCAGCGCAAGACAGCCGGCGGGAGGTACCGCTTCGTCAGCGTCGGCGTTCCGGGGACGAGATAGCCGCGAAGGTAGATCAGGGCAAGCGAGACGCCGACGGCGACGAGGCCGCCGAGCCGGGATTTGCGCGCGACGAGCGAGCCCACCACCGCCGCGATGACGAGGTTCAACACGGTACACGGTTCACACCGGTTCTCGCCGGTGTACTCGGGTTGCTTCAGATCGTCGACGACGTCGATTTGCATCTCGAGGAGAGTATCACGCCCGAGAGACATCTATTTTTCGGACAGTGGCGCCGAGATAATAGCGGCTGCAGCGGTGCCGGACGACGGCGTCACTCGAGGCCGACGAGCCGTTCCTTCTCGGCGCGACGCAACTGCTTGATCTCGTACTCGCGGGACATCGCGGCCGACTTCGAGTCGAAGCGCTCGTGGTAGCGGAGTTCGACGGGCGTCCGTCCGCGCGTGTACTTCGCGCCCTCGCCGGCGTCGTGTTCCGCGACGCGTCGCTCGAGGTCGGTCGTGTAGCCGGTGTACAGCGAGCCGTCGGCACACTCGAGGACGTAGACGACGTGCTCGGCCATCGGCCGTGGGAAGGCGCGGGTCGATAAAAAGCGTCACGTCCGTGGGGGCGCGTGGTGATCAGTCGCGATGCGTTATGCGCCGCGAGCGCGCTCTTTCGCGGCTTCCGCGATTCCGGCGTTGGCCGAACAGCTGACACACGCGTGGATCTCGCCGTGTTCGTCGGCGAAGACACGTGCGAATCGTTCGGAGACGTGCGCGCCGCAGTGGTCACACTTGGGCATTGGTCACACCGGCCGAAGCCGGTACTACGGACTACCGGGTGAACGGTTAAATAAGCTTCTCCAAACGCTGTTTGGGTTTTCGGTTGTGAGAAGTATTTTTGCGAAATCGTGTGTCGTCGTTAGTCGCGGGCGGCACCGATCGCTCGGGCGATCAGCGTCGCCTGTGCGCCAGCGACGAACCCCGCGTCGATGTTGACGACCGACAGCACGGTACAGGACTGAAGCATGCCGGCGAGCGCCGCCTCGCCGCCGCCTGCGTGGCCGTAGCCGCTCGAAACGGGAACGCCGATGACCGGCGTGTCGACGAGGCCGGCGACGACGGTCGGCAGCGCACCTTCTCGGCCGGCGGCGACGATCAACACGTCGGCCTCGCGGAGCCGCTCGAGCTGATCCAACGTCCGGGACAGCGCCGCGACTCCGATATCGTCGACCCGATCGACCGTCGCACCTGCGTCTTCACAGACGACTGCCGCCTCGTCGGCGACCCACTCGTCGACCGTTCCGCCGGTGGCGATTCCCACCGTCGCCTCGAGTTCGGGCGGTTCGTAACCGGGCGTCGTAACGAGAGCCGTCGGCCCACGGCGATCGATCGTCGCGTCGGGCACGGTCTCGGCTACGAGCGTCTCGAGAGCGTCGAACTGCGTCTCCGAGACGCGAGTGAGCAAGGCACGGTCCGTCGTTTCGAGCGCGGTTTCGGCGAGTGAGACGACCTGGGCGGGGGACTTGCCGTCCGCGAAGATCGCTTCCGGGACGCCACGGCGGCGGTCGCGGGCCGCGTCGAACCGACCCGCCTCGCCGGTCACGTAGCCGTTGAGTTCGGCTTCGGCCTGGGCCGGCGACAGCGAGCCGTCGGCGACGGCCTCGAGGAGTTCGCGCATACACGCTCTCGACGGTCGACGTACTCGAATCCGTCGCCCCGTTCTCGGGTCGGACCGACTCGTCGGCGCGCCGAACGCGCGTGCGAGCCCCGGAGAGCGCGCGCGAGCCGCGTTCCGCGGCTCGATGGGGGGCGAAATCCGTCCGGGCCGCTCATCAAACATATACTTTCCGGTGATTCTGGACGCCGAAACGGGCGAATGAACCGCTGCAACCCCCGTATTTCCGCTCCCAACCAAAATTTTTATATGGGGTAACGGGAAACGGATACATCGTATGGCAGACCTTATCGTCAAAGCCGCCGTAAAGGAAGCGCTCGATGACAAAAACGTAGCCTCGGACTTCTACGACGCGCTCGACGACGAAGTCTCGGAGCTGCTCGACGACGCCGCTCGACGAGCGGAGGCCAACGACCGGAAGACGGTCCAGCCCCGCGACCTGTAAGGGACGCCACGCGAGACGATTTTTTCGGCCGCTGATCGGCTAGCGACGCGTCCGTCCGGATCAGAGACTCACGGAGAGCCGATAGTCGCATCCGGCGACATCGCATCGGGAGACGACGAGCGGACGGTTGCCGGCTCGAGTTTTTTGCCCCCCGCCGTGGTACGGACGTGACACATGTTGCGCAAACTCCTCGTCGGCTTCGGGCTCCTCGAGATCGCCAAGCCCGAACCGATCATCAGAACCTGCGAGCGGATCGGGCTGCGAAACCCCGAGACAGCCCAGCGACGGCCGCTGGCGCTGTCGGGGGCGCGACTCGAGGGGCTGGTTTTCGTCTGGCTGCTCGTCCGCGGCCGGAAGGGATCGACGCTGGTCAGCGGCCTGCTCGGGCTGGCCGGGCTGGCGCTCGTCATGCTTCCGCGCCCGATGATCACGCTCAGCCAGCATCTGGTCTACAGGAACACCGACGACCTCGAGGCTCAGCCGTGGGTGGTCCCGGCAGCGCGGCTGCTGGGCGTCCTCTACCTGACCGTCACGCTGCTCTCGCGAAGCACGGGCGAGGAGACGGCGACAGCCGAGTCCGACGGCGATAGCGAGCGCGAGGAATCGGCCCGTCGGCTCCGGCTCAGCTCGAGTTGAGGATCGACCCCGATCGACGCGCCGGCCGACTCGGCAGCCGGGAATCGCATCGGCGCGGCGACCGAACGGACGCTTTCAGTACCGGCGAACCGAGACACCGTCGTCGGAGCCGACGTACGTCGCGTCGGCCATGCCGACGAACAGGCCGTGTTCCACGACGCCCGGAATCCCGGAGAGTAGCGTCGCCAGCGCGCCGGGATCGTCGATCGCACCGAAGGCGCAGTCGAAAACGAGGTTGCCGTTGTCGGTGACGATCGGGCCGTCCTTTCGCTCGGCGTCCCGAAGCGTCGGTTCGCCGCCCGCCTCGCGGATCCGTTCGGCGACGACCGGGCGGGCGTCGGGGAGGACCTCGACCGGCACCGGGCGCTCGAGGCGGTCGGTCAGCTTCGAGGGATCGGCGACGACGACGAACCGGTCGGCCGACGAATCGACCAGTTTCTCGCGTGCGTGGGCCGCGCCGCCGCCCTTGATCAGCGCGCCGTGTGTCGCCGCGTCGGCGTCGTCGACCACCTGATCCGCGCCGTCGATCGCGAGGTCGACGCCGTCGGCCGCGTCGAGATCGGTCAGCGGAATCCCGACCTCGAGCGCCAGCTGGCGCGACTGAAACGAGGTGGGGATCCCGCGGATCTCGAGGCCGTCGTCGACGGCCCGGCCGAGCGCCCGGATCGCGTGGGCGGTCGTCGAGCCGGTACCGAGCCCGACGACGAACCCGTCCTCGACGTCTTCGGCCGCGCGTTCGCCGGCGCGGCGCTTCGCCCCGTCGGAGCCGCCCTCCGTCTTCATGCTTCCTCAAGCGAGCGGCGACGGGAAAAACGTTGTACCTCGTCGCGGCGGGCGGCCGTCGACACCGTCGAACTGCCAGAGGCCGAGTGGAGCGAGAATCGACCGCTGCGACGCGTCGAAGCCGGCCGCCGTTGCGCAGAACCTTTTTTAAACCATCTGTGGTCCAACCCGTATGGCGACTTCGGGCACGGCCGTCTCCCTCTCGAGCGTCCGCAAAACTTACCGTATCGGCGAACCCGTCCACGCCCTCGACGGAGTCTCACTCGAGGTGCCGGAGGGGTCCTACACCGCGATCATGGGCCCCAGCGGCTCCGGGAAGTCGACGCTCATGAACCTCGTGGGCTGTCTGGACACGCCGACCGAGGGGACGGTCGTCGTCGGCGGCCGCGAGGTGGGCGCGCTGGGAGACCGCGAGCGCACCCGGCTCCGCGGAACCGAGGTCGGATTCGTCTTCCAGACGTTCAACCTGATGCCGCGACTGAACGCCGTCGAGAACGTCGCGCTACCGCAGCTGTTTCAGGGCGTCGGGCAGACGGAGCGTCGGGAACGGGCGCGTGACCTCCTCGAGCGCGTCGGGCTGGGGGACCGGGGGGATCACCTACCGAACGAGCTCTCGGGCGGCCAGCGTCAGCGGGTCGCGCTCGCGCGGGCGCTGATCAACGAGCCGGCGATCGTACTGGCCGACGAGCCGTCCGGGAACCTCGACACGGAGACGGAGGCCGAGATCCTGGATCTCTTCGACGAGTTTCACGACGCCGGGACGACGATGCTGGTCGTCACCCACGAGCGCCACGTCGCCGAGCGGGCCGACCGGATCGTTCACCTCCTCGACGGGAAGATCGAGCGCATCGAAAAGCTCGACGAGACCGGTGCGGCCGGCGCGTCGCAGCCGGATTCGGCGGCGGGAGGATCGGGGGCGGGGGGAGATTCCGAATGAATCCGCTCGAGAGCCTGCGTCTCGCGTGGCGCTCGATTCGCGGTCACAAGCTCCGCTCGGCGCTGACGACGCTGGGGATCGTCATCGGTATCGCGGCGGTGATCGCGTTCGTCAGCCTCGGCGCGAGTCTGCAGGCGGGGATCATCGGCGACATCAGCCCCGACGACCAGCGCAACCTCTACGGCTGGGCGGCCGAACCCGACACGGAAGGCGGTCCGCTGGCCGGTGCCCAGCCGGTCTTCACGCAGGACGACCTGGCAGCCGTAGAGGAGTTAGAAGAGGTCGACGCGGCCTACGGCTACGCGACGATCCAGACGCAGGCGCTCTCGAACGGCAACGAGACGGTTGCACAGGGGAACGGGTTGATCGCGTCGGGACCGTCGTACATCCGCGAGGACGAGCTAGCCGAGGGGAGACAGTTCCAGATGGGCGAGCGCGAGGCGGTGATCAATCCCGCAGCGGCGGGCCAGTTCGAGGAGAACGTCACCGTCGGCGACAATCTCACGGTGACGTTCCTCGGCGGCGAGCGGACGACTGTCGAAGTGGTCGGCATCACCAAGGACAGCGAGGGGCTGAGTCCGTTCGAGGGGTTCGAGGCCTCGCCGCGGGTCTACGTCCCGACCGATCCCTACTACGTGGAGCAAGCGGCCAGACTGGGGATCGGCGGCGGAGCCGGCGGTGACGACGCGGGCGCCGGTGGAAACGAAAGCGGCGGTGACGGCGGCAGTCAGGCTCGCTTCCTCGCGATCGTCGTCGAGGCCCCCTCCGACGACAGCGCCGACATCGACGCCGCCCGGCAGGCGGCGGCCGACTACCTCGAGAGCGATCGGTCGGACGCGAGCGACCTGATGGGCGACGACCTCGAGGTACAACTCCAGACGAGCACGGAACTGCTCCAGCAACTCGAGGACGTGCTGGGGCTCCTTCGGAACTTCATCGTCGGTATCGCGGCCATCTCGCTGCTGGTCGGCTCGATCGGCATCGCGAACATCATGCTCGTCAGCGTCACCGAGCGGACCCGCGAGATCGGTATCATGAAAGCCGTCGGCGCGCAGAACCGCGACGTGCTCGGCCTGTTCCTCACCGAAGCGGTGATCCTCGGCGTGATCGGTGCGATCCTGGGAACGGGACTGGGGCTCGTCGGCGGCTACATCGGCGCGCAGTACATCGAGCTCCCGCTCGTCTACCCGCTCGAGTACGTCGCACTCGCGATCGTCGTGGGGATGCTCGTCGGCGTCGTCGCCGGGCTGTATCCGGCCTGGCGGGCCGCGCGGACGGATCCGATCGACGCGCTCAGATACGAGTGAGTAGATTCGAGCGGCGGGACCGTGCTCGAGTTCTGCGGGCTATCGGTCCCACTCTCGTTCCTGCTCTACGCCCCGTTCCGATTCCGACTCGCGGTCCCGGATCGGCGCGGCGTCGGCGGTCCGCGTGTGGGTGTCCGTCTCGAAGCCGATGGTTTCTCTGGTCTGCTGCCGTCGGTCCGGATACTCGACCGCGAGATAGGCGCCGAGGTAGCCGCCCAGCGCCGACAGGCCGACGGTGTAGAGCAGGAGAAAGAAGATGCCGCTGACGAGCACGATCGAGAGGAAGGCGATGCCGCTGACGGGGACGTCAGCGGCGAGTCCGAGGCTGAGGAATCCGAACGCGAGAACGCCGGCGGCCGCGATCGGCAGGAAAGCGATCGCGCCGGCCAGCGCACCCGCGACCGTTCCGTCGCGCTGGTTCGGCCCCTCGAGGAAGCCGGCGACGGCACCGCCGAGGACGGTCGACAGTGGAATAAACGAGAGGACGACGCCGACGACGGCTCCGATGATCGCGTTGATCGCGGTTCGGCTACGGACCATACTGAACGAACGCGGAGCAGGGGCAAAAGTGTCGGTGGTCCGTTGTATCGGATCCCGAAGCGAATCGGTGAACGATCAGTCGTTCGTGATCTTCGAGTTCGACTCCTCGAAGGTCGTCTCCGCGTCAGCAGTATCGTCGACGTCGGTCGCGGTCTCGAGATTCTCCTCGATGATCTCGCTGAAGCTAGCGTCGGTGTTGACCTCGTCGGCGAGCAGATCGACGGCTTCGACGAAGACGGCGACGATCAGCGGGCCGACGACGACGCCGATCGCGCCGAGGGTAAAGAGGCCGCCGGTGAATCCGACGAAGTAGAGGCTGCCGGGGAGGCCGGCCGATCGGCGGGCCAACCGCGGGCGAACGGCGACATCGGGGAGCCAGGCGACGAGCACGAGGCCGAGGGTGCCGATCAGCACCGCCGCGGCGAGGTCGCCGGCGACGACGTGGTAGAGCGTAATCGGAGCGATGAGCATGCTCGGACCGATAATCGGGACGAACTGCATGATAGCGGCGACGATCGCTAGCGTCAGCGCACCCTCGTAGCCGAGTGCCCAGAACAGTGGGTAGGCGATCGCCAGCGTGGCGATCGACGTCGCGACCTGCAGGACGTAGATCGCGTACAGCGTCTCGCGGGCCCGTTTGGCGAGCGCGTAGACGACGTCCCGATAGGCGTGTGGGACCGGCGCGATCGCCGCTCTGCCGGCGTCGTCACCCTTGAGCAAGAGTCCGAAGAGGAGGACGACGAACAGCGCGAACTTGATCGCGAGCACCGGCAGCGCCAGTGCAAGCGTCGTCGCGGCCCCGCTGAGGAACTCGAGAGCGGTAGCCTGAACCTGCCCAACCTCGACCGCGTGCGTCATCCCGAAGGCCGTGATCGAGACCTCATCGGGGAGCCCAGTGACGACCTCGAGCACCTGCTCGAGCCGGAAGTACAGCGCGACGACCAGCGGCGAGAAGACGGCGATCGCGCTCAGGAAGCCGAGCAGGGTCGCGGCGAGCGAGCCCGTCCACTCCGAGAGCCCGCGCCTGACGAGCCAGCCCTGAACGGGCATGAGGACGTACGCCACCGTAAGCGCGAGGAGGATCGTCCCGAGCACCTCGAGCAAGATCCCGCCGGTCAGGACGCCGAGTGCCACGACGATCCCCGCGAGGACGTATCGGCGGCGCGTGTTCGCGGCCCGATCCTCGGTCCCGGTCCCTGTCACAGGCGTGGGTCTCATGCGGGCGACATAATCTTTCGGTCTCGGTGACTGTCGATCAAGCCGTTTAAGACCACCCGGTACAACCACCGAGTAATGAGACGACGGACGTTCATCGGTGCGATGGGTGGGAGCACGGTCGCCGGACTCGCAGGATGCTTGACACGGGACGGAGACGACGAGACGGGGAACGGCGATTCCGAGCCGGAAAATCCGGACCTCGAGGGAGAGCTCACGGTCGCGACCTACGAGTCGATGGTCGACGGCGACAATCCGGCGGGGCCGTGGCTCAAGGAGGCATTCGAGGCGGAGTACGCCGACGCCGAGCTGACGTGGACGGTTCCGGGGCAGGGACTCACCCACTACATCGAGCGCGAGCAACAGAACGCCGATCTCGAGGCCGACGTCTACCTCGGGCTCAACGTGGACGACCTCGTCCGGATCGACGACAGCCTCGGCGAGGGCGGCCTCTTTCGGGAACTCAACGTCGACCGGATCGACAACGCCGGGCGGATCCGCGACGGACTCGACATGGGCGACCCCCACGGCCGGGTGCTCGCCTACGACACGGGCTACATCTGCCTCGTCTACGACGAGACCGTCGTCGACGAACCCGAGACGCTCGGGGCACTGACCGAGCCGGCCTACGAGGACTCGCTGCTGGCCCAGAACGCCCAGAGCTCGGACCCCGGGAAGGCGTTCCTCCTGTGGACGGTCGACGCCTTCGGCGAGGACGGCTACCTCGAGTACTGGCGCGATCTCGAGGCCAACGGCGTCCGAATCCTCGACGACTGGTCCGAGTCCTACTACGGCGCGTACATGAACGAGGAGCGGCCGATGGTCGTCTCCTACTCGACCGATCAGGTGTACGCCAGCGCCGAGGAGTACGACATGAGCCGCCATCAGATCGCGTTCCCGAATGGGCAGGGGTACGCCAACCCCGAGGGGATGGGCATCTTCGAGCGCGCGTCGGAACTCGACCTCGCCTACGAATTCCTCGATTTCGCCCTCTCGAGCGAGGCCCAGGCCGTCGTCGCCCAGCGCAACGTCCAGTTCCCGGCCGTCTCCTCGGAGCACGTCGACCTCGACGAGGAGTTCGACCAGTACGCCCACGAGCCGTCGGAGGCGGTGACAGTGGGGTACGAGGCCCTGCGGGGCAAGCTCGACGGCTGGGTCGAGGACTGGGCGCGCGAGTTCGCCGGCCAGTAGGACCGTGTCCCGACCGGGAGCGACCGGGCGCTGGCCCCGGTTTCGATGCCGATCCGCAGCCATTCGCGAGTGGCTCGAGCACCGCGCGCTCGCCCTGACCGCGCTCGCGACGGCGGCGGTCCTCGTCGTCATGCTGTATCTGCCGGTCGGCATCGTCTTCGTCGAGGCCGTGCTCGAGGACGGGCGGCTCACGCTGTCGTACTTCGGTACCGTCCTCACGGATCCGTTCTATTTCGGTGTCCTCGCGGACGTCTTCGCTGAGCCGCTGGCGATTCGGAGCCACGTCGAGGGGGTCGTCGGCTGGCTTGCCGCCATTTCGGTATCGGTCTCGCTCGAGACCCCGATTCCCGGCCTCGACCTGCCGGTACCGTGGCTCCGGGTCGACTTGCCCAGCGTTCGGAAGGGGCTGTTCGGCTTCACGGCCTATCAGGCGGCGCTGTCGACGGTCGCGAGCGTCGCGCTCGGGCTGCCGGCGGCGGCCGTCCTCGCGAACTACGAGTTCCGGGGCCGGCGGACGATCCGCTCGCTGACGATCCTCCCGTTCGTGCTGCCGGGAATCATGGTCGCAGTCGGCTTCTACGCGATGTTCGGACGGGCGGGCACGCTCAACGGGCTACTCGGCCTCGTCGGACTCGGGCCGTTTCCCTTCATCGAGTGGAACCCGCTGGCGATCGTAATCGTCGCCCACGCGTTCTACAACGCGCCGCTGGTGGCCCGCGTCACCGTCGCCGCCTGGGAGTCGGTCGACTCCCGAACGGTCGAGACCGCGCGCAGCCTCGGGGCGAGCCCCCGCCGAGCGTTCAGCGACGTGGTCGTCCCACAGCTCCTGCCGGCCGTCCTGACCGGCGCGCTGCTGACGTTCATCTTCACGTTCATGACCTTCCCCATCGTCCTCGCGCTGGGCGGGCTCCAGCTAGCGACCGTCGAGGTCTGGATCTACGACCGGGTCCGCCAGCTGGCCTACGGCGAGGCGGCCACGCTCGCCGTCCTCGAGACGCTGCTCTCGCTCGCCCTGACCTACGCCTACCTCCGGTACGAGTCGGCCCAGACGGGGCTGGCTCGAGCGGCGACCCCGCCGCCGCGCGAGCCGCTCTTTCCGGACGTTCGGACCGCCCTGTCACCGCGCCGGCTGGCGATCGTCGGCTACGGACTCGTCGCACTGGTCGTCTTCGTCGGCCCCGTGGCGAGCCTCGTCGCGGGGAGCGTCACGGACGGCGGCGGGGTCACCCTGAACCACTACGCCTTCCTGCTCGAGCGCCAGCTCGAGGGCGCGTCCTATCAGACCCTGCCGTGGGTCGCCATCCGGAACTCGCTGCTCTTCGGCGTCGCGACGCTTTTCGTCGCCGTGCCGATGGGCGTGGTCGTCTCGGTCGTGACGACGCGGGCCGGCCGCGGCGGGGCCGTCGTCGACGCCCTGGCGATGCTCCCGCTGGCGGTCAGCGGCGTCGTCTTCGGTATCGGTCTCCTGCGGGGGCTCGTCTTCGGGATCCCGCTTCCCGGGGGCTGGCGGTTTCAGGTGACGGGCGGGGTCGCGATCGTCGCCGCTCACGCCGTCGCGGCCTACCCCTTCGTCACGCGCAACGTCTCGCCGCTGCTGTCGACCCTCGATCCCGCGATGGTCGAGTCCGCCCGCGCGCTGGGGGCCTCTCGCTACCGCGCGCTCGTCGACGTCGAACTCCCCCTCGTCGCGAGCGGGATCGTCGCCGGCGCGGCCTTCGCCTTCGCCATCTCGATCGGCGAGTTCTCTTCGACGGTGATTTTGGCCGGGAGCGGCGACACGTACACGATGCCCGTCGCCGTCGAGCGCTACCTCGGTCGCCGCTCCGGCCCCGCGATCGCGATGGGGACGGTGTTGCTGTTCGTCACGGCCGCGAGCTTCGTCGTCGTCGACCGCGTCGGCGGGAGGTTCGAGCGATGACCGACCTCCGGCTCGAGGGCGTCTCGAAGGCCTACGACGAAACCGACGCGCTCGAGGAGATCGATCTGACGGTCCGCGACGGGGAGTTCTTCACCCTCGTCGGCCCCTCGGGCTGTGGGAAGACGACCACCCTCCGGACGATCGCCGGTTTCGAGGAGCCGACAGAAGGAAGCGTCAGTTTCGACGGCCGATCGATGGGCGGCGTCCCGCCCGAGGGTCGCGACGTTGGCGTCGTCTTCCAGAGCTACGCGCTGTTTCCCCACATGAGCGTCGCCGAAAACGTCGGCTACGGGTTGCGGTTTCGAGCGCCGCCGAACGGGCAAACGGTCGAGGACCGTGTGGCCGAGTTACTCTCGCTCGTCGACCTCGAGGGGATGGGCAACCGGGAGCCGGAGCAGCTGTCGGGCGGCCAGCGCCAGCGGGTAGCGCTGGCCCGCGCGCTCGCGCCCGCACCCGACCTCCTCCTGCTCGACGAGCCGATGAGCGCGCTCGACGCCCGACTCCGGGAGACGCTTCGTCGCCAGATAAAGCGGATTCAGTCCGATCTCGAGATCACGACCGTCTACGTCACCCACGATCAGGCAGAGGCGCTGGCCGTCTCGGACCGGCTCGCGGTTATGCGCGACGGCCGCGTCGAACAGGTCGGCCGGCCCCAAGAGATCTACCGGGAGCCGGCGACCCGGTTCGTCGCCGAGTTCGTCGGCGACAACACCGTCCTCGAGGGCGAGGTGATCGCGAACGATCGGAACGGGGCTCGCATCGACGTCGACGGTCGAGCGTTCGAGGTGCCGGCGCTATCCGATGGGAGCGAGTACGCGACCGTCTGCGTGCGTCCCGGGGCGCTCTCACGGACCGTCGATCGCAATCGGATTCAGGTCGGCGTCGAGACGAGCGAATTCCTCGGCGAGACCGTCCGCATCCACGGGCGGTGGAACGGGCGGGAGGTCACGCTGCAACTTGCGGACGCCCCGGACGGAGACGAACTCACGGTCGGGTTCGATCCGGCGGACGCACACGTCGTGGCGTCGGAGTGATGGGGGCTCGTGAACGGGTCGTACGGCCGGACCACGAAGGCGGTTGCTTTTCGTCGCATTCGTGGTATAACCTCACATGCAACACACTCGCCGGCTTCGAATCGCTGTCAAGCCACGCGAAACAGCGGTCGGAGAGACGATCACCGTCCGCGTTCGCGACGATCGGCGGCAGCCGGTCGAGGGAGCCGTCGTCGGAACCGGAACGAAAACCGCACGGACCGACGAGCGCGGGCTGTGTCGATTCGAATTCGACTCACCGGGCTTCTGGAAACTCGTCGCCGCGAGGTCCCCGAGCGAGCGCGTCGCGTACGAGCCGGCTTCGGCGCTCGTTCGCGTCGTCTCGAGCCCGTCTCGTCGACGTCCGCATCGTCTCGTCGGATCGCGGTGAGTGGCGTCCAACCGATACGCCGCTTTTCTTCGGACCGGGTAGTGTGATGTGATACCATACCATTATCTCGGTCGGGACCGTTCGGATGGTATGGCAGACACGAAAGCGAGTCGGAACAAACAGGCCCGCATCGCCGAACGACGCCAGCGAGAACGGGAACTCGCGGAGGCGCTCGAGCGGGCCGACGAATCCGAACCACCGCTGGAGAACGGGTCCACGGCCGAGTTGCCCGACGAAGACGAGATTTCGGTCGAACTGCCCGACGAAGGCGATCCGATGGTCCGGCCGGTTCTCGAGGCCGACATCGCACCCGAACTGTCCGAGCGCTACCCGATCGAGCTGCCCGACGAATCCTGAGTGACGACGCGAGACGAACGGTCGAAATCGAAGCCGCTACGCCAGTCCCCAGAAGAACGCGATCCCGAGGACGGTCACGACCGACAGCAGTAACTGTAGCGGCGCACCGACCCGGACGAAGTCCGAGAACTTGTAGCCGCCGGGGCCGTAGACGAACAGGTTCGTCTGGTAGCCGACCGGCGTGAGGAAGGCAGTCGATGCCGCGAACGTGACCGCGAGCACGAACGCGAACGGGTCCGCGCCGATCTGTGTGGCGGTCTCGACGGCCACGGGAAGCATCAACACGACGCTCGCGTTATTGGAAATGACACCGGTGATGAGCCCCGTCGCGATGTAGAACACCCACAGCACGCCAAGCGCCGGCAGATACGCGCCGGTCGCGGCGACGAGACTGCCGAGCAGATCCGCACCGCCGGTCTGTTCGAGCGCCATCCCGAGCGGGATGATCCCCGCGAGGAGGAAGATCACGTCCCACTCGACGGCGTCGTAGATCTCGGTCGGCCGGAGGACGCCCGTCGCGACCATCGCGACGACGCCCGCGAGGGCAGTAACGAGGATCGGGAGCGAGAGGGCAGCGAGCCCCTCGAGCGCGCCGATGCCGGTCGCGGCGGCGAGCGCGGAGCCGACGACGCCCCACGGGATCGCGACGAAGCCGACGACGCCGGCCATGATCGCCGCCGCGTGGGGGATCTTATCGGTCCGGTAGTCGGGCTCTTCGGGCTCGTGAGCGACGATGAAGTCGTCGTTCTGCGAGAGGCGGTCGATGCTGTCCGGCGCGGCCTGGACCAGCAGTGTGTCGCCGACGCGGATCCGGCGCTCGTCCATGTTGCTGCGGACCGTCTCGCCCCGGCTGCGGAAAGCCAGTACGGTCGCGTCGTAGCGCTGCCGGAAGGTCGAACTCTCGAGCGATTCGCCGACGAGGAACGACCCTCGCGGGACGACGATCTCGACGAGGGTCCGCTCGGGGATCTCGTCGGGTTCCAGCTCCGCGTCCGTTTCGGGGCTGCCCACGAGCGTGACCGTCTCCCGATCGACGAGCTGCTGGACGGTCGCGCGGTCGGCGCGCAGCCGCAGCAGGTCGCCGGCGCGGATCGTCTTCTGCCCGATCGGCTCGATGAATTCCTCGCCGTCGCGGACGACCTGGAGGATGTCGGCGTCGAACTCGACGTGGTCGATGGCGTTCTCGACGGTGGTGCCCACCAGCGGCGAGTCGTCGTCGACGGTGACTTCGGTCAGGTACTCCTCGATGGCGTACTCCTGTACGTAATCCTCCTCGACGGGGACGCGCTCGGGGAGTAGTCGGTGGCCCACGGTCATGAGATAGAGGCTGCCCACGACCAGGACGACGATCCCGAGCTTGGTGAACTCGAACATCGAAAAGGGATGGTCGAGCAGGCGCGCAGAGACGTCGCTCGCGAGGATGTTCGTCGAGGTGCCGATCAGCGTGAGCATCCCGCCGAACATCGAGGCGTAGGAGAGCGGAATCAGGAGTTTCGAAGGCGAGGTCTTCCCCTGGTGTGCGATGTCAGAGATGACGGGCACGAGGATGGCGACGACCGGCGTGTTGTTGATGAACCCCGAAATTGGACCGCTGACGCCGATCGTGGCGAGCAGCTGTTTGTCGAGGTCGTCCCCCGCGAACGCGGACATCTTCCGGCCGAGGATCTGGACGACCCCCGTCTGGCTGATCCCCGAACTGAGGATGAGCATCGCCAGCACGGTGATCGTCGCCGAGTTCGAGAAGCCCGAGGTCCCTTCGGCCGTCGATATCTCGGTGAGGTTCACCACGCCGTCGGTTCCGAGCACCATCAGCAGGACCATGATCAGGATGGCGGTCACGTCGATCGGCAGGAGCTCGGTCACGAACAGCACCAGCGCGATGACGATGATCCCGAACACGACCAGCATCTCGGGGGTCACCGCGAGCTCGCCGGATCCGGCAGCTAGCGGTATCGCTCCGACGCCGAACGGAAACAGTTCGGACACAGTTGACAGTGCGGATTCCGTGACGGTCCCGCTTGAAGGCCCCGATTCGGCGGTATCACGGAATGGACGACGGCCCCGCGATGGCCGCCGTGCTCGAGGCCGCCCAGTGGACCTTCTGCGAACATCTTCGGGCGAATTCCCTCGGGGTAGGAACCGTAGCGGTACTCAAGTGCTGTTCCAGAAAAGAGACCGTACGAAGGGATCGGACCGACGAGCCATGAACGAGTACGCCCTCCCGATCGCGATCGCGAACACGGCCACGGTGCTGACCGGCGGTGCCGTCGCGCTGCTGGCCTACCGCGCGTTTCGCCGAACCGGCTCCGCGGCGCTGCGCGCGGTCGCCGTCGGGTTCGGGGTCATCGTCACCGGCTCGATACTCGGCGGCGGTCTCCACCTCCTCTGGGACGCGGTGGCGCTCGGCGTCGCCCTGCAGAGTGCGGTGACCGCCCTCGGGTTCGGGATCTTGCTCTACTCGCTGTACGCCGAAACGTCCGACGTGACCGTCACTACGGAGATTCGGCTATGAGAGACGGCCCGACTGCAGACGGATCGGCGATGCGGCCGACGCGCGTCGTCGCCCAGGGAACTTTCGACCTGCTCCATCCCGGACACGTCGGCTATCTCGAGCAGGCCGCCGCGATGGGCGACGAACTCCACGTCATCGTCGCCCGCGAGGCGAGCGTCACGCACAAGCCCGACCCCGTACTGCCCGACGAACAGCGCCGGGACGCCGTCGCCGCGCTCGAGGCGGTCGAGCACGCACGACTGGGCCACCCGGAGGACTTCTCGATCCCGATTCAGGAGATCGATCCCGACGTGCTCGTCCTCGGCCACGACCAACACCACGACGAGAGCGAGATCGAGCGATTGCTCGCCGACTGGGGGATCGACTGTCGGGTCGAGCGGGCGAGCGGACTCGAGCCGACCGACGAGGAACTGTACTCGAGCAGCGACATCGTCGACCGGGTTCTGTCGGAACGTGATCGAAAGCAGAGCGAGCGGCGGGCGACACTCGAGGCGGATGGCGACGACTGAACGCGACCCACGGTTCGTGATCGACACCCGCTACCGCGACCGGAACCGCTCTAAGCCGACGTCGAGCATGTCGGGGCTGACGGGCTGGAACTCGCCGTCGTCGGGCAGGTAGGGGCGGACGGAGTCCCAGCTGTCGCGGGCGTAGCGCTCGTCGAGCAGGACGCGCACGCCGACATCCTCGGGGCTGCGGATGACGCGGCCGATCGCTTGTCTGGCTTTCCGTACCGCCGGGATCGTCAGCGCGTATGTGAAACCGTCGCCGAACTCGTCCTCGTAAGCCCGCCGGACCGCCTTCGTTCGGGGACTCGAGGTGTTGACGATCGGAACGCCGCAGACGACCGCTGCGGCCAGTCGATCGCCGCTGTAGTCGACGCCCTCGGTCAACGTCCCCCGGAGGCTGGTGACGAGCACCTTCCCCTCGCCCGCGAAGAACTCGTCTTTGAGCGACTGGGTGGTCTCGTCGTCACTGGCGGCGTCCAGCAGGACCGCCTTGTCGATCCGCTCCTCGAGGACACCGGCGGCCCACTCGGCCTCGGCGTAGCTCGGCATCCCGACGAGGACGTTGCCCGAGACGCGGGCGACTTTCGCGATGGCGTCGGCGTAGTGCGTTCTGGTCGGGTTCTCCTCGTCCGGCCGCCCGCGGTTGTCGTAGGTGAACTTCGGGGCGGCGACGGCGAAGCTCTCGCGGTTCTCGGCGGGGAAGTGGAGGCCGTAGCGGCGCTCGACAACCGGCCGGTCTTCTTCGCGCTCGAGGTACCGGAGCCCCGTGACTTCGGTGAAGGCGTCCATCGGCTCGAGCGTCGCGCTCATCAGAATGCCGCCGCCGAAGGTGGCGAGTCGGTCGCCGATCGCGTCGCTTGGAACGCAGTTGTGCAGCGACAGGCGAGCGTTGTAGGCCCGCCGCCAGGAGTCTGCGGGTTCGGTATCGTCCCAGGTGCGCTCGAGTTCGATCTCCCGGAAGTAGTCGGTGTGGCCCTGCCGATACCACTCGCCGAGGACGCGGCCGACGGCGGGTGCGGCGCGGGTACGGTCCTCGTCCTCGGCTTCGTTCAAGATCCGTGCGACGACGGCACCGATGGCCTCGGTGCGGACCCAGTCGGCGTCGCCGTAGCCCGCCTCGCGAGCCCACTCGGTGAGTTCGTCCTCGGCGGGCATGCCGGGATCACGGAGGGGGAGTTCGGCGTCCGGAAGGTCGGTCAGGTTCGACTCCCAACCCCTGTGGTTCCGGTCGAGATACGCGGTGACCCGGCGGTCGAGTTCGGCCCGGAGGTCCCGGACGAACTCGAGCGTTCGATTGAGTTCCTCGTAGGAGACGTCGCTGTCGTTCAGTTCCGCGCGAACGAGATCGGCGTCGGCCGTCTTCGAGCCGCCCTGGGCCTGTCGGCCCTCGCGCTCGAACTTGATCGGCTGGATGACTCGCGAGAGTTCCGTTTCGGCGTCCCGAAGCGTCGCGTCGGCGACGCCTTCGCTGACCAGATCTCGCACCCGGGGCTCCAACATGTGTGCCTCGTCGCAGACGACGAACGTCGACTCGTCGAGCAGTGCGCCGGTGAAGGAACCGACGGTCCGGGGATCGAAAGCGTGGTAGTAGTTGCCGATGACGATCTCGACCTCGCCGAGAGCGGCCCCCATCACGGAGTGGGGGCACGTACCGTGTTTCACCGAGCGGGCGACGAGGTCCTCGGGCGTGACCATCCCGGCGGCGGTGAAGTCGTACGGGACCGCCTCGGCGGCGGAGCCGTCCTCGTCGTCCGGCAGGTCCTCGAGATACTGCGCGTAGAACGGGCAGTACTCGGTTTCGGCTCCGACGGGACCGCCCTCGCCGTATTCGGGGAGAGCCGGTGGATAGGGCGTCGGCTCGCCCGCGGTCTCGAGAAAGGTGCTCGTAGACTGGCTCCCGCTGTCGGCCAATCCGATCTGCTGGCTCCGGGCGCGAGCGGCCAGGTTCTGTGCCGTGGTGTCGCCGCCCTCGCCGGTGAGGTCGCGGGTGCGGTCCCGCAGCGTTTCACAGCGATCGTAGACGTTGCCGTCGTCGATCCCCGCCGCGTTCTCGCGGTTGTACGGACAGACGTCGGCCTTCCCGACGAGGGTCAGTCCCGAAATCGGGTCCCAGTCGGCGGGCAGGTTCTCGTTGATCGTCTCGAGGTCGGCCTCGAACTGGCGCAGTTGCTGTTTGACGCTCGTCAGCACGAGGACGCGCTCGTAATCGGTGTCGGGATCGCGCACGAGGTCGATCCCCGCGGTGAGTGCGATCATCGTCTTCCCGGTGCCACAGGCCCCTTCGATGACGGTGTAGCCACCCTCTCGCCCGGTGTCGATGGCGGTTTCGATGCCGTCGACCTGCGGCTCGTAGGGGCTGTCGTGGCCGAACACCGTCCGCCAGTTCGTCATTCTTGCCGTACTCATCGTCGGTCGATCATAGGGTTGACGGACTGGACTGGCCGCGCCATCGGTCATAAAGGATGGGACGATCGGGCCGCTCGAGCGAACCGTCGATCCGCGTTCGCACCGATCGTCGGTCACCGGTTGCTGCCAGCGTGACCCTTTATGTGGCTGAGCCCCTAGGACCGCTTGTGAAGGTTCCCCACTCCCTCGAAGACGTCGACCAAGACGTGGTCGTTCGTACGTTCGAGTACGGCGACAGCAGCGCTATCGCGGTCGATTTCGGCAGTTCAGTCGCGGATATCTCGGTCGACGTCGTCGGCTCGACAGCGATCATCGTCGCAGACGGCAAGCAGTTCGAATTCGAACTGCCGCCCGAGGCGAGCGATGTCTCCGCGCGGAACGGCGTACTCACGATCGAAGAGTAACGACCGATACGAACAACGTTTCACCGCTGTTTTGACGGGTTCGACCGTTACTGAGCAGAGCGACGCGTCGAAACGCGTCTGAAGCGCAACGCCTTCCCGGATCCATCGAGTAGCTCGGATATGAGCGACGCCATCGACGTCGACCGCTGGCGCGACGAACTCGAGTCGAAACGCGCCGAGAAGGACGACTTCTTCGCCGATCACCCGCAGTCGCCGATTCCGCCCGAAGAGCGCGACGCCTTCGACGGCCTCGACTACTTCGAGCCGGATCCGACCTATCGCGTGGCCGCGACCGCGACGGTCCACGACGACCCCGAGGTCGTCCTGATGGATACCACCGCGGGTCGCGAGATGCGTTACCGCCGCGTCGCAACGCTCGAGTTCGCTCTGGACCGCGAGGACGACGACCTCGAGGACGGTACGTTCGAACTCGCGGCCTACGAGCAGGAGAGCCCGAACGAACAGCCGCTGTTCGTGCCGTTCCGGGACAAGACGACGGGCCAGCAGACCTACCAGGGCGGGCGGTACATGGAACTCGCGCCGGAAGACGAGCTCGCGGACGGCGACGAGATCGTCGTCGACTTCAACCTCGCGTACTCGCCGTTTTGCGCCTACAGCGATACGTTCGACTGCCCGCTCCCACCGGAGGAGAACTGGCTCGAGGTGACGATCCCGGCCGGCGAGCGGTACGAGTAACGGCTGCTCGCCCCGGACGCTCGCGGGTATTCGATCGCAATCGAGACGGTCTATATATCGATACCCGTGACTCTCACCGACACCGTCGGAGCGTTTCGACTCGAGTCATCGGGCGTCTCACGGGCCGTGTCGGGGTATCTGGTGTCTCGAGTGGAAACCAGGGGGTTCAGCGCGGCGGTAGGGGGAAATTGGAGTGGCGATTGGGGTCCGATTCGGAATGGTGGTAGAGGTCGATTCGGAGTGACGGTTGGGCCCGATCAGAGCGGCGATAAGGGGTCGACCAATGACCGACGGCGAAAAACGGCGGCTGATCGACGACCGATCAGGGCGCGACGCCGACGGTGAGCAGCGTCCCGAGCTCGCGGTAGCGTTCGACCATCGCCTCGCGGGTATCCCACTCCTCGAGCGGGAACTCGGCCTCGGCGGGGATCGTGATCTCCCGGTCGGGAATGTTGTCCTGTTCGGCGACGTGGAGGCCGGCGTCGCGGAACGCCTCGCGGTACTGCCGGCGGTCCCAGCGGGTCATCTCGACGGAGATGAACTCCTGCCATTCGTGGGAGTGGGCGTTCTCCTCGTAGTAGTTGACGGCGCAGTAGAAGGTGCCGCCGGACCGGAGCACGCGGGCAATTTCGCGGAGCGCTTCGTGGGGATCCGCGGCGTAATAGAAGGCCTCCATCGACCAGATATGGTCGATCGAGTCGTCGGCGAACGGCAGCGAGTCGAAGTCGCCGACGACGTAGCCGACGGCGTCGTCGTCCGTGTAGCCCACGGCGTTGTGGGCCATCTCGGGCGATCCGTCGAGGCCGTAGACGCGACCAGCGCCCTTGGTATCCCGGAGCGCTCGTCCTGCGTAGCCGCTGCCACAGCCGAGGTCGAGGACGGTATCGCCGGGTTCGACGGGCAGCCGCGCCAGCGCGTGTTTCGCGGTGTGCCAGTGGCGTTCTTCCATCCCTTTGTCCCGGCCGCTCGTTGCCCAGTCGTCGAACTCCTCGCGAACGCTCATGGGCAGACGATCCGATCCCCAGAAATAAACGCGTTCGCATCGGTTTTTGCGGTCGACCGAGCCGCTCCCGCCGTCGGACGATGGTCGGCCGAGAGCGAACGGCTCGCTCGAGCACCGCCGACTCCGTTCTCATCGCTCTGGGAACCGCCGACAGATTCTTTAGGCTGGCCTAAATTATAACGAGTGAAGGGTCGCTCGACCGAAATCCGTGGGCATCCGGATCTCGGTTCGACTCGGTGAGTCGTACTGTCCCAACTCCGACCCATTTCAGACCCTTCCTCCCCGTTCGGCGTCGAACTCGACGAGACACATCCGCACTCTTAAGGGATTGCCGAAAGTTGTTCACGGCAGTATGGAGTACACGCTCGAAATCGATGGGACGCCGGAAACGGTACCGGGTGGGACTGGGATCCTTCTCCTGCATCCGAGCACGGGCGAAACGGATCGCATCGACACCGATTTTCTCAAGACCGACACCGACAACTTCCTCGTCGTCTCCACGCGAACCACCGCTCGAGAGGTCAGACAGAAGCTCGAGTACTACGACGTCGACGAAGAGTGCGCCGAGATTCTCGACACCCTGAGCATCGAACGCGGCTACTCCCGGCGGTCCTCGGACACCGTCCACTACGTCGCCGCCCCCGACGACGTCGACGGGATCGTCGAACACATCGACGGCTTCCTCGACGAGCACGACGGGAAACTCCGCATCAGCTTCGACTCCGTGACCGAACTCGCCTACTACGCCGGTGAGGAGCAGGCACTCGAGACGGTCGAGCGAATTCTGGCGTTGCTCGAGGACCACGACGCCGTCGGCCTCTTTCACCTCTCCGAGGAGCCCCACGACGAAGCGACCGTCGACGAGTTCCGTGCACTGTTCGACGGCGTGGTCGATCTGGACGAAGACGGCAGTATCGACGCCGAGTTCTGAGCACGAACGCTCCTCCGACCGTCGTTCAGTGGAAGGATCGCAGGGGCTACGACGATGCTCCAGTCGAAACGGGGGGCTAGGGAGCCAGTAGGGAGTCACTCCTCGAGCGAGTCGAACGTCTTCTCAGCCCAACGGATCGCGTACTCGGGGCCGTGATCCAGATAGGCGTCGGTGTCGAGTGCCGCGAAGGGGGCCGGTAGTTCGACGGCGTGTTTGATCGCCGCGCAGGCGAGTTCCGTCGCGTCCGGAAAATCGGTGTCACCGCGTGCGACCGCACGCGAGAGATCGGAGACGCGATTCTCGAGGCGGCTTCCGGCGTCCTGCCAGGCGTCGGCGAGTTCCGAGTGGTCGCCGCGCCAGTCTGCGAACACCTCGCGGGTCTGGAGGCCGACCCAGCCGTCGTAGAGTGCGGCGGCGACCTGATAGGTCCCGTTCGGATCGAGCGGGACCGCCCGATCGAGTTCGGGGTAGGCGTCCTCGAAGAAGCCGATGAAGTGTTCGGGCACCTCGAGTCCGACCTGCACCAGCGCCTCGGCGAGTAAGAAATCGACGAACGGTTCGGGTGAGCCCTCGACGCGGGGCTTGACGATGACTACCGGCGGCTCGGTCTGGCGGGTCCAGGCGATACTCCCGTCGCCCGGCATCCCGATCGTGAAATCCGATCCCGCGTAGCGAGTGAGCAGGGTCGGTGCGTCGTCGGGAAGCCAGGCTGCGGGATAGGTAGCGGGCTCGAGTGCGTCGACGAGTAGCCCGAGCTCCTCGGCCTGTGCCGGTGGGAGCGTTTCGAAATCGCGTTCGCAATCGACGACGCGAGCGTCGGGTGCGTGAGTCTCTCGGACGGCCGCGACCCGGTCCGAGAGCGCACGGACCTCGAACATCAGGCGAAGGCGGTCTGGAAGACGAGCAGGACCGACAGCAGTGCCGATACAGCGATCGTGGCGAGAACGACCTTGGTTGCAGTACTCATGTGCGAGGCGTCGTATCCGCGTCGCTTAAATCCATCTGTCTCCGGTCGTCCGCTGTCCGTCTTCAGTTATCTGCTGTCCGTCTCCAGACATCCGCTGTCCGTCTTCAGTCGTCCGCCGTCTGTCTTCAATCGGCTATCCATTTGACATCGGTCATCCGTCCCACTGTTGCCCGTCGACGGGTCGGCTCGAGGACACCGCACGGACGCATGAGCTTCCAACAGAGTGGGGAATCAGTTCGGCTTCGCTCGTACTCGAGCGGAAACGAGGCCATCGATATGCCGGAAAAGGGCGTTTCGACACCGTCGTTTCTTGTGGAGGGGTTTTAGCCAATACTATACGGCAGTGATTGCATATCGAACGGTTGCAGTCGAAACGGTCCGGTGACCGATGGCGGGACGTACGCCAGATCGGTGCAACCGAACGGAGAACTGATCCGCACGGCGAACGGTATCGGTCGTCGGGCCAGTCGTCGCCGGTCAGTCGTCGCCGGTCAGTCGTCGCCGGTCACTCGTCGCCGGTCACTCGTCGCCGGTCAGTTATCGGCAGTCACTCGTCGTCGCCGCGCCACGAGTCGGGAACGTCGATGACGTATCGGCCGTCCTCCTGCAGCGAGATGATGTACTCGTCGCGGTTATAGAGTTCCATCAGGTTGAGTTCGTACTGCCCCGGCCGAACGATCTTGATGCTCTCGAACTGATCGTTGAGTTCCGCGCGGAGTTCTTCGATGGACGGCCGGTCGCCGCTCGGTTCGCTGACGACGCGACCGTGTTCCGGCGGGGAATCGGCGTTCGGCTCCGCCGCTGCGGATGCGCTGTGATCGTCCGTGCGGCCGCCCGTCTCGCGTGCCGTCTCCCGCCGATCGGTATCGTCGGATCGAGGCGGAAGATCGTCCGTCGGAACGACCTCGCTTCTGGCGTGGGCCTGTGCCGAGTTTTCGTCATCCGCGAACGTGGTAGTGGAGCGCTCGCCGTCCGTGGCATGGACGGTGGAACTGTCGGACAGTTTGGCATCCGAGGGTCCCGTGTCGCGGTCGGACTCGGGCGATTCGCTCGAGCCACCGGTCCGATCCTCGGGTCGCCGCGCCGTCTCGGGCCATTCTTCGAACTCCCCGTCGGTCGGCGACTCTCGATCGACGGAATCGGGTTTCGCGCTCGAGGGCCAGGAACCGTCGGACCCCGGGTCCGCCGTCCCCGCCGATCGCGACTGGCCGGTGTCGTCGGCGTCGTCGGTAGATTGGTCCGCAGTACGAGACGAGACGAATTCGCGAACGGTCTCTGCGGCCCGCGTCGTGACGCTATCCGCTTCGGCGGCGCGGTTCCCGTTGTCGGCGGTCTCGACCGGGTCGGATGCGGGTGCCGATTCCGTTCCGGTAGCGGCGGAACCGGAGCCGGCGGCCGATCCAGTGCCGCCGCCCTCGTCGAACGATTCGGCTGCGGCCGTCGCGGTCGGCGCGAACTGGAACTTGTTCCCGCCGCAGTCGGGACAACCCGACAACATCTCTTTGGAACCGTCGGCGAACGTCCGGCCGCAGTTCGTGCACTGATGAGGCATTAGTTTCGGGACACGAGCGCGCTGATGAGCGTTTCGTCCTTGTGAAGCGTTTCGATCTGGTTTGCCGGGCCGATCACGGTGAGTTTCGTCTCCGCCTGCTCACCGCCCATGATCCGGCCGAGCAACGACGAGTCGCGGGTGTCGGACTTGGGGTAGGTCTCGATTTCGATCCCGTTGAACTCGTCGGGACTGATCTCGGCCATCGTCACCTCGATGAGGCGACTCTCCTCGTCGGGGGTCAACCCCTCCTCGAGGATGACGATATTGCCGTCGTGGACGCCATCGAGGATCATCCTGATCTTCTCCATCGTCGCCATGCCGTCCATGCGTTCGCCGCTGATCAGGTCGATCTGTACGCCGTCCGACGGCTCCGAGTCGTCCGCGTTGGTTGCTTTCGGCATGGTATCACCCGAAGTATTCCGCGATCTTGTCGTACACTTCGTCCATATTGTCGCCTTCCTTCGCGGAGAGGGGCACGGTCGTATGCTGCGGGAAGGCGTCCTCGATCCGCTTGACGCTGGATTCGTCGAGGTCGATCTTGTTCGCGAAGATGAGAACCGGGAGATCGCGGGATTCGATGATACCGATCAGCATCGTATTGACCTGCGTGATCGGATCCTCAGCACTATCCAAGACATAGATAACGCCGTCGACGTCTTCTCGAAGCCAGTGCATCGCCTCGGCAACGCCCTCTGTCGCTTCACGGGAGCGGCGAATGGCGTCGTCTTCGTCCATCTCGTCGGTGAACTCCTCGTAGTCGACTTTGGTCGTCACTCCGGGCGTGTCGACGATGTCGATCGTCACCGTCTTGCCGTTGCGTTCGATCTCGACGTTTTCTTTCCTGCGTGCGCGACGCGTCTCGTGGGGGATTCGACTCTCCGCACCGACGGCGTCACCAGTCCAGTCGCGTGCGATACGGTTTGCGAGCGTCGTCTTACCGGCGTTCGGCGGACCGTAGATACCGATTCGTTTGGGCTCCTGTTCCGAAAACAGGCGATCCGTAACCCGAGAGATACTATCTTTGAGTTCTGTGAACAGTCCCATCTGTGGGGGCCTCCAGCACCGCGGGGTGCATCTGCGCGTACTACTAACTGAATCCACTTAAGCCTACGTCAGACATGTAGAATGTATAACTAGAGAGAAATATACACATACACGATCGTTCGGAATCGGTGGTAGTGGAAAACTGGACTCCAGTCGTTCACCCGCGGCTTATGTTCCGAGCATCGGGAAAATATGTGCTCAGCCGGAACGAAATACGAGCAGGCTGAAGCGAAAGCGATGGCGAATCCAACGAAGGGGCGTATCGAAGCAGGTGTGTGCGTGGAGTCATCAAAGAGCATAGCTATCGGTGAAGAGAAGGGGAGCCGAACACCCCCACCCCCCTGTTTCAACTGGAGAGTGCCGAGAGAGTCGGCGCGAGAAGACACCGCCGAGTTGAAAACGACCCCCTTCTTTCCACTCGAGTCGCCGTATTGGCCGATCTCGAGGGTGATACGGATCGGACGAACGGTTCTAGTAAGTACAGAGGAAATCTAGTAAGCGAAGACAGCACGAGAAGCACTTCTAGTAGCCACTAGCAATACAAAACACACATCTAGTAACTACTCTTCTTCTGCTAGTTCTACGGATACTGTTTCTCTTCTATTGTAATAAAACTTCCCGTTAGAAAATCTCCCTGAGCCCCCCTCCCTCCCTCTCGACCGTTCCACCTGAAACGAAGGGGTGGGGGGGCATCCCTGGTAACCGATCAGTCTGCTCGTGTCGAGACACAGTGATATCGTTGTGACGTATCAACCTCCCGTAACGATAACTGCTCTTCCTTAATTAAGCAGTATCCGCACCCATTCGGAAGCATCTCTTTTCCTTCGGATGATTCGAATCAATCGCTTCCACGACCAAAGAGCTTCCACGACCAAAGACTTGGTACACCGGTTCTCTACCCACAGGGCGTACTTCTAATACGCAGTGAATTTCACACTGCTCAGTCCGTTTTCGTTTCCTTCGCTCCGTTTCTACTCGAGCCGTCACCGGCCAAGATCGATCGGCCGTCATTCGTCGCGGGAAGGTACCTCGTCCGGAACAAGCACCGGTATCGGTTCCATACTGAGGACGGGAAAGGAAGAATTTATTACCGTGCTTTTCCTCTGCTTCGTTTGCATCAACTGGACCCGAATCGGAACCCGGGAACGATAGATCCACGTCTTGAGCCTATCAGAACCTCAAATTCCCGGCTCCTGATTCGGCGCTCCACTCGAAATAAGGGGGTTCGTGTACGACGAATGTCAGACGATAATTCAGAGATTGCGGGTTCCGACGAGGTCGAAATCGACGAAACGAGCGGGTTCTCGACGAATCTCGAGAACGCGGATCTCGGTGACGAGGAGTCGAACCAGGGCTTGTTCGACGATCTGCTCAGTGGCGAACCGATCTTCGAGAACAAGGAAGTCCTCCGTCCCTCCTATACGCCACACGAACTTCCACATCGGAGCGATCAGATCAACAAGATGGCGACGATTCTCGTCGCCGCGCTCCGCGGAGAGACGCCCTCGAACATCCTCATCTACGGAAAAACCGGGACCGGGAAGACGGCGAGTGCAAAGTTCGTCAGCAAGGAACTCGAGAGCACGTCCCAGAAGTACAGTGTCCCGTGTGACGTCGAGTACATCAATTGCGAAGTTACCGACACCCAGTACCGCGTCCTCGCACAGCTCGCGAACAAGTTCATCGAGAAGAACAAGGGTCGGATCGACGACCGAATCGCGGAACTCGAGTCGCTGCTCGCAGACCTCGACGAGTTCGATCGTGCGTCCGCCGCGCGCGAACCCGACACCGACGACGCGACGGCGTCTGATCCGTTCGATTTCGTCTCCGACGAGGAAATCGAGTCGCAGGCCAACGATTCGACTGGAGACGATACCGAGTCCACGTCGGTCGATTCTCCACCTGAAATGAAGGGGTCTTCGAGTCGGACAGCGTCGTCAGCCACCGACGAAACCACTTCCGGCCCTACTGCGGATTCGACACCGAGCCCCGAGCATCCGCTCGAGTCGACACCGTTCGACGACCGAGACGACATCGAAGATCGAATCGCGGACCTCGAGGACGACAAGGACTCGTTCGAGGAAGTTCCGATGACTGGGTGGCCGACCGACCGGGTTTACAGCGTCTTCTTCGACGCCGTCGACTACGACGAGCGGGTCGTCGTCATCATGCTAGACGAGATCGACAAACTCGTCGAGAAGAGCGGCGACGATACGCTCTATAACCTCTCGCGGATGAACTCCGAACTCGAGAACTCGCGGGTGTCGATCATCGGTATCTCGAACGACCTGAAGTTCACCGACTTTCTCGACCCGCGGGTCAAATCCTCGCTGGGCGAGGAGGAAATCGTCTTCCCGCCGTACGACGCGAACCAGCTGCGGGACATCCTCGAGCACCGCTCGGAGGTCGCGTTCAAAGAGGGTGCGCTCTCGTCGGACGTGATCCCGCTGTGTGCGGCCTTCGCCGCGCAGGAACACGGGGACGCGCGACGCGCGCTAGATTTACTTCGGACCGCCGGCGAACTCGCCGAGCGCTCCCAGTCCGAGACGATCGTCGAGGAACACGTCCGACAGGCCCAGGACAAGATCGAACTCGACCGCGTCGTGGAGGTCGTCCGCACGCTCCCCACGCAGAGCAAACTCGTCCTCTTCGCGATCATCCTGCTCGAGAAAAACGGCGTCCACAGCATCAACACGGGCGAGGTGTTCAACATATACAAGCGCCTCTGCGAGGAGATCGACGCGGACGTGCTGACCCAGCGCCGCGTGACGGATCTCATCAGTGAACTCGACATGCTGGGGATCGTCAACGCCATCGTCGTCTCGAAGGGGCGCTACGGTCGGACAAAGGAAATCAGCCTCTCCGTTCCACTCGAAGAGACGGAGGCCGTACTGCTGAGCGACTCCCGACTGAGCGACATCGACGACGTGCAGCCGTTCGTGCAGGCGCGGTTCGAAAACTGACCGCTACGCGTTCTCAGGCCCTTGCCGACTTCCGTTCTGCTCGAGCGCCGTCCTTTCCCGCAGACGACTCACATCGATCCCGGTGCTGTGTCACTGCACCCGGTACCGCTCACAACCCCGTTCTCTACCCACTGTTTCGACTCGAGCGCGGCTGACGAGGAGAGTTCACTGCCCTCTCGACATGCGCTGCCGGCAGCGAACGCCGCGAACGAGTGGTGGAGGGATGCGGAGAAATGCAACCGAGTTCGAAGCGACGTGGCCGAATCAGCGACGGTATCGACTGGCGGCCGCTGCGGTACCGACACCGGCAACGGCGGCCATGCCGGCGAACTCACTGTCGAGTCCGGAGCTGGGGGCACCAGGACTTTCGGGTGCCGCCGTCATCGCTGTCGCGGCTGGAGCAGATCCTTGAAGCGGCGGACTCGAGGGCGATGTCGGCACGAGCATACCGCCGAGCAGTTTGTCGAATGTCAGGCGGACGTGGCCGAGCCACGGGATCCGAACCTTCGCTTTGCCGGTGATCCACTCCGGTTTGACCACGGTGGTTCTGGCACCGGACCTGCGCAATTGGTCGTATCCCGCGTTGTTATCCCCTTTCGTGATGAAACCGGCGTGCGGTGCAGGGCAACTGGCAATTTCCTCGCAGGTCGCATCGCCGACAATTTCCTCGCTGGCTTTGGTTTCGACCCAGCTTTCGTTGTCTTCGACCCAGAAGTGAGCGCGGTGAATCACCGGGGTCGTCCGCTCGCTGCCGTTGGGTTTGAAGACGATGACGTCACCTGCTTTCCCGTACTTGCGATAGCCGCTTTCTTTGCCTTGCTCGTAGGTGACAACCCCGGTACCCTGAACGGCACCGTCACCGGCGAAACGTCCCTCTTCGGTGATGAAGATGAGATCGCCTCGCTCCATGTGTGGCTCCATACTGCCGCTCTCGACGGCGACGAGGGGCGGCCAGATGCCGCTGATCCCGAACAGCAGCAAGCCGACGACGGCGACGATCGCGACGCTGCTCAACACGTCGCGCACCATTATGACGTTCTCGTCGTCGGTCTCGAGGAACCAGCGGACGACTCCGTCGTCTTCGATCGTCACGGCGTCGGGATCGGGAGCGGACCGCGACGGGCCGCTCGACGCTCGAGACGCCCCGGCGCTGCTGTCCTGCCGGCCGTCGTCGTCGCCGGGATCGTCTGGCGGACTCCCGGAACTAGAACCGCTCATCGTGACACGTTTTACCGGGCCTGACAATCAACTTTCTGTTCGGAGGAGCACGAAACGCAGGACTACGAATTATCTCTGTCTGATCCGGCGGCGATTCCGAACAGGATCAGCGCGACTCCTCCCGATGCGACGACGAGGAGGATCGATCCGAGGCCGACCGCAGAGCGGATCGAGTCGATCGCCAGTCGAATCCCGCCGAGTTGCGGCGTCCGGACCATCGCTTTGCCGGTCACCCAGTCGGGACTGACGACGGTGGTCTCCGATCCCGATCGCGGCAGTTGGTCGTACGCCGGGTTGGCATCGCCTTTCGTCACGAACCCGTCGTGGGGCGCCGGGCACGAGCGGATGTCGGCGCAGGTCGCGCCGTTGAGAGAGCCGGGATCGGCCGTCGTCTGTACCCAGTTTTCGCCCGCTTCGACCCAGAAGTGAGCGCGGTGGATCACCGGCGTCGCGGTCGGATCGCCGTTCGGCCGGAAGACGATCACGTCGCCCGGTTTTCCGAACTTTCGATAGCCGCTTTCTCTGCCCTCCTCGAGGGTGACGACGCCCGTCCCTTCGACGGCACCGTCGCCGGCGAACCGGCCTTCCTCGACGACGAAGACGAGGTCGCCGGCGTGCATGTTCGGCGTCATACTGCCGCTCTCGACGGCGACGAGCACCGGAAGCTGGCCGCTGATCCCGAACAGCAACAGCCCGACGATCGCGACGATGGCGAGACTCGTCAGGACGGCGCGAACCGCTGCAACAGTGCGGTCGTCGGTCTCGAGAAACCAGCGGACGAGTCCGTCTTCGATTCGGACGGTCTCCGTACTCCGGGCTCGAGGCGGAGCTTCGGTTGCCGGTCCCGGAGCGCTGACCGAGGTGTCATCGCCCTGTCGCTCACCGGCTCCCGATCGGTCGCCGCGGGGATCGGGGCGACTGCGACTCGGTTCGCCGGCATCGCGACCGTTCATCGGACACTCGTTTCTCGGACCGGGGCATCAACCTTCCGGCGAATTATGTCGTTTCGTCGCCCGATGGCGCGGGATCCGCTACCCTTTTGCCGTCGCCTGCGAATGCCTGGACTGTGCCACTCGAGGCCCCGGCTCGGATCGTCAGCGAACTCACGAGCCGCGGGTACAACGCCGAACGCGAGGCGGTGACGCGACTCGCGGCGGCCGAGGATCCGACCGCGGCGCTCGAGCGCGTGCTCGAGGAAGTCCCCGACGACGCGCTGGTCGTCCGAACCGATCACGTAACGGCCGCGCTCTCGACGGACGGTGCTGCCGATCAGGGACTCGCCGATGGGGGCGCTGTCGATACGGACGCTGCGGCCGCAGAAGCGCCTCCCCCCACGGATCCGACCCCCTCCGTTTCAACTGGAACCGACCAGCCCCCGGCCGGTGGATCGACCGGCCGATCTCCAGTTGAAACGGAGGGGTCTTCGCCGGCCGACCGCTCCGTCGATCCCGACCAGCGGTCGCTCGAGATCGTCGGCGATATGACCGGTGAGAGCACGGGAACCGGCGAATACAGCGACTTCGTCTCAGTCTTCCGCGATCGACTCGACAGGCTCGGCGGGAAGCTCCGGAGCCGAGTCAACCATCGGCCGGCATCGGCGATCCAGAGCATGCCCGGCGGCAGCGAGGCCGCGATGGTCGGACTGGTCAACGACATCCGGTCGACCGCGAGCGGCCACTGGCTGATCGAACTCGAGGACGCAACCGGGACCTTCCCCTGGCTCGTGATGAAGGATCGGGAGTACGTCGACCTCGTCGACGAGTTGCTTTGCGACGAGGTGCTGGCGATGGAGGGAACCCTGGCGGACGACTCGGGGATCGCCTTCGTCGACTCGATGTACTTCCCGGACGTGCCTCGGACCCACGAGCCGTCGACGGCCGACCGTCACGTCCAGGCGGCACTGATCAGCGACGTTCACGTCGGCAGTCAGGAGTTCATGGAAGACGCCTGGAACGCCTTCGCCGACTGGCTCCACACGGAGGAGGCCCAGCACGTCGAGTACATGCTGCTCGCAGGCGACATGGTCGAGGGCGTCGGCGTCTATCCGGATCAGGACGAGGAACTCGACATCGTCGACATCTACGAGCAGTACGAGGCGTTCAGCGAGCACTTGAAGAAGGTGCCCGGCGACATCGATATCGTCATGATCCCCGGCAACCACGATGCGGTCCGGCTGGCGGAACCCCAGCCGGGGTTCGACGAGGAACTCCGGGAGATCATGTCGGCCCACGACCCGCAGATCGTGAGCAATCCGTCGATGGTGACCCTCGAGGGCGTCTCCGTCCTCATGTACCACGGCGTCTCGCTGGACGAAGTCATCGCGGAACTCCCCGAGGAAAAAGCCAGCTACGACGATCCCCACAAGGCGATGTATCACCTCCTGAAGAAGCGCCACGTCGCGCCGCAGTTCGGCGGTCACACGCGCCTCGCACCCGAAGAGAAGGACTACCTCGTGATGGAGGAGGTCCCCGACATCTTCCACACCGGGCACGTCCACAAACTCGGCTTCGGCAAGTACCACAACGTTCTCGCGATCAACTCCGGCTGCTGGCAGGCCCAGACCGACTTCCAGAAGAGCGTCAACATCGATCCCGACGCCGGCTTCGCGCCGATCGTCGATCTGGATACGCTCGACGTGACGGTACAGAAGTTCTCCTGAACGAAACTTTTGCGCTGCGGGCTCGGCTTCGCCGCGCCCTCGGCAAAACTTTGATGAAAAGCCTCCTCCCTCCGTTCGCTCGTTTCACTCGCTCACATCGGTCGTCGGCCCGCTCGCTCACCCTTCGGGCTCGTTCGCGGTACAACTCCTTGTCTCGAGGGGTTCCGCTCACGTTCTCCTACGGCTCGAGTCGAAACCGGACCGTCGGGGAGCCGTCGAACTGCGGGCCGCGCCCGCGTCGTTCGAAACCGAGCTCCTCGGCGGCGCGGTGAATGGGGTCGGCATCCTGCGACGCGAGCACTTCGACGGCCATCGACTCGCGCTCGGCGAACCGGACGGGTTCGCCCAGCAGCCGTTTACAGGCTTCGTCCGTCCCGTCGAGCTGGGTGACGTGAACGGTGTCTTCACGCGCATCGAAGCTGATAAATCCCAGTAGATCCTCCGGATCCGAGCCGTCGTACTGCGAGTCTGAGACGTCGGCGTTCGGATCGTGGCTCCCGTCCTCGGCGACGCGCACCGTCCGGTCGTGGACGAGATTCCGCATCACGTCGGTCGGGGAGTCAGCGATCGACGCGAGCGCGTCGGCGTCGGCCTCGAGTGCGTCCCGTACGTTCATCGACGTATGGTAATGCTGCGCACGACAATAAATCCCTGTCGCGGCTACGGATGCCTGCGTTCGCCGGCAGAGACACGTCTGCCCGCCACCGAACTCCGGCTAAAAGCGCCGACGATGGGACACAGTTATCTGCCCGCTCTGGTAACAGTTCGGGTATGAGTCACAGCATCGCAGTGCGGGTCTTCCGCGAGGTGGCAGCATGCGCGTCGTAGCCAAGTTCGGCGGGACGAGTCTGGGCAGCGGCGACCGGATCAACCGCGCCGCGGACTCGATCGCCGCGGCCGTCGAGGACGGCCACGAGATCGCCGTCGTCGCCAGCGCCATGGGATCGACCACGGACGAACTGCTCGACGAGATCACCTTCGAGACCGACGAAGCCGACCGGGCCCAGATCGTCAGCATGGGCGAGCGAACGTCGGTCCGGATGCTCAAGGCCGCGCTGTCGGCCCGTGGCATCGACGCCACCTTCCTCGAGCCGGGCGGCGAGGACTGGCCGATCGTCACCGACGAGTACGGCGAGGTCGATGTCGAGGAGACCCAGCGACGCGCCGCGGAAGTCGCCGCGGAACTCGACGAGACGGTGCCGGTCATCACCGGCTTCCTCGCGGAGGGACCGGACGGCTCGATCACGACGCTCGGCCGGGGCGGCAGCGACACCACGGCGGTCATGATGGGCAAGTACATGGACGCCGACGAGGTCGTCATCGTGACCGACGTCGAGGGCGTCATGACCGGCGACCCCCACGTCGTCGAAGGGGCCCGGAACGTCGGCGAGATCTCCGTCGACGAACTCCGAAATCTCTCCTTCCGCGGGGCCGAGGTCGTCGCTCCTTCCGCGCTGTCGTACAAGGACGGCAAACTCGACGTGCGCGTCGTCCACTACCAGCACGGCGACCTCCTCTCGGGCGGGACGAGCATCGAAGGCGAGTTCCGGAACCTCGTCGACCTCCGCGAGCGACCGCTCGCCTGCCTGACCGTCGCCGGCCGCGCGATCCGCAACCAGCCCGGCATCTTCAACCACCTCTCGGAGGCGCTGGCCGAGAGCGACGTCAACATCGACGCCGTCGCCAGCGGGATGGACACCGTCACCTTCTACATTGACGAGGAAGAGGCCGAACGCGCCGAGAACATCCTCCACCGCGAGGTCATCGCTCGCGACGAACTCTCTTCGGTCACCGTCGATTCGCCGGTCGCCGTCATCCGCGTGACCGGCGGCGAACTCCCCAATCAGCCGGGGATCATCAGCGAGATCGTCAACCCCCTCTCCGAGGCCCGGATCCACCTCAACGACATCATCACGAGCGCGACCAGCGTCGCCCTCTTCGTCGACTGGGAGGACCGCGAGGAAACCCTCGAGCTCACACAGGACCTGTTCTGATCGCTCGATCCCCGTTCGATCTTCAGTCCCGGGCGTTCGATGTTCGAATCGATGACCAGTAGGGAGTCGTGACTACCGTTGCAGCGAATGCAACACGCGGCTAGCCAGCGGTAACAGCCTCGTAACGAAGGGGGGTGACGGTGCCACCAGCGCTATGAGCAGCGAACCCACAGTGACGGAGGTCTTCGAGGAAATCGAGCCCGACCCGGACGCGATCCTCGGGGCGTTCGACGCGGACTTCCCCGATTCCGTTCTCGAGGGGGCCGGCGATCACGATCCGGTCCCCGACGACGAGGTCGACGCCGACGACGTGACCGCCGCCGAGGTGTTCGCCGACCTCAAAGCGGTTTCGCTCGAGGTAGCCGACGCCGAGACTACGGACGAACCGATCGCCGGCGCGACCGCGATGGCTGTTCACCGCGACCCTGGTTCCGGGACGAGTGCCGGCGCGTCGGCTGACTGGGAATGGATCGGTCCCGATCCGACCGAAACGCGGATCGACAACGACACCTTCGGCGGCGTTGGCCTCGAGCCGAACGGTGACGCGACCAGTGAGTTCGCCTGGTTCGAAGCGTAGTCGAACGGCGATCAGTTCGTACCCTGGGCCCGGAACGGCGTCACACCTCGAGCCGTGGGGCCGAGGGCGGCGGCCGCGCTACAGGCTCGCGATGACGCTCCGCGCTCGATCCCGGAGCGTCGGTTCCGGTTCCGGCTCCGACCGACCGCGGAGCTGCTGTCGGGCGAGGGATCGGACTCCACGCGAAGCGGCGTCGGAGGTCGCGATGTCGGCCGCCCACTCCGGCAGCTGGGACTCGAGTTCCTGACGCTTCTCCGCCTTGATCTTCCCGAACCGGCGTAAGACGAGCCCGGCGCCGAGAAACAGGCCAGCGTCGAGCAACTCGCGCCGGAACCGCTCTCGGTCCTTTCGGACCGCGATCGCTTTCGCCAGCGAGAGCGCACCGATCGCGAGATAGACCTTCGAACTCTTCGACGGGTCGCCACTGAGCATCCGTTGGAGCGCCATGCGAAGGATAGCTACCACGTTCCGTCTGATAAAACTGCGCCGGCAAGAGACGGGTTCCGTCGAACGCGGTCGTCGATTTTAGATTTCAATCGCGCTCTCGCGCCGCCGACGATCAGGTTCGCTCGCCCGTCACCGCGACGCCGCGGTTTCGCTGCTCGTCGATCGGTTCGATCGAAAATCCGAGCCGCTCGTAGAACGGGCGAACGCCGTCGTCGAACCGGGCCGTGAGACGCCCCTCACGTTCGAGGCCCCGTTCGATCAGCGCGCGGCCGATCCCCCGTCCTCTGTGACGACGGCGAACGCCGATCGCGCCGACGTGCGCGCCGCTACCGGTCTCTATGGGCTCGAGGACGGCCGTGCCGAGAATCCGTTCGTTTGCATCGTCGTCGCCGCTGCCGTCGTCGCTTCCCGTTCCGCCCCGTCGATCGCCCGCGACGAGGACGTCGCCGGCGGCGATCCGCCCCTCGACGTCGCCGGGCTCGAGCAACGCGGCGTCGAGGATTCGTCGGATCTCGAGGGTGTCCTCGGGGGTAGCGGTGCGGACGAACATGACACTCGCCAGGTTAGCGATCGACGGTAATGAATAAGTCGGCGAGCTCAGATCGATTTCAGTTCGGAACCTCGGGATACATCGAGGACGGGCACGGTCGACGTTCGGCCCTCGAGTTCGAATCGCCGATAGAGCGTCCCGTGAGCGGTCAGGTTCCCGAGCGTGATCGGCTCCGTTCTGGACCGACGCAAGGTACAACCGATCATCTCGGCGTCGATCCCCATCACGATGTCGGCTTCACCACTCGTCTTCGAAGCGGACCGCCTTTCACTTCCCTGTTCGCTTCGACGGGTCGAGATCGAGCTAGAACTCCGAAGCGCACGGTCGTCCACATCTCGGTGGGAATCGGGTACGATGATTACATCTGGTGTCGGAGGAAGAAACTCCAAAGAAGTTTGTATAGCGCTTAGTGAATCCCCTCTAATAGTAGTGATAAAAATAATTAGTATAAGATACAATACGTGCTTCCTCTGGTCCGGTTACCGGTCCGCGCATCCGCATGGAGTTCGACTGTCGTTGCTATCGCGTTTCTCGCTGTTTTCTGAGAGGAGCTAATAATGTGAATGATATACGCCGTAGCTGAAAAACATGTATCCACGTCCGTATATCGCATACAGAGACGAGCATATGGGGAGAAATACTTTTCTGATACGGTATTACGACCGCGAGGGGATCCGGACACAGAAATCACAGCTGAACTCAGTTTCGTAGTGAACAGTCGGCCCGATTCGACTGATAAAGATAACTCATGTCTAGAAATTTTAATTTGTATGCAATGGCAGTAATATTGATATAAACTTAAACTGAGTTTCTAAGCCTCCTCCGGTTTAGCGTCGAGACGACGAACGACCCTCATCGAGACGTCTCGATGGAGACCGACGGCTCTTCGAGCACTCGCTCACACCCACCGATGTCCGACCGACTCGAGCGGCATCTTTGGTCGAATCCGTGATGATATCGCCGAATCGCTCTGGGAACCGATGCACGCTCTCGACACCGGCTCCGAGGGCGTTGTCCGATCGGCTTCCGGACTCGCCGGACGAACGGGATCCGCGAACAAGATTACAGACATATGGTTGTAATTCCTCTGGCGTCCACAGCCTGTCAGCGAACGGATTGCTTTCGGTTTACTCGAGTGGAGGGTCGGATCGTCCGAAACACGGGTTCAGTTCGGCGTCCGGTATCGTTCAGGCTGGCAGCATCAGTGGTCGTCCGCGGCCGAGGACCGCCGAACGAAACCTGAACAGCATCCATGCTGTTATGTCGTGTCGGTAATTTTCTGAGCCGTCGGCTCGCGTCTCGATCGATCCCGCCGCACCGACAACCGAGACACCGGTCGTTTCCTCAGCAACCGTCGGAGAATCGGCCGCCGAGCCCTGCGCTCCTGTCTTTTTCCTTTCGCCAGCCTCCCTCTGAACTGCGAGCTTTTTTGTTGCCCCGCGATTGACTCGTTCGCATGACATCGTCACGCGCCCCGGAACTGCCCGAATTGCGGGCGTTCGAAACGACGGTCGAGGCAGCCGACGGCCGCGAGCTGGAACTGGCCGAGACGTACTTCTATCCAGAAGGGGGTGGACAGCCGGCCGACCGCGGAACGATCGACGGCATCGCGCTCGCCGACGTTCAGGAGCAGGGTGGCGCGGTCGTTCACACTCTCGAGTCCGAACCCGACGTTGCGGCCGGCGACAGCGTCGCCTGCGTCGTGGACGACGCACACCGGATGTACTGCATGCGCGCCCACACTGCGAGCCACGTCGTCTACGGCTCCGCACGCCGGCTGTTCGACGAACTCGGCTACGCTGGCTTCGACATCGGCGAAGAGAAGATCCGACTCGATCTGACGACCGCCGATCCGATCAACGAGGACGACCTGATCGAACTGGGTCGCCTCTCGAATCTGGCCGTGTGGAACGCACAGCCGGTCACCTGGGAGCGACTGCCCGCCGACGAGGCCCGCGGGATCGATGGAATCGCGTTCAACGAGCAGACCGAAGACGGAGCGATGGCGACCGACGAGTCGGACACGTCCGATGGCCACGTTCGGGTGGTGACTATCGGCAGGCCGACCACCGACGCCGGCGTCGCCACGGACTCGAACGAGCCATGGGACGTCGCGGCCTGTGGGGGAACACACGTGCCGAACACGCGACAGATCGGACCGATCGAGGTACTCGGTCGGTCGAACCCCGGCGAGGGCGTCACTCGCGTCGAATTCGCGGTCGGCCCGGCGGGGATCGACCACGCCGCAAGCGTTCGGGCTGCCACGCGTGAGGCGAGTCAGGTCGCGGACGTCCCGACCGCCGAGCTACCCGAGGCCGTCGCACGCCTGCAAGACGAGCGAGCGGCACTCGAGGACGAACTAGCACGCCGAGAGCGTGACGTTCTGGACGCTCGCCTCACGGAGCTGCCCACCGTCGAGCGCGACAGTGCGACGTGGGCGGTGGGGACGATAGCGGGGTTCGACCCGAACGTAGTGAGTGACGGCACACGAGCGCTCGTCGATGAGGGGGCAGAGCGACCGGACGTGGTTGCGGTCGTCGACACGGACGGGACGCCGTCCGTCGTCGTGGCCTCGACTGGTACCGTCGATGCGGGCAACGTGATCGCCGACGTGACCGACACGTTCGGCGGCGGGGGCGGTGGTGGCTCGACCGTTGCACAGGGTGGCGGTCTCACGGCCGACCCTGACGACGTGGTCGCACACCTTCGCGGCGAGTGAGGAGAATCACGGCGTCGGCGCTGCCGACTACGTCGCCTCGCGTATCGCGTCGCTCAGTTCCGGGACGACCTCGTGGAGGTCGCCGATAACGGCGTAGTCGGCTTTCTGAATGATGGCTGCCTCGGAATCGGTATTGATCGCGAGAATGGTGTCGGCTCCCTTGCACCCGACCATGTGCTGTACCGCACCACTGATGCCGCAGGCGATGTAGATGTCGGGGCTGATCTTCGCGCCAGTCAGCCCGATCTGGTCGTCGTGAGGCCGCCAGCCTTCGTTGATCGCGGCCCGCGAGGCACCGACCGTTCCGCCGAGCAGGTCGGCCAACTCCTCGAGTTCATCGTAGTCCTCTGGGCCACCGACCCCGCGGCCACCGCCGACGACGACCCGGGCCTCGCCCAGCGGGATACCCTCTTCGTCCGTCGTCTCGACGCGCTCGACGCGGACTCGAAGGTGGGAGTCGTCGAGGGACGGCGTGAACTCGCTGACCGCCGGTTCGGTCGTCGACGCGGCCTCCTCGACCGGATATTCGCGCTCGGCAGCGGACACGAGCTTCGTTTCGCCCTCGAGCCGGGCGTGCTCGATGAGGCTGCCACCCCAGCGGTGACGACGCAGTTCGTACGCCTCGCCACCATCGGAGACATCGATATCGATACAGCTAGCCGCCATCGGGGCGTCGAGCGCGGCTCCGACGTTGGCCAGCACTTCGTGCCCGCGATCCGTCTCGGGGGCTGTGACCGCAGCCGCCCCCAGCTCCGAGACGAGCTGGGAGACGCTTTCGCCCCACGCCTGGGGTGCATAGCCATCGAGCCGATCGTGAGTGACGCGGTGGAGCTCCTCGACGCCGTATCGACCGAGTTCATCCGCCAGGGCGGCTCCTTCGTCACTGAAGACGACCGCACAGAGTGACGTCCCTTCGGCCGCTGCCAGCTCGCGAGCCATTGTGAGGCTCTCCAGGGAGAGTTCGTCCGCAACGCCGCTATCGTGTTCGACGAACGCGAGGATCATATCACTTCCACCTCCGATTCGAGCACGTCGATCACCTCCGGGACGGCATCCATCCCTTCACCAAGGACCTCGGCCTCGGAATCGGCCGCTTCGGGGGCCTCGAGACGGATCTTCTCGAAGACACCCGCTCCCACTTCCGGCGCTGGCTCGCGGCGGGGGACCTCCTGGCGACGCGCCTGCATCTTGGCACGCATCGAGGCGTACCGGGGCTCGTTGATCCCTTCTTTCACCGAGACGACCGCCGGGAGATCGATCTCGTACACTTCTTCGCCGCCGGAGACCTCGCGTTTCGCGGTCGCCACACCGTCCGCGACGTCCAGGGATTTGATCCCGGTCACACAGGGCAGGTCGAGTTCGGCGGCGACACGCACGCCGACCTGATAGTTACCCATGTCAGCCGACTCGTTGCCGAACAAGAGGAGATCGAACTCGCCGCCATCGTCGGCCAGTTCACGGACGGCGGTCGCGATCGCCGACGCGGTCGGCCGCGGCGACCACTCCTCCCCCGCGGTTTCGAGCAACGTCGCCTCGTCAGCCTGCATGGCAAGCCCCGTCCGGAGTTGCTCGTCCGCTTCCGCTGGCCCGAGCGTCAGGACATGTACCGAGCCACCGTGAGCGTCGACCTGCTGGATGGCTTCCTCGATGGCACACTCCTCGTGGGGGCTCATGGTGAACCCGAGGTTACTCGTGTCGATTCGCTGGTTGTCCTCCGTTAGTACGATCTTTGCACCGGTGTTCGGTACCCGTTTGATACAGGCCATTACGTTCATTGTGACGTGCGCTGAGAGAGGCCGTGATCGGCCTCGGATGTTGTTCGTGGTCAGTCCTCGCTGTGAATTCGCTCGTTGTCCGGGTCGAACAGTGGCTCGTTACCGACGACCTTGACGGTCACCGGGTACTGTTCGCCCATGTACTCGACTTGCAGGTCCGTGCCCTCGTCGGCGTACTCCGGCGGGAGATACGCCATCAGTAGATGTCTCCCGACGGTCGGTCCGGTTCCCGCGCTCGTGACGTAGGATTCCCGCCCCTCGGCGTCGACGATCACGTCGCCGTCCTCGTTCAGCACCGGCTCGTTGCCGAGCATGAACCGCCGTTCGCCGTCGGCGGACATGTGGTCGTCCACCGAGAGCGTACAGAGCGTGGCCGCGTTCTCCTCCTCGAGTGCCGCCGCGTAGGCCTCCTTGCCGATGAAATCGGCCTCTTTGACACCGTGGAACGTCAGGCCGGCCTCCGCCGGCGTGTACTCGAGTTCGAGTTCGTGCCCGTAGAGCCGGTATCCTTTCTCCATTCGACCGGTCGTCCCGTATACGCCCATCCCGGCGGGCCGGATGTCGTACTCCTCGCCGGCCTCGGCGATGGTGTCCCAGAGCCGCCTGGCCTGCCCCATCGGCGCGTAGATTTCCCAGCCGAGTTCGCCGACGTAGGAGAGGCGCATCGCCCAGACGTCGACCTCGCCGACGGTGATTTCCTGTGCCGTATACGGTGGGAACGCCTCGTGAGACATGTCTTCCTCGGCGATGCCGTCGACGACTTCGCGGGCGTCTGGTCCCCACACGCCGAGCGTACACAGCGAGTCGGACCTATCGATCAGATTGACGTCTTTGTCCGGGGGAAGGTGTCCGTTGAACCACGCGCGATCGGAGCCAGCCGCCGCACCGCCGGTGATAACCCGGTAGTGGTTGGGCCCGAGCCGGGCGGTCGTCAGATCGGAGACGAACCCGCCGTTCTCGGCGAGAATCGGCGTGTAGACCGTCTTACCGACGTCGACGTCCGTCCGTCCGACGGCCATCCGTTCCATGTATTCGGCGACGTCCGACCCCACGAAGTCGAAGATGCCGAACCCCATATCGCCGACCATGGCGACGTTGTCGCGCATGTGCAGGTGTTCGGCGAGGATGATCGGTGACCACCACCGCGAGTCCCACTCGTTCGGCCGGGTGAGGCCTGCGAGCTCGCTGTTATACTCGGTGAGCAGGTCGCGGTTGGACTCGAACCACTGCGGCCGTTCCCAGCCAGCGGCTTCGAAGAACCGCGCGTCCAAGTCGTCCTGGCGATCGTAGAACGCGCTGGTCCGGAGTGGACGGGAACTCTGCCACTGTTCGGCCGGATGGACGATACCGTAGATCTTCTGGAACCCCTCGTGAGCCCGATTCTTGACGAATTTCTCGGAGGTGCCGTACTCGTAGAACCGGTTCACGTTCGACGAATGCAGGTCGATGTCCGACCAGCCACGGGTCATCCACTGGGCGACGGCCTCGCCGATCGCGGGTGCCTCTTTGATCCAGACCGCGGCGCACGACCAGAGCCCCTCGACGTCCTGGAGTGGACCTAGAAGCGGCATGCCGTCAGGCGTGACCGACAGCAGCCCGTCGATCTCGTGGCGGACTCCGGCCTCGGGATCGTCCAGCAGTTCCGGGACGATCTCGAGTGCGTTTTCCATGGACTGTTCGAACGCGTCGTCGGTCAGTGGCGGCTGCGTCGGCGACAGGGGCGCTTCGTCGATCGACGGAATGTCCTCGACGTCCCAGAGGATCGGCCGGTGCTGGTAGGAGCCGACCTCGAGATCGTTGCCGTGCTGGCGCTCGTACATCTGGGTATCCATGTCCCGCACGACGGGGAAGGAAATCTCGCCCTCGTAGTCTTCGAAAAACGAGATCGGACCGACGCTGACCATCTGGTGGACCGCAGGCGTCAGGGGGATGTCGACGCCGGCCATGTCGGCGATCTTTGGGCTCCAAAGCCCAGCAGCGATCACGACGTCGCCGGCCTCGACGGTGCCGCGATCGGTTTCGACGGCCTGGATCGTCCCGTCATCGACGTGGAGATCGAGCACTTCGGTGTTCGGCGAGAGGGTGAGGCCGCCGTCGATCGCGTCGTCCGCTCGAGCTCGCATAACCTCACCGGCCCGAAGCGGATCGCAGGTCCCGGCACCCGGGCTGTAGAATCCGCCCTTGATGATCTCCGTGTTGAGATAGGGTACCATCTCCTCGACTTCCTCGACGGTGAGCAACTCCCCGGGTTCTCCCCACGATTTGGCTGACTGGACCCGTCGCTCGAGTTCGTCCATCCGCTCTTCGGTTCGGGCCACCTCGATCCCGCCGCTGTTCGTGAACGTGTCCATGTCGTCGTACTGCTCGATGCTCCGGCGGGTGAGATTGGTTATTTCCTTGGAGTGCTCCACCGGCATGAGGAAATTCGAGGCGTGGCCCGTCGAACCACCCGGGTCGGGGAGCGGACCCTTATCGATCAGCAGGATATCGTCCCGGCCCTGCTCCGCGAGATGGTACGCGAGACTGTTCCCGACGATCCCCGCACCGATGATGGCCGTGCCCGTACTTGATGGAAGGTCACTGTCGCTCATCGTCGGTCGCCACCTCTATCGCGTGACCGTCCGCTTTCCGAGCCGCTCCGAGTTCTCGGTTCGTTACTGTACAGTATCATCTTCGTTCGGTAGTAATTACCTCACTGGGCATTAAAAGACCGTATAACTGCTAGTACGGTTATGAGACGAGTCACGCTGCCGTCTTCGAGCTGCTTTCGGCCGTGACAGTAGGCCGGTGATCAGACGCGGTTTCGCTCGTATGTCGTTCTAATCGGCCATCTATCGGCCAACGAACGACTGGCGTCCCGATCGACCGTTCCGAGGGCTACTCCACAACGTGAAACCGTTCCGACAGGCTGTGTTTTTCGGGCACCGACCGAAGTCTCGAACCGAGCGGTACGACTCGAGACGAACGGGACGGCGGGTCCTGGTCAAAACCGGGTGCGACGAACAACCGGAGTATCAGGTCGGGTCACCGGTCGCGGATTACCGGTCGGCCGTCGTGCGTTCGGCGGTTGCGATCGCGGCAGCGTTCGGGGCGACGTCGTGGACGCGAACGAGGTCGACGCCACGCTCGGCCGCGAGCGCCGTCGCGGCCACGGTCGGCGCGAGTCGATCGTCGTCGCGACGCGTGACGCGATCGAACATCGACTTGTGGGAGTGGCCGATCATAATCGACGTCCCCAGGCCTTGAAACTCCGCGATCCGATCGATCAACTCGAAGCTCTCGGCGGCGGTCGTCCCGAAGCCGAGTCCGGGATCGAGAACCAGCTGCGATCGATCGATACCCGCACGCTCGGCGAGGAGAACGCGCTCGGTTACTTCCTCCAGCACATCGTCGACCACGTCGTCGTAGCTGTGCCGTCGGTCGGGATCGACCGGCGCGGAGTGACTGTGCATGAGAACGGCCGGCACCTCGCGTTCGGCGACGATGCGCCGCATCGCCGCGTCCGTGAGCCCGGTAACGTCGTTTACCATGTCTGCTCCCGCGTCGAGGGCCGCCTCGGCGACCGTCGGTTTACGCGTGTCGATCGAGAGCATCGTCCCGAGGTCGCCGAGCCTCTCTATGACCGGCAGGACGCGTTCACGTTCCGTCACGGCAGAGACCGACTCGCCCCCCGGTCGAGTCGACTCACCGCCCACGTCTATCACGTCCGCCCCTGCCGCGACCATCTCCTCGGCCCGAGCGACAGCGTCTTCGACCGCATCGTACTCGCCGCCGTCGTGGAACGAATCCGGCGTCACGTTCAAAATCCCCATCACCGCCGTCTCGTCGGTCCACGGATATTCGCCGCTCGAGCCGTCGGCCCCGATCCCGACCGTGTCGGTCAACTGTTCGGCGAGACGACGGCCGCCGACCGACCGCCCGCGCAGTTTCGACGTCAGTATCTTGAACTGATCGACCGTTCCAGCGAGGACGACCTCGAGGCGTTGGTCCGTCGCCTCGATGCCGGAGACCGCACAGGTTCCACCCAGCGACTCCATCAGCGAGCGCAACTCGGCAGCCACGTCGTGGCGGACGTGAAACCGTAACGTCCGGTGCGAGATCCGATCCACACGATCTCGGGTAACCGAGGGTGGGACGTCGGCTCGCCCCATGACGGCTCGAGCTCGTTCCGTGGTCGGGGTCCGGACCGATCGTACCGTCTGCGTCCACCAGTCACGGGCTTCGCCGACGACGGACAGTGACCCGGTCACGAGCACACAGTCCGACGGGTTGGCCCTGCGGATCGCTCGATCGAGTGCCACGAGCACCGACCCCGACTGGTCGATCACTGCGCTCGTCTCGCGATCGAACGTCGCCGCGAGGACGTCGGTTCCCTGGGCGCGGTCGACGTCCGCCTCGGCGAGATAGACTCGGTCCGGGTCCGGGAGCGATCGACACATCTCGACGAGGTCCTTCTCGCGCAACGAACCGAATACGAGGTAGAGGTCGTCGTAGTCGAACCGCTCGAGGAGCGTCGCGAGCTTCCCGCACGCGTCGGGATTGTGAGCGCCGTCGAGAACCGTGAGCGGCGCGTCGTTCATCACCTCGAACCGACCGGGCCAGCGGACGTTCCGAATTCCGGCCGCGATGGCGGACTCGGACGGATCGGCGACCTGCTTGGCGAGTGTGGCAGCGATTCCCGCATTGATCGCCTGGTGTGAGCCGAGCAAAGGCGTCCGACTCTCGACCTGCCAGTCCGGTCCGACGAGCGAGACCGACGACGATACCGTCGAGACCGTTCGCGTCTCGTTTACCCGTACGTCGGCGTCCGAGCGCCGGCCAGCGCTCGAACGTCTGTCGGCGCTCGCGGCGTCCGCGTCGGACGCATGGTCGTCCCCATCGACGGTTCCGACCGTCACGACGTCCGTCTCCGCCCGAATCGTGTCTAGCGCTGCACCCGTTGCACCGGTCACCAGCGGCGCACCCGCTGGAGCGACCTGTGCTTTGTCGCGTGCGATTTCCTCGACCGTCGAACCGAGAATGTCGGTGTGCTCGAGACTGACGGTAGTGACCGCAGCGGCCGCGGGATCGACCACGCTCGTCGCGTCGTAACGGCCGCCGATGCCGACCTCGAGAACGGCAACGTCAACGTCCTCGCAGCCGAAGTGCCAGAGGGCCATTGCGGTGATCACTTCGAAGAACGTCGGTGCGGCCCCCGCCACGGACCGATCGACGATGTGAGGCCAGACGGTTTCGACGAACCGCACCACCTCGCGTTTCGGTATCTTCCGACCCTGGACGGTGATACGCTCGCGCCGGTCGTTCAGGTCGGGCGAGGTATAACAGCCGACCGTGAGCCCCGTCTCTCGAAGGATTCGATCGAGTATGCGGGCCGTACTCCCTTTACCGTTCGAGCCTGCGATCTGGACGGCGACGAGATCCTCGTGGGGATCGTCCAGGTCGGCAAGCATCGCGGCGGTCGCGTCCGTCCCCATCTCGGGCCGGAGCCGCCGAAGCCGTTCTAGCCTGTTGACGGCCTCGTGATACTCCATGTGGTGGTGGTTCACACGGCCGCCAATAAAGCTCCTGTCGAGGGATTCTAAACCACAGATAGTAGTCTGTTTCACATGTCCTGCCGTCATCGAGCCACGGCGTGACGATCGCTCTCGGTACCTGCGATGGTTCGATGACCTGCCGGAGTCCGTGGGGCCTCGAATCGAGGGGCCAGTAAACGCCCCGGGTCGAGCGACGGCAGAAAACACGTCGTATCCGGAAACCGATGGGTGTGTTAACACTTATACAGCGCTCACGAAAACGTCCCTGTATGGCATCCACACACGAGGACGAACAGTCGATACCGACCGATTACGAGATTGCACAGTCAGTCGACACGAAACACATCGCCGACGTCGTCGAACCGTTCGGGCTCAGGCGGGACGATCTGGAGCTGGTCGGCGAACAGAAGGCGAAGGTCAAACTCGAGGCGATCGAGCGGATCCAGCAGGAACGGAAGGCCGACGGGAAGCTCGTCCTCGTCACGGGGATGACGCCGACGCCGCTCGGGGAGGGCAAGACGGTAACGACGGTCGGGCTCGGACAGGCGTTCAATCAGATCGACAAGGAAGCCCTCGTCGCGATCCGGGAACCGTCGCTTGGCCCTGTCTTCGGGGTCAAAGGCGGAGCTGCGGGTGGTGGCTACTCTCAGGTACTCCCGATGGAGGATATCAATCTCCACTTTACCGGAGACCTTCACGCGCTCACGTCGGCACACAACCTCATCGCGACGATGCTCGACAACCACATCAAACACGGGAACGAACTCGATGTCGAGGTCAACTGGGTCAACTGGCCGCGGGCGATCGACATGAACGATCGCGTCCTCCGCGAGACGGTGATCGGTCTCGGCGACATCGTGACCGGTCTTCCCCGCGAGGACGGGTTCATCCTGACGGCGGCCTCCGAACTGATGGCCGTCCTCTGTCTCGCCGATGGCATCGACGACCTCAAGGAGCGCCTCGCCCGCATCATCGTGGCGTACGATACGGACGGCGATCCGATCACCGTCGACGATATCGACGCGACAGGTGGTGCTGCGATCTTGTTGAAAGACGCGTTGAAACCCAACGTCGTCCAGACGATCGAGGGAACGCCAGCCTTCGTCCACGGCGGTCCGTTCGCGAACATCGCCCACGGGACCAATTCGCTGATCGCCGACGAGGTCGCTGCCCATCTCTCGGAGTATCTCATTACGGAAGCCGGCTTCGGCTCCGATCTGGGCGCCGAGAAGTTCATGAACATCGTCTGCCGGTTCGGTGAGATGGAGCCCGACGCGGTCACGCTCGTCGCGTCCGTCCGGGCGCTGAAGTACCACGGCCAGGAGATGTGGCCGCCCGACCTCGACGAACTCGAGGCCGAGGACGTCGACGCGGTCCGTGGGGGGTTCGAGAATCTCGACAAACACGTCGAAAACCTCCGGAAATTCGGCGTCCCAGTCGTCGTCGCACTCAACCGTTTCCCGGGTGATACCGACGCGGAGGTACAGGCGGTCATCGACCACTGCGAGGATGATCTCGGCGTCAGCGTCGCCGAATCGAACGTCTTCAGTGACGGTGGCGAGGGCGGAATCGAACTCGCCGAGGAACTGGTCGCTGCTGCGGAGTCCGAGTCGACGTTCGAACCGCTTTACGATCTCGACGTCCCGATCAAGGAGAAGATCGAAACCATCGCGACGGAGATTTACGGGGCCGACGGCGTCGAATACCACAGCGACGCCGAAGACGACATCGAGCGGCTCACCGGACACGGCTTCGACGACGTTCCGATCTGTATGTCGAAGACGTTCCATTCGCTCAGTGACGAGGCGAGTCGGAAGGGCGCACCCGAGGGCTGGACGCTCGAAATAAACGAGGTCTATCCCTCGGCCGGCGCCGGATTCCTCGTGGCGCTCACCGCCGACGTCCTCACGCTGCCCGGCCTTCCCGCCGAACCGGCCGCCGCTGGTATGGACCTCCACTCCGACGGGAGCGTTTCAGGGCTCTTCTAACGCGTACAGCGTCGTTCCGCTATCCCTCTGCTCTCGGTCGTACTTTGATCGTTCCGACCTGCCACAGTGCCATAAGACCGTCCGGCGCTCGCAGTCACATCTCTCGGTCCGACAGGTCTCTCGGGACCGTTCGTATCTATACTCCCGAAGCCCATCCCATTCACGTTCACTCACCACCAGCTAGCGTTCCGGAGCGATACACTGTAGGGCCACTGACGGCTACGCCGTCGGTATCCATACCTGGGGTTCTCACCGCACACCGCGTCATTCGAGCGTTGCTACGACCTCGATCTCGACGGCGGCCCCTTTCGGAACCGAACCGACCTCGATCGCGCTGCGAGCCGGTGGCGATGTTTCGAAGAATTCGGCGTACGCCTCGTTCATTTCGTCGAAATCGGAGATATCGTCGAGGTACACCGTTACCTTCAGGATGTCCGCCATTTCCAGATCTTCCGCCGCGAGGATTGCCGCGACGTTCTCCAGACACTGGCGCGTCTGGACGGCGACGGGTCCCTCGTCACGGACGTCTCCCTCGAGAGTCAACGGAAGTTGGCCCGCCGTGAACAGGAGGTCGCCGTTCGTCGTTGCCTGGCTGTACGCCCCGACCGCTGCGGGAGCATCGTCAGTGCTAACGAGTCGTTTCATCCCCTCAAAAAATCGAGGGGGACGATAATATAGGTATCGACGGCGACGGTGGCCAGAGCGTCCCGATCACGACGATCAAAACCGATTTCAGTTCGTCAGCGGTCCAGCACCCCTCACTTACCCCAATCGTGTGGCTCGAGAAACGACCGGAACTTGTCGAGCAGTGAGTCGTGCCCCCGTTCGTTGTCGCGAAACCAGCTAGCGAGCCCCCCGACCGCGATGATGGCGACGAGCGCGAACGGTCCGCCCGCTAACACTGCCGTCGCTTGAAGGACCTCGGCGCTTCCCGTCACCAGCACCGAAACGGCGACCACTCCCTGGAAGAGTCCCCAGAACACGATCGCACCGGTCGTCGGGGTACGGTCGCGTTTCGTCGCTAACACGGACACCACGAGCGTCGACGTGTCGGCTGACGTGGTCATGAACACGATGATCAGCGCCAGAAACAGGAACATCAGCAACTGGCTGATCGGAAACGCTTCGAACAACGGGAACCCTGCGACCGCCTCGGATCCGCCGTAGGCGTCGATCGACGCGAGGATGTCCGCGCTGCCGGTGTGCTGGACGTGAAGCGCTGTCGAACCCAACAGGAGAAACCACACCATCGTCGCGGCGGACGTCGCGACGAATCCCGTGAGTACGACCGTTCGAATCCGCCGACCCCGCGAGAGGGCCGCGAGGAACAGTCCGGCGAAGGGTGCCCACGAGAACCACCACGCCCAGTTCCAGATCGTCCAGTCGGCGACCCACGGGTCGCCGACGTACACGCTCATTGCGAGGAACTGTTCGACGTACGACCCGACCGCGTTCGATCCGCGCTCGAGGACGACCGGCTGCGGGGCAACGCTGAACAGCAAGATCGCGAACAGGCCGAACAGAACGATGTTCACGGCAGCGAGGCGTCGAATACCGCGATGAACGCCGCTCTGGGCCGACATGACGAACACGAACGCGAGTCCAGCGACGAACACCACCGAGCCAACCGTATCGAACGGCACGCCCCACTGGTAGGTAATTCCCGTGAGGAACTGCTGACTCACCAGCGCGATCGAGGTTGCAACCCCACCGATCGTCGCGAAAATCGCCAGCAGGTCGACGAGTTGGCACCACCTGGAATCGAGATTGTCGGCGCCGAGAAACGGCGTCAGGATCGAGGAAACCCGCAACGGTGCGCCCTGCTGGTAGACGAAGTATGCGATCGGGACCCCGACGACGATGTACGCGCTCCAGGCGGTAAAGCCCCAGTGAAACAGTGAATACGTGAGGGCAGCGGTGATGGCCGCTTCGGATTGGGGTTCGACAGCGAAAAACGGCGGTGGCGTTCGGTAGTGAAACAGTGCCTCCGCTGGCCCCCAGAACACGATGCCAGCGGCGATCCCGGCGGTGAAGACCATCGTGAAGTAGACCGGATACGTGTAGGTCGGCTCGGCGTCCTGACCGCCCAACGTGATGTCTCCCCAGGGTCCGACGAGCAAGTACAGGCAGAACGCGACCGACAGCAACGTCGCTGCGGCGAACAGCCACCCGAGATTCGTGGTCACTACCTCCCGGGCCGCCGTGACGGTGGCGATCGTCTGCGACGGGACGAGCAGTTGACCGACGAAGAACAGAACGAACACCGCGACCGGAATACCGAACGTGAGTCGCTCCTGTCGGGAGAGGAACGCACTGACCGACTCGGTCACCTCGAACTGTCGAACCCGCAGGAAAGAGACGCCGTGTTGCTCCTCGTCGACGTCGCTTTCGGTCGGTAACACCGCGAGGTACGTCAGCCCGGAACCGAAAAATACCAGCGAAAGGACGAGCCATCCCTGGCCCGTTATCTGTTCGCTGACGAATTCGGGAAAGAAAAACCCCGAAACGACGACGGTGCCCGATAGCACACAGAGCGGAATCAGTAGCTTTTGAAGCACCCGTTCGGTGGTGCTACTCCCGTGCAATCCCATATCGCTAGATTGTTTCCGGACCTTCATTAATGCCGTTGCAGTCGGGTCGGTCGAACCTGTAGAAATCGCCGCCGGCAGCGACGGCGACGCTATGGTTCCGGCTCGAACCGGTCTCGTGAACTGGCCCTCGATCAGGCTACGAGCATCGCAATCTCTTCGATCGCGTCGTCGAGATCGCTGACGACGAACGATTCGCGGGTGCTGTCGGTCAGTTCGACGTGAAGTTTTGCTGGAGAATCGTCGTGCTCCGATTCGGCCGGTTCCGCCCGTGGCTCCGCGTCGGTCACGCGCTCGATGTCCTCGAGGTCGATCCACATCGGCTCCCCGCCGAGAGCGGAATCCAGAAGGTGTGGACTGAACAGTAACCGCTGATCGGTGAGATACAGCTTCCCGCCGAGCGGGCGCGCACCTGAGCGCATGTAATTAGCGTAGAACGCTCCGATCAGTTCCTCTCCGGATCGGAACTCCTGACTCGTGACCCACCAGCTACCGATGTCGCCCATGCATGCTAGTAGTTCGCATTGTTTACACAAATAGGTTCCGTCGGCGGGTATCGATGCTTCGCTGCCCGGCTCACGACGACTCGGCGTCCGCTTCGTCGCGGTTCCCGGACTCGAATAGCGACACAGTGTTCCGTCCCTCGAGGATCGACTGGCCGAGAATCCGACCGCCGATCTCGATCAGGCTGATCACGTCGTCGGCTCCTACCTCTTCGAACTTGTCGAGGTGTTTCCGATCGTTGGCGGCGGCGACGATTCGAACCTCGGGGTTCGCCTTTCTGGCAGCGAGAATCGCGAGTACGTCCCGTGCATCGTCCCGCGTGGCGATGACGACGCCGCGCGCGTCGTCGATCTTTGCGTCGCGTAACGTCTCCACGTCCGTCGGATCGGCGGTTATGACGTTGATGTCCCTGTCGTCCAGGTCGGCCGCCCGTTCCGAGTCGGGCGTTACCACGACGACGTCGATCTCTCCCGCGAGTTCTTCGAGCACCGATTCCGTGATGTCGCTATAGCCGAGGACCAGCACGTGGTCCTCGAGCAACGTGAGTTCTGAGGCTGTCATGTCTCCGAACGCCGCCGCCATTCGTTTTTCGATCGTCGGGACCACGAGTGCCCCGATCGCGGCCGTGAAGGCACCCGTCCCGAGAAAGATGACCGAGAGGGAGAACCACTTCGCCCCGGTGCTCGCCGGCGTTATATCACCGTATCCGACGGTCGCGATAGTAACGGTGACGTAATAAAACGCGTCACCCCACGTCTCCAGTCCGATGAACTGGTCGCGAAGCGTGTACGAGCCGATGGCTCCGTACAGTACCACGCCGACGATCGACGACAGCGCTGCGATTTGGATCCCCGAGAGTTCGATTCGCTGGTCGAACGTGCGCCGGTTCACGAGGAGGAACGGAACGGTAACGAGACACAACAGTAGTAGCGGAACGTCGGTCGCTCCGAACGTCGTCAGTGGTAAGAGCGTGACGAGCGGGAGAACCAGCAGCGCCAGATACCACGCGAGACGCTTTCGTCGCCGGAGCCCGAAAACGAGTGGCACGAGAACGAACGCGAGCAGAACACTGGTGAACTGCAGGAAGGTCGGATCTCCTGGAAGTATCGCCGCGAGCGGCCCATCGAAGGTGACGTCCGACCGGCTGAGGTTCGACAAGCCGGTAACGAACGTGAGGACGGCCACAGCCCCGGTCAGAAGCACTGCTACCTTCGCTCCCGAGAGCACCTGCCAGTGGACGAGCTGGACCCTGTCCGTGTGATAGAATAGCTGCTCGAGGGCAGCATCCAGCTTCGTCTGGGGATCGCTCGACACGATACGGTAATACGTGCCGAACCCTTGTAAACGATACTCTCGGAATCGTGCCGTCGCTCGGTTCCGGTCAGGACACACGTCTCCTGCTACGGCCGTCCGCCGGTCCGAACCGTCGGGCTGCCAGTGGCTGCCTTCCAGTACGGCTACCGCCCGTGCTGCTCGAGGGTATTCTTCTCGGTACGATATCGAGCGTCCGACGGCGCGTTCGCTTTCGGTCAGTGAGACTGAATCGTTGAGCGACAGGGGGATTCGCCGGGACGGCTGCTCCAAAACTATATCATTCTGGACTGTGAATTGTGCACACGGGCCAAGCATGTACGATGACATTCTGATCCCGACGGACGGTGGCAAGCAAGCGCTGAAAGGGGCCGAACACGGTGTCGAACTCGCGGCATCGGTCGGCGCGACGATCCACGCACTATACGTGATCGAACTGCCTGGCGCCCCCCGAACGACGTACATCATGGAAGACGAGGAGCGAGTCCGAGAGGAGTACCGGGAGTACGGCGAGGAAGTCACGACGGAAGTGTGTGAGATGGCAGCCGAAGCCGGCGTCGACTGCGTCACTGCGGTCAAAACCGGTAGCGCGCACGAAGAGATCAAAGAGTACTCCGAAGAGGAGGATATCGACCTCATCGTGGTGGGAACCAGGTATCAGGGCAAGTTCGGCGCGCTGATGGGGAGCAACGCCGAGAAAGTGGTCCGGACGTCAGAGATTCCGGTGATCACGGTGCGGGTCAAAGGAACCGAGTGACGACCGATCGTCGTCCGGGGATGCCTGCGCTCGGCCGATAGCGCATCGATCGACGCCGTAACGCGAGGCATCCGCCGGGACGGACTCGCCCGGCGCAACCGCGCCGAACGGGGTGCGCCCGTCCTGCTCGTGCCCAGCGCCGGCGGGATTGCGAACGGTACGGCCCGACTCAGGCCCGCGTTTCTCTGAGATAGATCACCAGACTCAGTCCGATGAAACAGAGTCCGGCCAGCAGCAACGCTTCCACGTACATGGCTGTGAGAGCCAGCAGAAACAGCACGACGGCGAGCACCGCGAGCATCGCCGAGAGCGGTTTTGGCATGTCGAACTCGGGACGTGTGGTTCAGACAACGACGAGCGAGGTGGTATACGTTACGGCGGTCCCGAACAGCAATCCTCGGTGGACGGAGACGTCGAGGCCGCCGCAATTCAGAACGAGTGCGTAAACTCCCAGTGGTACTGACAGTGTTCGCAGTGGGCCCACTGTGGAACCTCGAAGACGTTGGGATGGCGCTTGCCGTAGTCCAAATCGGTGTGACACCGGGGACAGCGCATCGCCACTACCTCGAGGTCGCGAACCGCTTCGGGGCTGAACTCGGCGACACAGTAGGGACAATCGATCAGGTCTACGGCTCGATGCTGATCGAACTCGCCGCCACAGCGCGGACACTCGAGTACTGCGGGCGGTCGATTCGCCCACCCGGTGTCGCCGCGGATCGTCGTGGTCTGGGTTTCCGGAATCGATAGTGACTCGATCTCGCCCTCGCCCGTGAGCGAGTCGGCGATTCGACTACCGGCGCGTTTGCACGTCGCGAGACAGTCGATGACCGTCGACGTGAGTCGCTCGAGCAACGCGCTCGGTTCGGATGAGTCGTCCTCGTTTCTCATCGAATCCCGTACGCAGATACTCCGAATCACAATCGCATAAGCATACCGGCGATCGAACCACCACGACTCCTAGACCCCGTCTGAGCCGGCAATCGATATCGCTTCTCGAGTCAGGCCGTGGCGTCCGCTCCCGTCGACTCCGGCGGCACGCTGCTCGGATCGCTTGCGGCCCGACGAGGTCGCTATCGTCTCGATCGATATCGGCACGCGGGTTCACGTCGGCCACACGAATACCGACGGGACGTGGCGACTCGAGCGACGACCGTCGAGAACACGAAAGGGGGACGGAACGACGGAATCAGTCGTCGCTTGGCGACTCCCGGTCGTCTCTGTCCCTGATCTGGCGCACGGTCTCCCTGTCAGTCGTGATGATCTCGACTTCACCCTCTTCGGTCATCTGCTGGATCCGTTGCCGGAATTCGTCCGACCGGAGGATCTTGTGTTCCTCTCGCAGGCCCAGATAGACCGTGTAACACATGATCAATAGGATCATCGCGAACGGCAACCCGGTCGCGATCACGGCGGTCTGGAGCGCGAGGAGGCCACCGCCGACGAGCAACACGGCCGCGACGGCGCCCTCAGTGAGCGCCCAGAAGATACGCTGGGTTCTCGGCACGTCGTGTTTCCCGCCGGACGTCAGGTGGTCGATGACCAGCGACCCGGAGTCGGACGACGTGACGAAGAACGTCACCACGAGCAGGGTGGCGATGAGAGCCGACACGATCGCAAGCGGATAGTAGGTCAACATCTGGAACATGGCGATTTCCACGCCCTGCTCGCTGACCGTCGCGGCGAGAGAGCCACCCAGTTGGGTTTCGGCGAAGATTGCGGCCCCGCCGAACGTCGATAGCCAGACGAACGAGAACATCGCCGGGAGGATCAACACGCCGAGGACGAACTCGCGCACGGTGCGCCCCTTCGAAATCCTGGCGATGAACATCCCGACGAACGGTGACCACGCGATCCACCAGCCCCAGTAGAAGATCGTCCAGGCACCTTGCCAGCCCGCCTCTCCCGGTTGACCGGTGTACGCTTCGGTGAAGAAGGCGAGTTCGGGGAGGCTGATGAGATAGGCACCGAGGTTCTGCGTGAACCCGCTCATGACGTATAACGTCGGACCCACGAGCAGGACGAACCCGAGCAGTCCGAACATGAGGTAGAGGTTAATTTCGCTCAGGCGGCGGACTCCCTTGTCCAGTCCGGCGGCGACCGATAGGGTCGCGATAGCGGTAATTAACACGATCAGTACCACCTGTGGTACGGTACCGACCGGGACGTCGGTGCCCGCGACCTCGGTGCCGAGGAAATTCAACCCGGCGTTGATCTGTGTGACACCCAGTCCCAGCGACGTGGCGAGGCCGAACAGCGTCGCGAACACCGTTACGAGGTCGATGAAGTGTCCCGGCCATTCGTAGATCCGCTCGCCGAGCAGCGGCCAGAAGATCGACCGGAACGTCAGCGGCAGGCCGCGATTGAACGAGAAGAACGCCAGCCCGAGTCCGACGAGTCCGTAGACGGCCCACGGGTGAAATCCCCAGTGGAAGAAGGTCAAGACCATCGCTGCTTGGGCGGAATCCGGGTTATCACCGAAGAACGGACCGGCGTCGGCGAAGTGGAACATCGGTTCACCGACGCTGAAGAACATCAGCCCGATCCCCATCCCGGCACTGAACAGCATCGCCATCCAGGAGAAGTCGCTGAACTCCTTTTCGGCCTGCACGCCACCGATCCTGATGCTCCCGTATTTGCTGAACGCGAAAAACAGGATCGTGATCATGAAGATGTTGACGACCAGAATATAGAACCAGCCCATGTACGCATTGATCGTCTCGAACAGCCACTGGTAGGCCGCTTCGGCCTGGCTCCCGAGCAGAACCGTCACGGCGACGAACAGGATGATGAGCGCCAGTGAGAGCGGAAACACGACCGGATGGACGTCGAACCCCCACCTCACGATATTCGTATCTCCCGGTGCTCGATCGGACTCCGGATGGAAGAGTTCCACCTGAAGACCTTCGGACAGCTCGCCGACCTGTTCCTGCTCGTCATCAACCATACTGTCTTCCACCTCTGTCCGCGTATCGTTGTGATTCGATCATTGTAGTCGTACCAGTTGATTTCTCGCAGTTGACCGTTTGTTGTCCGTTTTCTCCTGTGTTCGATTATTCAACCGTCCCCGTCTCGATTGTCCCTGCAGACTGCTCTCGTCGAGCTAGCCGAGGCACCGTATTTGATATGGCTTATCGTACCACACATTCTACGACCATGTATGGGTATATACATTTGTTTGAGATAATTCGTGAATTACTATGGTGTAAATTAACCACCCGTCGACGATGTGTCTGCCGATGCTCGGTTCACGATCTCGACCTCGTAGCCGTGATCGGTAATCGACTCGATGATGTGCTTGGCGTGTTCCGCCCCGCTGGTCTCGACCTGAAAGATGAGGTAGGCCTCGCCGACGTCGAGGTCCTCCAGAGCACGGTCGTGACGAACGGTCTGGATGTTGGCGCTATGCTCGGCGATGACACTGGAAAGCTCCGCCATCTTCCCGGGTCGATCGTCGATGTGGACCCGCAGTCGCAAGATCTGCTCGCGATGAGTCAGCGCGTGAATGAGTATTGCACGGAGCATCGTCATGTCGAGATTCCCGCCACAGAGCAACGGTATGACGCGCTCGCCGTCGACCTCGAGTGCGTCGCTCCGGATCGCAGCGACCGCGGCGGCACCGGCTCCTTCGACCAGTTGCTTCGCCCGCTCCATCAGGACGAGCACGGCGTCGGCGATTTCGCCGTTGGTCACCGTCACGACGTCGTCGACGTGACGTTCGATGATCGACAGCGTCAGATCGGAGATCCCACCGGTTGCGATCCCGTCGGCGATCGTGTCGACGGACTCGAGCGTCTGTGGGGCGCCTTTGTCGAGGCTGTCGGCAACCGTCGCTGCCCCCGCTGCCTGCACGCCGATGATCCGCGTCTCGGGACTGAGTTCCGCGAACGCGGTCGCGATGCCACTGATCAGGCCGCCACCGCCGATCGGCACGACGACGGTATCTACCTCCGGGAAATCCTCGTACATCTCGAGACCGAGCGTCCCTTGCCCGGCGACGATCGCCGGATCGTCGAACGCGTGGACGAATTCGGCGTCCGACTCCGCTGCCAGGTCCCGTGCATAGCGAGTGGCTTCCTGGAAGTCCTGTCCGACGAGTTTGACCGTCGCGCCGTATCCGCGGGTGGCGTCTATCTTCGTTTGTGGAGCGGTCTTCGGCATGACGATCGTCGACTCGACACCGAGTTTCGTCGCGGCGAGCGCGACGCCCTGTGCGTGGTTGCCCGCGCTCGCCGCGACGACCCGGTCGAGGTCACCGTCTTCCAGACAGCGTGTAATTTTGTTGTACGCGCCGCGGGGCTTGAACGACCCCGTCCACTGGAGGTGTTCGAATTTGAGCAGGACCTTGCTGGCACCGGTCATCGCTTCGAGCGAGGTACTCCGTTCGATCGGCGTCTGCTTGACGACCGACGGATCCTCGAGTCGCTCCCGGGCGGCTTCGATATCTGCGAACGAGACGGTGACGGCATCGTCCTCGCTCATGCTGCTACCACCTCGGGAGAGCGCCTCGACCGCCGCAAACGTGACGTCTGCACGGTCGGACGTAAGCGTCTCGCCGGGTTTCGGGACCGGGAAACAGAACGCATCGGGTAGTTGTAACGAATTGGGGGCATACGTCTCACGGAAGAGTGACCGGGACGTCGGTCTGGACGCTGGCCGCTTTGACAGTGTTGTACATCAGCATCGCGATCGTCATGGGGCCGACCCCGCCGGGCACGGGCGTGATGATGTCGGCCTTCCGTTTGGCGCTCTCGAACGCGACGTCACCGACGAGTTCGTACCCCTTCTCTGTCTCCGCATCGACCCGGTTGACGCCCACGTCGATTACCGCCGCTCCCTCCCGGATCATCGATCCGTCGACGAGTTCGGGGTACCCCGCTGCTGCGATCACGATGTCCGCCCGTCGAGTCTTCTCGCCGAGGTCCGTCGTCCGGGAGTGACAGATGGTGGTCGTCGCGTTCCCACCCGGGGCCTTCTGGATGAGGAGGTTCGCCATCGGCTTCCCGACGATATCCGACCGCCCCACGACGACCGCGTCTTTCCCTTCGGTCTCGACGTCCGCCGCCTCGAGCAACTTCTGAATGCCGTGTGGCGTACAGGGTTTGTACCGGGGGTTCCCCGCAACGAGTCGGCCGACGTTTTCGGGGTGGAAGCCGTCGACGTCCTTGCTGGGATCGACCCGTCGAAGGACCGTCGCCCGGTCGACGTGATCCGGGACGGGCATCTGGACGAGAATGCCGTGAACGTCCGGGTCGTCGTTCAACGCCGTGACGGTCTCGAACAGTTCGTCGGCGGCTGCCGTCGGATCCAGTTCGTGGTGGAGTCCCTGGATACCGAGTTCGTCACACGCCCGCTGTTTCATCGAGACGTACGTCTCGCTCGCCGGGTCCTCGCTCATCAACACCGTGGCGAGCCCTGGCGTCACGCCCGCTGTCTCGAGGTCGTCGATACACTCCTGGAGGTCGTTCTGAATTCGGTTCGCCACCGCGTTGCCGTCGATGACGTGAGTCACGGAAACTCACCGCCTGGCGTAGCGTATTCGGCTGTTACGTCGCAGATCATTCTCTCTCACCGTTTCGTTTCCCTGCCGTGACTGCGTCTCCGTGCGTCTCGGCCGATACTGAAAACGGCAATGTGTGTTGTTATCAATGCACTGCATCCCCGTGTCCGCGGCGGCGATTCGACACTCGACCGGTTCGAATTCCACAAATGATAAGATACGTGTTACTTGTAGTCGTTGCACCTCACCACCGAGACCGAGATACCGTCCCTTTCGACGTCGTAACGGCCGTTTGTCGGCCGATTCGAGTCAACCAGTATGGCGGCCGTCTCCTACTTTTATGTACCGCGGTGAAGTTGTGTGTGTTAATGTCTGACAGCCAACCACCATCGACGGAGAGTCAGGATCATCCGAACTATCCGAGCGTCGATCAGTCAGATCGAACGGTTCCGAGGAACCTGCGTCAGTCCGGCGATCCAGGGATCGAGATGCTCGTTTCCACTCGTGTCCGAAAGTCACCGTTCTTCCACAAGTCGTTCGTGGAGAACGGCGCTTGGCGAGCGACAGTCTACAACCGAGTTTACCACCCGCGCGGCCTCGTCGAGCCCGAAGACGGCGGCATGATGGAAGAGTACGAGGCGCTGGTAGACCGGGTAACGTTATGGGACGTCGCAGTCGAACGACAGATCCGAGTAAAAGGGCCGGACGCCGAGGCACTCACCAACTACGTCATCACCCGCGACGCGACCGAGATCGAGCCGATGCACGGCAAGTACGTCATTCTCTGTAACGAGGACGGCGGCATCCTCAACGATCCCGTGTTGTTACGTCTGAGCGAGGACGAGTTCTGGTTCTCGATCTCGGACTCGACGCTGATGCAGTGGCTGCAAGGCGTCAACGTTGGGAAGAACTTCGACGTCGAGATCGACGAGATCGACGTCGCCCCGATGCAGATCCAGGGACCGCGATCCGTCGACGTGATGGTCGACGTTGTCGGCGAGGCGGTCGAAGAGATCCCCTATTACGGGCTGATGGAGGCCGAAATCGACGGCTGTGAGGTACTGGTGAGCCAAACCGGTTTCTCCGGCGAGAAGGGGTTCGAGATCTACGTTCGCGACGCGATGGAAAACGCCGAGGCGGTCTGGGATCCCGTCCTCGAGTCGGTCACGGACCACGGCGGGATGCAGGTCGCGCCCGCACACCACCGCCGTATCGCCGCAGGCATTCTCTCGTGGGGACAGGATATGGACCACGAGACGTCGCCGTTCCAGGTCAACCTCGCCTACCAGGTACCCGATAACAAAACGGCCGATTACGTCGGTAAAGAGGAACTCGAGCGCCAGCAGGAACAGATCGAGAACGGCGAGTACCCGTTCGTGCACAAGATGGTCGGACTCAAGTTGGCCGGCGAACCGATCCGGGACTACGCGCCGGACTTCTGGCTCATCTCGGATCCTGACACCGGCGAGAAGTGTGGCTACGTCACGTCGCCGTGGTACAATCCCGAGCTCGAGACGAACCTCGCGCTCGGGTTCGTTCCGGCGGGTAAACTCGACGGCGACGTCACCGACGTCTACGACGGCAACATCGAGACGGAGTTTCAGGTCCACTTGCCGGACGAGTACGCGGAGGAGTCCGGCGAACCAGTGTATGCGAAGGTGTCCGAAGTGCCGTTCAAACCCTCGGTGAATCCGAGCGCTCGGGAGCAGGCCAAACTCCACGCCAGAGAAGAGGCAAAGGAGTGAACTGGACCGTTGCCGTACGCCCGGTCGACGCTCGCCGTTTCCCGGGATACACGCTCGGAGAAGCAACAGTCGGCAGTGACGATCGATACATACGTGACGTTGGACCACCATAGACAACGTCGAGGCGGATCGAGTTCGGCGATGGGGCCACAGACGATCCGAGTCAAGTCAAGTCATGTCATCTGAAGTCCAGCCACCCGCGATAGCCGAGGGCGTAACGACACTCCTCTCCCGGCCACGGTTCGAGTTAATGCCCTTCGAGAGTATCGAAGAGCAACTGCGCTACCTGCCAAACGGTGCGACGGTCGCGATCACCACATCCCCGACGCTGGGCCTCGACGCGACGATCGAGTGGACGGAAACGGCGGCCGCGAACGGATACGATATCGTCCCGCATATCGCAGCCCGCTACGTTCGCGACGAGGCGCACCTCGAGGAGATCGCGCGCCGACTCACCGACGCCGGCGTCACCGATATCTTCGTTCCGGGCGGCGATCGCGACGAACCGGCTGGCGAGTTCGACTCGGCGTACGGGCTCCTCTCGTCCCTCGACGAACTCGACTACACGTTCGAAGACGTGGGGATCACCGGTTATCCCGAAGGCCACGACTTCCTCGACGAGCAGACGCTGGCCGACTCTATGGCGAAAAAAGTCCCGTACGCGACGTACATCGTGACGCAACTCTGTTACGACCCCGACGCCATTATCGACTGGCTCGAGACGGTCCGTGATCGGGGGGTCGAGCTACCGGTGGAGGTCGGCATTCCGGGCGTGATGAAGTACCAGCGGTTACTGAGTATCTCCAAGAAGGTCGGTGTCGGCGATTCGATCCGTTTCCTCCAGAAGACCAGCGGCATTCTCGGATTTGTCCGCCAGATCGTCGGCTCACGCGGGAAGTACACCCCAGACGAACTCATCGAGGGGCTTGCGCCGTATGCCAACGATCCCTATTACAACATCCGGAGCGTTCACATCTACGCGTTCAACCAGGTTCCAGACCTCGAGTCGTGGCGACGGGACGTGCTGGCGCAGTACCAGTAGCCGTCGAATCGATTGGAGACACCCTCCGCGGTTTCCGACCACCTCAGTTGCGCGATTCCTCGCTCCGCTTCCGCTCCTGGTCCGGGTGTTCGGAGACGAACACCTTCGTGTGATCGGGAATCTCGGTCGTGACCCACGAGTTCGCGCCGATACTCACGTGATCGCCGACGGTGATGGGTCCGAGCACCTTCGTTCCGGCACCGATCACGACGTGGTCACCGATGTTCGGATGGCGCTTGTAGTCCTTCTTCAGCATTCGTTCCTCGTCTTCCTCTTCCTCGAAGTGGAGGGCTCCGAGCGTGACGTCCTGGTACAGTCGGACCCAATCGCCGATCGTTGTCGTCTCGCCGATAACCACGCCAGTCCCGTGGTCGATAAAGAAGTACTCGCTTATTTCAGCCCCCGGATGGATATCGATCCCAGTCACCGTCTTCACGTGTTCGGTGAGTTCTCTGGCGTACTCGGGATGGCCTGCCTCGTAGAGGCTGTGTGCCACGCGCTGCATCATGATAGCGTGAAACCCGGGATACGACCGGATCACCTCCAGATAGCTCTTCGCGGCAGGATCGCCCTTGTACGCGGCCTCGACATCTTTTTTTAGCGCTTGCCGCAACTCCGGGAGCTGATTTAGGACGCTATCGACCGTTTTGGACGGATCGGCGCCCGTATACGGGTGAATCCCTGTACAAAAGAGCACTCCGAGTTCGGTCAGCAGATCCCGTATCGCCGATTCGTCCTCGAGCAGTGAATCGGCGTTCCAGCATCTGGGAAACAGCAATTGTTTGAGCACCTCTCTCTCCTTTCGTCGGTGGTCGATCGAGGGAAAATTCATCGATGCGTCCGTCGGGAAGGGGTCCGTATCCGCTTCGTAGGCCTCCCGAAGTTGTCGAATCGCGTCGCCGGTGTAGGTGTACTCCATAGTTCGGATCTTCGAGCGCGATACACATAGCTCTCCATCTTCGCGTCGCTCTCCCGATATGCCGACTCGATCGCTCGATCAGGCGACATCCGTGCTGGAGTCCTATCGGGAACGTCGTGAAGTCGTCCCGAACCCTGGAAACGGCTGGTCGCTTCTGCAGTAGGGCCTGTTCATGTGCGATAGAACGGTCTTCGCTGAACCGAGGGCGCTACGCCCTCGTCCTCGACGAGCGAGCAACGGGAGCGAAGTGGGACGGGGATCCAGCGCCTGCACGAGCGAGAACGTATTTACTTCTCGTTCCGGACGACCACTCTATAACCGCCACGTCGACGGAAGAGCGTGCGGAGAGCCCGCTCGACGCGGCCGGGTTCGGACGATGGACGTGGCATCGCCGGCATATAGAATTCGGGGTAGGACTGTCCGTCGTCGGTACGCTGCTCGGCGGCGCGCTTTTGTGCTTGTTCGGGGTAGGACTGTCCATCGTCGGTGCGCTGCTCGGCGGCGTACTTTTGTGTTTGCTTCATAAGAGAAGTTGGGTCCCAGAGCGATTAAAAATTCCGGTCCGGGGCCCCGACGAATATAATTAAAAACAATCAATGTTATATGATGGCACGGGAACGAGACACGATGATCCGCTGCGGACGACTTATGACCGCAAACGAACGCGACGAATGGTATAAACCGATTGCTTCCGAAATGACACCATGTCGTCGGAACTGCTCCTCGGCGACCCGGTCGCGATGAACATCCGCAACGAGGTGAGCGATCGGGTACGCCAGTTGCGCGGTCAGGGTCTCGTTCCGACGCTCGGGACGGTGCTGATGAGCGGCGATCCGGCCGACAAGCGTTTCATGGACCTGAAACACGCCGCCTGTGACGACGTCGGCCTCGCGACGCAAGATATCCGTCTCGATCCTGCTGCGCCTCCAAAGCGTCTGCATCGGGCAGTAGACCGTCTGTGTGCCGATCCGGAAGTCCACGCCGTATTCGTCCAGGTCCCGCTCCCCGACCACGTGGCGATAACCGACATCAGACAGCGTCTCGAGCCACGGAAGGACGTGGACTGTTTTCACCCTCGGAACCTCGGGCGACTCGTCGCCGGCGACCCGGTCTTCGTCCCGGCGACGCCTGCCGCGGTTTGCCGCTTGCTCACGGCTTACGATATCACGGTCGAGGGGCGGGATGTCGTTCTCGTCGGCCGGTCGGACGTTATCGGGAAGCCCCTGGCGAACCTCCTGCTTCAGGATACACCACGGGGGAACGCCACTGTCACTGTCTGTCACTCCGGGACACCCGACCTCGCGTCGGCGACTCGACGCGCGGACATCGTTGTGACCAGTTGCGGCGTTCCGGAACTCGTCGACGGCTCGATGCTCTCGTCCGGCGTCGTGGTCGTCGACGTGAGTTCGAATCACCGTCCTGTAACCGCGACGGGCAAGGCGCAGGACGGTTCGGGCGACCGGTCCTCCCCCGATTCTGTCGATGGAACCGCTACCGACGTGGTCGGCGATGTCGAATTCGAAAGCGCGAAACAGAAAGCGAGCGCGATCACGCCCGTTCCCGGCGGCGTCGGTCCGGTCACGCTCGCAATGTTGGTCCGGAACGTCGTTCACGCCGCCGAACGCCGAGTTGCGGATGGGATTCTGTAACCGTGGTCACTCGATAGCGTCGGCACTCGCGCTCGGCTATTCTCGTAACGGGGCTGGTAGAACTGTACTCCCTGCTGTGGGAGATCACAGTGAACCTCCCCGTTCGCGATTTCGCCGTCGAAGCTGGCGCTATTCAGAGTGAGACGGTGAGTGAACTGATGGAATTTGTTCGATCTCGTCGCGGAATCGATGTTCCACTGCTATCGGTGACGAAAGCGAGAGATGCAGCCATGCACGAACCAAACCATGCCGGACAACTGGCAGGTTTCCTCCTCTCTCGACGGAACGAGAGACGAGGGATGGAACCGACGTGACCGATACGGCGGCCGTCTCCCTCGAGTAGGGCCGCTAAATTCGGAGATGAGCGGGCGGATCGACGACTTCGAGCCGCTCGAGCAGTCCGAGCCGGTCCTCTTCGAGCCAGATCTCCGTGATTCGATCGTCCTCGATCCGATACATCGCCATTCCGGTCCACTCGACCGTGTGACCGGTCGGTTCGATGTCGTGATACTCACCGGAATGTGTCCCACTGACGGTATATCGAACCACGACGGTATCGTCCTCGGCGACCACGGCTTCGGTGGAACCGGAGTAGTCCGGGAATACGTCGAAATGCGCCTGGAGAAATTCGAGGATTTCATCGACTCCCTGTAACTCTTCGTGAATTCCGTGCTCGACGACATCCTCGGCGAGGAGTTCGGAGAGCGCCTCTCGATCTCGGTCGTTGAACGCGTTCAAATAGCGCCGGACGAGATTCTTGTTCGTTTCTGCTGTCGTTGACATTGTTTCACCTGGAATTGAGCGCTCCGATCGCTGATCTCCGCTCGTCGGAACCCCGTTTACGGTACGACAGCTATATTGTTAATTGTTACCGTTGGGCATGGAGGGCCGAATTAATTCCTCGTCGGGTGATCGCTGGGAGTTGAGAAAGACGCGACATTTTCACATCTTGATAATAGTGGGCACCTAAATTCCCACACATATATTATAGTTCTGAAATTACCATTAAAATACACTACTACTATTTCTGAGTAACTTGACGCCGATCGCGTCGAATCGACGTTCACACCGAGGCGCAGAAGACGAGCCTCCGGCTCGATGACGAATCCCCACCGGGGTGCGACGCAGTTTTAGGAACTGTCAGCCGGAACTGTTCTTTTTGCGGTTAGCGCGTTCTTTATCCGCTCTACTCACTGTTCCCGACGGCGTACTACCGTAGAGACCGCACCTTCGCTACGGAAGAGATGGCACTCGAGACAGTGTGGGACCGTGATCAGCGAACAGTCGAGTGACGCTTAACAACTATAGTGAATGTGTTTCTCGAAGGTAAGTATGCGAACTGATTTGCCAAGCATCACTTCTACAATACTGGTTCGAAAACTCATACCCGGGGGATAAATATAGAAGAAATTATGTTTCGGGAGAAGTCAAATGTGATACATTCCTGAACGGCTAAGATACAGTGCAAGAATGGTAGTCAGTATCGGCACGTTCGTGTCATCGACGAGTGGTAAACGAATCCCACAGCACGTGGGGCCGCCCTGAAGGAAATGCATGGAGATCGGCTACGTGACTATACCCGTGCCGCCGTAGGTAACGGAACGAACCTGATCTCGAACGCGAGTAGTCCATACTTCAGCACTGAATCCGTACCGCGCGCTCGTGCCCGTCTGCCCGGGTGATCAGTCGGGGTCTTCGTCGACGAGCGTCTCCTCGATGAGCCGAGCGGAGCCACGCCTGAGCCGTCCACTGATTGCCGTGTGGGAAATATCGAGCAGTGACGCTAACTTCTCCATCGATATCTCACGTGGCTCGTCGTAATATCCGTGTCTGTACGCAGCGACCAGTGCCTCGATCTGAGACACCGTCAGGCCGAAGTCGAACTGGTCGTCTAACTCGTCGTTCTGCGTGAGCGCGAGCACGTCGAAGCGAATGCCCTCTTTTTTCGCGTACTCGTTGAGCTCACGCAGTGCGTCGTGTCCCTCCAGCTGTAACCGTAGCATCCACCCGTTCAGGTAGCTTTCCGACTCCAACGTGAGCCCGCCCCGTTCGGTGATCAGCGGCGTGATCAATTTCGCGTCGTCGCTGTACTCGATTCTGTACACTCGCTGGTCTTCCCCCTCGAGAATGGCGGAAAAGTCGACAACGGTGTGATCGGTCTCGAGCGCCGATTCGACGGCGTCGAAGTTCGTCGCTTCGATGCGGAAGAAGTACACGTCGTGTTGTGGGTCGGTGCCCACATCCGAGATGACGCTGATCTCTCCGTCCGGAAGAGACCGGATTGTATACGTCAGCGCGACGTCGGGATGCTCTACGTATACCTGCGTGGAGATCACGGCTGTTGCCCCCCTGGGTACGTTTCGATCACGGCGCTGTGGCTACTCATCGTTTTCGTCCGCTCGTAATTGCACGACCGGATCGGAACGGTACTCGACGGTATCTCGGTCACCGAGCCGCGATGCGTCGACCGTCGGTTCTTCGACGGCGAGTATCGTCCCGATGAGCGACTTCAGCCCGCGCTTGAGCCGCCCATTGACGGCAGATGGGGAGAGCTCGAGCGTTTCGGCCAACTCCTCGAGAGAGACCTGCCGTGGTTCCCTGAAATACCCCTGTTCGTACGCCGTAACGAGGGCCGTTCGCTGTTCTTCGGTGAGTGGATTCGATCCGATGTGAGCTACGTCGGATCGCAACTGCTGGGAGAGGTCGAGTACCTCGAAGGTGAACCCTTCCGCACGCGCGTGTTGCCAGACGTTGTTCACTCCCTCATGGTCGGAGAAGAACCACCGTTCGCGCCACCCGCGTGGAGTGCGCCGGACCGACGAACTGTGGGCGTCTACCACCAATCCTCCTTCGCTCGTGACTTCCGGCCCGAGGAGTTTCGTTTCCGGGGTAAACTGGATCTTCCACAGCCGTTGGCCATCGACCGCTGGTACCGGCGTGACGTCGTCTACCGTGTGATCGTTCTCGAGAACAGGCCGTATTATTTCGGGACTGGATTCGACGAGTCGAAAGAAGTAGACGTTCTGTCCCGGGGTCGTGCTCGTCTCCCGGACGACGCTGGCAGTGAGTTTAGGCAACGCGCTGAGCGTATCGGCGAGAGCCCCGTCCTCGTGAGCGAACCGGACCTCGGTAATAAGCGCCATTGTCAAAGCCGGTGTTAGATATGATAACGCAACCCACGCTATTAAGCAGCGGTGGTATGTTGTGTTTCAGAAGCCGGTTGCGAACACTTCCGTCGACCGCGGTACCGATTAGTCGTAGCCCACGTCCACTCCGCCAGTCGAACGCCGAGAGACGGCACCTCACTTCTCGATCGAGTCTCTGCCCCCTCAGCTGTTAAGCTTCTGTAGCCGAGACCTGGCGGAGTCGATCGAAGATCTCCTCGTGGCCGGCGTCGCGCTCGTGTTCGTCGGCGACTCGACCGACCACGAACTCGTCTATCTCCAGTCGGCGCAATAGATCGAGCGTTTCGTCCCGATCGAGCCCGAATTTCTGTTTGACCTCGTAGATCGTGTTCGCTCTCGATACCGTCTCGACGAGCGTCTCGACGGTGACGTCGTCGGGAAGACCGAGACCGTCGGTGAGAACGACTGACGAAGACTGGTCGCGTTCCCCTTCCGTTTCCGAAACCGTCTCCGATCGGTCGTCGTCAGCGTTCGACGCCGATGATTCGGCACCGGCGTCGGTCTCGGAGTCGACCTCCGCTTCGTCGTCCTCGTTACCATCGGTTCTGTACGAGTTCGGCTCGTGAATCCCGAAGTCGATCATGTATCGTCGAACCGTTTCTGCGGTGACGTCCATCTCGAGCGCCTCGCTCATTTCGGTAAACGTCTCACAGGACTCGTACACTTCTGCGAGTCGTTCCGGATCTCTGAACGGAGGAACGCTGCGGTCGCGATCGACGACTACCTCGTCGTCGGTTTCGTCGGAAACGACGACTGAAGCCGGAGTCCACTCGCTTTCCTCGGAGCCTCGCATGTCGGTCGAGTCGGCACTGAGCGTGACCGTAATCCCCACATCGGCGTCGACCGTCGCCGCCGTCGGCACCAACTCGAGATTGTGATCGAACGTCGGGACGACAGGTGCCGCCGACTCGAGAACGAGACGGAGCCGGCCGTCGGAACCGATTTCAATCTCTGCAGGCGTTAGCCCCTCCGGCTGTCGATCCGACGACGATGTCGATACGGCTAGTTCGATCTCGGCAGTCGATTCGGATTTCGAATCCCCACACTCGACGAGTTCGACGTTGTGTACGGTGGCCCCCTCCTCTTCCCACTCTGCGAGAAAACGGCCCAGGTTCCGAATATTGCTACCGACACCCATGACACATGGTATCGCACAATAACACATGGAAACCCCCGGTGAATAGTGGTGGTCTTTAAAAGAGAGTCGCACGAGTCCCGGTTCAGAACGAGCCATCGGTTGCTGTCGTCCGATCGGTATCGGAGTGGTCGACACTCGACCGACAGTGGGGACGGAGCCGCTGGCAAACCAGAGACGAATCTAGCGACTCCCTGATCGGTTCGAGTATCGCGTGACGGTGCTTTTGAACACTACACGAAGTGGTAGCTGACGTCGTACACCGTATTCTTTGCGGAGTCGCAGCTAGCGAGAAGCGCCGTCGAGGTCGGTCGGGTCCGCAAGATGCTGCTCGGGATCGTCGCGACCATCGAGTACCGACTCGGGTCGGAGACATCGGCCGCCGATCGCCCTAACCGCCCTTGATCAACCGCAATACCGTCACGTGATCGCTCTCGACCGGCTGGTCCTCGGGAACCGGGCGACCGTCGACGAGGACGCTCACTTCGTGCGGACTCAACTCGACTTCGCGCAGCAGGTCCGCGTAGGTCGGCGTCGCATCGGCGTCGGAGCCGCCGGCGCTCTCGCCCGCCGCGGCGTCTGTCACCGCCTCGAGCTCGAGTTCGTAGGTGTCCTCGCCTTTGACGTCGACGGTGACGTGCATACGCCCGGTTGCGGGAGGAGGGCCTTGAGCGCGTCGCTCCGCGGGCCTCGAGCCCGCGCTCGCGGTCGGTCCGTGGCTCGCGCTCAGTCGGTCGTCGGCTCGTCGGGACCGGGACCGACCCGTCGCTCGCGCTCCCGTTCCCGGGCCCGTCGCCGATGACCGTACAGCCCGCGAGCGATCGCGCCGAGTCCCAGCAGGAGGAAGACGAGGTTGATCGCGCCGCCGACGACGGGGAGTCTCGAGAGGGCGGCCCCGCCGAGCAGTCCGACGACGAGCGCCAGCCATCGGTTCCCGATCCCGATCGCCGAGAGGAGCCACGCCGCGACGGCGAACTGGCCGTAGACGGTGCCGATCCACAGTAGCAGGGCGAACGCGAGCGCACCGAGGATCGCCAACGGAATTCCGACGACGGTGATCGCGAGCGCGATCAACAGTATCGGAACCCCCACGAAGGCGCCGAGTCCGACCAGCCCGGAGCGCAGCGGCCCCGCCGCGACGTTCTCGGCAACGCCGGCGGAGAACCGCGGGAACAGCGCGAGCAGGGCGGCCCCGAGCAGCAGATTCACCGCGAAGGCGTAGATCGCGAACAGCCACGACGCGAACGGCTGGACCGTCGGGGCCACGTCGACGCCGAGCGAGGAGTCCTCCTGAACCGTCCCCGCGACCGCGTCGGTGTTCCCCTGCAGGTCGCCGTCGTAGCGCAGATCGCCCGCGATCGATGCGGTATCGCCCAGCCGGATCGTATCCGCGCCGATCACCGCGTCGCTCTCGAGGGTCCCGTCGACGGTCACGCTGCCCGCCCCGGCCGTGAACTCGCCGCCGACGGTGCCGGACTCGGTGACCGTGACGCTCCCGCCTGCGGCCTCGACGTTACCGTCGACAGTCCCGGCGATGGTCACGCTCCCGCCGGCCGCCTCGAGGTCGCCGCCGACCTGCCCCGTGTTCGTGATCGTCACGTCGCCCCCGACGGCGCTCACGCCGCCGGTGACGGTGCCGCGGACGACGACCGTGCCGCCGAGCGCCTCGAGGTCGTCGACCGTCTCACCCTCCTCGACGACGACCGTGCCGCCGGCCTGCGCTCCGGACTGGGCGGCGACTGTCATCGGAACGATACCGATGATCACGACCGCGACGAGCAGTGCGACGACGAGCCGTGATCGGTGGTTTTCCCCTTCCATACGTCCTTCGTAGACGAGCAGACAGAAAAACGTGTAACGCAGATGTCAATATCTGTGTCGTTTCCATCGTCCGCTCGAGACGCGAAAGCGGCCTTCGGGCGATTTATCTTGCGCCCGCACCTTCGGCCGGTATGAGCGAGGCCGACGCCGAGGCGGCGGAGCCAACCCCCGGGAAGACGGAAGTCTGGATCGAAAAGTACCGGCCGGAACGGCTCGACGACATCAAGGGCCACGAGAATATCGTCCCGCGGCTACAGCGGTACGTCGAGCAGGACGATCTGCCGCACCTCATGTTCGCGGGACCGGCCGGAACCGGAAAGACCACCGCGGCGCAAGCCATCGCCCGAGAGGTCTACGACGACGACTGGCGCGAGAACTTCCTCGAGCTGAACGCCTCCGACCAGCGCGGGATCGACGTCGTCCGCGACCGGATCAAGGACTTCGCGCGCTCGAGTTTCGGCGGCTACGACCATCGCATCATCTTCCTCGACGAGGCCGACGCGCTGACCTCCGACGCCCAGTCGGCGCTGCGCCGGACGATGGAGCAGTTCTCCAACAACACGCGCTTTATCCTCTCGTGTAACTACTCGAGCCAGATCATCGACCCCATCCAGTCGCGGTGTGCAGTGTTCCGGTTCACCGAACTCACGGAAGACGCCATCGAGGCTCAGGTCCGCGAAATCGCCGCCACCGAGGGGATCGAAGTGACCGACGACGGCGTCGACGCCCTGGTCTACGCGGCCGACGGCGACATGCGGAAGGCGATCAACGCCCTGCAGGCCGCCGCGGTGATGGGCGAGACCGTCGACGAGGAGACCGTCTTCGCGATCACCGCCACCGCCCGTCCCGAGGAGGTCGAGGCGATGGTCGACCACGCCATCGGCGGCGACTTCACGGCCGCCCGCGCCGCTCTCGAGGACCTGCTGACCGACCGCGGGCTGGCCGGCGGCGACGTCATCGACCAGCTGCACCGCTCGGCCTGGGAGTTCGACATCCCCGAACGGGCGACCGTCCGGCTGCTCGAGCGACTGGGCGAAGTCGACTACCGGATCACCGAGGGCGCGAACGAGCGCCTGCAACTCGAGGCGATGCTGGCGTCGCTGGCGCTCGAGAACGAAGCGTAATCGGTCGGCAGCGATCCCTTTTACTCGCCGTTTCGGGCGTCGACGCCACGGAACGCGAACGCGATCCGCCCCTCGTCTTCGGCGACGCCGACGTTCCAACCGTGGGCGTCGGCGATACGCTCGACGGTTCCGAGCCCGAACCCGGTGCCGTCGGCCGCGGCCAGCCGTCCGGGGACGGGATCCGTCTCGAGCCCGCTGTCGACCACGGCTTCGGTTTCAGCGGCGCGGCGGGCGACGTAGAAGCCGTCGTCGGTCGCGCCGACGGTGACGACCGCGGTCGCGTCGCCCGCACCGGCGCTGGCGGTCCCCTTCTCGTCGCCGTCATCCGTCCCGTCGGCGACGGCCTGAAACAGGCGTTCGAACAGTTCCCGAAGCCGCGTCTTGTCCGCCTCGAGGACGCGGTTCTCCGCGGCCCGGGTGACGAGCCGCGCGTCGCCCGTTTCGACGGCGACCCAGGCCCGGCGGGCCACGTCGTGGACGGCGACGGGTTCGGTGTCGACGAGCACGTCGTCCTCTCGGGCGATCGCGACCAGTCGATCGAGGAGTTCGCGCAGCCGCTCCTGGGCGTCGTCGACCTCCGCGAAGTGCTCCCGGTCGCCGGTCTCCGCGGCGAGCTCGAGGTAGCCGCGGGCGACGTTCAGCGGCGTGCGCACGTCGTCGTCGATCAGCTCCGCGATCCTCTCGAGACGCGATTCGGCGGCGGCCAGTTCGCGCTCCCGGCGGTTGTGCTCGGTCACGTCGCTGTAGATGATCAGCCCTTCGGGGTTGTGGTCCGCGGCGTCGGCCGCGCCGCTCTCGGCATCGTCACCGCCGCTGCCGCCGTCGGCGTCGGCGTTGGCGTTTGCCTCGAGCGGGATCAGCGTGAGCAGGAACTCGCGGACGCCATCGGCGGTCTCCCGGCGACTGACGAGCTGGCGGCGCTCGCCGGATCGCAGCGACTCGAGCAGCGTCGCCCGCCGGTGCTCGAGTCCCGGCGGGACGGTGTCCTCGTCGACGGGTTTGTCGACGACCGATTCGGGCTCGGTGCCGAACACCTCGGTGAATGTATCGTTGACAGTTCTGACGACCGGCTGGCCGGCATCGATTTCGTAGCGGATCGCCGGTTCGGGCACGTTTTCGAACAGCGACCGGTAGCGGTCGCGCTCGGCCGCCAACCCGTCGCGTTCGGCTTGCAGTTCGTCGCGTTCGACCGCGAGTCGGTCCCGCATCTCCCGGAGTCGCTCCAGTTCCCTGCGTTGGCTCTCCTCGGCGTCGATCCGCTCGAGGGCCGCGGCCGCGACCCGTCCCCACGTCGAGAGCAGATCGACGTCGTCCTCGTCGAACGCAGCCGTCTCGTCGGCGGCGACCTGCAGAACCCCGATGTCGCCGACGGGCACGCAGCACAGCGCTGAGACTCCCTCGAGCGGGGCGCTCAGCCGGTCGTCGTCCGCGAGGTCGTCGATGCAAACCGGCTCGCCCGTTCGGAGGAGGTCGCCGAGCGACCCCGTTCGCGCCACGGGTTCGAGGTCGTCCTCCGAAACCCCCGACGCGGTCGCTCGCGGGACGAGATCGCCGAAGTGGACCGTCGACAGCCAGCAGCGGTCACGCTCGAGCGCGTCGGCTGCGGCCTCGACAACGACCTCGAAGAGCCGGTCGCGGTCGCGGCGGGCGACGAGTTCGGGGACCGCCTCGAGGAGCCGATCTTCCGGTCCGGGGGTCGTCGTCGCCCTCTTACCGGTCGCGACGATCGGTTCGTCCCCGCCGGAGTCGCCCTCGCTTCCGTTCCCGTGACACACCCACTCGATCTCGTCCGCGAGGTGCGCGACGGCGTCGTCGGTGTCGCGGCGGACGTAGCCGTCGATGCCGTCTGTCGACCGGGCGGCCGTCGGCGCGTACGACGGATCGCAAAAGAGAATCAGCGGCGTCTCGCCGCAGGCGTCGGCCACCTCGAGCAGGGTCGAGCCCGCTGCGGTCGTCGGCGTCTCGGCGAAGACGACGCAGTCGACCCCGGGTGCCCAGTCCCTGACGCGCTCGACCGTCGTCGCCGGTCGGGCGGATCGCTCGGTGCTCGAATCGACCGCCTCGAGCGATTCAGCGCCGTCGCTGGCGGCCGCGTCGGTCGCGGCGACGTAGAGGATCGTCCGCGGTCGGGTGGTCGCTGGCGGCTGTGTCATTCCGTCGGAATCTGGTTCGCTCTCTCCGTGACAACGACACGCCAGCCTAATGGGTCTACTGGACGTATCGATCGCTGAGTTAGCCCCGGCGATAGCCGCCGTGCCCCCTCAAACGACGGTCTTTCGACTCAGTCGCGACGGTCGGGATCCGTCATGGAACCGACCGCCCTGGTTCGATCGCGGGACGGCCGACGACAGCCTCGCGGCCCGATTTGCGGAACTGTTTTACGCGCTGCAGGGCCACTAGACGCGTAATGAGCGAACTGGCGGAGGAATACCGCCTCGAGTACTTCGAGGAGGAAGGGTTCGAGCGCAAGGAGTGTACGGAGTGTGGGGCTCACTTCTGGACACGCGACGACGACAGGGTGACCTGCGGCGAGCCGCCCTGCGAGGAGTACGGCTTCATCGACAATTCCGGGTTCGATGGCTCCTACAGCCTCGAGGAGATGCGCGAGGCCTTTCTCTCTTACTTCGAGGCCAACGATCACGAGCGAATCGATCCCTACCCGGTCGCGGCGAACCGCTGGCGCGACGACGTGTTGCTAACCCAGGCGTCGATCTACGACTTCCAGCCGCTCGTAACGTCGGGCGAGACGCCGCCGCCGGCGAACCCGCTGTGCGTCTCCCAGCCCTGCATCCGGATGCAGGACATCGACAACGTCGGCAAGACCGGTCGGCACACGATGGCCTTCGAGATGATGGCCCACCACGCCTTCAACGCACGCGAGGACGCCGAGGGCGAGTACGCCTACGAGGGCGAGGTCTACTGGAAGGACCGCACTGTCGAGCTCTGCGACGGCTTCTTCGAGTCGCTGGGTGTCGATCTCGAGGAGGTCATCTACATCGAGGACCCGTGGGTCGGCGGCGGTAACGCTGGCCCCGCGATCGAGGTCATCTACCGCGGCGTCGAACTCGCCACGCTGGTCTTCATGTCCCTAGAGCAGGACCCCGACGGCGAGTACGAGATGAAAGACGGGAACCGCTACAGCCCGATGGACACCTACATCGTCGACACCGGCTACGGGCTCGAGCGCTGGACCTGGGTCTCCCAGGGCACCCCGACCGTCTACGAGGCGGTCTACCCCGACATGATCGCGTTCCTCAAGGACAACGCGGGACTCGAGCACACCGACGAGGAGGCCGACCTCATTCATCGGGCCGCCAAACTCGCGGGCCACATGGACATCGACGAGGCCGAGGACATGGAGACCGCCCGCAGCGAGATCGCCGGCGAACTCGGCGTCGACGCCGGGGAACTCGAGGAGCTCATGGAGCCCCTCGAGGACATCTACGCGATCGCGGACCACTGTCGCACCCTCGCTTACATGCTCGGCGACGGCATCGTCCCCTCGAACGTCGGGACGGGCTATCTCGCGCGGATGGTCCTCCGACGCACCAAGCGCCTCTGTGACACCGCCGGCGTCGACGCACCGCTGGACGAACTCGTCGACATGCAAGCCGAGCGCTTGGAGTACGAGAACCGCGACACGATCCGCGATATCGTCCGCACCGAGGTCGAGAAGTACCGCGAGACGCTCGAACGCGGCGGCCGCCGGGTCGAGACGCTGGCCGAGGAGTACGCGAAGAAAGGCGAGCCGATTCCGACCGACGAACTGATCGAACTCTACGACTCCCACGGCATCCAGCCGGACATGGTCGCCGAGATCGCCGCGGAGACCGGCGCCGAGGTCGACGTGCCGGACGACTTCTACAGCCTCGTCGCGAAGCGCCACGACACGCCGGAGGCGGTCCTCGAGGCCGAGGAAGGCGAGGACGAGCGCTTCGAGGACCTCCCCGAGACGGAGAAGCTCTACTACGACGATCAGGAGCGCACCCAGTTCGAGGCGGTCGTCCTCGACGTCTTCGAGCGCGAGGAGGGGTACGACGTCGTCCTCGATCAGACGATGTTCTACCCCGAAGGCGGTGGCCAGCCCTCGGACACGGGGACGCTCTCGACCGACGATACGACGGTCGAGGTCGACGACGTCCAGATCGTCGACGACGTCATCCTCCACCGGACCGACGAGAACCCCGGGAAGGGGGAACTGGTCAACGGACAGATCGACGGCGAACGCCGCCGGCAGCTCATGCGCCACCACACGGCGACCCACATCGTCATCCACGCCGCCCGACAGGTACTCGGCGAGCACATCCGGCAGGCCGGTGCCCAGAAGGGCGTCGAGAGCTCTCGGATCGACGTCCGCCACTACGACCGCATCTCCCGTGAGAACGTCAAGAAGATCGAGGACCGCGCCAACGAGATCGTCATGGCCAACACCGCGGTCTCTCAGGAGTGGCCCGACCGCCACGACGCCGAGGCCGAGCACGGCTTCGACCTCTACCAGGGTGGCATCCCGCCGGGCGAGCAGATCAGGCTGATCACCGTCGACGAGGACGTGCAGGCCTGCGGCGGTACCCACGTCGCCCGCACCGGCGACATCGGCGCGATCAAGGTACTCTCCACCGAGCGCGTTCAGGACGGCGTCGAACGCATCACCTTCGCCGCCGGCGAGGCCGCCATCGAGGCGACGCAGACGAAGGAGGACGCCCTCTACGAGGCCGCCGAGATCCTCGACGTCTCGCCCGAGGAGGTCCCCGACACCGCCGAGCGGTTCTTCGAGGAGTGGAAGGACCGCGGCAAGCAGATCGAGGACCTGAAAGAACAGCTCGCCGAGGCCCGCGCCGGCGGCGGTGGCAGCGGCGAGGAAGTCGAGGTCGGTGACACGACCGCCGTCGTCGACCGAATCGACGCCGACATGGACGAACTCCGCGCGACCGCCAACGCCCTCGCCGAGGACGGCAAGATCGCCGTGCTGGGGAGCGGCGAGAGCGGCGCCCAGTTCGTCGTCGCCGTCCCAGACGGCGTCGGCGTCAACGCCGGCGAAGTCGTCGGCGAACTCGCCGGCCGCGTCGGTGGCGGCGGCGGCGGGCCGGCGGACTTCGCGCAGGGCGGCGGGCCGAACGTCGAGGATCTCGACGAGGCGCTCGAGGACGCCCCCGACATCCTTCGACAGGTCCTGAACGCCTGAACCGGACCCGAGTCGCGCTCGAGTCGAAACCGTCCCCTTCTTTCACCGCTGACCCTCTCGACTCACCCATGCCCACTGTATCGAACGGATCGGTCTCGCTGTACTACGACCGCGCCGGCGAGGGCGAGCCGGTCGTCTTCGTCCCCGAAGCCGGCCTCGGCGGCTGGCTCTGGGGCTGGCAACACGCCGCCGTCGCCGGTCCCTACGAGGCCGTCGTCTGGGACCTCCGGGGAACCGGTCGCTCGGACGCCCCGGTCGGGCCCTACGACCTCGAGACGCTCGTCGCCGACCTCGAGTCGATCCTCGCGGACTGCGGGTTTCGCAACGTCCACCTCGCGGGCTGTGGTCTCGGCGGCGCGGTCGCGCTGGCGGCGGCCCGAACCTCGAGCCGCGTCGCGACGCTTTCGCTGTTCGGGACCGCGGCACGGGGCGAGGCGTTCGACCTCGATCCCCTCTTCGCCCCGCCGGACGATCGGGACGCGCTTCGCCGGTCGCTCGAGGCCGGACTCTCGGCCGAGTTTCTCGAGAGCCAGCCCGACGTGGTGGACGGCATCGTCGACTGGCGGGCCGACGGCGATGCGGATCGGGCGGGCTGGGAGGCACAGGTGGCGGCGCTCGAGGGGTTCGACGCGACGGAGTGGCTGATCGAGGTGACCCAGCCGACGCGGGTACTCCACGGCGGCGCGGACGAACTGGTCTCGACCGACGCGGGCCGGGAACTGGCGCGGGGGCTGCCTCGCGGGGAGTTCGCGGAACTCGAGGGGGCGGGGCACCTCTGTTTCGTCGAACGCTCGCGGACCGTCAACGATCGGCTGCTGGGATTCCTCGAGGCGCAGACGGACGATTCGACGTGATTCGTCGGTGGATGTCCGGCCTCAGTTCGACTGACCGCCCCGCTCGAATACGTTGAACCAGTCACGGCAATGACTCGCCGACCGTGGCGACACGAGACCGCCGCGCCCTCCCCAGCCGATTCGCTCACTCACGCTGTTCGTTCGCTCATCCCTCGCGTTTCGAGCAGCGCGCCGGAACGGTGATCCCGGCGGCCCCGCCGGCTACCGTCCCCGAGTCTCGCCGACGATCGACTGCCGTGCTTGCGACTGACCCCCTGCCTACTACGTGCTCGAGCGTGGGAGGCTGCATCGTGACTCTCTCGCTGGCGCGTCGGGCGGCGCAGTTCCCTGATCGGACGGCGGTCGTCGATATCTCCGAAGAGCGGCTGTACGCCCCCGCGGAGACGATCGACGAGGATCGAGTCACGTACGAGGGGCTGTCGACGATCGCGACGCGGACGGCCGAGCGCCTCGCGACGCGCGGTGTCGACGCGGGTGATACCGTCTGTCTGGTCACGCGCAACCGGGTCGCCTCGCTCGCGCTTTTTTTCGCGTGCCGGCGGCTCGGGGCGACCGTCGCGCCGGTCTCCCATCTGCTGACGCCGGCCTCGGTCGAGCGGCCGTTCGACGTCCTCGAGCCGACCCTCGTCGTCGGCGAGGCGGCCCAGCGCGACCTGATGCGGTCGATCCCGTTCGATCGCGCGGTGACGCTCGAGGAACTGACTGAGACGAAGCGCGATTCCATCGATCTCGACGACCGCCGGTCGGATGAGAGCCCGCTCCTGGCCCTCCACGGCGACTCGGGGCGGCCAGTCGCCGGCTACTCGGCCGACGCCATAGAGCGCAACTGCCGCACGGCCGTCGCCGCGTGGGGGCTCGCCGCGAACGACGTCGTCCCCCTCACGACGCGCCTGTCGGCCGCCGACGGGCTGGTTCGCGTCGCGCTGTCGACGCTGTGCGTCGGCGGGACGCTCCTGCTCGACCGGGCGTTCGATCCCGGCGACGCCGCAATCGCGATGGCCGCAGAAGATGCGACGTTCCTCGCCGGTCGCGAGAGGTCGATCCGCGACATCGCGGCCGAAGCCGAGTTCGGGGACGCGGTCGACTCGCTCGAGCGCGTCGTCTGCGAGGGAGCCGTCGCTGACGACGTCGTCGCCCCCTACCGTGAGCACGACGTGCCGGTCGCGCGGGCGTACGGCCGCCTCGAGTGTCCGACTGCGTTGAGTCAGGGGTTCGACGGCGACCGGGACGGCTCGAGCGGCGAGAATGCGAGCGTCGGTCGGCCCGTCCCCGACTGTCGCGCTCGGCTGATCGACGAAACGGGCGACGGACTCGAGGGCGCGGCGACCGGCCGCCTCCAGCTTGCAGGGCCGATGGTCGCCGACGGTTACGTAACGGCTGCCGGAACCGACGACGAGGACTGGGACGAACCCGCCGATCTCGAGACTGACGACGTAGTCGACGAGCGCGGCCGGTTCGCCGACGGCTGGTTCGATACCGGCGACCGGTTCCGCCGGGACGGGGACGGGAACTACTACCCGCAGTGACCGACGGATCGTACGGTGACCGACGCCGCGACCGCGTCAGCGGTCACGGCAACGACGGCACCGTGCACAAGGCCTATTCTACTCGAGTCGCCACTAGCGTCCAATGAGTCAGCTCCGAATCGCCGTCCTGAACGCGGCCCATCGGGACGAGAACACGACGCGGAACTTCCGGCGCGAACTCGACGCTTCGCTGGCCGAGTTCGACGCCACCGACGGCACGGTCCCCGACGACTTCGACTACGACGGCGCGGTAGTTACCGGCTCCCGCTCGTCGGTCTACTGGGACGACGACTGGATGCGGCCGGTCAAGGAGTGGGTCGGCGAAGCGATCGATCGCGGCGTCCCCTTCCTCGGCGTCTGCTGGGGCCACCAGCTACTGGCCGACGTGCTCGGCGGTACCGTCGCCGACATGGGCGTCTACGAGGTCGGCTACAGCGAGATCGATCGGCTCGGCGAGTCGCGGCTGTTCGACGGTATCGACGACACCTTCCTCGCGTTCACCAGCCACTCCGACGAGGTCGCCGAACTCCCGTCCGGTGCCGAGCCACTGGCCGAGAACGACTACTCCAACCACGGCTTCCGCAAGGACCGCGTCTTCGGCGTCCAGTTCCACCCCGAGTACGACAGCAAAACCGCCCGCGAACTCGTCCACCGCAAGGAACTCTCCGTCGAACGCCGCGAGTCGATCCTCGATGAAATCACCGAGGCAAACTACCAGCAATCCTGCGAGGCGAAACTCGTCTTCGACAACTTCCTCGAGTACGTCCGCGAAACGAAACGGGTCGATGCCGCCACCGACGCTTCGGCTTCGATCGGCCGTTCCGACTAGCCGCCGAATCACTACAGTTAGCTGGTTTTCCCCGTCAGCGAGAGCAGAAACGTTTCTAACGGCTATCGGGCGTCAATAAATGCGCCTGTTAGCCGAATCACGGGGGAGACGACCGACCGTCTCGAGGGACTGCAGGGGGAGATCCGCCGCGAGACGGGCCGGGACATATCGAGACGGGTCCTCCTCGAGCGGATCGTTCTGTTTACTTCCGAGTCGAAAGCCGCGGTGATCGAACAGTTCCGTGACGATTCCCCATCGTAGCCGACCAGTCAGTACTGTCCTTCCGGTGGCAGCTGTTTTCGTGAAAACCCGTCCAATACGATTCGGTTGGAGAACCGGAGTTAACAGGGAGTTGGTCAGTCGGCGGCGACTTCGACCTTCGCTTCGTTCTCCTTCCCGATCGCCTCGACGATGAGTTCGGCCACGTCGACGATCTCGATCTCCTCCTCGTAGCCGCCGGTCTTGCGGCCGTCCTCGTACATCGTCATGCACATCGGGCAGGCGACGACGAACTTCTCGACGCCGCTGCCGGCGTCGGTGTCCTCGAGCGCCTCCCGGATCCGCTCCTCGCTGGGTTTGGGCTCCTCTTCGAAGTCCATCCAGAGGCCGCCACCGCCGCCGCCACAGCAGAAGGAGTTGGCGCGGTTGCGGGGCATCTCGTCGAGCGTACAGCCAGTCGCTTTGATGAGTTCACGCGGGGCTTCGTACTCGTCGTTGTACCGACCCAGATGGCAGGGATCGTGGTAGGTGACCGTGTAATCGAGTTCGGTGCCGTTCAGGTCGAGTTTGCCGTCGGTGACGAGTTCCTCGACGGCCTGGGTCCAGTGGTAGACCTCGATTTCGCCGTCCTCGTTCCACTGTTCGTCGTACTCGAAGGGCATCATCGGGTCGTCCGAGAACTCGTCGAAGTTGACCTCCGGATACTCGTTCTTGAAGGTGTTGTAGGAGTGGGGGTCCGTACAGACGATCTTGTCGAACTCGCAGTCCTCCCACGTCTCGACGTGGTGGCCGGCCAGTTCGACGTAGAGCAGTTCCTCGCCGACGCGGCGGATGTCGTTGCCGTCGAACTTCTCGTCGTCGAAGAGGATGCCGAAGCTGACATCGGCCTCCTTCAGGATCGTCGCCAGCGAGCGGGCGACCTGCTTGTTGCGCTCGTCGTAGCTCGGGAAGTCGCCGACGTACCAGAGGTAGTCGACTTCTTCCTCGCGAGCGTCGGTGACGTCGAACTCGAGTTCGTCGGTCCAGTCGCCACGGTTGCGCGGCGAGTCGCCGAAGGTGTTGCCGTTCTGCATGACGTTCTGGAAGACGTCCTGCATGCTGGGGGCGACGTCGCCCTGATCGGTCATCTGGCGGTTGAGCCGGGTGAAGCTCTTGAGGTGCTCGATCTCGACGGGACAGGCGTCCATGCAGGCCATACAGGCCATACAGGACTCCATCGTCTCGGCGTTGATGACGCTCGTGCCGCCGTCGGCGATGATCGGCTGCTCTTCGCCGCCGGCCTCGAGGTCTTCGCGGTAGGACTTCAGGTCGAGGATGACGTTACGCGGGTCGAGCGGGCGGTCGGAGGCCTTCGCGGGACAGACCGACGAACAGCGACCGCACTTGGTACAGGCGTCCTGGTCGAGGATCTCCTTCCAGGTGAAGTCGTCGATGGACTCGGCGTTGGTCGCGTCCAGATCCGAGGGGACGTTGGGCAGGCGCTGGCCGGCCTTCTCGTCCCGGGTGACGACGTTCGCGAACGAGGAGATCATGTGGAACGGCTTGGCGTAGGGGATCCACGCGATGAAGAAGAAGGCGATCAGCGAGTGGGTCCACCACGCGAGCCAGTGGAGGTTCTCGACGTTGAACCCGGCGCCGTTGAGCCCGGCCTGTTCGGGGCCGAGCGTCGGCAGTCCGATCGCCTCGAAGCCGAGCGCCATCCCGTAGGCGACGAAACTGACGATTTCGTAGTCGGGAATACCGGCGCTGTAGACGCGCAGCCCCTCGAGCAGGAAGCCGCCGACGCCGAGCGCGACCAGCGTCCAGATGAAGATGTCGTCCTCCATCGAGGTATGCCGGTCCCAGAGCCGGTGGTTCCGAACCCAGTACCGGCGGTACATCGCCATCCCGATGCCGACGACGAACAACAGGCCCATGGCATCGACGATGAACGAGTAGGCGAGGTAGAAGTCGCCCTCCCAGAAGGTCATATGGAAGATCTTCTGGAAGGCGTATTGATCGACCGCGATGATCGTCGTCGCGATCAACAGCGTCAGGAATCCCCAGAGAATAAAGGAGTGCATCAAACCGCCGTAGAGATCCCTGTTGAACTGTTTCTCGTTCGAGAGGACGATTTTAGCGCTGCTGACGATCCGATCCGGCAGGTCGTTGAGGCGGGCGAACGAGTCGTCGTCGCCCTCGGCGTAACGGGCGAACCGCCGATAGACGCCGTAGACGAGGACGGCGATGGCGACGAACGCGAGGAAATAGAACACCGCGTACTCGACGCTGGTGATCCCCCAGTACGTCTCCCTCGCCACGCCCGACTGTGCTAATGCGCGCATGTGCAATGAGGGGCAGGGCTGTGACTTAATTCTTGCCACACCGCCTGCCTGGGCCCCTCGTCGCCGTCTTGCGAAAATCTTCACGTAATTCTGAGTTTATAATAGTTGACCATGTTCGATTCGACCGCCCAACGTGATCTGGCAACAGGCTTAAATAGCCGCCCGTCGGGAGTGTCCATCCATGAACGACAAGACCGAGGAACTCCGAGATATCTTCACCGACGTCACCGACGGCGAGGAAACCGTCACCGAATCCCAGGAGAACACCCGCGGCTCTCTCGAGCGCGACGAACGGACCGACGAGGAGCGCCTCGAGAGCGTCGTCCAGCAGATGCGCGAACGCTACGGGTTCGAGACTGAACTCTCGAACGACGAGCTACTCACGGTCGCCAGAGGCTTCTACGACGAGCGGAGCGACGCCGACATCGCCGAGGAACTGGGTGTCGACGAGGACGAGGTCTTCGAGGCCCGAATGACGCTCCATCTGGTGGGCGAGGACGACGCCGACGAGGTCGACCTCGCGGCGATCCGCGACCGAGAGGAGGACGACGCCACGTTGGCCGCGGAGTACGGCGTCAACGAGCCCCAGATCCGCCGCTACCGCCGCGTCGCCGAAGCGGAAGACCAGTCTCGAGCCGCCAACGACCGCTACCGCGACGAGTTCGATAGCGTCCTCGCCGACGCCGAGCTCTCCGAGCGAATGGCGTCCGACCTCCGCGAGGACGGCCTCGAGGACGCGACCGATGGGATGGAGACGGACGTGGACTTCTAGAGCCAACCTTTTGCTCTGCGGTCTGCCGCGTCGACGGCAGCATGGCTGCCGCCAACGCGCCGTCCCTCGGCAAACGGTTGATCAAAAGCACTCCTCCCTCCGTTTCGGCTCGCTACGCGCCGCTTGGCTCACGGCTTCGCCGTTCACCTATCCGCGGCGCGTAGCGCCGCGCTCTTCACATCGGTCGTCGGCCCGCTCGCTTACTCGACTCGCGGCGTACGCCGCTCGTCTTTGCGCGGCGCGCAGCGCCGCGCTTTCGTTCGCTCGCGGATACTGCGATGCGTTCCCCGCCGACCGCTGTACCGTTGGTGACGACTCGCCGAGACTTCTTATACCAAGCCGCGGCCAGACGGCCCGTGACCCGTGCGCACGTCTCGTTCAGCGACCTCCGGACCGCCGCCTACTGCCCGCGAAAGTGCTACTATCAGCGAGCGCTGCCCGACGAGGATCGCGCGCCGCCGCCGGAGGTCGAGTCGATTCGAGGACTCGAGTCCCGGTACGAAGCCCTCCTCGAGGCTCCGCCGGACGAACTCGAGCGCGAACCGATCGCTATCTCGGCCGTCCGGTATCGCGACCGGCTGACGACCACCCGCGACCGACTCGTGGACGCGGGTCACTGGGACCGGCTCCGGAATCCCCACGATCGAGACGTGTTCGCGGCCGGCCGCCACTGCCGCGGCGTCGTCCACAAGGTGCTCGCGGAGCCGCTCGAGCCGGTCCTGCTCTCGACGGGCGAGCCGCCCGAAAACGGCGTCTGGGAGCCCCAGTCGGTCCACGCGGTCGCGGCCGCGAAAGCGCTGTCCTGGGAACACGGCGAGTCGGTCGACCGGGCCTGGCTCGAGTATCCGGCCTACGGCGAGATCCGCTCGCTCGAGCTGACGACTCGGCGGAAGGCACGGTACCGACGCGCGCTGCGGGCGGTCCGCGAGCTGGACGGTCCACCGGCTCGGTCGTCCAGTCGCTCGAAGTGCGAGTCCTGCGAGTTCGCCGCCGAGTGCGGCGTCAAAACGCGAACCTTGCGATCGATGCTGGGGCTCAGATAGCCGGGTGATTCCGAATCAGTCCTCCGAGGAGGGAGCCGCTCGGCCCGCGTTTCGTTCCTCGTGATACCGGTCGGCCAGCGCCTGCTGGTGTTCCGCTCGCCGCTCTTTCGCGGTTTCGGACATCATCTCTTCGCTCCAGGAGAGGCCCGCGTCCGTTTCCAGCGTCACGTCCTCGACGCCCGGCAGGCTGCCGACGCGCTCGTTCGCTTGCTCGATGAAATATCCCACCATCATACACGACGGCGACGTGATGCGGAGCTGGACGTGGACCGTCCCGTCGTCGATCTCGATCTTCTTGAGGAGCCCCATCTCGACGATGCTGATGTCCGTCCCGCGAGCCTCGCTGCAGGGATCGACGATCTGGTCGAGTTGCGCGCGCACCTCGAGCGGAGACGGATCCGGACTCACGTCAGTACACCTCCGGGGCCGCTTTCGTCGTCGAGAAGGGATCTGCGAGCCCGTCTTCGCTCGTCTGCTTGCTGAACGAGTCGTCCGCGAGTCGCTCGCGAGCTTCGTCGATGTCTAACCCGACGAGGTCCGCGTAGTTGCGTCCGAGGAGGTTCCGCTTGTGTTCGTCGCTGATCTCCGGCATCTCTCCAAAGTCGATCCCTCGCCGAGCGATGTCGTCTGGCCACTCGAAGTCACGGAGCGCCTCGAGTTCCGGCTGTGGGTGGTACGCCATCGCTGCCGACCCCCAGTACATCCTGTCGAGGACGGCCTCGCCGCCGATGCTGATGATCTTTGCCATCGTCTCGGCGAAGGCCCGCTCGTTCGCCGCCAACTGGACGCCCAGCGTCTCCATGTTGATGTGCAGATTCGGGAACCGAGCCATCTGCCAGGCGGTCTCTTCGGTGAAGGCAAGCCCGCCGTGGACGAGGCCGAAGTCGAGTTCGGGGAAGTTCGCGCAGGCGTCGTCGACGTCGCCCGGGTGGTAGGGATCCCGGGGCACCGGGCCGAAGGGAATGGCCTTGTGGACTTCGATCAGGTCGATGCCGAGCGATTTCGCCTTCTCGAAGACTGGGTAGGCGACCGATTCGTCGTCCATGCGCCATCCCTCGTGGTGGTCTTCGCCCCAGTGAGAGGGGTAGAGCTTCAGTCCGACCGGATCGACGGCCTCGACCTGTTCTTCGAGCGATTCCTCCCACCCGTCCCGGAGCGGATCGATGTTGGCGAAGCCGAGGAACCGTTCGGGGTACTCCTCGACGGCCTCGACGCAGTTCTCGTTCGCCGTCAACCCATCGTGAAAGGCGTACAGCGGAAGCGACTGGAACGTCGCCATGTCGGTATCGCTCTCGAGGAAGAGCATGTTCGCCGTCTCCTCGACGCTCCAGTTTCGCACGTATCCGTCGCGCGTTACCCGGTACCCGGGCGGTGAGGCCTCGTCGACGGTTCCGAAGATCATATCGGTGATTCCCCGCGCGTGCTGTTCGTTTCGGTAGTTCGACGGGGCGAGATTGTACGCGTGAACGACGGCGTCGAAAATGAACGTCTCTTCGAGGTCGATCATGGTGTGACGTCTGGATCGGGTTTCGAGCCCGTACGACTGCGCTTGGCATTCTCTATCATTGTATCGACAACCCGTTTTCAACGAACCCTCTGAAAAGCGTTACTTCGAACCGATAGCGAGAGAAACGGGCAGATACTTTTATACGCTCAAATCTGAGCGCTCGTCACGATAAACGAGGCAAATGAAACGCTGGCAGAGCGAAGAAAAGACGGATGTTCGACACCATCCGAGAGCGGAATTGAAGGACGAAACGGAGTCCGTCGGCGCGGTGGCCAACGTTCGACATGGGACCGGCGTTCGATACTCCCTCCGATCCGGCGTCGGTAATTCGCCGTGGCTAGTCGTGGCGCTCGAGCCAGGCCTCGATCTCGTCGGCCATCGCGCCGCGGCGGTGGATCGTCTCGCTCGAGACGTCGACGACGGTGCTCTCGGTCCCACCCTCGGTTTCGCCGTCGTCGAGGACGACCGCCGCCGCCTCACGGATTTCGGAATCGAGGTCGGCGGGCCGGCGTGCGCTCTCACGACCGCTGACGTTCGCGCTGGTCGACGTGATCGGCGTGCCGGCCCGCTCGCAGAGCCGGAGCGCGACCTCGTGGTCCGGGACGCGGACGCCGACGCGGTCCCGACCCGCGGTCAGTTCGTCGGGGACGCTCTCGCGCCGTCGACAGAGGACCGTCACGGGCCCAGGGAGAAACGTCGCCATGAACTGACGCTCTCGCTCGGTCGCGCGGACGTGCTGCAGCGCCGATGGGACCGACGGGACGGCAAAGGAGATCGGCTTCGAGCGGTCCCGTCCCTTCACCTCGAAGACGCGTTCGACGGCGGCGGGGTCGAGCGCATCCGCGGCGAGACCGTAGACCGTCTCTGTCGGGTAGACGACGAGCTCCCCTGCCTCGATCGCCTCGGCGGCGCGGTCGAACTCGCTCATTCGGTTCGAAGTCGGCCTATTTCGCCCAAAAAAGTATCGCTCGGCGTCGCGAACGCGACGGTCGCTATGCGAGCCCGAGTTCCGACTCGAGGTCGTCGTAGTCGGGGAACTCGGGCCAGTCGGTGGCGACCCACGCGCCCTCGACGGTGCGGTCGCCGTCGAGCGCGAAGAAGGCGACGCGGGGTTCGCTGACGCCGGTCATCCCGTCGAGTTCGTGGGCGATCCCGTACGACTCGGCGACCTCGTTGCCGGGGTCGGTGAAGAAGCGGAACGGGTAGTCGTTGGCCTCGAGGAACCGTTTGATGCCGTAGGGGGTCGAGGCCGTGACGCCGACGACTCGGTCCGCGCGTTCGTCCCACTCGCGCTCCGCGAGTTCGTCCCAGACGTATTTCGCGAGGAACGAGCCGGTCATCGGCGTGAAGACCAGGATGGTCGTGCCGTCGCTCTCGCTGACGAACTCCGAGAGGGTCCGGTCCTCCCAGAACTCGTCGGTGACCAGCGGGCGGGTGAAGTCGGGCGCTTCATCGCCGGGCCCGGGATGATCCGCCGGATCCAACTCGACGACCTCGAAGTCGGGCATCAGTCGTCACCTCCCGCGTCCGCCGCGGCCGCGTCGGGGCGGTCGCCCTCGCCGTAGGTCGACTCGAGGTAGTCGACGATGTTCGCGCTTTCGGCCATGGTGACGCCGGTGTTCTCGTCGACGACGACGGGAACGGTGCGGACGCCGGCGACGCGCTTGACGACGTCCCGTTCGGAGTGCATCGGTTCGACGAATCGCGATCGGTACGAGAGATCGTACTCGTGCAGCCGCCGGGTGACCCGTTCGCAGAACGGACAGCCCTGGAGCCGGTAGAACGTGATCGGTGGGTCGTCGGGTGCGCTCATACCCACACGTAGGGTAAACGGCCGGGTAAACGTGTCGTCGGCGGCGGCGATAGCCGTCATTGGCCGTCAAATGGGAAACGGTTAACCGATCCAGCCATAACGCTGTACATCAATGGCGTTGTCTCCGCCCCCCGAGGTCGTGTTGGCTGCATACGAGGTCCCAGTGGTGGGGCTCGAGATCGAGCAGTCGGTGGTGACCGTCCTCGGTGCGCTCGCGGTCGCCGTCCTGATCGGGCTCTCCGGCTTCTTCTCCTCTTCGGAAATCGCGCTGTTCTCCATTCCGAAACACCGCGTCGAGGGGATGGTCGAGGACGAGATTCCGGGTGCGGAGCGAGTCAAGGCGCTGAAAGAAGACCCCCATCGCCTGCTCGTGACGATCCTCGTCGGGAACAACATCGTCAACATCGCGATGTCGTCGATCGCGACGGCGATCCTCGGGCTCTACTTCGGCGGGCTGACGGCCGTCCTGTTCGCGACGTTCGGCATCACCGCCGTCGTCCTCCTGTTCGGCGAGAGCGCGCCGAAATCGTACGCGGTCGAAAACACCGAATCCTGGTCGATTCAGGTCGCCCGGCCGCTGAAGGCCGCCGAGCGCCTGATGTTCCCGCTCGTCATCCTCTTCGACTATCTCACTCGCCAGATCAACCGCCTCACCGGTTCGACGGGTGCCATCGAGGCCCCCTACGTCACCCGCGACGAGATCCAGGAGATGATCGAGTCCGGCGAGCGCGAGGGCGTCTTGGAGGAAGAAGAACACGAGATGCTCCAGCGGATCTTCCGCTTCAACAACACGATCGTCAAGGAAGTCATGACGCCGCGACTCGACATGACGGCGGTGCCGAAAGACGCCGGCATCGACGAGGCCATCGAGACCTGTATCCAGAGCGGTCACGCTCGCGTCCCGGTCTACGAGGGTAGCCTCGACAACGTGCTGGGCGTCGCGCACATCCGCGACCTCGTCCGCGATCTCAACTACGGCGAGACCGGCGACGACGAGATCGAACTCGGCGATCTCATCCAGCCGACGCTGCACGTCCCCGAGTCGAAAAACGTCGACGAACTCCTCTCTGAGATGCGCGAAAACCGGATGCACATGGCGATCGTCATCGACGAGTTCGGCACCACCGAGGGGCTGGTGACCATGGAGGACATGATCGAGGAGATCGTCGGCGAGATCTTAGAGGGCGGCGAGGAACAGCCCATCGAGGAGATCGACGCGGACACCGTTCTCGTCCGCGGCGAGGTCAACATCGAGGACGTCAACGAGGCCCTCGAGATCGACCTCCCGGAGGGCCAGGAGTTCGAGACCATCGCCGGCTTCATCTTCAACCGCGCGGGCCGGCTGGTCGAGGAGGGCGAAGAGATCACCTACGATGGCGTCCGCATCACCGTCGAGAGCGTCGAGAACACCCGCATCATGAAGGCGCGGCTCCGGAAACTCGAGATCGTCGAAGAAGAACCCGAGCCCGACGAGGAAGACGAAACTGCGCCGCTCGAGGTCGACGAAAACGATACGCAACCGTAGCGGCGCCCCGTCGAATCAGGACTGCGACCGGACGAGCGCCGCCACGTCGCGGGCGACCGCGGGCGGGACGACGATCCGGCGCGGCCCCTGCACGTACTGGCCGCCGGGCTGGGCGTAGTCGAGACTGAGTATGGCGATATCCCCTAGCTGACGGATCGAGACGTCCGTGATGACCTCGAGGTCGACGCGCTGGTCGGGTTCGTAGAGGTAGATCGCCTCCTCCTCGCCGTCGAGCGTGCCGACCGATTGGAGAAACGACGCGAGAACGAGCGCGCCCAGTGCGAGCGGGAGGAACAGGGCGGCCAGCCCGGTGAACGGGCCAGCCCCGACGGCCAGCAGTTCGTTCTGCGAGACGTACCGGCCGACGCCCATCAGGACGCCGATGATCGCGCCCATCGCGACCGTTCCGACCGCAGCGTCGACCGCCCGGTCGGCGCTCGTTCCCGACGGGGCGTCGAACGGAAGCGGCCCGGCGGCGCGCTCCAAGTGGCCTTCGGTGTCGCCGGCGAGGGCCAGTGCGACGACCGTCGCGGCGCTCCCGGCGATGAGCGCGAGGATCGCGATCCGGCCGACCGCGCCGAACGCCTCGCCGCCCAGCCGGTACAGTCGCCAGCAGATGACGATGCCGATCGCGGCGAAGAAGGTGCCGACGCCGAAGGTCCACAGGAGCCGGACGGTGCGCGACGTGCTGGCGTCACGCCGCCACTGGATCGTCCCGTCTCCCGCCCCGTCTCCAGTGCGGACGGTGTCCTCGTTCATACCCGAACTCACGACCCGTCGTGTAAAGACCGTTCGATGTCGCCCGGGTCGTACGGAACGCTGTAACTGTTTACCGGCGTACCGCGGGAAGCAGGTCCTGGGTACGCCTGAGATGATTTACAGCAGACCGTATCAGAGCGCGACTACGTCGATGGCGGCGTAGCCGACGTACCCGATGGCGATCGCACCGGCCAACGAGCCGATCCACGCGAGAACGGTAAAGCCCATCTTGCGCGCGCTGACGCCGCCGCCGGCACCGGATGCTGCGTAGCCGCTGCCGATGATCGCGCTGACGATGATCTCGTTGAACGAGACCGGAATGCCGTAGAAGACCGCGGCCTGCGCGATGATAAACGAGGGGATGAGCGCCGCGATCGACCGACGCGGCCCCAGCGAGGAGTAGTCCTGCGAGATCGCCTTGATCATCCGCGGCGCGCCGGTCCACGAGCCCAGCAGGAGTCCGAAGCCGCCGCCAACGAGCATGGCGAGCAGCGGCAACTCGAGCTGACTCGAGAGGGGGATCAACGGCCCGATCGCCAGTCCGACCTGACTACCGCCGGCCGAGAAGGCGACGAGGCCGCCGAGGACGAGCAGGAAGTGGCGCTCGCCGCGCTCGACGCCGTTGCCGAGGTCGAGCGCGATCGCGCCCGACCAGAGCGCTGCGATCACGAGCGTGGCCCCGACGACGCCGACGATTTCGCTACCGGGGAGCCAGCCGCCCGCGACCTGCGCGATCGAGGCCCCGCCAGCGTCCGGCGGTCCGAGCAGCGCGAACTCGACGTTGGCGACGATCGCGCCGACGAGCCCGGCGAACACGACGATGAGATACGCCTCCGATAACCCTTCGGCGCGGAGGAGCCGGGCGACCGCGTACGCGATCCCGCCCCCGACGAACGGCGTCAGTATCCACAGCGTCGCCATCTCGGTGTACTTGGCCCACGCAGGATCGCCGCCCATCGCGAGGCCGACGCCGATGACCGCGCCGGTCACGGTGAACGCCGTCGCGATCGGATAGCCGGTGAAGATACCGATCGCGACGAGGGCGGCCGCAATGAGGAGGGCCATCGTGGCGGCGAGCGACGACAGCGTCACCCCGCCGATCAGTTCGGTCCCGACCGCCTCGGAGACGTTCGCCCCCTGAAGGACCGCGCCGCCGAAGCCCAGCAGCCCGACGAGGAAGCCGGCCCGCATCACCGAAATCGCGTTCGCGCCGACCGCCGGCGCGAACGGGGTGGAGCCGCTCGAGCCGGCACCGATCGCCCAGGCCATGAAGAGACTCGCGACCGCGGCCACGGCGAAGGTGCCCAGCGTGGCGATATCGACCATCTATCCGGGTTCTATTAGCGGACCCTACAAGTGTGTGCCGACCTGCGGCCGGCAGCGGCGACGGGTCACCGGTTCGTGACGGTCGATCGCGCTCAGTTCGTCGTCGATCGTGAGTTGTCGTCGGGTTCTGGCGGCGGCTCCGCGCCCTCGATGGCTTCGGCCGCGTCGGTGTCCTTCTCGACCTCGACGTGCCAGCGGTCGATCTCGTCTTCGTACTCCGCGAGGCTGTCGGAGATCTCGTCTTTGAGTTCGTCGTCGTTGACGTTGACTTCGAAGACGAACCGCTCTCCGTTCCCGCCGTTGCGCGTCGACTGCTGGATGTTCGCGCTGACGAGTTCGTTGTCGAAGTAGTAGGGCGCGAGCTGGGTCATCACGTTCTGGTAGACCGTGTCCTCGACGCGGCGCAGGGCCTTGCGCCCCGCGGAGTCGGCCGCTCGCGCGACGTAGTCGATCGACTCCTTCCAGTTGCCGACCGCGGCCTCGGCGTCGTCGTCCTCGAGTCGCTCGTAGGATTCGGAGAGCTTCTCGCCGGCCGTTTTGATGTCCTCGTCGGGCTCCTTACCGGCTTTCTCGCCTTTGCCCTCCTCGACGCTAGCCTGATCGGCGGTCTTCTCGCTCACGTCGGCGTCGAGCGTTTCGTGTGCCTTTGGTCGCCACTCCTCCCATTCGTCGAACGCACGGGCGAGGTGCGCTTCGGAGTCCTGTTCGGCCTCGTGGACCCCGGCGTCTCGAAGCGCGCGCGTGATGCGTTCGCCGTGCTCGACGATGTCGCCCCAGTCGCCGCGGACTTTGAACCCCGAGATGCTCTCTTCCATTCCGCTGGCCGAGTGATAGCGTCCGGATCGGTATAAACTTCTCTGCCGTCGCCCGCCTGCGCGGGTGCCGTCGATCGTCCGGAACGGACTATCGCTGGCCGCCCATCCCCCGGCCGCCGGTTGTCCCCTGTGACCCCGGCTGCTGACCGCCCAGCTGCTGTGGTCCCTGCTGACCGCCGGTCATCGGTTGCTGACTCCCCATCGCCTGCGATCCGAACTGCTGGCCGCCCGACTGCTGACCGCCCGTCGCTTGGCCGCCGACCATGCCCAGCACGGTCGAACAGGAGTCGATCGTTCGATCGATCACCGAAATGGTCTCGGCGATGTGTGGGTGTTGCTGGTACTGCTGGAGTTCCGGCAGGCTCTCAGTCGCCACGCGAACGAACGTCTCCGCGACTTCGGGGCCGAACATCGAGTCGCGTGCGATCAGACTCTCGTTGAGGTCGGCGAGCTCCGCGATGTCGTGACAGATCTGCGCACACGTCGCGAGCTGGCGCCCTTCCGAGGCGCACTCCTTCGCACACCAGTCGGCGACGTTCGACAGCTCCGTGAAGTCCTCGAGCGCGATCCGAAGCTCGTTCGTGAGGTGGCTTTCGAACGACTGGCGGCCCTGCATCTGTTGGCCGCCGGTCATCGGCTGCTGACCGCCCATTTGCTGTGTTCCCTGCTGACCGCCGGCTATTGGCTGCTGGCCGCCCATCTGCTGTGATCCCTGCTGACTGCCCATCTGCTGTGTTCTCTGTTGTCCTCCCATGGACTGGGTCGGCTGCTGTCCGTACTGTTCGGTCGGCTGTCCTTGCCGTGGCTGTTGTTGGAACTGGTGACTCATCGTGAGTAGCCGCCCGTGGTCGGGCGTCGAGGGCTACGCCGATCGCGTGATTAAACCGGGACCACCGTTACGGCTGGTTTCGGCGGCAAAACCCTGTTTCGAATCGACGCGTCGATGCCCGAAATCGAGCCGAAGCGTCGCAACTGTATCGGTAATATCGAGTTAGCGCCCCTAAGCCCGTCTTTCGACGGAGCGCGACGGGCGGGGACCGCGATCGGGGCTGCCGCTCGCTGCTGATCGATACTGTGAACTACCCGGCGAGTGGCTGTAGAACTATGCCGATCGAAGACCGGGACGACGCGTATCTCATTACGCACGCACTGGCAAAAGACACGCTCTCGCGCCTGCGCGATGTCGAGACCGAGCAGGTTAGCTTCCGCAAGGGGCTGGTCAAACTCGGCCGGATCTGTGGCTACGAGATCATCGACGGCCGGATGGAGACCGAGTACGTCGAGATCGAGACGCCCCTCGAGACGACGATGGGCGAGCGCGTCCGCGGACTCGAGGACGTGGTCATCATCAACGTCCTGCGCGCCGCGACGCCGTTCGTCGAGGGGCTGTTGAAGGCGTTCCCGCGGGCCCGACAGGGCGTCATCAGCGCGAGCCGTGACGAGGAGGCCGGCCGGGACGCGGACGGCTCGTTCCCGATCACGGTCGACTACGTGAAACTGCCCGAGATCCACGAGGAGGACACGGTCATCGTCGCCGACCCCATGCTCGCGACGGGCAGCACGATGTGTACCGTCCTCGAGCACGTCATCGAGAACGCCGCGCAGCCGGAGAATCTGATCGTTCTCTCTGCGGTCTCCGCGCCGGAAGGGCTGCTTCGCGTCGACGAAGAGTGTCCCGAAGCCGACCTGTTGACCGTCTCGATCGACGACCGCCTCGACGACGACGGCTTCATCGTGCCCGGTCTCGGCGACGCCGGCGATCGGGCGTTCCGGACGACCTGAGCTGGGTTATCGGTTCAGCTGATTGCCGACGGACTTTTGCTGGTTCACGAAATCGAACCCGTATGGACTACACCGTCGTCGATCCCGACGACCTCGAGTACGTCGACGATCGTCCCTGCGACCTCCGTCGGCTTAGCGAGGCCGCGGGAATGGACGAAGTCGCGATCAACCGATTCGACGCCGATCCGGGCGAACAGCTGCCGCTTGCCTACCACTACCACGAGACCCAGGAGGAGGCGTTCGTCGTCCTCTCGGGGACGCTGCACGTCGAGACGCCCGACGGCGAACTCGAGGTCCCCGCGGGGTCGCTGTTCGCGGCCCCGCCCGAGGCACCGCATCGGGCGTACAACCCCGCCGACGCCGACGAATCGGTTTCGGTCATCGCCATCGGTGCGCCGCCGGTCACCGGCGACGCAGTGCCCTACGAGCCCGACGAGTGAGCGGAGCGCGACGGACGCTCGAGCCCGCTTGCGCGTCCGGCACCGACAAGTTGCGTCCGCAGGCATCGATCCCGAGCATCGCGTTCACCGAACAGCGGTGACCGGCTGCGGTCGTGGGGAGATTGCCACCGGCGACGACCGCCATGCTGCCGCGCGTCCGGTCGCGATTGCGGTAGCCAGTCGGAAGTAACGCCGCCGCGAGGACGATGCGGCCGATGCGATCGATCCTGCCAACGTTCCATACCGAGCCGGACGAGGGCAGGTCGATATCGGAACTCCCTGCAACGTACCGTTCAGCACCCCCTCCGTTTTCGGTCGAACTCGGTGCCTGTCGCCCTGATATCCCTCGATCCGACCGCGCGTCCGACCTGCTACCGACGCGGTCGCTGCGGTCGGCAGGCCACCGTTCCGACAACACCCGTTATTATTTTAACACAACCGCGCGTTTGATCGACCATGACTGGTCGTGGTCCGGCCGGCCGGCCCGCTGTCGCCGACCGAATCACCGAATCGCCCGAGACGATGTTTCGGCTCGCGTTCAGCGGTTACGTCGGCACGCTCGTCGCTGCCCTCGCGGCGGTAGCCGTCGTGCGCGTAGATACCTCAGTGACTGCCGTCGCCGTCGCGACCGTCGTCGTCGTGTTTCTCGTCGGCACCCTCGTCGGCGTCACCCTCTCGGGACGAGACCAGCGACTCCCGGCTCGTCTCGGCCGAAACTGGCGTCGACGGACCGCGGTCCTGAGCCCGGCCGTGCCGTTCGGCCTCGCCGCTGGCGCTGCGTGGCTCGGCCGGCTCGAGCCCCGCGTCGGCCTCGTCGGACTCGGGGGAACGTTCGCCGTCGCGATCGTCGGCTACGTCGCGATGCGGCTGGCCGAGACCTGTTACGTGGCGTCGATCACTGCCGACGAGGCCGTAGAACGCTGGCAGTGGGAGCCGCCGGGCACCCCGCGGCTGGATGCGCTCGTCCTCGTGCTGTGGCTGTTGCTGGGTGCGGCTAACGCCTACACCGGCGAGTGGGCGAGTTCGATCGTCTGGATAGGGCTCGCGATCGTCTGGGTCTGTACGAGCCTCGCCGAAGGGCGTTGGCGGGTCGGCTCGATCGGCGAACCGCCCGAAGTGCGCGTCCACGATGCCGGACTCGTCAAGCAACGGCCCTACACGCAATCGATCGTTCCGTGGTCCGACGTATCCCACGTTCGGCTGCGCGAGGGGCAACTCGTCCTCGACCGGGGCTTCTTCGACGTGCAGTTCGAACGCGACCAGTTCGCGACCTCGAGGCCGCACAGGCGGCGATCGAGCGGCGCCTCGACGCGACCCGAACCGACGCGGGCACCGCTCCGCGGTAACCGTCCGGTTGCGTCGATTTCCGTTCCGTCCTACTCGAGGGTTACCCGGCCGCTCGTCGCGCTCCGGAGTCGATCCCGGACCCCCTCGCTCTCCGCGAGCGGGACGCGCACGTCGAAGGTGACCTCGGTCTGATAGTCGGCGTCGAACTCGTAGCCCTCGCTCTCGAGGATCGAGCGGACGGTGCCCGAGTCGTCGTACGCGACGGTGATCGTCACCTGCTCGTGGGGCCGTTCCTCGACGACGCCTGCCGCGTCGACGGCCTCTTTCACCGCCCGCGAATAGGCCCGGACGAGGCCGCCGACGCCGAGGTTCGTCCCGCCGTAGTACCGGGTGACGACGACCGCACAGTTCTCGAGATCCTGCTGAGCGAGGACGTTCAGCGCCGGTTTGCCGGCCGATCCGGAGGGCTCGCCCGCGTCGCTCGAGTATTCCCGGAGGAACTCTCCGTCGGCGTCGGCCCGGACGCGGTAGGCGGGGACGTTGTGGGTGGCGTCGGCGTACTCCTCGCTAACGGCGTCGACGAAGTCGTCGGCGGCGTCGACGGTGTCGACGGGTCGAACGTGGCCGATAAACTCCGACCCCTGGACGACGAACTCGGCGCTGGCGGGGTCGGCGACGGTCCGGTACGCGCGGCTCACGGCCGGCCACCTCGCCGTCCGGCCGGCCCGTCTCGCCGCTCGTGCCGCGGTTCGCCGCTGATCACGGCGCATCGGTACGTCGGCCCGCGAAAAGAGGGCGTCGGTCCCGCCGTGGATCTCGACGACCAGTGGGTAGGTCTCGTTGGGATCGAAGTCAGGTGAGGTGAGTGTCCACCGCCGTAGCTTGCCAGCATCGGCACCGTCCCCGTCCTCGTCGGTCTCGAACCGGATTTCCTCCGACTGGGCAACGGCCTGATCCGCGAGGTACTCGTCGTTGACCCACGTCAACCGGGTCCGTTCGTCGCCGCCGCGCGTCGTCGCGAAGACGTCATCAAGAGCGGTTGGACTCCTACCTAAGTGAACTGTTCGGTGCCGTGGAATCACGATTCGCTCTCGTCGCGGTCGGATCGGCCTTCGGCGTCGCCGTCGCCGGACGGATCGCTACGTGGATGCGATCACCCGCGACGAGCCGCTCGAGGCGCGGCGGTGGCACTGGAAGCCGGCCAGGCCTGCCACGCTCGACGCCGTTCTCGTCTTCGCGTGGGGGTTCCTGACCGTCGGTAATGCCGTCTCCGGTGAGCCACTGGCCGCCGTCGTCTGGGGTAGCTTCGCAGCCTACGCGTTGGTTTTCGTCGTTGACCGCGGCCCGTTCGAACTGCGATTCGACCGCGACGAATTCGAGGACCTCGAGGACGTTCGCGCAGCGATCGAACGCCGCCTCGAGAACACCGACTCGCGAGCGGACTCCTGATCCGTCGCTACAGTCGCTCGCCGGTCACAGCTCCGTTCTCCTCACCGGTTACTCGTGGGTTGCCCGGCCGCTCATCGCGCTTCGAAGGCAATCCGAAGCGCCTCGCACTCCGCGAGCGGGACGCGAACGCCGACGGTGATCACCGTCTTGTAGTCGGCGTCGAACTCGTAGTCCTCGCTCTCAAGGTGAAACCGATCAGTTCGTGTACCGTTTCGCTGGGACCCTCACGCTATTGGTTCTCCATGCGTTGGATGAAGGTATGGACGGCGAGACCATCGATTCCGAACTCGCGGACGAGATTCACAGCGTCTGCCGGACGACGGTCGGCGACGAACTGCGCAGTATCACCTACTTCACCGAGGAGGACGTCGAGCAGTTGTACCTCCGCTCGGACCTGGAGCAGACGGCCGATCTGATCGGCTTCGCCGATCACGAACGGCTCGGCTTTCACTCCCAGTCGGCCTACCGGAACACGCAACTCGGCGAGTATCAGGCGACGATTCGGATGTTCGAGAACGGGTTCCTCTCGCGGGTCATTCGAGGCCCCCACGGCGTCTGGGTGACGACCGACGACATGTCGATCGAGCGCTTCGAGGAACTCACCAGCGCCCTCGCATCGGTCCTCGACGACTTCGCGGACACCGTCGACGTCGAGAGCGGGGACGAGGGCGAGCGCGAGGACGACTGACCGCCGGCACGCTCACTGGATCTCGATCTTTCGAACGAACGCGAGGTCGCGGATCGCGGTGATCACCTCGCCCGGGAGCGCCTCGTCGGTGATCAGGTAGAGCCGCGGCTCGTCGGTGAACTCCGGATCTTCGCTGATAGTCTGGCGGATCGAGATGCCGTGGTCGGCCAGCGTCCCCGTAATCTCGGCGACGATCCCCTCCTGTTCGGCGTCGTCGACGGCGATCGACAGCACCGTCAGATCCAGCACCGGCGCGAGGTCCATCAGGCTCGGCACCTGCGAGATGTTCTGGAAGATGCGCCGCAGTTCGGGGTCCTCGAGGATGACGTCCGTCGTCGAGTCGACGACTCGCCGGTCGACGCCGATCTCGCGGGCGATCCCCGTGTTCGGAATCTCGATGCCGCCCGAGACGACCCGGCCGTCGTCGTTGACGGAGAAGCCCCGCTCGAGCAACAGGCGGATGACCGCCTGCTGACTCGGCGATCCCTCGAATTTCTCCATGATCTCGTCGAACATTCGTCGGTGAGTGTACGCACGCCGTGATATAATGTTCGGTGATCGGTTTCGGTGGACGTCCACGGAGCGTCCCTCGAGCCGGCGACGGTCGCTGGCTGACACTTTTATACACCGCCATTGATTGGTCAGATATGCATGCACTCCGGAGCTGTGATTTCTGTGGTGCCGACGCCGCCGGCGCGTTCGAGATCGTCCCACCCGAACTCGAGCCGACCGAGGCCGAACAACGCCGCGTCGTCCTCTGTGTCGACTGCAAGGACCGTCTCGAGGTGCTGATCGAACCGCTGCTCGCCCGCGCGGGTGCCGAAGACGAAACCGCTGCAGGCGACGAGGCCGACGCGAACGACGGCGAGTCGGCAGGTACTGACTACGCCGTCGCCACAGCGGACGACTCGACACAGAAACGCGACCGAACGTCCAGTCCGAACGCGACCGTCTCCGAGCCGGACGCGGATCCGGAGTCCGGTGCCGACTCCGAGCCCGCCGAGAGCGAGAGCGAAACCGGGTCCGACGACAGTGCCGATACCGACTCGAGCGACGTGTCGCTCCTCGAAGACGGGATCACCTTCGAACACGGCGACGGTGCGGACGACTCCGAGGTCGACGCCGCGGAGGTCGCCGAGCTGGTAGCGGCGACCGACGGGAAGCCCGACTCCGGCGCGCCGGCGGAGAACGACGCCGGCCGGGATGGTGCTGACGAAGGGGACGAACCGGACGCCGAATCGACCGACGCCCCGACGAGCCCGCCGCCAGCCTACGGCAAGGTCGTCCGACTCCTTCGCAACCGCGAGTTTCCCATGCAGCGACGCGCCGTCGAGGAACTGGCCGCGGGAGCATACGACCTCGAGGACGACGAGGTCGAGGCGATCATCGACTACGCGCTCGAGGACGGCGAGTTCGTCGAGGAGCGCGGGATGCTCAGTCGGCCGTAACGGCCGGCGCTACAGGGTCCCCTTCGTGCTGGGCGTCCCCTCGCGGCGCTCGTCGATCCGCGTTGCGTCGTCCATGCTACGAGCCAGCGCCTTGAACAGCGCCTCGACCTCGTGGTGGGCGTTCTCGCCGTCGACCGCGAGGTGGAGCGTCAGCCCTGCGTTCATCGACAGCGATTCGCCGAAGTGTCGCGCCATATCGCTGGTAAAGCCGCCGATCGACTCCTGAGAGAACGCCCCATCGAAGTAAAAGCGCGGCCGGCCGCTCACGTCGACGACGGTCTCCGCGACGGCTTCGTCCAGCGGTACCTTGCGGTCGGCGTACCGCACGATCCCTGCGCGGTCGCCCAGCGCCTCGTCGAACGCCTCTCCGAGGACGATCGCCACGTCCTCGACCGTGTGGTGATCGTCGATCTCGAGGTCGCCGTCGCACTCGATCTCGAGGTCGAACAGGCCGTGTTTGGCGAACGACGTCAGCATGTGATCGAAGAAGCCGATTCCCGTATCGACCATCGCCGCACCGGTTCCATCGACCTCGAGCGTACACTCGATCGTCGTTTCGGCCGTCTCGCGCGTGACCGTTGCCGTTCGCTCGCTCATGGGACAGTCATGCCGCCCCCGGTACAAGGCGATTCCGCTCGTCGGTGTCGCCGGCACAGCGGCCGTTCGCAGGCTTATCGATCGCGCGCTGACGGACGACGCTGAATACTGCCTCTAAAACAGCTATAAAACGTCTAAACAGATTTGAATTGGTTTGAAACCGATGTTATACCGCTAGTATCGGACTGAAACGGACCGAAACGACGCCAATTTTCGACCCGTTATATGATCTATGGGTTGAATGTCTCTATCGAGACGAGGTGTCCCGTTCCGATGTCAAATCCCTCCCCCATTTCGAACGAATCGATCGCTCCGTCGAGCCCTGAGACGGAGCGCCAGCACCGACTCCTCCGGTCGGTCAAAGGCCCCGCACAGTTCCTGTCGTTCTGGGTCGCGATCGCCCTGCCCTTCGTGCATCTTCCTCTCCTCGCACAGGGACTCGGCGATCCGACGGTTACGCTGACGTTTTTCCTCTTGCTTTTGCTCAACGTTTTCGCACTCTATCTCGGTCACGGCCATAATCGGAGTTGATCGGCTCCGTTCGCAGTTCGTCCCTGAGACGCGCTCTCTTCGGCTACCACCCGATCGGACCGAACTGTTATTCCGTTCGCCCGTTCACTTCGGAACGGTAGATGCCGATTCGTGTCGACTGGCGGTCGAGCTGTAGCCTCACTGGAACTGTCCTGAAGTGATTCTCCGTCCCGTTGGTGGCACCGCTCGCGCTCGCACTGATCGATGGTGATTCTCCCGGTCCGTTTCTCGTCACGATCGTCGTGACCCTCGCACTCGCGACCAGCCTCGAGCGACTGACCGACGACCGGAAAATCGGGCAGCGCGAGGCGTTCCTGATGGTCGCGCTGACGTGGCTGGGTGTCGCACTGGTCGGGGCAATTCCGTTTTTCGCCGCTGGAGACGGTGTCTTTTCCCACCCGGTCAATGCCGTTTTCGAGAGCACGAGCGGTGTCACGACGACGGGCGCGACCGTGATCGAGGAGTTCGCCGTCCACTCGCGTGCGATCATGCTCTGGCGGGCGATCCTCCAGTGGCTCGGTGGCCTCGGCATTCTGATCGTCGCAATCGGCCTCTTTTCGCACCTGCTGGTCGGTGGTGCGCAGTTGATGGAAACCGAAACGCAAACGCGTGACATTCACAGACTGCGGCCGCGTATCGGTGAGACCGCGCGTCTCATCTAGTGGCTCTACATCGGGTTGACCGTCCTCACGATGCTCGCTCTCTACCTGCTTCATCTGGTTGGGCTCGCACCCAATATGGACCTCTACAACGCAGTCACACACGCGCTGACCAGCATCTCGACGGCAGGCTTCTCCCCTCAACCCGACAGCATCGGCGCGTTTTCACCGGCGGTCCAGTGGACGCTCATCCCCGTCATTATCGTCGGTGCGACCAATTTCATCCTCCTCTACTACGTCGTCCAGGGAGAGTACCGCAGACCCCTCGAGTCCGCGGAGTTTCGCTTCTACATCGGTCTTCTCGCTACGATGGGGCGCTCGTCGCCACCCTGGTCGTTCTCGACCCGCATATCGTCCCGGGACCCGCAGCGACGATCCGACACAGCCTGTTCAACGTGGTCTCGATGGTGACGACGACGGGCTATGCGTCGGCGAACTTCGACCTCTGGTCGCCCGGTGCCAAGCACTTGCTGTTCCTCTGTATGTTCACGGGCGGAATGGCCGGCTCGACCACGTGCTCGATCAAGTCGCTGCGGTGGCTGGTCATCCTCAAAGCGTTTCGCCGGACCCTGTTCGTTTCGATTCACCCGAACGCCGTTCGCCCCCTCCGACTCGGCGACTCGGTGGTCGACGAAGAGACGATCGGGGACATCTTTTCGTACGTCATGCTCGCGATCGTGATATTCTTCCTGTTGACGATCGTCATCGTCGTCGACGCCGCTCGAGTCGGCGATCCCGTCGGCGAGTTCGACGCGCTCGGTGCGGCCGCGTCGATCTTCCTCAACATCGGGCCAGCGTTTGGCGTCGCCGGCCCGTTCGACAACTACGCCGTCTTCTCGCCGGTCACTCGGAGCGTGATGATCGTCATGATGTGGATCGGCCGTATCGAAATCTTTCCCGTTCTCGTCTTGCTGACGCCCGAGTTCTGGAAATCTTGACGCTCGAGGGTTCGTACGCGGTCGTCGACGGGGCACCAAGAGACCATCGTCCCAGTTACACGGCTCGAGTACCCCTCGATCCGTGCTCTCGGTTCCCGAACGCGGTCTCTTCCAAACGTCGTGCTCTCGGGTCCCTACGCCGTTCCGGCTGGATCGGCGTCGTTCGGTGGTGGCTCGGGCAGGAGAAAGAGAACGATCGCGACTCCGAAAATCGCCGCGAGGGCCCGACGAACACCATCGACGGGAGGAGGGCGAACACTGCGGTCGTGCAGACGCGATCGGACCAGTGGTAGTCGCGGTCCGTCATCGGCCTTCGGTTCACCCGACGAAATCGTGACCGTTCTGGTCTCCTCCGACCCGGCGGTAAAGAGTGGCCGTCTCTCCGTCGAGCGGTCCCTATTCGACGGATTCGGCCGCGTTCTGGGCCGCCTCGAGCGTAAAGTTCCCCTCGTACAGCGCACTGCCGACCACCACCGCGGTCGCACCCGCGTCCGCGAGCGCTCGCACGTCTGCGAGCGTCGCCACGCCGCCGCTCGCGATTACGGGAATGTCGGTCGCTTCGACCAGTTCGCGCACCGGTTCGGTTGCGACCCCCTCGAGTTGCCCTTCGACGTCGACGTTCGTAAAGAGAATCGCGGCAGCGCCGAGGTCCGCGTACCGTTCCGCGGCCTCGACGGGCGAAATTCCTGCGCCTTCGGTCCATCCTTCGACGACGACCTCGCCGTCTTTCGCGTCGAGGCTGACGACCACGCTGTCGGGATGCGCCTCGCTGATTTCGGCGACGATCTCGGGGTCTTCGACCGCCGCGGTGCCGAGGATGACGCGGTCGACGCCGCGCTCGAGCAGATCGACCGCGCCCTCCGCGGTGCGAATCCCACCGCCGAGTTGCGTCGGAACGTCGACGGCGTCGATCATCGCGTCGATCGCGTCGGCGTTCTCGCGCTCGCCCTCGAACGCGCCGTCGAGGTCGACCAGATGGAGCGTCTCTGCGCCGGCGTCGATCCATCGGCGAGCGGCCTCGACGGGGTCGCCGTAGGTCTTCTCCGTCCCGCGCTCGCCCTGGACGAGCTGGACGACTTCGCCGTCCTGCACGTCGACCGCCGGAATCACCTCGAACTCCTCGAGTCCGCCGTCTCCCCCGTTCGCGTCGGTGTCCATGTCAGAGTGAGCGGGCCGGCCGTGAGTAAAGGCGACGGTTTCGCCGAACGACCATCGCCGACACACTGTATCCGTACTAGGCGGAACAATTACTTTCAGATCGGCGCGCCGCTGCAGCCGATTCTGTCGGTCGTCACCGTGCTGGGAATCGCGTTCTTCTGGGGGGTCTGATGGCTGTCCCCAAAGTAATTTCACACGTTACCCTGAAATGACAGTACGTGATGCGTTCCCGTATGGGTCGAGTCCGAGACCAACCGGCGACTGCGCTGAAGGGGTTGACCGAGCGATGAATCCGCGCTATATCGACGCGATCATCGATCTCGCATACGGTGGCCTGATTTTTGCCTCGGTCGTCTTGATCGTCGTCGAGGGAACGCGGGTCGGGTTAGCGCTCGGGCTAGGCGTGCTCGTCTCGTACGCATTACACGTAATCTGGAAGATGGCACGCTTCGATCCGGAGTGGATGACGAGGGAGATGGAAGAGACGGTCGAAGAAGCCGTCGAACAGACGGTCGGCGAGCAAGTCGACACGGTCCAGCAACAGATCGAAACCGTCGACGAACGCATCGACCGTCGTCCACGCGAGGACGAAATCGAGAATCTCCTCGAGGAGACGGTCGCCGACGAGCCGGCGGGTGGAGAGGACGAGACCGGAGACGCCACCCGATAACTCCCGTTATCGGTTCGCCGGTCGCGAGTCGCGTCCGACGGCCGTCGATCCTCTCAGCGTACGAGACGGCACAACGAATATCCGAATCGACGTGAAAGCTGTGTATCAGTATGGTGTCCGCGTTGCTCCTCGTCGGGATTCTCGTGGCCGTTTTCGTGGGATACAACGTCGGCGGTGCGACGACCGGACCGGCGTTCGGCCCGGCCGTCGGCGCCGACGCCATCTCGAAGACCGCGGCCGGCGCGTTGATGACGCTGTTTTTCTTCGTCGGAGCGTGGACGATCGGTCGCCGCGTCGTCGATACCCTCGGCCGCGAACTCGTCCGGGACCCCGGCGTTTTCACGCTCGAGGCGAGTATCGGCGTCCTCTTCTTTATCGGCGCTGCGTTATTCGTCGGCAACTTCTTCGGCGTCCCAGCGTCGACGTCGATGACGGCCGTCGGCTCGATCGCGGGACTCGGACTCGCCGCCGGCGAACTCAACGTAGCGGTCATGGGCGAGATCGCCATCTGGTGGATCGTCTCGCCGTTCATCGGGTTCTGGGTCTCGCTGATCATCGGCCGCTACTTTTACTCGGCTCTCAATCGCCGGCTCGCGATGGCGCGCAGTGAGGGTCCCCTCTACCGGATCGATCGGTCCCGTCGGCTTCCGGTTCCGGTCCCGACCGAGACCACGAACCGGCGCGAGCTGGGGGGCGTGGCGATGGTGATCGTCATCGGCTGTCTGATGGCGTTCAGCTCCGGCACCTCGAACATCGCGAACGCGGTCGCTCCGCTCGTCGGCAGCGGCGAACTCGAGATGGATCCCGCGATCGTCATCGGCTGTGCCGCGGTCGGGATCGGCACGGTCACTATCGCGCGGCGCACCCTCGAGACGATGGGCAACGAGCTCACGGAACTGCCGCTGACGGCGGCGATCGTGACCGCGACGGTGAGCGCCTCGCTCGTCATCTTTCTCTCCGCTATCGGCATTCCCGCGAGTTTCGTCATCATCGCGACGATGTGTATCATCGGGCTCGGCTGGGGACGAGCGACGCGTCCGATAACGGTGACAGAGGCCGTCCGGGGCGAGGAGTCGGTCCCGGTCTCCGTCGACGTCTTGACCGCCGACGAAGAGGGTGAAGAGCTGCCGCCGATCGGCGACGAGAACCCCGAACGAATTCCCAGCGCGTCCGATCTCTTCGACCCGGCGACGACGGCCCGCGTGGTCCTCATGCAGAACGTCGTCCCGGCCATTGCGACGGGCGGCGCGTACGTCACGTTTCGGTTCGTTCCGATCTTCGGTCTCTGACTCGAGGCGTCCTCTCAGTTCGACGTGCCGCGCGCTCAGGGGCGGGAGACGCCCGGGTATCGCGCTCGGCAGCGCCGCAGGCTGTGGGACTCGATCGGTCTCCCGGTTGCGTGTCCCTGCGCATTTATTCGTTCCAGTGGTGAAGGGGACGTATGGTTTCACGCATTTTGGTTCCGATGGAGGAGTCGGAAATGAGCGAACGCGCCCTCGAGTACGCCCTCGAGGCGTTTCCGGACGCCGAGATAACCGTCTTACACGTCGTCGGCGAACCGTCCCAGATGTGGGGGCACGCGACGGGACTCGCGCTCGCCGACGACCTCCAGGAAGCGGCGGAGGAACACGCGAAGGAAGTGTTCGATCGGGCACGCGACATCGTCGCGGACGCCGACGGCGACGCGGAACTCGAGACTGCGATCGAATTCGGCCACCCCGCTCGTGCGATTATCAACCGGGCCGACGACTACGAGACGATCGTCATCGGCACCCACAGTGGGTCCATTGCTGATCGCATCTTCGTCGGTAACGTCGCCGAGAAGGTATTCCGGAGTTCCCCGGTTCCGGTCGTGGTCGTCCGATAACTGACGACCCGTCGTTTTTCGTCGGTCCCGGGCTCCACGCGAGACCGACGCACGTCTCGAGTCGCCCCGCCGTCTTCGGTTTAATGACGGAATCGTAAACAGGCGTGTTTTTACGATCGGACGTACGAGTTGTCTGCCGTGACGGAAGTACTGCTTATCGTAGGGATACTCACTGCAATCTTCGTCGGCTACAACATCGGCGGCTCGACGACCGGCCCCGCGTTCGGGCCGGCCGTCGGCGCGAACGTGATCACGAAGGTGATGGCTGCCGGCCTGATGTCGATCTTCTTCTTCGTCGGAGCCTACACGATCGGCCCGCAGGTCGTCGACACGCTCGGCAGGGAGCTCGTCACCGACACCTCGATCTTCACGATGCGGTCGAACGTCGCCGTCCTCTTCTTCATCGGCGGCGCGCTGTTCGTCGGCAACTACGCCGGCGTTCCCGCCTCGACGTCGATGACGGCCGTCGGAGCCATCGCCGCGCTGGGGATGGCGACCGGCGAACTCGACCTCGAGGTGCTCGGCGAGATCGTCGTCTGGTGGGTCGTCGCGCCGATCATCGGTTTCTGGGTGGCCGGCGTCGTCGGGCGGTATTTTTACCCGCAGATCAACGCCTGGATCGCCATCGAGGCCGATGAGGAGGGGCGACCGATGGTGACGATCGATCGGTCGGGCCTGGTCCCGCGGCTACAGTTCGGCCTCGACGCCAACCGGCGGGAGATCGTCGGCGCGCTGGTGGTCGTCGCGATCGGCTGTCTGATGGGCTTTGCCTCGGGGACGAGCAACATCGCCAACGCGATCGCGCCGATCTACAGCACCGGCGACGTCGATATGACGACGCTGATCCTGATCGGTTCGGCGGCCGTCGCGGTCGGCTGTTTCACGATCGCCCGACGTACCCTCGATACGCTGGGCAACGACATCACGAACCTCCCGCTGACGGCGGCGATCGTCGTCGCAGTCATCAGTTCGGGGATCGTCGTCGGCCTCTCGTCGATCGGTATCCCCGCGAGTTTCGTCGTCATCGCGACGATGAGCATCGTCGGGCTGGGCTGGGGCCGGGCCACCCGGACGACGACGCTTTCCGATGCCGCCCGCGGCGAGGAGACCCGCGTCTCGGTCGGTGCGCTGACCGCCGAGGAGGAGGGCGAACGCTCCCCCGAGATCGGCGAGGAGGAGCCCGAGGACATTCCGAAGGCGTCGGACCTGTTCGATCCCTCGACGACGGCCCGCGTGATCCTCATGCAGAACGTCGTGCCCGCCATCTCGACGATCGGTGCCTACCTCACCTTCCGGTTCGTTCCGATCTTCGGGTTCTGACACCCGAGCGACAGTTCGACGATCGCCCCGATTCGGAATCTCGATCCGGGGACCTGTCGTGGTCGATGATAGTCGTATCGTCGCTCCGAAACGTCTTTTTCGACAGGCAGAATGGGCTGGGGTATGGTTTCCGCGATTCTCGTCGTCGGGATCGTCGTGGCCGTCTTCGTCGGGTTCAACATCGGTGGCTCGTCCACGGGGATCGCCTGGGGACCGGCCGTCGGCGCCGGCGTCATCGGCAAGACGGCGGCCGCGGCGCTCATGTCGATTTTCGTCTTCGTCGGCGGCTGGACCGTCGGCCGGAACGTCATCGCGACGATGGGCGGCGACATCGTCCCCGCCGAGATCTTCACGCTACAGGCTAGCATCGTCGTGCTCTTTTTCATCGGGCTGGGGATGCTGCTCGCGAACCTCTTCGGCGTCCCCGTCCCGACATCGATGACCGCCGTCGGTGCTATCGCCGGTCTCGGGCTCGCAACCGGCACGCTCGATATGGCGGTCATGGGCCGGATCATCTCCTGGTGGGTCGTCACGCCAATCCTCGCGTTCTGGATCGGCGGCATCGTCGGTCGCTACTTCTATCCGTACCTCGACCGCTATTTCGAGATCCGCCAGTCCGGCGGCCCCTTGCTGACGTTCGATCGATCGGCCCCCGTCCCGAAACCGGCGATGGGGCCGGGAACGACTGGGAAAGAGCTCGCCACGACGATCCTGATCGTCGTCATCGCGTGCTACATGGCCTTCGGCGCGGGCGCGAGCAACGTCGCGAACGCGGTCGCACCGTTAGTCGGCAGCGGCGCGCTCGATATCGGGGGGTACGACGGAACGAACCTCGGCATCGTGATCGGGGCCGTCGCGATCAGCCTCGGCGGCTTTACGATCGCTCGCCGAACGATGGAGGCCGTCGGCAACGACCTCACCGAGCTCCCGCTGCTGGCGGCGCTGATCGTCGCCGTCACCGCCGCCACGATCACCACTATCCTCTCCGCGATCGGCATTCCGATCAGCCTCGTGATGGCGACCGTGATGACGATCGTCGGACTGGGCTGGGGTCGAGCCAGCCGAACCGCGACGATCGCCGGCCTCGCACGGGGCGAAGAAACCCTCGAGCTCTCGACGAACGTCCTCACGCAGGAGACTCCCGACGAGGTCCCGAAAATCGGGGAAGAGGAGCCCGAAGACGTTATCGACGCCGACGATCTGGTCCGGCCGGACGCCGTCGCTCGATTCGTCGCGTTCTGGATCATCGGTCCCTCGGCGTCGGCCGGACTGGCGTACGCGTTCTTCCTCGTCGTTCCGATCTGAGTTCCGGTGGCCGATCGTCGGCCGACGGGCCGTCGTCCGTCCGTCTGCCCCCGAATTCCGAAGGCGGCAAATACCCCCCGTCTCACCGACTTCACCGAAACATTTCTGTTTCGTCTCCCGCTCGACCGAACATCTTCTAACAAATGACGGCATTCTTCCCTTCGAACTGGCCGGTTCTGACTCAAAGACAATTTAGGACTGAACAGCAAGCTATACCAGTGCGGGCCTCGAACCGCTGAGTGATGCCCACGGTAGAATACCTCAACTACGAAGTACTGGACGACCACGGCTGGGACATGGACGACGACGACCTCTTCGACGAGGCCGCCGACGCCGGCCTCGACGATGAGGATTACGGCACGCTCGACGTTGCCGAGGGCGAATACATCCTCGAGGCGGCCGAAGCCCAGGGCTACGACTGGCCGTTCTCGTGTCGCGCGGGTGCCTGCGCGAACTGCGCGGCGATCGTCAAGGAGGGCGAAATCGAGATGGACATGCAGCAGATCCTCTCGGACGAGGAGGTCGAGGACAAGAACGTCCGCCTGACCTGCATCGGCTCGGCCGAGACCGACGAGGTCAAGATCGTGTACAACGCGAAGCACCTCGACTACCTCCAGAACCGCGTCATTTAAACTATACCGTGGCCGCTGGCCACAGACACGTTTTTTCGACGCGTCGACTCCTTCCACGCGCACATCCCGCTTTCGCAGTCTCCGTCCCCGACGATCAGCCTCGACTGTCGCGTCGGAATACCGCGTAGCCGGAGCGAGAGATGTGGTGCGATAGTAGCTGACTCGGCCCCACGGCTACGTCCGGTTGCGCTCTTTTCTCTCACGGCCGTCACGTCGACCGACGGCTGTCGCTCGAGGCCACCTCGCTGCTGGACTGACGGTCGATTCCGATCACGGCGACGATTCACTCGAGAGCCCCGGTCGCTCCCGACTCACGAGTTCGTGGGCGGCGACGAGGACGGTGACGGCGACGGCGATGAGCGCGCCGTCGACGAGCGACGGCAGGAGGCCGAGCGAGACGATGAGCGTCGTCGCGCAGGCGGGCGGGTGGACCGTCTCGGTCACGAGCATCCCGCCGGTAGTGAGGACGACGGCGAGGACGCCGCTGGCGACGAGTCGGAGCTGGCCGGCGGCGAGCATCGGCGCGGTCGCCGTGACGGTGAGTCCCGGGGCGATGGTGTGGTAGGCGACCAGCCCGGCCGCGACGCCGACGAGGTGGCCGCCGACGACCCGTCGCGGGCGGGTGACCTCACCGTCCCGGACCGTCGCCAGCAGAAAGGCGGACGGCCCCAGACTCGGGAAGAGCAGCGCCTCGCCGGTCACCCAGGCCAGCGCACCCGGGACCGCGAGCAGGACGCCGACGTACAGCGTCGAGAACGCCGCGCCTTCCCTCATGCCCGCCGCCTTGTCAGTGCGGGCTGATATAGTGTTCGTTGCACGGATCGCCTCGAGTGCGGTCGTCGGGTCCGCCCACGGGATACGAACCGACTGCAGCGACCGACAGTGCGACACGTTCTCCTCGAGCATCGACGGTCGATTCCGTACACTGGAGCAGAGAACGCGTACCTGGCGCCCGTTTCTCTTTCGACCGTTCCGGATCTCGATAGACCTTCGAGCATATGATATCGAACAATAACGGCTACAATCAACCATATTGCCACTTGACGCGCTTCTACTACGACCGAAAACCAAAATTATAAATAAGGGCTGAGTAAATATTTTTGACTACAAACTGAGCGACGAAACCAGTACTAACTCCGCAGTTTCGCCCGAGCGAATATCGGAATAATATCAAATATAGTATGGATCAGATTCCGAAAATAGAGCTACTAACGTGTCGCTTTCGCTCTCGAAAACCCACTTTCGATTCTAAACCCGAGAATATTCCGAAGTTATACCACAATAATTACGTGTACTGAATGATCGACTATGAACTATACCGAAAGATTTACTCAGAAGGGTATACGTGTTTCTTCGTACGTGTCGTCAAAGCATAACACGGGAAGCAGTGGAGAGGGAGAACTGCTCCGAACGAAAGACACGTAGGTTCAATTACTATGACAGATACCAATATTTCGCTCTCGCGTCGTACAGTGCTCAAATCAACCGCCGCAGCAGGGGCGGTCGGTCTGGCCGGCTGTACGGGTGGCGAATCGGGATCGGACGCGATCGAACTGCTCCACGCGTGGTCCGACGGCGACGGAAACGCTGCTATCGAGGCCCTCGTCGAAGGATTCCAGGAGGCACATCCGGACGTCGAGTTCGCCGAGGAACCGGTCAACGGTGCCGCTCGTGGCAACCTCGACCAGGTCATCTCCAACCGGCTCCAGGCGAACGACCCGCCGAGCACGTTCCAGACGTGGCCCGGCCAGACGCTGACCAAGTTCGGCGACGCGTACGCCGACATCGAGGGCGACGTGTGGAACGACGACCTCAAGGAGAACTACCTCTCGGGGCCGAAGGAACAGGCCCAACTCGACGGGACGTACGTGACGGTCCCGCTCAACATCCACCGCATCAACAACCTCTTCTACAACACGTCGGTCCTCGAGGAGGCGGACGTCGACCCCGAGTCGATGTCGTCCCCGGCCGACGTCGTTGACGCGTGCGCGGCCGTCGCGCAGAACACCGACGCGGTCCCGTTCGCACAGCAGACCAGCGGTGCGTGGTCGACGATTCAGCTGTGGGAGACTATCCTGCTCGCGGAGGCCGGTATCGACGGGTACAACGCGTTCATCGAAGGGAACGGCGACGTCGAGCAGGTCCGAGCTGCCCTCGAGAACGTCGTGGAGCTCACGGAGTACTATCCGAGCGACGCCTCGTCGATCGGCTTTACCGAGGCGAACAAGATGGTCATGGACGGCAGGGCCGCCTTCATCCATCAGGGTGACTGGGCGGCGGGCGCCTACAGCGGCAACGACGAGTTCAACTACGGTGACGACTGGGGACAGGTCGCCTACCCCGGAACGAGCGGGAACTACCTGCTGAACATGGACTCCTTCCCGTACCTGGACGGCAACCCGTCGCCGGAGGCGACCAAGACCTTCCTCGGTTACTGTGGGAGCGCCGAGGGTCAGGTCCTGTTCAACAAAGAGAAGGGATCCATCCCGCCGCGGAAGGACGCCGATGTGTCGGCGCTCAACACCTTCCAGCAGGATCAGTACGACGACTTCACGAACGCGGACAATCAGCCGCCGTCCATCCAGCACGGGCTCGCCGTCTCGCCCAGTATCGCGACGAACATCGGCAGCGCGTTCAGCGGCTTCCTCGAGAGCTACGACGCCGACGCGACCGCGGACGACCTCATCAGCGCCTTCCAGTAAGAGAAGGCCTCAGGTGAATATATTATGCGTAAACTGATAGACAGGCTCCGGAATCGCTGGCCCGACAGCGAGATCCGTGCGGACGGCGGCGAGACACCGTTACAGCGCTCGCTTTTACGTCGGGATTCGGTCCGGTCGGCCCCCTTCTGGTTGCCGCCGTTCCTGCTGGTCGGACTGTTCGTATACGGTGCCGTTCTCTGGAACGCCGTCCTCTCGTTGACCGACTTCACCGGTCTCGGGAGCCCGGACTACAGCTCGCTCGATCTCGAGAACTACGTGATCGCTTTCAACGGCGGGACACCGACGTGGTCGGAACTGACGGTCGATCCGATCTGGAACTCCCTGCAGAACACGGTCGCGCTGATGATCGTGTTCTCGGCCGTCTGTCTCGCGCTCGGGCTGTTGTTAGCGATACTCCTCGACAGAAAGATCCGTTTCGAGGATACGCTCCGTACGATCTACCTTCTCCCGATGAGTCTCTCGTTCGTCGTCACGGCGAAGTTCTGGCTCTACATGTACAATCCCGATACGGGGCTGATCAACATCGCCCTCGGCGTGATCGGGTTCGGGCCGGTCGAGATCGTTCAGAATCCGGACCTGAAGCTCTGGGCCGTCGCCTTCGCCCTGATCTGGCAGTTCAGCGGCTACGCCATGATCGTGTATCTGGCGGCGCTGCGGGGTATTCCGTCGAGTCACTTCGAGGCGGCACGCGTCGACGGTGCGAGCACCGTCCGGATGTACTGGCGCGTCATCATCCCGCAGCTTCGGACGGCGACCGTGAGCGCGCTCGTCGTCATCACGGTGTTCGCGCTGAAGGCCTTCGACTTCCTCTTCTCGATGTACGGCGGGTACCAGCCCGGTCCGTCGGCGGACATCCTCGCGACGCGGATGGTCAGGGAGGCGTACGCCAATCAGAACTGGGCGTACGGCGCGACCATCGCCGTCATCCTGTTCGTGATGGCGCTTTTCATCGTCGCACCGTACATCTACTCGCAGTACCGACGGGGTGAACTATGAGCGGCGCAACCGCGACCACCGACGAGAGCGCAACGAGCAGCGCGAGCGCGACAGGTGAGGAGAACGAGACGCGTGCGCGCATCAAGCGTATCGCCCTCTACGCCGTTCTGGGTGGGATGGCCGTGTTCTACCTCGTCCCCATCGAAACGGGACTGATGACGGCTATCACTCGGCCGGAGACGTACACCGGGTCGACACCGTATCTCCCGCCGCTCGAGCCGTTGGTGCCCGGAACCGGGCGGTTCTCGCTCCAGCCGATCGGGAACGCGTTCGACGGACTGTCGAGAGGACTCGTCAACAGCTTCATCCTCGTCGTCCCGGCCACGATCCTGTCGGGACTGTTCGGCAGTATGGCAGCGTACGGGCTGACGAACGTCGACTGGCGCGGCCAGGTCGGTATCTACGCACTGTTCATCGCCGGTATCTTCATCCCCTATCAGGCGGTTCTGGTGCCGCTGACCCAGTTCTGGTACAACGTCGTGCCGCTGCGGACGATGTTCCTCCCGCTCGCCGGCCTTCCGTTCGTTCAGGAGTACCACTGGAAGCTGGTGGCGCTCATCGTCACCCACACGGCGTACGGAATTCCGATCTGTACGCTCCTGTTCCGTGCCCACTACAAGAAACTCTCCGGCGAGATGATCGAAGCGGCTCGACTCGACGGGGCATCGGTGGCGACGATATACCGTCGCATCGTGCTTCCGCTGTCGATACCCATGTTCGCGGTCGTCTTCATCTACCAGTTCACGCAGATCTGGAACGACCTCCTGTTCGCGCTGACCATCGTCCAGTTCGGCGACGCGTCGGTCGTGACACAGGAGTTAGTCGGGATCGGAACGTCACAATCGGGAACGAACTACCCGCTGCGGATGGCCGCGTCGCTGTTGGCGGCGCTTCCAACGCTGGTCGTCTACATCCTGTTCGGCGACAAGTTCGCCGATGGGGTGACAGCATGAACTCCGGAACGATTTCCACAGGTGATCTAACATGGCAGAACTAACGCTCGATTCGGTAACGAAGGTGTTCAACGAAGGTGGTAGCGACGAGGTCGTCGCCGTCGACGGTGTGGATATCGACATCGCCGACAGTGAGTTCCTCGTGCTCGTCGGCCCGTCCGGCTGCGGGAAGTCGACGACGCTCCGAATGATCGCCGGTCTCGAGACGGTCTCCGACGGCGAGATCCGGCTCGGTGGCCGGTACATCAACGACACGCCGCCAGCCGAACGGGACATCGCGATGGTGTTCCAGTCGTACGCGTTGTACCCCCACATGACCGTCCGGCAGAACATGAGCTTCGGGCTGGAAGAATCGACCGAGATGGCCGACGAGGAGATCGCGGCCACCGTCGAGGAGACGGCCACGATGATGGGCATCGAAGACCTGCTCGACCGCAAACCATCGGAGCTCTCGGGCGGCCAGCAACAACGAGTGGCGCTCGGCCGTGCCATCGTCCGCGACCCGGATGCGTTCCTGATGGACGAGCCGCTCTCGAACCTCGACGCCAAGCTCCGCGCGACGATGCGGACGGAGTTGCAGCGCATTCAGGAGGATCTCGGCGTCACGACGGTATACGTCACGCACGATCAGACGGAAGCGATGACGATGGGCGATCGCATCGCCGTACTCAACGACGGCGTCCTCCAGCAGGTCGGGACGCCGCTCGAGTGTTACCACACACCGAACAACCGGTTCGTCGCCGGCTTCATCGGCGATCCGTCGATGAACTTCTTCGACGTAACGCTGTCGGGCGACACGTTGACCGGCGAGAGCTTCACGTATCCGCTCCCCGACGACGTTCGGTCGTCACTGGACGACGCGACCGAGGTTACGCTCGGCGTCCGGCCCGAGGATATCGAGTTCCACCGCAAGGAGTCCGCGGTCGGCGACCACAACTTCGAGTGCGTCGTCGACGTGGTCGAGCCGGTCGGCGAGTCGAACAACGTCTACCTTCGATTCGCCGACGACGACCGTCCGGATCCGGAGATGTTCATCGTCACTATCAGCGGGATGCGAAACGTCTCCAGCGGCGACCGCGTCGTCGCCGCCATCCCGCCGGAGGCGATCCACCTCTTCGACGACCGCGACGGGCGGGCTCTCAAAAACCGGTCCCTCGCCGATGTCGACGGCGTCGCACCGACCTGATCGCGCTGTCACGGTCTCGTACCGTTCGTTGCGACTGCCGTGCGGTTCGCTCCGCTGTGGGTGATACCCGGTCGATCCGCTCCGTCGACAGGCCGTCCGCCCCGAGACGGGTCGCGTCCGCCGAGCCGAAAACGTAACGCTCCTTCGCTCGAGAGTGTCGCCCGTGACAGTTTCCGGCGTCTCGGCGACCGGTCCGGACCTGCTTCGGCTGGTCGCCGTCCCCGTCTTCGCCTGGACCGCCGTCCGCGATATCCAGACGCGCCGCGTCTCGAGCGCCGTCTGGATCCCCCTCTCCGTGCTCGGGACCGCGCTACTAGTCTGGGACGGCTGGCTGGCCTGGAGCGCAGGCGGAACCGGCTGGACCTACGAATTCCTGCTACCGACGGCGATCAGCGTCGGACTGGTCGTCCCGATCGCCTACCTGTTCTGGTGGGTCGGCGGCTTCGGCGGGGCCGACGCGAAGGCCCTGCTCGTTCTGGCCGTCCTCTTTCCGACGTTCCCCGAGTACGCGTTCGGTCCGTGGTCGGTTCCGCTCGAGACGCCGCCGATCGGCGCGTTCTCGTTCACCATTCTGACGAACGCCGTGCTCGTCGGCGTCGTCCTCCCGCTCGCTCTCGCCGTTCGAAACGCCGTCGCGGGCCGGATCGCGCCGGTGATGTTCGTCGGCTGGCCGACCTCGTGGGAACGGATTCCCGAAACCCACGGTCGCCTGCTCGAGACCCCGTCGGGGCTCTCCCGGGGCGGTCTCGACCTCGATGCCTTGCGGATGTACCTCCGCTGGCGGGGGCTCACGCTCGCCGAACTGCGCGACGAGCCCGACCGGTATCGCGATCCGGCGACGCTCCCCGCCGAGCCGAACCCGCCGACCGACGGGGCGGTGACCGCCGATGTGGAGGCTCGCGGCGACGGCGGGACCCTCGAGGCGAGCGCCGACGATCCGGTCGCTGCCGAGGACGACGATTCGTGGGGTGCCGCGGTCTTCCTCGAGGATATCGACGGCTCGGCCTACGGGACCACGCCCGAAACGCTGCGCGACGGGCTCGAGGTGCTCGCGACCGAGGAAACGGTCTGGATATCGCCGGGAACGCCGTTTCTCGTGCCGATCTTTGCCGGGCTGATGATCGCACTGGTCTACGGCGACCTCCTGCTCGGGACGCTGCTCTGACTACAGCGTCCGCTCGTACAGCGGGACGAGCGCCGTCCAGAAGAGCACGAAGGCGACGCCGACGCCGATCAGCGCCAGCCACGGATCGCCCCGACCGGTCGGGGCGCCGGTCGAAAGGAGGACGAAGGTACCCGCAAACAGGAGCAAACAGACGAGCACGCTGCCGAACTCGAAGATCGCAGCGATGGGGTATTCGCGGATCCGGGCGGCGATGCCGGCGAGGCTCATACCCGAGACTCGGCGGTCGACGACAAAAACGTCACGGCAGCCCGTGCGTCGAGACCCTCGTCAGTCCACGACGTACGACTGGTGATCGCCGCGCGTTCGGGTGTCGACGAACTGGTGGCGCGTTGCCCCCTCGAGATCGCCCGCGAACGACGGGTCGGTCCTGCCGTTTCCGTACACCTCGTTTGCCCCGCGCAGGTCGTGGTCCGCGAGCAGGTCGGCCAGATCCGGCGGCAGCGAGTCGCCGTCCGCGAGGTCGAGGATCAGCTGCTGATCGGTGAAACTCTTCGCGATGAAGGCGTCGCTGACGGCGTCGTGCTCGCGGAGGGTCGCCGCGAGGTCTCGGAGGGTGGCCTCTCGATCGCTCATGTCGCCCGTGTTGAACGCGGCGGCGGAAGGATACCGTGACGAACATTTTCGCCGAGAACGGTTCCGATCGATGGTCAGTCCCGAACTCGAGCGCCGCTCGTGGACCGACCACCAGCGAGCGAAACGGACTCGTCATCGCAGCCGTCGGTTCAGGCGCGAGACTCGATGTCGGCGGCGATGTCGTCGAGTTCGTCGTCGGCGAGGTCGGGTCGATCGCCCGCGATGGCGTGGATGGGGCCGCCGCCGTCGCCCTCGAACCGGGGGACGATGTGGCAGTGGACGTGGGGGACTTCCTGGCCCGCTTCCTCGCCGTTGTTGAACGCGACGGTAGTCGCGTCGGCGTCGACGGCCTCCTCGACGGCCGGAACCATGCGGTGGACGGTGTCGTAGAGGTCGGCGGCGACGTCGTCGGGAACGTCGTTCAGCCGCTCGTACTCGTCTTTCGGGATGACCAGCGTGTGGCCCGGGGCCAGCGGATTGGCATCGAGGAAGGCGACCGTCGTCTCGTCTTCGTACACGATTCGGGCCGGAATCTCTCCCTCCACGATCTGACTGAAGATCGTACTCATACGCGAGTGTGTGTCGGCCCGCTGTAAGAAGCTTACTCGCTCGAGCGCACCTCGGTTTCCGTGGCTCGGCTCTCCGACTGTTCGTATCAGTCAAGTGCTATAAACTGTCCATTCAAATGGAAATACCGCGCCTATATAGTTATATGTACTATTTGGTAGTCGATACAAGTACAAATGTTATTACGGTCACCGATGTACCGGTACGTAGCGTTCAGGTCGGATGACGGAACACGGTCGGCTGGTTCCGTCGACCGACTTCGGCCGCTTCGCGGCGCGTCCGGAGGTGAGTCACTGTATGGTAGAGGTACTCTACGCGATCGAAAGGCCGTTCATGCGCAAGACGTTCGAAGCGATCGACCGCCACGTCGACGCCGAATCGGCGCTCGTTCCGGTTCGCCCGGACGCTCGCGGCTGTAGCGACCGTATCGCCGAACTCGAGGTAGACGACCCCGACGCGGTCGACGCGAACGTCCGATCGATCGATCCCGGCGTGGTCGTCTACAACCACCGGTTCGGTATCGATCGGTTCTCCTTCTACGAGGAGTACCCGCTCGTTCATCTCCGACACGGCGCGTCCATCGGCCGCGACGAGATCGCCGTCACGACGGAGACGATCCTCGAGCACGCCGCCGCCGCGCTCGCGCCCGGCGAGCGGTGGGCGCGGGCGTACCGGAACGCCGCGCCGCCCGACGTGACCGTCTCGGTCACGGGAATCCCCGAAGCAGACGAGTTAGTCGACGCGCCGCCGCCGAACGAGCGCCGGGTACTGTACGCGCCGACCAACACCGAGTTCGGACGGGGTGCGTACGTGAACACCGCCCGCTCGGTCGTCGAGTGTTTCGCCGACACGGCCTACGAACTGCTCTTTCGGCCGCATCCCCACGACAGGAGCGAGGGCCCCGGGCTGGACGTCACCCGCGAGTGCGAAGCGCGAATCGCGGACCTCCCGAACGTCGTCTTCGATACGGCCGCGACGCCGCTCGAGAGCATGCGCCGCTCCGATGTGCTCGTCTCGGACTACTCCGGGGCGATCGCCGAGTGGCTCCACACCGGCCGCCCGCTCGTCCAACTCACCGACATCGACGCGCCGGATCGCGAGGTGCCGGCGATCGGAGTCACGACGGACGATCTCGACCTCGAACTCGTCGACGACCTGTACCGGCACGGCGAGCCGGCCGCAGTGAAACGTCGGCGCGCGTCGTGGCTCGAGGACCTCGGCATTCCGATGGACGGGCGGGCCGGCGAGCGCGCGGCCAGGGAGGTGGTCCGATGCGCGGCGTGATCCTGGCGGCGGGACGGGGCCGACGGATGGGCCACCACACGGACGACGTGCCGAAAGCGTTCCTCGAGTTCGACGGGCGGACACTGTACGACCGCCAGCGCGACGTCCTCGACCCGCACGTCGACGGGACGAGCATCGTGCTCGGCTATCGCCACGAGACCGTCCGAGAGCAGTACGATCCGGACGACCCCATCGTCTTCGACGAGTGGACGAAGTACGAGAACGCCGCGTCGCTGCTCCTCGCGCTCGCCCGCATCGACGACGACCTGCTGGTCTTGAACGGTGACGTGCTCCTCGACGAACGCGAGGTCGGCCGGTTGACGGCGCAGTTCGACGCCTTAGATGACGGCTACAACCTCGTCGGCTGTCTCCCGGGGATTCAGGACGAGGACACGGCGATTCGCTGGGACGAGTCGGGACGGGTGACCGAATACGGGCTCATCGAGGGTCACCAGCACGCCGGCTTCGGTATCGTGAGCAGCATCAACCGGCAGGCAGCGATGCGAGTCCTCCGGTCGCGGCTCGACGACTGGTACCCGCACGTCTATCCGCGGACGCCGACCCGCCCGCTGCTGATCCCGGCCGATCGCCACGTCGAGGTGAACCGGCCGTCGGACCTCGAGCAGGCACGATCGTGGCTCGCGTCCGAGCGGATTCAGTGCGCCTGATCGGCGACGGCGGTTTCGAACCCGTCACGACGTCGGTCCGACCGTCTCACTTCGGGGACAGTTCGGAAGATCGGACAAAATAGCGCGCTCAAAGCAAAATATTGATGACTGCTCCGCCGTGCGAACCGGATAGATGGAGATTATCGGCCATCGTGGCTGCGCAGACCAGGTTCCCGAAAACACCCTCCTCGCGATCCGCGAAGCCGCCCGGCGGTTGCCCGCCGTCGAGATCGACGTTCGCCGATGCGAGACGGGCGAACTGGTGGTCTTTCACGACGCGACCCTCGAGCGCGTCACGGATGCGGACGGCCGCGTCTCGGAGACGCCGTGGGCCGACCTCCGCGAACTGACGGTCCTCGACTCCGACGAATCGATTCCCCGCCTCGAGACGGCGTTGCGGGCCGTCCCCGACGACACTACCGTCCAACTCGAGCTCAAAGAGACCGGCATCGCCGCGGACGCGATGCAGTTAGCGATGGCGGCGGGTGCCGACGTTCGCATCACGTCGTTCCTCCCCGAGGCGCTCGCGGAAGTCGCAGCGACCCCGCTGGACGTACCAAACGGCCTCCTCTTCGAGGACGATCCGGACGCCAACCTCTCGCGAGCCGTCGACCTCGAGTGTACCCACGTCTTCCCCCACTTCGATCTCTGCGTCGACACCGACGTCGTCGCCGCCGCCCGCGACCGCGGACTGGGCGTCATCGCCTGGAAGGCGGCGCGGACGGTCGACGACGTCCGCACCTTGCACGAGGCCGGCGTCGACGGCGTCACGTCGGATCGGTGGGACGTCATGCCGCCCGCACTCGAGACGGCCTCCGAGGCCGGGCGGCTGGACGCCCGAAGCGAAACGACGAGCGACTAACGCGACCCGACCAGGCTGCCGATCGGATTCTCAGCCGGTGAGCGCGTCGAGCGTCTCCTCTATCGCCTCGAGGTACGCCTCCGGTTCGTATCCCAGCCGGCCGATCCAGACGTCCTGGTACGAGGGGTGGAGAATCGGAACGAGGGTAACGCCGAGCCGTTCACACCGAACCGGCTCGAGTACGCTATCGATAAATCCCTCGAGCGCTCGGTTCTCGGCCGCGAGCACCGTCTTCGTCGCGTGTTTGCCGGTCGCGAGCACCACCGCGGGGTCGACCGTCTCGAGTTCGGTCAGCAGGTGCGACCGACAGGTCGAGCGCTCTTCGGGCGTCGGCTCCCGGTTCGTGGTGGGATCGTCCGGATCGGCCGGGAAGCACTTGACCGCGTTCGTGAAGTAGGCGTCGCCGTAGCCGACCCGCTCGAGCATACGCCGGATGCGCCGGCCGGAGTGACGCGAGGTGTAGGCCTTGCCGGTCCAGTTGCCGCCCCGCCAGCGGTCGGCGTCCGGATTTCCGTAGCCGGGGGCCTCGCCGACGACCACGACCTCGGCGTCGGGGTCGCCGGTTCCCCACGAGATGCACTCGCGGGACTCGGCAAGCGCCGGACAGCGCGCGCAGTCGGGCTCGAGAACGTTGCGGCGGGTCGGATAGGCGGGCTCGCCGCCGGAAGTCGAATCGGATTCGGCGCCGTCGGCCGATCCGTGGCCGGCGTCGGTGTCGTCGGAGGGGGGCACACTCGAGCGTACGGCTGCGAGGGTATATGCAGGTCGGTCCGCCCGGGCGCACTCGGTCGTCCAGCGGAACTCCGACCGTGCGATCGAGTCGCACGTGAGGGGACAGGTTTACGTCCGCCGGGTGGTTAACAGACTGTCAATGCCATCGATCGGGCCGGAACTCCTCGCGGAATCACTCCAGTTAGTCATCTACACCCTCGTCGCCGGCGTGCTGACCGTCGGCGGCGTGCTCGTCGAGCAGGCGAGCGTCCAGCACCTCGGCGCGGGCGAGGCAATGATCGCGCTGTGGCTGGGCGCGCTCGGCGGCGTCATGCTCTACGCTGGGACCTACGGCATCGGCTACCAGAAGGTCCTCTCGCGATACGTCTAGACATCGCGCGGTTCGGGTCGCCTGAGCGCCGCCCCGGCGGTGACGCCGGCGACCCGCAATATCGATTCCTCTTTACTGCCGGAGGCGATTAGGTCGGGTATGAGCAGGTTCGGCGAGGTCGACGACCAGTACGATCCGCACCACCTCGAGCAGCGGGTCTTCGAGTACTGGGACGACGTCGACGCCTACGAGCAGACGGTCGAGCACCGATCGGACGGCGACGATTTCTTCTTCGTCGACGGCCCGCCGTATACGTCGGGATCGGCGCACATGGGGACCACCTGGAACAAGTCGCTGAAGGACGTATACATCCGCTTCCTGCGGATGCAGGGATACGACGTGACGGATCGCCCGGGCTACGACATGCACGGGCTCCCCATCGAGACCCGCGTCGAGGAGCGACTGGGCTTCGAGAACAAGAAGGACATCGAGGAGTACGGCGAGGAGAACTTCATCGAGGCCTGCAAGGAGTACGCGGAGGAACAGCTCGAGGGCCTGCAGTCGGACTTCCAGGACTTCGGCGTCTGGATGGACTGGGACGACCCCTACAGGACGGTCAGCCCGGAGTACATGGAGGCTGCCTGGTGGGGCTTTTCGAATGCCGCCGACCGCGGCTTGGTCGAGAAGGGCCACCGCTCGATTTCGCAGTGTCCGCGCTGTGAGACCGCGATCGCGAACAACGAGGTCGAGTACGAGGACGTCGAGGATCCGTCGGTCTACGTCAAGTTCGATCTCGCGGACCGCGACGGGAAACTCGTCATCTGGACGACGACCCCGTGGACGATCCCGGCGAACACGTTCGTCGCGGTCGACGAGGAGGGCGACTACGTCGGCGTCCGCGCCGAGAAAGACGGAGAGGAAGAACTGCTGTACGTCGCCGAACAGAAACACGAGGCGGTGCTGAAAGCGGGCCGCTACGACGACTACGAGGTCGTCGAAGAGCACACGGGCGAGGACCTGCTCGGCTGGTCGTACGAGCACCCGCTCGCCGACGAGGTCCCCGACTACCCCGACCACGAAGGGGCCTGCGAGGTCTACGCGGCCGACTACGTCGACACGGGTGGCGACGGCACCGGGCTCGTCCACTCCGCGCCGGGCCACGGTGAGGAGGACTTCGAGCGCGGCCGTGAACTCGGCTTCCCGATCTTCTGTCCCGTCGGCGGCGACGGCGTCTACACCGACGAGGGCGGCGCGTACGCGGGCGAGTTCGTCCGCGACGCTAACGAGGAGATCATCGCTGACCTCGAGGCCGACGGCTCGCTGCTGGCTTCGGAGACGATCTCCCACAGCTACGGGCACTGCTGGCGCTGCGATACGGGCATCATCCAGATCGTTACCGACCAGTGGTTCATCACGATCACGGACGTCAAGGACGAACTGCTCGAGAACATCGAGGACAGCGAGTGGCACCCCGAGTGGGCCCGCGACAACCGCTTCCGCGACTTCGTCGAGGAAGCGCCGGACTGGAACGTCTCCCGGCAGCGCTACTGGGGGATCCCGCTGCCCGTGTGGACGCCCGAGGCTCGGGACGACGACGAGGATCGAATCGTCATCGGCGACCGCGAGGAACTCGCCGAGCGCGTCGATCAGGACGTCGACCCCGACGAGGTCGACCTCCACAAGGACACGGTGGACGACTTAACGATCACCGAAGACGGCACCACCTACACGCGCGTTCCCGACGTCTTCGACGTCTGGCTCGACTCCTCGGTCGCGTCGTGGGGAACACTGGATTACCCCTCTGACGACAGCAAATTCGACGAGCTCTGGCCCGCCGACCTCATCCTCGAGGCCCACGACCAGACGCGGGGCTGGTTCTGGTCCCAGCTCGGGATGGGAACCGCTGCGATCGGCGATATCCCCTACGAAGAGGTCCTGATGCACGGCCACGCGCTGATGCCCGACGGCCGCGCGATGAGCAAGTCCAAGGACATCCTGATCGATCCCCACGAGGCGATCGACCGCCACGGCCGGGACGTGATGCGCATGTTCCTCCTGTCGAACAACCCGCAGGGCGACGACATGCGCTTCTCGTGGGACGGGATGCAGACGATGGAGAACCACCTCCGGACGCTCTGGAACGTCTTTCGGTTCCCGCTGCCGTACATGCGCCTCGATGAGTTCGATCCACAGGAGACCACGCTCGAGGACGTGGACGACGACCTCGAGGTGATCGACGAGTGGGTGCTCGCCCGGCTGCAGTCCACGAAGGCCGAGATGACTGCACACTTCGAGGACTACCGACAGGACCGCGCGATCGACGCCCTGATCGAGTTCGTCGTCGAGGACGTCTCGCGATTCTACGTGCAGGCAGTTCGCGAGCGCATGTGGGAGGACGAGGACAGCGCCTCGAAGACGGCCGCTTACGCGACGATCTACCGCGTCATCCGGGAGACGGTCGCGCTGCTCGCCCCCTACGCTCCCTTCATCAGCGAGGAGATTTACGGGACGCTCACCGGCGACGCGGGCCATCCCACCGTCCACATGGAGGACTGGCCCGCAGTCGACGAGTACTGGGAGGACGACCAGCTCGAGGAGGACGTGTCTCTCCTGCGCGCGATCGAGGAAGCGGGCGCGAACGCCCGCCAGCAGGCCGGGCGCAAGCTGCGCTGGCCGGTCCCGCGCGTGGTCGTCGCCGCTGACGACGACCGCGTCGTCGAGGCCGTCGAACGCCACCCCGGGCTGCTCGAGGACCGGCTCAACGCCCGCGAGATCGAACTGGTCTCGCCGGACGACCGCTGGGGCGAACTCGAGTACAGCGCCGAAGCGGACATGAGCGAGCTCGGTCCCGCGTTCGGCGACCGCGCCGGGCAGGTCATGAACGCGCTCAACGAGGCCCGGATCGACGAGCCGAGCCTCGATGCGCTCGAGGCGGCCGTTTCCGACGTGCTCGAGGACGACGAATCGATCACCGAGGAGATGGTATCGTTCGTCACCCAGACGCCCGACGGCGTCGCCGGCACCGCGTTCGGAACCGACGGCGACGACCGCGGCGTCGCCTACGTCGACGCCTCGCTGACCGACGACATCGAGAGCGAGGGCTACGCCCGCGAGGTCATCCGCCGCGTCCAGGAGATGCGCAAGGACCTCGATCTCGACGTCGAAGAGCGAATCGCGCTCGAGCTCGCGATCGACGACGACCACGTGGCCGACCTCGTCGCCGAGCGCGAGGACCTGATCCGTCAGGAGGTCCGGGCCGACGAGCGTCGCGCGATCGAGGACGGCCACCGCAAGGAGTGGGACGTCGAGGGCGTGACGATGGAGATCGCGATCGAGCCGCTGGCGGCTGCCGAAGCATCGGATTAGTCGCCGCCGAACGACGCGAGGGCTTCGCTCGGCCCTCGGAAGCGAATAGCGCGGGACCTTCGGTCCCGCAGACCATGTGAATGGGCGCTTCGAACCAGTGCGCAGACGGAGAACGGAGTATCCTGCGAGTAGCGAGACGGTTTTTGACCCGGGTTTCGCGCGAGCGGTGAGGCAGTGCGGACGACCGATGATTTGATCCTACTGTATAAAATGATCTCTACTGTAATGCCAAGGGATAATTAAAACTAGATAAGATTAAAATAATAGGGCTCTGTATCAGGAGGTGAAATGGTTAGGAAAAACCATTCACCGACTCGTCGAAACGTTATTCGATCAGTAGCGGGCATCGGGAGTCTCTCTGCATTTCCACTAGTGGCTTCGGCCACTGGCGCGGCGGACTCGAGAGAACGAACCAAGTACTACGAAATCGACGACGACGGTGATCTAGTGTACATCGGTCCCGACCACGGAGGGGACAATTATCTCTCGAAGGCGGTCAGCGGATTCAACAAGGCCAAAGGCGACGGTGAAATCCGATTCGAGGAGGAAGACGGTCGAGTCACGATCGTTCCAGTCGATTCGACCGAATCCGTCTCTTCCTTCTCGAGCGTGACTACGACTGCAGCAGACTGTTCCGGAAGGGACGACTATCAAACCAGGCTTCACTGGCAGGGATTGCGACATATCTTCTGGTTCGATGACTGTACTACTACCGAGATTCGGAACAAACTGGTCGGAGGCGCAGTCCTATCCGAAGTCGCTGCTGTCGTAGCCAATTTTGTCCCTGGAATAGGTCAAGGAGCGGCCGCGGTCGCGGCCTGCGCAGGTATACTCATGGGCGGTGGCGCAACTCTCTTAACCGCAAACAATGAAGGAAGAGGTGTAAAACTGTGGTTCCATGGGCCGAACCTCGCTGATATCGATATTTACGAGATTCGCACCCAGTAACGTCCGTTCTCAAAATCTTAACACATCTCATCAATGGCATCCGGGACCCCCTCCAAAGAAACGTCAATAAAGATAACTATATTTTCTTCTCTCACCGTTTTTTGCCTCCTTTTTGTCCCGTATCTGAGTGGCAGCAGGGAACTGAATTTGAACAACCCTTACTACGCAGTTGCTTTCGTCGTACTACCTCTCGTTGTGCTCGTGAGCCTCGGCATGCTTCTTCGAATCAAGAGACACGATTCCAGCTGAGCATAACCGATCGCCCTGTTTGGTATAGGTTTTAGAGTCGATCGAAAGAGACCGGCTACTGACTACCGTTCACGCCGTCTCTCGTTCCGCCTTTCTGTATAGTCATACTGCCACAAGAGTCTTGATCGCCGACTTACCAGAGACGGCTAGTGAAATCTCGAGCCACCGTCTTGGTATTCGTCGTCTTACTAGTCGGAAGTCTGCCGGCCGGCGTCGGCGCGCTCGAGTCGGCCCCCCAAATCGATTCTCCGGCACCTGCCGACTCGCTCGCCGCGGTCGAGACGAGTTCCGGCGCGGCGACCGCGACCGGCGGAGTCGAGGATATCCTTCATCGGACGACGGTCCTCAGCCATCGGCCGGCGGATCCCGACGCGTTCGGGGTCGAGATGACTTTCCGAGTTCCCGACTCGGTCACGGAACTCGAGATCGAACTCGAGGAGGGTGCGAGCGTCGAGTCGACGACCGGGTTCGAGCGGACGGGCGAACGGACGTTCCGGTGGACCGGCGAGACGGCGTCGCCGACGGTGCGGTACGCGATGCCGTCCGATCGAGTGGGTGAGGGCGAGCAGCGGGCCGGCGGGTCCGGCGAGGGGTACACGTTCGTCGATACGGGCGAGTGGGGCGTCGTTCCGGTCCCCGGCGTGGGGATCTCGATGCGACGGACCGAACCGGTGGGACTCGAGGAGACGGTGACCGTCGACGGACCAGGTGCGACAGGCGGCGACATCGCCTTCTTCGGCGCGGTGACGGCGTACGAGCGCGACGTGAACGGGGAAACGTTCCGGCTGGTCGTTCCCGACGCCGCCGACCTCGAGGAGTCGCCCGACGCGATCCTATCGGCGCTTTCGGACGCGAGCGGCCGGCTCGAGGTCGGGATGCGAAGCGACGAGGTGTTCGTCGTCGCGGTGCCGAACACGGTCGACTGGGGGCCACGCGGGATCCAGTACGGCCGGTCGGACGCGTGGGTCGTCGACGACGCCACCCTCGACGAACCCAACCCGGTCTGGATCCACGAATACGTCCACGTTCGCCAGCGCTTCTCCAGTACGGAGGACGCCGTCGCGCCCGAAGTCGAGTGGCTCGTCGAGGGGCAGGCCGACTACTACGCCGGCCTGATCGCCCTCGAGACCGGCCGCACCGAGTTCTCGGACTTCAGCTCCCTCCTCGAGCGCGGTGAGCGCTCGCCGTACGCCGACGGGGTCCTCGCCGAACCCTCGACGTGGGACGGTGAACGCGTCGACTACGCGAAGGGCGCGCTCGTCTACGGCGAACTCGATCGCCGATTGCGGCTCGCGACCGACGGGGATCGGACGCTCGAGGACGTCTTCCGGACCCTGAACGCACGGGAAGGGACGATAACCGAGGCCGACTTCCTGACGGCGCTCGAGGAGGCCGGCGGCGAAGAGGTTCGTGCGGCCGCCGAGCGGTACACGCGGACCGACGCGACGCCGTCGATGTGGGGCCGCAGCCAGCACGAGGCCGCCTTCGGCCAGCCGGTCGCGGCCTTCGAGTACGGAATCGGTAACGGACCGATCGAAGTGGCGGATCAGGAATGGGAGCGCTGGTCGCCCGAAACGAGCGGGGGCGAGAGCGGGACACCCGACGTCATCGCAGTTCCAGCCGGCGAAACAGTCTCGATCCCGACTGTGGTCGACAACGTCGGCGAACGCAGCGGGACCTACGACGCGACGCTGCAGATAGACGGGCAGGCCGTCGACCACCGAGGAGGAACGCTCGCGTCCGGCGAGCGGGCGACCCACCGACTCTCGTGGACGCCGGCCAGGCCCGGCACGTACGACGTTCGCGTCGGCGACGAGCGGCTGACAGCCGTCGTCCGCGCGCCCTCGAGCGTGACCGTCACGGACCTCCGGACCGCCGGGGCGGCCAGTCCCGGCGAGCCGGTGACAGTGACCGCGACGGTCGAAGCTACCGGCGAGCGGCCGGGTGCGGCCGTCCTCGCGTTCCGGACCGCGGAGGGTACCGTCGCCGAGCGGCCGGTAGCGATTCGGCCGGGCGAGACGACGACGGTCGACGCGGCCCTCCGGTTCGACGAACGCGGCCGGTACGAGGTCGCCGTCGGGAGTGCGACGACGACGGTCACCGTCGGCGGCCCAGTTGCGACGGTCGAGGAGGTACCCGGCTTCGGCGTTCCGGTGGCGCTCGCTGCCGTCGCGGTGCTGTTGGCGGGAACGGTACTGGCTCGACGTGACTGAAGAGAGCGCTCAGACGCGGTGAGCGAGAATCGAGACGGGAAACGGGGCAGCCGCTATTCGAAGTCGACCTGGAACGTACACTCGTCGGCACCGTCGTCGACGCAGGTCGTTTTCGTGACCGTCGCGTCGGCACCGTAGGCGGCGGCGAGCCCCTCGAGGACCCCGTGGGCCAGCCCGCAGTATTGCTGGTCACGCTGGGTGTCGTACGTGACGACTGCGCCGTCCGACTCGCGGGTACAGGAGATGGCCGGGAGCGTCGCCTCATTCGTCGCGTCGTCGACGTCGTCGTAGACGTCCTCGAGCGACGCGAGCAGTTCCGGGAACTCCCAGTCGCGCCGCAGGTGGGCGCTGAACGTCGAGAGCAGTTCGGGGGCGAGCGTCCGGCCGAAGTCGCGCTCGATGGCGTCCCTGTCCTGGGTCGCCATCGACGACAGTTCCTGGAGCACGATGTCGATCTCCGCGTCGTCGTAGTGGGTGACGGGAAGGTACAGCTTCGGCTCGAGATCGGACTGCTCGACGATCGTATCCCAGGTGTCGTCGTCCGCTCGCTCGACGACGTACTCCTTGAGGGACTTGTGGACGATTCCGTGCATGTGGGCTCCCTTTGTCCGCTTCCGTGGCACGTCGTGCGGTCGTAGCGACTCGTGCCACGCGCTAACAACTAGGCAACTGCTCGGGGGCTACTTAATCGTTTACTTACAGGTGTCGTGTGAGGACCGGCGCGATCGACACGGTGTCGACGCCGCGCTCGATGGTGTCGGTGCCGTAGATCGCCTCGACGCCGGCCCGGGAGAGCTTCGTGACCGCGTTGCGCGCCAGCAGCGGGTGAACGCAGGTGACGAAGACGCGGCCGACGTCTCGGTCGCGAAGGAGGGAGACGGCTTCGCTCATCGTCGATCCCGTCGCGATGATGTCGTCGACGACGACGACGTCGCGGCCGGCCACGTCGACGTCGCTGGGAGAAATCTCGACTTCGGTGCCGGAGTGACGGGTTTTCTGGAAGTAGTCGGTCTCGCCAGCGCCGTAGGCCTCGCGGGCGGTTTCGGCGAGTTCGATCGCGCCCGCGTCGGGCGAGAGGAAGACCGGCTCCGCGAGGTCGTCAGGCAGCGGCTCGGCCAGTCGGGCCGCCGCGTCGACCGCGGTCGCCGTCGGCTCGAAGAATTCACAGACCGCTTCCTCGTGGGGATTGACCGTCAGTACCCGGTCCGTGCCGGTCGAAATCGCACGGGCGACCGCCCGCGCGGAGACGGGATGTCCCGGCTCGAACGCGGCGTCCTGCCGACCGTAGCCCATGTACGGCAGGACGGTGACGACCTCTTCGACGCCGGCCTCGCGGACGGCGTCCTGTAACTGGAGCACCTCGAGGTGGGCGTCGCTCGAGACGGTCGAGGCGACGATCACCGCTCGATCCGGCTCGGTGTCGGCGACGCCGGGGACGGCGGCGAGCAGTTCGCCGTCGGGAAAGCGGTCGTACTCGACGGCTGCGAGCGGTTCCTCGAGTTCGCGCGCGAGCGACGCGGCGAGGGCCTGCGACGCGGATCCGCTGACGATCATAGTCGGTGGGACAGGCCGGGGGGTAAACCCGTTTTCGTTCTTCCGACGACCCGCCCTCGGATTTCGGTCGTCAGTCGGTCTCGTCGGCGTCCGTGTCGGTCACCTCGGCCGCGGGGATCGCCAATCCGGCGACGTCGGTGACGCCGAGCGTTCGCGTTCGCCAGTCGCCGTCGCTCGCCGACAGGAATGTTCCGTCCGCCGTGACGGCGTAGACCGCGTCGCCGTAGCCGAAATCGACGACCCGCTCGCCGGGATCGCTCGAGTTCTCGAGCGCCTGCCACTCGTCGTCGGCCGCGCACTCGTAGAGCCCCGACTCCGAGACGGCGTGAGCGCGGAGGAGCCGACCCGGCTCCGAGCGCGGGTCCGCCGCGACGGTCTCGAAGTCGCCCTCGAGGACTTCCATCCAGCCGTTGCCCAGTTTGTAGAGTCCGTCGGCGGTGGCGGCGAGCGGGACGCCGGCGGCCGAGATGTCGCGCACGTCCGTCAGTCCGGCGTGATCGAGTCCATCGTCGTGGACGCGGTAAACGCCGTCTTCGGTGCCGACGAGGTCACCGTCGATCGCCCGCACCGCCGCGCCGAGGTCGTCCACGAGGGTCGTCCACTCGTCGGTTCCGACTGCGCGACGGGCGACGCGGCCGTCCTGCCCGGCCGCGAGCAAGTCCCCGTCGTTGTAGCCGACGGCCACCGCCGGGCCGAACCCCGTTTCGGTGAAGGTTTCGTCGCCGGCGTCGACCGGTGCTTCGTCCGCCGTATCGTCGGTTTCGTCCTCGAGCGCGAACTCTCGAACGTCCTCGTCGGTCGCGACGGCGACGCTGCTCCGAGTCGCTGCGACGCCGCGGGCGGTACAGCGCTCGCAGAGGCCGAATTCGCCGACGGTGGCGCCGGCGACCCGGACGCGGACGACGCCGATCGCGCTCGCGACGTAGGCGGTGAGCGCCCCTTCGCGGTCGCCGAAGACGCGCTTTTCTTCGATTGAGTCCATACGGGAACGTGGCCGGGGCGGGCTGAAAACGTTCCGTCACGGCGGCCCCGTGGCGGTCGTTTTGCGGAATCCCTTTGGGGTGGCCGGTCAGACTAGCGCGTAATGCAAGTCTTCGGATCGAGCGGGACCAGGGGCGTCGCCAACGAGGAGCTGACGCCCGCGTTCGTCCTGCGCGTCGCGAAAGCGGCGGGGACGGCCTGGGACGGCGGCCGCGGTGGGGGCCGGGTCGCCATCGCCCGTGACACTCGCCACACCGGGCGGATGCTGGCCGACGCGGCCGCGAGCGGCCTGGCGAGTACGGGCACCGACGTCGACCGCCTCGGGATCGTCCCCACGCCGGGGGCACAGGCCTACGCCGAACGGGAGGGGGTCCCCGTCATGGTGATCACGGCCTCGCACAATCCGCCGCCGTACAACGGCGTCAAACTCGTCGGCCCCGACGGCGTCGAGCTCTCGATCTCGGCGCTCGAGGAGATCGAGGAGACGCTGCTCACGGAGTCCTTCGCCGTCGCCCCCTGGAACGAGACCGGCAGGGTCCGCGAGATCGACGGCGCGGGCCGGGAGTACGTCGACGAACTGCTCGCGGCCGCCGACCGGGAGGCGATCGCCGACGCCGACCTGACCGTCGCGCTCGATCCGGGCCACGGCGCGGGATCGCTGACCAGCCCCGAATTCTTCCGCGAACTCGGCTGTCGCGTCGTCACCGTCAACGCCCAGCCCGACGGCCACTTCCCCGGCCGCGATCCCGAGCCCGTCCCCGGCAACCTCGCCGATCTGGGCCGGCTGGTCCGCGCGACAGACGCCGACGTCGGCATCGCTCACGACGGCGACGCCGACCGCGCCATCTTCTTCGACGAGGACGGCGCGTACGTCGAGGGCGACGCTACCCTCGCCGCGCTCGCCGCGGCCGAACTCGAGGCCGGCGATACCACCGTCTCCGCGGTCAACGTCTCCCAGCGCCTCGTCGACGTCGTCAACGAGGTCGGCGCCGAACTCGAGCTCACGCCGATCGGCTCGACCAACATCATCACCCGTATCGAGGAACTCGAGGATAACGGCGAGCGGGTGCCGATCGCCGGCGAGGGCAACGGCGGCATCTTCTTCCCGAACTACCGGCTCTCCCGGGACGGCGCGTTCACGGCGGCGCGCTTTCTCGAACTGGTCGCCGAGCGGCCGGTCAGCGAGATCGTCGCCCCCTACGACGGCTACGTCAACGTCCGGCGCAACGTCGAGTACGAGTCGACGGCGGAACGCGACGCGATGCTCGATGCGGCGGCCAATCAGGCCCAGGCGGCCGATGCCGAACTGAACACCCGCGACGGCTACCGGCTCGATTACGGCGATGCCTGGGTGCTTGCCCGTCCCTCCGGCACCGAGCCGCTCGTCCGGATCTACGCCGAGGCCCGCGAGGGAGACCGCGCCGAGACGCTCGCCGACGACATGTACGAGGCGCTGGCCGCGGCGAAAGCCGACGCCTGAGATCGGTTCGATCCTCTGTCGGCGTCCTCGATCCTTCGCCGATTACTGTGCCAATATTATATATCCTACTGGGTGATTGGTTTTATCAACGCACCGAGGTATGGATAATATGGCTCTCCACTCACGCAGACGACTCCTCGGGACCGCCAGCACCGCTGGTATCGTGGCGATCGCGGGCTGTAGCATGACCGGGACGAGTTTGTTCGACTGGTCGAGGACTGCCGAGGACGCGACCGGTCCCTTGCCTGGTGAATCCGGCGGCTGGCCGCAGTACGGTCGGAATCCCCGCCACAGGGGCTTCGCTCCCGAGGTCCGGATCGACGATCCGAGCGAGGACTGGACGTTCGGCCTCGCCGGGAGCATGGCACCGCCGGCCGTCGTCGGTAATCGCGTCGTCGTCCACGGCGGCGCCGAATCGGACGACGAGGGCGGTACCGGCCCTGCGGTGTTCTCGCTCCGGGCGGACGATGGACGCGAGCAGTGGCGGCGCAACCTGCCACACTTCGGGACCGGCTACTCCGGCCGTCCGCCTATCGTCTATCGGGGTTCGGTCTACATCGGCCACGCCGGGGAAAGCGGCGTGTACGCGATCGATGCGCGCGAGGGAACCCCACGATGGCGACACGGGACGGACGACTCGGTCAACGAAGCCCCCGTCGGCTTCCGAAAGCAAGTCTTCGCCTCGACCGGCGACGAGTTACTGGCGTTCAGCGAACGCGGCCACCCCAACTGGACCTACCGGACCGGTACCGACCGCGGATCGTTCTCACCCCCGGCCGTCGGCGGCGGCTTCGTCATCTATACGACCGCGATCCTCGGGAGCGTCGTCGCGATCGATCCGGCTGCTAACGGCGGCGTCGCGGAGTGGTTGTATCGGGACGACCGACAGTTCGGGACGCCGACCGTGGCCAACGAGACGGTGTACGTCCCCGGATTCGACCGCATCCACGCCGTCGACGTCGCGACCGGTGACGGCGTCTGGACGACGGACGCGACCCTCTCCTCGAGCATCGCGACCGACGGCGATCGACTGTTCGTCACCACGCCGTCGGGCGACCTCGTCGCCTACGCGACGACGGACGGGAGCGAGCAGTGGCGGACGCCCCTCACCGCCGACGACGGCGTCTACCTCCGAACGCGCCCACTCGTGACGGAGCGGTCGGTCGTCGTCACGACCGAAAAACCGCAACTGAACGAGCGCGTAACGACTTACGCCGTCGACAGGCAGACCGGCGAGACGCGGTGGTCCGTCGACCAACCGGGCAACGTCGGCTTCGACGCCGTCGCCGCCGACGGGCGGCTGTACGTCCCCTGCTACTGGAGTTCCCGCGACGAAGGCGGGACGCTCGTCGCGCTGTCGGACTGATCGCGACCGTCACGGAACGATCGTCACGGGGAGCTCCGCGCGCCGCGTGACCGACTCCGCGACGCTGCCCAGCAGCATCCGCGAGACGCCGGCCTTCCCCTCGCTACCCATGACGATCGCGTCGACGCCTTTCCCGTCGGCGTACTCGAGGATCGCGTCCGCCGTTCCAGACCCCGTGACGACGGCGGTCTCGAGGGATCGGTCGTGCGACTCGGCGAGCGACCGCGCGTCGGCGAAGAAGTCGGGGTCGCTCTCCCCCGCGACGACGCCGCCGTAGTCGGCCTCGAGGTCGTCCATCGCGTGCACGACGGTCAGTCGATCGGCGGGGACCCACTCGAGGGCGTGCTCGAGTGCCGCCCGGGCCGGCTCGGAGTCGTCCATCGGGACGAGGACGTGCCTGTTCATACGCGTTCATCGGACGACACCGGCTAAAAGAGGGCGCTGCACGCGAACAGTTCAGACCGGATCCTCGACCTCGAGTGCGGCCGCGAGTCGCTCCCGTTCGGTCCGCAGTTTTTCGAGTTCTGCTCCGACGCGGCCGTCGGCCAGACGCTCACGCTCGTCTGCGGTGAGTTGTACGACGGCCTGCGCTGCGGTTTGCAACCGATCGTAGTCGGCGTCGGTCGTCAGCAGGCGGACCGCACGCAGGGTCGCGACGACGTCCTCGTCGGCGATCCGGGCGACGAACGGTCGGTACTCCCGCGCGCGCCGGCGCAGTTCTCCGGCCGGCCCCGGCGGCCAGTCGATCGTCAGCGGCTCGGCGTCGATCCCGTCGAGGAACGTCTGCTGGGTCGCCACGTTGCGCTTGAGTTCGTCGGCGCTGTCGACGTAGTGGGAGAGCTTCGACCGGGAGTAGTCGGCGTACTCGAGCAATTGGGGGATCGTATACTCCCCCGCTGAATTCTCCCGGACGTACCTCGCCAGATCGTCGGGCGGCTGTTCGTAGCTCACGAAGGGATACCACTGGCTGCGCTCGAGCAGGTCGAACACCTCCCGTGCGCTGGCCTCGAGTCGATAGTCCTCGAACGCCTCTCGAACGGCCTCGTTGTAGGTCTCGATCGGCTCGCGAAGGCGCTCGACCGGCGCGTCGAGGTCGGCGTTCGCGAGTTCGAGCAGCCGTTCGCGCTCGTCGATCGCGTCGTCGAGGTCGCGCCGGCGCTTGCTCGCGGTCTTGCGCGCTTGGGCGAGATTTTCACGGGCAGCCTCGCGTTCCTCGAGCATGTCTGCGTACTCGGCGGCGGGCTCGAGGGCCTCGTGAGCGCGCTCGAAGTCCGATTCGCTGAGCCGCCGTTTATCGATCGCTTCGAGGGCGTCCTCGAAGGTCTCGCGTTCGGGGAGGTCGTCGTCGAGGTCCGAGACGAGCGTATCGAACTTTCCCTCGAGTTCGATGTACGCCTGAAAGTTCTCCCTCCCGGTCCCGGTCGCGCGGTCGACGTAGTCCTCGAGCAGTCTCGTGGCGTTTCGGTAGGCCGTCGCGACTTCCTCGACGGTCCCCTCGCCGTGGTCGTCGATCCGCGTCTCGATCGCCTCGAGGCGGTTGCGGGCGGCCTCGAGTTCCTCGAGCGGCGTCGCCTCGCCGTCGCTTCCGTCGCCGGCGTTCGGTCCGGCGTCGGACGGGTGGGCGCGCTCGCTCATCTCACTCGTAGACGGCGTCGGGGTCGAACACTTTCTCGCCGACGGTCTCTCCCTCGACCGTCCGGTAGAAACAGGATCGGTGACCCGTGTGACACGCGCCGCCCTCCTGGTCGACCAGATAGAGGAGGGTGTCGGCGTCGCAGTCGACGCGGACCTCCTCGACGGTCTGGACGTGGCCGCTCGTCGCCCCCTTCTCCCAGAGTTCGTCCCGACTTCGCGAGTAGTAGTGCGCTCGGCCGGTCTCCCGGGTCCGCTCGAGGGCCTCCGGCGAGACGTAGGCGAGCATCAGCACCTCGCCGGTGTCGGCGTCCTGTGCCACGGCGGGAACGAGACCGTCCTCGCCGAAGTCGACCGAAACGTCGTCGTCCATACGCGAGTTGTTGTTCGTCCGAGCGATAGGTCTTTTGCCGCGGACAGGTCGCGGAACGTGCGTCGAAAAAAGCGGGTCGCCGCTAGCGCCCCTGCCAACTCCAGCGACCGACGAGGACCAGCGCGACCGCGAACGCAAGCAGGCCCACCGTGATGGCGACCGTCGACGCTGCCGCGGCGAGTCCCGGGGCCAGCATCAGCCCGACCACCAGCAATAGTAGCCCGAAAATCGAGACCAGCGAGAGCCCGATCCCCTCCCGGATCCCCCACCTCGTCGTCGCGGCGTCCTCGAGGGCGCTCTTCGTCGGTTGCTGTACTGGACCGCGCTCCGGAATTGCCATCTCTCTCGCCTCCGGTAGTACGTACGCTATCACATGGCATAAACCGCGCTCACGGTAGACCGGACTGTCCCGATTGCGGGCGGGTGGCGGTCGCTCGCGCAAGTCGAGTCGAAAATCTGCAGGCTGACGGAAGCGGCTTCTGCGACGCTCAGTTCTGGCCGTTCAGCGTGATGTCGTTGATGGCGATGATCCGCTCGTCGGCCTCGAGTTCCGCCTTGGCCTCGGTGGGAACCTCGCTGTCGACGTTGTAGACGGTCAGGGCCTCGCCGCCGATGGTCTCGCGGGCGTTGAACATGCCGGCGATGTTGACGTCGTAGTCGCCCATGACGGAGCCGATGAGGCCGATGACGCCGGGCTCGTCGGTGTTGCGCGCGATGACCATCCGACCGTGGGGGATGGCGTCGACGCGGTAGCCGTCGATGCGGACGATACGCGGGTCGTCGCCCGCGAAGAGGGTGCCGTCGACCGAGACTTCGTCGTCGTCGTTGCTGACGGTCACGGAGATCAGGCTCTGGAAGTCCTCGGCCTGACGGGTCTTGGACTCGGTGACGTCGACGCCACGGTCCTTCGCGATCTGGGGCGCGTTGACGGCGTTGACCTGCCACTCGAGGGGTTCGAAGATGCCCTTGAGCGCGCTCGCGGTGACGAACTCGACGTCCTCGTCGGCGATGTCGCCCTCGTAGACGACCTCGACGTCCTCGATGCGACCCTCGAGCAGCTGCGCGGCGACTTTGCCGGCCGTCTCGGAAATCTCGATGTACGGCTCGACGCGCGGGAACGCGCTCTCGTCGATCGACGGGGCGTTGAGGGCGTTCGCGACCGGCTCGCCGATCAGCGCGGCGTTGACTTGCTCGGCCGTCGAGGTGGCGACGTTCTCCTGGGCGGCCTCCGTCGAGGCCCCGAGGTGGGGCGTGACGATGATATCGTCGTGCTCGAGCAGCGGCGAGTCAGCGGCGAGGGGCTCCTCGGCGAAGACGTCGAGCGCGGCGCCGGCCAGCGTCCCGTCTTCGACTTTCGCCGCGAGGGCGTCCTCGTCGACGACGCCGCCGCGGGCGCAGTTGATCAGGTAGCCGTCGCCCAGCAGGTCGAGCTCGTCCTCGCTGATCAGCCCCTCCGTCTCCGGCGTGAGCGGCGTGTGGACGGTCAGGAAGTCCGCCCGCTCGAGGCTCGCCTGGAGATCGACGAGTTCCGCGCCGATGCGGTCGGCGCGCTCCTCGCTGATGTAGGGATCGTAGGCGACGATGTCCATGCCCAGCGAGTCGAGCTTCTTGGCGACCTCCTGGCCGACGCGGCCGAGGCCGACGACGCCAAGCGTCTTGCCGTTGAGCTCGGCCCCGAGGTAGTCGCTTTTCGCCCACTCGCCGTTCTTGAGTCGGATGTGGGCCTGCGGGATCGAGCGAGCCGCCGCGAACGTCATCGCGACGGTGTGTTCGGCGGCGGCGCGAACGTTGCCCTCGGGGGCGTTGGCGACGATGACGCCGTGGTCCGTCGCGGCGTCGATGTCGATGTTGTCGACCCCGATGCCGGCTCGGCCGACGATGACGAGCTCCTCGGCGGCGTCGAAGACCTCCTCGGTCACTTCGGTCCCGGAGCGGACGATGAGTCCGTTGGCGTCCGCGACTGCCTCGAGGAGCGCGTCGCCCTCGAGTTCGTAGCCCGTCTCGACCTCGTGGCCGGCGTCTCTGAGTACGTCCAGACCCGCGTCTGCGATCGGATCCGTGACGAGAACCTTCATGCGCGGGACAACCGCGCGGAGAACGTAAACCCTTCCGTTGTGCTCGGGGCAGGCAAAAAACACCGCTTCCTCGCCGGGCGACTGTCCGTCGCTCGGAGCGCCGCGCCCGTCGGCTCCCATCGCCCGCCCGAGGCCCGACAGCAGCCGCTGGGCAGTTCGGGATGGCGTTCCTGTCGAGTGAAAATACCCGGCCGAATTATCCCTACAGGCCGCGTCTTGTCGGCTATGTACGATCGGATTCTGCTGCCCACCGACGCGGAGAAGGGAACGGAACTGGCGACCGAACACGCCATCGCCGTCGCCGAACGGACCGGCGCGGAGCTACACCTGCTGTACGTGGTCGACAGCGACGTCTACGCCTCCTACAGCGGCGACGAGTACGTCCACGAGTTCGAAGGGTTAGAGGCCGCGCTCGAGCACGTCGGCGAGGACGCCCTCGAGTCGGCGGCCGAGGCGGCCCGGGAGGCGGGGCTCGAGCCGACGACGGTCGTGCGACACGGCTCGCCTCACGACGAGATCCTCGCGTACGCCGACGAGGCGGACGTGGATCTGCTCGTGATGGGGTCCAAGGAACGCCCCGGCGAGTACCGCCAGCTGCTGGGTAGCGTCACCGACCGCGTTGCGCGGTTGGCCTCGCGACCGGTGACGATCATCAAGACGCCCGTCGAGGAAGACGACGCGCCGTAGCCGCCGACCGTCGGCTCACCGCTCGGTCGCCAACTGTCGCGGGAGGGCGGCGATGCCGGCGCCGATCGTGGTGAACACCACCGCGGTACCGCCGACCGCAGCGAACAGGGACGGGTCGATCGAGACGGCAAGCGTCTCGACGTCGCCGCCCCCCTCCGGCGTCCAGCGAGCGACCGTCGCCAGGCCGGCCGTGAGGACAACGTAGCTCAGCAACAGCGAGCCGAGCGCGAGGCCCGCTTCGCGCCGCGTCTCGAGGCGGACGATGCGCACGAGGAGGTAGCCGGTGACCAACAGGACGACGACCGGGACGAGCGCGGTAACGTTGGTGGTCAGGCCACGAACGACACCGTACGCTCCCTGTATCGTCTCGTTGCCGCGTTCGATCGTCGCGCCGTGGCTCCCGAGCGCCACCAGTCCCGTGATGGCCGCTCGGCTCGGACGGTCTTCGATTCCGCTGAACAGGCCCCCGGCGAACATCGCGCCGACCAGTTGGTACGTTACTGCGACGACGACGACGAAGGCTCCGATACCCGAGACGGCTCCAACTTTCCACGGCGGGACGGCCACCCGTCGTCGCCGCGGGTACCGCTCGTCCGCCGACTCGTCCCCGTCGTCGCTGTCACCACCGGTTTCGCCCGCGTCGCTCTCCCGTTCGTCCTCGAGTTGCGGTCCCTTGTCGTATTCGAACCGTCGATCGGACGACATGTAAGCGCCAACGAAGGCAAGTGGATAATACGTTTCGGTCGGCACTGGTCCGAAACCATCGACTCGCTGCACTCCGGCACGAAACCTGAACTGGTTTATCCGGGGACCGACAACCGGGGCACAATGACAGTCGTCGCTTTCGACTTCGACGGGACGCTTTCGGACTCCGAGATGACCGTACTGCTCGGCAGTCGCCGCGATGTCGCCGAGGACATGGCCGACATCACCGAGCGCGCGATGAACGACGAAATCGGCTACGCCGAGAGTCTGCGTCGGCGCGCGGCTTTGCTCGAGGGGCTCCCCGAAGCCGAGGCCGAGGCCGCCTTCGACGAGGTCGTCCTCCGAGAGGGGGCTGCCGACCTCATCGAGGAACTGAACGAGGCAGGCGTCACGACCGCAATTCTCACGGGCGGCTTCGAACGCGGCGTCGCGGCTGCGCTGGAGCGCGAGGGCGTCTCGGTCGACCACATCGTCTCGAACCGGCTGCCGATGCAAACGGGGGAACTCACCGGCGCGGTCGAAGGGCCGTTGATCGAGGGCACCAAGGACGACGCGCTCGCGGATCTCGCAGACGACGTGGGCGTCGACCTCGCGGATACCGTCGCCGTCGGCGACGGGGCCAACGACCTGCCGATGCTCGAGGTCGCCGGGCTGGCGATCGGTTTCGAACCCAAGCCGGCGGTCGAACCCCACTGCGACGTCGTCGTCACGACGATGACCGAAGCCCGTGAAACGCTGCTCGCGGAGTCCGTCATCGCCGAACAGTAATCGGAGCTGCGTAACCGCTTTTTAGCGCCCGTAATCGCCGATTGAGTCCTTCCTCGAGGCGCTGACTCCCCCTGTGAGTGCCGCACATGGCCGTTCGCCTATCAACGGGCGTGTCAGTGGCAAATCGATGACTGTCGGGCTCAACAGCCGATTTCGGCACCGACGAGGTTATTAACTCGAGAGCGAGTAAGTAGTTTTGATGATGTGGCAAGACCTCGTATTCATGCTCGGAAGCGGCCTCTCGATCGTCTTTCTCGCGCCGACGCTGCGCGACGCCAGCGCGCGGGTTCCGCTAGGCACGAGTCTGCCGTCGATGGGGATCGGCTTCGTCTACGCGACGACGTTCTTCACGCTCGGAATGACCTTCTCTGCACTGGGTGCGCTCGCCGCTGGCACGATGTGGTCGCTGATCGCCCTATTCCGCTCGCCACAGGGCGTCTCGATGAAGTTGCTCGCTCGTGAGAATCTCGCGCTGTTCGTCTCCGATCTCCAGTACTGGATCGATCGCCGGCGCTCCGACCGGCCACACGCCGATCACTACGTTTCGTTCGATCACTCGCACGCGTACGGACAGAGCAGCGACTGATATTCGGGACGACCGTTCTTCGGCTTCGATCGGCGTATCACCCGTCCGGCCGATATCTCAACGTTACAAAAAAGCGATCGATCAGTCGGTACTCGTCGACCCGTGTGGCCGCCGTCGTTACCGCTCGTTGACCTTCGCGATCGCGGTATCGACGACTTCCTCCCACTGCGTGCTGAGCGCCCCGGCGACCGCGAACGCGGCGGGGAAGATGACTCCCGCGAAGAGGACCGCGTCGGTCATCGAGGGACCGAAGGTGAGGTTCGAAACGACGTTCCCTTCGTCGTTGAAGAACTGTCCGGCCTCGAGCGGCCCGACGCTGTCGACGATGCGTCCCACGAGCTGGGGGTCGGAGTAGTCGTGGGTCATCAGGAACGCCGCCAGTGCGGCGAAGACGAGATACGGCGGAACGACGGTCAGCCCCGCCTTGACCGCTTCGACCGGGTCGTCGGCGTCGGTGTACCGGGCGATCCCGTATCCGGCTGCGACGACGGTCCCGACCGTGACCGCGAATAACGCTGTCGTGGCGAGAGTGAACGGCACGTTGGTGATCGCCGCGACGTTGTTCGGCGCCTGTCCGAGCGTTGCGGCTTCGCCGCTAGCTTCGAATCCGACACCGAATGTCGAGAGGTAACTCCAGCCCGCAGCGACCCACGAACTCACGAGATCAGTGACGACCGTCGTATCGCCGTCAGTGTAGGTCGTCGGGGTCGCCTGTGCAGATGCCACGATCGTCAGGTAGAGATGCGACAGGTACGTGGCGACCACTGCGATAGTCCCGAATACGGCACCCTCTTTGAGCGGCAGCTCGGTTCCGTCCTCCCGCGGAACGCGCTGTTGTCCGACCGATTCCTCCTCCTCTTCGTATTCCAGTTGCTTCCCGTCTGACATCACCAATACATCAGACAGCGGGATATTATAATTTACGGCACTGTTTTATCACGCATCGATTAAATTCTGTACCAGAGGTGTGTTGAGCGGTGTTTTCCAGTTAGAGATAACTATAAGAAATTCGCTTCGATAACGAATCACTCAGAAAAGAGGCTCGTATGGACCGGGGCGAACTCCCCGGTCTCGTCGGCGTCGTCCGACGCGGTATCGGTGATCGTTCGGCCGGCGAGCCCCTCTTCGAGCAGTTCCGAGAGCGGCGGGCCGACCTTCTCGGGTTCGACGAGGAACGCGTCGTGGCCGTGGTCGGACTCGATGACGTGGTGGGCGACGTCGACGTCGGCTTCGCGGCAGGCCTCGGCCAGCGCCTCGGCCTGCTCGGTGGTGAAGTGCCAGTCGCCGGTAAACGAGAGCAGGAGGAGTTCGCCCTCGAAGGCCGCCAGCGCGTCGGCGTCGGACTCGTAGCCCGCCGAGAGGTCGAAGTCGTCCATCGCGCGCGTCATGTAGAGGTAGCTGTTGGCGTCGAACCGATCGGTGAACTTGTCGGCCTGATAGTCGAGGTAGGACTCGACCTCCCGATAGGGGAAGAAGGCGGCCGCGGGGTCCGGCGGCTCCTCGCGCACCGCTTCACGGCCCGCGGAGCGGCGGCCGAACTTGCGCCCCATCGAGGCCTTCGAGAGGTACATGATGTGGCCGATCTGGCGCGCTCGAGCCAGTCCCTCCTCGGGTTCGGGCCCGCCGTAGTAGTGGCCGCCGTTCCAGTTGGGATCGCCCGTGATGGCTCGCCGGGCGACGGTATCGAGCGCCAGACACTGCGCGTCGAGGCGGGCGGCAGTGGCGACCGCCCCCGCTCGCTCTACGTCGTCGGGGTAGCGGCGCAGCCAGTCGAGGACGTTCATCCCGCCGACGCTGCCGCCGACGACGGCGTGGATCCGGCCGACGCCGAGTTCGTCCAGCAGTTTCCGCTGCGATCGGGTCCAGTCGCCGACCGTGACCGGCGGGAAGTCGGTGCCGTAGGGTTCGCCCGTCTCGGGGTTCTCGCTCGCGGGGCCGGTCGTCCCGTAACACGAACCGGGCGCGTTCGCGCAGACGACGAAATACTCGCTCGTGTCGATCGCCTTCCCGGGGCCGACGACGTCGCCCCACCAGGCTCGAGCCTGCCCCGCCGTCTCCCCGCCGGCGTCCGGTCGGCGGGCGACGTGGGCGCTGCCGGTCAGCGCGTGACAGACCAGCACCGCATTGTCGCCGGTGAACTCGCCGTAGGTCTCGTAGGCCACCTCGAGTTTCGGAATCGATTCCCCGGATTCGAACCGGAATTCGCCGAGGTCGACCGTCTCCTTCGTCGTCACGGCTGCTCACCCTCTCCCCGACAGGCCCTCGTCGCCGCGTCGATCGCCTGCTCGAGATCCGCCAGGATGTCCGCGGGATCCTCGATCCCGACCGACATCCGGATCAGGTCGGCGGTGACGCCCGCCTCCTCGCGCTCCTCGGGCGTGAGCTGGCCGTGGGTCGTGCTCGCAGGGTGGATCACGAGCGTCTTCGCATCGCCGATGTTCGCGAGGAACTGGGCGACCTCGACGTTCTCGCAGAATGCCTTTCCCGCCTCGAATCCCTCTTCGAGCCCGAACGCGACCATGCCGCCGTAGTCCTCGAGATACCGGTTCGCGTTGTCGTGGGTCGGATGGTCCGCAAGTCCCGGATGCGTGACCCAGGCGACGTCCTCGTGGTCGTCGAGGAACTCCGCGACGATCTGTGCGTTCTCGCAGTGTTTTTCGACTCGCAGGGGCAGCGACTCGAGTCCCTGCAGGGTCTGCCAGGCGTCGAACGGCGACTGCTGGTTGCCGAGACTCCGGAGCGAGCGGAACCTGGCCGTCGCGGCGAACGGCGCGTCGGGGAAGTCCCGCGAGAAGTCGACGTCGTGGTAGGCGTGGTTCTGGCCCGAAATTTCGTCGTAGCCGTGCTCGCCCCACGGGAACGAGCCGCCGTCGACGAGGACGCCGCCGACCGTCGTGCCCGAGCCGTGGAGCCACTTGGTCGTCGACTCCCAGACGACGTCGGCTCCGTGCTCGAGTGGGCGACACAGCGCCGGCGTCGCGAATGTGTTGTCCACGACCAGCGGGACGCCGTTGTCGTGGGCGATCTCGGCGACGCGCTCGAAGTCCGGCGTGACCAGCGACGGATTGCCGATCGTCTCGACGTGGACGAAGGCGGTGTCCTCGTCGATCGCCGCCTCGTAGGCGTCGTACTCGAGCGTGGGGACGAACCGCGGTTCGATGTCTCGCCGCGTCGCAGTCTTCGAGAAGTAGGCCGTCGTTCCGCCGTAGGTATCGGTCGAACAGACGACGTTGTCGCCCGCCTCCGCGAGGATCAGCGTCGCCGAATCGAGCGCCGCCAGGCCGCTGCCGGTCGCGACCGCGCCGGCCCCGCCCTCGAGCGAGGCGAGCCGGTCCTCGAGTACGGACACGGTGGGGTTGGCGATACGAGAGTAGATGTAGCCGTCGTCCTCGAGGGCGTAGCGGGCGGCGGCCGTGTCGGCGTCCTCGAAGACGTAGGAGGTCGTCTGGTGGATCGGTGGTGCCATCGCGCCGGTGTCCGGGTCGGGGGACTGGCCGGCGTGGACGCTGCGCGTCCCGAAGCCGCGCTCGCCGCGCCCGGCGGCGCCAGCGTCGTTCCCGTCGCTCGCGTCGTCGCTCATGTTTAGTATGCATACTTCTCCACGTTCATATGCGTCTCAGTAACGGCAAATACGGCAGGCTAGAGAATACCACACAGTATGCGGTCGGTCGTCCGACCGCCGAGCGCTTCGCTTGCAGGCTCAACTCCTTTGCTCGGACGACTCGGCTAGACGGGCGTGCAGACAGTTTTCCACCTCATCGCCGACGACCCGGCCCAGCAACAGACCGCGCTGACGATCGCCGAGAATCTCACGCAGGACGACTCCGTCGAAGTCGACGACGTCGCCGTCGTCGCGCAGGCCGACGGCATCGAGCCGCTGACGGCAGGCGGGGACGGCAGCGACACGGTCGAGTCGCTGCTCGAGACGGGGATCGACGTCAAGGCCTGCAGCAACACGCTCGACCTGAAGGACCTCGCTGAGTCGGACCTCGTCGACGGCGTCGAGACCGTTCCCTCCGGCGGCGGCGAACTGACGCGGCTGCAGAGCGAGGGCTACGCCTACATCCGCCCGTAGCTGCGGGCGCGTCCGATACCTAGTCTCCGTGCTCGAGCGACGAGAGCATCGTCCGAACCGACTCCGACTCGGTCTCGAGGCCGACCACCTGCGGGTAGACCGCGACGCAGATCACGAAGTCCTCGCCGTGAGCGACGGGCTCGCTGAGCTGCAGGTAGACGTCGAGAGAGGTCCCGGCGGACGTCAGCCGGGCGTTCGCCTCGTACCGGGCGAGCGTCGTTTCGGTTCCCAGGATCGAGATCGAGGACTCGCCGACGGAGCGGACGTTCTCGAGCTGGTCGTAGCGGTCCTGAATCAGTGCGACGAGTTCGTCCGTCGAGTACTCGCCGACGGGATTGAACGTCTTCCCCAGAAACGAGATCTGCGGCGTGGTCAAGACGGCGACGACCGCCCCCTGAACGCGCGAGAGGCCGAGCGCGTCGAGCGACACCGCCCGGTCGTACTCGGCGTACCAGTTTTCGACTTCGATCGTGCGTTCGATCCCGAACCGACCGACGGTCCGCTCGATAACGACCGTCTCGACGGTGTGTTCGTCGTAGCCGGTTTCGTCCAACGCCGCCTGTGAGACGGTCGCCCGCGTTGACGAGAGCGTGTCGCTGAGAAACCCGGTACAGCCGGCGGTGAGCGCCGTTCCGGCGGCCGCTCCAGCCGCGAGGAGCTGCCGGCGCGAGACTGTCATCGACGACTACTGGTAGAGCGAGAACGAAAACGCATCGGTTTCGGCCGTGTCGGCCGGCGTAGTCTCGAGTCGGAGCGGCCGACGACCGGTCGTCGGTCGAGACGAACGATTTCATAGTAGCCGAGCGCCAAGAGGGGGGCGTGCACTCGAGTGACCGCGACCGCGCCGTGCTCGCCGGCCTCGTCTTCGCGGTGTTGTTCTCGCAGGTGCTGCTCTACCCTGGCGTCGCGACGCTCGTCGAGACGCTCGGGGCCGACGCGGCGACCTCGGCGTTCGCGGCGACGGCTCTGGACGCGAGCATGTGGTTTCTGGTCGCCGAGTTCGCCGCCTACGTCGCGTTCGTCGGCATCTGGGGGCTCGCGAGCGACGCGACCGGTCGCCGCCGTCCGTTCATCGTCGCCGGCGCGCTGGCCGGTGCCCTCGGCTACGCCGCCCTCGCCGCCGTCCCCGCCGTCGGCTCGATCCCCTTCGAAGGCGTCCTCCTCCTGCGGGTCTTCCAGGGCGCGACGACGATCGGCGCGTTCTCGCTGACGATGACCATGCTGATGGACCTCGAGGGCGGCCACGGGCGGAACATGGGCGCGGCCGGCATCGCCATCGGGCTCGGTGCCGCGCTGGGCGCGCCCGTCGGCGGCCAACTGACGGAACTCGCTCCCGTCGCGCCGCTGGCCGTCGCGGCCGGCCTGCTCGTCTGCGTCGGCGCGCTCGTCTCGCTCGTCGACGATCGTACGCCCGACCAGCGCCGGACGGCTCGAGCGCTGCTCGAGGGTGTTCGCCGCCGACCGACGCTGTCGATCCCCTACGCCTTCGGCTTCGTCGACCGGCTCACGGCCGGCTTCTTCGCGCTGGTGGGAACCCTCTACTTCCAGTCGGCGTTCGACCTCGACGCCGGGGCGACCGGGCTCATGCTGGCGTGCTTTTTCGCGCCGTTTGCCCTCCTGCAGTACCCGATGGGCGCCCTGTCGGACCGGATCGGCCGGAAAATCCCGATCGTCGTCGGCTCGGTCTGTTACGGCATCGGCATTCTCGCCGTCGGGGCCGCGCCGTCGGTCTCGACCGCCGCGGCCGCGATGATCGCCGTCGGCGTCCTCGGCGCACTGGTCGCCCCCGCGACGATGGCCCTCGTGACCGACCTCGCCGACGAAAGCGAACGAGGCGTCGCGATGGCCGGCTTCAACCTCGCCGGCAGCCTCGGCTTCCTCGGCGGCTTTCTCCTCGGCGGTACCGTCGCCAGTGACTACGGCTACGACGCGGCGTTTCTCGTCGTCGGCGGCCTCGAGGTCGCCATCGCCGTCGTCACCGTCCCGGTGTTTCTCCGGCTCTCGATAGCGCGGGCCGACCGGTTCCGAACGAGCGATCGCGGCGACGCGTGACTCGAGCACGACCGTGTATCGAGCAGCCACTGAACGTGAACATCTTACTTTGTGGTATGGATTAACATAACATTGTGGGGTGAGAAGGTATCAATTTTTATGTTCACAGGCCCAACCTCCGGTGATGGCACGAGACAAGGCAGTTTCACGGCGAACGGCACTGAAGCTCACGGGTGCGGCCGCGTCGACGGCGCTCGTCGCCGGTTGCAGCAGCGGTGGGAACGGTAACGGAAACGGCAACGGCAACGGCGACGACAGCGGTGGCGTCGAGATCGAAGCCGGGACGGACATTCGATTCAGCGGCCAGACCAGCCACTGGGAAGGTCTCAAGCCGTCCTCGATCGAGGGCGAAAAGAACCCGACGCTCGTCCTCACCGAGGGCGAGACCTACACGATCGGCTGGACGGAAGGCGACGGCGCTGCCCACAACATCGAACTCCGAAACGACAGCGGCGACGTCGTCAACGAACTCACGTCGGGCGACCCCGTCTCGGAGCCGGGCGACGGCCAGATCCTCGAGTTCACCGCCAGCAGCGATATCACCACGTACCGCTGCGAGCCTCACCCGAGCATGGAAGGCTCCATCGAGCTCAAGTAACGAACACGCTTCCGCTTTCCCTCTCTTTCGCGGTCTGCGGTAGACGCTGAAAGCGTCCGTACGACGCCCACATCCGTGACGGACCGTTGCGGCGAAACGGAATTTGTTATCGCTCCCTTTCGTTTTTCGCTCCCTCCGTAGCGGTTGCACCGTTCGTCACGGAAACGCGGCGACCTGCCGCGTCACGCGGTCGGACCGCCGGTTCGACCGTCGAGGCGGCTCCCATCGGATGGCCGTCTCGGCCCCGGTGCGGCATCAAAAGTACCATACCGCCGCACGACACAGTACGCCGTACTCAGGTGATTTCCGTGACGGAAAAACGCGAATATAAAGACGACTATCCCGACAAAACGCTGTACATTCCGGGCCCGACCGAGGTTCGCGACGACGTGATCGAAGCGATGTGCGAGCCGATGTTCGGCCACCGGATGGACCGAATGACCGACCTCTATACGACGATCGTCGAGGACACCAAGGAGTTCCTCGGCACCGACAACGAGGTCATCATCCTCACGGCCTCGGGCACGGAGTTCTGGGAGGCCTCGACGCTCAACCTCGTGGACGAGAACATCCTCGTGCCGACCTGTGGCAGCTTCAGCGAGCGACACGCCAATGTCGCCGAACGCCTCGGCAAGAACGTCGACCGACTCGAGTACGAGTGGGGTGAGGCGATCAAACCCGAGGACGTCCGCGAGGCGCTCGAGGACGGCGACACCGACTACGACGTCGTCGCGTCCGTGATGAACGAGAGTTCGACCGGCGTCCGCAACCCCATCGAGGAGATCGGCGACGTCGTCGCCGAGTACCTGGACACGTACTTCGTCGTCGACGCCGTCTCCGCGCTCGGCGGGGACTACGTCGATATCGACGAGCACAACATCGACGTCATCTTCGCCTCCACGCAGAAGGCGTTCGCGATGCCGCCGGGACTCGCCGTCTGCGTCGTCAGCGACGACGCCTACGAGCGCGAGGTGGCCAAGGACTCGGCCTCGTGGTACGGCGGCTTCCAGCGCTCGCTCGACTACTACGATCGGAAGGGCCAGACCCACTCGACGCCCGCCATTCCCGTCATGCTCGCGTATCGGAAGCAAATGAAGCACATGCTCGAAGAGGGCCACGACGGTCGGGACGAGCGCCACCGCGAGATGGCCGAGTACACGCGCGAGTGGGCCCGCGACCACTTCGCGATGTTCCCCGAGGAGGGCTACGAGTCCCAGACGGTGGCCTGCATCGAGAACACGCAGGGGATCGACGTCGCCGAGACGATCGACACAGTCTCCGAGGAGTACGACATGGTCTTCTCGAACGGCTACGGCTCGCAACTCGGCGAGAAAACGTTCCGCATCGGCCACATGGGCGAACACGACCTCGAGTCGATCAAGACTCTGACCGACGCCATCGAAGACGTCGCCGGGCTGTAGGTCGGCGCTCGCGGATACATCGTCCGCTGAGTCTGTCTTCTGTCTCGAGAACGGACGGTCGAATAGACAGCCGGTGGCCGTGAGTACGTCTCGAGTGATACGAGAGGCGTGCGATCCGGGGAAGGGCAGGCCCTTGGATGATACTGAGGTACTCTAGTGCGACGGTAGCCACGTTCCAGTCGAGACATCCATCACCGAACTCGCGGCGAGCGGTTCGAAGAACCCGAGCGGTGCACGGTTCTCACTCGCTTCGCTCGTTCCGAACCGCGCAGATGCGAACGGGAACGCAGTGACCCGTGAGCGATGCCGTTCACCGCGAGCGCCAACGGCGCTCGCGGGCCGACGACCGACCCGGAACGAACGCGGTGACTGGAGGGGGAGGGAGGAGTGCTTTCAGTTGAGTTTTGCCGAGTGCGGTCGCTAAGCGACCGCACGCAGCGTAAAAAGTCGTTTTATTGGATGTGGCCTTCGCGCCGGAGCTGGTCGGCCTCGCTCTTCTCGTAGCGCCAGGTGATGTCGGCCTTCTCGTCCTGCCAGTCCCAGGGCTCGACGAGGACGACGTCGTCCTCCCGGATCCAGATGCGTTTCTGCATCTTGCCGGGGATGCGTGCAGTGCGTTCTGTCCCGTCAGCACAGCGTACTTTCACCCGATTCGCCCCGAGCATGTTGGTGACGGTCGCGAAGACCTCGTCGTCCTCGGGCATCCGGAGGTTCTTCCGACCGCCGTCGCCGTCGTCGCTCATGGCCGCCGGTTCGCGGTCGAGCGGTTTAACGTTTTATCGATCCCGCCACGTGCGTCGCCGCTGTCGGCGAATGACGCGATTGCAGGCAGCGAAACCACGCCGTTTATTTCGCTCGCCTCTGGAGCCCTGCGTATGCTACGAAATCTCGGCGCGCTCGGGATCGTCGGTATCCTGCTCCTCCTCGGCGGTATCGCTCTCATCGCCTCTCAGAATCTGTTGATCGCCCTCGGGATGGCGCTCATCGTCGCCGGCCTCGGATTGGTCGTCCGATCGCTCATCTCCGGGATGCTCCGGAACTTCGGAATGTTCTGATCGACTCGAGGAGTCAGCACCTGCGCCTCAAGCGTTTTGCCCCTGTATCTCCTCTCTCTGGTATGGGTTATACGCTCCAGTACTACGACCTCGTATTGGTCGCGATCGCCGCCAGCCTCGGGACCGGAGCAGTCGTCGGTTACGCGACGCCCGTCCCGTACCCGGCCGCGATCGTGGGTCTCGGCATCGTCTCGATCGCGTTCATCGCTCACGCGCTGTTCGTCAACGGCCCCGTCGACGATACCGAAGACCTGACCGAAGAGGTCGCACTCGAGGAGGTGCCGCAGGCGCTGTCGCCGATGGAGTCGGCCGACTGAGACCGACCGTCAGACTTCGTTATCGCCGGCCCGGTGTTCGCTGATCAACTGGTCGACCATCGCCGCTTTACGGTCCCGTTTCCTGTCTTTGGCGCGCTCGTGCCAGTCGTCGATGACGGCCTCGACGTCGTCTTCTCGGGCGACGGCGAGTTCGTCGACCTCCTGCATGGCCACGTCGTCGGCGGGGCCAACCGGAATCTCGGCGTCGAAGAGGATCTCGTCGGCGATTTCCGAGAGGCCGCCCTCTTTGAGGATCACGCGGGGCTCGAACTCCGCGAGCAGCTCGGCCGTCGACCGGCCCGCGCCGCTGGCGTCCCGGACGTAGACCACGTCGCCGGCTGCGATGCCGTACTGCTCGTCGGCCTCGCGGATCGCGCCCTTGGTGAACTTCTCGACGATCTTGACCGGGACCAGCCCCTCCTTCTTCGCCGAGACGTCGCTGAAGTTCGAGTGGTCGAGCTTCCAGAGGGCCTTCATGCGCTCGACCTTTTTCTCGAGTGTCTCGACTTCCTCGCGGGCGTCGTCGCGCTCGCGCTCGAGCCGGTTCGCCTTTCGCTCGAGTCGGCTCACTTCGCGGTCTTTGCGCACCTCCCTGCGCTCCTCCCGGCGGGCGTTGCTGAGTTCCGTCTCGAGTTCGTCGATCCGCTCGTCGCGGTCCTCGACGCGGCCCTCGAGGCGTTCGACGTGGGACTGGAGGCGTTCGACCTGTCGCTCCAGGTCCTTGATCCGTTTTTCCTCCGCCGTGAGCTCGCGCGGTTCGTGTTCGGTCGATTCCTCCTCGCCGCCGTCGTCGTCGTCGCTCAGATCCCGCAGGACGGCTTCGACGCTTTCCTCGCCAGCGACGACGCGGGCGGTGACTTCGCCGCGGTCGAGCCCCGGCGGAAGTTTGTCGGCGATCCGCTCGAACTGGTCTTCGTGGGCGTCGATGGCGTACAGCGCGGCGGCCATCGCGTCGCGCTGGTGGTCGTCGTCGTAGGGGTGATCGCGCGTGCGGTGCTGCTTCTCGTCGATCGGAAGATCGCTCCGGGGCGTCCAGCCCGCGGCATCGAAGCTCCGGCGGAACTTCTCGACGGTCTCGGGCATCGGCGTCACGTCGGCCGCGACGACGATCGGCCGGCCGCGTTCGACGATCCACTCGATCACCTCCGCGGTGTCGCTGGTCCGGGAGCTCCAGACGTCCAGCACCTCGCCCTCGAGGCCGACGATGGCGACGGCGGTCGTCGTCCCGGGATCGATCCCGACGATCACGTGGTCGCGCCGTTTGACGAGCGGCTTGAACTCGATGCCGTCGCGGCGCTCGCGCTCGATTTCGACGCGGACGTCGCCCGAGCGATTGCGGGAGACGGGGATCTCGCTGGGCTTTCCGTGGACGGTGAACACGGCGTTGGCGTAGCCGCCGTAGGACTCGCGAACGTTCTTCTCGTACTCGAGGTTCTCGTCCTCGAGCTCGGACTCGACCTCGCGGGCCCGTTTCCTGACCGAGCCGTGGATGCGGCGGGTGTAGCGGTCCTCGCTCCAGCCGCCGCTGCCGGTCGAGCGCCCTCTCGAGACCTTGACCTCGGTCGTGTCGGTGAAGGCCGATACTTCGTGACCGACGTTGTGGGCGGCCAGCCGGGCGGCGGCCTCGGCTTCCTGCATCGGGTCCTTCCCGTAGGGGATCCCGTGGCGTTTCGCGACGCGAGAGAGCGGCTCGGGCTGTTCGGCACCCGTCACCTGGACGAGGCGGGTACCCGACGGTAGCGACCCGAGGAAGTGGATGAGCTGGTCCTTGTCGGCGGCCAGCTCGTACATGTTGTCGGTCGCGACGATCGCCGGCTCCTCGTCGTCGATCAGTCGTCTGAGTTTCCGGTGGGAGACGACGTCCCGCGTGACGTCGTCGCCGTCGTAGACGGCCAGCGCGTACGACGGCGCGTCACCGCGCACGTCACCGCTCTGGATATCGACACCGAAGACGACCGCGTCGAGCGCACTCGTTCGCGTACTCACGGGAGGGTATAGGAACGAGTCGGCTATAAATCCGGCGCGGGTTCGCAGGTCGGCCAGCCGGCGCGCTCAGTCTCCAGCGGGATACGAGATCTCGAGCGACTGTCCGTCCTCGGGAACGAACACGTTCTCTTCGTCGCCGGCGAAGCCCTCGCGAGCCTGTGCGAGGTGGTCCTCGGTGCGCCCGGCGTAGCGCGAGGAGAGGTGCATCAGCGCGAGGCGCTGCGCGCCGGCTCGATTCGCGATCTCGCCGGCCTGTCGCGCGGTCGAGTGGGCGGTGTCGGTCGCCCGGTCGGCCCGGTCGTCGGCGAACGTGGCGTCGTGGATCAGCAGGTCCGGTTCGTCGGCGACCTCGATCGTCGCCTCCGCGGGGCGGGTGTCGCCCGTGTAGACGATCGACCGGCCGGGGCGGGGGTCGCCCACCACTTGGTCGGGCTCGACGACGGTGCCGTCCTCGAGTTCGACGGACTCGCCCTCGTGGAGTCTGGAGAACTTCGGTCCCACGGGCACGCCCAGCTCCTCGGCGCGCTCGCGATCGAACCGGCCCTTGCGGTCGTCCTCGACGAGCGCGTAGCCGACCGATCGGGTGTCGTGGTCGGTGTCGAACGCTCGGACCTCGTACTCGTCGGCGCGATAGGCGACGTCGCCGCCGCCGACCTCGTTGATCCGCACCGGAAACGTGGGGCGGTTCCCGAGGGCGTTGACCAGCGATTTGAGCTGCTGGCGCGTCCCGTGTGGCGTATGGATCGCCAGCGGCGCCTCGCGATCGTTGAAATCCATCGTCTGGAGCAGCCCCGGAATCCCGAGGACGTGGTCGCCGTGGAGGTGCGTGACGAACAACTGCGAGACGGAAAATCCGGTGCCAAAGCGCATCATCTGGCGCTGGGTCCCCTCGCCGGCGTCGAACAGTAGCTCCTCGCCCTCGCGGGCGACGAAGACGCTGCTCGGGTTCCGCCCCGTCGTCGGAATCGCGCCGGCCGTCCCTAGAAACGTCACGCGCAGTGGCATCGGTCGACCTTCGGCGGGCCGCGACTAAACCGGCTTCGGATCGCTCGAGTCGAATCTGCCCCTGATTCCCGCGAGGGTCGCGGCCGAACGTTCAACGTGTTTTCTCCTTCCCAAGGCGTCGCGACTCGCGCTGTCATAGTCGTGGTAACGAGAACCAACTACTTTGTCTAGAGCCGCATACCGGTCAGCGGCTCGTTCGGTCCGGACTCCTGTCCGTCAGGTTCGACCGACGGACTGGGTTCACGAACAGTAGTAACTGGTGACTATTCGAGCGAAGCGTCGTGAACCAATTCGGTATCCTGCGAACGGACTGCGCGTTTTACGTCCGTCGAGTCCGAACCCGGAGACGACGACACCCCAATGAGCTCGAGACTGACGTTCGGCACGATCAAACGGGCCGGTGCGATTCTGATCGCGATCGCGATCGTCATCGCCGCCGGTATCGTCGTCGGGCAGGCCCCTGCCATCTTCGGCGTCGAGGAGGAGCCGCAGGCCTCGATCACGTTCGAAGACCAGCAGGGCAACGGCTCCGCCGTCACGATTCGGGAGGTGACCCTCTCCGACGGCGGCTACGTCGTCATCACCGACGGCGGAGACGAGCCCCTCGCCGTCTCTGAGCACCTCGAGGCGGGTACCCACGAGAACGTCACCGTCGAGCGCGAGGACGACGCGACGCGCGAACTCGTCGGCCAGCTGACGGCGACGGTCCATCAGGACACGTCCGACGAGGAGGGCTACGCCTACGCGGAGACGAACGGCGAGGAAGATCAACCCTATCTCGAGGACGGGTTCCCGGTCGGCGCGACCGCGACCGTGACGTCGACCGACGAGAACGCCCGCGGCGATTCGTTCCTCGTCGAGTCGGTCGACGCGCCCGCGGAGGCGACGACCAACGAGACGATCGAAGTGAACGCCCGGATCCGCAACCCGACGGAGTACCAGGCCGAACAGCCCGTCGAGGTCCGCATCGACGGGGTCGTCTACGAGCGGCAGGTACTGGAACTCGAGGGTGGCGAGGCCCGGAACGTGACCCTCGAGACGGAGACGCGGGGCGCGCCACCGGGCGATCGAACGATTGGCGTCTACACCGAGGACGGCGGTGCGGTCACGCGGATCGATCTGACGTTCCACACCGAGCCGAGCGTCGCGGTCGCCGACGCCGACAACGGGAGCGTGACCGTCTCCGCGGCGATCCCCGAACGCGGGTTCGTCGCCGTCGAGCGCAACGGAACGATCGCCGGGACGAGCAACGAACTCGCGCCCGGGGAACACGAGAACGTCACCGTCGACCTGCCCGACGACGTCTCTATCAGCGACGAGGAGGAGCTGACGGCGACGCTCTACGCCGGCAACCCCGGCAACGCGGACGCGGCGTCGCCGATAACGTTCGAGGGCAGCCCCGTCCGAACGACGTTCACGCTGGCGGAAGTGGCCGGCGACGAGTCCGGCAGCGATACGAACGCGAGCGCCGACGCGGGCAACGGGAACGACTCGAGCGGCGGGTAGCGATCCGACAACCGGGGCGCACCCGTTCGACGCATTGCGACCGCCGAACAATCGACCGATTCTTACCCGCTCCGTCCCTACCTGCCGGCGATGGACGCGCCGCTGTGGACCGAAACCCACGCCCCCGAGCTGGCCGAGTTGCCACAGGACGACGCTCGCGAGTACTTAGAGCGGGCGGTCGAGGAGCCGATCAACCTCCTCCTGCAGGGCCCGCCCGGAAGCGGGAAGACGGCCGCGGCGCGCGCGCTCGCTCGTGAAGCACACGAGGATCCGGACAACGACTTCGTCGAGATCAACGTCGCGGACTTCTTCGCCCGGACCAAGACCGAGATCAAGAACGACCCGCGGTTCGAGCACTTCCTCGTGGGCCGCTCGTCGATGTCGAAACGCGACATGATCAACCACGTGCTCAAGGAGTCGGCGAGCTACGCACCCGTCTCGGGCGGCTACACGACGATCCTCCTCGATAATGCGGAGGACGTCCGCGAGGACTTCCAGCAGGCACTGCGCCGGATCATGGAGCAACACCACCGGACGACGCAGTTCATCGTCGCCACCCGTCAGCCGACCAAGCTCATCCCGCCGATCCGCTCGCGGTGTTTCCCCGTCTCCTTCCGGTCGCCCTCGAGCGAGGAGATCGTCACCGTGCTCGAGCGCATCGTCGCGGAAGAAGGGGTAGCGTACGACGACGACGACGGCCTCGAGTTCGTCGCCGGCTACGCCAACGGCAACCTCCGGCAGGCCATCCTCGCGGCGCAGACGACCGTCGAGGACGCGGGCGAACTGACGATGAGCGCGGCCTACGAGACGCTCGGCGAGGTCGGTCTGGACGACGAAATCGAGTCGATGTTAGACGACGCCGAAGCCGGCGACTTTACCGACGCCCGGTCGACGCTGGACGAACTGCTCGTCGACGAGGGGTTAGACGGCGGCGAAGTGCTCGATGAAATCCTCCGAATCGGGCGCAAGCGCTATCAGGGCGAACGGCTCGCCCGACTTCACCGGCTCGCCGCAGACATCGACTTCGAGATGCACGAGGGGACGAGCGATCGGATCCACGTCTCTCATTTACTGGCGGAGCTCGGTCGGGACGCCTGACCACCGCGTGACTGCTCGCCTCGCTTCGCTCAGTCGACGTAGGGCTGCTCGAGATCGTTGTTACCGCCGATCCGATCGGTGAGCCACTCCGTCACGATATCGAAGACGCTCACCAGCGGCGACAGCGCGCGCTCGACGAGCGAGATCGGCCGTGCGACCGCGACCCCCATCGCTCGGCGTTGCCCAGTCCGTAGGACTTGGGGACGATCTCGCCGAAGATCAGCACGACGACGCTGACGACGACCGTCGCCGCGGTCACGGCCACGCCCGCGGGCAGGTAGGTGACGAAAACGAGGGTCACGATGCTCGAGAGCGCGACGTTGACGACGTTGTTGCCGACGAGTACCGTCACCAGCAGCCGATGCGGGTCGTCTCGTAGCGCTTTGAGCGTGCTCGCTCGCGGGTCGTCGGTGGCTGCGCGCTCGTCGATCCACTCCATCGGGAGCGTGAAGATCGCCGTCTCCGCGCTCGAGAAGAACGCGCTACAGCACAGCAAGACGACGGTCGCACCGAGCCCGGCCCACGCCAGCGTGAAATCGGCCATGCCTCCGGTTTGGAGACCACGTTCAAGAAGTCGTGCGATTCACCGGTTAATATGTGTTCCTCACGGACCGTTATCCGACCGCTGGACGAACGGTGGGTATGCCCACGCTTCTCGAGACCCGTATCAAGAACCGATTCCGCGTTCAGCCACACCACGCGAACAACAACGACACCCTCCACGGCGGCAACCTGATGAAGTGGCTCGACGAGGTGGGTTCGATGTCCGCGATGCGCTTCGCTGGCGAGGGCTGTGTCACTGCACGCGTGAACGAACTCGACTTCGAGCGGCCGATCGGAATCGGCGACACGGCGCTGATCGAGGCGTACGTCTACGACGCCGGCCGGACGAGCGTCCACGTCGCGCTGCGCGCCTGGCGCGAAGAGCCCCGATCCGGTGAGACCGAGAAGACGACCGAGTCGACGTTCACGTTCGTCGCGATCGATGCGAACGGCGAGAAAGTCCCCGTTCCCGACCTGTCAATCGAGACCGACGAAGAAATCCGTCTACAGAACCGCGTGCTCGAGACCGATCGCTGATCCGTCCGCCTCGATTCACGGAAATCACGGGGATCGCCGGTCACTCGAGTACCAGCACGTACCGCGTCAGCGACCGGTGCACCCGGCGCTCGAAGACCGACTCGAGCTCCCAGCCGGCCGCACGCGCCTCGCTCGCCCACGAGCGATCGGCGACGACGACCGCCCGCGGCGCGACCCGGTGGGCCTCCTCGAGCGCACCCGAAACGAGGTCCTCGAGCCGATGCGTGTCGATCTTCGACTGGCGGCCGTATGGTGCGTCGAAGACTACGCCGTCGACCGCGTCGTCCGACAGCGGTAGCCTGGTCGCGTCGCCGCGACCGACGTGCCACGCGCCGCGCTCGACGCCGGTCGGCGAGAGTTCGTCGCGCTCGAGGAAGTGCCGCAGGTTGGTCTGGGCACCGGTGGCCATCTTCGCCTGCGCGTCGGTGCCGATCACGTCCGCCCCGACGAGACCGGCCTCGACGAGGACGCCGCCGGTGCCACACATCGGGTCCAGGATCGTCGCGCCCGGCCGCGAGCCGGCGACGTTCGCGACGGCGCGGGCCAGCAGCGGGTCCATGCTGCCGGGCTGGAAGAACGGTTTGTCCGTCGGGGCGCGGCTCCCGAAATCGCGGACGCTCTCGGCAGCGAGCCAGCCGAGCGCGCAGACGGAGACCCGCGCGCCCGTCGGTTCGTCGCTCTCGTCGTCGGGTTCGAGTACGTCTCCCCCACCGTCCTCGAGCGGCCCCTCCGAGAAGACGACCCGCAGGACGTGATCTGGCTCCTCGAGGTCCACCGAGAAGCCCCGATCGACCAGCAGCTGGCCGAGTTCTCGCTCGGCCCGCTCGGTACTCACGCCGCTCGAGCCGTGGACGTCCGTCGCGCGCACCGCGACCGTCCCCTCTCGGTCGATCCCGACAGCCTCGAGGACGGCTCGGGCGCTCGAGAGGTCGGCGTCGCCCCGGCCCAGCAGGTCGCTGGCGCGGTGGGTGTAGGCGAGCCCGCGGACGCGCTCGGAGCTGACGGCGCTCGCGACGGCGAGGCCGGGGGCGATGCGTTCGACGCCGCTGGCGGCGCTTTCGGCTTCGCGGGCCGCGAAGGCGTCGTCCTCGCCGCCCAACTCGAGCAGGTACACGGTCGATGGTGACCGGCCCTCGAGTATGAGGCTGCCGTTTTTCGGGGATCGACTGCTGGACGACTAGCTAGTCGCATCACCCCCTCTATTGCGAATGTGAGGACGAGTGGTGTCGAAAACGAGCGTCCTGCTATCGTGGCAACAGGGAATGTCCACGTCCTCCCCAGCCGATTCACTCGCTCACGCCGTTCCCTCGTTCATCCCTCGCACGCTTTCGACCGCCAGTTCGCTGGTCGCTCACTGGCGCTCAGCGCGCGCCACCGCAATCGGTCGTTGGTCCTGGAACGAGACCCCACCGTTGCACATGCAGGCAGTCGGATACCGGCACCGTTCGCGGCTCGGCCCCAGCCGTATAAACCGGATATATCAGGTGGCGGTACCAACCTTTATAAACCTTAAATACGTCCTTTTAAGCGACTAATGACGGATCCGAAGGACACCATCAACATCGAAAACGTGGTGGCGTCGACCGGTATCGGGCAGGAACTCGACCTCCAGAGTGTCGCGATGGACCTCGAAGGGGCCGACTACGACCCCGAGCAGTTCCCCGGTCTCGTCTACCGAACCCAGAATCCCAAGTCCGCCGCATTGATCTTCCGGTCGGGGAAGATCGTCTGCACCGGCGCGAAAAGCACTGACGACGTCCACGAGAGCCTGCGCATCGTCTTCGACAAGCTCCGCGAGCTCCAGATTCAGGTCAACGAGGACCCCGAGATCGTCGTCCAGAACATCGTCACCTCGGCCGACCTCGGTCGCAACCTCAACCTGAACGCGATCGCTATCGGGCTGGGCTTAGAGAACATCGAGTACGAGCCCGAGCAGTTCCCCGGGCTGGTCTACCGGCTCGACGAACCCGAGGTCGTCGCGCTCCTGTTCGGCTCCGGCAAGCTCGTCATCACCGGCGGCAAGAAGCCCGAAGACGCCGAGCACGCCGTCGACAAGATCGTCTCCCGGCTCGAGGATCTGGGCCTGCTCGAGTAACGCCGTCCGCCTTCTTCGCCGCTCGAGCGACCGTCGACGCCACCAGTTCGCTCTCCGCGGCGTTCGATCCGCTCGCAGTCGCGACTCGGTCGTTTTCACGCTCCGAACTCTCCGGGTCGCGGTCGATTCGACCAGCTGTCGTACACGAGTAGTTTACCGACCGTCAATCGATTCTTACCGATCGTCGAACCGTGGTTTCGCGTCGTTTGGTCCGACTTATCGACCGTTCAATCACGCCACAGCGCGTCCGAGCCGGCTGAATCGGCACTGATTCGTCGAAACGACTGACCCCGTTTATTCGGCCTCGCGTCGCCGACTCTCACGTTCCCATGACGATCCACCCAGACCGAACGACGGCCGTTTCGGCGCCGCTGCTTCCCGGACGCGACGACGCGCTCGGTCGTCGGTCACTCCCTCAGGAGACGGTCTCCCGCGTGCTGGACAGCGACCGCCGGCGCGAGGTGCTCCGGTGTGTCCTCGCCGCGGACGGTCCGGTCGCGGTACGGACGCTGGTCGGCCGCCTCGCCGACGCCGAACACGATGCGACCCTCGAGACGACGATCCATCAGTTGCGCCAGCGGATCCACGTTTCTCTCTGCCGGACCCACCTGCCGCTGCTCGCAGACCACGACATCGTGAGCTACGACCGAGTGCGGAGTCTCGTCGGTCCGGCGGCGAACCTCGCCGCGTTCGAACCCGAACTCGAGTTCGAATCGCTCGAGCGCCCGATTACGGCTCGGCTCGAGTAGCCGGCTACTCGACGAGTCGCTCGATCTCGGTCACTAAAATATCGCTCGCGCCGGCCTTTTTCACCTCGGTGATCGTCTCGAAGACGTCTCCCTCGTCGACGACGGCGTGGACCGCGACCTTCGCGTCGTCGTCCTCGTCAGCGATGTCCATGATCGTCGGCCCGCCGAGGCCGGGAATGACGTCGCGGACGTCCGCGAGCCGCTCTCGCGGGACGTTCATCATCAGGTAGCGCTTGCCCTCGGCGTGCTTGACGGAGGACAGCGCAGTCCGGACCTCGCCGACTTTCGGCTCCTCGAGCACGTCGTCGCGGCCGAACAGCCGGACGGAGCTCTCGAGCACCTCGTCGACGACAGCCAGCCGGTTCATCTTGAGCGTCGTGCCGGTGCTCGTGATGTCGACGATGGCGTCGGCCATCTCGACGTGCGGGGTGAGCTCCGTCGCGCCCGTCACCTCGACGATGTCGGGCTCGACGCCGGTATCGGCGAAGAAGTCCTCGGTGATGTTCGGGAACTCCGTGGCGACGACCTTGCCCGCCAGATCGTCGACGGACTCGATGTCGCCGTCCTCGGGCGCGGCCAGGACCAGTCGACAGCGCCCGAACTCGAGGTCGAGCAGTTCCGAGACGTTGTCGACGCGGGCCTCGCACACCTGATCGAAGCCGGTGATGCCGAGGTCGGCCGCCCCGTCGGCGACGTACTCCGGGATGTCGGCCGCGCGGGCGAACAGCACGGTCACGTCGGAATCGACGGTATCTGCGTAGAGCTTCCGGTCGGCACCGTTCTCGAGGTGGAGCCCCGCCCGCTCTAGGAGGTCGATCGTCGGCTCGTGCAGGCGGCCCTTGTTGGGAACGGCGATTCGCATATGCCCCGTTCTTGGGCTGCAGCGGGGAATTGTCTTTTCATCCGGACGAGTGTCCGTCCCGGCCCGTTCCGGCAGTCGCCGGCCTGTATCTCCTTGATTCTCGAGCGCGAATTCGGCCGCAATGGACGACCACGACCAAAACCGCCGGTCCGAGGCCGGCGAAGACTCGACGGACATCGACCGCGACGGCGGCAAGCGGTCGGACCGGGTCGAGGAGTCGCTGCTCGAAGACGAGGCCGACGACGCCGACCGGGGACGAGCGGAGATTCGCGAGCGACAGGAGCACGGGGACCACGTCGGACACGAGTACGGCAGTGATCGCGACAGCGGTCACGGCGAAGGAGGGATGCACGGCGGTGGCGGTCACGATCACGGCGACCACGGCGGCGGAATGCACGAGGGCCACGAGACGATGTTCCGGCGGCGATTCTTCGTCTCGACGCTGCTCTCGATCCCCGTCCTGCTGTACAGCGAGACGTTGCAGGGGTGGCTCGGCTTCTCGGTCCCCGCCTTCCCCGGCAGCGAGTGGCTCACTCCCGTCTTCGCGGTGATCGTCTTCGCCTACGGCGGGGTCCCCTTCCTCCGGATGGCTGCCCCCGAACTCCGGGATCGTGCGCCGGGGATGATGACGCTCATCTCGATGGCGATCACGGTCGCCTTCGTCTACAGCCTCGCGAGCCTCGTCGTCCCCACGGAGGCCGCCTTCTTCTGGGAACTCGTCACGCTGATCGACATCATGCTGCTGGGCCACTGGATCGAGATGCGCTCCGTCCGGCGGGCCTCGAGCGCGCTGGACGAACTGGCGAAACTGATGCCCGACACCGCCGAGCGGATCACCGAGAGCGGAGAGACCGAGGAGGTTCCGGCGACCGAACTCGAGGAGGGGGACCTCGTGCTCGTCCGGCCCGGCGCGAGCGTGCCGGCCGACGGCGTCGTCGAGGAGGGCGACTCGGACGTGAACGAGTCGATGATCACCGGCGAATCGACCGCGGTCTCGAAGGAGCCGGGCGACGAGGTGATCGGCGGGACGGTCAACGGCGACGGCAGCCTTCGAGTGCGAATCAGCGCGACGGGCGAAGAGACGACGCTGGCCGGTATCATGCGGCTGGTCGAGGAAGCGCAGTCGAGCGAGTCGAAAACGCAGGCCCTGGCCGATCGCGCCGCGGGCTGGCTGTTCTACGTCGCCCTCGGCGCGGCCGTCGTCACGGCGATCGCGTGGACGATCGCGACGGGCTTCGACTCCGCGGTGATCGAGCGCGTGGTCACCGTCCTCGTCATCGCCTGTCCGCACGCCCTCGGGCTGGCGATCCCGCTGGTCGTCGCGATCAACACCTCGCTGGCAGCGCGCAACGGGATGCTCGTCCGCGACCGGATCGCGATGGAGGAGGCCCGGACCCTCGACACCGTCGTCTTCGACAAGACCGGAACGCTCACCGAGGGCGAACAGGGCGTCGTCGATATCGCGACCGTCGACGGTGTCTCCGAGGACGAGGCCCTCGCGCTCGCCGCGACCGTCGAGGGTGACTCCGAGCACATGATCGCCCGGGCGATCCGCGAGAAAGCAGACGAACGCGACGTCTCGAGGGGGACTCCGACCGATTTCGAGGCGCTGAAAGGCCGAGGGGTGCGCGCGACAGTAAATGGCGAGCGAATTCACGTCGGCGGGCCGAACCTGCTCGCGGAACTCGAGGGCGGCGTTCCGGCGAAACTCGAGCGGTTCGCGGAGCGGGCCGGCGAGAACGCACAGACTGTGGTGTATCTGGTTCGCGAGGGCGAGCCTGTCGCCGCGTTCGCGCTCGCGGACGTCATTCGCGAGGAGAGCTACCGAGTCGTCGACGCGCTTCACGAGTTAGGACTCGAGGTAGCGATGCTAACCGGCGACTCCGAGGACGTCGCTCGCGCGGTCGCGGCCGATCTCGGGATCGACACGGTCTTCGCCGAGGTGTTGCCCGAGGACAAGGACGCCAAAGTCACCGAGTTACAGGAACAGGGGAAGGCCGTCGCGATGGTCGGTGACGGGGTCAACGACGCGCCGGCGCTCACCAGAGCCGACATCGGGATCGCGATCGGGAGCGGGACGGATGTCGCCGTCCAGTCAGCGGACATCATTCTGGTCCAGAACAACCCGATGGACGTGGTTCGGCTCGTGAAATTGAGCCGCGCGAGCTACCGGAAGATGCAACAGAACCTCGTCTGGGCCGCGGGCTACAACGTTTTCGCGCTCCCGCTGGCGGCCGGGATTCTCGCACCGATCGGCGTTCTCCTCTCGCCGGCGGTCGGCGCGCTGCTCATGTCGCTCAGCACGGTGATCGTCGCGATCAACGCGCAGCTCCTCCGGCGCGTCGATCTTTCCGTGCCGAGCCTGCCGGGCGTCTCCGCACCGGGAGAGCCGCGGTCGGCTGACTGAATCAGCGACAGTACCGTATCGATCGCTCAGACACGGTTCCCTGTGCCTATCTAACCGATCCCCTCGAATCGGGAGCCACGCCGATAGTCGTAGTCGCTCGATGTCCCGACGGCGCCCGCCGCGCTCGAGTTACAGGTGCTGGGCCAGCAGGTTCCGCTCGGCACGCTGAAGGTGTTCGGCGACCGTCGACGGATCGACGTCGAGTTCGGCCGCAATATCGTCGGTCGTCGCCGAACGCGGCACGTCGTAGTACCCCAGCTCGTAGGCGGTCCGGACCGCCTCGCGTTGCCGGTCCGTGAGTTCGTCCAGCGGGTCGTCGCGACCGTCGTACGCGCCGAGTTTTCGCAGGTCGAGCGACACGCCAGCTGTTTCGTATCCGTCGATCGCTTCGGCGATCGTCTCCTGTGAGCCGACCAACGAGAGAGTAGCACCCCGGTCGGTCACGTCCGGTTCACAGGTCCCGATCAGGTCGTCCGATCGTTCGGCGAGCCCCGCCGGGAGACCCGGTGCGGTAAACGCGACCACGTACCGATACTCCGCCGCCGAGTCGCCGATCCGCTCCCACCAGTCGACGTACTCGAGCGCGGCGAGCCGGTCCTCGTCGAGACGTGTCTCGACCGCGAGCTGCACGACGGCACCGGTTCCGTGACACGCGAGTTCCTCGAATCCCCGTATCCCGGCGCTGCGAGCGAGCGCGACGAACTCCGCGATGCCCATCCGATCGAACGCCGGGTCGCTGAGCGTGACGCGGGCTTCTCGCATGGTCAGAGAGTGGACGGCATCCGACAAAGTGTTGTTCATCGGTCACTTGGTGAACTGGTGCTCCGGAGCACCGAGCCGCCACCCGATCGCGTACGCGGCACATAAACCGTCCCAGTATACTCGGAGCACGGGCCTTGCGTTCCGCGCCAGTACCGGTGCCTACGATGACGGCGATACAGACCGACAACCTGACCAAACGCTACGGTGACGTCGCGGCCGTCGACGGCCTCGACCTGTCCGTCGAGGACGGCGAAGTGTTCGGCTTCCTCGGGCCGAACGGCGCCGGGAAGTCGACCACGATCGACATGCTGCTCGACTACGTCCGGCCGACCGAGGGAACTGCGTCGGTCCTCGGGATGGACGTCCACGAGGAGTCGGCGGCGCTCCGCGACCGCATCGGCGTCCTCCCCGAGGGGATCGCCCTCTACGACCGCCTGACCGGTCGCCGGCACCTCGAGTTCGCGATCGACTGGGCAGACGCCGACGACGACCCCGCGGCAGTGCTTGACCGAGTCGGACTGGATGAACACGACGGGACCCGTTCGGTCGGCGACTACTCGAAGGGTATGCAACAGCGGCTCGCGCTGGGGATGGCACTGGTCGGCGAGCCCGACCTGCTCATCCTCGACGAGCCCTCTTCCGGGCTCGATCCACACGGCATTCGCCGGATGCGCGAACTCGTCCGCGAGGAAGCCCGAAACGGGACGACGGTGTTCTTCTCGAGTCACGTCCTCGGTCAGGTCGAGGCGGTCTGTGATCGCGTCGGCATCCTGTCCGGTGGCCGGTTGGTCGCCGTCGACACCGTCGACGGGCTGCGGAAGACCGTGGGGGCCGGCTCCGAACTGCGCCTGCGCGTGTCCGGTGACGTCGACCCCGACCTCGCCGGTCTCGCCGCTGTCGAGGGTGTCGACTCGGTGTGGTCGGCTGACGGCGTCCTCCGGGTCGCCTGTTCGGATCCGCGTGCGAAAGCACGGGTCGTGACTCGACTGACGAACGCCGGTATCGACGTCCTCGACGTCGATTCCGAGGAAGCGTCCCTCGAGGACGTCTTCGCGGCGTACACGACCGACGCCGAGGGTCTCGAGGCGGAGGCGGACGAACCCGCTACCGTCGAGGAGGTGGTTCCGTGACGGTCTCCTGGACGGACATCGCCCGGAAGGACTTCGAGGACGCCGCGCGTTCGCGGCTCCTGTGGGGGCTCATCGCCGTCTTCGTCGCCTTCCTAGTGATGGCGCTGCTGTCCGCCGAACAGCTCTTTCCGCCGTCCGTGACCGTCGACGCCGCGACGGCACTGGCGGGCGTGGCGATGCTCGCGCAGCTGTTCGTACCGGGCATCGCGCTGGCCGCCGGCTACATGGCCGTCGTCGGCGAGCGCCGGTCCGGAAGCCTGCGAGTGTTACTGAGCTATCCGTTCTCGAGGGGCGACCTGGTCGCTGGCAAGCTCGTCGGCCGGCTGCTGGTCACCGGGACGGCACTGCTCGTCGGATTCGCCGTCGCCAGCGTCCTCGTCGTGGCGCTGTACGGCGTCCCCGATGCGACGACCGTCGTCGGATTCGTTGGGACCGGCGTCCTGCTCGGACTGAGCTTCACGGGCCTCGCCGTCGGCGGTTCGGCCGCGGCGTCGACGCGCGGCCGAGCGCGGACGCTCACCATCGGTTCGTTCGTGGCCATGGTGTTCTTCTGGAAACCGGTAGTCGTCGGCCTCTACTACGCGGCGACCGGCTCGCTGCCGGGGCTTCGGGTCGAGCGCTGGTACGTCCTCATGAAGCGCCTCAACCCGCTCGAGGCGTACCGCGTCCTCGCCGGTGCCGTCCTCGATCGGCGAGTGGACGCGGTTCCCGAACTCCCGCTCGAAGACGTCCCGATGACCGCCTCGCCCGAGCGGCTCGAACTCGCGACCCGCCTCGCGGGCGAGGTCCCGTTCTACCTCGAGGAGTGGGCCGCTGCCGTCGTGTTGCTCGCGTGGGGCCTCGTTCCGATCGCGGTCGGATACTGGCGGTTCGAGAACGCGGATCTCGGATGACGACGATCCGGCGTCGTTCGCTTCGAAGGGTGACCGGCCGGCCGGTCCCGCCGTCTCGCGGATCCGTGTCAGTCGGTCCGTCGCGCCGCCCGTCGGAGCGCCGCGTATCCCGCCGGTAGACCGAGGGGGAACGCCAGAACGCCGAACGCGCCGAGAAGCGCGGTCGCTGACTGCAGCCGGTCGCGGCGGATCGCGAGCAGCGTCGCGCCGACGCCCAGCGCCGCGACGGCGTAGGCGGCGTTGCTCCAGACGGGATCGTACGAGGAACAGTACAGCCAGCAGACGAGCGTGTAGGAGGGGGCGTTCCACGTCGGCGGCTGCAGTTTCGGCCAGAGGAACCGACAGTAGGTCGTCCAGCCGAGCATCGCGAGCGACGGCAGCCCGGCGAGCCACAGGGCGGCACTGCGCCGATCGCTCGAGCCCCATCGGCGGTAGCCCGCGAGAAACAGCGCCGGGAAGCCGGCGACCCAGAGCCAGATACCGATCGTGTACGTCACCGGCCAGTGCTCGATCCGCGGCTGTCGGACCGGGAGCCGGAGCGACGGCGGGAGCGTCGCCCACGGGAACGACGGATCGGGAACCGGGTTCGTGAACAGCGCCGCCAGACAGAGTACCGTCCCGATACCGAGCCCGTAGAGCCCGTAGGTCGCGTACCGTTCGAGCCACCCCGGTAACGCGGGCCGATCGGATGTGGGACCCGATGCGGGCTCTCCGGCCGTCGCTCGAGATGCGGTGGACCGACGAGCCGTCATCGGTCCCGCTCGAGCGCGTCCCGCCGCTTCTCGTACTCTTCCTCGCTCAGTTCGCCGCGGGCGTACGCGACGCGGAGTTCCTCGAGCGCCCGGTCGTCGCCGCCCGATCCGCTGACCGCGCGGTAGAGGAGGTAGCCGCCGCCGACGATCGCGACGAGGAACGCTAACTGCATTACGATGGCCACGACGGCCATCCAACCGGTTCCGGGTCCGCCTCCCCACATCCCGTGGCCCCACGTGCCGCCCATCATCGAGCCGAAACCCATCATTCCGAACCCCATGAACACTATCGGGAGTACGATGAGGGCACCGATGGCGACGAGGACGGCCGTGACGAGTCGTGAGTCGCGTGTATCTGTTGTCATGAGTGGTCACCGGCGACGGGTCGTCCGTCTCCGTTTAGAGAAACGGTCTCCGTATTCAATGCGATTTTCCCTTCGAATCCAATGTCTGTGCGCGGATCTCCTTCGACGATCACAGCTTCGCGCGGTTCGGCGACCGAGACCGCGCGTTGAATCGCCGAAGCCGCGCTTCAGTCGTGGTCAGTTCCCGCGAGGCCGACCCTGACGGGACCGTCTCCACTCGTCGACCGTTCCGAGCGGTCGCCGCATCGATGGACCGCTGCTACGCTATCCGATGCTGGTACCGTCCCTCTTCACGCTGTAATCCTAGCTCCTCTGCCCTGACACCTTTCGAAACTATCTTTTATCGGCTGTAAATCCAGTACTTCCGAAGGATAATCGCAATAGCCGATCCCTCCGATGTACGACGTATGGCGGCAGTACTCATCGAGGGGGTTCTCGAGTCGCTCCGGATCGGCTTCGGGTTCCTCTGGACGGCGGCGTGGGCGATCATCATGGGGCTGATCATCACGAGTCTCGTGCAGGTATACGTCTCCAAGGAGCGAATGGCGCGGATTCTCGGGGAGAGTTCCCTCTCGAGCCTCGCGAAGGCGACGGCGTTCGGCGCGGCGAGCAGCGGCTGTAGTTTCGGCGCCGTCGCCATCGGAAAGGGGCTCTTCGCGAAGGGCGCTCACGCGGTGAATTTCCTCGCGTTCATGTTCGCGTCGACGAACCTCATCGTCGAACTCGGGCTGATGATCCTAATTCTGCTCGGCTGGGAGTTCCTCGTCGCGGAACTCCTCGGCGGACTCGTTCTCATCGCAGTGATGGCGCTCATCGTCCGCGTCACGCTCCCGGAGGCGCTGTTCGACGACGTTCGCGCGGAACTCGAGCGGCGCGACCACGGCGGGATGACGGATCCGACCTGTGGCATGGAGGGAACGGACGAACACGCCGTCGTGACCGACGGTGGCGAGACGCTGACGTTCTGTTCGGAGGGGTGTCTGGAGACCTATCGCCAGCGGGCGGCGAGCGGCGGTGCGTGGCACGACGAACTCCGGTCGTGGGGCGGGTGGTACAAAATCGGGAACCAGTACCGGAAGGAGTGGTCGATGATCTGGAAGGACGTCGTCGCGGGATTTCTCGTCTCGGGGTTCGTCATCGTGTTCGTCCCGCAGCGGGTCTGGAACGCGCTGTTCGTCCAGGGCGATGGGATCCTCGTGACCGCCGAAAACGCGATCATGGGCGTCGCCATAGCCGTTATCAGCTTCGTCGGAAGCATGGGAAACGTCCCGTTCGCGGTCGCCCTCTGGGGCGGTGGGATCAGTTTCGCCGGCGTCATCGCGTTCGTCTACGCCGATCTCATTACGATCCCGGTGTTGAACGTCTATCGGAAATACTACGGCTGGAAGGTCATGCTATACATCTTCACCGTCTTCTTCGTGACGATGGCCTTCACCGGCTTCCTCATGGAACTGCTCTTCGACGCGCTCGGCATCGTTCCGAACCTGGCCGGCGGCGAGACGGCGACCGAGCAGACGTATTTCGAACTGAACTACACGTTTTATCTGAACCTCGTCGCGTTCGCGCTCTCGGGCTTTCTGCTGTACGTGTATCGTCGCGGGCTGGGTTCGCCCGGCCGGTACCGCGATCCGGTCTGTGGTATGCGGACCGACGACGACGGTCCGTCCGCTACCTACGACGGTGATACCTACTACTTCTGCTCGACCGCGTGCGAGCGTACGTTCGAAGAGGCGCCCGCCGACTTCGCGTCGGCATCGCCGCGCGTTTCCGAAACCGAGGATCACGAGCACCACTGACGGCCGCGGTACTAGCGGTCTCTCGCGTCTTCGCTTCGAAGCGCCACGAAACGGTAGTCGACCGCGGTTACGCTGACGCCTCGTAGCCGGCCTCGTCGACCGCTTCGACGAGGTCTCCGGTCGCCGCGTCGCCCTCGACTGTCGCCCGTTCCGCGTCGCGGTCGACGGCTACCGTCTCGACGCCGTCGACGTCCTCGAGCGCTTCCTCGACGGTCTGTTCGCAGTGTTCGCAGGACATTCCTTCGACGGTGATCGTCTGACTCATGGCTATCCGTATGGACTGGTGCTCTTTGTGGGTTACTCCTTCTATCCTGGGGCCCGAAGTGACATTCGCTTTGGTATCGAAAGTGCTACCCGCTACGCTCTTTGCACTCGAGGGAGAACCTCCGCTATGCGCGACCTCGACGAAACCGACATGGAGATCCTGCGGCTGCTGGGCGAGAACGCCCGCCGACCGTACAGCGAGATCGCCGAGCAAGTCGGCCTCTCCGGGCCGGCCGTCTCGGACCGCGTCGACCGCCTCGAGGAGGCCGGCGTCATCGAAAGCTTCACCGTCGACGTGGACCAGTCCCAGCTCCGAGCCGGAATTCCGGTGTTCGTGCGGGCGACCGTTCCACAGAGCGCCGTCGACGACTGCAGAGCGGCGATCGCGGACGCCGACGCGGTGGAACACGTGTTCGTCACCGCCGACGGCGAACTCTGGTTCTACGCGCGTGCACAGGTGCAGCAGGTCCGACAGTGGCTCGACGGCCTCCTTCCCGACGCCGACGGCGTCGACTACGCGGTGACGCTGCTCGACGACGCCGAGTGGACGCCGTCGCTCGACGGCACCTCGTTCGCCCTCACCTGCGCGGAGTGTGGCAACACCGTCGATAGCGAGGGCGAATCGACTCGCATCGACGGCGAGGTGTACCACTTCTGCTGTCCCTCCTGCTCGAGCCGGTTCGAAGGCCGATACGATCGGCTCGAGGAGGGCGTCTGACTTTCGGTTCCAAACAATTCGATGTGATCGACTTCGCTTTTCGATCAGAAAAGGGCGTAAAGCGGGACCTCCTAGAAATCGGTAATGAGTTCCCGGACTGCACACCTCGACATCCGGGGCATGAGTTGTGCGAACTGTTCGCAGACGATCAACGATGCCCTGGAATCCCTCGACGGCGTGCGCGAGGCCAGCGTCAACTTCGCCACCGACGAGGGGACCGTCGAGTACGACCCCGATGACGTATCGCTCGCCGCGATCTACGCCGCGATCGATGACGCCGGCTACGAAGCCGAGCGCGCGAGTCGATCGATCGGTATCACCGACATGTCCTGTGCGAACTGCGCCGAGGCCAACGAGTCTGCCCTCGAGGACACCCCTGGCGTCATCGATGCCGAGGTAAACTACGCGACCGACGAGGCGGCAGTCGAGTACAACCCGGCCGACGCCTCGCTGTCGGACCTCTACGGGGCCATCGAGGCGGCCGGCTACACGCCCGTCCGCGACGACGGCGGCGAGGAGTCCGACCAAGAGCGCCGCGACGCGGCTCGACAGGAAGAGATCCGAAAACAGCTCCGGCTGACGCTCTTCGGCGCGGTGCTGTCGGCCCCGTTCCTGTTCTTCCTCGCCGATAAGTTCCTGCTCGAGGGCGCGTACGTCCCGGAGACGATTCTCGGCGTGAAATTCGGCTGGGTCGAGTTCCTGCTCGCGACGCCGGTCTACGTCCTCCTGGGCCGGGAGTTCCTCGAGAACTCCTACACGGCGCTCGCGAAGAACCGGTCGGCAAACATGGACGTGCTGATCGCGCTGGGCTCGTCGACGGCCTACTTCTACAGCGTCGTCGTCCTGCTGGGCCTGCTCGCGGGGAGTCTCTACTTCGACACCGCCGCGATGATCCTCGTGTTCATCACGCTCGGCAACTACCTCGAGGCCCGCTCGAAGGGTCAGGCCGGCGACGCGCTGCGAAAGCTCCTCGAGATGGAGGCCGAGACGGCCACGGTGGTCGACGACGAGGGCAACGAAGCGGAAGTCCCCCTCGAGGACGTCGCGGTCGGCGATCGGATGAAGGTCCGGCCGGGCGAGAAGGTGCCGACCGACGGCGTCGTCGTCGACGGCCAATCGGCGGTCGACGAGTCGATGGTGACCGGCGAATCGGTCCCCGTCGAGAAGGAACCGGGCGACGAGGTGGTCGGCTCGACGGTCAACGAGAACGGCATGCTGGTCGTCGAGGCCACGAAGGTCGGGACGGACACGGCGCTCCAGCAGATCGTCCAGACGGTCAAAGAAGCGCAGGCGCGCCAGCCGGAGATCCAGAACCTCGCGGACCGGATCTCGGCGTACTTCGTCCCCGCAGTCATCGTGAACGCGATCTTCTGGGGACTGATCTGGTTCCTCTTCCCCGAGGCGCTCGCGGGCGTCGTCGGTTCGCTCCCGCTGTGGGGGCTGGTCGGCGGCGGCCCGGCCGCGCTCTCGACGTTCGAGTTCGCGGTCGTCGTCTTCGCCTCCGCGGTGCTGATCGCCTGTCCCTGCGCGCTGGGGCTGGCGACGCCCGCGGCGACGATGGTCGGCTCCACGCTGGGCGCCCAGAACGGCGTCCTGTTCAAGGGCGGCGACATCCTGGAGCGCGCGAAAGACGTCGACACCGTCGTCTTCGACAAGACCGGCACGCTGACGACCGGCGAGATGACGCTGACCGACGTGGTCGCCCTCGAGGACGACGGAGAGACGGTGACCGCCGCTGACGGCGGCGAACCGGCGGCTGACGGTGGCGCGCTCACGACTCGAGCGGGTCTCGATCAGAGCGAAGTCCTCCGACTGGCCGCCAGCGCCGAGCGCAACAGCGAACACCCGCTCGCGCAGGCCATCGTCGAAGGGGCCGAGGAACGCGGCCTCGAGCCGACCGACCCCGACGGCTTCGAGAACGTCCCTGGACAGGGCGTCCGGGCGACCGTCGGCGACCGCGAGGTGCTGGTCGGCAACCGGCGGCTGCTCGAGGACGCGGGTGTCGATCCCGCGCCCGCCGAAGCGGCGATGGAACGGCTCGAGCGCGAGGGCAAGACCGCGATGCTGGTCGCGGTCGACGGCGCGGTCGCGGGCGTGGTCGCGGACGCCGACACGGTCAAGGAGAGTTCGGCCGACGCAGTCGCGGCCCTGCGCGAGCGCGACCTCGACGTCATGATGATCACGGGCGACAACGAGCGGACGGCCCGCGCCGTCGCCGAGCGCGTGGGGATCGATCCCGAGAACGTCCGCGCGGGCGTCCTGCCGGAGGACAAGGCCGACGCCGTCGAGGAGATCCAGTCGTCGGGCCGAAAGGCGATGATGGTCGGCGACGGCGTCAACGACGCGCCCGCCCTCGCAGTCGCCTACGTCGGCACGGCTCTCGGCTCCGGGACGGACGTGGCCATCGAGGCGGCCGACGTGACGCTGATGCGCGACGATCCGCTGGACGTGGTGAAGGCGATCCGCATCTCGGAGGCCACCCTCCAGAAGATCAAGCAGAATCTGGTCTGGGCGCTCGGCTACAACACCGCGATGATCCCGCTGGCCTCGCTGGGGCTGCTCCAGCCCGTCCTCGCGGCCGGCGCGATGGCGCTGTCGTCGGTGTCGGTCCTCTCGAACAGCCTGCTGTTCCGCCGGTACACGCCCGACCGGGACTACCGGCTGCTCGGTCGACTCCGTCGCTGATTGGCGTCTTACAGCGTCAGCGAGCGGGTATCGACCCGCTCGAGAAGTAGCGTTCGCGTTCCGCGTCAGTTCTCCTGTGGCTGCTCTTTGGCTTTTCCGTCGCCGTTCCCGTCTGGCTTGCCCTTCTCGCCGTCCGTCTCCTCGTCGTCCTGCTCTTCGTCCACGTCACGGATCTCGACCTTGTCGCCCGTGCCGCTCTGGCTGATCACCGGCTTGAGGATGTACTTCCCGCTCTTGCCGGCCTTGTGGGGCGCGATGTCGTAGACGAAGTCGACCGATTCGTTGTTGCCGACGGTAAACGTCGTGTGCAGCTGGAGCTTGTTGCTCGGCAGTTTCACCCGCGTCGTGCTTCCGTTGGTCAGGACGCCTTCGGTGTCGCTGACGTAGATGAAGACGGTCTCGTACTCGCCGGCCGGCAGCTCGAACTCGTCGATCATCGACGCGTTCGCGCCCTTCAGTTCGGTGAGGTCGACCGTCGTCTCGTTGACGTCGTACTCGATCCACTCCGATTCCGACTCGCCGTCGTCACCGCCGTCGCCGTCTGCTTTCTCCTCGTCTTCCTCGTCTGCTTGCTCGCCGTCGGCATCCGTCTCGTTACCCGTCTCACCGTCGGTTTCGTCGGTCGCGGTTTCGTTGGTCGACTCGTTTCCGTCGTCCGCGTCGCGTTCCTCGCCATCGGATTCGTTCGCGTCACCGTCGCCCGCGCTGCCGGCTTTCTTGAAGCCGACCTTCGTGATCGTCACGTTGAGGTGCTCGAAGTCGTCGATCACGTTCGGTTCGTCGCTCACGTAGAACGCGGCCGTTCCGACCCCATCGCTCGAGTCCATCACGTTCCCGTCGTCGTTCGTCGAGCTCTGCGTCGGTTCCCCGCCCATGCCGCCGGCACAGCCGGCGATGGCGACCAGCGCCGCCACGAGTACCAGTTGGATTGCGCGTCTGTTCATATCCAGCGACAATCAGTCGATTGTGGAAAAGATGGACGACGATACACGTCGTTCAGAACCGTTCAACGCCGTGAACTGACCGAAATGCTGGGAAAACGCTGTCGTCAGGGGGCAGCGCTCGCGCCCTCGAGTCGGCCGGCGAACAGGGCCTCGAGGAGGGCGGGCGTGACGAACGCCTCGACGATGGCGGCGAGGAGAAGCAAGAGCCAGGCCACGAGGACGAGGACGGCGGTCCGGTAGAGATACGGTTTCGTGAAGACGGCGTCGCGGCCGCCGCGGACGCGCTGGCCGACGCGGTAGAGCAGCCGGAAGCCGACGCCGGCGGCGACGAAGAGCGCGGGGAGTTCGAAGATTCCGTGCGGGAGCAGGCCGACGAGGATGTAGCCGACCCCGACCTCGCTGGCGATGTACGCGCCGACGTTGCCGACGATGACGCCGTTGAACAGCATCGCCCAGGCCGTCAGGAGCCCCAGCGTGAGCGCGCCGAGGATCGAGAGGATGAACGCCCGGCTGTTGTTGAGGAGCAGGAACTGCGCCAGTTCGGCCCTGCTCCGGTCACTGATGTCCGGAAACAGCGGCTGCCCGACCACTTCCTGAATGATCTCGAGCAGATTGTAACCGGCGACCATCAGCGCGATGCCGATGAGAATGCCGACCGCGAACAGGCCGGCGGCGAAACCGACGTAGCGGCGGTGTTCGTCCCACGCGTCCGCGAGCGCAGCCTGCGGCGGGTAGTTCCCGGAGCGAGCGCGCTCCTGCCGAGTCTCGGTATCCATACTGTTATGTCTCCGAAATAAACCATAAAGGCCGCGACTCGTCTCGCGACGGTCCATCGATAGGCTAAGGCAGCCCGACGAGAACCCACATCCAATGGCGACGCTTGCGATCACCGACGGGCGGGTCCTTCGCCCCGACCTGTCGGTGACGGCTGCTGACGTACTGATCGATCAGGACAGCGGCACGATCCGCGAGATCGGCTCCGACCTCGCGGACGACGCCGACGAGACGCTCGACGCGGCGGAGTCGCTGGTCACGCCGGGGTTCGTCAACGGCCACTGCCACGTCGCGATGACGCTCCTGCGAGGATACGCCGACGACAAGCACCTCGACGCGTGGCTTCAGGAGGACATCTGGCCCGCGGAGGGCGAGCTGACTCCCGAGGACGTCCGCGTCGGTGCCGAACTCGGGCTGCTCGAGATGATCAAAGCCGGCACGACCGCGTTCGCGGACATGTACTTCCACGTCCCCGAGGTCGCAGCCGCGGTCGAGGACGCCGGCGTGCGAGCGCGGCTCGGCCACGGGATCGTCACCGTCGGCAAGGACGGCGAGGCGGCCCGCGAGGACGCGCGAACGAGCCTCGAGATCGCCCGGGAGTACGACGGGGCGGCCGACGGCCGGATCTCGACGGCGTTCATGCCTCACTCGCTGACGACCGTCGGGGACGAGTATCTCGCGGAGTTCGTCCCCGAGGCCCGCGAGGCGGGCGTGCCGGTCCACTACCACGCCAACGAGACCGAAGACGAGGTCGCGCCGATCGTCGAGGAACACGGCGAGCGGCCCCTCGAGTACGCCGCCGACCGGGGGATGCTCGAGCCCGAGGACTTCCTCGCCCACGGCGTCCACCTCGACGACAGCGAGATCGACCTGCTCGCCGACGCTGGGACGGGCGTGATCCACTGCCCGGCCTCGAACATGAAACTCGCCAGCGGGATGGCCCCCGTCGAGTCCATGCTCGAGGCCGGCGTCAGCGTCGGGCTCGGCACCGACGGCGCGGCATCGAACAACGACCTCTCGATGTTGGACGAGGCCCGCGACGCGGCCATGCTCGGTAAGCTCGCGGCCGACGACGCCAGCGCCGTACCGGCCGAAGCCGTCGTCGAAATGGCGACCCGGGGCAGTGCCGAGGCGATCGGCCTCGAGTCGGGTCGGATCGAGGCGGGCGCGCCGGCCGACTTCGCGGTGCTCGACCTCGACAAACCGCATCTGACGCCGCCCCACGACCTCGTGAGCCACCTCGCGTACGCCGCTGCGGCGGCCGACGTGCGTCACACCGTCTGCGACGGACGGGTTCTCATGCGCGACCGCGAGCTGCTGACGCTCGACGAGACGGCGGTTCGGGAGCGCGCGCTCGAGGCGGCCGAGGCGCTGGCCGCTCGCGCCGACGGGTAGGCGCGCTCTCGAGCGGGTCGCCTGTTACACCTCGATCCGGAAATTAAACGCTCAGGTCCGCCGATAAACTCCCAAAACGATTCTAGTCGCGTATTGGTGTGTGACAAACATCGAGAACTGCCGGTCGGGTTTATCTAATAATCACTGAAATTCACGCTCGGATGATGAAGAAGCGACTACTGACGACGGCACTCGTGGCCGTCATGATCGTGTCCGTGTTCGCATCGGCGGGCACGGTGGCTGCACAGGAAAGCGGGGGCGACCTGTCGGTCGCCGTCGACGGTGAGGTCGTCACCGTGACGTCGAACGGCACCGCGGTCGACGGCGCGGCTGTCACCGTCGCGACGACCGACGAGAACGCATCGTACGCGGGAACGGGCGAGTACGCGACCGACGCCAATGGGACGGTCGAACTCCCCGCTCCCGAGGAGGACGTCACGGTTTCGATCACCGCCACGGCCGACAACGCGTCCGCGACGACTACGGCGACGCTGACGGCCGACGCCGACGGTAACGAGACCGACAACGAGTCCGCGACGAACTTCGGCGCGATCGTCTCCCAGTTCGTCGAGCAACAGCAGAACGAATCGAACGAGTCGATCGGCCTCGCGGTCGCGAGCTTCGTCGTCGAGAACAACCCCGGCAACGCGCCGGACCACGCCGGCCCGCCGGGTCACGCCGGTCCACCGGGTGAGACGAGCGACAACGAGAGCGACAGCAAGCAAGGGCCGCCGGAGCACGCCGGCGGACCGGACGACGGTGGCGAAGACAGCGGCCAGCAGGGCGGCGGCCCGCCGAGCAACGCCGGTCCGCCGAGCAGCGACGAGTAACCGGTACTCCGCAGTCGACCGACTGACCCGCCCGACGGTCCCGCTCACGACGTGACCGTCGCCGACGTCAGCACGCGATCGGCGCCCGCTTTCGACGGCGGCACCGATCGTCGAGGCACGTTGCATTCGAACCCACCACCCACCAGATTTTGCGGCTCGTTCTTCGGCCACCGTACGGACACCTCGAGCGGCCGCACCGTCGTTCTCCGACCGTCGTCGGAGCGGTTCGGTACCGTTTTGGCCTCGGTCCCACTCAGTCGACCCATGACCGACGCCGAGTACCCCCCGATCAGCGAGCAACTCGACGATCTCGAGGCGGCTCGCGAGGAGGGACGTCGCAAGATGGACTGGGCCGCCCAACACATGCCGATCCTCGAGCACGTCCGCGAGGAGTTCGTCGCCGAGCAGCCCTTCGAGGGCGAACGCATCGGGATGGCGATGCACGTCGAGGCCAAGACGGCGATCCTCGTCGAGACGCTGGCGGAGGGCGGCGCCGACGTCGCCGTCACGGGCTGTAATCCGCTCTCGACCCACGACGACGTGTCGGCGGCGCTCGACGCTCACGAGAACATCACCAGCTACGCCAAGCGCGGCGTCGACGACGAGGAGTACTACGCCGCGATCGAGGCCGTCATCGCCCACGAGCCCACGATCACCGTCGACGACGGGATGGACCTCGTGGCCGCGATCCACGAGGACTACCCCGAACTGATCGACGGGATCGTCGGCGGTGCCGAGGAGACGACCACCGGGGTCCACCGCCTGCGCGCGATGGACGCGGACGGGGCGCTTGACTATCCCGTATTTGCTGTGAACGACACGCCAATGAAGCGGCTCTTCGACAACGTCCACGGCACCGGCGAGTCCTCGCTGGCCTCGATCGCCATGACCACGAACCTCTCGTGGGCCGGCAAGAACGTCGTCGTCGCGGGCTACGGCTACTGCGGGAAGGGCGTCGCCAAGAAGGCGTCGGGCCAGAACGCGAACGTCATCGTCACCGAGGTCGAGCCCCGCCGCGCCCTCGAGGCCCACATGGAGGGCTACGAGGTCATGCCGATGGACGAGGCCGCCGAAGTCGGCGACGTCTTCCTGACGACGACGGGCAACCGCGACGTCATCGTCGAGGAGCACTTCGAGGAGATGGGGGACGGCGTCTTGCTCGCCAACGCGGGCCACTTCGACATCGAGATCGACCTCGAGGCGTTAGACGACCTCGCGGTCGACCGCTACGAGGCCCGCGACGGCGTCGAGGCCTACGAACTCGCGGACGGCCGCCGTCTCAACGTCATCGCCGAGGGTCGACTGGTCAACCTCGCCGCGCCCGTCTCGCTGGGCCATCCCGTCGAGGTCATGGATCAGTCGTTCGGTATTCAGGCCGTCTGCGTGCGCGAGATGCTAGAAAACGGCGACGCGTACGACGCGGGCGTCCACGACGTTCCCGACGAACTCGACAAAGAGATCGCCGAGATCAAACTCGAGGCCGAAGGCGTCGACTTCGACTCGCTGACGGACACCCAGCGCGACTACATGGGAAGCTGGGATCACGGGACCTGAATCCGTCGCCGTCGTTCACTCCTCGGGCTCTCTCTCCGCTGCCGATTCGACGACGAAGACGAGACTGCCGTCGTCGAGGCCGCCGAGCCGAAGTCGGACCGGGAACGACTCGCCGGTCGTCCGGCGGGCGGTACAGCCCCCGGTCCACTGCCAGCCGTCCGCGACGGTCGGGAGCGCCGCCGACTCGAGGCGGGCGACCGTTTCGTCGGTGAACAGCGCCTGCCAGGGCGTGCCGGGGAGGTCGCCGCGGTCCGCACCGAACTGCATCGCGAACGGACGGCTCGCGAACTGGAGTTCGCCGTCGGGGTCGACGATCGCGACCGCACCGCCGGCGAACTCGAGGCCGGCGAGCGACCGTCGCGACAGCACGGCCAGCCGACGGTGCTCGACGAGGTCTCGAACGCGGCTGGCGAGTCGATCGGGTGTCACGTCTCGCTGGACGATGGCGGCCCACTCGTACGACTGTACTGCGCTCGCGAGATCCGGGGTTCGCTCGTCGACGAGGGTGACGACCGGGAGGTCGGGGGCGTCGCTTCTGATCGTCTCGAGCAGGTCGTCGACCGCCGCGTGGGTGTCCCTGGTTTTGCCGTCGCCGCCGTCGCCGACGATCGCGTGCAGTGAGACCACGAGACAGTCGAACTCGTCGAATCGGCGCCCTGCATCCGGGAGCGCCGTCGCCGTCTCGAGAACGAAGTCACTCGGTCCGTCGTCGAACGCGGTTTCGAACCGGTCGCGTCGCTGCTCGTCGGCGACGAGTAACAGCCGCATTTCCGTCGTCGGGTTTCGATCGGTCGGCGTCGGGGCTGACGGTGGAATCAGCATTGGTGTCATAGTTGAGGTCCGTCGAGCCGATCGTGTGCCGGCCGAACTGGCCGGACGGGCCGGCGGCTCGCGGGTATCGAACGCATCGTAGCGGGCGGTTCACGATCCCGACCGTCACTCCATGACATGGACCGTTCCATCGATCGCGACGGTCCCGTCGCTTCGAACCTCGACTAGCGAGCCGTGGTAGCCGAATTCGACGCGAACGTCGGCACTCGAGTGAGACTGGAAGAGCTGGTCGAGTGCCTCGGGGTCGACTGCGTGGTACAGCGGGTCGAGTTCGTGTGGGTCGGTGCCGGTCGCGGCTGCGATCGCTTCGACGACGCGGAGACTGATAGAATCGTTCTGATAATCCAATGTCGTGCTGGTCATTCTGGTTCGTGCTACGGTGGCCGGTGGTATCCGCCTACCCGTTATATGCGTAATTTCACCGGCGAACCGACACTACATGTATAGTGCCCCGACGAATCGAGGCGCGCTCGTCGTCATCGGATACGCGTCTCGAGGCGTGAGGCCTCTGCATTCGGCCGACGATTCGTCCGTCTGCGCCTCGAGCGGAGGCCGTCCCGGTCGTACCTGTCAGTGAATCGTACCCTCTATTCAGGAAAGTAACCGCACAAATCATTGCGCGTCGTCGTCTACGGCGGTGTATGGTTGCCGCCGTGATTCAGATCGGGACACGCGTGGACGTCTGGACGGTGACGTTCGCGATACTGCTCGGAGCGGTCGGTATAGCGGTCGGCATCGGCGTCGGGACGCCCGTTTCGGGTCTCGGCGGTGTGGAACCGGGTGCGAGTCCAGGACCGGGGCTGCTCTTGCTGGGGCTCGCCGCCCGAAGCGGATCGGACCGGACGAGCGATATCGAACGACTCACCGACGACCTCCGCCAGTTCGTGGCACGGATCGACCGCGACGCGACGCCGGCGGACGACGACGCCGACGAACCGACCGACTTCACGATCGAACGTGACGACGAGATCGGCCGTCTCTCCGAGGTGGTCGACGAGTTGACGGAGGCGGTCCGCGAGCGCGAACGGCGACGCACGGAGAGCGAGCAGTACCGCCAGGAACTGTACCGGATCACTTCCGGAACCGACTCGCAGGGCGACGAGAAGATCCGTCGACTACTCGAGCTCGGCTGTGAGCGCCTGGGACTCGAGACGGGAATCGTCTCCCGGATCGACGAATCGGCCGACCGGTACGAGGTCGAAACGGCCGTCGGTCGCGAGGCGGAACTGGAAGGGGCGGAACTGGATCTCTCACAGATCTACTGCCAGGAAACGATCACCTCCGACGATATACTGGGGATCTACGACGCGAGGGAAACTGGGTGGGACGACCATCCCGCCGCTGACGAACTGGGCTTCTACTGTTACGTCGGCGGGAAGATCATCGTCGAGGGCGAACTCTACGGGACGCTCTGCTTTCTGAACCGAGAACCCCGCTCGGAGCCGTTCACGCCAGCTGAAACGTCGTTCGTAGATCTGATGTCGCGCTGGCTGAGCCAGTCGTTCGAACGGCGCAGATACGTCCGGACGATCCAAGAGCGCGAGCGCCGTCTCGAGCGTGCCCAGGCGTTCACCGACGACATGCTCGACGCCGTCGACGACGTCGTCTATCTCCTCGACGAGGACGGCGACCTCCGGCGGTGGAACGAGAGCCTCTGTGAGGTGACGGAGTATACGGACGAGGAAATCGAGTCGATGCACGCGCTGGACTTTTTCGACGAATCGGACCACGACCTGATCACGGACGCGATCGCGGAGGTGTTCGACGAGGGGGATGCACGCGTCGAAGTGGCCCTGCGGACGAAATCGGGCGACCGGATCCCCTACGAGTTCGTCGCGTCGTCGCTCGAGAATCCAGTGGGGGAGGAGATCATCGCCGGCGTCGGCCGTGACGTCAGCAAACAGAAGTCGAAGGAACGCCATCTCGAGCGGTACAAGGAGTTCACGAACGACGTGCTGGACGCCCTCGACGACGTGTTCTACATCCTCGACGAGGACGGCGACCTCCGGCGGTGGAACAGGAGCCTCTGCGAGGTGACGGGGTATTCGGACGAGGAAGTCGAGTCGATGCACGCGCTTGACTTCTTCGACGAGCAGAACCAGGGTGCGATCCGCGACTCGATCGAGGAGGCGTTCGAAACCGGCGAAACGCGCGTCGAAGCCGATCTGCGGACGAAGTCCGGCGATCGGATCTCCTACGAGTTCATCGCATCGGTGCTCGAGGCACCCGACGGCCGGCCGGTCGAGGTCGGTATCGGCCGAGACATCACCGAACGCAAGGAGCACGAGGCCCGCCTCGAGCAGACGACGCATATGCTCGAGCAGTCCCAGCGGTTGGCCAACGTCGGCGCCTGGGTGCTCGACGTGTCCGAAGAACCGTACGAACCCAGGTGGACCGCCGAAGTCCGCCGGATTCACGGGCTCGAACCCGACGAGGACGTCGCCCTCGATCAGTCGCTCGAGTTCTACCATCCCGACGACCGCCCGCGGATCCGCGAGGCGATCCAGCGCGCGATCGAGGACGGCGAGCCGTACGACCTCGAACTCCGCATCGTCACGGACGACGACGAACTGCGATGGGTCAGGACGATCGGCGAACCGGTCTATGCGGAGGGGACGGGATCGGACGACGGCGAAGTCGTCAGACTCCGGGGCTCGTTCCAGGATATCACTGACCGCAAGGAGCGGGAACGCGAACTCGAGCGCTACGAGACGATTATTCAGGCGCTGGACGAACTGGTGTACACGCTGGACGCGGAGGGGGAGTTCCGCTTCGTGAACGACGCGATCACGTCGATCGTCGGCTACGACCCGGACGATCTCGTCGGCGAACACGTCTCGACGGTGATGGCTCCGGAGGATCTCGAGACCGCTCAGGATCGGATCCGCGATCTACTCCGGGCTGACGAGGTCTCACAGACGTTCGAAATGGACATAGAGACCGTCGACGGCGACGTGATCGACGCGGAGAATCACATGGCGCTGTTGCCGATGTCCGACGGCGAGTTCGCCGGGACGGCGGGCGTCATCCGCGACATCTCAGAGCGCAAGGAACGCGAGCGCCGGCTGGAGACGACGAGCGCGCGGCTCGAGGCGCTCTTCGAGAACTCGCCCGACATGATCAACGTGCTCGATACGGGGGGGACGATCGTCGACGCTAACAAGCGGCTCGCCGACGAACTGGGCTATCCCGCGGACGAGCTGATCGGCACGAAAATATGGGAGCACGACCGTCTGGTCGACGCGGCCGACGTCCTGACTCAACTCGAGGAGATGTCGGTCGGCGAACGACAGAAGTTCGAAGGGGAATACCAGCGCCGCGATGGCTCCACGTTCCCCGTCGAAGTCCACCTGATCCGCATCGATCTCGAGGACGAGAATCGGTTTATCGCGATCAGCCGCGACATCACGGAACGGAAGGAACGCGAGCGGGATCTCCGGGAGACGAAACGCCGCCTCGAACTCGCACTCGAGGGGACCAACACGGGCGTCTGGGAGTGGGATCTGGAGACCGATCGGGTCGACTGGAACGAGACGTTCGAGGAACTGTTGGGTATCGAGCCGGGGACGTTCGGCGGAACGTTCGACGCCTTCGAGCGGCGCGTCCATCCGGACGACGTGGCCCGCGTCAAAGAGGAGGTCACTCGAGCGATCGAGAACGACGAGCTGTTTCAGACCGAGTTCAGGCTCCGACACGAGGACGGGGGCTGGATCTGGGTCGGCTCCCGCGGTCGGGTCGTCCACGATGAGGACGGGCACGAGCGCATGGTCGGGATCAACAACGACATCACCCAGCGAAAGGAGCACGAACGCGAACTCGAGCGGACGACGGAACTGCTGGAGCAGGCCGAGCGGCTCGCGGGAATCGGCGGCTGGGAACTCGACACGAGCGCCGACCCACCGAACGTGACCCTGACGGACGGGCTTCGCCGGCTCTACGAGCTGCCGCCCGACGTCGAGGTCGGTCCGGATCTGGCGTCGTCGTTCCCCCATCCGGACGACGAAGCGATGATTCTCGAAACCGTCGACGCGGCGCTCGAGGAGGGGGAAAGCTACGAGATAGAACACCGAATGCAGACGGCCGAGGGCAACGAGCGCTGGGTTCGGTCGATCGGCGAACCGATCTATCGGAAAGGCCGAGACCGGTCCGCTGCTGATCGCACTGACCGCGACGATCCCGCCGCCAGCGACCGGGAGTCGCCCCCGTCTGGCGAGGATATCGTCGGCGTCCGGGGAACGATTCAAGACGCTACCGAGAGAAAGAAACGCGAGTTGGCTCTCGAGGCGCTCCACAGCGCCGCGCGCGAGCTGCTCGGCACCGAGAGCGAACGGGAGGTCGCGGAACTGGTCGTCGAGACGGCAGACGACATCCTCGAGGCGTCGGGGATGGCCGTCTATCGCCTCGATCCCGCCGTCAATCGGCTCGAGTCCGTCGCGTCCACCGACGCGTTCGCGTCGCTCTGTGACGGAATGCCGTCCGTCGCCGTCGGCGACGGGGACTCCGCCCTCTGGAACGCGTACCTGACGGGTGACGCGACGGTCGTCGACGATCCCGCGTCGTTCGATCGCTCGCGGATCTTCGGGGCGGCCGTCGAGAGCGGTGTCGTCGTCCCGATCGGCGATCACGGCGTCTTCGTCGTTGCCTCGTCCACCGGCTCGATCGACGCCGAGGCCCGGCGACTGATCGAGACGCTCGTCGCCACGACCGAGGCCGCGTTCGACCGCCTCGAGAGCGAGGCCAGCCTCCGCGAGCGCGAGGCGGAACTCGAGGAGCGAAACCGACGGCTCAACCGTCAGATGGCGATCACCCAGCTCATCAGGCGGATCGACCAGTCGCTCATCGGGGCCGACAGCCGCGAGGAGATCGAGCGGACCGTCTGCGAACGGCTGCTCGAGGCCGACGCCGTCACGTTCGCGTGGATCGGCGACCTCGACACTACCGGCACGCGAATCGAGCCCCGCGCCTGGGCCGGCTCGAGACAGGAGTATCTGGACGACGTGTCGCTGTCGTACGACGCGGCGGGCGAACCGGCCGTCCGAACCGCCCGAACCGAGACGCCGACCGTCGTCTCGAACGTCGTCGAGGGATTACAGGACGAGGACTGGCGGCGACACGCCCTCGACCGCGGATTCCAGTCGGTCATCAGCGTCCCGCTGTCGTACGCCGAGTACTCCTACGGCGTGCTCACGGTGTACGCCGACGAGCCGGACGCGTTCGAGGACCTCGAGCGGACGGTCGTGACGGAACTCGGCGAGGGGATCGCGAACGCGATCACCGCCGTCAAAACGCGGGAGGCGCTCCACGCCGAGACGCTGCTCGAGCTCACCCTCCGAATCGAAGACTCGGACGATCTGCTCGCCCGCATCGCGTCGATGACGGGTGCCGACGTCGAGTACGCGGGGCTCGGGACCCACGCCGGCGACGAGACACTGCTGTTCTTCGAGACCAGCGGCGTCCCGGCCGACGACGTCAGAACGGCTCTCGAGGAGATCGTCTCTGTCGTGGACTACAGACTCATCGGCGACGCCGACGACGACTGCCGATTCGAGGCGACCGTCACCGGCGACGTCATCGCGTCGCACCTGGTCCGCCACGGCGGCAGTCCGCGCTCGATGCGCGCCGACGCGACCGGGACGGAGGTCACCGTCGACGTTCCCACCGGGACCGACGTCCGCGAGTTCGTCGACATGCTTCGGGAGCGGTACGCGTCGGTCGAACTGCAGGCCCGTCGGCACGTCGAACGGTCGATGCAGACGCGCCAGGAACTCGTGACGGCGCTGTTTGCCTCGTTGACCGATCGCCAGCGCGAGGTGTTGCGGACGGCCTACTTCGCCGGCTTCTTCGACTGGCCCCGCGGGAGCACCGGCGAGGAGATCGCCGACATGCTCGAGGTGAGCCAGCCGACGGTCAACCGCCACCTGCGGATCGGCCAGCAGCGGCTGCTGGCGCAGTTGTTCGAGGGCGAGTCCCTCGCCGCCGGAGAGTAAGCGGGTTACGGTCGCGCTGCCTCTCGTCTCGACCGCGCGCCGGAGCGTGCCTCGAGAGGAACGCACAAGGACGTGGTTCCCGTAGGGCGCTGCATGGCGACGACCTCGCAGCAACGAGAGGACGGTCCGATTCGGTCGACGCTCGTCGCGGTCGGGCTGGCGGCGTTCGGTATTCTCGCCAGTCAGTTCACCGTTCTTCCCGCCCTGCTGCTCGATCCGACAGTCATTACGTCACCGCTCGATGCATCGATCGCGAGCCGAACGCTGTTGCTGACCCTGAATTTCGTCGGCTTCGTACTCGCCGGCGCGATCTATCTCGCCGTGACCGAGCGCGGACGGTCGTACGTCGATCTCCGATTGCCGACGAAACGGGGCTGGCTGTACATCATCGCGGGCGTTCTCGGAAGCTTCGTCTTCTACGTCCTCGTCAGCCTGGTCGTTCAGTTGCTCTCCCTGCCGTCCGCGGAGAACACGGTCACGAGCTATATCGGCGACGATCAGACGATGATCCTCGTCATGATCGGAATCGTCTTCTTCTTCAACGCGCCGGCCGAGGAGTTTCTCTTCCGAAACATCGTCCAGAAGCGGCTCTACGATGCCTTCTCTCGAGGGCAGGCGGTCGTCATCGCCAGCGCCATCTTCGCTCTGATCCACGTCGTCTCGTACGCGGTCTCCCAGTCGCTGCTCGCGACCGTCGTCCCGGTCGTAGTCGTTTTCGGCGGCTCGCTCATCTTCGGATACCTCTACGCGAAAACCGACAACCTCTTCGTTCCGATCGCCGCCCACGCCGCCTTCAACGCCATCCAGTTCGGTATCCTCTACATCGCTCTCGAGTACGACCTCGAGACGGCTGAACCCACCACGTCGCTGCTGGTCGACCTCGCGGCAACCGTCCCGCTGTAGCCACGCCGGACGACCGCCGCGCTGGAGCCACGCCGGCCGGTCACGGTCGCCGCGTCGTCCGGTTATTTATTATCGCCGGCCGGTGAGGAAGGGGTATGTCCCAGGCGAAGGGCGACCGCCGCGAACGCGAACTCGTCAACGCGCTCGACGAGGCCGGCTTCGCGGTGATGCGTGCGCCCGCCAGCGGCTCCGCGACCGAACGCGAACTCCCCGACGTGCTGGCCGGCGACGGCGAGCAGTTCTACGCGATCGAGGCGAAATCGAGCTCCGGCGATCCGATCTATCTCACCGGCGAGGAGGTCGAGGCGCTGATCTACTTCGCGCAGAACTTCGGCGCGAAACCCCGGATCGGGGTCCGCTTCGACCGCGAGGACTGGTACTTCTTCCACCCCGGCGATCTCTACGTCACCGATGGGGGCAACTACCGCGTCAAGAAGGAGACGGCGCTCGCCGACGGCACCGACTTCGCCGAGTTCACCGGCCGCTCCGAGAAGGTCACCCTCGAGGAGGCCGCGGCCGCCGACGGCGGCGACGATGGCCCCGACGAGGACACCCTCCGCGTGCTCAACGCCGTCGAACAGGGCGTGATGGACGTCGACGAGGCCGCGGAGTTGCTCGAGTGACCTCGCTCCGGCCGTCGAGTGACCGGCGGCCCAACTAGTTGGGTCTGAACGGTATCCGTTTGGCTGGCTGTGTGTTTCCCGTGACCGATTCGACTGCGATCTCCCGAGGAACAGCGGTCTGCGAGGACTGCGGATCGGTATTCGCGGCTCGGATCTGGCCGGACGGTCGGATTCGACCGATCGGCTCGCCGAAGAACTGTCCCTGCGGGGCGACCGACTTCCGTCGACTCTCGTGAGTACGATCCCTCAAGGGTCGGCTCTCGCCGGGATCAGTCGTCAGCCGTGGCCGTTGCCGCGATGTCGTCCGGATCGACCGGCGCGTGGTGGACGATCGGCTCGAACGCCTCGAGGACGGATCGGTCGCCTCCCGTGATCCCCCGCGCCTCCCGATCCTCGAGTTCGGTCGCGACGAACCGCCGCGCGACCATCGCCGTCCGGCCGTCGCCGTCCTCGAGGTCGGCCTGTGCCTCCGCGAGCAACAGCGCGGCGGTGAACACCTCGAAGCAGTAGTGAGCGAGGCGCTTGGCCGAGAGCTGGACGTAGTCGGCGTCCTCGTCGGCCAGCGTCAGCAGCGCCCCGGTCAGGTCCTCGTACTCGGCGGCGACGGTTTCGGCCGCGTCTGCGAGCGCGGGGTGGGTGACGGCCTCGAGGCGCTCCTCGATCGCCGCCATGAACGGTTCGTGGGCCTCCTCGCGCTCGAGGGCGCGGACGGCGTCGAGCGACAGGACGTTCTCGGTCCCCTCCCAGATCGGCAACACCTGCGCGTCACGGAGCAAGCGATTGGTGACGAAGTCGTCGACGTAGCCGTTTCCGCCTTGGATCTCCATGGCGTATGAGGCGGTGTCGACGGCCATCCGGCCCGTTCGGAGCTTGGCGATCGGGGTCAGCAGCCGCAGCAGTCGGTACTCGTCGTCGATCTCGTCGCCTGCGTCCCCGTCCCGTCGCGCTCGCTCGCGCTCGGAGAACAGTCGGCCGACCTCGTGGACGTACGCCGTCGCGGCCTCGTAGTCGACGGTCATGTCGACGAGGTCTTCACGCATCAGCGGGAACTCGTCGATCGTCTTCCCGAAGGCTTCGCGGGTGGCGGCCTGTATATTGCTCTCGAGCAGGGCCCGGCCCATGACGCCACAGGAAGCCGCAGCGTTCGCGAGTCGCTCGAGATTGAGCATCTCCGTCATCTGCTTGAAGCCGGCCTCTTGCTCGCCGACGAGGTACGCCTTCGTATCGTCGAACTCGACCTCGCCGGTCGGGACGGCGATGGTGCCAAGTTTGTCCTTCAGCCGCCGGTACAGTTGATCGTTGAGCGCGTCCCCCGGCGGCGGTCCCTCGAACGCGCGCCGGTCGCCCTTGGTCAGGACGCCCTCGTCGGGATCGCCGTGCGGGACCAGGAACATCGAGAGCCCGTCGGTCCCCGCCGGCGCGTCCTCGGTCCGGGCGAGCGCGAGGGTCCCCTCGGCGTCGATGTTGGAACAGAACCACTTCTCGCCGGTGAGCCGCCAGCGGCTGGCCTCCTCGTCGTACCGCGCCGTCGTCTCGTTGGCCCCCACGTCGCTGCCGCCTTGCTCTTCGGTGAGGAACATCGCGCCCTCGATCAGGTCGTCGTAGTCCCGGCTGACCAGCGCCCGGTAGTAGGGCTCGAGGTCGCCGTCGTCGAAGCGCTCGAGGACCAGCGCCGAGCCGGCGGTCATCGCGACGGGGCAGCCGAAGCCGGCGTCGGCGTAACACAGCAGCTGTAGCGTCGCGAGGAAGTGGCTGATCGGCATCGGCTCGTCGCGGCCGGGCGGGGCCTCGAACGCGTCGGCCACGATGCCCGCCTCGTAGACCAGTTCGTCGTTTTCGAGCTGCTCGGTGGGGTACCGGACGAAGTTCTGCACGTCGCCGTACTTGTCGTAGGTCTCGAGTTCCGGCCCGTGGTCGTCGACGTAGTCCGCGTTGTCGGCGACGGTGTGGCCGATCAGTTCGCCGAACTCCTCGAGCCGCGGTTCGGCCCACTCGAATTCGCCGGCATCGTACACCCGGCGCAGCTCTCGCTGGAGCGTACGGTCGAGCTCCCAGTAGTTCACGTGTCGACCCTCCTCGAACGCGCCGTAATCGATGCCCGTGCTCATGGCTCGCTAGTCGATACCAGCACACAAGAAAACGGGCGATAGCAATGGGACGTGCGTTGCAAACGGTTGTCGCCCTCGATCCGGCGGTACCCTTCGGTTGGTTCCGTCCCGCTCACCTCGTCGGAGCGCTCGCATCAGCCTCGCGCCGCGCGCTCGCGGCTCGTTCCTCACCGCTCGTCACGCCGCGGCGCTCGCATCAGCCTCGCGCCGCGCGCTCGAGGCGCGTCCGCGGGAAGACGTAGACCCGCAGTGACGAGGGGACGACGCCGTTCCGAGCGACCCTGGCGTGCGGGTAGATCGCGCCGACGACGGGTACGTCGGCGTCGTAGCCCTCGTTCGTCTCGTACTCGGCGACCGTGGTGTCGGCCGCGCCGATCTCGACGGCGTCGGCACGCAGCTCCGAGACGTCGACGACGGTGAGCCGGTCGCCGGTCTCGCGGTCGACGGCGGCGTCGCCCGGGCGGAGCGCGTGGGCCTCGCAGTAGAACGGCTCGCTCTCGTCTTCGTCGACGAAGATCGTCTCGCCACAGTCGTGACAGTCGACGGCGACCTCGCCCGGCGGTGGGGTCCGCCCTTCGGTGATCTCGATCGCGACTCGACGGATGTGCTTGCAGCGCGCCTCGCGGAAGACGTGATCCGGACAGGTACAGCGGCCGCTCTCGAGATCGACGAGGTAGGTGTGGTCGCTCGCGGATTCGACCTCGTAGAGACCATCGCCCAGCGGCAACACCGACATCGGTTCGGTGCGGGCGCGACGCGATCGCTCCGTGAGGTGATCGGATGACGGTACTGGAAGCGGTGCTTTCGGTGACGCTGTTGTTTTCATGGGTGCGTCGAAGTGAACTCGCTGGTCGGCTGGCTATTCGACGTGGATAGGGGCTCGAACGAAATAACGGGCCTGCTTGCGTGCTCAGGGCCGCTGTTTATACGATTTCTTCGAGCGATCACCGACGAGAGGCCGCCGCTCGCCGGCCGAGGCCCCCTTCGAAGCGCTTTTCACCCGGCCGCCGAAACCGATCGGACAATGCTCGATCGCGAACAGCTTATCGAAATCGGCGTCTCCATCGCTGCCGTCGCCCTGATGGTGGCGGCGATGCTCGGCGTCGCCTCCACCTACGGAACTGCCGACAGCACGCTCTCGGTCGCAGGTGGCTGGATGCTCGTCTGGGTCATCGTCGGCTTCATCGTCTTGCTCACCGCGATCGGGATCGGACTGGCCTACATGCTGAACGATCCCGACGACGGCCTCGAGGCCAGCGACGACTCCGACCCGAACGGAGCGTTCTGAGGCCGGCGGTACGCTTTTGCAGTCGGGAGATTGACATCAAATATGGCGGATACCGATGGGACCACTGACGGGTCGTCTCGATCGTCACGGTGGCGGATCGCCGTCCCGATCGTCCTCGGGGTGCTCTGTATCCCGGTACTCCTCGGGCCGGCGTCTCTCGTCGCCGAACCGGACCACGCGTTCCTCGCACTGGTCGGAGTCTGCGGGCTGGCGACCGCGCTCCTGTGGCGACGAGCCGGAACCGACGGCCGGGCCGACGAGAGCGAGGCCGCCGACGGATCGACGGTCTGGAACGCGATTCCCTCCCGGCAGTACGACGGTCGACACGCCGAAGCCGGCGGCATCACTCGCGCCGAGCAGGAACGCGCGTTACGGGACATTCGGCAGCAGGCCGACGAACTGGTCGCGGAGCGACGGGAGTAACTCGGTCAGTCGCCGCTCGCGGCCTCGCTTTCGCCGTCGTCGGTTCGCTCTCGCCAGTCCTCGAGATCGTCGTCGTCGGCGTCGTCGATCCGCTCCTCGTAGTACGCCATCGGGTGGGGAATGCGCTCGCAGAGGTCGTCTTTGTTGACGCAGTCGCCGTAGGACTGCATCGTCGCACACGAGGGCGGCGAGTACTCCGTCGGTGAGCTCTCGCCGCGGATGTGGTCGGTCTGGTAGCGGGTCATCTCCTCGCCGAACGCGGAGTTCACGCGGTAGAGGTCGACGATCTCGTCGGTCGTCATCCCGATGCTCGCGAGGAACGCGGTGATCGCGAACCGCGAGTGGTGGGGCAAGTGCTCTCCCTTCTGAATTTGATCGAGCAGCGCCTTCATACACGGCGGGAACAGATCCGGGACGACGGTGTCGATCTCTCGAGTGAGGTCGAGGTCGGCCAGCACCTCGCGGATCTCGGCGGCGTCGTCCTCGAGCGCGGTCGCGATGGCGTCGGGGACCTCGAAGGGGAGACCGTCCTCGATGCGGCCGCGGATCGCCTCCCGGACGAGCGCGAGCAGTTCGTCCTCGTCGACGGGCACCTCGCCCGCCGAGAGCGGCCGGTTCACGAGCCGCCACTCGTCGTCCCACAGGTCTTCGGCCAACGGCAGGTAGGTGCCGACGTCGATCCGGTAGCCGTCGCCGTCTTCGCGGATCGCTCCTTGCAGGTCGAACTCGGCGAGCAAGTCCGCGAGCTCGAGCCCCGTCGACTCGACGCTCTTGAGTTCGGTCGTATCCGCCATGTCGGCGGTGAACCTGTCGTAGGCCGTCTCGGCCTCGGCGCGGGCGTACTTGCGGACGAGCACCTGCTCTTCGACCATCGAGACGAGGACGCGAGCGACGGGATAGGAGAGCAATTCGATCCTCGCCTCACGGTGTGGCTCGCCGGTTTCCCCCGCCTCGAGCGCGGTAATAACGCGTTGGCGCGCGCGGTCGACGACCGCCCGGTCCTGCTCGACGACGGTCGCTAGATCGACCGCCTCCGTCGCGACGGACTCGCGGGCGGCCTCGAGAAACGGGTACCGGGCGTGGCGTCGCTGCATCGGTAAAACGATTTTACTCCGGCGGGATAAACACGCTGGTTCCTCTAATCGTTCTTTATCAAAGATCGTCCGTCTCGACGATCGGATGCGAGAATCCGTTCTCACGGTCGCTGCGTTGTTCGGCGCTTGCGGCGGCGGTAATACGGTATTACCAGCGGCCGGCGGCGGGTCGGTCGCGGTCGCCGGCCGGCCGGCGTCGACTGCGTCCGCCTCGAGGATCGATTTCAAGGGCGTTCGACACGTCACGTCGAGTATGCCACAGGCGACGAGAGACGGTGTGTCGATCTACTACGAGCGCGAGGGTGGCGACGGCGACGGGTCAGCCCCGGTCGTCTTCGTCCAGGGGCTGGGATTCGGACGATGGATGTGGCGGTGGCAACGCGAGGCCGTCGCTCCCGGGTACGAGGTCGTCGCTCCCGACAATCGGGGGACCGGCCGTTCCGACGTCGGTCTTCCCCCGCTGGTGCCGCGGCTGCCGGGGACGCTCCGTGCGCTGATCGTCCTGAAACTCGCCGGCTACTCGATCGGCGGGTTGGCGGCCGACCTCGAGGCCGTCCTCGAGAACGCGGGGATCTACGACGCCCACATCGTCGGTGCGAGCATGGGTGGGATGATCGCCCAGCGGTACGCGCTCGAGTACACCCGGACGAAGTCGCTGACGCTGCTCTGTACGAGCCACGGCGGCCCTGACGCGGCTCCGGTTCCCGACGAGACGCAGGAACACATGTTCGAGACGCCTGACGGCGCGAACGAGCGGGAGACGCTCCGCCACCGCATGCGGCCCGCCTTCAACGAGCGGTTCACCAACCGGAACCCCCACCTGATAGATCAGATCCTCGAGTGGCGACTCGAGCAGGACGCCGACGACCCCGGCCGCGAGGCTCAGGCAGCGGCCGTCCAGAACTTCGACGTGAGCGACCGTCTCGACGGCCTCCGCGTGCCGACGCTGATCCTCCACGGGACGAACGATCAGGTCGTTCCCGTAGAGAACGCGCGACTGCTCGAGGAGAAGATCACGGACAGCCGCCTCGAACTCGTGGAGGGCGGCTCTCATCTCTTTTTCATCGAGGACGACGAGTACGTCAACGAGCGGCTCCTCGAGTTCCTCGACGAACAGGACTAGGAGCGATGCTCGACGCGGCGGCCGCGTCGGTGTCGAGCGACACGGAGCCGTTAGCTGGCCGCGGCGGCGTCCCGAATCCGGATCTGGCCGTCGCTTCGGACGCCGATGTCGAGCCCTTCGTAGCTGAACCAGATCAGGTGCGTTCCGTTCGTACCGGCCCGTTGGGCGTGGTCGACCAGGGAGTTGAGCGCGTCCGGATCGACGATGTCGTACAGCGGCGACAGCTCATCCGTCTCGGCCTCGAGAACCGCGGCGACCGCTGTGACGACGGCCTCGCTCGGCTGCTCGTCTGCGGGGTCGAACGTCGTGACGTATCTGTGCTCGCGCGACGCAGGTTCGTCCGGTGAATCGCTCGTGGAGGGCATGCGCTACCGCAGGGGTAGCAGTCCGGTAGCCGCTGCCCTGTTCATATCCTCCTTTTAAACGACGAGAACGAGGCCGTCGAACCGAATCCGCCCCAGACCGGCCAGTCAGTCGCTCTGAATGCGCGGCGCGAGCATGTAAGTGACCTGTCCCTGTCCCTCCGCGAAGCCGAAGTAGATCTTGACGGGGAACTCCTCACCGAGGTCGAGCGTGACCTCGGTATCCTTGGGGATCGCTTTGTTCATGTCCTTGAGATAATCCAGCGAGAACAGCGAGTGCGCGGGGCCGACCTGCAGATCGATCAGATCTTCCTGGGTGAGCTCGAGGTGGACGTCGTCGGTGTCGCCCTCCGCGTTGACGTAGAAGTACTCCTCGGTCTCGTCGACGCCCAGCGCGATGTGGTCGGAGACCATATCGGCGGCCGTCACCGATCGGTTGACGTCTTTCCCTTCGAGGACGACCTCTGCGGGCAGGTCGAGGTCTGGGATGTCGGGCTCCTGGCGGATCGAATCGGGGTCGATGAGCGCGAGCGTGTACTCGAGGCCGTCGATCTGGATGTGGAGCTTGCGGGTCTCCTCGTCTAACTCGAGCTGGACGAGCTGGCCGGACTCGGCCATGCCGGCGATGTCTTCCAGCCGCGAGAGGTCGACGCCGATCAGCCCGCCGTCAGCTTCGTAGGACTCGAACGCAGCCGCATCGAGCGAGAGGTCGACCATCCCGACGTTCGCGGGGTCGACGGCCCGGATCTCCAGTCCGTCTTCCTCGAGGTGGATCTTGCACTCGTCGACCAGCACGCTCACCGAATCGAGCGCGCTGGTGAGCGTTTCGGCGCTCACGATGGCCTTGAACATATAGGTCGCCGTACGGACGGTTGCCATAAAAAGCCACCCTTTACGCGCGAGCGAATGCCGTGTCACTCCAACCCACGAACCGCGTGGCGCCGGTCAGCGGTGAACGACACGTGTCTCCTCCTCGAACCGCTATCTGGCCCGGATGTGTCAAGGGGGTGGACATCGGTTTTCAGTGCCTACTACAACTGAGCGCACTTCTCCACGCCGAGTACCCCGAGTTACTCCTCCAGTTCTCGAAGCTTCTTCTGCACCCGCGCGTAGACTTTCGGGTGGAGATTCATTCCCTCGTCCACGAGATCGTACAGGACGTCGGTCGCCTCGTCGGCCGTCACGTCGCCCTCCTTCGTGCACTTGAGCAACAGCGTCGTCACCCACCAGCACTCGACACCGTGACTCCGGGCGACCTCGATCAACCCCTTGTCGTTGGCGAGGAGGATCGCCTCGTTATCCTCTGCGAGTAGGATCACCGACGCCTCGGTCTCCGCTATCCCCTCCATAGACGCCACCTCGGCGGCTCCGTCCGGCGTTTCGTGAGTGGTCACGTCTTCCAGGAACTCGTCGAGCGCAGCGGTGCCACGCTTGCCCTCGATGAGGACTTCCTCCCGAACATCTGCGGTCGTCCGAATATCGTCGAAGGCGGTCGAGACGAGGTCGAGTCGGCCGACCCAAGCGAGCGGAATCAGCGCGGAGGAATCAACGACGACCATCAGATTCGGTTGAGGTCACGTTCGAGGTCGTCGGTCGTGTACCCGACGTCGATACCCTCCTCGGCGGCGAGGGTCAGCATCTCCACGTACGAGACGTCCGCCAGTTCGGCCGCCTTCCGGAGCGTAATGGAGTGGTCTCGGAGCTGTTCGAGCGCCCGTTCCGTGCGCCAGTCGTCGAGCCCCTGTCGGATCAGTCGTCGGAGCACCTCCGATCGATCTGCACTCATTTCTGCTTCGAGTTCGGCGAGCGCCTCCTCGTCGTCCTCTGGGATACGTGTAGTGACTGTCTTCATCATTACGATCGGGTACGTTACGATACAGGATAGATGTAACGGAAGGGTGTATCGGACGGCGTCGTCGCCCACCACGACCGTACCATCGTCCCTCGATTGCTGTTGTTCATCGGGACAGACGACACGCGTCAAACAGCCGGCGAACTGATCTTCGAGGTGTACGCCGAGCGGGCGGAGTTGGTGTCGTTGTCACCATCCGATGTACCTTTCCGGGTCGACGGCTTCTTCCCTTGTATGAACGCAGATCCATCGGCGATCTCTGGGCTGGACGTAGCACGGCATTTGGTGAGGTAAGCATGGCAGGCAAAGACCACTACTACAACAAGGCCAAGCAGGAGGGCTATCGCTCTCGAGCGGCCTACAAGCTCAAACAGCTCGACGACCTCGAGAACGTCCTCGACCGAGGCGATACGGTCGTCGACCTCGGGGCCGCGCCCGGCGGCTGGCTCGAGGTCGCCGCCGAGGAGGTCGGCCCGCAGGGGCACGTGATCGGCGTCGACTTCCAGCGGATCAAGGACTTCGACGACCACGACAACGTCGAGACGCTCCGCGGGGACATGACCGAGGAGCGGACCCGCGATCGGGTCATCGACGCCGCCGGCGGCTCCGTCGACGCGGTCGTCTCGGACATGGCACCCAACATGTCCGGCGAGTACTCGCTCGATCAGGCCCGCTCGCTCCATCTGGCGCGGCAGGCCTTCGAGACCGCCCTCGAGCTACTCGACAGCGGCGGCGACTTCGTCGTGAAGGTCTTCGAAGGGCCGGACGTCGACGAGTTCCGGGCCGACGTCGAGGAGGAGTTCCAGTACGTCCGTGCGACCTCGCCGAAGGCCAGCCGCGACGAGTCCTCCGAGGTCTACTTCATCGGGAAGGGACGGCTCACTGCGCCGGTACGGCCGGGCGACGAACTCGTGGTCGAGATCGAAGACGTGGGGAGCGAGGGCGACGGCATCGCCTCGGTCGACGGCTACCGGCTGTTCGTTCCGGGAGCCGAGGTCGGCGAGACCGTGACGGTCCGCGTCGAGGACGTGAAACCGAACTTCGGCTTCGCCCAGCGACTCGAGCGGGACTGACCGGTTCTCCTCACTCTTCGTTCTCGAGGCGGTCGTGGCGCTCGTCGATCTCGTCTAGGATGTCCAGCGTCTTGCGGATCGAGGCGCGGATCGCGTCGCTGCGGTTGACGAACTTGCCGTCGTCGCCGACGTGGTCATCGAGGTCCTCGAGGAGCTCCTGCGGGATTTCGACGCTGATCTTTGGCATCGGTTAGGTAGCCGTTCGCACGTCCCTGACTTAAGGGTAGCTGGTCGGACAGTTCCCCGAGCGGGTCTCGAGATACCGACAGCCAGGATGGTGCCCTCAGCGGCGGCGTGTACCCACCGCGTATTCGTCGAGCAGTCGTGACGAAAAACGTCGTGATGTGGCCGTTACGGCCCGTCCGATTCCGCCAGAGTGACGTGTGCCTCGCTGTCTACCGTTACGACGTGTCCGGCGTATTCGAAGACGAGCGTGCCGCGCGACTCTTTGCCTTCGAACAGCGTATCTAACGCCAACGGGTCGATAGCTTCGAACAGCGGCGGACAGTCGACGGGGTCGATATCCATCGCGTTCGCGACGGCTCCGACGATTCGAAGACTGAGTAAGGACTCGTCCGCGAACGTCGCCCGATCGCGCTTCGAAGCGTGATTATTCCCGTTCACTTTTTCACCTCCTCAAATCGAGTACGCGCTCGACGGGGATAGCGTCGCTTCCCAACTAGTGCGTGTCTCGTCGCTCGGTGTTTCACCGCTCCGACTGCGAACCGCGGTCCCGTCGGCCGGGAGGGCGCGAATCGGCGGAACGCGCTATCGACCAGTCGTTTCCGGATCGCGCCGACGCGACCTCCGTCGACTCGTGAAGCGTCGGCGTTCTCACTTCGCCGCGGCGTCCTCGGCGTCGGGTTGCGCCGTCGAGCCCCCGCCACCGCCGAACAGTCGGCCGCCGGCGGTAAGGACGTAGAGGACGGCCAGCCCGATCAGATAGGTGATCGAGATCGGGATGGCAAAGAGCAACATCATGAGGATGCCCTCGGGGCTGAAGAAGGCCGCCAGGGCGAAGATCGCGACGACGACCGGCCGCCAGCGCTCGAGCATCATGCGGTAACTGATGATGCCGCCGACGTGGAACAGCGCCATCGTGACGACGATGTTCAGCAGGAAGCCGATGCCGACGGTCGTGAAGATCACGAGCCAGAAGAAGCTCTTGATCCGGTAGGAGATCTCCATCCCGTTGGTGAGCGCGTCCGAGACCAGATACGAGATGATCGACGGCGCGACCCAGAAGAATCCGAGGTAGGTCCCGACGGCGAAGCCGACGAGCAGGCCGCCGGCCCAGACGACGAACGTCCGCCGGTCGCCGTAGACCAGGCCGCGCTCCTTGGCCGCCGGCCAGGCGTAGAACAGCACTAGCGGGAGGGTGGCGATGAGGCCGACGAGCGCGCTCACCTTCGCTTCGAAGATGAGCACCTCGACCGGGTGCAGGGCGACGACGATGTCCATCTCCTGGACGAGTTCGGCGAGGGGGGCGTTCGGATCGACCTCTCCATCGACGACCTGTACCAGCACGTCGCGAGGAACCCTGTCGAGGAAGAGTCTGAGGATCTTCCCGAGGCCGTCGGAGTAGAGCCAGAAGAAGGTGCTGCCCATGACGATCATGAACAGTCCCACGATGCGGAACACCTTCGAGGTGAGACTGTTGAAGATAAAGGCGATGTCGTAGGCGTAGCCGCCGATGTCGTCCTCGGTCGTCTCGTCCTCGGTGAACGGATCGAGCATCCCGGCGGCGGTGTTCGCGAAGAGGTTCTCGTCACCGCCGGCGGCGCCCCCTGTGCCGCTCGCTGCGGCGTTTGCCGCTCCGCCCGCGGCCGAGCCGCCGCTCTCGGCCCCTTCCTCGAGTGCGTCGAACCGATCGAGGATGGCCTGCGCCTTCTCCCGGTCGTCGTCGTACATCGCCTGCCGGGAGTACTCGAGGGCCTGGTCTTCGCTCATGCTCAGGAAGACCTGCGTCGACACGTCGTCGATGTCCTCGGCCTCGAGCGTCTCCCAGTCGACGTCTTCGTGGGTGTCGGCGCGCCGAATGTCGTCTTCACGCGGATAGACTGGCCCCTGAAGGACTCGGATCGTGTACCCGAGGAGAATGACGAACCCGGCGACGAGGCTGACGATGGTCCCGACCGCAATCGCGCCGGCGAGGCCGTGGGTGTCCGCCGTCGTCTCGAGTCCGAGCGGTTCCGCGGGTCGGATCAGTTCGGGGAACGCGGGGAAGACCGCCTGGTGCAAGTAGTCGAACGCGCCCTGCTCGACGGCGACGGTGGCCGCGGCCGCGATGATAGCCAGAACACCGGCGAACTGGAGGAGGCGACGCTTGACGTGGGCCGTCCCCGACCCCTCGGATTTCGCCGCGCCGCGCCGTCGGGCGTTGGAGACGACCTTGGCCAGCCCGAGGCTGAAGACGTAGAGGACGACCATCGGCGTCGCCCACATGACCTGCGTGAACGGGTCCGGCGGCGAGAAGACGGCCCCGAAGACCACGATCCCGACGACGGCGTGTCGCCACTTGTCGCGGAACGTCTCGTACGGAACGATCTCCGTGTAGGAGAGCACGCCCATGATCAACGGCAGTTGGGCGGCGAGCCCGAACGACAGCGTCAGCAGCGCCATGAACTCGGTGAACTCGGTGATGCCGAAGCTGGGTTTGATCCCGGCGCTGACGGCGTTGCCCGCGAGGAAATCGAACGCGAAGGGGAAGAAGACGTTGTACGCGTAGATGACGCCCAACGAGAACAGCGATAGCGCCATCACCACGAAGCCGGCGATGTACCCCTTCGAGACCGGAACGACGCTGTCGTAGCCGCGCCGACGGATCGATTTCCGCGTGAAAAAGAGCAGGGCGGGGATCGCGACGATGGCACCGGTTATCATCCCGATCTTCGCCTGCAAGAGGATCACCTCGAACGGCGTTCGGGTGATCACGTCGGTCGAGCCGGCGAGATCGCTGCCCATCTGCGACGTCGCGGTCGCCTCGAGGAAGTCCCAGACGACAACGCGAAGCGCGTAAAAGGAGCCGACGAACCCGATGAGGAAGACGATGAACACCTTCTGGAGGTGCTGCTGGACACCCGAGAGGAGCGTGCCGATCGTTTCCCGGCCGCTGTTGATAGTGCGGGCGGTGTCCTCGTCGAGGGCAGAACTCATTGGGTTGGGGTAACTGACATCCAGTTATCAACCTTTCGAGTGGATACGGATGGTGAGGGTCGATCGAACGGCCTTCTCACTCTCTTCGGGTGGTCGTAAGAAAAAGGCCTATAACCGGTGGCCTATCACTAACCCCTAGATGTCGGACGAGCCGGCCGATGGACGCGACGTCGAGGGTCCCGACGAGCCACAGGACACCCCTGACGAGCGACAGCCAGCGCCCGACGACGACGCCGGTCACGATCCTGGTCTCGACGGGCCCGACCACCTTACTGAGGCCGAGCGCGAGGACTTCCCGAACCTCGAGACCGACGGTGAGGGCGTCGTCGGCGACCGACACGACCCCGAGCCGACGTATCCCGACCCCGACGACGACATCGGCGGTATCTCGACGCCGCCGGACGACGAGGAGATGCCGCTGGCCGACCACATCGAGGAGATGGTCCTCCGGCTGGCGGTCGTCCTCCTGTTCGGGGCCGGCGGGACGGCGATCGGCCTGCTGTGGGCGTCCGACGCCATCGAGTTCGTCTGGTTCAACGTCTTCCCCTACGCCGAGGGCGAGGTGCCGCCGCCGCACGTCTACCACCCCCTCGAGCTCTGGCTGACCCGGATCAAGATCTCGTCGCTGCTAGGAATCATGATCGCGCTGCCGGCGTTCGTCTACGAGTGCTATCTGTTCATGCGGCCGGGGCTGTACCCCAACGAGCGCAAGTACTACCTCGCGGCCGTGCCGACGAGCGTCGTGCTGGCGGCGATCGGGATGGTGTTCTCTTACATCCTCGTTCTGCCGGTTCTGTTCAGGTACTTCACCTACTACGCCGAGGAGAGCGCCCAGATCGCGTACGCGCTCGGCGAGACGTTCAACCTGATCATCACCCTGACGGGCTTTCTCGCGATCGTCTTCCAGATTCCGCTCTTTATCATGCTGGCGATCATGATGGGCGTGACGACCCGCCGCTGGCTCGCCCAGAAGCGACTGTACTTCTGGGCGGCGTTCGCCGGACTGGCGTTCATGTTCGCGTTCGATCCGACGGGGATGGCCCCGGTCATCGTCGCGGTCACGATGATCCTGCTGTTCGAAGGGACGCTGCTGATCCTGAAGTGGGTCGGCGTCGACTAGACCGGCTCGAGTCACGGTCCGTCTGCGCTTCCCACGTGTTCTCCCGCGGGCAGGGGTATCGCTCGTCAGCCCGTGGACGTTCGGTCGGTCGTTCCAGCCGGACCACCGCCGCATACTGTCCTTATATTCTCCCTATCCGTTCACATATTGCCGAGCCCGGCCGATTTGACGAAGAAAACCAACGGTTCGTAAACGATCACCGTTTTGTAGTTGCATATGTTCTCCTGAAACGTGAATATCTGAATGATGGTGTGGGAAACCTCTCCGATGGGTGTGATTGTAAATCACATTGCCTCGCTCGCACCGATTCCGTGGGGTGGGAGCCGTGACTGATCTCGTGCCGACCACGTGTATGCGGTGTGCAGTCGGCTGCGGCCACGTCCAGCAGGCCCCCGAGCGAGGCTACGGCCTCGAGACCGTCCGCGGCGACGCCGCCCATCCGGTCAATCAGGGACTGGCCTGTCAGCGCGGCGTCAGCGAGACCGCCGACCCCGACGGCGAGTGGCTGACCCGGCCGCTCGTGCGCAAGGACGGCGATCTCGTCCCGACGACGATGGAGTCGGCCCTCGAGCGCGCCGCGGAGGGACTCGGCACCGCACTCGAAGCCGGCGGCGACGCCGTCGCCGTGCTGGGCAGCGGCCAGCAGACCAACGAGGCGGCCTACGCACTGGGCAAACTCGCCCGCGGTGGCTTCGGGACCCGGTACTACGACGCCAACACGACGCTGTGTATGGCGAGCGCGGTGACGGCCTACTACGACGCCTTCGGCAGCGACGCGCCGCCACCGACGTACGACGACATTCCCGACGCCGAGAGCCACGTCGTCTGGGGAGCGAACCCGGCGGCGGCTCATCCGGTCATGTTTCGCTGGGTCCGCCAATCCGCGGACGACGACGATTCGGAACTGATCGTCGTCGACCCCGTCCACAGCGAGACCGCGGCGGTCGCTGACCACCACGTTCCACTCGAGCCCGGCGGCGACCTCGCGCTCGCCCGGGCGGTCCTCGCTCGCGTCGTCGAGACGGACCGCGTCGACGAGGACTTCGTCGCCGAGGCGACGACCGGCTTCGCCGAACTCCGCGCGGAACTGCCCGACGCCGCCGAGGCCGCCGAGATGGCCGGCGTTTCGATAGCCGACGTCGACAAACTCGCCGCCGCGCTCGAGGATCCCACCCTGCTGTACTGGGGGATGGGGATCAACCAGAGCGTCAACGGAACCGCGGCCGCTGGCGCGCTGATCGATCTCTGTCTCGCGACCGGCAATCTCCGGCCGGGCTCGGGGCCGTTCTCGCTGACCGGCCAGGCCAACTCGATGGGGACCCGCGTCTGTTCCTCGAAGGGTTCCTGGCCCGGTCACCGCCCGTTCGCCGATCCCGACCACCGCCGCGAGGTCGCCGAGACGTGGGACGTTCCCGTCTCGCGGTTCCCCGACGATCCGGGACCGGGACCGGTCGGCATCGTCGACGCGATCGGCGACGAGGTCGAGGCCGTCTACGCCGTCGCGACGAACCCCGTCGCGGGTATGCCGGACGCGACGAGCGTTCGCGAGAAACTCGACGACGCGTTCCTCGTCGTGCAGGATGCCTTCCGCAGCGAGACGGTCGAGTACGCCGACGTCGTCCTCCCCGCCGCGACCTGGGGCGAGTCCGAGGGGACGACGACCAACATGGAACGAACGATCTCGCGGGTCCGCGCCGCCACGGAGACGCCCAGTGGCGTCCGCACGGACCTCGAGCTGATCGACGACCTCGCCGACCGGCTCGTCCCCGACCTGTTCGACGAGCGGCCGGAGCCGGCAGCCGTCTTCGACGAGTTCGCCGCGTTGACCGCCGGCACCCCTGCGGACTGCTCTGGGATCAGCTACGAGCGCCTCGAGGCCGAGCGCGCGGTCCGCTGGCCGGCACCCGAACCGGACGTGTCGGCGGGGTACCGGTACTACGACGCCGAGAGCGCCGATCGCGACGCGGCTGACCGCGAGTCGACCATTGCCGGGCCGACCGACGAATCGTGGTCGTTCCCGACCGGCTCCGGCCGTGCGCGGTTCTCGAGCGGCGAGGCCCGCCCGCTCCCGGAGCCGACCGACGAGTCCTACCCGCTGACGCTGACGACCGCGCGCCGTCCGGACGCGTACAACACCGGCGTGCGAACGCGCGAGGACGAACCGCCGACGGCGCGAGTCAGCCCCGCGACGGCGGCCGCACTCGCGGACGAACTCGAGGGTCCCGCCGACGGTGGGGAGAGCGACGAGGACGCCACCTACGGCCGAGTGGTCTCCCGACGGGCGTCGGTCACCGTCCGCATCGAAACCGACGAGGCGATCCCCGACGGGGTCGTCTGGCTCCCGATTCACCACCCCGACGTCAACGATCTCACGCTGCCCGACGTCGATCCCCGCTCGAACGAACCCAACTTCAAGCAGTGTGCGGTCCGTCTCGAGCCGCCGCGAGAACGGGACGTGGGCGCGGTCGCGGAAGTCAGCGCTTGACCGTCTCTGCCTGCCGATACGACGAGCGACGGCACACCCCTGATTCGCGTGCCGACGTCCGTTCGTTCGTCACGAGGTCTCCCTTCCCTCTCAACTCCTATAGAGTGCGATTATCGACGAAACTGCTGCGAAAAGCGTCAAACCGGCGACGACGTTCTTTCCATCTCGAAACGCGGAGGCATCCAGCAGAACGAACGCAATCACCGTCAGACCCGTGCTCGTCGCCGTTTTCCCTCGTTTGCGGTATACGTAGAGGCCCGAAAACGCCACCACCAGCGACACCAGTAGGAACAGGCCGCTCGCATCTGTGAACGGCTGTCCGAGTGATTCGTTCGCCATCCGGCCTCCATTTCAGCCAACAGATCAATCTATCTATCGCTTCTTCCGTGAAACCATCCGGTTTCGGCCGTCGCTCGAGCCACTTTCGCCTCGAGCGTGTTTGTATTCGCTAGTTCTCCACCCTCTCACGAGCGACATACGTCCTAATATAGATCATATCTCATTGGAGATGCCACGCCTGAGTCCGAACGCGGAGAAAAAACAGATGATTGTCAACGATTACTGTTAAATAGTTTAGAACCATGTCCATGAAACGTGAATTACGACATGTTTGGAGAGGGAAATCGGATATTGGAGTCCGATCGTTCGGTCGGAGGGGTAAGCGACGATGGCGCATAAGAAAGAGGAACTCAAGGAGGGCTGTTACGGCGACGACGTCCGCAAGCACCTCCTCGAGTTCGCGGAAAACGGCGGCTACGAGGCGATTCCCGAGGACGAACGCGAGAAGTGGTTCACCCGGTTCAAGTTCTGGGGGCTGTTCCACCAGCGCTCGGGCCAGGAATCGTACTTCATGATGCGGTTGACCAACGCCAGCGGCATCCTCGAGCCAGACCAGTTACGGACCATCGGCGAGGTCGCTCGCGACTACGCCAAGGGCCCCGTCGAGAACCCAGAGTTCGGCAACGGCTGGATCGATCTGACGACCCGTCAATCGGTCCAACTGCACTGGATCAAACTCGAGGACGTCCCCGAGATCTGGGAGCAACTCGAGTCGGTCGGCGTCCACTCGCGCTCGTCTGGCGGCGACACGATGCGTAACATCTCGGGCTGTCCGCTCCACGGGAAAGCCGAGGAGTTCGTCGAGTCCGGGCCCCTGCTCGAGCGCTTCGAAGAGGAACTGCGAAAAGACGACGCGCTGGCGAACATGCCCCGGAAGTTCAACATCAGCGTCTCGGGCTGTACGGTCGGCTGCGCCCAGGACTCGATCAACGACATCGGGTTCGAGCCGGCGACCAAGGAGCTAGACGGCGAGGAAGTCCGCGGATTCAACGTGCGTATCGGCGGCGGGCTCGGCGGTCGCCAGCCCCGCGCGGCGACCCCGCTGGACGTCTTCGTCCGGCCCGAGAACGCATACGAGGTCGGCCGTGGTTTCGTCGAACTCTACCACGACTACGGGAACCGTCAGAACCGCTCGAAGAACCGTGCGCGGTTCTTCGCCGAGGACTGGGGCATGGAGAAGATCCGCGAGACCCTGCAGGACGAGTACGTCGACTTCGAGATGCACACGGCGGGCGAGGATTTCCGGTCGAAGTACACCTACAACGCCGGCCGCCCCGTCGAGGACGGCCAGCACGATCACGTCGGCGTCGGCGATCAGAAAGACGGTCGGAACTACGTCGGCCTGAGCGTCCCGGTCGGCCGCCTGCCCGCCGAAGACGCGATCGAGCTGGCCGACCACGCCGACGAGTACGGCTCGGGCGAGGTTCGGCTCACCCGCCGCCAGAACCCCGTTATCGTCGACGTCGGCGACGACGACCTCGAGGACCTGCTCGCCGAGCCGGTACTCGAGGAGTACCCGCCGGAACCGAGCCCGTTCGAGCGCGGCGCGATGGCCTGCACCGGCACCGAGTTCTGCTCGATCGCGCTGACCGAGACGAAAGGGCGGATGGCGCGCATGCTGCGCTGGCTCAACAGGAACGTCGAACTGCCCGACGACGTGGGGAAGATCAAGATGCATTATTCGGGCTGTACGGCCGACTGCGGGCAGGCGATGACCGCCGACATCGGCTTACAGGGGATGCGCGCCCGGAAGAACGGCGAGATGGTCGAGGCCTTCGACATCGGCGTCGGCGGCGGCGTCGGCGAGAACCCGTCGTTCATCGACTGGATCCAGCAGCGCGTCCCGGCCGACGAGGCTCCCGGCGCGATCCGAAGCTTGCTCGAGGCCTACGCGGCCCATCGTGCGGACGGGCAGACGTTCCGCCAGTGGGTCGAGGCGACGGCCGAAGAACAGCTCGTCGAGTTCTGTGAGCCCGAGGAGACGGACTTCGACGCGCCGTACATGGACGACGCCAAGCAGTCGTGGTACCCGTTCGCGGAGAGCGAGTCCGCGGCGGCCGCGACGGGCGAGGAATCCGCGGCTCCGTCGGACGACTGAGTCGAGTCGACCCGCTCGTCGGCAGGTCGGCCGATTACCCGCGCACTACTTATCAACTCGCGGAACGTACAGTCGCCTATGCCGGAAGAAGTACTCTTCAAATCCGAGAGCGAGCACAGCCGATCCGAGATCGCGTCGCTGCTCCGACGCGTCGCGGACAATCTGGACGACGGCGAGGCGATCACCCTCAAATCCGGCTCCGAATCGGTGACGCTCGAGCCGCCTGCGCGCCCCACCTTCGAAGTCAAAGCCGAGCGCGAGGGGCCGACGGACGCGCCCGGCGAACTCAGCGTCGAGTTCGAACTCGAGTGGGACGAGGCCGGCGGGGACGGCGGCGACGGCGGGAGTCTGGAAATCGAGTGAGTCAGCGGTGGTCGCGGGTCCGTTCGTAGGCGTAGTCGAGCGCGTCCTCGAGCGAGCCCGGACCGTCGTAGCTGGCCGAAAAGAGGTCCATGAACTCGGTGGCGATCCGCTCACAGCGTTCGAACGTCAGGACGGTTCTGACCGGCATCGTCTCGGAGAGATCCAGCCCGGGATAACTCGTCGCCGTCAGCGTGTACCCCGGGTGATCCTCGCCGTCGAGCGAGGCCGGGGCGACCTTCAGCCGGAGATCGCCCGACTCGTGTACGTACGTTCGATACTCCATCTCCCGGTCCGTGTTCGCCGGGGTGTAGGTCCGACACTCTTCGGTGTTCCACTCGAGCGGCACGTCGGCGTCCATCGGTCACTGATACCAACCCAAGCGCTACGTTCGTATCGCAATGCGCAATATTACCGGACGATGGTGCAGAAATACGAACAACGACAAATCCGCTCCACGAAATGCGATTATATTTTCCATGAACAGTCACCGAAAGGCGTGAAACGCGGACGAACGGCGAATACTGTTCCGAATGGCGGGTAGGTCTTCGCTCACGCCGTCGATCGCCGCTGATTCTTCGGCTCAGCCGTCGCTCGAGGATTCGACGTTCGGTGGCCGCGAGTCGAGCGAACGAGCGGGCCGACGACCGACCCAACGGGGAGGGAGGAGGCTTTTGATCGAAACTGAGCGGGATCGAAGATCCCGCGAGGTCCAAAAGAGCGCTTCGCGCTCTTTTGAAGATTTTGCCGAGGGCCGCCGAAGGCGGCCCGCAGAGCAAAATTTCGTTGTTAGTCGTCGCTCGAGGACTCGGCGTTGTCTGTCGCACTCTCGGGGCTGACGCTGCCGGTCCGGTAGCCGTGGAGGTCGAGCGTGACGTGGTCGAAACCGAGTTTCGAGAGTTCGTCCCGGACCGTCTCGACGAACTCGCGTTCCAGCGCGCGCTCCAGTTCGTCGGGCGAGACCTCGATGCGGGCGAGGCCGTCGTGGTCGCGGACGCGGAACTGGTCGAACCCCCACTGGCGCAGCAGGGCCTCGGCGCGCTCGATTCGGCCGAGTCGATCTTCGGTGACCTCGAGGCCGGTCGGGATCCGCGAGGAGAGGCAGGCCATCGAGGGTTTGTCGGCGACCGAGAGGTCGTAGTGCTCGGCGATCGCCCTGACCTCCGCTTTCGTGATGTCGTGGGCCAACAGCGGCGAGTGAACGTCCAGTTCGTCGACCGCCTGCAGGCCGGGCCGGTGGCCTGCGCCCGGATCGTCGGCGTTGGTTCCGTCACAGACCGTGCTAATTCCGAGGTTGCGGGCGGTCTCTCTCATCTCGCCGAGCCGCATCGTCCGGCAGTGGTAGCAGCGATCGTCGTCGTTCTCGACGAACGCGTCGCTCTCGAGTTCGGAGAAGGAGACGATTTCGTGACGGATCCCGATCTCGCTCGCGACCCGCCTGGCGTCCTCGAGTTCGGCTTCGGGCAGGGTCTCGCTCTTCGCGGTGCAGGCGACCGCGTCGTCGCCGAGCGCGTCGTGGGCGAGCGCGGCCACGGCGCTCGAGTCGACCCCGCCGGAGAAGGCGACGAGGACTCCGTCGCGGGCCGCCAGATCGTCGCGGGCGGCCTCGAGTTTCGCCTCGACCGTTGTCATGGCCCGTGGTTCGAACCGGACGGGCAAAAGCACGTTGCGTCGCGTCGTCGCCGATCTTCGCCCGTCCGTCGGCGGCTTCCGTACCGTCGGCTCGTTACTCCCGTGGCCGGATGACCAGTTTCCCGACCAGGTCCCGGGCCTCCATATCACGGACCGCAGACGCGGTCTCCGCGAGCGAGTACTGCTCCCCGACGACCGGCTCGAGACGGCCGTCGGCGACGAAGCCGACGAGGCGCTCGAGGTCGGACTGGGTGCCGAGCGTGCTGCCGAGGATGCGCTTGTGCCCGAAGTAGAGGTCGCGTGCGTCGAACTCGGGGTACTGGCCGGCCGTCCGGCCGCAGATGACCATCGCGCCGTCCGTCCGCAGGACCGCCGCGCCGACGCGGGTGTAGGGGCCGCCGAGGTGGTTGATCGTCGCGTCGACGTCGCCGATCTCTTCGACGGCCGCCCGCATCTCGTCGGGGTCGGCGGTGTGGATCGCGTGGTCGAGTCCCTCGCGTTCGACGCGCTCGAGCTTCGCCGCGGACGACGAGGTGCCGATCGTTTCGGCTCCCATGAGGTCGGCGAGCTGTACCGCAGCGATACCGACGCCGCCGGTCGCGCCGGGGACGAAGACGCGATCGCCCGCCGACACGTCGCCGCGCTGGAGCATCCGGTAGGCGGTCACGTAGGCGATGGGAAGCGCGGCGGCATCGACGGCTGAGACCGAGTCTGGCAGGTGAACGAGTCGGCTCGCGTCGACGAGCGCCCGTTCGGCGAACGCGCCGTCGTAGCTGTCGTAGTTCTCGCACCTGTTCTCGGGGCCATCCCGACATGGCCGACACTCGCCGCAGGTCAGGAGCGGGCAGAGGACGACGCGGTCCCCCTCGGCGACGTTCGAGACGCCGTCGCCGGTCTCCGCGACGGTGCCGGCGAGGTCCCCGCCCGGGACGAACGGCAGGTCCGCCTCCGAAAGCCGACCGTCCTCGAGCTTCCAGAGATCGCGGTGGTTGAGCGAGGCTGCCTCGACGCGGACGACGGCCTCGCCGCGTCCGGGCGTCGGATCGGGACGGTGCGCCACGTCGATCGCGGACGGCTCCTCGAGACTGGTCGCGGCTGCGACGCGCATACGCCGGCTATCGCAGTACGCGATCATAGCTCTGATCCTCGCGGCTGGCTCGAGCGCGATTGCGCCGCTGGCTTGCCGTCACACCCCCGCTCGGACGAGTGCCGTAATCCGCGCGCCGGGCGGTTAAGGTCGTGCCTATAGTAGGGTATTCGAGACCACTATGGCCGTATCTGACCATCTGTCGCGGTTGCGCTCGATCACCGAGACGGAGGGACACACCGAAGACGTCGATGAACGCTCGCGCGGGGAGCACGTCGCCGACGCAGTGTTACGCGGGATTCAGGGCGGGTTCGTCGCGACGCTGATCATGACTGCCTTCCGGCTCCCGATCCTGCGCTCGCTGCCCCCGTCGGCGAACTTCTGGTCGCAGTACGTCGCCGGCGGCGATCCCGGGGAGCACACGATCCCCGGTCTCGCGTTGCACCTGCTCTACGGAATCGGCTCCGGCGTTCTCTTCGGGGTATTGTTTTCCCTCTACGACGCCGGTCGATCCATCGAGCCCGAACAGCGGGGGCTCGTCTGGGGCTCGGTCTACGGGATGGTCCTGTCGGCCGTCGGCGTCCAGGTCGTGTTGAACGGACTGCTCGATATCCGTCTCGATGCCGACGAACTCGCGCTCTTCCACGCTGGCCACCTCGTCTACGGGCTCTCGCTGGGCGCCTGGGTCGGCTCGCGAACGGAAGGCACCGACGACCCCGAGCGGGAGTACGAATACCGAGGCGGTAACTGAGCTACGACCGCGCCAGGTCCGCGACGTCTTCCTCGAGTCGGCTCGCGTACTCGAGTCGCAGGTCGCGGGCGTCGGCTTCCGTCACGTACTGGCGGCCGTCGATCCGGGCCGCGATCGGGTGGTAGTCCCCGACCGAGAATCCCATCCGCTCTAAGTAGCCCGCAACGGCGGGTGACTCGAGGCCGTCGTGGATCGCCGACTCGGCGAGGTCGCAGACGGTCTCGAACGCGGGGAGGGCGATCCCTTCCTCGGTGGCGTGGCCGGGACGGGCGGTCGGACCGTCCCTGTCGGCCGGTGAATCGCTGGCGGTCGCAGCGCCAGCGCCCCCGTCGTCGCCACTGCCGTCTCGGCTCCGTCGGCTGACGCTCTCGCCGTCGATCCGAACGGTGGTTTCGGGGAGCCGTTCCATCACCGTCCGGAGGTCCTCGGCCAACCGAAGCAGTTGACTGGGTAACGCGGCGTCCGGCGAGCGCCACTCGACGGTGGGCATCGAATCGCGCAGTCGGACGGGCGTCCAGACCACGTCGTCGGGCGAGAAGTGTTCGTCGACCGCCGCGCCGTCGACACCCGCGTCGACGGCCGCCGCTTTGAACTCCTCGTAGCGGTGCTCGAGTCGTCGGTGCCACTCGCCGACGTTGTCGACGTAGCGCCAGAGCTGGCCGTGTTTCGGGAATTCCTCGTAGCTCTTTTTCCGGTAGCAGTACGCCCGGGCCCCGTTGGCGATCCGTTCGCCCTGAAAGTACGGCGAGGAGTTGACCAGCGCGAGCGCCGGATCGAGCGCGATGAGCGTGTTGAGCTGGTCCGTCACGTTGCGCTTCTCGATGTGGACGTGCGTTCCGGCGCAGTACTTCGCGTAGTCGAAGTTCGACCCGACCGCTGCCTTCTGTATGCGGCCCCCTTCGTCGGGCCGCCGGTCGATCGCGCCGCCGTTGATCGGCGTCCCGAACGGGACGAGGTGTTTGTCTCTCTCCGCCGCTCTCGAGAGGACCTCCTCGAGTTCTCCCACGAGCGCCGTCCGAAGTTCCGGGATCGTCTCGCAGGGCGGCGTCTTCACTTCGAACAACGGTTCGACGAACTCCCGTTCGGTTCGGCTCGATACGTCCGCGAGCGGCCCCGGTTCGGTGAGGTTGCCGTCGCTATCGACGACCCAGTACTCGACTTCGATGCTCGTGTTCATGCTCGAGATCCCGCGTTCCTGCCAGTCGGCCCTGCAGGGGGCGTTGGTTCCGCCGACTCGATTCCGCTCGATCGATCGGCTCGAGTCCCTGATTATCGTGTGGTGGTTGGTCAACTCTCCTGATATGAGCGTCCCCTGCAGCCGCCTGCCGTTCTCCTTACGCGTCGCTTGGCTCGAAGCGCGTTCGGCGCTTCGGCCCCTTCGTTTCGTCTCCACCGACGTGAGCGTCACGAGCACTGTCGTGAGGGACAGACGGGTCGGCCCGGTAGAACGACTGCTGAGACCGCACCCCTTCGTCGGTGTCGCATGGGCCGTCACCGCGGTCGCTGTATCGGGGCCGGTACACACGGCGTCCTCGGTGACGCCGTTGCGAACCACCAACTCGAGTCCGTTTACCCTACTGGTGACAATCGTTCGATCGCCCGCCGTACCCGACGACGCCTCCCTCGAATCGTCTCCGTTCCGCGGTCGCTGCTCTCGCAAGGGAGGGACCGATTGTACGACGGACCGTACGACCGATCATGGGAAACTACGAGGTACACGAACCCGAGTACTCGGGTACCACGACTGACGAATGGGACGAACCGCGACTCGAGGACTTCGACACCGACGATCTGGGTGAGGTCGCGGACCACTTCCTCCTCTCTGCGTCGGGGTTCCCGCCGGAGAATTTCACGGACCTGAAACTCCCCGTGGTCGATCCCGACGGCGATCTCAACAGGAACGCCCTGCAGACGGCGAAGAGCGGCGGTCACGGCGTCGGTGCGATCGACGACCTCGACGAGGACGAGCGAGCGGAGATCGAGGACCTGATCGACGACCTCGCGAACGAGCACTTCGAGGACGCGGATTTCGGCGACTGAGTAGCGGGCGATCGGTCGCAACGGAATGCCACGGGCCGCGCGAGCGCGATCGTCGCCGCCGGCCCGACGCGTTCACTCCGGCTCGAAGCCGCCGACGAGGTACTCGAGCCCGAACAGCGCGACCGCACCCACGACCGCCCACGCGGCGGTCAGCGTGATCGTTTCCGTCGTCCACGCGTGCGTCTGGCCGATGTTGGTGAGCGGGGCGGGGGTCGAGCCGGCGACGAGGCTGACGAGAAAGACGAACGTCAGCTCGCGGCGGCGTGCCATCGCTGCGCGGACGACGCGGGCGATAGAGAGCAGTCCGACGACGCCGCCGGCGACGAACAGCACGACGGTCGTTCCCGGATCGACGACGGCCGCGAGCGAGCCGCCGCCGAGCAGGTCGCCGATGGCGCGGACGAACGCGCTCAGCTCCGAGGACAGGAAGACGTACTGGCCGAGCAGGATCAGGATGAGCGAGCCGGAGATCCCCGGCAGAATCATCGCGCTGACCGCGATCGCGCCGGCGACGACGATCACGGCCGGGCCGCTCCCGGGCAGCGTGACGAGGTCGGCGGCGACGAGTAACGCGAGCCCGGCACCCGAGATCGCGGTCACGGCGTGTCCGGGCGTGGTGAACGTGAGGTTTCGACCGAGCGTAATCGCCGAAGCGGCGATCAGTCCCGTGAAGAAACCGAACATCGCGACCGGGTGGGACTTCGCCAGCGACGAGACGATATCGGCGATGAGCACGACCGCGGTGGCCATACCGACGCCGAGCGGGAGGAGAAACCCGAGATCCAGCTCGAGCAGCGCCTCCCGGGCCCGCGGCCGACGTTCCGTCCGGTAGCCGCCGAGGATGTCGACCGCTCGCTGGGGCGTAAACGCCGTGACGGCGGCGATCAGCCGTCCGTAGAAGCCAAGCAGGAGCGCGACGGTACCGCCGGAGACGCCGGGGAGAGCGTCGGCGGTCCCCATGCAGAGCCCGTAGCCGTAGGCCCGGAGCAGCTGGAGGCGGTCGACGACCACGTCGGTGCTGTTATACTCCATTCGTTCGGTTTCGGCGTTCCCGGCGCGGGTCCTGGATCGACAGCGTGCGATGCCACCGCCTCGCGTCCGACGGATCGGGCCGCCGTGTCGGCTGCATGCTCGACTGGGCGACGCGCGGCCGTATAAAAGTGCATACCGTCGTCACCGCGTGCTACCACTGTGCACTGTCGGCCGTCTCGCTGCCGGGCCTCTCTCGAGACGGCACCACGATTCCGAGCCGAATGCTCAGGCCGGTCGCCCCATCGTGTACAGGAACATCGGCGTCTGGCCGGCCGCCTCCGGTGTGAAGAAGTCCGAAACGACGTCGTCGTAGAACGTCAGCCCGGTCCCGCCGAGGTCGCGGTGGGCGTAGGTCCCCAGATACAGCCGGCCGGCCGTCAGCGCCGCCTCGAGCTGGGCCACGGGGTAGCCGCGGTCGCCCAACGTGTCGACGACTGCCTCGAGATCAGCCAGGAAGTAGACGCAGACCGCCGCATCGGCGGCCAGCCGCTGGTCCAGCGCGAGGTGGCCCGCCTCGTCTCGGAACTCGCCGGCCCGCAGCCGCTCGAATTCGCCCGCGGCCGGATGGTAGCGGTAGGTCCCGGCCTCGAGTCCCTCGACGCCGTTGACGACGAGATAGGGGTCGACGAACGACAGCGGCGGGGCGTCGTCGCTGCGAACGTCCATCGGCACCCCGCGGACGGCGCGGTCGAGCACCGTCGACAGTTTTCGAACGCTGATCGAATCGCGCTCGTACTCGCGACAGGAGCCGCGCCGGCGGATCGTCCGGTGGAGCGGGCGGCTCGAGGCCGTCACCGGATCGACCGGATCGAGCGCGATTCGCTCGCCGTCGCCGGGATCGCGGGTGCCGATCGGTCCCGCCGGCCGTCCGGACCGCCAGGCGTCGGCTTCGGTCCCGCTCTCGAGGGTACCGGCGACCCACGCCTCGCGGAGCAGCGGGGATTCCTTCTCGTTCGGCGAGAGCGGCGCGGTGTCGGGATCGATCGGGTCGATGTCGGCGGAGACGGTATCGGATTCGGAAACCGGATCGCCCGCGCCGATCGGGACGATCTCGAGCGGCGCTTCGCGCGCGGGCTCGACGCCGAGCAGATCGGCGACCGGCCGATCCGCGAAGCCGGTGACGACCTCGGCGCGGTGCTCGAGCGCGTGGGCGACCGCCAGCAGGTTCGCGAGCGTCGTCCCGGAGTCCCAGAAGGCGTGGCGGAACGTCCGGTCGCCGTACTTCCAGGCGTTGCGCCACCACGTCGAGGTCGTCGCGATCGACAGCGGCGCGTCGGCGACGCCCGCGTGCCCGCTGGCGCTCGCGAGGACTCCCCGGTAGTCCCCGTCGCGGAGGACATCGAGCGAGAGCGTTCGCGGATCGAAGTGGTAGACGCCGGCCGGGAGGTCGGTCCCGCCGTTTGTCTCACCGCCCTCGAGGTCCCCGCAGACGACGTACAGATCGACGTGGTAGAGCGCGCCGGTGGTCGCCGCCGCCCGGAACAGTAGGGAACGACCGCGGCGGGTGATCTCCGTGGTGACGCCCGCGGCGTAGTAACAGAGCGTCGTAACGGTCTCGAGATCGAGGCGGCCGTCTCGAGTTGAACCGCCGTCGGGCGTCGGCTCGGCGATGGCCGCGAGCGCGGGTTGCTGGGGCGGTCGGATCCGCTCCGCGAGCGGTCTCACGGACAGATCCGTGTACTCCTTGTACGGCGTCGGCTTGTTGTCGAAATTCAGCCCGTGACTCCCCTCGCGGACGCTTCTGGGGGAGTGTTTCGTCCGGTCGTGGTACTCGAGGGCTCCGACTGGCATGCGCTGGACTACCACACCGATTCCGAAAAACCGGGCGGGAGCTTTTTCTCGCTCCGGTCTGTTACGCCGCTCGAGAACATGGACCTCGAGTCGATCCCGGGCGTCGGCGAGAAGACGGCCCGAGCGCTGGCCGAACTCGACGATCCCGAGCGCGCGCTCCGGGCGGGCGACGTGGCGGCGATCGCGACCGCGCCGGGGATCTCTCAGGGCCGGGCCGCCCGCATCGCGCGGGGAGCGATCCGGCTCGAGCACGACGATCCCGGCGGTTTCCTCGCGACCGACCGCGCCCGCGAGGTCTACCGGCAGGTGCTCGGCCTGCTCCAGGAGCGGACCGTCACCGACTACGCCGCCCAGCGACTCGAGACGATCTACCCGAGCCCGAAGCGCTCGCGCATCGAGGAGGTGCAGGCCTTCGCGGCCGAGGCCATAGAGCGCGAGCCGAGTCCCGAGGTGGTCGAGGCGCTCGAGGGGGTCGAACCCCTCCGCGAGCCCGGCGACGTGACGGTCCGCGAGCGCTGTCTGGCGACGACCGACGCCGAGCGCTACTCCGAAGCGCGCGAAGCGATCCCGGAACTCTCGGTCGAGATCGTCGAGGACGCGCAGGGGCTGGCCGAACTCGCGCGGGGCTACTCGACGGTAATCGCCCTCGACGAGTCCTTCGCCGGCGTCACCCTCGAGGGCGACGTGCAGGTCCGCCCCGACGCGCTCGAGAACCCGGCCGAGGTCGTCCCCGAGCGCCCGCTGGCCTTCTTCGCGCGCAACCGGGACCGCTTGCGAGCGGCCGTCGCGGTCCACCGGGCAGCCGATCTCGAGCCGCCATGCGATCTCGCGGCGCTCGAGGACGGCCTCTCGCGGCTGTCCGAGGACGGCACCGTCGCGGGCGACGACGAACTCGATCGGCTGACGACGGCGGTCGACGACCTCGACGCGGCGGCGGGCACCGCGGAGAACGTCGCCAACGACCGGCTCCGGGAGGCGATCCGCGAGCAGGACGTGACGATCGAGGGCGCGGATCTGCTCTCGCTGGTCGAGCGCGGGGCCGGCGTCGATTCCCTGCTCTCGCGGGAACTCGCCGACGAGTATGCGGCGGCGGTCGAGGCCGCCCGCGACCACCTCGTCGATGCGCTCGACCTGGATCAGGGCGAGGCCGAGATCGCGAGACGGGCCTTCGGCGACGAGCCGACGTTTCCGGTCGAACGCGACGAGGACGCGGTCGGTCGACTGCGCGAGGAGCTGACCGCGGCCAAGGAGCGCCGCGCCGGCCGCCTCAAACGCGACCTCGCCGCCGACCTCGCCGACCAGCGGGAGGGTGCCCGCCAGCTGGTTCGGGACGCTCTCGAGTTGGACGTCGAACTCGCGGTTGCCCGGTTCGCACGCGAGTTCGAGTGTACGATGCCGGAGTTCGCAGATTCCACGGCCGAGGTGGGGTTCGACATCGAGAGCGGTCGCTCGCCGCTGCTCGACGAACCGCTCGAGGCGATCGACCCCGTCGACTACGCCGTCTCGGGGGTCGCCTTGCTCTCCGGGGTCAACAGCGGCGGGAAGACCTCCATGCTCGATCTGGTCGCGAGCGTGGTCGTGCTGGCCCACATGGGGCTGCCCGTCCCCGCCGAGCGGGTTCGACTCCGCCGATTCGACGATCTACACTACCACGCGAAGACTCAGGGGACGCTGGACGCGGGCGCGTTCGAGTCGACGGTCCGCGAGTTCGCCGACCTCGCACAGGGCGGTGAAGGCTCGCTGGTGCTGGTCGACGAACTCGAGAGCATCACCGAGCCCGGGGCGTCGGCGAAGATCATCGCCGGAATTCTGGAGGCGCTGTCGGACAACGGCGCAACGGCGGTGTTCGTCTCGCACCTCGCGGGCGAGATCCGGGAGATGGCCGACTTCGACGTGACCGTCGACGGCATCGAGGCCGTGGGACTGGTCGACGGCGAACTCGAGGTAAATCGCTCGCCGGTCAAGGACCACTTAGCGCGGTCGACGCCGGAGCTGATCGTCGAGAAACTGGCGGACGAATCGCGGGCGACGGCGACGAACGGGGGAGCGCCGTCGGCGAGCGATGGCGAGCCCGAACCGCTCTTTTACGATCGCCTGCTCGAGAAGTTCGAGTAGCGCCCGCGTCGCTCTCCGTCGTCTCTCGCCGCTCTTCGCTTCGGGTGCGCACCCGTCTCCTATCCGAGACGCCGCTCGGGTCGAGGGACCGCAAACGCCGGGGCCGCCGTCGCCCGGGTCACGGTCCCTCGACTGGATGCGAACTGGACTCGAGCACGTCGAGCGCCCGCTCGAAGGCGGCGTCGACGTCCCCGAACTCGCCTTCGTGTGTCCACTCCCCGTCGGGGGTGGCGGTGTAGACGTCGAATCCGCCGCCGCGGTACTCGTGGGACTCGACGTACAGTTCTTCGTCGACCGCGTCGCCGTCGACGAGGAGCCAGACGCCGAGTTCCTTCCCGCCCTCGAGGTCGCGTCGTCGTTTCCAGCGCATGGCCCGCGCTACTACCCCCGGCGATCTATAACCCAACGGGGTCCCCCCGGCACTGGCAGGACAGGTGGTCGGCGTGACTCCGCTCTCGCCGACCCCGCCGACGGGACGCGCCGATCGCCCGATTCGCGAGCGCTACGTCGACGCCGGCCAGCGGCCGAGGACGTCCAGTTGGTGAGCGAGATAGACGAGTTCCGCGGCCGCGATCTGTTCGTGGCGCGCCTCCGCCCACGTTCGCAGCCGTTCCGCGTCGAGCGTTCCGTCGGCTTCGAGCGCGGATTCGATGGTATCGACGATGTGGTGGAGAAAGTACGCCTCGTCCGCCGCGTATCCGTCGTCGTTCGGCCGGACGACCCAGTCCGAGCCGCCCGCCGCGACGACGCGACCGCCCGTCTCCGGAATCGCGGTGAGCAGGCGGCGGCCGGCCTCGCTGTCGCCGGTTTCGCCGTCGACCTTCTCGGTCGCGTCCATACGGCGGTGGAACCGGCGTTCGATGCGCTCGTCGAGTTCGGCGTCGATCGGCGGTACCAGCGACGTCACCCCGTCGAACGTGATGGGGAAGTAGGCGATTCCCCCCGGTCGCAGCCCGTTGACGACCGCCTCGAGCGCCGTTCGAACGTCCGTGAGATCGAGGAACGCCTGGGCGACGACGGCGTCGTACGTCGACTCGCCGTCCGCAAGGTGGGCGAGCGCGTCTTCGGCGCGGAACTCGACCTCGAACGCCGCCCCGTCGCGGTCCACGCGCATCGACCCGTCCGACCCGGCCGGCTCGCGGCTCGAGCCCCTCGGGCGGTCGGCGATACCGTCCGATGCGGCCTCGACGAGGGCCGGATCGACGTCGATGGCCGTGTATCGAACCTCCGTGTCGACGGTCCACTCGAGAATCGTTTCGATCATCGCGCCCGTCCCGGTCCCGATCTCGCAGAGTTCGACCGGCTCGTCGAACCCCTCGAGCGCGCGACGGAACGCGGCCGCGACGCGTCGGTTTCGGGCGCGCCGGTCGACGGATCGCTTGGCGTCGAGGTATCGGCGAAACGAGTAACGATCGGGCTCGATCACGCTTCTATCGTCCCCTCGACCCGCGGCGTGTTAAAGTCCAGCCGTCACGGGAACGGCCCCGCGATTTTCCTCATCCCGGTCGCGAACGTCTCGACGCGGTCGACGGCGTCGGCCCAGGTGGGGTGGGCGTCGTAGGCGTCTCGGGCGGCGACTCCCATCTCGGCGAGGCGTTCGCGATCGGTCGCGAACGAGCCCACCGCCTCGGCGACGGTTCGCGGCTCGCCCGGCGGAACCAACCGTCCCGTTTTCCCATCGGTCACGACCTCGCGGGCGCCGCCGGCCGCCGAGGCGAGCGCCGGCAGTCCGAACCCCATTCCCTCGAGGTAGACGATGCCGAACCCCTCGTAGTTGGACGGAACTGCGAGGAGATGTCCCTCCCGAAGGGTCGACGACAGCGCGTCGTCGGAGAGTCGGCCCGCGAACGTCACCGACCGTTCGACGCTCAACGCGCTGACCAGCCGATCGATCCGACGGACGTACTCCCGATCGACCGTCGGGTCGCCGACGACGGTCAGCGACCACTCGTCGGCCGGCAGGGCGGCCAGCCCGCGGAGCAAGGTGTGGAGCCCCTTTCGCTCGACGAGCGTCCCCACGAAAACGACTCGAAGCGGTCCCGGCTCGCGAGCGCGCGAGCGAATCCGCTCGCGCGTAACGCCCGGATCGACGTGGTCGCCGCCGGGCGGCGCGACGACGCTCGGCTTCGGATCGACGAGCCCTTCGACGGTCTCTCGAGTGGGGTCGCTGTTGTAGACGAACGCGTCGACCGTCTCGAGGTAGCGGCGCTCGATCGCTCGGACGAGTGCGTTGCGCCAGGTCGACCGTGACTCCCGACACCGGAGGTGGTGGACGATGGAGACCACCGGCACGTCGTCGTCGCGCCGGCGGTTATGTCGGACGAGCGATGGGTGGCAGAGTTCGTCCTGCAACAGCACGTCGACGTCGAGGGCGGTCAGATCGGCGGCGACCTCCGGGGAGAGGTTATCGAGCAGGTTCGTCCCGTACCCGTCTCTCGGTATCGGGACGACCGTCACCTCGTGGCCCCGGTCGCGGAGCCCCGCGACGATCCGCCGGTCGTAGCGGTAGCCGCCGGACGTGCGTCCGAGGCCGTCGTACACGACTAACCCCAGCCGCATCGGATCAGACCGTCGCGGCGTAGGAGGCGGCCGCCGTGTCCTCCTCCCACGTCGTAACCTCGATCGCGTCGAGTCGGTCCGTCTCGATTCCGTCGACGACTCGCTCTGCGAAGAATCGCGAGAAGTGCTCCACGCTCGGATTGAGTCCCTCGAATTCGGGGAGTTCATTGAGCGTCGCCCCTCGGTATCGGTCCGCCAGCTCGTCGACGACCGCCTCGAGGTCGTCGATGTCGACGAGGTAGCCGTACTCTCCGAGCTGCTCGCCTTCCACTTGGACCTCCACCGTCAAATGGTGGGCGTGGAGATCGCCTTCCGGCCCGGGATCGGGGACCGTAAGCCAGTGTCGGGTGATCAGGTCGCGGGTGACTGTCACCGTGTACATACCCCTCAGACCACGCATGCGCACTAAAGCCTGGGGTGCGAACCGTCCGGACCGGCGGGCGACGGCGGAACGGTCTCGACTCCGGTCAGTACGTCAATAGCACCTGAACCGTCTCGTTCGGTCGATCGTCCAGCATCGCGTACGCCTCCGGAGCGTCCGCGATCGGAGTTCGGTGGGTCGTCAGGCGATCGGTCTCGACGTCCTCGAGGCGCCGCCACGCGGTCGCCAGCCGACGCGCCACGGTCCAGCGTCCGCGCCGGGCCGGTGCGATAGTACTCACCTGGCTGCTGATCAGGCGGATTCGGCTCCGGTGGAACCGCCCGTCGAGCGACAGGTCTGCCGTCTTGGTTCCGTACCACGACCCGACGACGATTCGGCCACCGTACCCGGTCGCGTCGACGGCAGCGTCGAGCGCTGCCGGGTCACCCGAGAGTTCGTACGTGAGATCCGCCCGACGCGGGCGCGTCTCCCCGCCGCTCCGCCCGGACGGCGACTCCGGCCGTTCGGTCGGCTGTGTCCGTCCTCCGATCACCGCGGCCGGGTCCACGTCATCGGGATCGAGACTCCGATCGGCTCCGAACGCCTCCGAGAGCCGTCGTCGCTTCTCGTAGCAGTCCACGGTCACGAGCGAGGAAAGCGGCGTCTCGGCCAGCAGTGTCGTCGTCAACAGCCCGACGATTCCCTGACCGAACACGACCGCTCGCTCGCCGATGCGGGGCTCCCCGTCGAGGATCAGATTGACTGCCGTTTCGACGTTCGGGAGAAACGCCGCCGCTTCGGGCGAAACGTCGTCCGGTACGACGCTCACCTCGTCTCTCCCGATGACGAACTCGCTGGCGTGGGGGTGGAACGCGAGCACCGTCTCGCCGCGCCACGCCGGGTCGACGTCCACGCCGACGGCGGTCACCGTTCCGACGACCGCGTAGCCGTACGGGAACGGGTAGGAGAACGATCCGGAGAGCGATTCCAGCGCCTCGTCCGCGGCTATCTCCGGGTTCATTTCGCCACGGTAGAGCAACAGCTCCGTCCCGGAGCTGATGGCCGATACCGTCGCGGACACTTTGAGTTCCTCCGGACCGGGGTCGGCCACCGCCGTCTCCCGGACCTCGACCTGACGGGGTCCCGTGAAGTACACCGACTGAGCCGTCATCGTGTTACGCCCTCCTCGCGCTCTCGTCGGTGCCGATCTCGACGCGCGTTCCGCACTCCCGGCAGCGCTCGAGAGCCTCCTTTGCCGTCATTCCGGCGTCGCCGGCCGTCCGATCGCGGCCGACGCCGACTTTGAGTTCGATCCCCTCGGCCGCGGCGACGTGATCGATCGCCTCGTCGAACGCCGCCCGGTCGAGTCCCGCGGTCACCGAGATGATGTTGTCGCCGCCGATGAAAAACGACAGCGAGTCGTGCGCGTCGTACATGTGCTCGAGAAGCGCCGTATAGCCCCGGTCGATGCGACGGAACACCTCGAACGCGTTGAACTCGTCGGTGTATCGCTCGGTCGCGTCGTTTACGTCGAAGTGGGCGATCTGGACTGTCCCCTCGTCGCACGGCGGATCGCTGCGCAGGATTTCGGTTCGAGAGCCGTCCTGAGCGCTCCCGGCAGCCTGGAGGTTCGACGTCGCCTCGCCGACCGCCTCACGCGGCGAGGCCCCCGTTGCGACACCGAGGCTGACCGTGACGGGATAGCGGTTTCGGACGGTGTCTTGAATACGACGGTGTGCCTCCAGGTCGAGGCCGTTCGTGATGGCGATCATGTTGTCGTACCGCGTCGCGAACACGTAGCCGTCGTGGTGAGCGACGACCTGCGCGATATCCGCGTACAGTTGGGACTGTAGCATCTGCAGGTCGGCCTCTCGTTTCGGTGACGGCGTCACCGTCCACGGCCCGTAGTTGTCGATTTGGATGACCGTGACCTGTGTTTCGATCGAAGTCACCTCCCTCCGTACCATGTCTAACGGTATAATTCGTGGGTGCTGGCCGACGTCGACTCCGTCGGACCGTACCCGCTCGAGACCGCCCGCGTCCCCGTCCGCAGATATATGCCATCCGGTACCATAGTTACCGGTCGGAGGACCGGCTCGTGTCACGAACGCACGCCGCGAGTGCCACCGAACGGCCCGAGACTCTCGGCGTCGGAGCGGCGGATGCTGAACGGATCCCCGAGGAGCGCGTGCTCCGCCAGTGGCTCGCGCGGGAGGCCGACGGCGGTGCGGCGGACGTCGATCCCGGGTCGATCCCGTCGAACGCGTCGGCGGTACTCGACGCGCTCCTCTCGGCGAAACCGGGCGCGGCGGCGTTCGTCTACCGCGAGCGCCCGATCCGATGGTATCGGCTCGCGCTCGAGAGAGAACGGTTCCTCGAGCTCCGACCGGTGGACGGGCCGGAGGATCTCCTGTGGCGTGGCGCCTCCACGGACGGCACCCTGTTCGGCGTGGCCGAGCGCGTTCGCGAGGAGGGGTTCGGCCCGCTCGAGTCGGCGGGAATCGACTCCGACGCGGTCAAGCGGTACCGCAACGACCTCGAATCGGGTACGCGGTTCGACCCGCTGATCGTCCGGACCAGACGCGGCGCGACCCCCTGGTTCGTCGCCGACGGGAATCACCGGGCGACGGCGGCCGCGCTGCGGTTCCTCGAAACCGGCCGATACGAACCCGTACCGGCCTACGTCGCCGTGACCGCGAACCCGGTCTTCGGACCGATGATCGACCGACTCCGGGGTCTGACGCGGCGGTTAATCGGGCGAACGATCGGGCACCGAGGCGATCGCGAGCCGTGACCTCGGCCGCGAGCGGTGGTCGCGCCGCCGACCGGCGCTGAGTCGATCGGACCGCGGGAATGCAAGTGCGAAGCTTTTGCTCGCTCCGAGGGTGTGTTATTACATGGCATACCAATTCTCGTGTCCGCGGAACGGCTGTTCCTTCGAACTCCGCTGTGATTCCGGTCAGGAGGCGGCGCGGCTCGCGCGGGCCCACGCCCGCGTCTCACACCGCGACCGCATCGCTCCGGCGGATCTCGACCGCTGGCTCGAGCGGATCGAGGCCGCCTGACCCGACTCGCAAGGCTTGCAGGTCGGCTAGCCGCCGTGCCACTCGAGGATCTTCTTGTGTCCCCACTTCTCCTCGTCGTCGCCGGTGTCGGTGATCGCGGCGAGTGAGTCCGCCTCGCGCTCCTCGAGGAAAGCGGCGAGTTCGTCGACGTAGTCCGCGATCGCGGCGAGCGTCTCGTCGTTCTGGAGTGCGAACGACTCTTTCAGGGAATCCGGCATCCCGTCGGGTGCGACGTACGTGTCCGTTCGAGCGTAGTCGCCGACGCCCCGCAGGGTCTCCGGCGAGAGTTCGGCGAACTGCTCGAGCATGAAGTCCGGAACGGCGTTCGGCGGTGTCGGCGTCGTCATCGTTATCGCCTGAATCAATTTAATGAATATTAACTATTGTGACTGTGGCACACAGTAACGTGATGTTTCCCGACGGAGCGTGATATCGCGCCACCGAACCATTAAGACGCTGGGGAAGCAGGGTGAAAGTGATGGCAGACGACCCCGACGGGGGGATGTTGTCGTGGGACGAATCCGTGTTCAAAAACGAGCACGTCTTCGAAATCGACTACGTTCCCGAGACGTTCAAGCACCGCGAGGGCCAGACCCAGAGCCTGACGTACGCGCTGCGCCCGGCGGTGCGGGGGTCGCGACCGTTGAACGTCATGGTCCGGGGGCCGCCGGGTACCGGGAAGACGACGGCGATCCAGAAACTGTTCGACGAGGTGGGGGCCCAGACGAGCGACGTGCGGACGATTCGGGTCAACTGTCAGGTCAACGCGACCCGGTATTCGGTGTTCTCCCGGCTATTCGAGGGCACGTTCGACTACGAACCGCCCTCTTCGGGCATCTCGTTCAAGAAGCTGTTCGGCCAGATCGCCGAGAAGCTCGTCGAGGAGGACAAAGTGCTCGTCGTCGCCCTGGACGACGTCAACTACCTCTTCTACGAGAACGAGGCCAGCGATACGCTGTACTCACTACTGCGGGCCCACGAGGAGTACCCCGGCGCGAAGATCGGCGTCGTCGTCGTCTCCTCCGATCCCGCACTGGACGTGATCGACGAACTCGATTCGCGGGTTCAGAGCGTCTTCCGCCCGGAAGACGTCTACTTCCCCGTCTACGATCAGCCGGAGATCGTCGACATCCTCGCCGAGCGAGTCGAGCGCGGCTTCCACGACGGCGTCATCTCGCGGGACACCCTCGAGTACGTCGCCGAACTCACCGCCGACAGCGGTGACCTCCGGGTCGGTATCGACCTGCTACGGCGGGCCGGGCTCAACGCCGAGATGCGGGCCAGCCGCACCGTCGAGCGCCGGGACGTCGAGGAGGCGTACGAGAAGTCGAAGTACATCAACCTCTCGCGGTCGCTCTCGGGACTGACCGACACCGAGCGGGCCTTGCTCGAGGTGATCGCCGAGCACGACGGCGAGCAGGCCGGCGAGGTCTACGAGGTCTTCCACGACCGGACCGATCTGGGCTACACGCGCTACTCCGAGATCGTCAACAAACTCGACCAGTTGGGTCTGATCGACGCCGACTACGCCGACGTCGACGGGCGAGGGCGCTCGCGCTCGCTCTCGCTGTCCTACGAGAAAGAAGCGGTGTTAGACCGGCTCGAGTGACCGCGCCGCTGGACGATACCGGTCTGCTGGATACCCGCGCTGAGCATGTACATCGCGACGATCGTTACCGTCGCGGTGTTGGCAAAACCCGAGATCGCCGCCCGGTGGCCCACGCCGGTCAGCGGCTCGAGTGCCGCCAGCGAGACGATGATTCCGATCGCGGTCACGTCGTTTGGAATGAGTTCCGAAACGAACAGCACGAGGGCGACGGCGATGAGTCCGAATACCACCAGTGCACCGGTGGGAAGCTCCGTCCCGATCATCGGCCGTCCTCGGCGAGTCCCTCGTCGCTCATACTCTTGTTTCTGTGAGCTATTGCCAAATTCATGTTTCGGCATGTCTCCGATCGGCCAGTCGCTCTCGAGGGATGACTACCGGTTCGCCCCGATCGGCCAGTGGATATATGAAGGTGGGGTTCCTCGCCGCTGGCAAGTGGGGGAACTGCCGGACTGAAGCGGCTGATCGTTCGATCGACCGTGCCTCTCGTAGTAGTTATTTCTTACATCTGATACGATACAGAACATACTATTTTCATTAGATGTAGTGATAACCCGACGACGGCATCGGGATATTGAGACATCTCGGGAAAATATTTCTCCATATCGACGATACTCATTAACGATGTTCAATAGATATTACCGCCAATAGGGGCTCACACACCGTTTAATCGTTCAAAGCAATCAAATATTTGGTATGTATATCAGAGGATTAATTATGGATGATGAATGATTGAGGCCGTATGACAGAATATGGGTTGAACCGACGGCGGTTCATGAAGGTGGGGACTGCCCTTGGTATGGCGGGGGCGCTTCCGGTGAACTCCGTAGCGGCTTCGGAATCCACACCGGAACTCGAGAAGTTCGTTCAGCCGATGCCGATCCCGGAGGTCCGGGAGCCGGACGGCTGGTGGCGTGGTGGGGACTACTACGAGATTTCGATGGAGGAGGTCGAGAAGAAGGTCCATCCGGACCTGCCGCCGACGACGATGTGGGGCTTCGACGGACAGGTTCCCGGGCCGGTCATCAAGTCACACCGCTACGAGCGGATCAACGTCCGGTACGATAACAGCGACCTCCCGGATGAGCACATCTTCGAGGTCGACGATATGATCCACGGGACGTCCACGGAGGACTACGACGGCTACGACGGGCCCGTGCCGGACGTCCGTACGTCGATTCACCAGCACGGCCTCAACGTCGAGCGCTCGAGCGACGGACAGGCCCGCGCGTGGAACGCCCCCGACGGGACGAAAGGTCCGCAGTTCGCCAAACACGTCCACGAACTGCCCAACCGCCAGGAGCGGATGACCTCGACCTACCACGATCACGCCCTCGGCGTCAGCCGCCTCAACAACTACGCCGGCCTGCACGGCTTCTACGTCATCGAGGGCTGGGAAGAGAAGCGACTGGACCTTCCGCGCGGCGAGTACGACGTGCCGATCATGCTCGAGGACCGCTCGTTCGAGGCGGACGGCTCGCTCCACTACCCCGACTCGTTCGTCGCGAATTTCGCGGGCGATACCGCGTTCATCAACGGCGCGGTGTGGCCGTACATGGAGGTCGAACCTCGACGCTACCGGTTCCGACTGGTCAACCACTCGAACGGCCGCACGTTCGCCCTCGCGCTGGAAACCGAGGACGGCCACGACGCTCCGGCGATGCACCAGATCGCGCCCGGCCACGGGTTCCTCGAAGACGTCGTCTCCATCGGTCACGAGGGCGACCTCGAGTCGTTGATCATCTCGCCGTACGAGCGCGCCGAGGTCATCGTCGACTTCTCGGAGTACGCCGGCGAGACGCTCACCATGACCAACGACGCCGCGTTCCCGTATGCGGGGCCCGACGACGGTCACGACGACGACGGCCACGGTGGCGGCATTGAAGGGATGGACGGCGACGGCGGCAAGGATATGGGCGGCGACGAGCACTTCCCCGAGATTCCGGAGCTCATGCAGTTCCGCGTCGCGGACTCCGTCAGCGAGCCCGATCGCAGCGCCGAGCCGACCGAGCTGGACCTGCCGGGCTGGTCCGGGCCCAACAAAAACGCCGTCAAAGAGACGCGCCAGATGACGCTGGGCATGCGGATGAAGATGAACGAGCCCGACCTTCACGTCCTCAATGGCACGGCCTCCTTCGAGGACGGCGACTACGCCCAGCCCCAGCTCGGGACGACCGAGATCTGGGAACTCGAGAACACCGGCCACCACTCGCATCCGATCCACCTCCACCTCGTCAACTTCGAGATCATCGGCCGCGGGTCGGACGGGACCCACGAGCCCGCACCCAACGAGCGCGGGCCGAAGGACATCGTCCGCGTCGACCCGGGCGAAACCGCCCGTATCCTCGTGAAGTTCGAGAACTACACCGGCAAGTACCCGTGGCACTGCCACGTCCTCGAGCACGAGGAACACGCGATGATGAGCCAGTTCGAGGTCGTCCGCGGGAACGGCCGTGGGAAGGGACGCGACCGGGACCGTGGCCGACGTGATCGGGATCGCGGAGACCGAGACCGTGATCGAGGAGAACGGGACCGAGACCGTGGCTGGCGCGACCGGGATCGCGGGGAACGGGACCGGGACCGCGGAAACGGCTGGGGCCGCGACGATGAAGACGACGATGACGACTGGGGCTGGTAACAGCCGCCCCTTCCTGACGCGTCGGTAGCCGTCTGGATCTCCCTTTCTGTCCCGAAGTCACGGATCGCTTCAGGCTTGGTCGATACCTTTGCGGTATTCCTCGACCGACTCGATCGCCGACTCGACCTTGTCTTCGGTGTCACCGTCTGTCTGCTCGCGGACCTGCCGGAGCGTATTGAGCCGTTCGTCTAGAAGGGCGTGATCCGGTTCGGGATCGCCCATCGCGTAGTCGGCGAACGCGTCCGTCGTCTCGCGAATGTCCTCGCGAACGTCGTCGCTGTCGGCCGATTTCGCCGCCTGCTCGAGGTCGTCACGGGCCCGCTGGAGGTGCTCCGTCATGGGCGGACCGACGACAAGCCGAGTCATAACGGTTGGGCGAGCAGTGGCCACGTTCGATCTCGGTCCGGCGCGCCGAGGCGTCGGATCGCCCGGGGCGGTGGACGGGGTTCTACCCACCTCTTACAGCCTTCAGCGTGGAATACGGGTCCCCTTCCAACGGCAGGGCGGGGATACGAGAGGCGCTCGCGAGGGAAACGTCGGGACTACCCGGGATACTAACTGGCAGCTTTTTTCCGACTCAGCCCTCCGTCTCGGTCGCACCATGCCAGTATCACGACGAACGGCCCTGAAAACGATGGGCGTTGCGGGCGGACTGACTGCGGCAAGCGGCGCCGTGCTTGCCAGCGGTGAACACGAAGACGACGAGCGCTCGACCGACGAGAAATCGAAAGACGCGGGCGGTGCGGCCGTCCGGGTCGCCCACTTCTCACCGGACGCGCCGAACGTCGACGTTTACGTCAACGGCGAGCGCGTGCTCGCAGACGTCGCCTACGGCGACGTCTCGCCGTATCTCGAGCTCAAGCCGGGGACCTACACGGTGACGATCACGGCCGCAGGCGATCCCGAGACGGTCGCGTTCGAGGGCGAGGTGACGTTTGGCCCCGCGTTCTACACCGTCGCAGCGATCGGCGAACTCGGGGCGGAGACCTTCCAGCCGGCAGTCCTGGTCGACGCGGGCTCGGCGCTCGTTCGGCTCGTCCACGCCTCGCCGGACGCTCCGGCAGTCGACGTTTACGCCGACGACGAACTCGTCTTCGAGAACGTCGCGTTCACAGATTCGACCGACTACGTTCCGGTCCCGGCCGGCGCACGAACCGTCTCCGTCCGACCGGCCGGCGGCGACGAGACCGTGGCCTCCTTCGACGTGACACTCGAGCGGGGCACCGCCTACACCGCGTACGCGATCGGCTATCTCTCGCCGCCGAACGAGGGCGACCCCGCGTTTACCGTCCAGCCGACGGTCGACGGGCCGATGGCCGACGCCACGACGGACGACCACGACTCCGCGTAGTAGCGGAACACGACGGAGACCGGCGTCCCGTCGGTATCGCCTCGGCTCGTCGGTCGCTCGTCGCCTCCCTTCTCCGCCGCATCGTGTCGTCGTCGAGCGGCCGCCTCGGAGACCGACCGCTCGAGGACGTCGGTCTCCCGCTTCGGTCACCACACATGCGAGCGCGTAAAGTGGCTCGAGCCCGTGACTCCGCTAATGAGTGACGCGCAAGGTCCCCTTCAGCCGGACCGTCCGGACGTCGATCGCTCGTTCGAGGTCGACGCCCCCTTCGAGCCCGCGGGCGACCAGCCCGAGGCGATCGAGCAGCTGGCCGACGGCTTCCGATCGGGGATGGACAAACAGACCCTGCTGGGCGTGACCGGCTCGGGGAAGACCAACACCGTCTCGTGGGTGGTCGAAGAGATCGAGAAGCCGACGCTGGTCATCGCCCACAACAAGACGCTGGCGGCCCAGCTCTACGAGGAGTTCCGGAACCTGTTCCCGGACAACGCCGTCGAGTACTTCGTCTCCTACTACGACTACTACCAGCCCGAGGCCTACGTCGAGCAGACCGACACCTACATCGACAAGGACGCCTCGATCAACGACGAGATCGACCGTCTGCGCCACTCCGCGACCCGTTCGCTGCTGACCCGCGAGGACGTCATCGTCGTCGCCTCGGTGTCGGCGATCTACGGCCTCGGCGACCCGCGTAACTACGTCGACATGTCGCTGCGACTCGAGGTCGGCGAGGAGATCGGCCGCGACGAACTGCTGGCCCAACTCGTGGACCTGAACTACGAGCGCAACGACGTCGACTTCACGCAGGGCACCTTTCGGGTCCGGGGCGACACCATCGAGATCTACCCGATGTACGGCCGCTACGCCGTCCGGGTCGAGCTCTGGGGCGACGAGATCGACCGCATGGTCAAGGTCGACCCCCTCGAGGGCGAAACCCAGGGCGAACAACAGGCCGTCCTCGTCCACCCCGCGGAGCACTATTCGATCCCCGAGACGACGCTCGAGGAGGCGATGGACGAGATTCGCGACGATCTCGACTCCCGCATCTCCTATTTCGAGCGGAAGGGCGACCTGATCGCCGCCCAGCGCATCGAGGAGCGGACGACGTTCGACCTCGAGATGATGCAGGAGACGGGCTACTGTTCGGGGATCGAGAACTACTCCGTCTACCTCTCCGATCGGGAGTCGGGCGAAGCGCCGTACACCTTGCTCGACTACTTCCCCGACGACTTCCTCACCGTGGTCGACGAGTCCCACGTCACCCTCCCCCAGATCCGGGGCCAGTACGCCGGCGACAAGTCCCGAAAGGACTCGCTGGTCGAGAACGGCTTCCGGCTCCCCACGGCCTACGACAATCGGCCGCTGACCTTCGAGGAGTTCGAGGAGAAGACCGACCAGACGCTGTACGTCTCGGCGACGCCGGGTGACTACGAGCGCGAGGAGAGCGACCGGATCGTCGAACAGATCGTTCGCCCGACTCACCTCGTCGACCCGAAGGTCGAGGTCTCGGACGCGACTGGGCAGGTCGACGACCTGATGGATCGCATCGACGAGCGCATCGAGCGCGACGAGCGCACCCTCGTGACGACGCTGACGAAGCGGATGGCCGAGGACCTCACGGAGTACCTCGAGGAATCGGGCGTCGACGTGGCCTACATGCACGACGAGACCGACACCCTGGAACGACACGAGATCATCCGCTCCCTTCGATTAGGAGAGATCGACGTGCTCGTCGGGATCAACCTTCTGCGGGAGGGTCTGGACATCCCCGAGGTCTCGCTCGTGGCGATTTTGGACGCCGACCAGGAGGGATTCCTGCGCTCCGAGACCACGCTCGTCCAGACGATGGGGCGGGCCGCGCGAAACGTCAACGGCGAGGTCGTCCTCTACGCCGACGAACCATCGAACGCGATGGAGTCCGCGATCGAGGAGACCCAGCGCCGCCGCGAGATCCAGCAGGAGTTCAACGAGGAACACGGCTACGAACCGACCACGATCGAGAAGGAGGTCGGCGAGACGAACCTTCCGGGGAGCAAGACCGACACCACCGAGGTCTCGGGGCGGGAACTCGAGGACGAAGACGACGCCGCGCGGTACATCGACGAACTCGAGGAGCGGATGCAGGAGGCCGCCAGCAACCTCGAGTTCGAACTGGCCGCCGACATTCGTGACCGGATTCGGGAGGTGCGCGAGGAGTTCGACCTCGACGGTGGCGAGGACGAGGGGATCGCGCCGCCGGCCGAGGAGTTCTAGCCGTCCGGCCTTCGGGGCTCTGTTGTGTCCCGACCCGACGATTACTCGCGCTCGAGGCTTCCCGGAGCGACGGGACAGCCACAGGGTGAGGCGGTGCCGACGCCAGGGGCGGCGACGGTCACGACCCAGACGGGGCGACCGCAGCGGGGGCAGTCGGGAACCGACCACGCCTCGTCGCCCGATTTGCCGGTCGGTTCGGCGACGATGACGATCGGCGCCGCGTCACCGTTGTCGTCGGTCATCGGTCCCTCCGTGAATCGCGCGGGCGGTCCCGGCGATCGGATGCTGTCGCTGGTCGCTCGAGTTGATCCCACCGGTGCGGGACGTTTATATTCCGCTAGAAAGTACGCAATCATGGATTTGAATCCCTCGTGGGGATTGGAAGCCAGTCTCGGGTGTTCCGACCATCCGGGGCGTTTTGACGGTCGCCCCAACCGTTCGTGCGTTCGGAGACCGGCTTCCGGTTGAATGTTGGATCACTAAAACTTATGACTATTGGTAAACGGGTGGAAATATAGTCGGTGGCTCGAGTAACGAGGACACCTACCCTCAGTACTTGCTGTAATCCTCAGTGGAACTTTTATCCGGATGATGGAGATGGGTGGAGGGTGGGGTACAATCGTAGCTCGGCTACCACCGAACGGTTCTCACAGCACGCCGAACCTGAACTCCGCCATCCCGAACACGGGCCCCACAGCAGGTTGAGCGCGACGCCGACGACCACGGCGGGCAGGAAGTTGTAGACCGTCGCGACGATGGCGGCTTTGGCGTCGACGGCCAGCAGCGGGAACAGGGCGTCGCCGTCCTGAGCGATCGCGTTGGCGGTCAGCGCCGAGAAGGGCAGACCGCTGGCGTCGGCCCGACGACTCGAGCGGTCGCGGAGACGCGTCTCGCTGTCGGACCGAAGACCGCAAAACGGAGACCGAGCCGCGTCGCTACTCGTGGTCGTCGCGCAAGTGTTCGATCGCGTGGAGTTCCACCACGGGAACGATCTTCGCGATGGTGAGGAAGAACAGACAGACCATCCCGATCGTGCCGAGGATCGAGGCGATCTCGATCAGGCTCGGCACGTAGACGCCCGGAACAGCCGCGTAGATGTCGAAGGTGGGGTGGAGGAATCCTTCGACGACGAACAGCACCTTCTCGAGGATCGTCGCGGTGAGGACGGCGAGGCCGGCGACGACGGCCCGTCGCTTGGTGAACAGCGTCGGCCGGATCGACTGGGCGAAGATGTACGCCAGCGTGACGAAGACCAGCGACATCGAGGTGAGGTAGATGGGATTGGTGGCTCTCGCCAGGGCCGCGACGGTCAGGTCGATCGGCGCCTTGAACAGGCCGGTGATGTTCTGCTGAAGCTGGAGCCATAGGAAGAGCAGACAGAAGAACCCGAGCCACAGCAGTAGTCCGCGGAAGATGTCGTCCGTGAAGATGTGATCCCAGTCGTAGGCGTATCGGAACGCGTACGCGAGGATGATCACGCCGCTGATGGCGGAGGTCAACGCGATGGTGAGGAACTGCGGCCCCTGCACGCCGCCGAACCAGGTCGGATAGTTCGGCAGCACGGCGAACAGCCACGGAATGACGCCGCCGTGGAGCAACAGCGGGGCCATGATGATGATCGCCAGCGCGAGCCACCAGACCATCCGATCGACGATCCGGTCTTCCGTCTCGGTGTAGCCGATCGTCATCATCCGGTAGAGCGGATCGAGCCGATCCGGCAACTGATCGCGCAGTCGGGTCACGTCGTAGCGCAGCGTTAGCCCGAGGTAGGTCGCCGTCAGCACGAAGTAGGCCGTGATGACCGTCACGTCCCACACCAGCGGCGAGCCGTGGATCGTGATGTGGTAGTGACCGATGACGCTCGTGACCATCCGGTCCGGTCGGCCGAGGTGAACGATGATGTAGAACCCCGCCGCGGAGAGGCCACTGAGGGTCAGCATTTCGGCGAGGCGTGCGACCGGCATGTACCGATCCATCCCCAGGAGTCGAACGGCGGCCGAGAGGATGATCCCGCCGTGGGCGATGCCGACCCACCAGATGAACGCGCCGATGTAGATCCCCCACGTGACGCCGCCGCCGCTCCCCCAGTCACCCAACGCGGTGACGACCAGCCCTTCCTGCAGCTGGTAGGCCCAGCCCACGAGGAACGCGAGCAGCGCCAACCCGGCGACCGCGACCATAATGAAATACGTTTTCGAGGTCGTTCCGATCGGCCGCAGAATATCGGCCTCACTCGGCGTTTTCGTCCCCATTGTGATACCCTAAGACACGCAACCGACCCCCTTTCCTCCGTGCGGTGCATTTGCAAGCCCAAGGTGGTCCCCTGTACGCACGGGACATGCGAAATCGACGCACGCGGCGAGTACTCGTTATAGCTCGAGCGTGTAGACCACTTCTCGGCGCTGTTCGCCGCCGATCTCGACCTCGTCTTCGTCGGTCGGCTCGAAGCCGTGCGTCTCGTAGAACTCCCGGCCGCTCTCGTTGGAGGCGAGATCGATCGCGCGCATCCGCTTCATGTTGAAATCCCGCAGGTCCTCGCGAAGCCGCTCGTAGAGGGCGGTCCCGATCCCCTCGTTCTGGTGGTCCGGATGGACGGACATTCGGAGTACGTCGCCTTCCTCCGCCGTGACGACGCCATGGGTGAAGCCGACGATTTCGCCGTCGTCTACTTCCGCGACGATGAACGCAGTGCCGGGTTTCGACAGCGCCGTCTCGAGGGCCTCGTCGCCGTACCACTCGTCGATCGTTTCGTCGATGGTTTCGGCGTCGAGTTCGTCGTAGGTGTCGTGCCACGTCTCGCGGGCAACGGCTCTGATCTGCTCGCGGTCGTCGCGAGTGGCTGGTCGGATCTCCATACGGGACACTACGACAGGGAGTACCAAAGTGGTATCACCTCACTGTGTTAGGGGCGCCGTAGCCGGGGTGCGTATCGGGCCTCGCGGTCGAATGACATGCCGCACGAACCGGTTCCGACGCGGGGGACCGCCGTCCATGTAGTAACAACTGAACCGATGTACACACCGATCGCACAGTCCGCGGGTCTCGCGCTCGCTGCTCGCTCCGAACCGCACTTTCGTCGTGCGATCGGGTGTGCAGTGACGGTCAGACTATAGCTCGAGCGTGTAGACTGCCTCGGGGTAGTACTCGCCGTCGATCTCGACCTCGCCCTCGTCGGTCTGCTCGAAGCCGAGTCCTTCGTAGAAGGCGCGGCTGGCGTCGTTGAACGCGAAGTCGAACGACCGAACTCGCTCGGCCTCGTGGGATTCGATCTCCGCCATCAGTCGCTCGTGGAGTCGAGAGCCGATCCCCTCTCCCTGATGGTCCGGATGGACGTACATCCGGAGGATGTCTGCCGTCTCGCCCTGGACGACCGCGTGCGTGAAGCCGACGAGGTTACCGTCCTCCTCCGCGACGAGGACGACGGTTCCGGGAGCCTCGAGCGGCATCGAGTCGTCGGTGTACCAGTTGTCGACCGTCCGGTCGATCATGTCGTCCTCGAGTTCGTCGTAGGTGTCGTGCCACGTCGCGCGGGCGACCTCCGTGATGGGATCGAAGTCGTCGGCCGTCGCGGGTCGAACGTTCATACCTCGTACTTGTGAGGTAGGGCTTAAATAACTCGCTGACACGAGGGCGACAGTCAGCCTCGAACTCCTCGCTCGAGCCCGTGAGTACGTCATTCGACGATCCGGCGCGGCTCACTCGCGAACGTCGAACCCTCGGTCGCGGAGCAGGTCCGGTACCCGGTCGCGGTGATCGCCCTGGAGTTCGATTCGCCGGTCGTCGACCGTCCCACCGGTCCCCAGCGAACTCTTGAGTTCCGACGCGGTCGATTCGATCTCCGATTTCGGCAGGTCGAACCCCTCGATGATCGTCACCGGCTTGTCGTAGCGCCGACTTTCGGTTCGTAGCGACAGCACTTGCTGTGAGGTCTCGAGGTCGCCCTGGCTGTCCAGTTCGTCGAGCAAGTCGTCGAGGTCGTCGTCTGCCATATCCTCACATGTATCGTGCGCGGGGATAGCCCTGACCTTGCGCTCGCAACGCGCTCGACTTCACGGGACCGACGCTACCCGCCGCAGTCAGAGCCGCGATTTGATCGTCTCGGCGGTCTTCTCGCCGATTCCCTCGACGCTCCGGAGGTCCTCGAGGCTCGCCTCGCGGACGTTCTCGACGCTTCCGAACCGCCCGAGGAGTCGCTTTCGAGTCTCGGGGCCGACCCCCTGCACGTCGTCTAGCACCGTCTTGACCTCGTCGCGGACGGTCTGGTGGTACTGGACGGCGAAGCGGTGGGCTTCGTCGCGCACCCGCTGGAGGAGGTGGAGGTGGGGCGCGTCGCTGGGCCACGAGAACTCCCGATCCGGGGTGATCACGCGCTCCTCGGCTTTCGCCAGCGCGACTGCCGGCACGTCCCAGCCGACCGCGGCGAGCGCGTCACGGGCCGCCTCGAGCTGCCCCGCGCCGCCGTCGATCAACAGCAGATCGGGGTCGGGCCGGTCGTCGCGGCCCTCGACGGCGCGGCGGGCGCGCCACTCGAGCAGCGCGCGCATGTTGTCGTAGTCGTCGTTCTGGTCGGTGAGCTTCTTCCGCCGGTAATCGGCCTTCTCGGCGCTGCCGTCGACGAATGTCACGTCGCTGCCGACCGCCGACTTCCCCTGCGCGTGGCTCACGTCGAAGCCCTCGATTCGGTTCGCAGCATCGATCTCGAGGGCGTCGGCGAGCATGCCGCACTCGTCGCGCCGGCCGACGTTTCGCCGGGCGTTTTTCAGCGCCAGATCGACGAGCTTGGCCTCCCGGCCCGCGCCCGGGACGCGGACCGAGACGCCCGCCGCCTCGAGCCAGGCCGCGACCTCCTCGTCGCCGTGGCGCTCGGGCAGGAGCAAGGCGTCGGGCAACTCGCGCTCGGCGTAGTACTGGACGATGAAGGCCGCGAGCACGCTCGGAACACCGTCCGTCTCTCGCGGAGAATCTCCGCTCGAGGATCGCGAGGAGCGTGGCTCCTCGCCCTCGCCCCCGCCGCCACCCGCGGAGCCGGGTGCCTCGAGCATGTGGCGGTCCCGGTCGACCAGCTTGCCGTCCTCGGCGCGCAGCCGGGCGACGGTCGCGTCCTCGCCCTCGACGGCGACCCCGAGGACGTCGACGGCCCGCTCGTCGCCGATCGACTGGACCGCCTCGCCGCCCTCGCCGTGGAACGCCTGCACGGTCTCGAGCCGATCGCGCAGGTTCGCCGCGCGCTCGAAGTTCTGCTCCTGTGACGCGGTCTCCATCGCCCGACACAGCGGGTCCGCGAGGATCCCCGTCTCGCCCTCGAGGAAGCGTTCGACGGCGGTCACGTCCTCGCGGTAGCTCTCGAGGTCGATCTCGCGGGTGCAGGGGGCGGTACAGAGCCCCATCTCGTAGTCCAGACACGGCCGGTCGCGGCCCGAATACTTGTGGTCCGAACAGCCGCGGACGCCGTAGGTCTCGCGGAGGGCCTTCACGACCGTCTCGACCTGTTTCTTGCTGGTGTAGGGGCCGAAGACGGTCGCGGACTCGTCGGGATCCCGCGTTACCTCGATCCGGGGCGCATCGTGGGCCGTCAGCTGGACCATCGGATACGACTTGTCGTCCTTGAGTCGGACGTTGTAGCGGGGCTGGTGGCGCTTGATCAGGTTCGCCTCGAGCAGCAAGGCCTGCGTCTCGGTGTCCGTGACGGCGATTTCGACCCCATCGGCGCGGTCGACCATCCGGCGGATCCGCGCGCTCCGGGGATCGGCGTAGGACCGCACCCGGTCGCGCAGGTCGACCGCCTTCCCGACGTAGAGGGTGGTATCGCCCTCCCGGAACTGGTAGACGCCGGGCTCTCGCGGCAACGATCCGGCCCGCTCGCGAACCCCGTCGGCGTTCATCGGCGGGCCTAGGGAGTCGGCGAATTTCAGCCTGACTCCTCGTCGCCGAGCCACTCCGACCCGGGTCGGTCGGTTCGCGCTCGTTCGTCGTTCGATCGTTCGCTCGTCGGCCGCTCACCGCCACCGCCGCCGCTCTCGACGGCGTCACTATCGACCCCGAGTGCCGATCCCGGCCGGATCGCGGCCTCGAGGTCGGCGGCTACGTCGGCTCCGCGATCGACCCCCGCCGCAGATAGCTCGATATCGCTGCCGCCGTTCACCCGAATGCGGAGTCGGCGCGAGCGCGAGCGGACGTAGCGGGCGACGAAGGCGACCGCGAGGACGAACGCGGCGACGCCGCCCGCCAGGATCCCCCAGTCGACCAGCAGGAGGGCAGTTTCGATCGCCGAGAACACGCCGTTGACGGCGTTCGTGACGGCGTCGACTCCCGGCAGGGAGGCCGCCGACTCGAAGTCGGCGTCCGGCGCGAACCCGGAGAAGTCGACGGATCGAGCCGTCTCGACGAGCGTGATGCCGACGACGGCCGCGACGAGCGCCCAGCAGAGTTGGCTCAGCCGCTGGGCCGTTTCGACGGTCACGGTCCCGACGTTCGGCCGCTCGACCTCGCGGAAGTTCCGGCCGCTCGCACTGGGGGTAAACACCAGCACGCGGCGGGTCGTCACGGCGACCGTCGCCCCCTCGAGGCCGACGCGTCGCTCGATGGTTTCCCCGTCGGCACACAGCTGGTCGATGTTCTCGCTCCACCGGTCGGCGCGGTCGGCTCGAGTCTTTCCCATCGGTTCTCGTCGTCGTCGATCCGACGCCGACCCTCAAGTACGACGGGGCTCGTTCGAGCGTGTAAGCTGTGCCTTCCGTCCTCGCACCGCCGAGCGAACGCGGTACATTCTCGGTCCTCGACCGCCAACCCGCTGCGCATGAGCGACTCGACGATTCGATGCTGGCTCGTCGAACGGGAACTTGGCGATCGAGACTTCGTGACGCTGGTCTACGCGACGCCGGACGGCTCGCGGTTCCAGCAGCGCCAGCGGTCTTCGACGGCGTTGCGAACTGGCCCTGCCGTCACCGCCGCAGTCGAGATCCCCGAGGACGAACTCGAGTCGGTCCCCGACGACGAGACCCGCGAGCGATACGCGACGGAGGTCGACCGGACCGCCGATCGATACGCGCCCGACGATCCGATATAGGCCTAGTCGTCAAACGACTGAAACGACGTGCGAGCACTCGAGCATACTGAAATCGATGCTTTCAGCCGCAATAGTGATGTCAAAAACCTTATCGGGGAACGCTGTGTCCATACGGACATGCCAGCTATCACAGTCGACAACCTGACCAAATCCTTCGGTCAGACCCTCGCGCTCGACGACCTCTCCTTCCAGGTCGAAGAGGGTGAGGTGTTCGGCTTCCTCGGTCCCAACGGTGCCGGCAAGTCGACGACGATCAACGTCGTCCTGGATTTCGCCCGCCCGACTGATGGTTCGGTCTCCGTCCTCGGCATGGACGCCCAGCGACAGAGTCGAGAGATCCGAAAGCGGACCGGCGTCCTCCCCGAAGGCGTCGAGACCTACGACCGGCTGACCGCCCGGCAACACCTCGAGTTCGCGATCGACTCGAAAAACGCCGACGACGATCCCGAGGCGCTGCTCGAGCGCGTCGGCCTCGAGGACGCAATCGACAGGAAAGCCGGCGGATTCTCGAAGGGGATGTCCCAGCGACTGATGCTCGCAATGGCGCTGGTCGGCGAGCCCGACCTGCTGATCCTCGACGAGCCCTCCACCGGTCTCGACCCCAACGGGGCCCGCGAGATGCGCGAACTCGTCCGCGAGGAGAACGAGCGGGGCGCGACCGTCTTCTTCTCGAGTCACATCATGGAGCAGGTCGAGGCGGTCTGCGACCGCGTCGGCATCCTCCGTGACGGCGAGATGGTCGCTGTCGACTCCGTCGAGGGACTGCGCGACTCCGTCGAGGGCGGCACGACGCTCCGGGTCACCGTCGACCGCCTCGACGACGACGCCCTCCAGGCAGTTCGCTCGCTACCTGACGTGACTCACGCGACCGTCGAGGGTCAGAACCCGCCGACGCTCGTCGCCGAAGTTACCGGCTCGAAGACCGCCGTCCTCTCGGCGCTCGAGGACCGCGGCATCGAGGTCCAGGACTTCGAGACGACCGAGGCATCGCTCGAGGACGTCTTCCAGTCGTACACGACCGACGCCGAGGAGGTGCACGCGCGATGAGCACCGAAACCGGTACCGCCGGGTCGGCCGGCGGCTCGACCTCGAGCTCGATCAACCTCGAGAGCGTTCGCGCGGTCGCGAAGAAGGACTTTCAGGACGCGGTTCGTTCGTGGCTGTTCTGGGGGTTGAGTATCTTCTTCTTCCTGCTGCTGGCCGCTATATCCGCTATCTTGGTTTTCGCGGATTTCAACGACTTCACGACGCTGGACTTCATTAGAAGGTTCAGTCAGGTAACCAAACTCGTCGTTCCGCTGATCGCGCTCGTGCTCGGCTGGAAGTCGATAGCCGGTGAGCGTGAGACGGGGAGTATCAAAGTCCTGCTGTCGCTGCCCCACTCCCGGAAAGACGTTCTTCTCGGCAAGCTGTTTGGTCGGTCGACAGTGCTCTCGCTGTCGTTGCTCATCGGCTCTCTGATCGGGATAATCGCCCTCGCGTTCGCCGTGACCGAGTTTTCTTTCCCCGACTACATCGCCTTCCTCCTGGTGACGATCCTGTACGGATTGGCATACGTGAGCATCGCCGTTTCGCTCTCGTCGCTGACCCGATCGACGACGATCGCCGGTGCGGCGATGTTCGGCGTCTTCGTCCTCTTCTATATCGTCTGGAACGCGATCCGGACCGCGCTCTCCATCCTGATGGCAATGGGGCACATCGAGGGCGTTACCTACACGGGAACGAACTTCGCGGGTCGAGAGCAAGAGATGATTCGGTTGCCCGATTGGGCGCTGTTCATCGATATGATCGATCCGGGGACCGCGTATCAGAACACGATCACGCTATTCAGTGACGTTTCGAACGGAGCGATCGGAACTACCTACCCCGAAGGTGCCTTCGTGGACGGGATCCCCTTCTATCTGCAGGACTGGTTCTCCCTCGTCATCCTGCTGTTCTGGATCGTCGTTCCGATGGTGGTCGCGCTCTTCCTGTTCGACCGCGGCGATATCTGATCGGGGACAGCATTCGAGCACCGGACCTCTTCCTTACAGTTCGGCTTCGTTTTCGTTGGGTATCCGTTTACATCACCGCCCGTAGTACGGCGTTCCGTGACCGATTGCATCTTCTACGGCGGGAAAGGTGGCGTCGGCAAGACGACCTGTGCGGCCGCGACGGGGCTCTCGCTTGCCGCCGCCGGCCGAGAGACGCTGGTCGTCTCGACCGACCCTGCCCACTCGCTGGCCGACTCCTTCGAGGCCGATCTCGGGTCGGAACCGACCGAACTCGAGCGTCCACCGTCGCTCGAGTCCGACGCCGACGCGGGCGACCTGTGGGCCGTCGAGATCGACCCCGAAGCGCGCAAGGAGCGCTACGAAAAACTAGCGCGGGCGCTGGCGGCCGACCTCCGGAGCGCCGGCATTAGACTCTCTGACGAGGAGATCGAGCGCTTTTTCGCCGCTGGTGCGCCGGCCGGGAGCGACGAGATCGCGGCGCTCGATCTGCTGGTCGAGTACGTCGACGCGGGGCGGTGGGACACCGTCGTCTTCGACACCGCCCCGACGGGCCACACCCTGCGGCTGTTCGACATGCCCGAGGCGATGGGACTGGCCCTCGAGACGGCCCAGTCGCTTCGCGGACAGGCGAGACGGATCGGAAACGCGGCCCGAACGGCGGTGTTCGGACCGATGTCGATGATGACCGGAAAGGACGACGAGGAGGAGAGCCTCGAGACGTTTCGGGCCCGCCTCGAGCGCGCTCGCGAGATCCTCACCGATCCCGGGCGCACCGAGTTTCGCGTCGTCCTGATTCCGGAGTCGATGGCGATTTCGGAGACGGAGCGACTCGTCGACCGGCTTCGCGAGGCCGGCGTCGCGGTCGATCGACTGGTCGTCAATCGGGTGCTCGAGGACCCCCACGAAGGCTGCCCGCGCTGTCGATCCCAGCAGGCGCGCCACGAGAAACGGCTGGCAGAAATTCGGGAGACGTTCCCCGATCTCGAGGTGGTGACGCTGCCGGATCTCGAGGGGGAGGTGCAGGGCCGCGAATCGCTCGCCGTGATCGCCGATCGACTGCCGACCTGAGCGTCGGCCAATTCCAGTGACCGTCGGCTTTATCATAGTGAAATGATAACAACTAGCTATGACGTCCGCGCTCGATAGAGCCTCCTCCCCCCTTCTCACGGCGATCGGTGTTGCCGTCGCGCTCGTCGCGTTCGTCGGCACGCAGTTTCTGGGCTGGGAGTGGGGATCGGGACGACTCGTTCCGACGATCGTCGGCGTCGCTGCCGCCGCGATTGCCGTTTCCGTGTTCGTTACCCGTCGCGGTCTGCGGTGAATCGGTTCACGCCTAAAAAATCTATATACTGACACTAGCCACGAAGCTTATACGCGTTTCCCGGCTGTTCGAACCCGTAGCTGGCACGCTACTGATCCACGTGAGACTCCTCGAGAAGTACCTGGAACGGCTGAACCGGACGAAATCGCCACAGCGGATTTATCGGTGTTCGAACTGCGGTTGTACCTACGGGTCCAACGACGGGACCTGTCAGGAGTGCTGGAACGAACGACTCGTTCGGATCGAGTAGGGGCCCCGGGCGGTCCCCGATCCGTCCGCTCCGCGCTATTCGAGGTCGATCCCGTTCTCCTCGAGCAGCGCCTGGAACTCGTTCCCGTCGAGGATCGGCACGTCGTTGTCCTCGGCGTCGCTCCGCTTCGTCGCACCCGGATTCCCGCCGGCGACGAGGTAGTCCGTGTTCCCCGAGACGCTGCTCGTCGCGTTCGCGCCGTGAGTTTCGACGAGGTCCTGAGCCTCGCCTCTGGTCAGCCCCTCGAGCGAGCCGGTGAAGACGAAGGTGAGCCCCGCGAGTTCGTCGCCGCCGGGCTCGACGTCGGCCTCCTGTGGCGAGACGTGCTCGAGCACGTCGTCGACGACGGCGGTGTTGGCCTCGCTCGCGAAGAACTCGTGGATCGTCTCGGCGACGGTCTCGCCGATCTCGTCGACGCCCTCGAGGCGATCGGGCTCGTCCTCGGCGGCCTCCCGGAACGCCGCGAAGGTACCGAACTCCCGGGCGAGCTCGCGGGCCGTCGTCGGGCCGACGTGGGGGATGCCCAGCGCCGAGACGAAGTCCGGAAGCGGCGGCTCGCGGCTGGCCTCGATTTCGGCCAGGAGGTTCTCGGCGCTGGTCTCGCCCCAGCCCTCGAGGTCGGTCAGCTCGTCCGCGTCGAGTTCGTAGAGGTCCGCGACCGTCTCGAGGAGCCCCGCGTCGACCAGCTGGCGGACGCTCTTCTCGCCCAGTCCCTCGAGGTCGAGACCGTCGTCGCCCGCGTAGTACTCGATCGATCGGCGGAGCTGTGCGTCACAGCCCAGTCCGCCGGTACAGAACGCGATGGGGCCGTCGCGCTCGACGGGGCTGTCGCAGACGGGGCAGGTGTCGGGTAGTTCGTAGTGGCCCTCGCTCCCCTTCTCGACGACCTCTTCGACGTAGGGGATCACGTCGCCCGCCCGCTGAACGCGGACCGTGTCGCCGATATTGACGTTCTTCTCGGCGATCTCCTCGGGGTTGTGCAGGCTCGCGCGCGAGACGGTGACGCCGCCGACGTCGACCGGCTCGAGCAGGGCGACGGGGGTCAGCCGCCCCGTCCGACCGACCTGAACCGCTACGTCGGCGATCCGCGTGATCTCCGCGCGGGCGGGAAACTTGTAGGCGAACGCCCAGCGGTCGTGGCGGGCCGTCCGGCCGAGTTCCTCGCGCGCGTCGCGCGAGTCGACCTTGATCACGACGCCGTCGATCTCGTAGTCCAGGTCGTCGCGGGCCTCGAGCATGCGGTCGCGGTAGTCGATCGCGTCCGCGATGTTCTCGACCACTTCGATGCGATCGTTCGTCCGCAGGCCGAACTCGGGGAAGCGCTCGAGTTCCGCGCGATGGCTGTCCTCGAGTTCGCTGGCCTCGAGCACGTCGAAGAAGAAGACGTCGAGCGGGCGCTCGGCGACGACCGAGGGGTCGAGCTGGCGGATCGTCCCTGCGGTCGCGTTCCGTGGGTTGGCGAAGGCCTCCTGGCCGCGCTCGATGCGCTCGCGGTTGTGTTCCTGAAAGGCGTCTTTCGGCATGTAGACCTCGCCCCGCACCGCGAGGAAGTCGGGGTAGTCGCCGTGGAGTCGCTGGGGCACGGAGCCGATGGTGCGGGCGTTGGCCGTTACGTCGTCGCCCTCCCGGCCGTCACCGCGGGTGACCGCGCGCTCGAGCGATCCGTCCTCGTAGACGAACTCCATCGAGACGCCGTCGAATTTGGGTTCGCAGACGTAGTCGACGTCGCCGACCTCCCGTTGCACGCGATCGCCGAACTCCCGGACGTCCTCGGCGTCGCCGCTCTGGTCGATCGAGAGCATCGGCGCAACGTGTTCGACCGTCTCGAACTCCTCGAGCGGTTCGCCGCCGACGGCCCGCGTCGGGCTGTCGGGATGGGTGAGGTCGAAGGCGTCTTCGAGGTCGCGCAGCCGGGCGAAGAGCGCGTCGTACGTGCGATCGGCGATCAACGGCTCGCTCTCGACGTAGTACCGGCGATCGTGCTCGCGGATCGCCTCGCGGAGCAGTTCGACCTGCCGCTCGGCCTCGCTCTCCGAGAGCTCCTCGACCGGTTCGAAGTCGGTCGGCGGATCCCGGAGATAGGGATTTTCTTCGTCCTCGTCGGCGACAGACATTGCTCGAGGGTTGCCGCCCGCCCCCCGTTAACGTTACTGACCGCAGACCCGTCGGTCCGCCACGCCTCGCCTCGCTTCGAGACGGCTCATTTCCAGGGGTTGTCCACCAGTTCTGTGTGCACGCTCGAGCCGACCGCGATCCGACAGTCGGCCCGCGGGGAGGCGATACACAGGAGCACGTAGCCGGCCGCCCGATGTCGGTCCTTCAGCGCCCGCGAGAGACGGCAGTAGGCCACGGCGTCGTCGACGGCACGCGCGTCGATGGCTCCGTCGGCGTCACACTCCCCGTCCGGCCGCGCCTCTTCGACCTCGAGCAGCCGTCCGGAACAGGTCCCGCAGGCGCCCGTCCGGCAGCCGTACGGGAGCACGGCCCCGTCGCACTCGGCGGCCCCGAGGATCGTTTCGTCCTCGTCGACCTCGAGGGTCAGCGTCCGGCCGTCGGGCCACTCGAGGGTCACGTCGTGGCTCGTCATCCGTTCGGGTGGTCACTGCCAGACGTCGCTCGTGCAGTCGCCGTCTGGCCACCGGATCTCGTGGGCGCGGGCCGGTCCCGCCGGGCACTCGCCCCAGTCGACCAGGAAGTCTTCGTCGAGCTCGAGGGTGCCCTTCCGGGGATCGACGTCGGCTTTCAGCATCACCGAGCCCCGCTCGCCTTCCTCGGGATAGAACTGCTCGTCCCACGAGGAAAACAGCGAGGTGGTCCAGTAGAGGCGCTCGCCGTCCAGCGAGAGCTGGATCATCTGCGGGCCGGCGCTCAGTTCGCGACCCTGGATCTCCCGAACCTCGCCGAAGGTGCCGCCGACCGAGAGCGAGTCGGCCCGTCGCGGGTCCGAAGGGTCCGAGATGTCGTACATCCAGACCTCGCCGTGGAGCCAGTTCGACCCGAACAGGTACCGATCGTCCATCGAAATCAGGATGTCCGTCGTGAGCCCGGGGACGGGCATGTCCCAGTCCTCGTGCTCGCGGGCCTCGAAGTCGATGACCTTCTCGGCGCGGTATCTCCCTTCGCCGTCGGCCGCGCTGTCGTCTCGCCAGAAGTGGAAGATGTTCGACGAGAGCGCGGCCCCGACGAACCCGTGGGTCGATTCCGGCGTGTGGAGGAAGCGCACCTCGAGCGGGATCTGCCCCTCCTCGCCGAGGTCGATCGTCTGCTCGACTGTGCCCGCTTCCCAGTCCCAGAAGTGGATTTTCCGGCCGTAGTTGCCCGCCTCGACGTCGTCGAGGTCAAAGCCCGGATAGTAGGTCTTCGGTGCGGCCCACTCGCTCGAGACCATCACGTTCTGGCGGGGCTGGTACCAGTAGTCGTAGTTCATCTCGATCTCGCCCGGCGGCTCCCACCGCCCCTCGATCTCGAAGTCCTCGTTCAGCTCGAGGAAGCCGCCCGGCAGCTCGCCGTCGGCGTCGCCGAGCATGCTGATCAGGATCTCCCCGTCCGGAATGCAGTGGACGGTGTGCGGAGCCGAGAGGTCGTACTCGTAGACCTCCTCGGGTTCGATCACCTCGACGAGCTCGGGGTTCCGCCGATCTTTCGCGTCGATCACGTGGATCCGCGAGGAGCGCTGCCCGGGGACGATCAGGTGTCGTCGCTCCAGCCCCTCGACGTGACACGACGAGGAGCAGGCGTTCCACCCGAAATGGTGGAGTTCGTCCCCGCGGTTCGGCAGTTCGATGCGGTCGACGATTTCGCAGTAGGTGTCCGAATCGGGATCGAGGTCGACGACTGCGACGAAGTCCGGCGCGTCGACGTCGGTGCCGACGTAGAGGCTCATCACGTAGGCCAGCTTTTCCCGACCGCCCTCCTCGATGGCCGCCTGCGGCGTCGCGTAGCCGGGTCCCTCGTGGTCGTGGTGGTGCTCGTGGCCGTGGTCTGGTTCGACGTCGTCTGGTGTGCTAGCGTCACTCATGGAACTCCCGACCACGGACGGGTAAATAAATCTGGTCGGGGGTGCGCGAGAAGCGGGACGAAATCTAGGCCCAGGGACTATCGCCGACTTCGGCCCGGACCCGCGGGCCGACCTCGATGCGGCAGTCGGCTCGCGGATGGGCGATACAGAGCAGCACGTAGCCGTCCGCCTGTTCCGGGTCGGTCAGCGCCGCCGGCGGCCGCCGATAGGTGAACGCGACCGCCGCGTCGAGCGGCGCTTCCGTCCCGCTCGCGTCAGCGGGGGCCTCCTCGTCCTCGAGCCCGATCAGCCGACCGACGCAGGTGATACAGGTCCCCTTCCGGCAGTCGTAGGGGAGCCGAGCGCCGGCCCGCTGGGCCGACTCGAGCACCGTCTCGTCCTCGGCGACCTCGATCGTCTGCGTCGAGCCGTCGGGCCACTCGAGAGTTACGTCGTGGCGCGTCATCGGTTGCCCGTCGCCGTTGTCACCGGCTCGTGATCGTCTACGCTGTTCATAGCCGGTGTTGGGCTCGAGCGGGGAAAAAGAGTGGACCTGACCGCTCGCGCGGGCGCTCCCGTCCGGGGTCGATCGAACGATACCCAGTATTTACCCACGTCCGACCCGTAGACGCGGCCAGATGGGACAGGGAACGGAGTTCGGACTGGTCGACTTAGAGGAGGTCGAGACTCCCGGCGACGAGTGGGAGGAGATCGACGTCTCGGATACCGAAGCGGACAAGATCGCCCGCAAGCGCGACCGTGAGTTCGAACAGTTCGAGGAGCGCATCAAGGACGCCGACCAGTTCAAGGTCGAGCAGTCGGTGTTCGACGACGCGACGTTCGCTGCGCTGTACAAACTCGTCCAGGACGGCTACGTCGAGGCCTTCGGCGGGCCGCTCTCGACGGGCAAGGAAGCGAACGTCTACCACGCGCTGGGCGACGACCGCGAGGTCGCGGTCAAGATCTACCGGATCAACGCCTCGAACTTCCGGCAGATGCGCGACTACCTCGAGGGTGACCCACGGTTCGAGGGGCTCGGCGGCAAGAAGAAAGACGTCGTCCTCGCCTGGACCAAAAAGGAACTGGCGAACTTAGAGCGGGCCAAACAGGCCGGTGTGCGGGTGCCCGAACCGATCGCGACCGAGCGCAACGTGCTCGTCATGGAGTACATCGGCAACGAGGACGGCCGCGCGAAACGCCTCGGCGAGGTCCAGATCGAGAACCCGCAAACCGCCTACGAGGTCATGCGCGAGTACATGCGCCGGCTCTACTCGGCCGGCCTGATCCACGGCGATCTGAGCGAGTACAACGTCGTGTTCGACGAGGGGCAACTCGTGTTCATCGACCTCGGGCAGGCCGTCACCGTCCACCACCCCAACAGCCGCGACTTTCTCGAGCGAGACTGCCGGAACGTCGCCTCGTTTTTCTCTCGCCAGGGACTGGACGTGGCCGAGGAGGACCTCCTCGAGTTCGTCACGAGCCCGGAGCCGGACCCCTCGCGGGACTGAGTGGGCATACGACCGTTCCGAAACGCGCCTTTCGACGGTGAGTCGACGGCGTCGGCGAGAGCTGCCTCGATCGACGCCTGCGTGCCACCGGTCACGGTGACGAGGAACACCGGTCGCTCGCCGTGGTTGAACTGTAACTCGAGGCCGAGCGTCGCTTCCGGCACGGCGGTCGCGACGCCGACGAGCGGCAGGTGTTCGCACAGGATATCGAATTCGGCCACGAGACCCATACTCGGACGTACTCGGTGCCGAAAATATACCGTTCGAATTCGGGAACGTCGTTGCGGTTCCCGCTGACCGAAGCGGTGTCGGCCCGCCGTGAACTCCGCTGGGGGCCGCCGATCGGCCCAACGTTCTTTATCGTTCCCATCACGTACTCGAGTATGAATATCGGCATCGTTTCCGACACGCACGACAACGCCGACGCGACCGAACGCGCGACCGAGATCTTCCGGGAGGAAGGCGTCGAGGTCGTCATTCACTGCGGCGACTTCGTCGCGCCGCTGATCGTCCCCTACTTCGACGACTTCGAACTCCACGGCGTCCTCGGGAACAACGACGGAGACGCGGCAAATCTGCAAGGGGCGTTCGACTCGCTCGGCGGCGAGAGCCAGCTGCACGGCCGGTTCGCCGACCTCGAGTTCGACGGGCTCTCGATCGCCGTCCTCCACGGCGAGAGCAAAGCGGAGGTCGAGGCGATCGCCGCCGGCGAGACGTACGATTTCGTCTGCTACGGACACCACCACCAGCGCGATCTCTCGGAGGACGGCCGGACGACCGTCGTCAATCCGGGCGCACACTTCCTGACGAAATCAGCGGACGATCGGACCGTGGCGATTCTCGATACGCACACGGAGTCCGTACAGTTTCGGCCGGTTCGCGAGTAAGCGCCGTCTTCCGGTTCGATCGCATCGCAACTCGAGACGGCCACGCGTGTCGGTGTCACGACTCACCCCGTGCTCGCGGACCAAGCGCTTAACCTCGCCCAGCCAGTAGCGGACTGTATGCAGCACGTGAAGATTCCGCAGGACCGCATCGGCGTTCTCATCGGCGAAGGAGGCGAGACGATGCGCGAGATCGAGGCGGAAGCCGAAGTACGACTCGACATCGACTCGGAGAACGGCTCCGTCGCCGTCGAGACCGTCGGCGACCCCGTCTTGGGGCTCAAGGCACCCGAAATCGTCCGGGCTATCGGCCGCGGCTTCGCGCCCGAGGACGCCATGCGGCTGCTCGACGACGACATGATGTTGTTCGACGTCGTCGACATCGACGCCGCCGCGCGCAACAAAAACGACATGAAACGCAAGAAGGGACGGCTCATCGGCGAGGGCGGCCGCACCCGGGAACTGATGGAGGAACTGACGGGAGCCGACGTCGTCATCTACGGCTCGACGCTCGGCATCATCGGCGCGCCCCAGGAGGTCGACGCCGTCCGCAGCGCCGCCGAGATGCTCCTCGATGGTGCGCCACACGGCGCGGTGTACTCGTTCCTCGAGGAGAAACACAACGAGATGAAACATCAGGGGATGGAGTACCACCGGTTCCCCGGCGGCCAGTCCTGACCGCCCCGCCTCCTCGTCGCCGCTTTCTCTCGGCTCGTCGTCTCGCCGAATCCTTCCCACGCTTTGGTATAAATACCCACTCACCGACGGGATCGAAAACACCGGACGGGGGTGTGATCGAGCGGTTCTATCTGCCGGATAACAAAAGAGTTATATAGAATAGCAAACAATCTCTCGTTTGACTATGGCTCAACAGATGGGCAACCAGCCCCTCATCGTGCTTTCGGAGGACAGCCAGCGGACCTCCGGCAAAGACGCGCAGTCGATGAACGTACAGGCCGGCAAGGCCGTCGCCGAATCGGTTCGGACGACGCTCGGCCCGAAGGGGATGGACAAGATGCTCGTCGACTCCTCGGGTAACGTCATCGTCACGAACGACGGTGTCACGCTGCTCTCGGAGATGGAGATCGACCACCCCGCGGCCGACATGATCGTCGAAGTCGCCGAAACACAGGAAGACGAGGTCGGCGACGGCACCACGAGTGCCGTCGTCGTCGCCGGCGAACTCCTCAGTCAGGCCGAGGACCTCCTCGACCAGGACATCCACGCGACCACCCTCGCTCAGGGGTACCGCGAGGCCGCCGAAGAGGCCACCGAGGCCCTCGAGGAGATCGCCATCGACGTTGCCGAGGACGACACGGAGATCTTGGAGCAGATCGCCGCGACGGCGATGACCGGCAAGGGCGCGGAGAACGCCAAGGACCTGCTCTCCGGACTCGTCGTCGAGGCCGTCCAGACGGTCGCCGACGACGACGGCGTCGACACGGACAACATCAAAGTCGAGAAGGTCGTCGGCGGCTCGATCGAGAACTCCGAGCTCGTCGAGGGCGTCATCGTCGACAAGGAGCGCGTCTCCGAGAACATGCCCTACTTCGCCGAGGACGCCAACATCGCGATCATCGACGGCGACCTCGAGATCAAGGAGACCGAGATCGACGCCGAGGTCAACGTCACCGACCCCGACCAGCTCGAGCAGTTCCTCGAGCAGGAAGAGGCCCAGCTGCGCGAGATGGCCGAGACGATCGCCGACGTCGGCGCCGACGCCGTCTTCGTCGACGGCGGCATCGACGACATGGCCCAGCACTACCTCGCCCAGGAGGGCATTATCGCGGTCCGCCGCGTCAAGTCCAGCGACCAGTCCCAGCTGGCCCGCTCGACCGGCGCGACGCCCGTCTCGACGGTCGACGACCTCTCCGAGGACGACCTCGGCTTCGCCGGTAGCGTCGCCCAGAAGGAGATCGCCGGCGACCAGCGCATCTTCGTCGAGGACGTCGACGACGCGCAGGCCGTCACCCTGATCCTCCGCGGCGGCACCGAACACGTCATCGACGAGGTGGACCGCGCCATCGAGGACTCGCTCGGCGTCGTCCGAACGACCATCGAGGACGGCAAGGTGCTCGCCGGCGGCGGCGCACCCGAGATCGACGTCTCGCTCGCGCTTCGCGACTACGCCGACTCCGTCGGCGGCCGCGAACAGCTCGCCGTCGAGGCCTTCGCCGACGCGCTCGAGGTCATCCCGCGCACGCTGGCCGAGAACGCGGGCCTCGACCCCATCGACTCGCTCGTCGAACTCCGCAGTGCCCACGACGGCGGCGACACGGCCGCTGGCCTCGACGCCTACACCGGCGACACCATCGACATGGAATCCGAGGGCGTCTACGAGCCGCTGCGCGTCAAGACCCAGGCCATCGAATCCGCCACCGAGGCGGCCGTCATGCTGCTGCGCATCGACGACGTCATCGCCGCGGGCGACCTCGCGGTCTCCCACGACGACGATGACGAGGACATGCCCGCCGGCGGCCCCGGTGGCATGGGCGGCGGCATGGGCGGTATGGGCGGTGGCATGGGCGGCATGATGTAGGACTAAATTTTGCTCTGCGGGCCGCCGAAGGCGGCCCTCGGCAAAATTTAGTTTAAAAGCCTCCTCCCTCCGTTCGCTCGTTGCTCGCGGCGAAGCCGCTCGCTTTCGCGGCACTACGTCCCGCGCTCTCGCTCACATCGGTCGTCGGCCCGCTCGGGCCTGCGGCCCTCGCGGTGACGACGGAGGGCCCCGTTCGAACCGCTTTCCGAAGTCGGCCCCATATTCTCACTTTGCCGTTCCGTCGTAGTTCTCGAACCCGGCAGTGCAGTTCACACTCTGCGTTTCGTCCCCTCGTCCGACGTAGCCGTGATTCTGATTCCCTCTCCAAGCCTCGAGCAACCGCTCGTTCGCGGGGCGTACAGCGCAATCCTCATGTTTGGTTCGCTACAACTGGTGTCCGTGACGAACGACGCCGACAGAAAACGCGACGTGGCGACCGCCTTCAGCGCCGCGACGGACGGCTATCGGGACGGGGCCGTGCTCAAGGAAGGTGACGACCTCGAGCGGCTCGTCGACTGGTGTTCCGATGCGACCCGTGCGCTCGACGTGGCGACCGGTGCCGGACACGTCGCCGGCGGCCTCGTCGATGCTGGCGTCTCGAGGGTCGTCGCCGCGGATCTCTCCCCGGAGATGGTTCGGACGGCGACGACCGAGTATCCCCGCGTCGAGGGCGTGGCGGTCGACGCCGAACGGCTGCCGTTCGCTGCGAATCAGTTCGACGCGGTCACCTGTCGCTTCGCCGCCCATCACTTTCCAGACCCCGAGGCCTTCCTCGCGGAGGTCGAACGCGTTCTCGCCCCGGGCGGCGTCTTCGCGCTCGAGGACCTCTGCGTTCCCGACGACCCCGAACTGGCCGCGTACGTCAACCGACTCGAGCGACTCCGCGATCCGGGCCACGTCGAGACCTATTCCTCGTCCCAGTGGCGCGGCTGGCTCGAGGCCGCGGGACTGACCGTCGACGCGGTTCAGGAGACGAGTCGCCGACTCGAGGTCGACGCGTGGCTCGACCGCATGGACGTACCGGCCGACCGCCGACGGGAGATCAGGGCGTCGCTGGCGGATGCGCCGGCGGCGCTCGAGGATGCGTTCGAGTTCGAGTACGAGACCGACGGTGACGGCGATGGGCAGCGACTGACTTCGTATCGAACGGGCGTATCGCTGTTCCGGGCGACGGCCTGACGGTGCCGGCGTCTCCCTGAGAGCGATACTGACGGTTAAGTAGCGTCCCGCGATAGTCGCTCGTATGAAGACGCTGCTCCTAGAAAGCGACGAGGTCGACGACCACGCGCAACTGGCGGACGTCATCGACGCCGTCGAGGCGGCCTTCGCCGCCTTCGAGCGCGGGGACACACAGATGCCCGCCAAGTCCTACATCGACCTCCCGCAGTACAACGGCGACTTCCGGTCGATGCCCGCCTACCTCCATGTGGGCGAGTGGGACGCCGCCGGACTGAAATGGGTCAACGTCCACCCGGACAACCCCGCCGACCACGACCTGCCGACCGTACTGGGGACGATGATCTACTCCGATCCCGAGACCGCGTTCCCGCTCGCGATCATGGACGGCACGACGCTCACGATGAAACGCACCGGGGCAGCGGCGGCCGTCGCCACCGATTACCTCGCCGTCGAAGACGCCTCGAGTCTGGGCCTCGTCGGGGCCGGCGTCCAGTCCTATACGCAACTCGAGGCGATCAGCGAGGTCCGGCCGATCGAAGAGGTCGTCGTCTCGGATCCCGACGACGACCGCGTCCGGCGGTTCGTCGAGGCCTTCGAGGACCGGTTCGACGTCCGCGGCGGCTCGATTTCCGAGGCGGGGCACTGCGACGTGCTCTCGACCGTGACCCCTGTCGAGGAGCCGATCGTGGGACTCGAGGCCGTCGGCGACCGCACGCACGTCAACGCCATCGGGGCCGACGCCGAGGGGAAACACGAACTCGAGGACGCGCTGCTCGAGGCGGCGACCACCGTCATCGACGACCACGAGCAGTGTACTCACTCGGGCGAGATCAACGTCCCCTACCGGGCGGGGACGCTGACGGACGCGGACATCCACGGGGAAATCGGCGAACTCGTCGTCGGGACGAAAGAAGGACGAACCGCCGAGACGGGGATCACCGTCTTCGACTCGACGGGGCTCGCGATCCAGGACGTAGCGGCCGCGCGTGTAGTCTACGAGCGGGCGTCGGCCGCTGGTGCGGGGTACGAGTTCGACATGGTCGGCGTCGGCGATCCGTCGTAACCGAGACCGTCGATCCGGACGCGGGCGCGTCGCGCGCTCGGGGGCGGGCGGTTCCGCGACCCCGATTCGCGACCGGGTCCGCGAGTGCGGGTGGTCGTTCGTGGGAGGGAACGTTTTCTACCCGTTGCTCGTCTTCTGAGACAGCATGGACCACGTCCGGACGCTCGAATGCACGCTCTGTGGCGAGACGTACGATCCCGAGCAGGTCGTCTACACCTGTTCGAACCATCCCGGCGTCCGGGGGATTCTCGAGGTGCGGTACGACTACGATGTCGTGCGGGACCGCTTCGACGAGCCCCTCGACGGGAACATTCCGGATCAGTGGAAGTATCGGGCGTTCCTCCCGGTCGATGCGGACGCGGAGCCGGTGACGCTGCAGGAAGGCGGAACGGATCTCTACGACGCGCCGCGGCTCGGCGACGAACTAGGAGTCCACGTGCGCGTGAAAGACGACGGCCGCAATCCGACGGGCGTCCTGAAAGACCGCGCGACCAGTGTGTCGGTGACGAAGGCCGCTCACGCCGGACGTGACGTCGTGACGTGCGCCTCGACGGGCAACGCCGCGGCGTCGCTGGCGGGCTACGCCGCTCGCGGTGGCCTCGATTGTCGGATCTTCGTCCCCGGCGACGCGCCCGAAGAGAAGTTGGCGCAGCCGCTCGTCTACGGTGCCGACGTCCTCGCCGTCGACGGGAGCTACGACGAAGCCTACGACCTCAGTATGGCAGTCACCGAGGCGTTCGGCTGGTACAATCGCAACGCCGCGGTCAATCCGTTTCAGGTCGAGGGGAAGCGAACCGTCGGGCACGAACTCGCCGAGCAAACGCGCGGCGACGTACCGGACTGGCTCGTGTTCTCGATGGGCGACGGCTGTACGATCTACGGCGGCTGGAAGGGGTTTCGCGAGTTCCACGACCTCGGATTCGTCGACGAACTGCCGAAGATGCTCGGCGTTCAGGCCGAGGGAGCGAGCGCCGTCCACGACGCCTTCCACGACCACGATTCGACCGACGAGGTCGCGAGCACGCTCGCCGACAGCATCGCGGTCGGTCGGCCGCTCAACACGGTGAAGGCGGTGAAAGCGCTGCACGAAAGCGGTGGCACGTCCGTCCTCGTCAGCGACGAGGCGATCCTCCGCGCGGAGAAGACGCTCGGAAGCACGGAGGGGATCTACGCCGAACCCGCCGGCGCGACGCCGGTCGCGGGAATCCGTAAAGCGCGCTCCGAGGGGATCATCGATGCCGACGAGTCGGTGCTGGCCGTCGTCACCGGCTACGGGCTGAAAGACACGAAAAGCGCCATACAGGCCGCCGCAAGCGCCGTGGAGATCGCACCGGAGATCGACGAGGTCACCCGACGGTACGATCCGGCCGAGTGACGGTCCGCTGCTCGAACCGGCGACGATAGCGAGGCCTCCCACGATGATCCCGCGATCGCCGGGTAATCACTCGACCCGTCTGTCTCCCTCGTTACCGGTCCACCGACTTCAGCACCTTCATTTCTTGGCTTCCCGGGAAACGAACGCCCCCGTCGATGCCGTTCTTCGAGTCGAACTCGACGGCGAACTCTCCTCGCGTCGGCGAGAGCAGTGATCTCCCGTATCGGAGTCGCGCCTGTTTGTCGTTCTCCAGCCGCGATCCGTTTGCAGGTCGCCCGTGACTCACCCGCGGGACAGTCGCCGCGGAATCGAGCCAGTCATCGACATTTCGTCGACGTAGTGGAACACCGGTTCGCCGGCCGGCGTCGGCAGACCGTTGGCCTCGAGCATCGTATTCTCGTGGATCGTCGCGACTGCCGGCTGGAGCGGCCACGGGTCGTGTGCGAGTTCGCCGGTCAGGACGTCGCTCGCGGTCGGCGCGTAGATCCGTCGGCGAGCGGTGAGCCAGTACGCGAGCGAGTTCGGCTCGGCGGTGAACACGTCGCCGTCGGGACGGTAGGTCGCTGCGAACCGGGCGGGTGTCTCGCCGTCCGAGCGTCGTCGCTCGCTCGAGAAAGCGACGTGGTTCTCTTCGGTCGCGCCGACTCGCATGGTCGCGTCGTAGACCGGCAGCCCGGCCGTCCGGCTCAGGGTCGTCGCGACCAGCGAACTGCCGACGTCGATGCTGAAGAAAAACAGGCCCGGCTCGTCCCGATAGCGAACGTACGTCCGGACGGCGAGTTCGGGAAACGCCAGTCTGGTAATCGACGGCGTCCCGCGGATCCCGACGTTCGTGAGTACGAACGGGAGTACGCTCAGCCAGGCGTGTCCGTCTCGAGTCTCGAGGTTCAACTGACCCGGAACGTGTGGTCGAAGCTCGTCGGGATCGACCGGCCAGTGAGCAAACAATCCGTCGCGCCACGTCATCGAGGCGATGTGTGGTGTTTTCGACGCCGACCCCCCCGCGAATCTCCATCGAAACGGATCCGTACGTTGTGCGTTCATCCTCAGAACCAACAGGTACTGTGGACACCCCTACGACGTACTGACGTATAAATCAGATAGCCAGCTGTCAGATCCGGTGGTTGTCGGTTGTCTGCCACGATCGCGCGCTCGCAGCAGGGAGTGACGACCGCTGTCAGTCGGCCGGATCGACGGCTGGATCGTCGGACTTCTCGAGAGTGACGCCGCCCGAGCCGTCGTCGCCCGATCCGCTCGATTGGAGCTGCTCGATTACCTGGTCGGTGGCATCGGTCGCACGGAGCACCAACACCCCGAACCCGACGCGGGTGAGAACGTCGATGTAGACGCCCAGGAAGACCCCGCTGAACGCGTCGAGCAACCCCAGGTTCTGCCGCGAGGCGATGCCGAGGACCAGATAGAACACCCAGATCAGGATGAGCAGGTTCCTGAGCTTTCCGTAGAGGAGGACGCGCTCGCCGCCTTGCTTGCCGGACCGTTTCGTGACCGGTCCCACCATCAGATAGATGAGCACGACGAGGCTCGCGAGCGTCACGAGGGTGCTCACCGAATCCAGCGGCGGCTCGAGGAAGTAGCCGACGACCGTCGCTCCAATCCAGCCCAGACCGAAGACGAACATCGCGACCTGTTGTCGTCTGCTCGCGCCGGCGACGAGGCCGGCGATGGCGATCATGACCGGCGTCGTGATGAAGTAGTCGACGTAGCGGCTCATCGGCATCGGTTGGCCGTTGGCCGCCGTGGCGGTCAACAGCTCCGCCGACATCCCGAAGTAGCCGAGCGCGAGCGTCCCGCAGATGATCGGCACCGGGAGGTAGTACCGGCGCTTGCCCGTCGGCATTCGACTGACCCAGACGAGGAACCCGACGGTCGCAGCCACCAGCACGTAGAAGGCATACCGGTAGAGCTGGAGTTCGGGGATCATCGGCGCTCACCCCCCTGTCCGGCTGCGGCCGCAGTCGGATCCGCCGCCCCCGAAACGGAGAACTCGTCGACGGCGTCGGCGAGAGCCGCCGCCCGCTCGTCGAGCCGCGTCGCTTCGGCCGACACGTCGCTGATCGTCGCGGTCGTCTCCTCGGCCGCCGCGGCGACCTGCTGGGCCTGCGAGGTCGTCTCGTCGGCGACGCTCGCGACGTCCTGGACGATCGTCGCCAGCTCCTCGGCGGAACCGGCCTGTTCGTCGGTCGCCTGGTCGATCTCCTCGACGCCGGCGGCCACTTGTTCGATCTCCGTCGCGATCCGGTCTAACTTCAGTGAGAGGTCGTCGACCCGGCCGGTCGCGGAGCCGATCGTCGCTTCTGCTTCCTGAATCTGCGTTGCGCTTTCGGTCGCCCGCTGTTGGATCGATTCGATCATGGTCTCGACGTCATCGACTGCCGCCTGCGTCTGTGCTGCGAGTTCCTTGACTTCGTCGGCGACGGCCTGGAACCCGCCGCTCTCGCTCGAGGCGCTCTCCGATCGCGCGGACTCGATGGCCGCGTTCAGTGCGAGCATGTTCGTCTGGCCGGCGATCTCGTCGATCAGCTCGACGATTTCCTGGATCTGTTCGGCCTCCTGATCGAGCGATCGGATGGTCTCGGCGACGGCTTCCGTCTGGTCGCTGGCCGCGTGCATCTCCGCGGTCGTCTCCTCGACCTCCTGCCGGCCTTCGGTCGCCAGTGCGTCGACCTGATTGGACTGCTCTGCGATGTTGCTCGTCGCGGCCGCGACCTCCTCGACGGTCGCGGACATCTCCTTGACTTCGGTCGTCGCCACCGTGAGGTCCTCGGCCTGTTTCGCGGACCCGTCCGAAATCTCTTGCACCGAGGAGCTGACCTCCTGGCTCGCCCGACGGATCTCGTCGGAGCTGGTCTGGACTTCGGTGCTCGTCCGGGCGACCTCGGCGGAGATCGTCTTGACCTGAGCGACCGCCGACTCGAGGTCGGCGATCATTTCGTTGAACGCCTCGGCGATCGAGACCATCGCCTCGTGGTCCGTCTCCGGCTCGAGGCGCTGCTCCAAGTCGCCGTCAGCGCACGCCGCCATGACGTCGCTGTAGCGTTCGGCCTCGGCCTCGAGCTCTCGGTTGCGCTGCTCGGTCCGCTGCTGGGCCTCGCGGGCGCGCTCGCGTTGGTCCTCCAGATCGGACAGCGTCTCTTTGAGCGAGTCGCGCATCGAAGCGAACGACGTGTAGAGGATACCGACCTCGTCCATCCGATCGGTCTCGAGATCGACCTCGAGATCGCCGTTCCCCATCCGTTCGGCCTTGTTCGCGAGCCGACGGAGGCTCAGCGAGATGTTGCCGCCGAGGACGACCCCGACGAGTCCGAGATGGAGGAAGAAGACCAGCAGCATCGCAATCACCGACGCCGACGCGGTGTTTTGCGGCGCGTAGACAGCCGCTTCGGTGTCGTAGGTCGTAACCGTCAGCGACGTCTCGCCGACGTCGATCGGTGCCGCCGTCGCCGCATACTCCGTGTCGGTTCCATCGGGGGTCCCGGTCACGACGCCCTCGTTGGACGGCGAGGCGGCGGCGAGGACGGCAGCGTCGCCGACCGACGCTTCGTCGCCGACCGCTGCGATCGTCCCACCGTCGGCGTCGGTGACGATCGTTCGTGCGCCCTCCGTCTCGAGAACTGACGCGAACGCGTCGACGGGGGTGGAGACGGCTACGTACCGCTGGCCACCGCCGTCGCGCTCGACGCTCGTGACGAACGAGAGGACCGAATCGTTAGTCGCTAAACCCTGATGGGCAGTACTCGGCCCGTTCGTCGCCCCGTCGACCCCGGCCGTCTCGAAGAAGTTCTCCCCGGTTGCTCCGTCGTCGCTGCTCGCGAGAACGGTCCCATCTTCGCCTATGTAGTGTATCGCTGCGATCCGCCCCTCGCGAGCGGATCGAGTCGTCGCGAGTTCGGTTTCGATTTCGTCGGTCGTCCCGCTCTGGAGGGTCGGGTCTGCGGCGAGGCCAGCCGCTGTCTCGCCGGTCGTTTCGAGCCAGACCGCGGCGACGTCGCTGCGGTCGTCGGTCCGGTCGCTGAAGTGATCCGCTGCGGCCGGGCCGACCGAACCCGAGACGTGACCGAGAAAGAGCGCGCCGACGAGGAGCGTCATCACCGCGACTAATACGAAAATCAATCCGATCTTTACACTGTACGTTTCTCTGAGCCGATCAGGGATAGTGTCCTCGAGTGCCATATTGTCACATTGTTCGAGCAACGCAGTGCTGCTCTCTACCTTCCCAATTGCTGTTTCCCCCTCCCCATTGAATGTATCGGTCGAATTGATTGTTTGGTGAGTCAGTCATTCATTATCTCTTTTGAATGTCGGATACAGCCAGTCACGGACCGATATAATTCTATGGAAAATTATATGAGATAAACAGAAATTCAGTTTTAGCATAATGGTAACGGGCTGACTTCGCTGCCAACGGAATACGACGGAATTCGGCGATGAAAACGACTATCTCGATCGTTGTGAGAGCTGAAACAGTACGTGAAAATGGTATGGACGGTGTGTCGACGACGAGTCGAGCGCTGCAAACGTCTCAATCGTCGATTTCGATCGCCGGCCGGCCGGGTTCGGCGTTCGCAAGCACGTCCGCCTCGGCCTCGTCGGCGCGAACGACGTGCACCGGCGCTTCGAACTCGCGTTCGATCAACCACGCTGCCGACTCGAGCGCGGCGTGCTCCTCGTCGGGGTCGAGCGTCATCGACAGCGCCTCGCGCTCGGCCTGCAGGTCTTGCCCGTAGTCGGCCGCGGCGTCGCCCTGTTCGCGGATGTGGGCTTCCCCCATCAGTTCGCCAATCAGGTTGTCAGCGTCGCTCTCGATCGCGATCTCGAGGGCGTCGTACTTCCAGTCGGGGGCGACGACGACGTCGATCCGCTGGGGGTCCTCGATGCCGGCCACCTCGACGATGTCGCGGATGTCCTCGCGCGTGTTCTCGACCAGCCGGCGACGCTTGGCGACTCGGTCGCGGTCGATCTCGGCGGTCGGCCACTCGGCCTCGGCGACGAAGCCGTCGCCACCGAGCTCGTCGTACAGCTCCTCGGCCAGGTGGGGTGCGACCGGTGCGAGCAGGCGGACGACGGTCGACAGCCCGCGCTCGTAGGTCTCGGCGTGTGGCTCGGTGTAGTCGGCGTACTGCCGCAGCGTCCGGACAAGGTCTTGCGTCTCGCGCAGCGCCTTGTTGAACGTCAGGTCGTCGTACTCCTCGCTGGCAATGGCGATCGCCGCGTCGATCTCCGCGTCGACGTAGCTCGCGATCGCGTCGTCGTCGCCGGCCGGTTCGTCCGTCACGTAGTTCTCGACCATTCCCTTCAGTCGGTCGAGGAAGGCGTACGTCGAACGGACACCCTCCTCGCTCCAGTCGAAGTCGCGTTCGGGCTGGGCGGCCTGCATCATGAACAGCCGCGCGGTGTCGGCCCCGTACTCCTCGACGATCCGCTGGGGTGAGACGACGTTGCCCTTCGACTTGGACATCTTCTCGCCCTCGAGTTGGACCATCCCCTGGGCGAGCAGGTTGGTGAACGGTTCGCGGTGCTCGAGCCCCTCGTGGTCGGCCAGCACCTTCGTGAAGAACCGGGAGTAGAGCAGGTGCATCACGGCGTGTTCGATGCCGCCGACGTACTGGTCGACGGGCATCCAGTCGTTGGCCCGCTCGCGGTCGAACGGGGCGTCCTCGAGACCCGGCGAGACGTACCGCAGGAAGTACCACGAGGAGTCGACGAAGGTGTCCATCGTGTCGGTCTCGCGGGTCGCGTCGCCGCCACACTCCGGACAGCTCGTCTGCTTCCACTCCTCGGCCGCATCGAGGGGGTTGCCGGTCGTGTTGATGAACTCGGGGAGCTCGACGGGCAGGTCCTCCGCGGGGACCGTCACGGGGCCACAGTCGTCACAGTGGACGACCGGGATCGGGGTCCCCCAGTAGCGCTGCCGGGAGATGCCCCAGTCGCGGAGCTGGTACTGCGTGGCTTCTTCGGCGCTCTCGATGTCCTGGGTCAGCCGTTCGCGGGCCGTTTCGCTGTCGAGGCCGCTGTACTCGCCGCAGTTGATCAGGACGCCGTCGTCGGTGAACGCTGCCTCGTCCACGTCGGGCGCTTCGGGCTCCTCGCCGTCCTCGGGTTCGGGAGCGATGACCGGCTCGATGTCGATATCGTGCTTTTCGGCGAACGCGTGGTCGCGCTCGTCGTGGCCGGGAACGGCCATCAACGCGCCCGTCCCGACGTCCGAGAGGACGAAGTCGGCGACGTAGACCGGGATCTCGTCGCCCGTCGCGGGATTCGTGGCGGTTAGGTCCGTCTCGACCCCGTTGGGTTCGTCACCGTCGGGGTCGGCCTCGTGATGGACGAACTCGTGGATCTCGTCGTCTTCTTCGGCCAACTGCTCGCTGATCGGATGATCCGGTGCGAGTGCGAAGAACGTCGCGCCGTAGATGGTGTCGAGGCGGGTGGTGAACGCAGTCACAGCGCCGTACTCCCGCGGCTCGCTCTCCTCGCCGCGTCCGTTCGAGGCGTCACGCGCCTCGCCGATCTCGAAGTCGACTTCACTACCGTACTGGCGGCCGATCCAGTTGCGCTGCATCTGGCGCACCGAGTTGGGCCACCCCTCGAGGTCGTCGATGGCCTCGAGCAGTTCGTCGGCGTACTCGGTGATCTTCAGGAACCACTGGTCGAGTTCACGCTGTTCGACGGGCGTGTCACAGCGCCAGCAGAGTTCGGCCTCGCCCTCGACCTGTTCGTCGGCCAGCACGGTCTCGCAGTTTGGACACCAGTTGACGTCGGCGTCGCGGCGCTCGACCAGCCCTTCCTCGTAGAAGCGCTCGAAGAGCCACTGGTTCCACTGGTAGTATTCGGGCGTGCAGGTGGTGACTTCCCGGTCCCAGTCGTAGCCAAAGCCCATCGCCTCCATCTGCCCCTTCATCGTCTCGATGCAGTCGAACGTCCAGTCCCGCGGGTTCGTGTCGCGCTCCTTGGCCGCGTTCTCGGCGGGGAGCCCGAACGCGTCCCACCCCATCGGATGGAGGACGTCGTCGCCCTGCATCCGTCGGTAGCGGGCGTACGCGTCCGTGATCGTGTAGTTTCGGACGTGCCCCATGTGGAGCTTGCCCGACGGGTACGGGTACATCCCGAGGACGTACGTCGGATCGTCGACGCCGTCGGGCGTTCGATAGGCGTTCGACTCGTCCCACGCCTCCTGCCACCGTCGTTCGACCGCCGCGTGGTCGTATCCCGCGTCGCTCATTTGCTTATATACCTCTAGACGGGGACGCCGCCCTATACCTTTCCATACACTAGCCCGCCGGGCCGACGCCCCCGCCGTGAGGGAACGCGTCCGATCGCTCGCCGCCCGACGATGCCGGTAGCCGAGCGTTTTTATCCCCGGCTTGTCCCATCTCGGGCCATGGTAGCTAACGCCACCGTCTTCGTAACTGGCGCGAGTCAGGGACTGGGCCGCGAAATTGCCGTCGCGTTCGCAAACGAGGGGGCGAACGTCGTCCTCGCGGCCAGAAGCGACGGTATCTACGAGACCGCGGAGGAAATCGGTGCGCCCGATCGAACGCTGGCCGTCGAGACCGACGTGACCGACCCCGAATCGGTCGCCGACGCGATCGACGAAACGGTCGCGACATTCGGCGGGCTGGACTGTCTCGTGAACAACGCCGGGATCGCCGGGCCCACCGCGCCCCTCGAGGAGACGACCGACGACGAGTGGCTCGAGACCCTCGACGTCAACGTCGTCGGCGTCGCCCGCGTCACTCGTGAGGCGGCTCCCCACCTTCGCGAATCAGAGCGGGGGAGCGTCGTCAACATCTCCTCGATCGGCGGCAAGCGGCCGTACGCCAACCGGACGCCCTACGCCGCCTCGAAGATGGGTCTGATCGGCGTGACCCGCGCGATGGCCGCGGAGTTCGGCGACGACGGCATCACCGTCAACGCGATCTGTCCCGGTCCGGTCGAGGGTGATCGCATCCGAGGCGTCTTCGAGCGACAGGCCGAGGAGGCGGGCGTCCCCGTCGAGGCGGTCGAGGGGGACGTCCTCGAGAGTCTCATGATCGACGATCTGGTCCCGCCCGAGGAGGTCGCGGAACTGGCCGTCCACCTCGCGAGTTCGGACTCGAGACACGTCACGGGACAGGACATCAACGTCTCGTCGGGCGGCGCCTGGTACTGACCGGGACGGACCGAGACCCCCCTCAGCGGACGCCGAGTATCGCGACGAGCACGCCGAGCGCGATGAACACACCGCCGACCGCCTTTTGCATGCGGATTCTCGAGCGCAACTGATCCTCCTGCGTCTCGAGCGTGTCGGTCGCGATCACCAGCGGCGTCTCGTCGGTGCCCCGGAGGACGTAGCCGTCGGCCGTCTCGGTCAGTCCCCCGCGAACGACCAGTTCGTCCCCGTCCCGGATGACTGTTCTCTGGTATTTGTCGGGCATGGTGGTCTTCCTGCCGACGCTGATCGTGACCTCCACATCGCTCAGGGCACCGCCCTCGCCGGCCAGTCCCGTCCGCTCGAGGAAGCGATTGACCGGGTCGAGATCGCCGAGATAGGCCTCCGTTTCCGGCTCGCCGAGAAACGACTGCGACGAGTCGAAGGGGTCGTCCACGTCGGCCGCGAGCGCCGCGGTGTCGACGCCGACGCGGTCCCAGCCGTGGTCGACGTCGAACTCGCCGACCGCGAGCTCGCCGTCTACCGTCCGCCATCGACTGCCGTTCCCCGTCCCCTCCTTCCGGCGGAGCCGCCACGCCCAGAGGGCGGCCGAATCGTCCCCGTTCGACTCGGGTCCGGTTCGCTCCGGCGACGCCGGTTCGACGACGGAGACCGGGCCCCTGACCGTCACTACTTCTCCCGGCTCGAGACGGCCCTCAGCCGGTGATTCGAGTTCGTCGATCGTCGTCTGCTGACCGCGGAGCCCGTCGACTCCGGAGAGTACAATCGCACCGAGCACCACGAAGCCTGCCGCGACGACGAGGGCAAACAGCTGGACCATGAACGAGTATGTGTAATCGAAACATAATAAATACCTGAGACCTTCCGGTTTCGATGTCCCCTGGTCAGCGGCCGACTATCGCTATCGCTCGTCGCGCGCCGGTCGCGTCTCGGCCGGCGATTCAGCGGCCGATAGCGAATCGCTGATTCGGACGGGGGCTCGAGCGTCGCCCTCAGCGACGTCGTTATTCGATGTCGATGTGCCGTGTCTCGTCGCTGTCCGATTCCTTCGGTAGTCGAACCGTCAGTACGCCGTTCTCGAAGCCCGCGGCGACGGCCTCCTCGTCGACCGGCTCCGGAAGACGGATCCGGCGGCTCGCCGACGTTTTCGTCCGCTCGCGTCGGAGATACCGCCCGTCGGCGTGTTGCTCTTCGTCCGTTCGGTTGGCCTCGAGGCGCAACGACCCCTCCGAGAGCGTCAGGTCGATGTCGTCGGTCTCGTAGCCCGGTAGGTCGGCGGTGACGACGTACTCGTCGCCCGTGTCGGCGACGTCGATCGGGACCGATCCGGGAACCTGGAGTCCGCCGGCGGTCATTCCCTCCTCGACTTGTCGACTGACACGGTCGAGCATCTCCTCGATATCGCTGAACGGATTGCGTCGCATAGCAGCGTGTAGGTTCCCGAAGGGGATAAATTCTGCCCGCAGTGTAACGACAGAAGGGGCCGTCACTCGGGGAGGGTCACGAGGCCGTCGTCGAGTGCGTCCAGCAGGACATCCCGCGCATGCCCGTCGGGGTCGACGCCCTCGTAGACCGCCTTCACCTCGCCGTCGGCCAGCAGGAACGTCGTCCGCGCGGTCTTCCCGTCCCGGAGTTCGACGCCGAACGCGTCGGCAATTTCCGCGTCGGGATCTGCGAGCAGATCGAACTCGAGACCCTCGGACTCGCAAAACGAACGGTGAGAGTCGACGTCGTCGGTCGAGACGCCGTAGACGTCGACGCCGGCGTCCCGATAGGTTTCGCGCTCGCGCTGGAACTGGTTGGCTTCGACGGTACAGCCTGGGGTATCGTCCTTCGGGTAGAAGTAGAGGACGGTCGGCTCCTCGAACTCGAGGCTGACCTCCTCGCCGTCCTGGTTCGGTGCGGTCACGGTCGGCGCGTCGTCGCCGGCATCGAGTGACATACTCGCCGTACCGCGGGACGCGGAAAACAGTTTTTGGTCCGACGTTGCGCCCCGCGCCGGCTCGAGAGAGCGCTCGGCCGACGACCGTCGGGCGGTTTCGAGTATCTGTTCCAGACTTACAGCGCGTGCGGAGAGTCAGTACGCATTATAGAAGTGCCGTGGTAGCCGAAAGCGCAGTAAGACGCAGTGTGTCCGGGTTGGGGTAGTGGCTATCCTTCAACCTGTGCAGGCTGAGACGCGTAGTTCGATTCTCGCACCCGGACCTTCCGTAGCGCAAACGGGCGGGGAGGGCGTTTCCCCTGATCGCAAGTGAAATCTAGATCGGTTCCGGTCTGCGCCGACACATCGGTCGTGTTATGGTGATTCTTCTGCGTACCTGATCGCATGGAAGAGATCGTGCTCCACACTGGTACAGAACACCCGGACCTCCTGTGGGTCCTCGGACCGGCACTGCTGACGTTCGTCGCGGGGCTCGGACTCGGCGCGGCCGCCTACGCCGACCGGATCAAATCGTGGTTCCGTCCCGAACACGAAACGACGCGCGACTGAGCGCTCTCGGCCGTCCCGCTCGTGCCGTCCCGGCGGTTAGCTGACGACGTGTTCGATGTCGTACGATCCCAGCCGCCGGACCCAGCCGTTCTCCGCGAGTTCCTCGAGTGTCTCGATCGCCTCCTGCGTTCGCGATTCGTAGAGGCCGGCCTCGAAGTCGACGTGGAAGACGTAATCGCCCAACCGCTGCCCGCTCGGACGCGACTCGACGCGGGTCAGGTTGATGTCGCGATCCGCGAAGGGTTCGAGCAACTCGAGCAGCAGGCCGGGGTAGTTCGAGTTCGGGTAGACCACGAGCGAGGTCTTGCCGCCGCCCGTCGAGCGCTCGTCGGCGGGCGCGATCGCGAAGAAGCGCGTCGCGTTCGAGTCCTGATCCTGGATGTCCTCGGCCAGCACCTCGAGATCGTCCTCGCCGCCGAGGGCCGGATGGCCGATGCCCGCGACCGACGGGTCGTCCTGTGCGAACTCGACGCCCTGGGCCGTGCTCGCGACCGCCTCGAGCGTCGCGTCGGGGTACTCGCGCTCGAGATAGGTGCGACACTGCGCCAGCGCCTGCGAGTGACTGGCGACGGTGTCGAACTCCGGCCCCTGGGCGAGGAGGGCGTGTCTGATCGGGGTGACGATCTCGCGGACGACCGCGACGTCGTAGTCCGCGAGCGCGTCGAGACTCTCGGTAACGCTGCCTTCGATGCTGTTCTCGATGGGGATGACGCCCCGGTCGTACTCGCCGCTCGCGACGGCGTCGACGATCGCCGTGACCGACTGCCGGAAGTCGATCTCGCCGTCGTCGGCGATGGCACTCGTCGCTCTGTGGGAGTAGGTTCCTTCGGGACCGAGCGTGACTGCAGCCATTGTCCGCCGATAGCAGGCTACGGGTCAAAAGACCGTCGGGTTTCGCGGGACGCGGTGTCTGTACGTCGAGCGTCGGTCGGCAGCCGTCAGTCGTCGGTCGGTAGTCCGGCTCCGGACTCGCTCGAGGCGAGGAAGCCGTCGTCGGTCGCGCGGGCCGCGACGTGGGGCTGGAACACCCACGCGCAGAGCAGGGCGATGGGGATCATCGTCGCCGCGACGACGGAGTAACCGGTGTGGAGCGTCGGCATCAGCGGGGCGGCGTAGACGAGCGGGTAGACGATCCCGCCGACGGTGCCGACGCCGCCGACGACGCCGGCGACGCTCCCCGAACTGTTGGGGAACATCGCGGGCACCTGGGCGAAGATCGCCCCCTCGGCGAACGCACAGCTCATTCCGACGACGAAGCCGGCCCCGACGGCCAACAACACCTCACCGGTCAGCCCCGCGAGGCTCATTCCGATCATCGCGAGGACGATGCCACACAGCGTTACGAACGTCCACTGCTCGCGGTATCGCCCCGTGAAGATCGGCAAGATGTCCCTCTCGTTGCGAGCGAGCCGGTCGCTCATGTAGCCGCCGATCGGACGCAGCAGGCCGGCCGCGACCGAGAACGTCGCTGCGAACGTGCTCGCCAGCACGAGGTTGTTCGTGTTGAATCCCTCGCGGTAGTAGGTCGCCAGCCAGCCGTTCATCGAGAGCTCGAGGCCGAAGCTCATCACGTACGCGAGCGCGAGGACGACGGTCCCGTAGCGGGTGGCGGTGTGAATCCACTGTTTGAACGTGGCGCTCTCGGCGGTCGCCTGCCGGCGCTCCTCGGACTTGGCGGCCTCGCCGATGGAGTAGTAGACGATCGCGAGCAGGATCGAGACGATTCCGGTGTAGAAGAACGCGGCTCGCCAGTTGGTCTCGAACAGCGGCCCGCTCCACCCCTCTCCGAACACGCGCGGGAGAACGAGCGCGCCACCTGCAGCGCCGGCGTTACCGACGCCGGCGTAGATCCCTTCGGCGGTGCCCAGTTGCTCTTCGTCGAACCACTCGGAAACGTGCTGAATTCCGATAACGAAGGTAATCCCCGCCGTCGCGACGATCAGCCGCTCGACGAAGAAGACGGCGTAGGACTGGGCAAACGCCGACGCCACCGAGAAGACGCCGACGTAGGTGAGCACGATGGCAAACACCGTCGGCGCGCCCCACCGGTCGGAGAGCCAGCCGGTCAGGATTCGACCGAACGGCGCGAGCCAGATCGCCGCGCTCGCGAGGATCCCTATCTCGGCGAGCGACAGCCCGAACTCCTCGGCCATCGGCCCGGTAAACGGGGCAAAGGAGAACCAGATCAGGAACGAGAAGTTGAACCCGATCGTCGCCAGTATCAACGTCCGCCACTTGGTCATCTTGATCACGCCTGCTCACCCCCATTGAGTCCGCTTGTCGGACATGCGACTTTTTGTCCCAAAACCGGATTAGCAGATACGAACGTTTGGAAAAACATATTCTTATGGGAACTTATCCCCACTACACTGCTGATTATTTCGACGTACTTCCACATGATTCACTCAGGTGGTGTCGCGATTCCCGTATAAGCCTAATTATTAGCTGCCTCCACACTCTGGGGTAGCATCCTCACAAATACGTCCAGTATTATGCGCCTTATCTCTCGACCGAACGTTCGATTTGCGACTCTTATGCGCTGAATGTAAAATCAAAGCCAGCGGCCGTCGTCGTTTGTCCGACTCGGTCGTCGACGGGCTCTCGTGACCCGTTCGCGACGGCGAATCGGGCTCGAGGGCTACTCGTCGGTACGCAGTATCGCGCCCTGGTGCTCGACCGACACCCTACCCGACCGATCGCGGTCCGGAGAAAGCGACCGCGACTTACTCGTCCAGATGTTCGATTCCCTTCTTCGAGACGTTCGCTTCCGTGATCTCGTCCGGCATCCAGTCCGGCTTGTCGCTCGGTGCGGTCTCCTCCCAGGCCCAGCCGTCGTAGATGTGAACCTTGTCGGTCCCCTTCTCTCGGAGCTTGAGCTCGACGCGTTCCGCCTCGTCCTCGCTCGAGCCGGGCTCGAGCCGTCTGGCCGCCTTGAGCGCCGCCTGCCGGGGCGTGTTCCCCGAGAAGACGCTCGATTCGTCACCGCCCGATTCGCGCAGCGCAAAGTTTCGTTTACCGTCTTCGCGTACCATGATTTTCGCCTCCGTGTCAATTCAACGCACGGTCCGACATAAAGATATCCCCGCAAATCGACCGACTGCGTCGGTATATTTAAGTATGTTGCGGACGCCATTTCCCCGCAGTATTTGCATCCAGCATCTGTTCTCCGCATCGTACCCGTCGATCGATGATCGTGAACCGAGCGTAGCTGGTGTGGCGTCGAAAACACTTAAGTATATCCTACGGCGAAGTTCGGGATAGAATCCCGCGATGGTACGGAAAAAGAAGCTGAGTCCAAGCGGTGCGAAAGACGAAGACGGTAACTACCACAACGTCCACCTCAACCTCCACGAGGATGAACTCGCAGTCGCGGGCATGGATATCGGCGACGAGGTCTTCGTCCGAGTCCGGGACGGGAAAATAATCATCCAGAAGGCCGACGAAGACGACGTCGAACACGAGTTCTAACAACGAAATTTTGCGCTGCGTTCTGAGCAAACGGGAGCGTTATTAGCGCTCCCGTTTGCTCGTCACTCGGCAAAATTTCGATTAAAAGCACTCCTCCCTCCGTTTCGGGCGCATAGCGCCCTCCACATCGGTCGTCGGCCCGCTCGCTCGTTTCACTCGCTCGCGGAACAGTGCGCTGGATCCCTACCGCACCAGCAGGCCGGGTGTGAGAAAAACCGCTTCTCCTCAGCGCAGCGCCTCGAGGTCGAACTCGAACGCCGAAACCGGCACCTCGAGGTCGTGTTCGACGAGGACCTTCGGGTGGACCTCGCCGATCACGCCCACTTCCTCGCCGTCGATGACGACCGCCGCCGTTCGACCCGAAATGAAGGTCGGGTGGTCGGTCGGCGGCGTCTCGAGGTCCGCGTCGAAGTTGCGGGCCAGCGCCTGAAGGCGCGCCTTGGCGTCCTCGTAGCCCGCGTCGTGGTGGGCGAGGACGGCCCCGACGCGCCGTCCCTCCGCGACGCCCGTGTTCTCCGAGTCGTCGACCTCGGCTGCGAAGCCGATCTCGGCGAGGTTCTGCGGGTACGCCCGGTGGGTGTTTCGCTCGAGGACCATCAGCAGCGACGGCATGACCCACGTCCGCAGCATGGTGAAGTCCTCGCTGTAGGGCTCTTTGATGGTCGCGGGCTCGCCCGCGCCGTAGGCGTCGTCACCGGCCGAGATATCGAGCCGGTCGTAGTTCTCCTCCTCGCTGATCATGTGGAAGTTCAGCAGGTCCTCGAAGCCCAGTCCGACGAGCCCCTCGCGGACGGCGCGCTCGAGCCGGGAGCGCTCGTGGCGGCCGCCGACGGTCCCCACGTCGGGGTAGCGCGGCTCGAGGTCGTTGAACCCGTAGGCGCGCCCGAGGTCGTCGATGATATCCAGCGGGTGGAGCACGTCGACGCGGTAGGGCGGGATCGTCACTTCGTAGACGAGATCGCCGTCCTCGTTTTCGTCCCTCTCGGCCTCGAGTCCCGAGCGCTCGGCGAGATCGATCACTTCCTCGGGGTCGAGCCCGATGCCGAGGATGGTCTCGATGCGGTCGTGGGCGACCGTCTTCGTCTTCATCGAGAGGTCGGGGCGGACGACCTCGCGTCCGCCGGACTGCGTCTGGCTCCCGTTCGAGTCCGCGTTCGCGGACTCGCTGTCGGGATATTCGACCCGTACTTCCTCGATGGTGGCCCCGCGGGCCGAGAGCGCGTAGCAGACGATGTTCAGCATCTTGTCGATCGTCCACTGGTCGGTGCCGGTCATCTCGACGAACAGATCCCGCGAGTCCGTCGAGACCTCGGTGCGACGGCCGTTGATCACCGGCGGGAACGAGAACAGCCCGAGATCGTCGTATATCGCCGGATACCGCTCGTACCCGCTGACGAGGTCGGCATAGGTCTGGCCGGTCTGGTGGTCCTCGAGCACTTCCGCGGGCGTCATCTCCGCGTCCGCGTCGAGGGGGACGAACCGGTCCTCGTCGGGCTCGACGCCGACGTACCGGATGATCGGGTTCCCTTCGGTCGCGGGACTGCCCTTCAACATCGTCAGGTCGTGGATCCCGATCGCGCCCTTGGCGCGCTTGCGCCCCATCGTCGCGTGGAGCTTCTCCTGCAGCTGGATGAGCGAGTCCAGCCCGTCCTCGTCTAAGTCCACGTCGCGGATCACTGCGCCCGTGACGTACGGCCGTTCGTCGGGGACCGACTCGTCGACCTCGATGGTCCAGTCGGCGTCGTTCGGCGAGGGAACGTGGATCCCACGCGCGTCGCCGTACTGGTAGCGCAGCGAGCGGGCGACTCCCTCCACGGAGAGCCGGTCGAGCCGGTCGGGCGCGAACTCGAGTTCGAAGGTTCCCTCTTCGGTGCGCCCCTCGAACTCGAGGCCGAGTCCGAACAGATCGTCTTTCAGCTCCTCGTCACCCTTCTCCTCGTGGCCGGTCAGTTCGCGCAGTTCGTCGGGATCGATGTCGACCGTGGGCATCAGTAGGTCACCTCCGTCTCGCGTAGCAGTTCCAGGTCACACAGCGTCCCGTGAATGTCCCGGATGTCCTCGAAGCCGTACATCAGCATGAGGAGTCGCTCTAAGGCGAGCCCCCAGGCCATGACGTCACAGTCGACGCCAAGCGGCTCGAGCATCTCCTCGCGGAAGATCCCCGAGTTGCCGATCTCGACGAGTTCGCCGGTCGTCGGGTGGGTGCCGAACAGCTCGAAGCTCGGCTCCGTGTAGGGGTTGTAGTGGGGCTTGAACTCGATGTCCGTGATGCCGAACTGGGCGTAGAACTCCTCAAAGGTGCCCATCAGGTCCCGCACCGAGAGGTCCTCGGCCATCACCCAGCCCTCGATCTGGAAGAACTCGAGCAGGTGCGTCGGGTCGAGCGTATCGTTCCGATACACCTTCTCGACGCTGAAGTAACGCTGGGGCGGCTCGAGGTCGCCGATCTCTTCGCCGGAGAGGTACCGCGTCGACAGCGAGGTCGTGTGGCCACGCAGCGCGAGCGCACGCGCGAAGTCCTCGTCCCACGGCGAGTGATACCCCTCGCCGTCCGGGCCGACGCCTTCCTTGTGGGCGCGCTCGACGCGCTCGACGAGGTCCGCGGGGAACTCGTCGATGTGCGTGGGGTTCTCGAGGGCGAACCGGTCCCAGTGGGTCCGCGCCGGGTGGTCCTGTGGCATGAACAGGCAGTCGTTGATCCAGAAGTCCGCGTCGACGTGGGGGCCTTCCATCTCCTGGAAGCCCATCCCGACGAGGACGTCCTTGACCCGTTCGGCGGTCTGGCGCAGGATGTGGACCTTGCCGCCGTCGAAGCGCTCGGCGTCGGCCTCGACGTTGTACTCGGCGAACTCGACGTCCTGCCAGTCGCCGCTGGTGAGCAGTTCGGGCGTGACCTCGCCGACCGTTTCGGCGGTGTCGATCCCCGCCATCAGCTCCGTGACGGCGCGCTCGGTCAGGATCACTTCGCGGACCGTCGACTCGCGGCGATCGAGGAGGCCGCGGCGCTCTAGCTGCTCGAGCGTCTCCGAATCTACGTCGACGCTGTCGACCGGCGCGTCGTCGACGTCGGCCAGTTCGGCGAGCCCGTTTGCCTCCGCGTCGGCGTCGGGGTCCGCGTCCGGATCGGCCGTGAGCTCGCCGCTGTCGATGACGCCGTAGCCCTTGCGCGCGTAGTTCGAGAGCGCGATGTCGACCGCACCGCCCTCGAGTCCCGACGCACCGATGACCTGCCCCATCGAGACGGGGTCGGCGTCGGCTCCGGCTTCGAGGGCGGCCTCGTAGAGTCGGACCTCGGGGAGTCCGTCCGCGACGTACTCGCGCCCTTCGTCGGTGAGCGCGACCGTTTCGTCGACGCGTTCGCTGACGGCGACTAGCCCCTCGTCCTCGAGTTCGAAGACGGCCCCGGTGACGGTTTCGGGGGGGAGCTCGGTCGCCGCGGCGAGGGCGTCGACGGACGTTGCCTCGTCCGCACTCGCGGCCTCAAGGACCGCGACCTGTTGTTCGGGGAGTTGCATTCGCTTGTTCGTATGCCTGCGTGTCGGTCAGTTAGCGGTTCCGATACTGCCCGGGAGCAACTTCCCGGACGACGCTCGATCGGTCGGTTTCGCCGTGAGTGCCCGGTGTGGGCGCACACGGGTCCACCGGCCCGGGTTCACCGGGCGAAAAAGAACTCGAATCCCGTCTGCGTTCGCCGTGGCTGCCTCTTCGACGGGACACCGGCACGCGCGTGGGACTCGAGTGCCATACGGGGGACGACTCGCGGTCGACGCAAAAACCTTGCGGGTCGGTCCCACGGTATCCGTCAGGCCGGCTCCGCACTATCGGGTCGTCCGCGAACGGCCGCTAGCGGCCGAGAAAGTCGTCTCGGCCGGTTGGTTATGTCGGAAGGCTGTAACCCATACTTACATCAGTTTGAGATAGAGTTGGATTGAACGAAGGGCGACCACTAAACAATCGCTCTCGAAAGCTAACAAAACTATGGGACGAGAAAATCAAGCGCTCTCTACGGAGCGCACGACGACGGTACCCCTCCGCAGTACGTTGCTCGCTTGGCTCCCCGCCGGTGTGGAACGGTTCTGGAACGCACTGGTGTACAGTTCGGCGTATCTGTCGCTGATCGCGATGGCAGAGGTAGCCATCGTTTCGACGCTCCTCTCGCTGCCGCCGAGTCCGGCAGCGATCGTCGTTGGACTGGTCGTCTTCGCGATCTACGCTAACGACCGCCTCGCGGATGCCGACACCGATGCAGTATCGAACCCCAGACAGGCGGCCTTCGTCAAACGACACCGGGACGTACTCTACGTACTGGCGTCGGTCGCCTACGGTATCGCGGTCGCGCTCTCTGTGCTCGGTGGGCCGATCGCACTCGCGATAACTTTGTTTCCGGGAGCGCTCTGGGTCTGTTACGCGACGAACTGGATTCCCGGAACTGGGACGTACGTCAGACGGCTGAAAGACGTCTTCCTTCTCAATACGGTCGTGGTCGCGCTCGCGTGGGCCATAACGCTGACCTTCCTCCCGCTCGTGTTCGCCGGCGAGGCCGTCACGGGAGCGACACTGATCGTCTTCCTCTACTTCTTCCTTCGGGTGGTTACGAACACGGAGATTCCGAACGTCCGTGACGTCGAGGGCGACCGGGCGATCGGTGTGCTGACGATTCCGGTCGTGTTCGGCGTGGACCGAGCGCGTCAACTCCTTCTCGGCATCGATCTCTGTACGGGTGCACTGATCGTTTTTGCCGTCCGTACCGGATACTTCTCCCCGAAACCGGGGGTAGCACTGCTCGCCGGAATCGGCTACTCGGTCGGTGTAACCTCGCTGATCGGCCGGTACGAAAACGAACGACTGCTCGCGAAGATTGCCGAGTGTGAATATCTCGTCGTCTTCACTGTGCTTGCGTTCGTTGTACTGCTCCCCTGACTTAATATCAGGGAATTTCCCATTTTCGCAGCACCGGTACCCAGCATATTTAATATCTGCGGTGCTCATCCACTCTATATCGGTGCTTGCTTCCACTATCCTGTCGGGAATATTACTTTCGGCAATTGCTATCGGCGCGACCGCAGCGCTCCTCTCCTGGCGGGAGCGACCTGAGCCAGGCGCGGTCCCGCTCGTCGTGATGCTTGCCGGCCAGTGCTGGTGGTCCGCCCTCCTCATCTTCGATCTCGAGGCATCGACGCTCGGCGCGAAAATGTTCTGGGCGAATCTCAGGTGGATCGGTGTCGTCTCCGTTCCGATCGGTTGGATGCTCTTCTCGCTCGAGTACACCGGCCGAGATCAGTACGTTCGGCCCCGCTACGTCGCACTTCTCTCGGTCGTACCGCTGCTTACCGTCGTCTTCGCGCTTACCGGCAACCCCTTGCTGTACACGGACTCGGAGCTCGTCCGGAAAGGCGGCCTCCTCTTGTTGCGTCGGACGCCCGGTCCCTGGTTCTGGGTCATCACCGCCTACACGTACCTGCTCGGACTGCTCGGGTCCGTTCCGCTTCTCGAGCTGATTCGGAACGACTCGTTGCCGTTCAGGGGACAGAGCGCGGCGTTGCTCGTCGGCATTCTGGCACCGTGGGTGAGCAACATCTTCTTTCTCGCCGACGCCGTCCCGCTTCCGGGACTCGACCCCACACCGGTCGCGTTTTCGATCTCCGGCGTCGCCTACCTCGGCGCGCTGACGCGCTTTCAGCTGTTCGGCACGAGTCCGTCGCCGAACCCTCGGGCGCGTCGGCTACTCTTCGATCGGATGCCCGACGGTGCGATCGTGACCGACGGCCACAACAACGTCGTCGAAATCAACGAAACCGGCGCGGAACTTCTGGGGACGGTTCGCCGTCGTGCGCTCGGTAGACCGCTTCGGGAACTCGTTCCCGACGAGTCGCTGGTTCCGTCGGGCGAGTCGGGGGTAGAACACGGTCCGTTTCAGAGCCCCGGCGACGAGCGGCTCTACGACGTGACGGCAACTGCCGTAACCGATATCCACGATCGAACGATCGGTCACGTCATCACTTTTCACGACATCAGCGAACACGTCAGACAGCAACAGCGCCACGAAGTCCTGAATCGGGTCTTCCGTCACAACATCCGGACCGAAACGAACGTCATCAGCAGCTACGCCGAACTGCTCTCGAGCGCGGACGATCGAGGCGAGTCTGACGAGATCAACAGTGCCGACGAGATTATCGCGAGCGCCCACCGGATCGAAGAGCTGGCGAACAAAGCCCGCAAAATCATCTCGATCTTCGAGCGGGGACGCGAATCGACCGAGACCGTAGGGCTCGAGCCGCTTCTCGACGACAGCATCGAGACCGTTCGCGACGAGTACCCGGACGCCCACGTCGAGTGCGAATCGGCGGACGGGATCTACGTCGCCGGCGTTCTCGAACCCGTTTTCGACAACCTCATCGAAAACGGCGTCGAGCACAACCCGGATCCGGCCCCGACCGTTCGGATCAGCGTTCGGACCGACGACGACTGGGTTCGCGTCCGGATCGCGGACGACGGCCCGGGAATCGACGCTACCGAACGGTCGACGCTGGAACGCGGAACCGAAACGCCGCTGGACCACGGGAGTGGGCTCGGCCTCTGGCTGGCCAAGTGGGGCGCCGAGATCGCCGGCGGCTCGATAACCTTCGAAGCGAACGAACCGACGGGCTCGGTCGTTACCGTCGAAGTGCCGCTGTTGTCCCCGTCCGACACCGACGATGCACAGCCCGAGTCGAGCGAGATTACGCCGTAACCCTACCCGTTCGAGACGCGCGTCGGCTCGAGCGAGCCGGTATCGACCCACTCGAACCCGGATCGTTCGGCGGCGACCGTCGTGTCGGGGACTTCGACTGGGCCACATCCGTCGGCGAACTCGATGCGGACCTCGTCGGGCTCGGCGGCTGGCAACGTCGGCAGGAAGTCCTCGTCCTCGAGCAGCCCTCGAACGGAGACGGTGCCACCCGCATCGAGCGCCGCCCCGAGCGCACGGAACCGGTCCGCTTCGGACTGTCGCTCGAGGGTCGCCCCGAACGAGTCGTTCGTCACGCGGGCCGTCGAACCGGTTCCGGAGAGCGTTCCGAACTCCTCGGCGCTCGAACCGTCGCGCGGTCGGTCCCCCGCGTACTCGGTCGTCTCGTTTTCGGTCGTCTCGCTCCCCGTCGGCCGAATGTCGTCGGTGCGCGTTCTCGAAACGTCCGGCGTTCCGCGCAGTTCGAAGCCGTCGATCTCACTCGAGGGAGCCGACGTGGACGAGCCCGCCGTGTCGTCCGCGGGCGGTGTCGCGACCGCCGCGTCGCACGATCTTTCGTTGGACGCAGCGACATCCGGTTCGGCCCGCGCTGCGGGCTCCGCTTCGTCGATGAGCGACGTGACGGTCGTGCTCGACGTCGATCGCTGGGAGTCCGGCTCGAGCGCCCACGGCGGCCACGGGTCGCCGTCGTTGTCGATCCCGCCGTCGCTGTCGGTCGTCGCAGCGGGGACGTATGCCTCGAGACCGTGTTCGGGTAACAGCGGTCGATCGACGGCCTCGATTCGCGGGCCGTAGCGCTCGCGGAGCCGCTCGAGTTCGCTCGCCTCGACCAGCGCGGCCCGCCAGCGGTCGACGCCGGACGAGAGCAGGACGAATCGCGCGTCGGTTCCCGCGAGCACGTCCTCGGAGATCGCCCACAGGACGGCGGGGAGGTTGTCGGTACCGAGCGGCGTCTCGGGATACGAAACCGACCCCTCGCGGCAGCGGCCTCGCGGATCGGTCGCGGCGAGTTCGACACCATCGCGGGTGTGCGTGACGACGAGCGACCAGCCGATCGACTCGAAGACGGCGACGAGTTCGGACTCGAGGTCGCTCGCCGAGTAGCGGGCCGGACAGGCGAGACCGCGGTCGCTTCCCGTGATCGTTCGCCGCAGCACCGTCGTCCGGTCGACGCCCGCCGCGAGCGCGTCGGCGAGCGCCGCCTCGAGGCTGTCGCCGTCGGCGGGCTCTCGACCGATATCCGTCGGCGTGACGCCGAACGCACCGAGGACGGCGGCGGGAACCAGCAGGTCGTCGGTCGACTCGCGGTGGGACCGGGTCATCGATAGCTGCGGCTTCCACGAACGGCCGTATATATCTACGTCAGACGTGAAAACGTATGCCGCACTCACTCCGCAAAAACTGGGACTCGAGGCGTCAGCGACGCCGCGGCGACTCGAGTTCGATGTCCGTTCGCTCGAGGAGCGCTTCGACTTCCGCGCGTTTCTCCTGGTGTTCCTCGAGGAACTCCTTCATGAGCTGGGCGGCCTGCTCCTTGCAGTCGCCACAGAGGCGCTCGCCACCGACGCACTCGTCGTAGACGCGCTTGGCGAACTCGTCGTCGTCGCCGGACAGCAGGTAGGCGTAGAGTTCGTAGACCGGACACTCGTCGGCCCGGCCGCCCTTCTCGCGCTGTTCCTCGGCGGTCTCGCGGCCGCCGGTCGTCGCGGCTTTCACCTTGTCGTAGCCGTCCTCGGGGTCGTCGAGCAGCGAGATGTGGGAGGCTGGAATCGACGAGGACATCTTGCCGCCGGTCAGGCCGGTCATGAAGCGGTGGTAGATCGACGAGGGCGGCCGGAAGCCGTAGCCGCCGTTGTCGACCTCGGTCTCCCGGGCGAGTTCCTCGGCCTCGTCGCGGTCGACGTCGAAGGCGTCGACGTGGCTCTCGTAGACCCGCTTCTCGCCCTCGATGGCGTCGATTAGCGCGTCGAAGGCCTCCTCGGTGGCCCGCCGGTCGAAGAAGCGGGTTCGCGGCCGGACCGGTTCCATGCCGGCCTCCTCGAGCTTCGTCAGGACCGAGCTCAGCGTGTCGGCGTCCGCGTCGATTTCCGACAGCGGCGTCTCCTCTAGCGCCTCGGCGACGTGTACGCACCGCAGCGTCTCGTCGTCGAAGTCGGCCGGATCGAGCCGGTCGTAGAACTCGGCGACGAGTTCGCGCTCGTCGTCCTCGAGTTCGAAACTGGCGTAGGCCTCGCTCACCTTGAAGAAGCGCATCCGCTCGGCGAGGTCCCTGGCCAGCCGGACGTGGGGATCCTGGTCCGGGCCGACGGGGATGACCGTGGGTTTGGGTTCCTCGAGTTGCGGGTAGAGGATGTCGGCCATCTGGGTGACGACCGACTGCATGTGCGAGACGTCGGTCTCGCCGTCGAAGCCGTAGATCGCCTGTAGCTCCGAGAAGTTCGCCTCCGCGCCGAGTTCGAACGCCAGGTCCTGTAGCTCGCGGTTGGTCGACTGCCGGTAGAGCGTTCCCTCCTCGGGATCGAAGCCGAGCGCGAGCAGGGAGAGCAGGTAGTCCCGGGAGTGTTCGTCGATCTCCGCCCACGACATGCCGCGGGCCGAGTTGGCCTCGAGGTCGGCGATCAGCGCGTAGGCGTCGGCCCCCTGCTGCTGGTGCCAGATGATCTCGTCGAAGACCAGCTTGTGGCCGATGTGGGGGTCGCCGGTGGGCATGAATCCCGAGAGGACCGCCGCGGGCTCGTCGTTTCGCAGCGCCTCGGCGACCGGCCGGTAGTCGCGGTGGCCGAAGATGACGCCGCGGCGCATCAGGTAATGGGGGTTCGGCACCTCCTCGAGCACTTCGTCGAACTCCTCGATGCCGAACTCCTCGAACAGTTTGCGGTAGTCGGAGACGCTCGAGGAACCCCAGGGGTCGAGCGCCACGTCGTCAGCGCCTGCAGCCCCGCCGTCGGTGCGAAGCGCCGACGAGGATCGCTCGTCGCCATCAGTCAGCGGTTCCCCGGTGGTCGGTTCCCCTGACTCGGACTCCTCGAGTGGCTCGTCTCCGGTCATTAACTGTCTGTTGCCGCGCCAGCGCGCAAAAGCCTTCGGCTTCGCCGTCGCCGAAATCTTCGCTTCGGGCCGCGAGCGTTGATATCCCGTCGGCGCGAACCGAGAGACGATGTACGCCGAGCTATTCGGGACCGAACTGGCGATCGACGAGTCGCGGATCGACGCCGATCCGGCGACGATTCGCGAGCAAGTGGGGGAGTACGAGGCCGGTCAGCGGCGAGATTTCGATCTCGAGATCGCACTTCCCGACGGCTTTACCGGGGCCGTCATGCGGGCGATGACGGCGATTCCGGCGGGCGAAACGCGGACCTACGGGGAGATCGCGACGGAACTCGAGAGCGCGCCGATCGCGGTCGGGCAGGCCTGCGGCCGCAACCCGGTCCCTCTGATCGTTCCCTGTCACCGGATCGTCGGCGCCGACTCGCTCGTCGGCTATGGGGGTGGGCTCGAGTTGAAACGGCGACTGCTCGAACACGAGGGGGCGGCGATTCCGGGCGAACCGTAGCGGCTCGCTGCCCGAGCGGTCACCGCGCCGGACCTGTTATGGTCCCCCCGGCAGATGCAGTGAGCATGACCGAGTTTCCGATGCTGACGGACGGCGACGTCTACTCGCAGTTCGACTACGAACAGGTCGTCGATGCGATGCGAGACGCCTTCGCCGAACGCGCTGCGGGAACGCTCGAGGCCCCGCCGCGTTGGCGGGTCGACGCCGGCGAGGGTGACCTCGTCTTTACCGCCGGGTCGGCGACCGGGCCGGCGAACGCGACCGGCTTCCGCGTGTACACGACCCATCCCGGATCCGACGACGAGCTCACGGAGCTCGTGGCGATTTTCGACGCGACGACCGGCGCGTTCGAGGGCCTGCTCGTCGGCTACGCCGTCGGCGGTCTCCGGACCGGCGGCATCGGCGGCGTCGCGATCGACGCGCTCGCCCGCGAGGACAGCGAGACGCTCGGAATCCTCGGCTCGGGTTTCCAGGCTCGAGCGCAGGTCGGAGCGGCCTGTGCGGCCCGCGACTTCGCGGAGGTAGTGGTCTACAGCCCGACGGCCGAGAGCCGCGAGTCCTTCGCCGAGACCGCGGACGGCGAGGTCGAACCGCCGGTCCGCGCGGTCGACGACCCCGAACCGGTCGTCCGCGAGGCCGACGCGCTCGTCTGCGCGACGAACAGCGAGGAGCCCGTTTTCGACCCCGACTGGCTCGAGGCCGGCACCCACGTCACGACGATCGGCCCGCGGTTCGCAGACGCCCACGAACTCCCGCTGGCGGTCGTCGACCGGGCCGACGCGATCGCGACCGACTCGCTGCCGCAGGTCGACGCCTACGACCGGCCGTACGTCGCCTCGGGCGACGACCGCGAGCGGATGATCGAACTCGCGGGTGTGCTCGAGAATCCCGACCTCGGCCGGCAACACGCCGACGATGTCACGCTGTTCTGCTCGGTCGGGCTGGCCGGGACGGAGGTCGTGCTCGGACGGGAATTCCTCGAGCGGTTCGCGTAATCTTCCGGCAGAAGACGCCTGCTCGACTCACGCCGATCGATCGGCCGCCGCTCGCAACTCCTCGAGCCGGTCGACCGGCGCGACGTCGGCGAGAACGACCGTCGCGAAGACGGCGTCGCCGTCCGGGCGCGAGACGGTGCCACCGAGCGTCCGCGCTCCGCCAACGGCGTCCTCGAGCGTTCGCCGCGCGTCGGCGATCGCCTGCCGATCGAGCCAGGCCGGCGGCCCGCCGACGATCAGGTGCGCTCGCCCGGCTGCCTCGCGCTCGCACTCGAGCGTGAGTTTACCGTGAATGCCGTTCCGGGTGACGGTCTCGACGGCGCTGACTGCGCTGGTCCGCTCGACGGTCTGGTCCGACGAAAAGAGTCCGAGCCCGAACCGCGAGCCGCCCGTATCGACCGCCTGTTCTCCGTACCCGATCGTCACGATGTCGGTCGTGCTCCCCATGACGCGTCCGATATCGTCCGCGTCGATACCGCGTTCAGCGCCCTCGCTGTTCGAGTTCGCCGCGGCGAAGACGGCGGCGACCCGCGTGGCCAACTCCCGATTGCACCGATCGCGACCCTCGGCGATGCGCTCGCCGGTGCGAAGCCACCGCTCGTTGTCGAAACAGACGACGGCGTCCGCGCGTCCGTCGAGTCGCTCGAGCGCGTCGACGGCGTTGGCCGGGGCTCGCGGTCGCGGTGGCGTCTCCGGCGTGTCGGGATCGCCGTCCGAACCAGTCGTCGGCGAGCGGTGCTCGGTTCCAGCGGAGCCCACGTCGGCGGGTACGAACTCGCCGTCAGCCGGGAGCGTCCCGAGGACGTACACCGGCGCGTCGTACCGTCGTTGCAGCGTCGCGACCAGCGGGGGGACCGTCCCGCCGCCGGTCGTCCCGCCGAGGCCGACCGCGACGAGGATCGCGTCCGCGGCCGCCGGGGCCCCTCGATCGAGTACCTCGACGAGTTCGTCGGCGTGTTCCCGTCCGCACTCGAGGCCGCGTTCCAGATCGCCCTCGAGGCCGTCGTCGCCGTCCGGTCCGTACCGATATCGATGGGGGTCGGACACGTCGTCGAGGGCCGCCAGCGCGTCGCCGTCGGTATCGAACGCGAAGACGGCTTCGACGAACGAGTCGGTCGTCGGATCTGCAGCCCGAATCGCCGACGCGATCCGACAGCCCGCGCCGCCGACGCCGATCACCGCGAGTTGCATACCCCCATGCTCTCACGCCGCCCCTTTTATGTTTCCCTCAGGGGAGAGGATTCTAGTCGGCGGCGGTACGTATCTTCGTGGTACTCGCCTTCTCAGGGAGTCAGCCGCTCGAGCGACCACCAGTCGATCCCCTCGGCTCCGTCGGAGCCGCCGTCCACGAGCGCGAACACCATCGTCTTCCGGACGCCGTGGGCGAGCCGCACGTCGAGTGCGAGGTCGCGCGGTTCGAAGACGTAGTCGGCCGGATGTACGCGGACGAGCAGTTCGGAGTGGCCGAGATCGTCGACGGACGTTACGTCCGCGTAGGTCCGGAAGTCCGCGCCGAACTTGTACCCCGTCTTGGGGACGACCCCGCGCTCGCGCAGTTCCGTGTAGACCGTCAACCGGCGCTCGAACCGTTCTCCCTCGACCTCGCGACCCCGCTGGCGGACCGCGTCGGGCTCGAGCGCGATCGCCCCTCGCTCGGCGAGGTAGGTCGCCTCGAGCAGCGAACACTGCAGCGTCGGCTCGTCGTACTCCCGCCCCTCGAGGGGCTGGCCGTAGAAGGATTTCTCGTACAGTTCGAGCGGGGGCTCCCAGACGACGACCCGATCGGCCAGCAGGTCGGCCTCGCAGTTCTCGGGGAGGGCGGCCTCGCTTCTCGAGGTACCCGTCGGGTCCCGCCGGTCGACCTCGAAGTAGGTGATCTCGCTCTCCTCGTCGACGACCGCCAGCACGCCCTCGCGGAGTTCACCGACTGGCACGTCAGTTCGTTCGCCGATGACCCGCAGCGCGTAGGCGATCTCGCCGTCGCCGGGCCCTTTCCCGCGGGGGAACACCGCGAAGTCGGCTTCACCGCCCGGCGGCTCCGTGAGCCACGGCTCTGCGGCCGGCGAGAGATAGAAGCCGCGCTCGCGCAGATCCGCGTAGACGAGAAACCGGACTCCGAAATCTTCGCCTGGCTCGCGGGCCACGAACTCCCGGAATTCGAGCCGTTCACCGTCTCTACCGACGACCACCTCGAGGTCGCCCCGGTACAGCAAGTGGGCCGCCTCGACGGGCGCGAGGGCGATCTCGTTGCCGGAGAGCGGATAGCCGTACCCTCGCGAGTCGTGATACCGCTGGCGCGCGTCGCCGCCCACGCGGACGACGCCGTCGTCGAACCGCCCCTCGAGTGTCATAGCCGGCTGTTGGCCGGCCGGAACTAAGTGGCTGCGGATCGATTCCTCGTTTCGACTCACACCGCCGATCGGCTTCGGCGACGGTCCGCTGTAAACACCGCGAAAGCCCCTGGCGCGCCGGACTCCCACGACTCGCTGCGGTCCTCGTTCGCTCGCTCACTGCGGTCCTTGCGTCGTCGGGGTTCGCCCGGCGCGCCAGCCCCTTTCAGTCCCACCCACCGCAGCGGCGGCTGGTTGGGGTGCTGTCGCGGAGTGGGGGTGGGTCGACGGGAACGGTGGTCGGTTCAGTCGTCGGCCGTAGGTTCGGTCTCGAGCGCCCCCTCCAGTGCCCGGTCACACGTGGCATCGAGACAGCGGATCCCGCTTCCGGTCTCGAAGGTGGGGAGTCCACAGGCGCACTCGCCGTCGACGACGCCGGCGGGGACGGCGAAGCCGACCTCGCAGTCGGGGTAGTGTTCGCAGCCGGCGATGAGGCCGCCGCGCCGGAGAATTCGGAGGTCGCCGTCACAGTCCGGTTCGGGGCAGCCCCACTCGCGGTCGAAGGCCTGTTTGACCGCCGCGTCGAGGGACTCGCAGGCGCGGTCGAGGCAGACGTTGAACGCGAGGCCGCGCTCGACGCGCATTTTCGGGAGTCCGCAGTCGCAATCGCACTGGTCGTCGCGGATCGTCGCATCTGCAGGGACGCCGTACCGGTCGCCACAGGAGACGCAGGTGACGCCGCTCGAGCGCACGAGCGCGCCGCCGCAGTCCGGACAGTCGCCGACGGGCGTCCCCGCCGCGGAGGTCGGGTAGTGAGCGAACCCGTCCTGGTCGTGGGCGGCGATCCGCAGCGTCTGGGTGTCCTTCTTCGCGACGAGGGTAAAGTCGCCGGTGCGGTCGCTCGAGACGCTGTCGGCGCGGGTGAGCCACGCGACGGGCTGGTAGCCGTCGATATCGTGGACGAGGACGGTGTTGTCGGGTTTGACGATCGTCGTTACTCGGCCGCGGTACTCCGATCGGTCTGCGTCCTCGGCGATGACGGTGCAGTCGCCCGCGAGCACGCGGATCGCGTCGTCGATCATAGGGCCGTTGGCCGCGCTTTCGTACTTAAACCCGCGTCTCCCCGCCGGTGTCACACCCCCATCGGTGCGTGGTGCGATCAGTCGATACAGATGTACGTTCGGGTCGTCCCGACGCCCTCGAGCGGCCGGATCGCCGACGTCATCGTCTCGAGTACGTCGTGGGGCGTCTCGCCTTCCAGTTCGATTAGCACGTCGAAGTCGCCTGCGATGACGTGCGCGTCGACGACGCCCTCGACGTCTGCGAGTGCCTCGCACACCGCCTCGGACGTGCCGGTCGCGGCGTCGACCGTCGTATATGCGTACACCATTTCTCTACGCTTCGCTTCCGAGAGCCAAAAAACGGGTGTGCGGGCGGCCGGATCGGCGCTACCCGGATCGAGCCGGGTCGGCTGTCTCCGTCGCCGTCCCGTTCTCATCGCTCGTGTCGGGGCCGCCGCGTCGGTTCCCTCCGGCGATCGGGTCGCCCGGAGCGCGATCGCTCCCGACCGATCGGCCGACGTCGTCGCCAGCGACGGACCGAGCGATCGCCGCGGTCTCCGGTCCACCGAGCTCCCCGGCGCGGTCGCGTAGCGATCGGATCGACTCGAGATCGACGCCACGGTCGGCGAGCGCACGCTCGGGCAAGCCGGCCGCGGTACGCTCGAGCGCCGCGGCCTGCCGCTCGACGGCCCCGATCCGGGCGACGACCGTTGCGACCTCCGCACGGTAGCGCCCCTCGTCGATCTCGCCGGCCGCCCGGGATTCGTTCAGCGATTCGAGTCTGGCCTCGAGTCGCTCGAGGCGCGCATCGGTCGCTGCGAACTGATCGTCGACGATGGCCGCTCTGGTCTCGTTCGTCTCCGCGTTCGCGATTCTGACGCTGAAGGCCCGCTCCGAGAGATCGCCGCTGACGTCGGCGTTCTGGACGCCGACCGCGGCGGCGAACTGCGCGCCGGGTTCGATCGAGTCGTTCCCCGCGGCGTCGGTGTCGGCCTGCGCGGTTCCGCTCGAGACGACGCTCGCCGCGGCGAGGGGGACCGCGACCGCCGCGGCGACGAGCAACACTGCCAGCGTGATCGACGTGGTTCGGTTCATTGGTGGATTTCGTATTCGATTGCTGCCGTCTACGCGAGTCGATGACTTGGGTTCAGCGACGGTTGATCCGGTTCAACGCCGTTTTCGTTCCGTTTCCGTCGGGCGATTTCGCCGATTTGTACGCTTGTCGGCCCCGCCCGCCGAGTCGGTCCGCCGCGTCCGGGATCTCGCGTCATTCCGCTCCGTCACCGTCGGCGTCCGCGACGATTTCGTCGTCGGCCCCTGGCAGCGAGAGGACGTTCTCGCGGCCGAGTCGGAACGACTCGAGTTTCCCCTCATCGCGGAGCCCGCTGACGACCTTGCTGGTCTTCGCGTCGGTCCAGTCGAGCTCTTCGACGACCGCCTGCTGTTTCATCCGGCCGCCGCGCTCCCTGAGGAGACGGAGGACCTGCTCTTCGTTGCTGAGCAGCTCCGGGTCCGGCGAATCGGTCGCGGTAGCGTTCGGCGACTCGTCACCCGCCGTTGCGGACGGTGGTGAATCGGTCCCGGAGCGACCGGCTCGAGCCGACTCGGCCTCGGGAGCCGGCCCGGGATCTGGACCCCCGTCGTCGGTTCGTACGCGACGGGTGTAGTACCACCAGCCGCCGATGGCACCGCCGAACAGGACGACCGCGACGGCCGCGAGGGCTGCCGTCGGCAGCCCCGATCCCGCGGCGGTGACGACGACGCGGGGCTCGCCGGAGACGAAGTCCGTCTCGCCGCCGCGCCAGAGCACGGCTCGGTCGCGTTCCTCGTCAGGCTCCGGCGCGACCGACGTTCGCTCGTAGCCGTCGGGCCACGCGATCAGCAGCCGCGTCCCGTCGTCGAGGTAGATCCCCTCGAGCGCGTCGCCCGCGCGCAGTTCGTCGCCCTCGACGGCGGCGAACCCGTGCCAGCGGAAGGTGTACCTGACGACGCCGTACTCGCGCGCGAACGACTGTCGATCGGTTGCCACCGCGAAGCCGTCGACGGACATCTCGCGGCCCGTCGCGTTACTCGCCGTCGAGACCGTGTCTCGCATCCGGTCGGCGAACGCCTGCGTGTGATTCCCCGGATCGTCCCGAATGTCGTCTCGCAACGACTCGAACGCCGTCGCGCTCTCGTTGTCGTCGAGACGCATCCAGAACTCGACCGACCACTCGGCGGTCCCGTTCGGCCGGAGCGAGACGTCCATCCGAACCTCGTCGGCGTCGATCTGCTCTCCCTGGAGCGTGAACGGGCTCGCTTGGGTCCGTTCGGTCTCGGACGAAAGCGGTTCGGCTGCGGCCGCGATCGGCCCCGCGCCGACGAGAAGTGCCGCGACGACTGCGACCGTGACGCCGACGCGAACGTTCATATCGCCCGATGCTCGTGCCGTCGCTTAAACCACACGAAACGCTCGATCCGTGACCGTTCGTTGTCAGTAACGACTGTCCGACCCGACGGTCGAAAAATCCGGTCCGCAGTGCGAGAAGCGTTAGCGGAGGTTTCGGGTAGAAACGCCAGCGGGACTACGTCAGGCGCCCGGCACGCCCAGTGCCGAGACCGAGCCGATACCGACCAACTCGAGGGCCGCGAGGACGACGACCGCGGCCGCCCAGGCGGCGACGCCAACCCCGGTCGACCGCAGCCAGCCGAGGTCGTAGCGCCATTTGACGACCGCGACCCAGGCGACGATCGCCAGCAGCCCCCCGATCAGCGGCACCGACTCGAGGAGCGCCCAGGCCAGTGCGGCGAGTAGCGCGGTCACTACCGCGTGGCCGTAGTCGCGGGCGTCCGCGACGATGTGGGTACCGGCGTGGAGGGCCACGCCACCGATCAGCAGGCTCACGGCGAACGCGAGCAGCCGGTCCTCGAGACCGATCGTCGCCGGCGGAGCGAATGGGGGCATGGGATGAGTTAGCTAGTGGGTCGCCTATTCGTCGGTCGATTCGGTGTCGTCGTCGCTGGTGTCGTTGTCGCTGGTGTCGTCGTCGCTGGTGTCGTCGTCGCTGGTATCGTCGGCATTCTCTTCGTCACCGTCGGCCGGCGTCACGTCGCTGATCGCGTCGCCGAGCGATCCGTCGAGGGTCCCGCTCAGGAACGACGAGATACGGTCGTGGATTTCGGAGACGTGGTCGGGGACCTGATCAGGGAGGTCGACGTTCGGCCCCTGTCCGTTCCGGTCGTCAGCACCGGTGTCAGCGGCGGCTCCGTTCTCGCTTCGGTCGTCGCGTTCGTCCGCGGACTGTGCGCGTTCGTTCGCGGGCTGTTCGTCCGTGCTGTCCGCGTCCGTATCCACGGACACGGGAGCGTTGCCGGGTGCCGCAGCGGCGAACCCGGTGATCATGAGCAATGCGGCGAGTGCAACCGCGATGAGGGTCGTTCGTTTCATAGCTCGCAGTCGTTTCTCGGTGGTCCGATGGCCTTGAAGGGGTGCTGTCGTGAACGCGCTTTTCCACCGTTTGAACTCGTTTGACGGACGTTTTCGCCCGTTTGTGGCCCGTTCAACGCAGATCAACCGAGGCTGAGTCGGCGACGCCCGGTCGCATCCGACTCGAGTCACGTCGACGGCTCGGGCGGGCCGACTGACGAGTCGCCGCGGACGATCACAGCCCGATGGCTGGCGTCGGCTGCCCGAGACGCAACGGACTTGCCCGCCGCCGGCAACCATCACATATGATCGATACGACCGCCGAAATCGTGCTGTTCGACGGCTTCGACGAACTCGACGCCATCGGCCCCTACGAGGTCCTCGAGAACGGGGCCCAGGCCGGTGCATCGCTCGAGACGCGGCTGGTGACCCTGGCGCAGACCGATCTCGTGACGGCCAGTCACGACCTCCGGGTCGAACCGAACGGGACGCTGGGCCGGCCGGACCTGCTCGTGGTCCCCGGCGGCGGCTGGACTACCGAGGGCGGCGTCCGGGCGGTCGTCGAGGACGGCGCGCTCCCCGAGACCGTCCGCGAGCGGTACGACGACGGGACGACGATCGCCTCGGTCTGTACCGGCGCGATGGTGCTCTCCGAGGCGGGGATTCTCGCGGACCGTCCCGCGACCACACACGCCGTCGCGCGGGACGATCTCGAGGCCGCCGGGGCGGACCTGATCGACGGGCGCGTCGTCGACGACGGCGACGTCCTCACCGCCGGCGGGGTCACGTCGGGGATCGATCTGGCGCTGTGGTTCCTCGAGCGCGAGTTCGGCCCGGACGTGGCGGAAACGGTCGCGACCGAGATGGAATACGAGCGCCGCGGCCGGGTCGTCGCGTAATCGTCGGTCGTGCCAAACGGCTATACGCGGCCGTCGAATAGCCCGACGCACATGACTGCTGTGCTGTTCGATATGGACGGCGTACTGGTCAACAGCGAGGACTTCTGGGTCGACTTCGAGCGCGAGGAGCTCTTCCCGGCGGCCGTCCCCGACGAGGACGTCGATCTCGCCGAGACGAGCGGGATGAACTTCCGCGAGATCTACGACTACCTCGAGGAGGAGTACGGAACCGAGATTTCCCGCGAGGAGTGGATCCGGCGGTTCAACGAGGCCGCCAAGGAGATCTACACCGAGCGAGCCGACGCGCTCGAGGGACTCCACGATCTGCTGGCCGAACTCGAGAACCGCGGAGTTCCGACGGCGCTCGTCTCCTCGTCGCCCCACGACTGGATCGGGATGGTCGTAGAGCGGTTCGACCTCGAGGGCGACTTCGATCGGGTCATCAGCGCTGACGACATCGACGCGGCGAGCAAGCCGGCCCCCGACGTCTTCGAGTACGCAGCCGACGAACTCGGCGTTGCTCCCGAGGAGTGCGTGGTCGTCGAGGATTCCGAAAACGGGATCGAGGCGGGCGCTCGAGCGGGCGCGATCGTCGTCGCCTACCGGATCGAGGCCCACGGCGACATCGATCGCTCGTCGGCGGACGAGATCGTGGATTCGCCGGCAGCGCTTCGAGACGCCGTGCTCGAGTTGGTCGAACGGGCGTAACGGGCCGTTTTCGCCGCTACCGAACGTTGACCGTCCGGCTCCCCTCGATCGGCAGCAGCGGCTCCTCGGGGAAGGCCACGCTGACGGTGAACTCGAGTTCGTCGGCGTCGGCACCGAAGACGCCGACCGGGAGGGTCTCGGCGTCGCGAAGGTAGGTATTCGTGCTCGTCATCTCGACGCCGTTGACGGTCACACGAATCCCGGCGCGGGCCGGCTCCCCGACGTTTCGGACCGTGACGTCGCAGACTTCGTTCTCGCCCGTTGCGATCGAATCGGGGAACCGCCCCCACTCGAGGTCGATCGAGGGCAGCGACTGGGCCCCCTCGTAGACGCGCTCGGCGACGCCCTCGGAGAGTCCGGCGTCGACGAGTCCCGTGACGCCCGCGCCGACGACGTCGCCGGGGGTCGACAGCCCTTCTTTGGCGAGCTTGCTCGCCCGACCCGGTCCGACGCCGTCGATGGCCGTCAGCCCGACCGCGTCCTCGGCGACGCCGTTCTCGATGCGGGCCTCGACCCGGCGCGCGAGGTTCGCGGCGTGGGGGCCGACGAAGCGATCGAGGAAGGCCCCGAGCGCCGAGAGGAGCCGCGTCGCGTTTCGTCGGATGACCCAGGCGTCGCTGCGCAGTTCGGCCGGCGTCGAGCCGCTGGCCGCGCCGCGGAGGATCGCGAGCACCTTCCGCTGGCCTGCCTCGAGGCCCTCCGTGTTCTCGCCGACCAGCACCGCGTTGACCGCCTCGCGCTCGTCCTGCCGGGCCGAGACCGAGTCGAACTCCTCGGCGGTCGCGACCGCCTCGAGGATGTCGCCGGCCGTGAGTTCGTCGCCTCCCTCCCCCACGCGGTCGCACAGTGCTGCGAAGCGGGCCGCGGTGTCGAGCCGCAGATAGTACTTGGAGGTCAGGACGCCCCGCGGCGTGGCCTCGATCGAGAGGTCCGCGCCGGTCTCGACGAATCCGCGCTCGACCAGCCCCTCGAGGCAGTCCCGGACCCGCTGGCGCAGGTTCGGGAAGTCGTAGTCGTCGGGCTTCGACTGACCGCGAACGTAGTAGAAGGTCGTCTCGAGCCAGTCCATCACGTCATCGAGATCGGTGATCGTCCCCATCGCGATCTCGGCGTTGAGGTGGGTCTCGAGGCTCTCGGCGAGTCGGGACTCGATCTCCTTGCCGTCGCGAAGCAGCCGGCGGTACTTGTCGGCCTCGGCGGAATCGCAGACGACCCAGCCGTAGCCGACGTCGTCGTAGCCCGGCCGGCCGGCGCGGCCGAGCATCTGGAGCACGTCGAGCGGGCTCATGTCGACCTCGCCCTCGAGCGGGTCGTGAAGCTTCGTATCGCGAATTACCACACAGCGGGCGGGCAGGTTGACTCCCCACGCCAGCGTCGAGGTCGAAAAGAGGAGTTCGACGTGGCCCGCTTTGAACCACTCCTCGACGAGATCGCGGTCGTTCTTCGAGAGGCCGGCGTGGTGGAACGCGACGCCGTCTAACACCGAATTCCGGAGCGTGTCGTTCTCGAGTTCCTTCGATTCGGTGTGAAAATCGTAATCGCCGCGTGCGCCCATCGGGATGTCCCGTTCGGCGATCTCGTCGCGGGCCTTCTTCGCGGCTCGGACGGTGTCCTGCCGGGAGGAGACGAACACCAGCGACTGGCCGTCCTCGCGGAGGTGGGGTTCCGCGAGGTCGAGCGCCCGATACAGGCGACGGTACTTGTCCGCGAACGAGTTCTCGCCGTGCGTGTAAGTCTTGACGCCCGCGTTGAGTTCGACGGGGCGGTACTCCTCGCCGAACTCGAAGGTGTTCTCCGCCGGGGCGTCGAGCCACGCCGCCACGTCGTCGACATTGGGCATCGTGGCCGACAGCGCGACGATGCGGGGCTCACAGAGCCGCCGCAGGCGGGAGATCGTCACCTCGAGCACCGAGCCACGGCGGTCGGCGTCGAGCAGGTGGACCTCGTCGATGACGCAGACGTCGATGTCGGTGACGAAGTCGTACCGGCGCGAGTCGTGTTTCCGGGTCGCCGAGTCGAGTTTCTCGGGGGTCATCACGAGGATGTCCGCCCGGCGCGCGCGCCGCGGGTTCAGGTCGCGCTCGCCGGTGACGACGTAGACCGAATAATCCAGACTCTCGAAGCGGTCCCAGTCGTCTTCCTTCTCGTTGGTCAGCGCTCGCATCGGGGCGATAAACAGCGCCGTCCCGCCGTCGGACAGCGTCTTGCAGATCGCGAGCTCCGCGAGCGCGGTCTTCCCCGAGGCCGTCGGCGCGCTCGCGACCACGTTCTCGTCGGTCTCGAGCAGTGCGGGCAGTGCCTCGCGTTGCATCCGGTTGAACTCCTCGAAGGCAAAAGCGTCGGCGAATTCGGGGAGAACCTCGGCGACCTCCATCACACGGAAACGGGGGGTGCCGGGTCAAAGGCGTTTCCTTCGAGCCTCGGCGCGTACGTCGCGCGGTCGCCGACCGCGCTTACCGCGCACTCACCGTGTCGCGACCGCGAGGACCGCGCCGGCGGTGGCGAACACGAGCGGGTACAGCACGCCACCGAGGACGATAGCGGGGAGTAGCTCCGGGCCGGTCGAGGTGGTCGCTTCGATCCCGAACGCGGACCCGCTGGCGCTGGCCTCCGCGACGAGCGCACCGAGGCCCACGACCGCACCGTAGCCGACCGCCACCGGTGCGCCGACGATGACGGCTTCGCCGAGGTCGGTCGCGTTCCACCGGACGGCCAGCAAGCCGCCGGCTGCGACCAGGACGAGCGGCGGGAGCACGTACAGCAGGCCCGCACCAGCGCTGTCCGACTGGGCGATGAGGTCGAGGGTTCTCGTCCCGCCGAGCGAGCCGACCTGGCTGCTGGCCTGGATGTCGACCAGGTGTGCCTCGTAAAAATACCAGGCGACCCCCTTCCACGTCGCGACGTCGTCACCGAAGGCGTCGCGGACCTCGCCGCTGACGAGCAGGTAGGTCACGAGGTAGCCGACCACGGCGGCGAGGACGCCGGCCCCCGCGCTCGCCGCGAGACTCGAGCGACGCGTTACCGGGACACGATCCGACGCGGACAGGTTCGAAGCCATTGTATTGGTCCCGGATCACACTTTATCTAATGTGTCTTGTGGTCTGTCCGTATTCTTTTCAGGCGGCTGGCTTATCGGGTGCGACGCTCTCGAGCTGGTCGCTGAGACGACTGCTCGCTCGTTCTGGCTGGGGGACGCGTTCGAAGGTTAGCTCCGGATCGCCCGATCCGGCGGTGTAGACGGTCAGATCGCCGTACCCCAGCAGGCGACCGATCCCGCTCTGGCTGAGGCTGGTGTTCTGGACGCGCTCGAGTCGAAACTGGGTGACGTCTCTCGAGACGATCCCTCGCTTCTTGTAGAGCTCCGAGGAGGTGATGACGTAGCGGGTGTTCGTCCAGACGAGGTAGCGACCGACCGCGACGGCCGCGCCCACCACCGCGACGAGGACGCCCAGCAGCGTCAAGAGGCCGACGCCGTCGGTGGCGCTCCAGCCGGCGACGAGCATCCCGGCGAGCGCGATTCCGACCCCGACCGGTAGCTCGCTACCCATCGTGATTGGATGGGGGCGGCTCTCCCAGACGACGCTCTCGTCGTCGCCGATATGGAACCAGTCGGGCGTCGAGCCGAGTGCCATCGGCCCCGCCTATTCCGTACCCGTCTGTAAAGCTATCGGGGTAAGGGGGTGGTTACCTCCGGTCTCGCGGAGAGTCAGGCGTATTGACGGTGACCTTGACCGCCTCGCCGTGGAGCCGACGGGTCGACTGCGAGGCGAGGTAATCGGACGGCTCCGACCGACACGGTTTTTCACTGCTCGGTCCGATACACGACTATGAGCCGCGCCCGAAAGCCCGACTGGCTGAAGAGTCGGCCGCCGTCGGGGCAGGAGTTCGCCGGCATCCGCGAGACGCTGCGCGAGCACGACCTCCACACCGTCTGTGAGGAAGCCAACTGCCCCAACCTCGGGGAGTGCTGGTCGGGACGAGCCGGTCCCGGCGGGAGCGGAGCGTCCGATACCGAAACCGGCGGCGGGACGGCCACTTTCATGCTGATGGGCGACCGCTGCTCTCGAGCCTGCAACTTCTGTGACGTCCAAACCGGCGGGATGGAGCCCCTCGACCCGGACGAGCCGGAAAACGTCGCGAGCGCCGTCGCGGAGATCGGCCTCGACTACGTCGTCCTCACGAGCGTCGACCGCGACGACCTCCCCGATCAGGGCGCGGGTCACTTCGCCGAGACGATCCGCGAGATCAAGGCCCGCCACCCCGGCATCCTCGTCGAGGTCCTCATCCCCGACTTTCGGGGCGAAGAACGGCTCGTTCGGAAGATCGTCGACGCCGAACCCGACGTGATCGCCCACAACGTCGAGACTGTCGAGCGCCTGCAGTTCCCCGTCCGCGACCGCCGCGCCGGCTACGAGCAGAGCCTCTCGGTGCTCGAGTACGTCGACCGCGAATCGGACATCTACACCAAGACCTCGATCATGCTCGGCCACGGCGAGTACGACCACGAGGTCTACCGAACGCTGGCCGATCTGCGCGAGCGCGGCGTCGACATCGTCACCCTGGGGCAGTATCTGCGCCCCTCGAGGAATCACCTCGAGGTCCAGCGCTACGATCATCCCCACAAGTACGAGACGTGGCGACGCGTCGCCGAGGACGAGTTAGGGTTCCTCTATTGCGCGAGCGGACCGATGGTCCGCTCGTCGTACAAGGCCGGCGAACTGTTCGTCGATGCGGTTCTGCGTGAGGGCAAGAGCGTCGCGGCGGCGAGGGCCGACGCGCACCGATCCGCCTCCCAGCAGACGGAGTCCTGAGAGGCAGTCACCGACCGGACGGATTCGGTCCGGACTCGATTACACTTCTCTTTCGTCCAGTCTCGGCTTGGAAACCGAAGCAAAATCCGACGTACATCAAAAAATGGCTATTTTCGATCTATCATGTCCAGTACTGTCGCGTATCGCCCGATAGTTCGACGGCTGTGAGGCAATACTCTCACCAATAGTAAACTATTTTGGGAAACTCCTTTACGGTGAGCGATAGTCTGGTAGCGTATGTACAGGTGGGTTTCCCCGTGAGTACGTTACAGCGCGATCCCGACGAGCGAGTACAGGTACTCGACGACGCCGGTCGGGTTCGCGAGGGTGCCGACGTGCCCGACCTCACCGAGGACGAACTCGTCGAGATGTACGAGCAGATGCGACTCGTGCGCCGCTTCGACGAGCGGGCGGTCAGCCTCCAGCGCCAGGGGCGGATGGGGACCTATCCGCCGCTATCGGGCCAGGAGGGCGCACAGGTCGGCAGCGCCCACGCGCTGGCCGAGGAGGACTGGGTCTTCCCCAGCTACCGCGAACACGGCGTCGGGCTGGTTCGGGGCCTCTCCCTCGAGCGCACGCTGCTCTACTGGATGGGTCACGAGCGAGGCAACTACATCCCCAAGGACGTCAACATGTTCTCGGTCGCGGTGCCGATCGCGACCCAGATCCCCCACGCGACGGGCGCGGCCTGGGCCTCGAGGCTCAAGGGCGAGGAGAAGGCGTTCGTCTGTTACTTCGGCGACGGCGCGACCTCGGAGGGCGACTTCCACGAGGGGCTGAACTTCGCCGGCGTCTTCGACACGCCGAACGTCTTCTTCTGTAACAACAACCAGTGGGCCATCTCGGTGCCGCGCGAACGCCAGACGGCGAGCGCCACCCTGGCTCAGAAGGCGACCGCCTACGGCTTCGAGGGCGTCCAGGTCGACGGCATGGACCCGCTGGCGGTGTACAAAGTCACCAAAGAAGCCGTCGAGAAGGCGAAGGACCCCGGCCCCGGCGAACTGCGACCGACGCTGATCGAGGCGGTCCAGTACCGCTTCGGCGCGCACACGACCGCTGACGACCCCTCCGTCTACCGTAACGACGAGGAGGTCGAGCGCTGGAAGCAAAAGGATCCGATCCCGCGCCTCGAGACCTACCTCCGGTCGATCGGCGTGCTCGACGACGAACGGATCGACGCGATCGAGGCCCGGATCGAGGAGGACGTGGCCGACGCGATCGAGGCCGCGGAGTCGTCCGAACGCCCCGAGCCCGAGGAGATCTTCGCGCACGTCTACGAGGGGATGCCCCGACGGCTACAGAAACAGCTCGAGTACTTCGAATCGATCCGCGAGGACCACGGCGACGACGCGCTCTTGGAGTGATATCATGGCAGCAGAATCAAGCTCGGAAAGTCTCACGCTGGTACAGGCGGTACAGGACGGGTTGCACACCGAAATGGAACGCGACGACGACGTCGTCGTCATGGGCGAGGACGTCGGCCGGAACGGCGGCGTCTTCCGCGCGACCGAGGGGCTGTACGACGAGTTCGGCGAGAACCGGGTGATCGACACGCCCCTCGCCGAGTCCGGGATCGTCGGGACGGCGATCGGGATGGCCGCCTACGGGATGCGGCCGGTGCCCGAGATCCAGTTCATGGGCTTCATCTATCCCGGATTCGACCAGATCGTCTCGCACGCCGCGCGCCTGCGGACGCGCTCGCGCGGACGATTCACTTGCCCGCTCGTCATCCGTGCCCCCTACGGCGGCGGCATCCGAGCGCCGGAACACCACTCCGAGTCGACGGAGGCGATGTTCGTCCACCAGCCCGGCCTGAAGGTCGTCATGCCCTCGACGCCGTACGACACCAAGGGGCTGCTCATCAGCGCGATTCGGAGCCCGGATCCGGTGATCTTCCTCGAGCCGAAGCTCATCTACCGGGCGTTCCGTGAGGACGTGCCCGAGGAATCCTACGAGGTGCCGATCGGCGAGGCGGCCGTCCGCCGCGAAGGGAGCGATATCTCGGTCTACACGTGGGGCGCGATGACCCGGCCGACGCTCGAGGCCGCCGAGAACCTCGCCGACGAGGGCATCGACGCGGAGGTCGTCGACCTGCGGACGGTGTCGCCGTTGGACGAGGAGACGATCGTCGAATCGTTCAAGAAGACCGGCCGCGCAGCGGTCGTCCACGAGGCCCCGAAGACGGGCGGATTGGGTGCGGAGATCACCGCGACCCTCCAGGAAGAAGCGCTGCTGTACCAGGAAGCGCCGATCGAGCGTATCACGGGCTTCGACACGCCGTTCCCGCTGTACGCGCTCGAGGACTACTACCTCCCCGAGGCGGCGCGCATCGAAGACGGCATCCGAGACGCGGTGGGGTTCTGATATGGTCAGGGAGTTCGAACTGCCGGACGTCGGCGAGGGGGTCGCGGAGGGCGAACTGGTCACGTGGCTGGTCGAGGCGGGCGACGCGGTCTCCGAAGACCAGCCGGTCGCGGAGGTCGAGACCGACAAGGCGCTCGTGGAAGTGCCCGCACCGGTCGACGGCACGGTGCGCGAACTACACGTCGAGGAGGGCGAGGTCGTTCCCGTCGGGACGGTGATCATCTCGTTCGACGTCGAGGGTGAGACGAGCGGTGACACTGCGAGCGAGAGCGAGTCGAGGCCGACCGAATCCGAACGGGAGCGGACGAGCGAGCCCGCTGGCGTCGACGAACCGGGCGAAGGCGGCGAGTCGGCTGGCAGTCCCGGCGCGACCGGGGCCGACACCGAGGCGGTCGCGGCGCCCGACGACCGGGTCTTCGCGCCGCCACGCGTCCGTCGGATGGCGCGAGCGGAGGGCATCGACCTCTCGAGGATCGAGGGCAGCGGCCCCGGCGGTCGCATCACCGCGGCCGACGTTCGGGCCGCCGCGAGCGGCGGGGGCGACGACGCAGCGGGTCGAGCGCAGCCCCAGGCCGTCGGTGACGAGTCCGACGTGGTCGAATCCGGTTCGGCCGACTCGAGCGCGGACGCTGCCGGCGAGGACACTGTCACGGACTCGAGAGCCGGCACCGAGGCGGCCTCGAGTCCACAGCGGACCGAGCCGCCGGCGAACGCCGAGTCCGCTGATCGCGACAGGACGCTGGCCGCCCCCGCGACCCGGCGGATTGCCGAGGAAGAGGGGATCGACATCGACGCCGTTCCCGCGACGGAAGAGCGCGACGGCGAGGCGTTCGTCACGCCGGAAGCGGTTCGCGAGTACGCTGAGACACAGCGCCGGGCGCAGGAAGCGGACAGGGACGCGATCGAAGCCGGCGGGCAGGCCGGAACAAAGGGAACGCAGTTCGCCGACGGCGAGCGCGAACGCCGCGAACCGTTCCGGGGGGTTCGCAAGACGATCGCCGACGCGATGGTCGAGTCGAAATACAGCGCGCCCCACGTCACTCACCACGACGAGGTCGACGTGACCGAACTCGTCGAGGCGCGCGAGGACCTCGCGCCGCGCGCCGACGAACGCGGCATCCGGCTGACCTACATGCCGTTCATCGTGAAGGCCGTCGTGGCGGCGCTGAAGGAGTTCCCCGAGATGAACGCGGTCATCGACGAGGCGAACGACGAGATCGTCTACCGCGACTACTACAACATCGGGATCGCGACCGCGACCGACGTCGGACTGATGGTGCCGGTCCTCGAGGACGCCGACCGGAAGGGACTCCTGCAGCTCTCCTCCGAGATGAACGAGCTCGTCCAGAAGGCCCGCGATCGGACGATCAGTCCCGACGAACTGCGGGGATCGACGTTCACGGTCACGAACGTCGGCGGTATCGGCGGCGAGTACGCCACGCCAATCCTCAATTACCCCGAAGCAGGCATCCTCGCGATCGGCGAGATCAAGCGCAAGCCGCGCGTAGTGACCGACGACGACGGCGACGAATCGATCGAACCCCGTTCGGTACTGACCCTGTCGCTGTCGTTCGACCACCGGCTTATCGACGGTGCCGTCGGCGCACGGTTTACGAACACCGTTATGGAGTACCTCGAGAACCCGAGCTTACTACTGCTCGAGTGACCCTACACTGAGACACTGACAATGAGCCCGAACACGGAGTCAACGGACGCGAGAGGAGGCGCTTACTGATGGTCGTCGGAGACGTCACCACCGGTACGGACGTACTGGTCATCGGCGCTGGCCCGGCCGGCTACGTGGCCGCGATCCGCGCCGGACAGCTCGATCTGGACGTGACGCTCGTCGAAAAAGACGCCTACGGCGGGACCTGCCTGAACTACGGCTGTATCCCGTCGAAAGCGCTGATCACCGCGACGGACGTCGCCCACGAGGCCGCCACCGCGGAGGAGATGGGCATCCACGCCGACCCGGCGATCGATCTCGCCGGCATGATGGACTGGAAAGACGGCGTCGTCGACCAGCTCACGAGCGGCGTCGAGAAACTCTGCAAGGCGAACGGGGTTACCCTCCTCGAGGGAACCGCTCACTTCGTCGACGAAAACACGGTTCGCGTCTCTCACAGCGGCGAGGGCCAGGGCTCGGAGAGCCTCGAGTTCGAGCACGCAGTCGTCGCGACCGGCTCTCGCCCCATCGAGATCCCGAACTTCGACTTCGCGGACGAGCCCGTGCTGGACTCGAGGCAGGCGCTGTCCCTCGACTCCGTCCCCGACTCGCTGGTCGTCGTCGGTGCCGGCTACATCGGCATGGAGCTGGCGAGCGTCTTCGCCAAGCTGGGGACCGACGTGACCGTCCTCGAGATGCTCGACTCGATCCTGCCGGGATACGACGACGATCTCAAACGTCCCGTAAAGAAGCGAGCGACCGACCTCGGGATCGAGTTCGAGTTCGGCTACACCGCGTCAGACTGGCACGACCGAGAGGAAGGCGGGATCCGCGTCGTCGCCGAGCCGGCGGAGCAAACTGCCGCCGACGGCGGGAGCACGGCGGAGCAAGTCGCGGACGATCGTCTCGAACTCGACGTCGAGAACGTGCTGGTGGCCGTCGGCCGCGAACCGGTCTCGGACACGCTCGACCTCGAGGAAGCGGGAATCGAAACCGACGAGCGCGGATTCATCGATACCGATTCGCGCGCACGCACGAACGTCGACCACATCTTCGCCGTGGGTGACGTGGCCGGCGAACCGATGCTTGCCCACAAGGGCAGCGCCGAAGGAAAAGTCGCCGCGGAAGTGATCGCCGGCGAGCCCGCCGCCCTCGACCACCAGGCGATGCCGGCCGTCGTCTTCACCGACCCCGAGATCGCCACCGTCGGTATGACCGAATCCGAAGCCGAGGAGGCGGGCTTCGAGACCACTGTCGGAACATTCCCCTTCCGGGCCAGCGGCCGCGCGCTGACGACGGGCGACTCGGACGGCTTCGTCAAAGTCGTCGCCGACGAGGCCGACGGCTACCTGCTGGGCGCGTCGATCGTCGGCCCCGAAGCGTCGGAGCTGATCGCCGAACTCGGGCTCGCGATCGAGCTCGGGGCGACGCTCGAGGACGTCGCCGCGACCGTCCACGCTCACCCGACGCTTTCGGAATCGGTGATGGAAGCCGCCGAAAACGCGCTCGATCACGCGATTCATACGTTGAACCGGTAACGGCCGGGCGATGCCGTCGGAACACGACTTCCCGTAGCTACGCGGTGAAAAATGTTCCTCGAGACGATACGAAGCGGAGTTTTCAGTCGCGAACTTACTGTACGTACAGCGAGTAGGCGATCACGACGAAGCCGATGAGCACCAGACAGCTCTCGAGTAGAATGCCCGTCGCGAGACCGACGCCGAGTACTTCGTACAGCATGCCGGCCAGGACCAGTCCGAGCGTGACGAGCCCGAAGCCGGCGGTGAGATAGCCGAGCGCCGGCTGTCGGGTTCGACGGTACGCTTTGAACGCGAAGTACGTAATGACGCTCCCGACGACGAGCACGAGCGTCTTGACGACCGCCAGTGCGAGCATCGTCTCGGCCGATCCGCTGGGAAATGGATTCATGTTTCCTTCCGCACCTCTGACCACAGCTCCGCGAGCCGCTCGTCCGCCGTCCGGGCCGGCCGCTCGATCTGGACCGCCAGCGATCGATCCTCGTCCAGCGAGAGCGTAATCTCGTCGAACGCGACCGAGTACTTACTCGCGTGGTGGCCGTCCTGACGGATCTCGGTCGACTCCTCGAGCAGAGTCGATTCGGTCAGTAACTCGAGCTTTCGGTACAGTGTCGACTGCGGGATCTCACATTGCTTCGTTAACTCGGACGCCGTCATCGGTTCCTCTAGCTTCCGGATGATTTCACGGCAGTCGGGATCGTCCAGCGCAGAGCAGATCTCCTCTGCGGACGGCGTCGACTTCGAAGCGAACGGGTCCCGGACCATTCGTCTGCCCCTTACAACGCACGTGGTTTATCGGCATCGATGCGTCTCCCGCGACACGACACCTTCTTGCGCGTGTGCGCTCGAGTGCGACCACGCGGGTATCATCCGGCCCGACCGTACCTTCGAGGGTGGGATGACCGGCCGACCTCCGCCCGCGTGACATTCTGCCGACCGATATCGCCGCTCGAGCGAACTACTCTCTTTATTAGTGTCATCTACCCTATCTTCTCATGGAAAACCGTGTCATGGTAGCGGGTTCCGATGGTCGACCGAGACGACGGCCTTATATACCAACCCGGCCTTCCACACTAATGCGAACGACGTGGCGCACACCGCCACGTTCCCTCCGGCCGAAACCCGGCGCGGAGGTAGGCACGGCATCCACCCTCTGACGCGCCGTCGGTTCGATCCGATGGCCTTATCAGTATACGGGCGTTCCGAAGAAGATGTGCTCGCGGCCGGCGTTGCCGGCCGCAGCGATCCGACGCCTTTATACGTATCAGGGCGTTCAGTTTGGATCGCACACACCCTCGCCGGGTGCGGTTTCCGGCGTGGGAACGATCCGACGCCCTTAAGTGTACGAGGGTATTCGGATGTTAACGCAACGAACGCGTGATCGACGGCTCGGTCGACTCTCGAGTCGTCGTCCCGTTCTCGGACGGTCGTGGTCCGAAGGGGTTATGTACCCCAGACGGCTTACGAATACGTCCGAAGGAAATGAGGATCCTACCCCTGCGGTCCGCCGTACAGATGGGATCTGATGTTAGCCTTGGTAGTTCGGTGACGCCCGACCGGTCATCGCGACCGACCGTGTGTCATCGAACGTGGACCATTAGCAACAAGTGTGAGTGTGTACCAACATTCACCGCCAACCTCCCCAGCTCCGCTGGGGAAGAGCATTCCGGTTGATCCTGCCGGAGGTCATTGCTATTGGAGTCCGATTTAGCCATGCTAGTTGCACGAGTTCAGACTCGTAGCAGATAGCTCAGTAACACGTGGCCAAACTACCCTA